>NZ_JAINRE010000059.1 GCF_020400595.1 Streptomyces naphthomycinicus | reverse complement strand
GGGGGGGGGGGGCGCCCCCCCCCCCCCCCGCCGCCACCCCGGCCGACTCCCTCTGGTTCGACGGCGCGCCGCTGACCGTGCGGGGCGGCCGGTTCACCGACGGCCAGGGCCGCGAGATCGTCCTGCGCGGCTACAACGTCTCCGGCGAGACCAAACTGGAGGAGAACGGCGGCCTGCCCTTCGCCTCGGTCGCCGACGCCCGGAAGTCCGCGACCGCCCTGCGCGCCCTCGGCGGCGGCAACGCGGTCCGCTTCCTGCTCTCCTGGGCTCACGCCGAGCCCGAACGGGGCCGGGTCGACACCGCCTATCTGGCCGCCGTGACCGAGCAGATGCGCGCGTTCCTGGACGCGGGCATCCGCGTCTACCCCGATTTCCACCAGGACCTGTACTCCCGGTACCTGTTCGACGCGGGCAGCTGGTACACCGGCGACGGCGCCCCCCGGTGGGCGGCCGACGCCGGCGGCTATCCGAAGGAGTCCTGCGGCATCTGCTTCTTCTGGGGCCAGAACATCACCCAGAACGCGGCCGTGCAGAAGGCCCAGTACGACTTCTGGCACAATGCCCACGGCCTCCAGGACGCCTTCCTGGCCACCGCCCAGAGCACCATGGACCATCTGCGGCAGCATCTGAGCACCGGCGAGTTCGCGGGCATCGCCGGATTCGACCCGTACAACGAGCCGTACGCCGGCGACTACGACTCCGGGCAGGCCTCCCGCACCTGGGAACGCGATCTCCTCTGGCCGTTCTACGTGAGGTTCCGGTCCCGCATGGACGCCGCGGGCTGGCAGGACAAGCCCGCCTTCGTCGAGCCGAACCTGTTCTGGAACGCCAACATCTCCACCCAGAAGCAGGAAGGCGGGCTGCTGGACGCCGGCACGCTCGGCCCGGGCTATGTGCTCAACACCCACTTCTACGACCAGAAGGCCATCTCCGGCATCCTGATGTGGGGCAAGGCGGCCGACGGCCGGTACGCCGCCGACTTCGCCGCCGTCCGCGACCGCGCCTCGGCGGCCGGCACCGCGGCCGTGGTCGGCGAGTTCGGTCACCCCCTGTCCGGCACGGTGGCCGACAAGGCGCCGAGCGTCCTGAAGGCCATGTACCAGTCCCTCGACTCCCGCCTGCCCGGGGCGCGCTGGTGGACCGGTCCGGCCACCTCCGGTCCGGTGCTGTCCGGCACCCAGTGGCAGTGGGACCTCTATCACGGCCGGCACCACGAGCCGATGAACGGCAACCCCGACAAGGTGCTCACCGCCGCGGACGCCTGGAACGGCGAGGACCTGTCGGCGGTACGGCTGGACGACTCCGGCGACGCCGTCCTGCGTCAGGACGCCCGCCTCCTGGACCGCGTCTACCCCAGCGCCACCGCCGGCACGGCTCTCGCCTTCACCTACGAGGACCGCTCCCGGGACGGCTCCGCCACCCTCACCTGGAACCCGGTGCCGGACTCCCTGCCGAACACGGCGAAGCTGGTGGGCCCGGGCCGGTACGGAGTCCTCGTGTGGCGCTCCGGCGACGGCACCGCCCCCACCGAGCTGCACCTGCCGGCGTCCTTCGCCACCGCCGCCACCACGGTCGTCTCCGATCTCGGCACGGTGCACGCCCCGCCCGCGTACACCGCCGCCACGCCGGTCGCGGTGGCCCCGGAGCCGGGCGGCACGGGCAGCCGCAGGCTGCTGCTCGGCGACACGGATTCCGGGGTGCTGCACTACGCGCTGGTGACCGACGGGGCGACGGCACCCGCGGCGGATCTGCTGGCCGCGGCGAAGGCCGAGCTGGCGGCGTGGGCGGCGGCCCGCTTCTGACCGCCGTGTGGCCTCCGGAGCGAGTGGGGGCGCCCCGGAGGCCACGGCTCGGTGGGCCGTCAGCCGCCGTTCGGCCCCGTCCAGCCGTCCCGCACATGCCCCAGCCGGACGCGCTGGGGGTGGTCGCCGACGGGGACCGAGGCCACCTTCCGGCCGGTCGCGAAGTCGATGGCGGTGACCTGGTCGGCGCCGCTCTCGGAGACGATGCAGTCCTTGCCGTCCCCGCTGACCGTCGCCCAGTACGGCTTGGACGCCGTGACCAGCGGACCCTCCTGGAGCGAGGCGCGGTCGACGACGGCCGCGTAGTCGTCCATGGTGCCCGCGACGCACAGCTTGGCGCCGTCGGGGCTCATCGAGATGCCGTGGTGACGCGAGTCGTTGACCCAGGTGGTGCGGTCCTCGCTGGTCGCCGGGTTCTTCGGCAGCGTCTTGAGCCGGGTGATCCTGTCGGCGGCGACGTCGTACTCCAGGAAGCCGTTGAAGAACGACACCTGGAAGTACAGCTTGGACTCGTCCGGGGAGAACACGGCCGGGCGGACCGCGTCGGAGAAGTCCTTCAGTCCGAACGCGTCCAGCCGCTGCCGCATGTCGATGACCTTGACCTGCTTGTACGTCGTCGCGTCCACGACGGTGATGTGCCGGTCGCCCTTGGTCCAGTCCCAGCCCGGGTCGTCCAGGGCGGTGTTGACGTCACCGATGGACATGTTCCAGATGTACTTGCCGTCCCGGGTGAAGATGTTCTCGTGCGGCTTGTCGCCGGTCTTGAACGACCCGAGCTGCTTGCCGGTGCCGATGTCCAGCACGTGCACGGTGTTGGCGGTCGAGGCGGAGACCGCCACCCGGGTGCCGTCCGGGGAGACCGCCATGTGGTCGGCGCGGTAACCGGACACCGGGAAGCGCCAGTTGACCTTCCCGCTGGCCAGGTCGATGGAGACGACGTCCGCGAAGCTCGGCCGGGACACCACCACCGATCCGCCGTCCGGGGTCGAGTACATGTCGTCGGCGAACTGGTCGTGGCCCTCGCCGACGCTGTTGCGGATCGCCTGGAAGTAGATCCACTTGATCGGGTCGGCGTTGATCTCCGCCATCCGCGCGTCCTTGTCCGGGACGACGTCGATCCGGCCGATCTTCGCGAAGTCGCCGGAGGACCCGATGACATCGGCGGTGCCGTCCCAGTTGTTGCCGACGAACAGCACCTCGCGCAGGCCGGCGGGGGCGCCGGAGCCTGCGGAGGCGGCGGTCGCCGGGCCGGCGACGGTCAGGACGAGGGCGGCGGCCACGGAGTACAGGTGCCGGGTTCTGGAGGCAGCCATGACGGCTCTCTTTCCTCGGGGGAGTCTGAACACGGGCGCATTCACAGTGAACTTACTGAAAAGTAAGGAGGGGGCGGCCTTCTCGACAAGATGTGTGCACGACAAGATTGGTGATCGGCCGGAGGGCCGGCGAGACGACCGGCAGGGTGACGGAGGGGGACACGTGGGGGGCAGGCTCAGGGCACCGACCGGGCGCTACGGCGGCCGTTCCGCCGAGGAACGTCAGGCCGAGCGGCGGCGCCGCTTCCTGGCCGCGGCGCTGCGGCTGTTCGGCGACACCCCCGGCTACCGCGGGACGACCGTCGCCGCGCTGAGCCAGGCCGCGGGCCTGTCCACGCGCCAGTTCTACGAGGAGTTCCGCACCCTGGAGGACGTCCTCGCCGTGCTGCACCTGGAGGTCAACGGCTGGGCCGAACAGGCCGTCCTGGACGCGCTCGCCGACGCGGACGGCCTGCCTCTGGCCGACCGCGCCACCGTGCTCTTCCGCGCCTACGCCCGCGACGTCACCTCCGACCCGCGCCGCATCCGCATCGCCTTCGTGGAGATCATCGGCGTCAGCCCCCGCCTGGAGGCGCAGCGTCTCGCCCGCCGGGCCCGCTGGGTGGACCTCATCCGCGCCGAGGCGGACGCGGCCGTGGCCCGCGGGGAGGCGGCGCCCCGGGACTACCGCCTCGCGGCCACCGCCTTCATCGGCAGCGTCAACGGCCTGCTGCACGACTGGACCGCCGGCTGGCTGGACGCCACGCTGGACGAGGTGGTGGACGAACTGGTCCGGCTGCTGCTGGCGATGCTCCGCCCGGAGGACTGGCGGCCCGCGAGCCCCTGACGCCGCGGCCGCCCCGGTGGGCCGGGGGCCGGCCGGTTCGGCGCGCAGGATCGGGCCCGAGCTGGTCTGCTGGTGGCGAGGACCGTCGTACCCGTTCACCGGAGAGACAGATGAGCACATACCGAGTTGCGCAGGTGACGACCGCGGGCGGCGCGGTCGAGCTGGCCGAGCGGGACGTGCCCCGTCCGGGGCCACGCCAGGTGCGGATCGCCGTCGAGGCGTGCGGGGTCTGCCACAGCGACGCTCTCTTCGTGAACGGCGCACTGCCGGGCGTCAGCTTCCCGGTGGTCGCCGGGCACGAGATCGCGGGACGGGTGGAGGAACTGGGCGAGGGCGCCCGGGACTGGGGTTACCGGGCCGGCGACCGGGTGGCCGTCGGCTGGTTCGGCGGCAGCTGCGGACACTGCACGCCCTGCCGCCGCGGCGACTTCATCGTCTGCGTCGACCTCAAGGTGCCCGGATGGCGCTACGACGGGGGGTTCGCCGACAAGGTGATCGCGCCCGTCGACGCCCTGGCCCGGATTCCCGACGCCCTGGCGGCGACCGACGCGGGGCCGTTGGCCTGCGCGGGCGTGACCACGTACAACGGGCTGCGGCGCAGCTCCGCCAGGCCGGGCGACCTGGTCGCGGTGCTGGGCATCGGCGGCCTCGGCCACCTCGGGGTGCAGTACGCGGTGGCGATGGGCTTCGAGACCGTGGCGATCGCCCGGGGCGCCGACAAGGCCGACTTCGCCAAGCAGCTCGGCGCGCACCACTACGTCGACAGCACCTCGGGCACCCCGGTCGCCGAGGCGCTGCAGTCCCTCGGCGGCGCCAAGGCGGTGCTGGCCACCGCCGGGAGCTCCGAGGCCATCACGGCCACCGCCGACGGTCTCGCGCCGCGAGGCGAGCTGGTGGTCATCGGGGCCGACACCGCGCCCCTCGGCATCAACCCGGCCCAGCTGCTGATGACCGGACGTGTCGTCCGCGGCCACCCGTCCGGCACCGCGCAGGACGTGGAGGACACCATGGCCTTCAGCGCCCTGCACGGCATCCGCCCGATGACCGAGACCGTGCCGCTGGAGAACGCGGACCAGGCGTACCGGAAGATGCTCTCCGGAGGCGCCCGCTTCCGGATGGTGCTCACGACCGGCTGACCCGGCCCTACGCGGCGGCCGACACCACCAGGACCGCCGCCGCCAGCAGCGCACACCCGAGGACACCGCAGGCCAGCAGGCGTCGGCGCAGCGCCCGGTAGCGCGACTCGTACACCTGCCGCAGCTCCTGCGCCCGCTCGGCCGTGCGCCCCCACGTCAGCCGGGCCAGCGCCAGATACTCGGCCTCGAACTGCCGTTCCACGTCCTCCCGCTGGGTGTCGGTGAGCCAGCCCAGCCGGGAACTGAGACGGGCCGCGGCGCCGCGGCTCTCCTCCCGGGCCGCGGCCAGCAGCAGATGCCCCTCGATCTGCCGGACGAGGTCCCGCTCTTCGTGGGCCGTCACGGCGCGGTCAGCTCCCGCTCCCGCACCGCGGGATGGTGCAGGTCGAACGCCGGGGACTCGCTGCGGATGGGCGGCAGGGCGAGGAAGTTGTGCCTGGGCGGCGGGCAGGAGGTCGCCCATTCCAGCGAGCGGCCGTAGCCCCACGGGTCGTCCACGCCGACCGGCTTGCCGTACCTGGCCGTCTTCCACACGTTGTAGAAGAAGGGCAGGAGCGACGCGCCGAGCAGGAACGAGAAGACAGACGAGACCGTGTTGAGCGTCGTGAACCCCTCCACCGCGAGATAGTCGGGGATCCGCCGCTGCATGCCCTGGGCGCCCAGCCAGTGCTGGACCAGGAAGGTGCCGTGGAAGCCGACGAACAGCGTCCAGAAGGTGATCTTGCCGAGCCGTTCGTCCAGCATCTTGCCGGTCATCTTCGGCCACCAGAAGTGGAAGCCGGCGAACATGGCGAAGACGACCGTGCCGAAGACGACGTAGTGGAAGTGGGCCACCACGAAGTACGAGTCGGAGATGCTGAAGTCGATGGGGGGCGAGGCCAGCATGACACCCGTCAGCCCGCCGAAGACGAACGTGATGAGGAATCCCATCACCCAGAGCATCGGCGTCTCGAAGGACAACGAGCCCTTCCACATCGTGCCGATCCAGTTGAAGAACTTCACCCCGGTGGGCACGGCGATCAGGAACGTCATGAAGGAGAAGAACGGCAGCAGCACACCGCCGGTGACGTACATGTGGTGCGCCCACACGGTCACCGACAGACCGGCGATCGCGATGGTGGCGGCGACCAGGCCCATGTAGCCGAACATCGGCTTACGGGAGAAGACCGGGACGACCTCGGAGACGATGCCGAAGAACGGCAGGGCGATGATGTAGACCTCGGGATGGCCGAAGAACCAGAAGAGGTGTTGCCACAGCAAGGCGCCGCCGTTGGCCGCGTCGAAGACATGGGCGCCGAACTTGCGGTCCGCCTCCAGGGCGAACAGCGCGGCCGCCAGGACCGGGAAGGCCAGCAGCACGAGCACCGCGGTCAGCAGCACGTTCCACACGAAGATCGGCATGCGGAACATGGTCATGCCCGGGGCGCGCAGACAGATGATCGTGGTGATGAAGTTGACCGCGCCGAGGATGGTGCCGAAGCCGGAGAAGGCCAGACCCATGATCCACATGTCGGCGCCGACACCCGGCGAGCGGATCGCGTCCGACAGCGGGGCGTACGCGAACCAGCCGAAGTCCGCCGCGCCCTCCGGGGTGAGGAAGCCGCCCACCGCGATGGTGGAGCCGAACAGGTACAGCCAGTAGGCGAACATGTTCAGCCGCGGGAACGCCACATCGGGGGCACCGATCTGGAGCGGCATGATCCAGTTCGCGAACCCGGCGAACAACGGAGTGGCGAACATCAGCAGCATCACGGTGCCGTGCATCGTGAACGTCTGGTTGAACTGCTCGTTCGACATGATCTGCAGCCCCGGCCGGGCCAGCTCGGCGCGCATCAGCAGCGCCATCACGCCGCCGATCAGGAAGAACGCGAACGCGGTGACCAGATAGAGCGTCCCGATCGTCTTGTGATCGGTGCTGGTGAGCCACTGTACGGCCCTGGAGTCTCGGATCCTCTTCACGCCCCGCCTGTGTCCGCGCCCGGACCGCACGTCACACTCGGGCGACGCGAGGAGCATCACGGAAGAAGGGTGTGACGATCCGGGCGGTGCCGGACACGAACCGAACATGAGCAACGACGAGATCTTCGCCGCTGCCTATCGCGAGCACTACTGGGCGGTCAGCCGCTATGTCGCGAGGCGACTACAGGGGCGGGCCGACGAGGTGGAGGAAGTGGTGGCGGACGTGTTCACGGTCGCCTGGCGACGCCGGGCCGACCTGCCCGCCACGCCGCTGCCCTGGCTGTACGGGGTGGCCCGCAACTGCCTGGCGAACGCGGTACGCGGCTACGGGCGGCGGCGCCGGCTGGTGGACCGGATCGGCAACGACGAGACCGCGCACGGCCGCCACATCGCCGCCGGCCCCGACGCCGAGGGCCCCGGTGCCTGGGTGCACGAGGCCCTCGGCCGGCTGTCCCCGGCCGATCAGGAGGTGCTGCGCCTCGCCGCCTGGGAGGAACTCGGCGTCGAGGAGATCGCGGTCGCCCTCGGCTGCGGCCGACGCGCGGCGGCGATGCGCCTGCACCGCGCCCGCCGCCGGCTACGGGCCGAGATCGACCGCCTGCGGCCCACGGCACCGACGGCCACCACACCGCCCGAGCCGTCCCCCGAGGACAGCCGCCCCCCGGACCCCACCGGCACCGGCCGGGCGACCGCCGCCGCCCGCTCCGAACCCCTGCCGCCCCTGGCCGGGCCCGGCAGGCGGCCGGCCGCCCCCGCCGCTTCCGGCGCCCCGCCGACCGGCACCGCTCCCGGTGCCCGGCCGGCCGCGGCCGGCCGCCCCCGGCCGCCGATGCCCGGTGAGGACGCCGGCGTCCCCGGCCGGCGATCCCCGTACCCCGTGCCCGCCGCCGGCGCATGCCTTCGCGAGGACCCCCGACATGCCTGACGAACTCGACCTCCTCCGCAACGCCGACCCGGTCCCGGCCCACGGCCCCCACCTGGGCGACGGCCCCCTGGACCACCACGCCGAGCGGCGGCTGGCGCTGCTGCTGCGCGCGGACCCGCCCCGGCCCGCCGCCCCCCGTCTCCCGCGCTCCCGGCTGCTGTGGGGCCTCGCCGCCACCGGCGTCGTGCTGGCCACCGCCCTCACGGCGCTGCTCGGCGGCCCGAGCCCCCAGCCCGCCGTGGCCGCGCCCCGGCCACTGGTCGTGCGGGGCGACTCCACTCCCGTACCGCTGGCGCTGCTGGCCGACCGGGCGGAGGCCGCCGCCGAAGGCTCCTCGGGACTGCGCAAGGGCACACACGTCCAGTCGTGGAGCATGGGCATGAGCGACGACGCGCCGCCGGTCACCCTGCCCCAGGAGGCCATCGTGCGCTGGCGGCCGGACGGCAGCCACACGGAACTGGTCGTGGCGACCGACCCGCGCCGTCCCGGCCGTCCCGTCCTCAGCGACGAGGGAGACCACCCCCGCCTGGTCGCGGACGGTCACGTGATCAGCCGCCAGACCTACCCGCCGAGCTGGAGCGACGCCCCGCCCGAGGCACCGCCGCCGCACGATGTCGCACGACTGCGCGCCTATCTGCGGGAGGCCGCGTACGTCCACACCGAGCCGACCGCCGGTGAACTCCTCGACGCCGTCGACATCCTGCTCGACAACTGGACCCTCGGCGGCCGGGAGACCGCGGCGCTCGCCCGGCTCCTGGCCGGCACACCCGGCCTGCGCCCGGTCGGCCGGGTGACGGACCGGCTCGGGCGCACCGGCCAGGCCTATGTGCACTACGACCCGCGCGGCGTCCGGCGCATGCTGATCATGGACCCGTCCACCGGGGCCGTTCTGGGCCTGGAGATGACCGCCACCAAGGCCGAACCCGAGTACGGCCTCAAGGTCGGGGACGTGATGCAGTACGCCGCGTGGATGCGCTGAGCGGCTACGCCCCGAGCTGCCGGGCGGCCGCCCGCACCGTCTGCTCCAGCAGCGTGGCGATCGTCATCGGACCGACACCGCCCGGCACCGGGGTGATCAGCGCGGCCCGCTCCACGGCCGAGTCGAAGTCGACGTCGCCGACGTTCCCCGGGTTGTAGCCCGCGTCGATCACGACCGCGCCCGGCTTGATGTCCTGCCCGCGGATCAGCCGCGGCCGGCCGACCGCGGCCACGACGATGTCGGCCTCGCGGACCGCCGCCGACAGGTCCCGGGTGCGCGAGTGGCAGTACGTCACGGTCGCGTCCCGGGCCAGCAGCAGCATGCCCACCGGCTTGCCGAGGATCGCGCTGCGGCCCACCACCACGGCCCGCTTCCCGGCCGGTTCGACGCCGTACTCGTCCAGCAGCCGCACGATGCCGCCCGGCGTGCAGGAGACGAAGCCCGGCAGCCCGAAGCTCATCGTGGCGAACGAGGCGAAGGTGACACCGTCCACGTCCTTCTCCGGCGCGATCGCCTCGAACGCGGCACGCTCGTCGATGTGGTCGCCCACCGGATGCTGCAACAGAATGCCGTGCACCCCCGGGTCGGCGGACAACTCCCGCAGGGTGCCGACGAGTTCGTCGGTCGTGGTGGTGGCGGGCAGTACGACGCGCCGGGACTCGATGCCGGCCTCGCGGCTGCGGTTCTGCTTCATCCGGACGTACGTCACGGAGGCCGGGTCCTCGCCGACCAGCACGGTCGCGAGACACGGCGCGGTGCCGGTCCGCTCGGTGAGCCCGGCGGCCTGCCGCGCGGTCTCCTCGACGATGCGACGGGCGGGCGCGGTGCCGTCCATCAGACGGGCCTGGGTCATGCTGCACACTCCTGAGCTGGATCGAC
Source organism: Streptomyces naphthomycinicus (assembly GCF_020400595.1). Lineage (GTDB taxonomy): Bacteria > Actinomycetota > Actinomycetes > Streptomycetales > Streptomycetaceae > Streptomyces > Streptomyces naphthomycinicus. Next base: position 30,940 of record NZ_JAINRE010000059.1, on the reverse strand, counting down.
TCTCCTCGCCCAGGCGCGCGGCACTCACCACGGACCGCTCCCCGGTGGTACTCCACCTCAGCGCCAGTCACGGCCCGCGTACAGCCTAACCGAGAGCGTGTACGACGCTCCGGCCCCCCGCGCCCCGCCCCCGCACCGGTGCCGAGCCGCCCCTTCACCGGTGCCGCGTCCGCCGGGCGTGCACGGCCCGCGGCGACGCCGCCCGCGGCAGCGCCGGACGCGGGCGCGGACGGGCCGCCCGCAGCACCGACCGCAGCAGCGCCGCGGAGACCGGCAGCCGCGCCGCCAGGAGCGGTGCCGTCCGCCGCCGGCGCGCCCGCACCAGCGCGGCCCGGGCCGAGAAGGTCCAGGTCAGCCGTGAGGTGACCTGGACCCGCGCGAATCTCCTTCCGGGGCCTGCCATACCCGGGCCGGTGCCTACTCGTCCCACGCCTGGACGATGAGCTGATCGGTGATCTTGCCGTCCCGCAGCGTGACCATCGACTCGGCGAGGACCCGGGTGCCGTCCTCGTACTCGCACGACTCGCTGTACGCGGCGTGGTCGCCCTGGACGACGCACCCGTCCAGCTTGTGCGTCATGTCGCGGCTGTAGACGTCGTCCAGCAACTCGGCGATCTGGCCGCGGCCGTGCAGGACCGTGGGGTGACTCGGCTGGTTGTTGCGGTCGACGATGCGGATCTGCGCGTCGTCCGCGTAGAGCGACAACAGGTTGTTGCCGGTGTTCCCCTCGATGGCCCGGCGCAGTGTCTCGGTGTCGAAAGCGGACCCCGACGCGGTACCCATGGTGACCTCCTTCAGGCGTCGGCGGCCCGCCCGGGAGCGGGCCGCACGGACCCCTCTCCGAGACTCCTCCGCCCCGGCGGCCTCGGCAAGCGCAGCCGCCGCACTCCGCCTCCCGGGTGAGCGGGGCCCGCCGCCCGTGTCCGGCCGGGGTCCGCGGCCGTTGCCGGGACATGATTCCCACACGACGTATCGTCGCCGCCCTCGGTCTCGCCGCCGGGGTCACCGGTCTTGCCGCGCCGCTGGCGAACGCGGCCGAGGCGAGCGCCCCGGACACCGGCCGGATCAGTCCCATGGCCGCGCTCGACTCGCTCGCCGCCGGCGACATCCCGGCGCGGTACAGGGGCCAGGTCCCGACCGTCTCCGAGCAGACGCGCGCCCTCGACCGGGTGCACGAGCTGGACCGCCTGAACGAGCTGTGGCAGGTGGCCGGCCCGGTCGCGCCCGTGCTGGGTCTGGTCCCCGCCGTCGAGGCCTGACCCGCCCCGCGCCGCACAGGGCCGTCCCGCCGGGGCGGCCCTCACCGCTGTGCGGCGGGAGTCCGGCCCCGGGCCGTGGCGGGACACCCGGCGAACCCCTGCGACCCGCACCGGGGTTGCCCTGACGGAAGGGCGCCGTCCGGCCGGGTGCCCGTGTGACGGAAAGATCCACGATCACCCTCGTGGCCCGGTCCGTCACCCCCCTGGTCGCGCGTAGGGTCGGTGACGAAGGCAAACGAAGAAGGGACCAGACCATGGCGCAGGAAGTACGCGGCGTGATCGCACCGGGCAAGGACGAGCCCGTACGGATCGAGACGATCGTGGTGCCGGACCCCGGGCCCGGCGAAGCCGTCGTACGCGTCCAGGCGTGCGGGGTCTGTCACACCGATCTGCACTACAAGCAGGGGGGCATCTCGGACGACTTCCCCTTCCTGCTCGGCCATGAGGCGGCGGGCGTCGTGGAGTCGGTCGGCGCGGGTGTCACCGATGTCGCCCCCGGCGACTTCGTGATCCTCAACTGGCGTGCCGTGTGCGGGCAGTGCCGGGCCTGTCTGCGCGGCCGGCCCTGGTACTGCTTCGACACCCACAACGCCCGGCAGAAGATGACGCTCACCGACGGCACGGAACTCTCCCCGGCCCTGGGCATCGGCGCCTTCGCCGAGAAGACGCTCGTGGCGGCCGGGCAGTGCACCAAGGTCGACCCGGCCGTCTCGCCGGCGGTCGCGGGTCTGCTCGGCTGCGGAGTGATGGCCGGCATCGGCGCCGCGATCAACACCGGCGACGTCGGCCGCGGCGACTCGGTCGCCGTCATCGGCTGCGGGGGTGTCGGCGACGCGGCCGTGGCCGGGGCGAACCTCGCCGGCGCCGCGAAGATCATCGCCGTCGACATCGACGACCGCAAGCTGGCCAAGGCCCGCACCCTGGGCGCCACCCACACCGTCAACTCCAAGGAGACCGACCCCGTCGAGGCGATCCGTGAGCTGACCGGCGGCTTCGGCGCCGACGTCGTCATCGAGGCCGTCGGCCGCCCGGAAACCTACAAGCAGGCCTTCTACGCCCGCGATCTCGCCGGCACCGTCGTTCTCGTCGGCGTGCCCACGCCCGAGATGAAGCTCGAACTGCCCCTGCTGGACGTCTTCGGCCGCGGGGGCGCCCTGAAGTCGAGCTGGTACGGCGACTGCCTGCCCTCCCGTGACTTCCCCATGCTGATCGACCTCCACCTCCAGGGCCGCCTGCCGCTCGACGCGTTCGTCACCGAGACGATCCGGCTCGACGAGGTGGAGAAGGCGTTCGAGCGGATGCACCACGGCGACGTACTGCGTTCGGTGGTGGTGTTCTGATGACCGTGCGCATCGAACGCCTCGTCACCTCCGGCCAGTTCACCCTCGACGGCGGTACCTGGGACGTGGAGAACAACGTGTGGATCGTCGGCGACGAGCGGGAGGTGATCGTCATCGACGCCGCCCACGACGCCGAGGCCATCGCCCGCGCCGTCGACGACCGGCGCCTCATCGCCATCGTGTGCACCCACGCCCACAACGACCACGTCAACGCGGCCCCGGCACTGGCCGAGCTCACCGGCGCCCCCATCTGGCTGCACGCCGACGACCTGCCGCTGTGGAAGCAGACCCACCCCCACCGCGACCCCGACCGGCATCTCGTCGACGGACAGGTCATCGAGGCGGCCGGCGCCGACCTCACCGTCCTGCACACCCCGGGCCACGCCCCGGGCGCCGTCTGCCTGTACGACCGCGGCCTGGGCACGGTCTTCACCGGCGACACCCTCTTCCAGGGCGGTCCGGGCGCCACCGGGCGCTCCTGGTCCCACTTCCCGACCATCATCGACTCCATCCGCGAGCGGCTCCTCACCCTCCCGCCGGAGACCAAGGTCCTCACCGGTCACGGCGACGCCACCACCATCGGCGCCGAGGCACCGCACCTTCAGGAGTGGATCGCCCGCGGCCACTGACCCCCGTACGACCCGACCGCGGCGCCGGACCCCGCCGGCGCCGCGCCCGGCCGGGACGCACAGCGGGCCGCGGCGCCCGCGGCCTCGTGTGTACCGAGTCACGGCACCCGCCACAAAAGCCGACAGAAGATGTCCGCTTTCCCGGTGACAGTGGAGGACGTCGACAGCCGCACCACACGGGAGCGAGAACATGCCAGGACCGCTGGAAGGCAAGGTGGCGCTGGTCGCCGGGGCGACCCGGGGCGCCGGGCGGGGCATCGCCGTGGAACTCGGCGCGGCCGGCGCCACCGTCTACGTCACCGGCCGCACCACCCGCGCCCGCCGCTCGGAGTACGACCGCCCCGAGACCATCGAGGACACCGCCGACCTCGTCACCGCGGCCGGCGGGGAGGGCATCGCCGTACCCGTCGACCACCTGGACCGCTCGGCCGTACGGGACCTGGTGGACCGCATCGCCGGTGAACAGGGCCGGCTCGACGTCCTCGTCAACGACATCTGGGGCGGCGAGAAACTCTTCGAGTGGGACACCCCGGTGTGGGAGCACGACCTCGACAACGGGCTCCGGCTCCTGCGCCTGTCGGTCGAGACCCACGCCGTCACCAGCCACTACGCTCTGCCGCTCCTGCTCCGCCGCCCCGGTGGCCTGGTCGTCGAGGTCACCGACGGCACCGCCGAGTACAACCGCGACACCTACCGCGTGAACCTCTTCTACGACCTCGCCAAGGTGTCCGTCCTGCGCATGGCCTTCGCCCTCGGCCACGAACTCCGCCCGCGCGGCGCGACGGCTGTGGCACTCACCCCCGGCTGGATGCGCTCGGAGATCATGCTCGACGCGTTCGGAGTCCGTGAGGACAACTGGCGCGACGCCCTGGAGCGGGAACCGCACTTCGCGATCTCCGAGACCCCGCGCTATGCCGGCCGGGCCGTGGCCGCCCTGGCCGCCGACCCCGAAGTGGCCCGGTTCAACGGACAGTCGCTCTCCAGCGGCGGCCTCGCCCGGGAGTACGGCTACACCGATCTCGACGGCAGCCGGCCCGACGCCTGGCGGTACCTGACCGAGGTACAGGACCCCGGCAAACCCGCCGACGTCACGGGATACCGCTGAAAACCCGCTGCCGGACCGGTGAAAGCGCGCCCGCGGAGCCGTACCGTCGGCCCATGACCGATCACCGACGCTTCGCAGGACACGGAGTACTCGTCACCGGCGGCGCCCGCGGTATCGGCGCCGCCGTCGCCCGGCGGCTCGCCGAGGAGGGCGCCCGGGTCCTGGTGACCGACCGGGACCTGCCCGAGGCCGAGCGGACCGCCTCCGCGCTGCGCCGACAGGGCCTCACCGCCGAGGCGTTCGGCTGCGACGTGGCCGACCGCGCCGCCGTCGAGGCGGCCGTGGGCCGTGCCGTGGCCGCGTTCGGCTCGCTCGACGTGCTGGTCAACTGCGCCGCCCACTGCACCCCGGACGTCCCCCTCTTCGAGGAGGACCCCGACGAGGCATGGGCGCGCGACCTCGACGTCACCCTCACCGGAACCCACCGCTGCTGCCGCGCCGCCCTGCCTCACCTCGCCGCCTCCGGACGCGGAGCGATCGTCGGCATCGGTTCCGTCAACGGCTTGCAGGACTTCGGCAACCACGCCTACAGCGCCGCCAAGGCCGGCCTCGGCTCGCTCACCCGGACCCTCGCCGGGCACGCGGCGGCCCGAGGGGTCCGGGTCAACCTCGTGGTACCGGGCACGGTCCGCACCTCGGCCTGGGAAGGACGCGACGACGACCTCGAAGCCGTCCGCGCCCTGTACCCGCTCGGCCGGGTCGGCGAGCCGGAGGACATCGCCGCCGCGGTCGCCTTCCTCGCCTCCCGCGACGCCGCCTGGATCACCGGGACCACCCTGGTCGTCGACGGCGGCCTCACCGCCGTCAACACCGGCTTCCACGCCGCCGTACGGCGCTCCGTCTGACCGTCAGTCCGAGGCCGCCGCCAGCACCCGGAGCACCCGCTCGGTGTCGGCCTCGGTGGTCCGCCAGTTGCTGAACGCCGCGCGCAGCCCGGCCACCCCGCCGTACACGGTCGGCGTCACATACGCCTCACCGGACGCGGCGACCGCCCGGGCCAGTGCCGCCACCCGCTCCGGCGAGGGGTCCGCGGCGAGGGTGAAGCAGACGACGTTGAGCCGGACCGGAGCCAGCAGGCGCAGGCCCGGCAGCGCGTTGATGCCCGCGCCGAGCCGGCGGGCCAGGGCCACGCAGCGCTCCACGATCTCCCGGTGCCCGGACCGCCCGTACGCCACCAGCGAGAACCAGGCCGGCAGGGCCCGCAGCCGGCGCGAGTTCTCCGGGGTCAGATGCAGGAAGTCGGGCTCGCCCCCGGGCAGTCCCAGATAGGGCGAGGCGTTGTGGAACACGGCCACCTGGAGATCGCGGCGCCGGGTGAACTGGACGGCCGCGTCATAGGGGACGTTGAGCCACTTGTGCAGGTCCACGCAGACCGAGTCGGCCGCGTCCAGGCCGTCGACCAGCGCGGCGTGTTCCGGGGAGAGCGCCGCGAAGGCGCCGAACGCCGCGTCCACGTGCAGCCAGAAGCCGTACCGCTCCTTCAGTGCCGCGATCGCCCGCAGATCGTCGAAGTCGACGGTGTTCACGGTGCCCGCGTTCGCGACGACGATCACCGGCCGGTCCCCGGCCCCGGCCAGCGCCGCCTCCAGCGCGGTCACGTCGACGGCCTCCCGGCCGCCGGGCAGCAGCGGCACCCGGCGCAGCCGGTCCCGGCCGACGCCCAGCACCGACATCGCCTTGGCGATGCTGGAGTGCGGGCTGCCGGAGAGCACGTCCAGCGGGCCCAGCGCGGCGGCACCCGCCCGGGAGACGTCCACCCCCAGCCGCTCGCCCGCCCACTCCCGGCCGATCGCCAGCCCCACCGTGTTGGACATGGTCGCGCCCGTCACGAACGCACCGCTGTGCGCCTCGCTCAGCCCGAACAGCTCGCGCAGCCACGCCACCGTCTCCCGCTCCAGCTCCTGCGCCCAGGAACCCCCCGCCCCGGACAGGTTCTGGTCGAACGCGGACGTCAGCCAGTCCCCGGCGACGGACGCGGGTGTCGCACCCCCGGTGACGAAGCCGAGATATCGCGGCCCGGCGGAGCCGGAGAAGCCCGGTGCCCACCGCTCGGCGAACCGGGCGAGCGCGCCGTCACCGCCCGCGCCCTCACCCGGCAGCGGCGCCCGCCCCGGCAGCGGACCGGGGGCGGCGACCGGCCGTTCGGCCAGCCCCGCCGCCTCCCGGACGGCGAGATCACGGGCGGCCTGGAGCAGTTCGGGGAGCCGGGAGAGATCCTCGGCGAGGCTACGGTGCATGCGCCGCAGCGTAGACCCGGAAGGAGGCCCGGCACCTGGTCCACTTCCGCACAACTGGACCGGTGAAACTGGACCGGTGGACACTGGATTCGTCGCCGCGCTCGGCGACTGGCGCTCCCGCTCCGGCCCCCTCGCCCGCGCCCTGGCGGCGGCCGTGCGGGACGCCGTGGTCGACGGCCGGCTCCCGGCCGGCACCCCCCTGCCCTCGGAACGGGAACTGGCCCGCCTGCTGAGCCTGAGCCGGGGCACCGTGGTCGCCGCGCTCAGCCTGCTGCGCGCCGACGGCTGGCTGCGCACCCGGCACGGCAGCGGCAGCGCCGTACGCCTGCCCGCCCGCCTCACCGAGCGCACCACCCCCTGGTCCCTCGACCGGGGCGGCGCCCCCGACGCCGGCCTGGACCTCACGCTCGCGGTGACCGCCGCACCCCACGACGCCTACCTGGCCGCCCTCGCCCGCGCCGCCGAGCGCTGCGCGCCCCTGCTCGTGGACTCCGGCACCGCCACGGCCGGCCTGCCCCTCCTCCGCGAGCTGCTGGCGGACCGTTACACCCGGGCCGGCCTCGCCACCCGTCCCGAGCAGATCCTGGTCACCGCCGGCGCGCAGGCCGCCCTCACCCTGCTCCTGGACCATCTCCACACCGACCGGCGGGCACCCGTGGTGGTGGAGAACCCCGCCTACCCCGGCGCCCTCGCCGTGCTGCGCGCCCGCCGGGCCCGCCTGCTGCCGGTCCCCGTGTCGGCCCGGGACGGCTGGGACCTCGACCACCTCACGGCCGCCGTGCGCCGGCACCGCCCCCGACTCGCCTACCTGGTCCCCGACTTCCACAACCCCACCGGCGCCCACATGGACGAGGCCGCACGCCGGCGGCTCGCGGCGCTCGCCGACCGCCACGCACTGACCGTCCTCGCCGACGAGACCATGCGCGACCTGGACCTCCGCACCCCGCCCGGCGGCGAACCCCACCTCGCCGGAGCCCGGGTCGTCCAGATCGGTTCCACGAGCAAGACCCTGTGGTCGGGTCTGCGGGTCGGCTGGATCCGGGCCACCGCGGACCTCGTACGACAGCTGTGCACCCGCCCGCTCCAGGCTCAGCTCGCGCCGCCGCCCCTGGAACAGCTCATCGCCGCCGAACTCCTCGGCGCACCGCTGGCCGCCCTGCTCGCCGACCGGCGCGCCCGGCTGCGCGTCCAGCGCGACCATCTGGCCGCGCTGCTCGCCGGCACCGGCTGGACCTGCACCGTGCCGCCGGGCGGCCTGACGCTGTGGCTGCACCTGGGCGCCGGCGCCCCGCTCGCCACCGAACTCGCGGCCCGCGCCGCCGCACGCGGCCTCGCGCTCACGCCCGGCCCCCGGTTCAGTGCCGACCGCACCACCCTGACCCGTCATCTCCGCCTGCCGTTCACGGCGACACCGGAGACCCTGACCCGGGCGGTGGAGCTGCTCAGGGGGTGTTGTACGGTCTGAACTTCACCGTTTCGTCACAGCCTGACCGGAAACACAACCATGCCCTCCCCTGCCGGGTCTATTAGTCGGAGACCGCGGGAATCGCGCTGGGAGGACCCGGAGAGGACCGGGCGGACAATCCAGCGATCCGGAGCAGGGAAGGGAAGAGGCCGCCATGGGGGGCATACGCAGGCGAGGCGTCGTCGCGCTGGGGGTCACGGGACTGGTGGCGCCGCTCGCGCTCGCCTTCACCGCGGCACCGGCGCAGGCAGCGAGCTGCACCACGACGACGGGTCCGTACCAGAAGCAGGTGGAGAAGTTCCTGGGCCGTCCGGTCGACGGCAAGCAGTCCGCCGCCGACTGCAAGGCGATCCAGGCATTCCAGACGAAGCACGGCATCACCCCCAACATCGGCTACGCCGGTTCCGTGACGTGGGGCGTGATGGACCTGATGAACAAGCAGAAGGCCGTGGGCACCAAGCCGAACAAGGACGGCAAGTGCCCGGTGAACAAGGGCCGGATAGCCTGCGTGAACCTCACGCTCCAGCTCAGCTGGGTCCAGGACGGCAGCCGCCTCGTCTACGGGCCGGTGCCGGTGCGCACCGGACGTGACGGCTACGAGACCCGCACCGGCCTGAAGAAGATCTACTGGCGGGACATCGACCACGTCTCGAACATCTACGACGTGCCGATGCCCTACAGCCAGTTCTTCGACGGCGGCCAGGCCTTCCACTCGGTGGGTCTGAGCATGTGGAACCCGCCGGGCTCGCACGGCTGCGTCAACATGACCACGAAGGACGCCAAGAAGTACTGGTCGCTGCTGAAGAACGGCGACGACGTCTTCGTCTACGGCCGCAAGCCCGGCACCTGAGCCGCCGGCGCTCCCGCTACGCCTCGGGGGCGTCCCCGAAGTCCGGGATCGCCAGCCGCGCCCCGCCCTGCCGTGCCGACTCGTGCGCGATGACGCCCGGCAGGGTGTAGCGGGCGGCCACCCACGCGTTCACCGGAGGCAGTGCGCGCGTGGCCACGGCGGTGACGAAGTCGTCCGCCAGGAAGTGGTGGCTGCCCTCGTGCCCGTTGTGCAGGTGGTCGAACTCCCGTGGCAGCCGCGACCGGTCGTGCACCGGCGCCGAGCCGGAGGTGAAGGCCGCGCGCAGCTCCGGCGCCACATGCGCCAGCGAGGGATCGTCAGGCGCCAGTGTCCGCTTGGGCTCCAGCAGCTCGCTGATGTCCTCGACCCCGTTCTTGTCCTGCCACAGCGCCACCGTCGCCAGCTGCTCCATGCTGGCCTCCGTCCCGAAGAACCGGAACCGGGACTCTCGGATGTGCGAGGGGTAGCCGACCCGCCGGAACTCGTTCGTACGGAACGATCCGCCGCCCGCCACCTCGAACAGGGCGGTCGCGTTGGACACGTCGTTGTCGAACTGGCTGACCGAGCGATCGAAGACGCCGTCACCGCGCCCGTCGCGCACGCCGATCGCCGACACGCTCACCGCGTGCGTCCGCCAGGCCCCGAGCACCCCGCCCACCGAGTGCGTCGGGTACAGCAGCGGGGGATAGCTGGCCGTCGCCTTCCACTCCTCGCCGCCGCTGTACTGATAGGCCTCGTAGAACCCGAGGTCCATGTCGTGGACGTAGTCGCCCTCCGCGTAGAACAGCCGGCCGAAGGCCCCTTCGGCGATCCGGTTGCGGGCGTGCACGGTCGCCGGGTTGTACTGGCTGGTCTCGCCCATCATGTACGTCAGCCCGGTGGCCCGGACCGCCTCGATGATCGCGGCGATCTCCTCGGTCGTGACCGCCATCGGGACGGCCGAGTACACGTGCTTGCCCGCGTTCAGGCCCTCCAGGACCAGCGGGCCGTGCGTCCAGCGCTGGGTGAAGATCGCGACCGCGTCGACCGCGGGCGACTCCAGCATCGCCGCGTACGACGGGAACGTGCCCGCGAGGCCCTGCGCGGCGACGAGCCGCTCGGCCCGCTCGGGCAGCAGGTCGGTGACGTAGACGTCGCGGATGCCGGGATGGGCCTGGAACAGCGCGGCGAACTGTCCGGAGAACTGCCCCGCGCCGACGATACCGAGGGAGAAAGTCATACGGGTTACTTTCACGACGGAACAATTGTGTCGTCAAGAGGTGCGCGGATGCCCGCTCGCGGCGTCCGCCGGGCCGATAGACTCCCCTCATTACTTTTGGTACGGAAGGAAAGGAGGGGGCGGCCGGGATGACCAGTTGGCTGCCGCTCAGCCCCGCGGAGCGCTCCGTGGCGATCGAGGTGCTCGTGCACGGCCCGCTGTCCCGCACGGGACTGGCCCGTCGGCTGCGCCTCTCCCAGGGCAGCCTCACCCGGCTGACCAAGCCGCTCATCGAGTCCGGACTGCTGGTGGAGGCCGCCGGGCCGGGCGGGACGGGCGGGAACCGGCAGGGGCGTCCCTCGCAGCCGCTCGACATCGTCGCCGGGTCCCGTTCCTTCCTCGGTTTCAAGATCACCGCCGATCGGGTCTACGGCGTCGTCACCACGCTGCGCAGCGAGGTCACCGGACGGCTGGACCGGCCGCTCTCCACCCGTGAGCCGGACGTCGTGGCCGGTCTGCTGGCGGAGATGGCCGGCGCGCTGACCGCGGGCCGCCCCGCCCCGGCGGGCATCGGCATCGGCGTGGGCGGCCGGGTGCGCGAGCGCGCGCTGGTCGGCGAGTCCGCCTTCCTGGGGTGGCGGGACGTGCCCCTGGGGGCCCTCGTCCGGGAGCGCACCGGGCTGCCGGTGGTGGTGGAGAACGACGTGGCCGCCCTGGTGGAGGCCGAGACCTGGTTCGGCGCGGGCCGGGGCCTGGACCGCTTCGCCGTCCTGACCATCGGTGCCGGCCTCGGCTACGGGCTGGTGCTCGGCGGCAGACGGGTGCCGTACGCGGAGGAGGACCGCGGCTTCGGCCGGCACTGGATCATCGACCCGCACGGCCCCCTCACCCCCGAGGGTGCCCGCGGCAGCGCCGTGTCCCTGCTCACCATCCCCAGCATCCGCTACCAGGTCCGCGCCGCCACCGGCCGGGACGCCGGCTACGAGGAGATCCTCGCCGGTGCCGCCGCGGGCGAGCCCATGGCCTTCCGGGTCGTCGACGAGGCCGCCCGGGGCCTCGGCGTTCTCGTGGCGCAGATCGCCAACTTCGCGATGCCGCAGAAGATCCTGCTCGCCGGAGAGGGTGTCGGCCTCATGGATGTGGCGGGGAACACGGTCCGCGAGACCATCCGGGCCCACCGGCACCCCCTGGCCGCCCCGGTGGATCTGGAGACGAAGGTGTCCGACTTCCACGACTGGGCGCGCGGCGCCGCCGTGCTGGCCATCCAGGTGCTGGTCCTCGGTCTGACCGAGGCGCGGGACCCCGGCTGAACTCCCGCTTCGGGTTGACACATTGACGTGATGAGTAACACGGTCCGATATGTCCGCATCGAGGCTACTTACTCACAGCGCCTTCACGCTGCTCGGCATATGCTTCACAGCATGTCCACCACTGTTGAAACCGCCTCCGAGCGATCGGCCGCGGAGGTCAACGAGGAGATCCGGGCCCTGTGGCGCCGGTCGGGCGGGACACTGACCACCGAGCAGCGCGCGCAGTACCAGCGCCTCGTGATGGAGTGGGCCGCCGCGGCCCCGCAGCCGCACCGGGCGGCCTGACCGACCCCGCGCACAGCACCCCGTACCGGGCGTGCCGACCGCGCGCACAGCACGCCGTACCGCCTGAAGGGCACCCGTGAGCGTACGGGTGCCCTTCGTGCCGTATCCCCGGCGCCGAGCCGGGGCCCTGCCGCGGCCCGGTCAGCCCCACGTCGTGGAGTAGTACCGCTGATACGCCTTGCGGTCCTGCTCGGCCCGGATGTACCGGGTCGCCACCAGCGCGATCAGACTGCCCGCGATGACCAGCAGACCGGGACCGACGTTCCGGGTGTCCGTCAGCCGCGCCAGCAGGGTGCTGCTCTCCGACCCGCCCGTGACCGGGGCCGAGGAGCCCGGTGAGGCAGCGCTCGGGGTCATCGCGCCCTGGCCCGCCGCGGCCGTCGGCGCGGGGGAGGGCGCACCGCCCTGGGCGCCGCCCGCGTTCTGCGCCGACACGATCAGCCGGACCCCCAGCGTCGTCAGTGCCTTGGTCACCGGCTGGAAGAACGTCGTCCCGCCCGTCGTGCAGTCCCCGTTGCCGCCCGAGGTGACACCGAGCGCGACACCCTCGGAGAACAGCGGGCCGCCGCTGTCGCCCGGTTCGGCGCACACATTGGTCTCGACGAGCCCGGTGACCGTTCCCTCGGGATAGTTGACGGTGGCGTTCAACGCCGTGACCTGGCCGTCGTGCAGGCCGCTGGTGCTGCCGCTGCGGAACACCCGCTGCCCCACCGAGGGGTCGGCGGCCCCGGTGATCCGCACCCCCTTGCCGCCGCCGACCGCGACGACGTCGGCGCCCGCACCGGCCTTGCCCCCGGCGTACTGCACGAGCGAGAAGTCGCTGCCGGGGAAGGAGCTGTTGACGGTGTTGCCGAGCTGCCGGTCGCCCTGGTTGTCGGCGAACCAGGTGGACCCGGCCGGCCCGCAGTGGCCGGCGGTGAGGATGAAGTCGGACTGCCCGTTGGTGACGTTGAACCCCGCCGAGCAGCGACCGCCCGTCGACAGGATCGGCTGGGCCCCGTTCAGCCGCGTGGTGAAGGTGCCCTTCGTCCGCTCCATCTGCACGAAGCCGCCGATCTTCGCGGCCACCCCGGTCAGCCGGGACCAGTCGCCGGCGGACACCGTGCGGTCCGCCCGCACCACGACCCGGTTGGTCCGGTAGTCCACCGCCCACGCCGTTCCCGGCACCCGCGGCGCCGAACGCAGGCGGGCCGTCGCCGACTTCAGCTCGTCCATGCTGTGCGGCACGACCTTCGCCTCGGCCCCGGCCCGCCGCACCGTCCGTGCCGTCGCCTCGTCGGTCACCGCCACCACCGGGCGCCCGTCGGAGCCGATCCACGTGCCCGCGGTACGGGCGGTGCCCAGCCGGGCCGCCAGCGCGGCGCCCGCCTCCCCGGCGCCGTCGGCGGAGCTGAACGGTCTGGCGGAGGCCGGCGGAGTCTCGCCGGCCATGGCCGCCTGGGCGACCATCCCGCCGCCCAGGAGGAGTCCGCCGACCGCCGCCAGCCGTGTCACTCGCCGGACGACCCGTCGTCGTGCGTGCCGCATGCATGGCTCCCGAAGCCGAACCCGAACGGACGGTGCCCCAACCGGCACCGCGGGACCCTCGGCTCGTCGAGGACCCGCTCCTCCATACGGGGCCCGGGGCCGCGGCGTTCACCGGCGGCGGTGCTCAGCTCTTGCGGGCCACCCCGCCGAACATGGCGACCTCCTCCGGCTCGGCCCCGTGATCGTTCTCCGGCCGCCACCGCGAGCAGGACACCACCCCCGGCTCCAGCAGCTCCAGACCGTCGAAGAACCGGGTCACGTTCTCGGGCGTGCGCTGGGTGAGCTTCGGAGTGCCGTGCTCGTTCCAGAACTTCACCGCCTCGTCCACGTCCGGCATCGAGGGGCTGGTGATGGTGTGCGACAGCACCAGATGGCTGCCCGACGGCAGCCGGTCCGTCAACTGCCGGACCAGACCGTACGGGTCCTCGTCGTCACCGATGAAGATGACCACGCCGAGCAGTATCAGCGCCACCGGCCGGCTGAAGTCCAGTGTGCGCGCCGCGTGTTCGAGGATGGCGTCGACGTTGCGCAGGTCCTCGTCAAGGTAGTCGGTACGGCCCTCGGGTGTGCTGGTCAGCAGCGCACGCGCGTGAGCGAGGACGAGCGGGTCGTTGTCGACGTACACGATCCGGGACTCCGGTGCGATCCGCTGCGCCACCTCGTGCGTGTTGTCGGCGGTGGGCAGCCCGGTGCCGATGTCCAGGAACTGCCGGATGCCCAGGTCGCGGACCAGGTGGCGGACGGCACGGCCGAGGAAGAGCCGGTCCGCGCGCGCGTACTCCCCGATGCCGGGGTGCAGTTGGCGGATCTGGTCGCCGGCCGCCCGGTCTACCTCGTAGTTGTCCTTGCCGCCGAGCCAGTAGTTCCAGATCCGGGCGGTGTGCGGCTGGCCGGTGTTGATACGGGCGCGCAGCGACACGGCCACGTCGTTGGTGGCTGCCGGGTTGTCGGTCACGTGGGTCAGCTCCTGGGTGCCTGATGGGGTGCCTGACAAGAGATACACCGTGCAGGACGCAATCTAGACGCCCGAGTTGATCTCCGTCGCGCCGGCCGGGATTTCCCCGCCCCGGGACGGCCGCACCCGGGCCGGGGCCGCACCGGGGCCGGGGCCGCGGCCGGTCCGGCGGGCCGGACGGACGATTCCCGAAACTCCCGGTTCACCCTGGGGCGACGCCCGGCCTCCTAGACTGCGGGCATGGACGACACGCGGCTCGACCGGCTCGGCTCCGGCAAGTACCTGCTGGTGACCAGCTACCGCAAGAACGGCACCTCCGTGGCCACCCCGGTGTGGGTGGTCCGGGACGAGGGCGCCCTGGGTGTGTGGACGGTGGCCGACAGCTGGAAGGTCAAGCGGATCCGCCGCCGCGCCGACGTCCTCGTCGGCCCCTGTGACGTCCGCGGCAACCCCACCGGCGACCAGCTGCCGGCCACCGCCGAGATCACCGACGCGGCCACCACCGCCCGCTACCGCACCCTCATCGCCCGCAAGTACGGCATCGTCGGCCGCCTCACGCTGCTGGGCAGCCGGCTGCGCCGCGGCGCAGCCGGCACGGTCGGGATCCGGGTGACCCTCGCGGACTGAGGGCCACCCGGACGGACGCGTCCTACGACGCGTTCAGCACCGACCCCGACAGTTCCAGGCCGCCGGTCTGCGGCTCCCCGGTCCGCATGTCGGTCTGCCGGAACAGCACCGACTCCGTGGACTCCCGGACCCGGTCCTTGACCGTGGGCAGGGTGATGTCCGCGCTGGTGCGGCCCGCCGGGATGTCCGCCCACAGGTAGAGCCCGTTCACCTTGGACAGCGGGCGCTCGGGGTCCGGCTTCTCCCCGGTCGCGTCCCGCAGCCAGGCCGCCGGGACATCCTTGGTGGACAGCTCCGGCGCGGTCGCCGGCACGACTCCGAACATCGCGCTCATGTCCACGTCCACCGCCTCCGACAGCGACAGCCGCCACTTCAGCGTCTGCCCCTCGGTCACCTTGCCGGCGACGGGCGTGACGGTCATCTTCGGCGCCGGGTCGTCGTCGTGGACGACGATCCCGCCCCGGTGGGATCCGACGACCGCACCACGGACCGCCTTCACGAGCACGTCGTACGACACGTCGGTGCCGTACCGCGTGTTGCCCTTCACCTTCACCGGCACATCGATGTCGTGGCCGCCCGGACGCACCGTCACCAGCCGGTCCTTGGCCTTCCCCGTGGCCGGGTCGATGACGTACACCCGGACCCGGCCGCTGCCGCCCTGGCCCGTCACCCGCACCGGAACCCGGTAGGTGCGCACACCGGAGTCACCTTCGTCGACCGTCGTCCGGCCGACGTCCACGCGCGGCAGCGCGGCCGTCCGTACCGCGGGCGTCCCCGGCTGCCAGCCCCACGCGTCCATGAGCCAGGCCCGGCCGGAGGCCGAACGCGGCGTCAGTTCCAGGGACTTGACGGAACCCAGGTCGAGCCCGGCGCGGGTGGCCGCCGTCAGCGGCACCCGGATCTCCCGCGCCCAGTACGAGGCGGTCCGCTCACTGCCCGGCAGTCCGTCCACCGTGACCCGGCCCAGCTTCGCCTTCTTGCCGGCGGCGTCGGTCAGCGACACGTCCAGCCGCGCACCCCGCGAGTTCGGCGGCACGAACAGCCGCAGCGACAGCGCCTTGGACCCGGTCAGCGACACCGGCGTGCCGGCGGTCACCCGCGCCGGGGTACCGGCCCGCGTCCAGCGCAGCGCGATCGCGTGCCGGCCGGCCTCCCGGTCGATCTCCCACTGTGCGAAGTGCGGCGAGGCCCCCTTGGCGTTCCCGCCCAGGCAGGTCTTCGCCGGGCTCGGGTCCACCGCGGCGCACAGCTTGCCGCCGGTCACCGACACCCCGCCGTCCGGCAGGAAGCCGCCGCCCCGGCGGGCACCCACCGCGTGGCTCAGCACCCGCGCCGGGTCCGCCGACGGCGCCCGCTTGCCGGAGCCGTCCAGCAGCGGCCGCACCCGGTCGTCCCCGGCGAGGAACAGCCGCGCGGCGGCCGCGATGTAGGTGGAACCGGCCCGGTGCTGCTGGTCGGCGGTCAGCCGGGTCGCGGCCCGCTTGGCGCACACCGGGTCGTGGTGCTGCGGGTCGTCGGAGAAGTCGTCGTCGGCGGGCGCCGCGGCCTGGCCCGGCGTCCACTCCGAGTTGAAGAAGTTGTGGTTGGCGCCGATCACGTACACCGCGCTGTGCAGTGCCGTGCCGTTGCTGACCGCGCGCGTGCCGTCGACGTACACCTCGCCCTGGAGGTCGGAGACGTCACCGTCGCAGCCCGGCAGGATCGTCACCGACGGCACGTCGGGCACCGGGTTCTGACCGAAGACGGTCGGGCCGATGAGAACCGTGCCCCGGATCTTCCAGCGCACCGGGCCGTGGTAGCCGTCCTGGTCCGCGGGCGGCGGCGTGAGGCTGTCCAGCGCGGCCCGGTTGACGCCCTCGCCGCCTCGCGAGTGCCCGACCAGCAGCACCCGCGACAGATCGGCGCGGGGTGCCTCACGGACCACCTTCGGCGCGGTCTCGGGGTGTTCGGTCCAGTCGGCCCACCGGGCCAGGTGCAGCCGCACCAGGGACGAGCGGGCCTGCGCCCCGCCGTCCTCGGCCGCGAAGTCCTGGCCGTTGACGCCGTTGGCCGAGATCGACACCGTCACATAGCCCTGGGACGCCAGCAGCTTCTGGTCCCGCAGATAACCGCGGTGACTCGGCACCGGCTTGGTGCCGGCCTTGCACGGCCAGTCACCGCCGATGTCGTCGCGGCCCTTGTAGCAGGTGTAGTGACGGCCGTGCAGGAACAGCGCGAGGGGCCGTTCGCCGGACGCCCCGACCGGCGCGACGACGACCGCGCGCATCTCCACCGGCTCCGGGAATCCCGGCAGCCGGACCGACTCCAGTCCGTACTCGCCGGTCTTGGTGCGGTACGCACCCGGCTTGCCCGGGTCCACGCCGTTCGCAGGCAGCGGGGCCGGAGGCCGGGCCGCCGACGCGCCGCCGTCCGTCTCCCGCGCGTCCAGTCTCCGCCCGCCGGACCATACCTCCAGCCCGTGCAGCTCCGTGGCCTGCCGCCGGTCGAGCGGCAGCCGGAAGGTGTGCCCGTCCGTGCCGGGCCGCGGCACCCCCAACAGCCGCTCCCCGGAGCGGAATTCGACCCGTGCGTTCCCCATCGGCACCGGCCGGTCCGACCGCCACTCCAGCTGCGGGGCCGAGCCCGCACCGGACAGCCGCCACCCCGGCGGCAGCGGCGTGCCGTTCCCGGCCGCCGACACCCCTTCGCCTCTCAGTGGCTGGGAGTGGGCGACTGCCACCCCCGGGGATGCTCCCGCCACCGCGAGCAACGCGGCGGCGGCCACCCATATGCGCCGGGCACGGACCACATTTCCTCCTCGAACCCCGACCTCGGACGACCCGGCCCTCCCGGGCGTCCCTCGCTCCCGGAGGATGGAATGGGGGGGCTGTGGGTTGCCTGTGAAGAGGAGGTGATGGATCACATGAGGGGAAACGAGGGGGAGTTGAGCCCGTGGGGCCTGCGTGAGGGGGCTCGGCCGCCCGCGCCGGGGCGGAGGGAGGGGGCGGGGGTCAGGTCCAGGCGCGGTAGGGCTCGTCCGTCAACTGGAAGACCGGCTCGCCGCGCACCGGGTCCTTGGCGGTGGACAGCCGGACCCGGTCACCGCTGTGGATCCCCACCGGCGGGCCCATCACGCGGCCCCGGACGACGAATCCCTCCGTCATCTCTATCAGTGACACGTTCCGTGCCGCCGGCGTGTTGCGGTGCACCACGGTGGAGTGGCGGACCGTGCCGGTGCCCTCGCTGCGCTCCGTGCGCAGCTCGCTGCCCTGGCACACCGGACACAGCAGCCGGTGGTACATCGCGGTGCCGCACCAGGCGCAGCGCTGGAAGAGGATGGCGTCCTTGGAGTCCGCGGGGGCGGCGTCGAGCACCCCCGTCGCGGAACCGGCCGCTGGCTGCGAGGTGCTTGCTGAGTGGTGGTACACGCTGGTCAACTCCCTGCGCTCGGCCGGAATCCCGCGTGCCCGGCCCGCACCGCGCACGCATGCGCACGGTTCACGCCTGCCACGATTGCCGTGCGTCCGTGCACGTCGACAGAGTATGGCACTCAGTGTCACTCGTAAAGGCACTCCGTACCCATTTCTTGGCGCGGGCCCGGCACGCCACCGTCGTCGCCCGTGCCGCGCCCTCGGTGGGGCGGCTCCCCTGGTCAGGTGCGGCCGAGGGCCGTCTCCAGCTCCTGCACCAGCCGCCACAGCGGGGCGTCCCGGCGGGACACCAGGATCACCACGTCCTCGGGCCCCTCCGGCTGTCCGCTCGCCGGCGCGGGACCGGTCCGGCCGGGCGCCGCCGGGGTGTCGGCCGGCCTTCCGTACGTCACCTGCACGTACCGCAGGGCGTGGTCCACCGCCGCGCCCGCGTCGTCCTCGCCGTCCGACCGCAGCCAGGAGCGCAGGGCGTTGTTGTGCGCCGCGACGACCGCCGCCGCGATCACGTCGGCCCGCAGCGTCCCGTCGGGCCGCCCCGCGTACCGCTCGCGCAGATACTCGGCGAGCGCGCGCTCGTAGCGCCACACCACCGACAGTTCGTAGGCGCGCAGCCCGGGCACCTGCCGGGTGAGCCGGTAGCGCTGCACGGAGAAGGTGGGGTTCTCGGCGTACATCCGCAGGACCAGCCGGGCCGCGTCACAGACCCGCCGCACGGGTTCGTGCTCCGCGCCGCTCGCCGCGAGGAAGGCGGTCATGTCGGCCAGGCAGCGCTCGTGGTCGGGGAAGACCACGTCCTCCTTGGAGGGGAAGTAACGGAAGAACGAACGCCGTCCCACCCCGGCCAGACCCACGATGTCGTCCACGGTGGTCTGTTCGTACCCGCGTTCCAGGAAGAGCCGGAAGGCCGCCGCCACCAGGGCGTCCCGGATCGGCGGCTTCGCGGCCGGCACCGCGCTGCTGGAGCTCATGGACGGGAACGTAGCACCCGGACCGTACGAGTGACACTCAGTGCAGCAAGAGTGGCTTTGTGAGGGAACTGAGTGCTCCTGAGGCTGCCCGTCCGGCGCGCGGGGTCCCGTGGCCGAGCACGCCCCGCCGCGGTCCGGCGGGGCTCGGAGCCCGAGAAGCCGTCTCGTGTGGCGGGTCCGCGGCGGCGGACGAGGGTGAGGCGGCGATGCCGCTCGCACCCGCTCAGCCGGCCGAGGTGTGCTGTGCCGCCTCGCGTGCTTCGGTGAGGGCTCGCTGCCTGAGATTGCCGCCGAACAACTGAATCGTGGCGGCGGCCAGGACGTCGTCCCCGCCGATGGTCCGCCTGTCCCCCCTGCGGGCGGACGCCCGGAGGGAACCCTCGCGGAACGGGGGTGGGGCCGGTTCGCCCGACATCACCGGGGTGACCGTACCGAAACGCTTGACCCCGCCCTCGCGGACGACCACGGCCGCGTCCCGGGCGAGGTCCGTCAGGAACACGCTCGCGATTCCGTCCAGGTCGCGGACCATCGCCGGGACGGCCGTCGCCCCCTGGCTCCGCAGCAGCTTCCTGACCCCGGCCTCGAACCGGTGGGCGCCGGCCACAGCACTCGGTCTGCGCGATCCGCCGCGCTGACGAGAAGGCACGACGGCACCCTCGGCGTCGTACCGGACACCGGTCAGGCCCCGAAACGTCGGGCTGTGGTCGTACCACTTGTCCCCCACCTCGAGCTCGACGTCCCGCTCGATCGCCGAGAGCAGGTCCCCGGGGATCAGCTTCTTCCGGGCCTTCTCCGTCGAAGCGGCACCCGGTCAACGGCCTGACGGGCACATCGCGACGGCCGGGCCGACGACCCGTCACCTCCCGCGCGCCCTCGTACCGTGGGTCATGAGGTGGATCTCCGAGCCGTACTCGCCCCTGTCGACAGGAAACGGCGGTGGGCCGTCGCCCGCCGACGGACCGGACGACGCCGAAGGGCACCCGCTGAGCCGGCCGGCCTGTGAGGCGCCGGGGGAGGCGTTGCCGGGGGCGGCCGGAAGCCCCCGCATCCTGCGGCGTAACCTTTCTCCACCGTCGCCGACGCCGGCCGTCGCACCGCCCCGGCCGCACCCCTCAGCGCCCCCGAGGAGAGCCCCCATGCCCGCCGCCCGTCCCCGCCTGCTCTACGTCACCGACCTGGCGTACCAGGCCCGCGGGCGCCGCTACTGCGACGAGGACGTCCACCTCACCTCCCGGCTGCGCGCCCACTTCGACCTCGCCCTGTGCCATCCGCTGGACGCGGCGGCCCTGATGGACGGCTTCGACGCCGTCGTCGTCCGCAACAGCGGGCCCGTCCTCGGCTACCAGGGCGAGTACGACGCCTTCCGCGCGCGGGCGCTCGCCGTCGGCGCCCGGGTGTACAACCCGCTCACCGGGAAGGCGGACATGGCCGGCAAGCAGTACCTGCTCGACCTGACCGCGGCCGGCTTCCCCGTGATCCCGACCGTCGACCGCGTCGAGGACCTGCACCTGCTGCCCTCCGCGGAGCGGTACGTGGTCAAGCCGAAGCTCGGCGCGGACTCCCTCGGCCTGCGCATCGTCCCCGGCGGCCGGATCGCCGAGCACGTCGCCGGCGACGTCCTCATCCAGCCCTGCGTCGACTTCGCCTACGAGGTGTCCTTCTACTTCGTCGACGACGACTTCCAGTACGCCCTGTACGCCCCCGACCCCGAGCGCCGCTGGGAGCTGCGGCCCTACGCGGCCACCGCCGCCGACCTGGAGTTCGCCCGCCGGTTCGTCGACTGGAACGACCTCGGGTACGGCATCCAGCGCGTCGACGCCTGCCGCGCACCCGACGGCGGCCTGCTGCTGGTCGAGCTGGAGGACCTCAACCCCTATCTGTCCCTGGACGCGCTGCCGGAGGAGGCCAGGGACGCCTTCGTCGCCGCGTTCACGGCGTCCCTGAGCCGGTTCGCGCAGGGAGCGCTCAGCCCGGCCTGACCGCGCCCCGCGGGGTGACGTCCGCCGTGCCCGCCGGATCGCATCACGCGAAGAGGCCGGCCGCCGCGATCCGCTGGGCGTCGTAGGCACAGACGTCGGGCAGGCCGCCCGGACGGCATCGGTGCTCGTCGGGCCCGCGGGGCGGGCCGGGCGGGCGGAGGGTCCGAGCCGACGGGCACATCAAGCCACCCAACCAACGGAGTTCAGCCATCTCCCGCGATTGCAAAGAAGTCTGTGCACAGAAGTCTTTGCACAATAGTCTTTGTCATCTACGTTGGGGTGCATGGAACATCCCGAGCAGTCCCCCCAGGTCCAGCTGAACGCCCGCAACCTGCGGGGCGTCGCGCATCCGCTGCGGGTGCGCATCCTGACGGTTCTGCGGACGGAGGGACCGGCCACGGCCACCACGCTCGCTCGGCGGCTGGACCAGAACACCGGAGCGACGAGCTATCACCTGCGCCAGCTGGCCGAGTACGGCTTCATCGTCGAGGCGCCCTCCCAGGGCGGCCGCCGTGAGCGGTGGTGGCAGGCGGCGCACGCCAACACGGTCGCACCGGACGACTCGGTGCTGGCGGGCGGAGAAGGTCTCGGCGTCGCCTATCTTCAGGCGCTCGGCCGGGTCTGGTCCGACGCGATGACGACCGCCATCGAAGCGACCGCCTCGCTGTCACCGGAGTGGCGCGAAGCCCAGGACTTCGGCGACTACGTGCTCACGCTCACCCCCGCCGAGGCCGAAGAGCTGTCGGCGGACATCCACCGACTGCTCCGCCGGCGCGCCTCCCCGCCGGACCCGGCGGGGTCGCCGCTGCCCGAGGGCGCGGCGCGGGTCGCCTTCCAGTTCCAGTTGTTCCCCACCAGTGCGGACCGGCACGTCTCCCACCCCCCGGACTCGGAGTGAGAAAGATGACCTCTCGGCACGCGGCCGCCCAGCAGGCGGCGGACACCCGCACCCGCACGCCCTCCCCGGACGCCCCGGCCGGCGGACCCCGGGTCCTTCGCGGACTGGTCGGCATGCTGTCGGCCAACGCGGCGGCCCTGTCGGCCAACCGGGTGCTCTCCATCGCCCTGCCCTGGTTCGTCCTGACGACGACCGGCAGCGTCGGCAAGACCGGTCTGGTCGCCTTCTGCCAGATCGTGCCGTACGTGATAGCCCAGGCACTGGCCGGGCCGATCATCGACCGGGTCGGCCCCAAGCGCATCAGCGTCGCCGGCGACCTGGCCTCCACCGTCGCGACGGCCACCGCCCCGTTGCTCTACCTCACGGGACACCTGTCCTTCGGCCTGCTGCTGGGATTGCTGGCCGTGGTCGGTGCGGCGGACGGCCCGGCCAACGGGGCCAAGGGACTCTTCGTGCCGGCGGCGACCCGCGCGGCCCGAGTGCCGCTGGAACGGGGAACCGGTCTGTCGGCGGCGGTCGAGCGGACCGCGACGACCATCGGACCGGCCATCGCCGGCGTCGTCGTCGCCTCTTTCGGCAGCCTCTACGCCCTGTGGATCACCGCCTGCCTGTTCGGCGTGTCGGCGCTGGTCGTCTCCACCACCCTCAGCGACCCGGTGCCCGAGCCGCACGAGACGCCGGTCGACGAGGCCGAGGGCTATCTCTCGCGGCTGCGCCAGGGCGCGGTGTTCCTGCGCGACGCCAAGCTGCTGCGGTCCATCGTGTGCATGCTCGCCGCCACCAACCTGCTCGACCAGGCGTTCATGTCCGTGCTGCTGCCGGTCTGGGCGAAGGAGACGGGCAACGGCGCGGAGGCCATCGGGCTGGTGGTCAGCGTCTTCGCCGCGACCTCGATCGTCGCCGCGCTCGTGGCGGCGGGAGTGGCCGAACGGCTCCCCCGGCGTGCCGTCTACCTGATCGGCTTCACCCTGGGCGGCGTCCCTCGCTTCGTGGCCATGGCCACGGGCGCGCCACTGTGGCTGGTCCTCGCGGTGCTGGCGGCGGGCGGCCTGGGGTCGGGCTTCGTCAATCCGATCGTCGGCGCCGTGACGTACGAGCTGATCCCCACCCCGCTGCTGGGACGGGTCAAGACGCTGGCCCAGGCCGTCACCTGGGCGGGCATCCCGTTCGGTGGGCTGCTGGGCGCGGGGCTGGTGACGCTGGCGGGCACCTCGGGCGCGCTGTGGATCGTGGGCGGGCTCTACCTCGTCGCCATCGGCGTGCCGGCCATGAACCGGGAGTGGTCGGGCATGCGCAAGCCGACGGAGCCCGACGCGAGCCCCGTCGGCACCGCGCACGAGAACGGGCGGGCGGCCGGTACGGCTCCCGTCCCCGGGGAAGCGGTGGCCGGGGCAGCCGCCGCCTGAGGCGAGGCGTGGGACCGGCGCCGGCCGGGGCGGGGGCCCCCCCCGGCCGGCTGCCCGCTTCCCGCGCCCGCCCCCGCGGCGCGCGGATCCCCGCCCGGCGGGCGAACCTCCGAGAGCCCACGCCCGAAGGGGCAGAAGTGTCCACGTCCGGCGGGCAGAAGTAACCAGTTATCTCGTCAAGAACGCTCTGCGAGCATCGGATTCGGCTGAGTTTCCGAGGGGTTTTCGCGAACGGTCGATGACGAGGAACTGGTGGACACATGACGACGAATCCGATGATGGCCGCGGCCTCCGGGCAGGTGACCGAACAGGGCGGTTTCTCCCCGGCCGAAGCCCGCATCGCCGCGGTGTGGAATGCGGTGACCGGCACTGAGGTGACCGCGGCGGAGGATGAATTCTTCCGACTGGGCGGAACCCGCGGGCAGGCGACGGAAATGGCCCGCCGGATCGCGGAGGAATTCGGTTCGGAATTCGGCGCCGAACCGCTGCCCGAGCCGTTGACGGTGCGGGCGGTGGCGTCCTTCCTCGCGGAGGAAGCCGTGCTGCGGGCCCGCCGGCTGTTCGAGTCGTCCGACTTCGACGCCGAGGAGGCGGCCGACGCCATGGGTGCCCTGGTGGCGGCCGGGGCTCCGGACGATGCTCCGGTCATCCCCCGCGCCCCCCGGGACGGGCGTCCGCTGCCGCTGTCGTTCGCGCAGCACCGGCTGTGGTTCCTGGACCAGTTGGAGCCCGGCCGGGCCGAGTACCTGATCCCGATGGGGCTGCGCATCCGCGGTCCGCTGGACGTCCCGGCGCTGCGTGCGTCGCTGTCGGAGCTGGTGGCCCGGCACGAGGTGCTGCGCACCCGTTTCGTCAGCGACGCGGACGGCAACCCCGGCCAGGTCGTCGACCCGCCCAGGCCGCTGCCCCTCGCCGTCCACGACCTGCGATCCGTCGCCGGGGACCACGCGCGCGAGGAGGCGGCCACCGCGCTCGTGGACACCGAGGGCTTCCGCCCGATGGACCTCGGCACCGGACCGATGGTACGTGCGCTGCTGATCCGGCTGGCCGAGGACGAGCACCTCCTCTCCCTGACGGTGCATCACATCGCGTTCGACGGCTGGTCGGCGGGTGTGCTGTCCCGGGAGCTGACCGCGCTGTACGGCGCCAGGGTCGCGGGCAGGGCCGCCGACCTGTCCGAACCACCCCTCCAGTACGCCGACTTCGCGGTCTGGCAGCGCCAGTGGTTCACCGGCGAAGTGCTGGCGGAGCAACTGGACTACTGGCGCGGCCGGCTGGCCGGCACCGAACCGCTCGAACTGCCCACCGACCGCCGGCGTCCGGCGCGGCGCAGCGGCAACGGCGCCATGCTCACCTTCCGCGTGCCGGCACGGACCGCCGACGGCGCCCGCAGGCTCTCCAAGGAGACCGGCGCGAGCCTGTTCATGACGCTGCTGGCGGTCTTCCAGACGGTGCTGGCGCGCTACAGCGGCCAGGAGGACATCGCGGTCGGCACCCCGATCGCGGGCCGCAACCGGGCCGAGATCGAGAACGTGATCGGCTTCTTCGTGAACACGCTGGTCATGCGCACGGACCTGTCCGGCGATCCGACGTTCACCGAGCTGCTGGCCCGGGTCAAGGACACCGCGCTCGGCGCCTACGACCACCAGGACCTGCCCTTCGAACGCCTGGTGGAGGAGCTGGCACCGCAGCGGGACCTGTCGCGCAACCCGCTGTTCCAGACGATGTTCGTCCTCCAGAACACCCCCGACAGCAGGTCGTGGGAGCTGCCGGGGCTGACCGTGCGACAGCTCGACGTGTCCGCCCAGGACTCCAAGTTCGACTTCACCTTCTACGCCACCGAGGCCGCCGACGGCGCTCTGGACGGCACCGTCGTGTACTCCACCGACCTGTTCGACGAGGCCACGATGGTGCGGCTCGCCGGGCACTTCGAGACGCTGCTGGCCGCCGCCTGCGCCACTCCGGACGCCCGGCTGTCCGAGCTGGAGATGCTGACCGCCGCCGAGCGCCGGACGATCCTGGAGGAGTGGAACGGCGCCGACACCGACGCCCCGGACACGCTGACCGTGACCCGGCTGATCGAGGAGCGGGCCGCCCGCCACCCGGACGCGCCGGCCGTGACGTGCGGCACCGGCCGGCTGACCTACCGGCAGCTCGACGAGCGGGCGGAGTGGATCGCCGGCCGGCTGCGCGAACGCGGTGCCGGGCCGGGCACCCTGGTGGCGGTCTGCCTGGACCGTGGTGCGGACATGGTGTGCGCGCTGCTCGGCATCCACAAGTCGGGGGCGGCGTACGTGCCGCTGGACCCGGCGTACCCCACGGACCGGCTCGCCTACATGGTCGAGGACAGCGGCGCCCCGCTGATCGTCACCCAGTCCGCGCACACCGGCCGCCTGCCCGCTCACACACCGACGCTGCTGCTGGACGGGTCCTGGCCGGAGCGGCCGTACACCGCCTCCGCCGGTCCGGTGGCGCAGGCCGGTCCGGACGACGTGGCCTACGTGATCTACACCAGCGGTTCCACCGGTCGCCCCAAGGGCGTACAGATCACCCACGGCGCGCTGCGTGCCCGGATGCGCGAGACGTGCCGTGAGCTGGAGTTCACGCCCGGGGACCGGGTCCTGCAGTTCGCGTCGATCGCGTTCGACTCGTCGGTGGGCCAGCTGTTCGCCCCCCTCGTCTCCGGAGCCGCCCTGGTGCTGCGCGACGACGCCTGGGACCCGGGGCGGCTGGCGGCGGCGCTGCGCGAGCACCGGGTCACGGTGGCGTGGCTCACCCCGTCGGCGTTCGGGGCGCTGGCCACCGACCTGGACGGGCCGGACGCGCTGGGCCCGGAGCTGCGGCTGGTCCGGCTCGGCGGCGAGGCACTCCAGCGGGAGCAGATCCGGGAGTGGTTCCGGCACTGCGCGGTACCCCTGGTCAACGGCTACGGGCCCACGGAGGCCGCGCAGGAGGCGACGACCGCCAGGATCACCGGGCCCGTCGACCGGGTGCCGATCGGCCGGCCGGTCGCCAACGCGAAGGTCTTCGTGGTCGACCGCCACGGCCGGCCGGTGCCGGTGGGCGTACCGGGCGAGATGTGGATCGGCTGCCCCGGGCTGGCCCGCGGCTATCTGAACCGGCCCGAGCTGACCGACGCGAAGTTCACCGTCGTGGACGTGGACGGCACGCCACGGCGCGTCTACCGCACCGGCGACCTCGCCCGATGGCTGCCGGACGGGCGGCTGGAGTTCGTCGGCCGCGCCGACAACCAGGTCAAGCTGCGCGGCTACCGCATCGAACTCGGCGAGATCGAGACGGCGTTGCTCGCCCACCCCGCCGTCGCCGGCGCCACCGTCGTGCTGCGCGAGGACGTCCCCGGAGCGCAGAGACTGGTGGCGTACGTGGTACCCGTGGGGCCCCTCGACGTGACCGCGCTGCGCGCCCACCTCCGGCGCGACCTGCCGGACTACATGGTGCCCGCGGCGTTCGTGCCGCTGGAGCGCATACCGCTCACCCCGAACGGCAAGACGGACCGCCGGGCGCTGCCCGTCCCCGCCTCCGACCGGTCCGGACTGGGCGCCGCGTACACCGCGGCGCGTGACGACGCCGAACGCACGGTGGTCGAGGTGTGGTCCGAGGTGCTGGGCGTGGACCGGGTCGGCGTGCACGACGACTTCTTCGCTCTGGGCGGGCACTCGCTGCTGGCCACCCAGGTGGTGTCGCGGCTGCGCCGGCGGCTGGGCGCCGATGTCCCGGTGCGCACGCTGTTCAGCGCCCTGACCCCGGCGCTGCTGGCCGCGGCCGTGACCGAGCTGGACGGCACCGGGGCGGACCGCATCCCGCCGGTGCCACGCGACAGCGGGCCGCCGCCCCTCAGCTTCGCGCAGCAACGGCTCTGGTTCCTGGACCAGTTGGAGCCGGACCGGGCCGAATACCTGCTGCCCTTCGCCTTCCGCATCCGCGGCTCCCTGGACATCGACGCCCTGAACGCCGCGTTCACCGCGGTGGTGGCGCGCCACGAGATCCTGCGCACCCGGTTCGGCACGGACGCGACGGGCTCGCCGGTGCAGCTGATCGACCCGGCGCGGCCGGTTCGGATGCTCGTACGCGACCTGCGCGGGGCGGACGACGCCACCACCCGCGAGGAAGCCCTGGCGGACGTGCTGCGCGAGGACGGACTGCGGCCGGTCGACCTCGGCACCGGACCGATGCTGCGCGCGCTGCTGGTCCGGCTGGCCGACGACGAGAGCGTGCTGGCGGTCACCGTGCACCACATTGCCTTCGACGGCTGGTCGGTGGGCGTGCTGGTGCGCGAGCTGTCCGCACGGTACGCGGAGGCCGTCGCGGACCGGTCCGGCACGTCCGGGCCCGGCCCGCTGGGAGTGCAGTACGCCGACTACGCGGTGTGGCAGCGGGCCTGGCTGTCCGGCGCGCCCCTGGAGCGCCAACTCGACTACTGGAAGGAACGCTTGGCCGGACTGGAGCCGCTGGAGCTGCCGACCGACCACGCCCGGCCGGCGGAACGCGGCGGACGGGGCGAGGCGGTCCGGTTCTCCGTGCCCGCCGAGGTCGCCGCCCGTGCCCGCGCGGTGTCCGCCGAGAGCGGCACAAGCCTGTTCATGACCCTGCTCGCGGTCTTCCAGCTGCTGCTGGCCCGCTACAGCGGACAGCGGGACATCGCGGTCGGCACCCCGATCGCCGGCCGCAACCGTGCCGAGACCGAGGAGCTGATCGGCTTCTTCGTCAACACCCTCGTCCTGCGCACCGACCTCTCCGGCGACCCCGCCTTCACCGAACTCCTCGACCGGGTCAAGGACACCGCCCTCGGCGCCTACGACCACCAGGACCTGCCCTTCGAACGCCTCGTGGAGGAACTCGCCCCCGACCGCGACCTGTCCCGCAACCCCCTGTTCCAGACGATGTTCGCGTTGCAGAACGCACCGGGCGCGGACGCCTGGAACCTGCCGGGCCTGTCGGCGGAACCCGTCGAGACCCCGGTCCGCAACGCCAAGTTCGACCTGTCGATGTACCTCGCGGAGGCGGCGGACGGCACCCTGGACGGCGCCGTCGTCTACGCCGACGACCTGTTCACCGAGGACACCGCGCGGCGCCTGGCCGGCCACTTCACCAACCTGCTGGCCGCCGCCACGGCCCGCCCGCACAGCGCGCTGTCCGAGGTGGAGATGCTGGACGCGAGCGAGCGGCACCGCATCCTCACCGACTGGAACGACACCGCCTCGCCCGTCCCGGCGGCGACACTGCACGGGCTGTTCGAGCAGCGGGCGGCCCGGAACCCGGACGCGGTGGCCGTCGTCTGCGGCACCGAAGTTCTGACCTATCGCCAGCTCGACGAGCGGGCCAACCGCCTCGCCCACCGGCTGCGCGCCCTGCCGGGCATCGGCCCGGACGTACGCGTGGGCGTCTGTCTGGAACGCTCGCCCGCCATGGTGTGGACACTGCTCGGCATCCTCAAGGCCGGCGCCGCCTACGTGCCGCTCGACCCGGAGCACCCGGCGGAGCGGCTGGCGTACCTGGTGGCGGACTCCGGAGCGCCCCTGGTCATCACCGACACCGCGCACGCCGCCCTGCTGCCCGAGGGCCCGGACCTGCTGGCCGTGGACCGGCTCGCCGATCTGCCCGACACCCTTCCCACGGACGCGCCGGAACCCGTCGCGGAACCCGGCGACCTCTGCTACCTGATCTACACCAGCGGCTCCACCGGCCGCCCCAAGGGCGTCCGCATCGAACACCGCGGAGTGGTCAACTACCTGGCCGGCATGCAGCACGCGTTCCCGCTCGCCGAGGGCGAGGGCTTCCTCCAGGCCACGCCGCTGTCCTTCGACGTCTCCGCGTACGAGATCTTCTGGCCGCTGTGGCAGGGCGCCACGGTCGTGCTGGTACCCGGCTCCGACCGGCTCGACATGGCCGAGGTGTCCCGCCTCATGCGCGCCCACCGCGTGGTCGGCCTCCACTTCGTGCCGAGCCTGCTGGACCTGTTCGTCTCCCGGGTACGGCCCGCGGACTGCACGCACCTGCGGTACGCCTTCGCCAGCGGCGAGCCGCTCCAGCCGACGCTGGTGAGCCGGTTCACCGAACGCTTCCCCGGTGACCTCGTCAACCTGTACGGCGCCACCGAGGTCTCGGTGGACACGACGTACTGGCGGGCCTCGCGCATGGACCCCACCGGGCCGGTCCGCGCCGGCCGGCCCATGGTCAACCAGACCGTCTACGTCCTGGATCCGGACCGCCGTCCCGTACCCGCGGGTGTGCTCGGCGAGGTGTACCTCGGCGGCGACAGCGTCGGCCGCGGTTACCACCAACGGCCCGAGCTCACAGCCGAGCGTTTCGTCGCCGACCCGTTCCGCGGCGGCCGGATGTACCGCACGGGCGACCTCGGCCGGTTCACCGCGGACGGCGAACTGGACCTGCTGGGACGCATCGACCGGCAGGTGAAGCTGCGCGGCGTCCGGGTCGAGCTCGGCGAGATCGAGGCGACGCTGCTTACTCATGACACGGTCGGGTCGTGCGCGGTGGTGGTCCGGGAGGACACGCCCGGCGACAAGCGGCTGGTCGCCTACTGCGTGGCCGCGCCCGGCGGCACGGTGAGCGCCGGAGCGCTGCGCGAGTGGGCCGCCGAACGCCTGCCGCGCGCCATGATGCCGTCCGCGTTCGCCGTCCTGCCGGAACTGCCGCTCAACCGGAACGGCAAGGTCGACCACGCGGCACTGCCGGCCCTCGGGAGCGACGGCGACAGCACGGCCGGATACACCGCGCCGCGGGACGAGATCGAGGCGGAGCTCGCCGGAATCATGGCCGCCGTGCTCGGCGTCGAACGCGTGGGAGTCCACGAGGGGTTCTTCGACGCCGGCGGTCATTCCCTGCTCGCCATCCAGCTCGTCAACCAGGTGGAGTCGGCGACCGGAGTACGCATCGGCCTGCGGCGCCTTTTCCAGTCGCCCACCGTCATCGGCATCAAGCAACAGCTCATCGAATCGTTCGACGCGCAGGAACAGAACTCCTGAACCAGCGGCCCACTGCCCACGCGAGTAGACGAAGAGGACGGAACATCATGGGCGAGAACTCGGTCGAGGCGCGGCTGCTGTCCCGCATGCGGCGGCGCGCGGAAGCGACCCGAATCGTACGCGCCGACCGGGAGGCCGGACCGCAGCCGCTGTCGTTCGCGCAGCAGCGGCTGTGGTTCCTGGACCGGTTGACGCCGGACAGCGCGGACTACCTGGTGCCGACGGTGCTGCGGGTGCGCGGCGCGCTGGACGTCGCCGCCCTGGGCACGGCCCTGACGGGGCTGGTGGCCCGGCACGAGGTGCTGCGGACGGCGTTCCCGGCGGACGACGACGGCACACCTCGGCAGGTGATCACCGCGCCCTGGCCGGTGGAGGTCACGGTGCACGACCTGCGGGCCGAGGCGGACGCGGAGACCCGCGCGGGCGAGGTGCTGCGCGCAGAGGCCACGCGGCCGTTCGACCTGGACGCCGGCCGCCTCCTGCGGGCC
>NZ_JAINRE010000058.1 GCF_020400595.1 Streptomyces naphthomycinicus | reverse complement strand
ACTCCCCCACCCCGGGCCCGCCCCCCCCCCGGGGGGCCCCCCCCCCGGGGGGGGCGCCGCGCCCGGGCATCCCTACACGCGGAAGCGCGGGAGATCGTGTTCGACTTTCTTGAAGGTTACGACGTACTGGGAGCCTTCTGGACGACAGTGCAGCTGACACTGCTGTCCGCGGTGGGCTCCCTGGTCTGGGGCACCCTGCTGGCCGCCATGCGGGTGGGCCCGGTGCCGCTGATGCGCGGGTTCGGCACCGCTTACGTGAACATCGTGCGGAACATCCCGCTCACGGTGATCATCCTGTTCGCCTCGCTCGGCCTCCACGACACGCTGGGCGTCAGCCTCGGAGCCGGCGACGTCGTGGACACGTACAGCTTCCGGCTGGCGGTGCTCGGACTGACCGTCTACACGTCGGCCTTCGTGTGCGAGGCGATCCGGGCCGGCATCAACACCGTGCCGGTGGGCCAGGCGGAGGCCGCACGGGCCATCGGCCTGAGCTTCACCCAGGTCCTGTTCCTGGTCGTGCTGCCGCAGGCCTTCCGGGCCGCCGTGCTTCCGCTGACCAACGTCCTGATCGCGTTGACGAAGAACACGACGGTGGCCGCCGCGATCGGCGTCGCCGAGGCGGCGGCGCTGATGAAGGACATGGTCGAGAACGAGGCACAGTTGCTGCTGATCTCCGCGATCTTCGCGTTCGGCTTCTGCTGCCTGACCCTGCCGACCGGCCTGATCCTCGGCTGGGTGGGCAAGAAGGTGGCGGTGAAGCGATGACCTCGGTCCTGTACGACGCCCAGGGGCCGCGCGCCAAACGGCGCAACGTCCTCTACACGGCGCTCTTCATAGCCGCGCTCGCGGCGGTCGTCTGGTGGGTGTACGCGGCCCTCGACGACAAGAACCAGCTGGAGTGGGCGCTGTGGAAGCCCTACTTCGGCGGTGACACCGAGGCGTACTCGACGTACATCTGGCCCGGTCTGCAGAACACCCTGAAGGCCGCGGCGCTGGCGATGATCATCGCGCTGCCCCTGGGCGCCGTCCTCGGTATCGCCCGGCTCTCGGACCACGCGTGGGTGCGGGGCCCGGCCACGGTCGTCGTGGAGTTCTTCCGCGCGATCCCGGTGCTGGTCCTGATGATCTTCGGCAACGAGCTGTACAGCCAGTACACCGACGTGAGTTCCGACGACCGTCCGCTCTACGCGGTCGTCACCGGCCTGGTGCTGTACAACGCGTCGGTGCTCGCCGAGATCGTCCGCGCGGGCATCCTCTCCCTGCCGAAGGGCCAGTCCGAGGCCGCCATGGCCATCGGCCTGCGCAAGAACCAGGTGATGCGGCTCATCCTGCTGCCTCAGGCGGTCACCGCGATGCTCCCGGCGATCGTCAGCCAGCTCGTGGTCATCGTGAAGGACACCGCGCTCGGCGGCGCCGTCCTCACCTTCCCCGAGCTGCTCGCCTCGGCGAACACCATGAGCGGCTACTACGGCGCCAACACCATCGCGTCCTTCACGATCGTGGCCGTGATCTACGTGATCCTCAACTTCTCGCTGACCTCGTTCGCGGGCTGGCTGGAGGGCCGGCTGCGGCGGCGCACGAAGTCGACCGGCGCGGTGCTCGGCGTCCAGGACGTCGCGGACATCGGCGGTACGGCGGCGACCGGGGCCGGAGGCGCGCCCGGCGGTGTCGACCTCAGCGGTCCCTTCGTCGGCGGCGGATCCGGCGTCGGCAAGGAAGACTGACGCGCATTCAAGTGACATGAGTCCTCCGGGGGCAGTGGCATGATCGCCACTGCCTCCCGTCGCTTGACGCAAACTCTGCCAATGGGTTGCATACGTTTCGTGATCGTGCACCCCGCTCCGCCTTCCTGTTCACTTGTCTCCGTCAGGGCATCGTCACGGGCAGGGGGCGCCGCGTCATGGACCCGGTGATCATTGTCGGAGCGGGGCCGGTCGGACTGACGCTCGCCCTGCTGCTGGCCCGACAGCACGTGCCCGCCGTCGTCCTGGACGAGGGCCCCGGCAAGGACGAGCCCCGTCCGGCGCGCACCGTCGTGCTGCGCGAGGACACGGCCGCCCTGCTGACGCGGCTGACCGGAACCGCGCTCGACGAGCAGGGCGTGCGCTGGGCCGGATGGCGGTCCCTGCGACGCAAGCAGGTGACGAACGAGATCGCCTTCGACGCGGCCGACCCGGCGGCCCCGCTGCACATCGCCCAGCACGTCCTCACCAACGCCCTGCGCGCGGCCCTCGCCGACGAGCCGCTGGTGAAGGTGGCCGTCGACAGCCGTCTGGACGCGCTCGAACAGGAGCGGGCCGGTGTCACCGCGCACACCCGCGGTCCCCAGGGCACCTGGTGGCGCGGCAGTTATCTGGTGGGCTGCGACGGCCCCCGCTCGACCGTGCGCAAGCTCCAGGACATCCGCTTCCCCGGCCGTACGGCGGTGGAGCGGCACGCGGTCGCCGCGCTGCGCGTCGAACTTCCCTGGGAAGGCCGGGCGTTGCTCCATCGGATGCCGCCGTGGCGGTCGTCCGGGCCCCCGGTCGGGGAGGTGACCGCCCGCCCCCTGCCGGACGGGGTGTGGCGCCTGGACTGGCTGCTGCCGCCGGGCAAGGACCTGGTCACGCCCGAGATCCTGCTGGCCCGGATCCGCGAGACCCTCACGGGCTGGTCGGACGGCACCACTCCCCCGTACGACCTGCTCGACACCGGTGTCCACACCGTGCACCACCGGCTGGCCCGCCGGTGGCGCGCCGGCCGGGTCCTCCTCGCCGGGGACGCGGCCCATCTGCTCGGCGCGCTCGGCACCCAGGGGCTCGACGAGGGGCTCCGGGACGCCGACAACCTCGCCTGGAAGCTGGCCACGGCCTGGCACCACGGCCCGCACGAGGCCCTGCTGGACAGCTACCAGTCCGAGCGCCGCGCGATCGTCGCCGCCCGGCTGCGCGCCGCCGACCAGGTGCTGCCGGTGCTGCGCGGCGGGGGCGGACTGCGCCAGATCGTCCCGGGCGCGGCCAAGGGCCACGACACGCTGCTGGCGGACGGTCACCTGGGGCGCGGTCCGCTGGGCGCGCCGGGGGCGTACGCCGGCTCACCGCTCGCGCCACCGGACCTGGAGGGGGAGATCTCCGTCGACACCCCGCCCGGCGCCCCGGTCACCGATGTCCGGGTCACGGCGGAGGACGGGTCCTTCGTCCGGCTGCGCGACCGGCTGGGACGCGGCACGCTGCTCGTCGTCCTGATCGCGCCCGGTACGGGCGTCTGGGACCGCAAGCACTGGATGTCCGCCGGGGTGATGCCCCGGCTCGCGGCGGCCGTGACCGCGCTGCCGCACCCCGCCGAGCTGCTGGTCGCCGAGTGCTACCCCGGCGCTCCGGCGCACAGCGTGCTGCTCGTACGCCCCGACGGACACCTGGTCACCGCCCTGAGCGGGGTCCGTCCGGCCGACCTGTACGCGGCGGCCGAGGCCACGCTGGGCGGCCCGGCGCAAGAGGAGTCGCACCAGGCGGAGGCGGCGGAAGCCGGCACCGGCGCGCGCTGACCGTGCGCCTGGGCGGCGCGGCGCAAGAGGAGTCGCACCGGGCGGAGGCGGCGGAAGCCGGCTCCGGCGCGCGCCGGCCGTGCGCCCCGGCATCCTGTCGTCCTGTCGTCCTGTCGTCCTGTCGTCCTGTCGTCCACAGGGTGACACTCGGTTGACCGGAGTACGGCAGCGTGCTGTACTCCGGATCGTGACCGACACCTGTGTGCGCCTGTGGCGGAGGGTCCATATGGACCTCGTCCGCTATGCGGGCTGCGTGTGTCGTCCGTCCTGCTGAATTCGCCTCCCCTCTGTCCGGGCGCCGTCGCGCGCCCGTTTCCGCGAACGCTCCTCAGGACGGTGCACGTGTCTGTCCCCTCCCCTTCCCTGTCGGCATCCGCGTCCGCTGCCGCCGGCTCGGCACCCACCCAGGCGGACCTCCTCGACTTCGTCCGGCGCACGGCGGCCGACGCCGAGCTGATCGCCTCCCTGCCGCTCGACCCGGAGGGCCGCACCTGGGTGCGGCTGAAGGGCCCCGGCGGCAGCGAGGCATGGCTGATCGGCTGGCCGCCCGGTACCGGCACCGGCTGGCACGACCACGCCGACTCGGTCGGCGCCTTCCTCACCGCGTCCGGCGACCTCACCGAGAACTCCCTCGCCGCCCGGCTGCCCGCCGACGGCTGGAAGACCCTGGAACTCACCGAGGGCGTCGACCGGGTACGCCGGCTGTCCGCCGGGCAGGGCCGCGCCTTCGGCCGCCACCATGTGCACGAGGTGCTCAACGAGTCCCCGGACCGGCACGCGGTCTCCGTCCACGCCTACTACCCGCCGCTGCCGCGGATCCGCCGCTTCAGCCGCGCGGGCCAGGTACTGCGTCTGGAGCAGGTCGAGCGCCCGGAGGACTGGCAGTGAGCGGCACCGGTGAGCGGCCGGCGGTGACCGGCGTGCCGGACGAACGGCCCCTCGGCATCGACGCGTTGCTGGAGCGGGTGCGGACCGGCTACCAGCGTGTCGGGGCAGCGGAGGCGCACGAGGCGGCGCGGTCCGGGGCGGCGCTGCTCGTCGACATCCGGTACGCGGCCCTGCGCGAGCGGGACGGGCTCATCCCCGGTGCCGTCGTCGTCGAACGCAACGAGCTGGAGTGGCGCCTCGACCCCCAGGGCAGCCACCGCCTGCCCGAGGCCACCGGACACGATCTGCGGATCGTGGTGATCTGCAACGAGGGCTACGCCTCCAGCCTCGCCGCCGCCTCCCTGCACCAGCTGGGCCTGCACCGGGCGACCGACCTGGTCGGCGGCTTCCAGGCGTGGCGGGCGGCGGGACTGCCCGTCGCACCGGCGACCCCCTGAACGCACGTCCGAAAACACCGTGAACCCCCGGCGCTGCGCGGGGGTTCACGGCGGCCCGGGCTGAGGGGCCGCGGGGGTGCACGGCGGGTGTGACAGGCGGGCCGCGGGGTTCATGACGGCTGTGGCAGGCGGGCCGCGCGGGTGCACGACGGCTTCGGCAGCCGGGCCGCGGACGGCCGCGGGTGCTACTCCTTCGCCGTGGCGACCGTCACCGCCGGCACCCGCAGCGCCGCGCGTCCCGGCAGGGCGCCGGCCACGAGCGCGAGGAGACCCGCGACGCCGACGACGCCCACGTAGAGCAGCGGGGTGACCGTCGGAGCGGCCCGGCCCGTCATGCCGACGCTGAACGCGGTGAGCACGGCGAGGGCGATACCGCTGCCGAGCGCGGTGGCGAGGAAGAGGACGGACAGCACCTCGGTGCGCAGCATGCGCAGCACCTGACGGCGGGTCGCGCCGGCGAGGCGGAGCAGCGCGAACTCCCGGACACGCTCCGCGACCGACATGGCGAGCGTGTTGACCACGGCGATGGCGGTGAAGGCCAGGACCAGTCCCATGGCCAGATAGTTGACCTCGGCGTTCGTCTGCTGCCGGTCGGCCTGGAGGGAGTCGGCGGCGGCCGGCGAGAGAATCCGCAATCCCGGGTAGTCATGGAGCGTAGTAGCGAGCTGCGTCTGTGTGCGGGTCGTGCTGACGAGCACGGAGGAGGCGAGCGGATTGTCGACGTGATGGGCCACGAGGTCGTGGGCGAAGGTGAGGTCGCCGAAGCCGAGACCCCGGTCGTAGACGGCGGCGACGGTGAGTGTGGCGGGCGTGCCGTCGCCGAGCGTGAGCTTCAGCGTGCTGCCCGGCTTCAGATGCTGCTGGTCGGCGGCCAGTTCGCTGACGGCGACGGTGCCGGGGCCGAGCCGGCCCAGGGAGCCGGCGGTGACCTTCGGGTCCCAGGTGCGGGTCAGACCGGCGGGGGTGACGCCCTGGGCGGGGTATTTGTCGAGGCCGACGCGGACGGTCGTGCGGACCACCTCGGTGACGGCGTCGTGCCCCGTGCGCAGCCGCCGGGCGGCCTCGCCGGGGATGCCGGTCCCCTGGGCGGCGACCACCCAGTCGGCCCTGATGCCTTCGCGAGCCTGGGTGCGGGCGGCGTCGCCGAGGGTGGCCTGGACGAACAGGACGGTGCAGGTCATGCCGACGAGCAGGACGAGCGGAGTGACGACGGAGGCCATGCGGGCGGCGTTGCCGCGCAGGTTGGCGGTGGCGAGCCGGCCGCCGTGACCGGTGAGCCGGAGCGGACCGGCGAGCAGCAGCGTGGCGGCCTTGACCAGGAGGGGGCCGAGCAGGGCGACGGAGGTGGACAGGACGACGACGGCGAGGAACGTCACGGGGGTCGAGGCGGGCTCGGTACGCAGGGAGGCGAGGACGACGACGAGGACGACTCCGCCGGCGAGGAGCAGCAGCCCGGCGGCGATCCGGCCCCAGGCGGGCCGGGTGCGCTCGGTCCTGGCTTCGGCCAGGGCCTCGGCCGGGCGGATCCTGGTGATCCTGCGGGAGGCGATCCGGGCCGCCGCCCAGGCGCCGAGCAGGGTGGCGGCGAGCGCGGCGAGCGGCGGGAAGACACTGACGGTGTGTTCGAGGGTGTCGGGTACGGCGCCCAGGGCGACGAACCGGGAGTGCAGCCAGCCGCCCAGCGGCAGCCCGAGCAGTGCGCCGGCCGTGCCCGCCGCCGCGCCGACGATCAGCGCTTCCCGGCCGAGAAGCTTGCGGATCTGTCCGGGGGTGGCGGCGATGGCGCGGAGCAGCGCGAGTTCGCGGTGGCGCTGCTGGACGGTGAGCGCGAAGGTGCCGACGACCACGAGCACCGCGACCAGCAGCGAGGTGCCGCCCATCGCGCCGCCCATGCTGACCAGCCGGGTGCGGGCGGCAGCGGCGTCCAGGAACTCGACGGGACCACGGGCGTCACCGGTGCTGACCTGGGCCGTGGTGCCGTGCAGCGCTCCTGCCACGGCCTGGCGCACCCGCTCGGGGTCCGTTCCCTCGGCCGGCAGCACCCCGAACGCGGTGACCTGCCCGGGGTGCGCGGCCAGCCGGCGTGCCTCGGCGGCGGAGAAGAACAGGGACGTCTGGTGGTCCACGGCGGTGGCGGGGGCCGCGATTCCGGTGATCGTGTAGCCGCGCGGGGCCTGCGTGGACTGCACGGTCAGGCGGTCGCCGGGCCGCAGCCCGGCCCGCGCGGCGAGGCCGCTGTCGACGACGAGGTCGTCCGTGGCCTCGGGGGCGCGGCCGTCGGTCAGCCGGTAGGGGGTCAGCGCGGCGGAGTCCCAC
Organism: Streptomyces naphthomycinicus; assembly: GCF_020400595.1. Lineage (GTDB taxonomy): Bacteria > Actinomycetota > Actinomycetes > Streptomycetales > Streptomycetaceae > Streptomyces > Streptomyces naphthomycinicus. Next base: position 33,827 of record NZ_JAINRE010000058.1, on the reverse strand, counting down.
GCATGGCCGTAGGCGGTACGACCGCCGGTGCCTGCCGGGGTCAACGGCTGCGCTAGGAAGGTGAGTTCCGGGACGACCCGGGCCACGCCGGGGGTGTGGGCGAGCGTGCCGCGCAGGTCCTCGGGAAGCCAGGCGCGCTCGGCGATGGGTTTCGCCTTGTGCTTGACCTTGGTCTTGCCCTTCTTGTGCTTGACGGTGGTCCGGTGCACGTACTGGTCGGCGGAGACGACGACGGGAGCGGCGGCGTAGCGCTCGGTCCGGACGGTGCCGCGCAGGCCGGTGTCGAGGAGGGTGCCGCAAGCGGTGATGAGAGCCGCCGCGCACATCAGGGCGAGGAAGGCACCGAGGAAACCTGCCTTGCGGGCGCGGACGGTCTGCAGGGCGTAACGCAGCATCATGGGGACGGGGCTCTCTTCTGTTGTACGCATCGGTTGTGTCGTGCGCTGAGCGTGGTGACAGCCTCGCCGGTGCGGGGGTGGGAAAGCACTGCGGTGGTCCGGCGTCTCCGGCGGGGGTTAGCCCCACCCCCGGCGCTGGTGCCCACCGGCCGCCCCGGAAGGCCGCTGCCGGGCTCCGCCCGAAGCTCGCGTCAGGGCGGGCGGCGCGGCGGGAGTCCCCGTCCCGTCATGAGCCCCCGTCACCTCGGACCGCGCCCCCTCAAGCAGTCCCCGTCCCTCTCGGGAGCCCCCGTCCCATCACGAGCCCCGTCACCTCGGACCGCGCCCCCTCAGCAGTCCCCGTCCCTCTCGGGAGCCCCCTCGTCGGCGGTCCCCGACCACCTCCGAGTCCTCCCCGTCAGCGGTCCCCGCGCACTTCAGAAGTCCCCGTCCCCGAGGGACTCCGTGTCCTCGCCCTCCTCCTCCAGTGCCTGGCGGACGACGCGGAGGGCCATGCCCTCGGGATAGCCCTTGCGGGCGAGCATGCCCGCCAGCCGCCGGAGCCGCTTGTCACGGTCGAGGCCACGGGTGGCACGCAGCTTGCGTGTGACGAGTTCGCGGGCGGTCGTCTCCTCCTGTTCGGAGTCGAGCTGACCGACGGCGTCCTCGATCAGCGTCGAGTCGACCCCCTTGGTGCGCAGTTCCCGGGCGAGGGCGCGGCGGGCGAGCCCCCGCCCGTGGTGCCGGGACTCCACCCAGGCGTCCGCGAAGGCGCTGTCGTCGATGAGCCCGACTTCTTCGAACCGCGTCAGCACCTCCTCGGCCACGTCGTCGGGGATCTCCCGCTTGCGCAGGGCGTCCGCGAGCTGCTTGCGGGTGCGCGGGGTCCCGGTGAGCAGGCGCAGGCAGATCGCCCGGGCCCGCTCAGCCGGGTCCCCCGAAGACTCCCCCCGCTCGTCCCTCGCCGAGGGAGGGGCGCCTTCGTCCTGATCGGGCGCGTCCCCGAAGCCGCGCCGCCGGCCGCGCGCCCGGCCCCCGCCCCGCGCGCCGCCGGGTCCCCCGGGCCCACGGCCACCGGACCCGCGACCCCGGCGCGAACCGCCCCCGTGCGGCTCGCCGTCCACGCCGTCGGTGTCGTCCGGGCCCGCGCCGCCGCCGTCCTCGGCGTACTCGTACTCGGCCCAGTCGGTTCGTCGCGTCACGGGTCAGCTCTTGGCTGCGGCGGCCTTGGGCTTGGTGGCCTTGGCGGCTGCCGACTTGGCGGGGTCCTCGGTCGCCGCGGGGGTGACCGCCGCGTCCGCACCCGGCTCGGCCGCGGGCTCCACCGGCCGGACACCCACGCCCAGCTTCTCCTTGATCTTCTTCTCGATCTCGTTGGCCAGGTCGGGGTTGTCCTTGAGGAAGTTGCGCGCGTTCTCCTTGCCCTGGCCGAGCTGGTCACCCTCGTACGTGTACCAGGCACCGGCCTTGCGCACGAAGCCGTGCTCCACGCCCATGTCGATCAGACCGCCCTCACGGCTGATGCCCTGGCCGTAGAGGATGTCGAACTCGGCTTGCTTGAAGGGCGGCGCGACCTTGTTCTTGACGACCTTGCAGCGGGTGCGGTTGCCGACCGCCTCCGTGCCGTCCTTCAGGGTCTCGATACGGCGGATGTCGATGCGCACCGAGGCGTAGAACTTCAGCGCCCGGCCACCGGTCGTGGTCTCGGGGGAGCCGAACATCACACCGATCTTCTCGCGGAGCTGGTTGATGAAGATGGCGGTGGTCTTGGACTGGTTGAGCGCGCTGGTGATCTTCCGCAGCGCCTGGCTCATCAGACGGGCCTGGAGACCCACGTGGCTGTCGCCCATCTCGCCCTCGATCTCCGCGCGCGGCACGAGCGCGGCGACGGAGTCGATGACGATCAGGTCCAGGGCGCCGGAGCGGACCAGCATGTCCACGATCTCCAGCGCCTGCTCGCCGTTGTCCGGCTGGGACAGGATCAGGTTGTCGATGTCGACGCCCAGCTTGCGCGCGTACTCGGGGTCGAGGGCGTGCTCGGCGTCCACGAAGGCGACCTGGCCGCCGGCCTTCTGCGCGTTGGCCACGGCGTGCAGGGTCAGGGTCGTCTTACCGGAGGACTCCGGTCCGTAGATCTCCACGACACGGCCGCGCGGCAGGCCGCCGACGCCGAGGGCCACGTCGAGGGCGGTCGATCCGGTCGGGATGACCTCGATGGGCTCCTTCGACCGCTCGCCCATGCGCATGACCGCGCCCTTGCCGAATTGTCGTTCAATCTGTGCGAGCGCGGCGTCGAGCGCCTTCTCGCGGTCGGTTCCTGCCATGGGTTCCACCCGGTTTGCTTGAGTCGATCGCTTCACGTCAAAGACGCTAACGCCTGCCACTGACAATGCGCCCCGACGCAGGTCCAGCCTGTGGATAACCGGGGGACATCTCCCAGCGAATCTGGACAGAATCCCCAACCGAAAGCCTCGCCTGAGCTTCCATGAGAATGGATGTTCGATTTTCGTGTCAAGCGCACCACGCGGCACGAGAGGGGGCCTGCGCGGGGCGGGCGGAGACGAACGGAGCGGCCTACGCCCGCTCCCCCGGCGGGGAGGAGCGGCCTACGCCCGCTCCTCCCCGCCGGTGCGGCGGCCGGCCCAGAGCCGTCGCATGCGCGTGGTCGGCCCGGGACCGCCCGGGCCCCTCCCCCGGTGCCCGTGCACCCGGGGATCGTCCATGACGGCGTACCGCTTCACGTACGCCCCCAGGAACGCCTGCAAGGTCGCCACCGCCGGGATGGCGATGAGCGCGCCGACCGCGCCCAGCAGGGCGGTGCCCGCGACGACCGAGCCGAAGGCGACCGCCGGGTGGATGTCGACGGTCTTGGCGGTCAGCTTGGGCTGGAGCACGTAGTTCTCGAACTGCTGGTAGATCACGACGAAGACCAGCACCCACACCGCGTACCAGGGGTTGACGGTGAACGCGATCAACATCGGCAGCGCGCCCGCGAGGTACGTCCCGATGGTGGGGATGAACTGCGAGACCAGGCCCACCCAGACGCCGAGCACGGGCGCGTACGGCACACCCATGACCTCCAGCAGGATGTAGTGCGCCACCCCGGAGATCAGCGCCATGAGGCCGCGCGAGTACAGATAGCCGCCCGTCTTGTCGACGGCGATCTCCCAGGCCCGCAGCACCTCGGCCTGGCGCGCGGGCGGCAGGACGGAGCACAGGGCGCGGCGCAGCCGGGGGCCGTCCGCGGCGAAGTAGAACGAGAACAGGGTGACCGTCAGCAGCCGGAAGAGGCCGCCCAGCACCTGGGCGGACACGTCGAGGACACCGGCCGCGCTGTTCTGCACGTACTTGCGCAGCCAGTCGGAGTGGAGCAGGCCCTCCTGGATGTCCACCCGTCTGAGGTTCGTGTGGAAGGACTCGTTGATCCAGTTGATGAGCGAGTCAAGGTATTCCGGGAAGCCCTCGATCATCTTGATGATCTGGCCCGCCAGCATCGAGCCGAGCAGGATGACGAACCCGGCGACGGCGACGGCCAGGCCGAGGAAGACCAGAAAGGTGGCCAGCCCCCTGCGCATGCCGCCGGCCGCCATCCGGCTCACCGCGGGCTCGATCGCGAGAGCCAGGAAGAACGCGATCAATATGTTGATCAGGAGTGCGGTCAGCTGGTGGAAGGCCCAGCTGCCCAGCTGGAACGCGGCGATCAGCGCCAGTGCGAGCACCATGGCACGCGGCAGCCAGCGCGGCATCCGGCCGCCCGGAGCGACGGCCTCGGAGAGTGGAGGCCGGCCGGGCGGGGACGGAGCGGTAGGTGCTGCCTGCCGGACGGACGGCTCGGCGTCCTCGGCAGTGGGGGCCAGGGGATCCTCGTCAGTGGGTGCCACGCGCCCAGTCTCGCCCACGCCGCCGACAACCCGCGCCCCTCGGCGATCTTCGTGACAGATCAGTGCCGTACCGTCGGCACCATCCCCCGCAAACCCGGCATTTCAGCCCCCTCGTCAGCGCTTCTCGCCCGGCACGTTCATGACCGTGCAGACCACGCGCCACACGTCCTTGGCCGCCCAGCCGGCGTCCAGTGCCTCGTTCACCGTCCGTCCGCCCAGTTCCGACATGACGTGATCGCGCGCGAAGGTTTCGGCGTACCCCTGACCGAAGTGGTCCGCCATGCGCTCCCAGAAGACCGTCAACCGCATGATTCCAGTATCCCGCCCCTGAGAGTGGGCCCCGCACGGGAGCCCTTGCCGAGACCGCTTTCCGCCCTACGGTCTGACGCATGGCCGAAACAGGAGTTCCCCCGCTCCCCTCCACGCCCCCGGCGCGCTCCCCGCTCTTCCGCGCCGAACAGTTCGTGTGGCTCACCGCGCGCGTGCTGGAGCAGCGTCTCTTCGCGTACCACTTCCTGCACGGCGGCCCGGAGGCGGTGGAGACGGCACTGGACGCCTACCGCAACGAGGACGGCGGGTACGGGCACGCGCTGGAGCCCGATCTGCGCGGACCGGTCAGCCAGCCCCTGCACACCGCGCACGCGCTGCGCGTGCTGGACGCCGTCGGACGCTGCGGCGGGCAGCGGGTGGAGCGTGTGTGCCGCTATCTGACCTCCGTCTCCACCCCGGACGGCGCCCTGCCTGCGGTCCACCCCGGCCAGCGCGGGTATCCAACGGCCCCGTTCGTCCCGGTCGTCGACGATCCCCCCAGCGAGCTGCTGGCCACCGGGCCGGTGGTCGGCCTGCTGCACCGCAACGAGGTGTGGCACGCCTGGCTGTTCCGGGCCACCGACTTCTGCTGGCAGGCCGTGGCGTCCCTGGAGAAGTCGCACCCCTACGAGGTGCAGGCGGCGGTGGCCTTCCTGGACTCCGCACCCGACCGCCCGCGCGCGCAGGCCGCCGCCGACCGGCTGGGCCGGCTGGTGCGGGAGCAGCGGCTCGCGGCGCTGGACCCGGACCGTCTCGACGCGTTTCCGGTCGCGTCCGGCTACGCCCCCGGCGAGCACCATTTCCCGCACGACTTCGCCCGGAGCCCGGACTCGCTCGCGCGCGGGTGGTTCACGGACGCCGAGATGGCGCGCTCGCTGGACCACCTGGCCGCCGGACAGCAGGAGGACGGCGGCTGGCCGATCAGCTGGCGCCGGTGGGCCCCGGCGCCGGCGCTGGAGGCGCGCCCGCTGGTGACCATCGAGGCATTGCGCACCCTGCGGGCCTACGGCCGGTTCGTGGGCTGAGCCGTCTCCCGCACGGGCCGGGCCGCCTCTCGTTCACGAGCCGGGCCGCCTCTCGTTCACGGGCCGGGCCGTCTCCCGTTCACGAGCCGGGCCGTCTCCCGTTCACGAGCCGGGCCCTTCTCGTCGGCGGACGCGACGTTCTCCTGGCGGCGGGGCGGCCGGGTCCGCCTCACCCGCCGATGGCCCGTACACCCGCCGTGACCACCACGGCCGCCGCCACGACCAGCAGGAACGGCGCACGCAGTACCAGTGCCACGGCCGCCGCACCGAGTCCCGCGGCCCGCGCGTCCAGCATCAGCGCGTGTCCGTCGGCGAACGTCTGCTGGGCCGTGAGCGCGGCGAGCAGGGCGACCGGCAGCAGGGCGGCGAGCCGCCGCACGTACGGCCGCTCGACGGTGTGCGCCGGGACGAGCAGCCCGGCGAGTTTGACGGCGTAGCAGCCGAGGACGGTCACACCGATCGCGATCCAGACGTTCAACGGTCCCCCTCCGAGCCGCCGGCCTCATCCTGCCGTTCCTCTTGCCGTTCCTGCCGTTCTTCTTGCCGTTCTTGCCGTTCCTGTCGTTCCTCTTGCCGTCGGTCCCGCCGGGTCCGCTCCCGGCGTCGGCCCTCCGCGAAGAGCGCGAGCGGTGCCGCCAGTGCCGCCGCCAGGACCGGGACACCGGCGGGCAGGACGGGCAGCAGACCGAGGCCGAGCAGGACGGCGAGGCCGGCGACCGCGCGCTCGGTGGCCGTCTTCAGCATCGGGGCGAGCAGGGCCAGGAACACGGCGGGTCCCGCCGCGTCCAGGCCCCACGCGCGTGTGTCGCCGATCGCCCTGGCGCCCAGCGCGCCGAGCAGAGTGGTGAGGTTCCACAGCACGTACAGGCTGAGCCCGGTGACCGTGAAGCCGATCCGCGCGGCCCGCCGGGTGGGCTGCGCCAGCGTCACCGCGGTGGTCTCGTCGATCACCCACTGGGCGGCGAACGGCCGTACCGCGCGCGGGAGGGCGAGCAGCTGTGACAGCCGCAGCCCGTAGAAGGCGTTGCGTACTCCCAGGAAGAAGGCACCGGCCGCGGCCGTGAACGGGTTGCCCCCGGCGGCGAGCGCCCCGACCAGGGCGAACTGGGAGGCGCCGGTGAACACCAGAAGGCTGAGCGCGCAGGTCTGGAGCAGCCCGAGTCCGCTGCCGGCCGAGGTCACGCCGAAGGCGAATCCGGACAGGCCCACGGCGACGCCGACCCCGAGGGCGTCCCCTACGACGGCCGCGTCCGGCTTGTCCGCCCCTTCGGCGGTCCGGTCCGTGAGTGCTGTGTACTGTGCCACGCCCCGGACGGTACGGGCGGACGTCAGCCCGCGTCTTGTACGTTCTTGCGCTGGTCCGCGCGCGTGCGCTCGCGCTGGTACGCCCCCGGAGGCACGCCGACGATCCGGGCGAAGTGCCGGTTGAGGTGGGGCTGATCGGTGAAACCCACGGCGACGGCCGCCTCGGCGGGCGTCGTCCCCGCGTCCAGCAGCAGCCGGGCACGCCGTATCCGGGCGTCGGTCAGCCAGGTGTGCGGCGGCATGCCGTAGGCGTCGCGAAAGGCCCGCAGCAGAGCGAACGGGCTGGTCCCGAGGTCCGTGGCCAGCCGTTCCAGGGTCGGCGGCCCGGCCATCCGCTCCTCCAGCACCGCACGCGCGCGTGCGGCGATCCGCGTGCCCGCCGTCCGGGTCCGCCGCTGGGGCAGCGGGCCGCCGTTCAGCCGCAGCAGCCTGGTCACGGCGACCCGCAGGAGTGTGTCGGCGGCCAGTGCGTTGCCCTCGTCGGCGGCGCGCAGCACCTGGTGGACGAGCCGGACGGTGTAGGGGTCGTCGAGGACGGGGCTGACGAAGCCCGGTGTGCCCCGGAGGGTGGTGGTCTCGGCGGCGATCGCGGCGACCACGTCCGGCGAGGGGTAGAGCGCGCCGTACCGCCAGCCCTCGGGCACGCCGGCCCGGCCGGTGTGCGGGGTGTCCGGGTTGACCAGGGCGAGCGCTCCGGCACCCGCGGAGACGTCGGAACCGCGGTGGTGGAAGACCTCGACGCCGTCGGCGATGGCCGCGATCACGAAGTGCTCGTGGGTGTGCCGGACGAAGGTCTTGCGGATGTACCGGGCGCGCAGCAGGTCGACATCGGGCAGCTCCGCGTACCGCCAGTGCCGCGCCCGCTCCCCTGAACCCGCCATACGCCCATTGTCGCCCCGCACCGCACCCCGCCGGACGCCCGCCCCGCCCCCTGCCCCAGCGCCGCCCTCCCCCTTCGACGCCACCCGCCCCGCTCGCCGGCCGTCACGACGGCTGACCGCGCACCCGTCCCGTTTGCCCAGGTCAGGGCGATTGTCAGTGGGTGGGTGCAGGATGGACGCATGGTCAGCTCCGCACACCGGGCCCTCGACGGCTTCTCCCCCGCGACCCGCGGCTGGTTCACGGGGGCGTTCTCCGCGCCCACCGCGGCCCAGGCGGGCGCGTGGCAGGCCATCGGGGAGGGCTCGGACGTGCTGGTGGTCGCCCCGACCGGTTCGGGCAAGACCCTGGCCGCGTTCCTCGCCGCCCTGGACCAGCTGGCCTCGGCCCCGCCTCCGGCCGACCCGAAGAAGCGCTGCCGGGTGCTGTACGTGTCCCCGCTGAAGGCTCTCGCGGTCGACGTCGAGCGCAATCTGCGCAGCCCGCTGACCGGTATCCGCCAGGAATCCGTGCGGCTGGGCCTGCCCGAGCCCGAGGTCAGGGTCGGTATCCGGTCCGGCGACACCCCGGCCGCCGAGCGCCGCGCGCTGTCCACCCGCCCGCCGGACATCCTGATCACCACGCCCGAGTCGCTGTTCCTGATGCTGACGTCGGCCACACGCGACGCGCTCACGGGCGTGGAGACGGTGATCCTGGACGAGGTGCACGCGGTCGCCGGCACCAAGCGCGGCGCGCACCTCGCGCTCTCCCTGGAGCGGCTGGACGAACTGCTGCCGAAGCCGGCCCGCCGGATCGGCCTGTCGGCGACCGTCCGCCCGGTGGACGAGGTGGCCCGCTATCTGTCCCCGCGCCGCAAGGTGGAGATCGTCCAGCCGGAGTCCGGCAAGGAGTTCGACCTCTCCGTGGTCGTCCCGGTCGAGGACATGGGCGTGCTGGGCGGCTCTCCGGCCACCGAAGCCGCCGAGGGCGCGGAGCGGCCGTCGATCTGGCCGCACGTGGAGGAGCGGATCGCCGACCTGGTCCAGGCCCACCGCTCCACGATCGTCTTCGCCAACTCCCGCCGTCTGGCGGAGCGGCTGTGCAACCGGCTCAACGAGATCGCCTACGAGCGGGCGACCGGCGAGACCCTGGAGGAGCACCACTCTCCCGCGCAGCTGATGGGCGGTTCGGGTGCGGCCCAGGGCGCGCCGCCGGTGATCGCCCGCGCGCACCACGGCTCGGTCTCCAAGGAGCAGCGCGCTCTGGTGGAGGAGGACCTGAAGGCCGGCCGGCTGCCCGCGGTGGTGGCCACCTCCAGCCTCGAACTCGGTATCGACATGGGTGCCGTGGACCTCGTGGTGCAGGTCGAGTCCCCGCCGTCGGTCGCCTCGGGGCTCCAGCGCGTCGGCCGCGCGGGACACCAGGTGGGCGCCGTCTCCACGGGTGTCGTCTTCCCGAAGTACCGGGGCGACCTCGTCCAGGCCGCCGTGGTCACCGAGCGGATGCGGTCGGGCTCGATCGAGTCGCTGAAGGTGCCGGCGAACCCGCTGGACGTGCTCGCGCAGCAGCTGGTCGCCATGACGTCGCTGGACACCTGGCAGTTCGACGACCTGCTGGCGCTGGTCCGCCGTGCGGCCCCGTTCGCCTCGCTGCCCGATTCGGCGTTCACGGCGGTCCTGGACATGCTCGCGGGCCGCTATCCGTCGGACGCGTTCGCGGAGCTGCGCCCGCGCGTGGTGTGGGACCGTGTGACCGGCGACATCACCGGCCGTCCGGGCGCCCAGCGGCTCGCCGTCACCTCCGGCGGCACGATTCCGGACCGTGGCCTGTTCGGCGTCTTCCTCGCCGGTTCCGACCCCAAGAAGGGCGGCGGCCGGGTCGGCGAGCTGGACGAGGAGATGGTCTACGAGTCCCGGGTGGGCGATGTCTTCACCCTGGGCACGAGTTCCTGGCGGATCGAGGACATCACACGCGACCGTGTCCTGGTCTCGCCGGCGCCGGGCGTGCCGGGCCGGCTGCCCTTCTGGAAGGGCGACCAGCTGGGCCGCCCGCTGGAGCTGGGCCGCGCGGTGGGCGCGTTCCTGCGCGAGGTCGGCTCGCTGTCCAAGGACGACGCGCGGCTGCGGCTGCTGACGGCGGGCCTGGACGCATGGGCGGCGGACAACGTGCTGTCGTACCTGGAGGAGCAGCGCGAGGCCTGCGGCCATGTCCCGGACGACCGCACGATCGTCGTGGAGCGGTTCCGGGACGAGCTGGGCGACTGGCGGGTCGTCGTCCACTCCCCCTTCGGCGCCCAGGTCCACGCTCCCTGGGCCCTCGCCCTCGGTGCCCGGCTGTCCGAGCGGTACGGCATGGACGCGCAGGTCATGCACGCCGACGACGGCATCGTCCTGCGGCTGCCCGACGCCGATCTGATGGGCCTGGACCTGCTCGACCGGGAGCCCGTGAAGGCGGGCACCGAGTACGACAGCGAGCAGGCCCCGGTCGGCGCGGCGGACGTCGCCTTCGACAAGGGCGAGGTCGACCAGATCGTCACCGACCAGGTCGGCGGCTCGGCGCTGTTCGCCTCCCGGTTCCGCGAGTGCGCCGCCCGCGCGCTGCTGCTGCCGCGCCGCAACCCGGGCAAGCGCACCCCGCTGTGGCAGCAGCGCCAGCGGGCGGCCCAGCTGCTTCAGGTGGCGAGCGAGTTCGGGTCGTTCCCGATCGTCCTGGAGGCCGTCCGCGAATGCCTCCAGGACGTCTTCGACGTCCCCGGCCTCGTCGAGCTGATGGGCGACCTGGAGTCACGCAAGGTGCGCCTGGTCGAGGTCACGACCCCGGAGCCGTCCCCGTTCGCCCGTTCCCTGCTCTTCGGGTACGTCGCCCAGTTCCTGTACGAGGGCGACTCCCCGCTGGCCGAGCGCCGCGCGGCCGCGCTGTCGCTGGACTCGCGGCTGCTGGCCGAGCTGCTGGGCCAGGCGGAGCTGCGGGAGCTGCTCGACGCCGAGGTGCTGACGGAGCTGGAGCGCGAGCTGCAGTGGCTCACCGAGGACCGCCGGGTCAAGGACGTGGAGGGCGTCGCCGACGTGCTCCGCCTGCTCGGCCCGCTGACCGACGCCGAGCTGGTGGCGCGGGGCGCGGATCCGCAGTGGGCGCGGGAGCTGGCCGCCGCCCGCCGGGCCATCAGGGTGCGGATCGCGGGCACGGACCACTGGGCGGCCGTCGAGGACGCGGGACGGCTGCGCGACGCGCTGGGCACGGCGCTGCCGGTCGGTGTCCCCGAGGCGTTCACCGAGCCGGTCAAGGACCCGCTGGGCGACCTCCTCGCGCGGTACGCCCGCACCCACGGCCCGTTCACCTCGGCCACCGCGGCGGCCCGGTTCGGCCTGGGCACGGCGGTCACCGAGGGTGCCTTGCAGCGGCTGGCCGCGGCCGGCCGGGTCGTCCAGGGCGAGTTCCACCCGGCGGGCATCGGCCAGGAGTGGTGCGACGCGGCCGTGCTGCGCCGGCTGCGGCGCCGTTCCCTCGCGGCCCTGCGGCACGAGCTGGAGCCCGTCCCGCCCGCCGCGCTCGCCCAGTTCCTGCCGCAGTGGCAGCACATCGGCAAGGGTCATGGTCTGCGGGGCATCGACGGCCTGGTGCGTGCCGTCGAGCAGTTGCAGGGTGCCTCCGTGCCCGCCTCCGCGCTGGAGAAGCTGGTCCTGCCCTCCCGCGTGGCGAACTACACGCCCGCGATGCTGGACGAGCTGACCGCCGCGGGCGAGGTGGTGTGGGCCGGGGCGGGCGCCCTGCCCGGTAAGGACGGCTGGGTCTCCCTGTATCTGGCGGACGCCGCTCCGCTGCTGCTGCCGGCACCGCACCCGCTGGAGCTGACCGCGCTCCACCAGTCCGTCCTGGACACGCTCGCCGGTGGCTACGGCCTGTTCTTCCGGCAGATCGCCGACCAGGTCCGTGCCACCACGCACCCCGACGTCACCGACCCCCAGCTCGCCGACGCGCTCTGGGACCTGGCCTGGTCCGGCCGGCTCACCAACGACACGCTCGCGCCGATGCGGGCCCTTCTGGGCTCGGGGCGTACGGCGGGCTCGACCGCTCACCGTGCCAAGCGTGCCGTCCCGCGCGGGCGCTACGGCTCGCTGACGGCTGCCGCGCGCACCGCCTCCCGCACCGGCCCGCCGACCGTCGCGGGCCGCTGGTCGCTGCTGCCCACGGCCGAGCCGGACGCCACCGTGCGCGCCCACGCGCTGGCCCGGACGCTCCTGGACCGGCACGGCGTGGTCACCCGGGGAGCGGTCGCCGCGGAGGGCGTCGAGGGCGGCTTCTCGGCGGTGTACCGGGTGCTGTCGGTGTTCGAGGAGAGCGGCCAGGCCCGGCGGGGCTACGTGGTCGAGGGGCTGGGCGCGGCACAGTTCGCGATGGACGGCGCGGTGGACCGCCTCCGCGCGGTGGCGAACGCCCGCGAGCGGACCGAGGGCCTGCCCGCTCCGGCCTTCGCGGCCGGCTCCGGCGTCCCGGCCGCGGCGTACGGCTTCGGCGCTTCCGGTGCCGTGAACGGCTTCGCCGAGCAGGGCTTCCCGAACCCGTTCGAGGGAGCCGGCGCCGAGGGAGCCCCGCACGGCCACACGCCTCCCGGTGCCTTCGACGGAGCCGCCGGCGGTTTCGCCCACCCCGGTCTGGACGGCGACTTCACCTGGCCGCCCCAGGACGCCACTCCCGACGGCGGTCACGGCTCACCCCGCGACCTCGCCGACCCGTTCGCCTCCCCCGGCTACGGCGGCCCGCGCGGCGGCGGCTCCCCCTCCGGCTCCTACGGCACGGCCCCCCGCCGCGGCTACGGCAACGGCCGGACGGGCACTCCCGTATCCGACCCCCGTGCCGTGGTCCTCGCCGCGGCCGACCCGGCGAACGCCTACGGTTCCGCGCTCGGCTGGCCGGAGCCCCCGACCGGTGCCGGGCACAAGCCGGGCCGCAAGGCGGGTTCGCTGGTCGTCCTGGTGGAGGGCGAGCTGACGCTGTACATGGAGCGCGGCGGCAAGACACTGCTGGCCTGGCCCTCGGCGCCGGACACCGCCGCGGCGGACGACCCCCGCCTCCGCACGGCCGCCGAGGCGCTGGCCGCGGCGGCCCGCGCGGGCTCGCTCGGCACGGTCACGGTCGAGCGGATCAACGGCGCCCAGGCACTGACGTCCGCCATAGGCGCCCTCCTGGAGGCGGCGGGATTCGTGGCGACCCCGCGCGGCCTGCGCCTGAGAGCGTGACCGGCACCCCTGCCGGGCACCGCCGCCGCGCCGCCCCGCCCGCCGGCCCGCGTCCGTCCCGCCTCATCGTGGCACCCTTGACGCATGCCCGAAGGTGACACGGTCTGGCAGGCCGCCCGTCGGCTGCACGAGGCCCTCACCGGCAGGCCGCTGACCCGCAGCGACTTCCGTGTGCCCCAGTACGCGACGGTCGACCTGACCGGCCGCGGGGTGCTGAGCACGATCCCGCGGGGCAAGCATCTGCTGACCCGGTTCGAGGGCGGCCTGACCCTGCACACCCATCTGCGCATGGAGGGCGCGTGGAAGGTGTACGGCAGCGGTGAGCGCTGGCGCGGCGGACCGGCCCACCAGATCCGGGTGATCCTCTACACCGCCGACCGCACGGCCGTCGGGTACCGGTTGCAGGTCCTGGAACTGCTGCGCACGACCGAGGAGGAGCGGGTCGTCGGCCATCTCGGTCCCGATCTGCTCGGCCCGGACTGGGACCCCGGCCGTGCCCTCGCCAACATCCTCGCGGACCCGGCCCGTCCGCTCGGCGAGGCCCTGCTGGACCAGCGCAATCTGGCCGGCATCGGCAACGTCTACAAGAGCGAGCTGTGCTTCCTGCTCGGTGTGACTCCCTGGCTGCCGGCCGGCGCGCTTCCCGCGGACCGCGCCGAGCAGCTGCCCGGCCTGGCCAAGCGCCTGCTGGAGGCGAACCGCGAACGCCCGGTCCGGCAGACCACCGGCCTGGACCGGCACGACCTGTTCGTCTACGGCCGCGCGTTCCGCCCGTGCCTGCGCTGCCGGACCCCGGTCCGGGTGGGCGACCAGGGCGACGGCTCCCAGGAACGCCCCACCTACTGGTGCCCCGCCTGTCAGAAGGGCCCCGCCCCGGCTCCCGGCGCACCGCAGCGCTGGCGGGAGAAGTACCCCCGCCGCACCGGCTGACCGCGCGTCGTCCCGGGCAGTCCGGCAAGCGCCGAGTCCGCCCGAGTAATTGACGGACCGTCAGAAATGCTCGTACGGTCCCTGCATGGCCCTCACCGCGTACGACCTCAGCGGACGCACCGCCTTCGTCACCGGCGCCGCCGGCGGCATCGGCCGGGCCTCCGCCGTGCTGCTCGCCGAGGCGGGCGCGACGGTGCACTGTGCCGACCGGGACGCGGACGGCCTGGACGGCACGGCCGCACTGGTCGAGGAGCGCGGCGGCACGGCCCGGATCCATGTCCTCGACGTCACCGACCGGGCCGGGCTGGGCGAGGCGGTCCGCTCCTGCGAGCGGCTGGACGTGCTGGCCGCGATCGCCGGGATCATGCACAGCAGCCCGGTGCTGGAGACCCGGGACGAGGATCTCGACCGGGTGCTGGACGTCAACTTCAAGGGCGTCCTCCACGCCTGCCAGGAGGCCGCCCGGCTGATGCTCGCCCAAAGGATCCGCGGCAGCATCGTCACCATGGCCTCGGGCGCGGTCGACACCGGGGGCGCCGGGCTGCTCTGCTACGGCGCGGCCAAGGCCGCCGTGGTGCAGCTGACCAAGACGCTGGCCACCGAGGTCGGTCCGCACGGCATCCGGGTCAACGCGATCGCGCCGGGCTGGATCCGGACCCCCATGACCGACCGTCACGATCACGAGGCGCAGGCGCACACCGAGGCCGCGATGACCCGGACGGCACCGCTGCGCCGGGTCGGCGAACCGGACGACGTGGCACACGCGGTGCTGTTTCTGGCATCGGACGCGTCGGCGTTCACTACGGGCCAGATACTTCGCCCGAACGGGGGTGTGGCGATGCCCTGGTGACGTCCCCGGCCCGCCAGGCGGCCCCCCAGCGTCCCGCCGGCACGGCCCCGGTCGCGCGCCCCTTGGGCGCGCAGTGCACGGGCAGCAGACTCAGGCCCCAGCCGCCGGCCGCGACGGCCCCTTCCAGCACGCCCGAACCCTGCCCCGCGGCGAGCCGCAGCACGGCCCACCACCACACCGCCCCGAGCCCGAGCGCGACCCCCCTGCGCACTATCCGCTCCGCCATGCCCGCCATCACCTCCTGCGGGACGCTAGACCGGCGCCCGGGCCGCGCGGGAGGCGCACCGAGGGCTCATCGATGCAGCACCGGCGGGAAGCCGGGCCGTCCGGCGCCTCGGGAGCAGGCCGGACACCGGCCGGTGAGGGCCCCGGGGCACGGCCCCCGGACGGTATGCCCGGCACAGGTCAGCCACCCGGCCCTGGGCCACCGCCCCCGGCCGGACCGCTCACGCGTTCTCCGCCTGGAACATCCAGTGGTGCTTCTCCAGATCCGCGGTGATCCCGATGAGGAGGTCCTGGGACACCGGGTCCGCCTCCCCGGTGGCGTTCACCCGCTCCCGCATCCTGGTGATCACCGAGCCCAGCGCGTCCACCATCGCCCCGACGGCGTCCGTGTCCTTGATCCACCCCGAGGGAGTGGGCTTGATGCCGCTCCCGGAGGCCACCGTGGCGGCGCGTCCGTCGGGCGGCACGCCCAGCGCCGAGGCCCGCTCGGCCACCGTGTCCGAGTGAGTGCGGGCGGAGGCGACGACCTCGTCGAGCTGGAGATGGATGGAGCGGAAGCGGGGGCCGACGATGTTCCAGTGGATCTGCTTGGCGACCAGGGAGAGGTCCACCAGGTCGACGAGCGCGCCTTGCAGCGCCTCGGACACCGTCTTCAGGTCCGTGTCGGCCAACGGGCTCTTCACGACATACATCCGCTTCCTCCGGTACTTCGGCGCCGTCACATCCCTCCCACCATGACCGCACCACGCAATACCGGCAAACGGGAATAGAACGGATATGCCACACCGCGGTGGCAACACAGAAGCCCCGGCCGGACCTCCCAGGTGTTCCTGGGGGAGGCCGGCCGGGGCTTCGGGCGTATCGGGTCGTCAGGCCGCGCGCGGCAACCTCACGCGGCGACCACGTCCACTGCCTCCGCGGGCGCCTTGATCGTCACCCGTTCCGGTGGCACACCGGTCACCGACACGGAACCCAGCATCGGCCGGACCGATGTGGGCACACGCTCGGTGGCCGCGGCGGACTGGGCCAGCTCGGCGAGGGCCAGCTCGTCGCTCACCTCGCGCATGAGTTCCGACATCCGTACGTCCAGCGCGTCGCAGATGGCGGAGAGCAGCTCGGAGGAAGCCTCCTTCTGCCCCCGCTCCACCTCGGAGAGATAGCCGAGTGAGACTCGGGCGGACGAGGAGACTTCGCGCAGAGTACGGCCCTGGCGCTGGCGCTGCCGACGCAGCACGTCACCCAGCAGGCGACGGAGCAGAATCATCGGTGGCTCCCTCCTCGGACCGCGTAGCCGCATCCTTCTCGCCCCACCGTACCGCCTTGCGCCGCGGCCGTGCGGGGAGCGATGTCGTGTTCACTCAGGGCTGCAAACATCAAAACCCCCCGTTCCGTTCCGTATCCTGTGCCCGCTCATTCCCGGTCTGTTCGCCCGCAAGCTGCTCCAGGAGCACTGCGAGTACGCTCCGTACACTCTCCATACGAATTTCCGTACGGCTGCCGTTCAACCGCAGAGCCTCGACTTTTCCGCCACCGGCAGAACCGGTCCGGGCGGCGAGGGGACCTTCCACGGCCACGAAGACCGTCCCGACGGGCTTTCCGTCCTGCGGATCGGGGCCGGCGACCCCGGTGGTCGCGATGCCCCAGTCGGCCTTCAGAGCCTTGCGGACTCCGGCCGCCATCTGGCCCGCGACCTGCGGATCCACCGCTCCCCGCTGAGCCAGCAGGGTGGGATCGACCCCCAGCAGCTCGTGCTTCAGCTCGGTTGCGTAGGCGGTGACCGAGCCCCGGAACACCCGGGACGCCCCGGGTACCCCGGTGATCTCCGCCGCTACCAGGCCACCGGTCAGCGACTCCGCGACGGCGAGGGTCTCGCCCCTCACAGTCAGTAGTCGCACCAGTTCGGTGGCCGGGGAACTCACGCTTCCGTCTCCTCCAACGCCGCGGCACGCTCCGCGATTCCCTGCCGGCGCAGCACAATGGCTTGTCTTACGTAGTCGAGGCCGGTCACGACCGTGAGGACGACCGCCGCGGCCATCACCCAGAACCTCAGGGTGGCCAGCCACCCCGTCAGCGCCAGGACGTACATCCCGACGGCCACGCCCTGGGTGAGCGTCTTCAGCTTGCCGCCCCGGCTGGCGGGGATCACGCCGTAGCGAATGACCAGAAAACGCAGCAGGGTGATGCCGAGTTCCCGGCCGAGGATCACGGCCGTCACCCACCACGGCAGATCGCCCAGGCCCGACAGACAGATGAGCGCCGCCCCCATGATCGCCTTGTCGGCGATGGGGTCGGCGATCTTCCCGAAGTCGGTGACCAGGTTGTAGGTGCGTGCCAGATGCCCGTCGAACAGGTCGGTGATCATGGCGACGGCGAAGGCCGCCCAGGCCAGCGAGCGCCAGGCCGGGTCGTAGCCGCCGTCCGCCAGCATCAGTGCCACGAAGCCGGGCACCAGGACCAGCCGGAGCATGGTCAGCAGATTGGCGACGTTCCAGACACTGGCCTGGTTGACGGCCGCGGCCGCGATCTTGGCGCCGCGCGGTGCCCTGCCGCCGTTCTCGGGGCCGGAATCGGAAGCGGAGACCTCGGACCGGGCGTCGTCGGCAGCGGCGGCGGAACCACGGGCGCCCTGCGCGCCGGAGGGGCCGCCCGCGGCGGATGCCGGGACTCCGGTCATCTGCCCGCCTCCTCACTACACGCGAGCGAGCCGGTCAGCGGCTCGGCCACCAGGTCGACACCTTCCGTGCCGACCACCTTCGCCTCGACCATACGTCCGACACTCAGGCCGGCGCCGCTCGTGAGCAGGACCTGACCGTCGGTCTCCGGCGCCTGGTGCGCACCGCGGCCGTGGACGCCCTCCTCCTCGTCCACGGACTCCACCAGGACCCGCACCGTCGAGCCGACGCGCTCCTCGGCGCGCTGCGAGACGAGCTCCTCGGCGAGCCGGGAGATGTGGGCCAGGCGCTCGGCGACGACGTCCGGGTCCAGCTTGTCGTCGTACGTCGCCGCTTCCGTGCCCTCCTCGTCGGAGTAGCCGAAGACGCCGATGGCGTCCAGCCGGGCGCCGTTCAGGAAGCGCTCCAGCTCGGCCAGGTCCGCCTCGCTCTCGCCGGGGAAGCCCACGATGAAGTTGGAGCGGACGCCGGCCTCGGGGGCCTTGTTCCGGATGGTGTCGAGCAGCTCCAGGAACCGGTCGGTGTCACCGAAGCGGCGCATGGCGCGCAGCACGTCGGGCGCGGAGTGCTGGAAGGACAGGTCGAAGTACGGGGCGACCTTGGGCGTCGAGGTCAGTACGTCGATGAGTCCCGGGCGCATCTCGGCCGGCTGGAGGTAGCTCACCCGCACCCGCTCGATGCCGTCGACCTCGGCCAGCTCCGGCAGCAGGGACTCCAGCAGACGGATGTCGCCCAGGTCCTTGCCGTAGGAGGTGTTGTTCTCGGAGACCAGCATGATCTCCTTCACGCCCTGTTCGGCCAGCCAGCGGGTCTCGTTGAGGACGTCGCTGGGGCGGCGGGAGATGAAGGAACCGCGGAAGGAGGGGATGGCGCAGAAGGAGCAGCGCCGGTCGCAGCCCGAGGCGAGCTTGACCGAGGCGACCGGGGAGCCGTCCAGCCGGCGGCGCAGGGGCGCGCGGGGGCCGGAGGCGGGCGCGACCCCCTGCGGCAGGTCGGCCGGGCCGTGCCCGGGAAGCGCCACCGCGGCGGCCGACTCCTGTCGTGCGGCCGGGCTGATCGGCAGCAGCTTGCGCCGGTCGCGCGGGGTGTGGGCGGCGTGGATGCCACCGGACAGGATGGTCTGCAGGCGGTCGGAGATGTCCGAGTAGTCGTCGAAGCCGAGCACGCCGTCGGCCTCGGGCAGCGCCTCGGCCAGTTCCTTGCCGTACCGCTCGGCCATGCAGCCCACCGCCACGACGGCCTGGGTTCTTCCGTGGCCCTTGAGGTCGTTGGCCTCCAGCAGGGCGTCGACGGAGTCCTTCTTGGCGGCTTCCACGAAGCCACAGGTGTTGACCACGGCGACGTCGGCGTCCGTGGCGTCCTCGACGAGCTGCCAGCCGTCCGCCTCCAAACGGCCTGCGAGCTCCTCGGAGTCCACCTCGTTACGAGCGCAGCCGAGAGTGACCAGTGCGACGGTACGGCGTTCAGGCATGGACTCAAGACTACTTTGTCTCACTGACAGCCCACGTCGACGGGGTTGGCCGATCTTGGCCGACTCCGTCACATCCGGCGCCCGCGCCCGTCAGCCGGCCACGGGGTCGCCCTTGGTGTAGGTGAGACGCTCCACGGCGCCGGGCCGGAAGGAGTCCTCGATCTTCTTGCCGTTGACGTACAGCTCGATCGCGCCCGCGTCGCCGAGGATCAGGTTGATCTTGGAGCTGTCCTGGAAGGTCTTGGACTCGCCCTTCTTCAGCAGCCCGTCGAAGAGCATCCGGCCGTTGTGGTCCTTGGCCGAGATCCAGCTGCGTCCGCTGGGCGCGCTGACCTGGACGGTCACCTTGTCCTGGGGCGCGGCGGCGATGGCGCTGTCGGAGGGCTCGCCGCTCGGCTCGGCGGGCTTGTCCTTCTTCGGAGTGGGCGAGGCGGACTTGGCGGCGGTTGCCGGGGTGCCCTCGGCGACCTGCGACTTCGAGTCGCCCGAGGCACCGCCGCTCTTGAACGCGGTGAACCCGACGAACCCGATCACCACGACGATCGCGGCGACCATCGCCGCGGTCCAGTTCGGGCCCCGCCGCTCGGGCCTGATCCGCTCGGCCTCGAACAGAGGTGCGGCGGGGGTGGGCGCGGGACGGCCGCCGTGCTCGGTGTCGAACTGGGCGATCAGCGGCTCGGGGTCGAGGTGGACGGCCCTGGCCAGCGTGCGGATGTGCCCGCGGGCGTACACGACGCCGCCACAGGGGGCGAAGTCGTCGGCCTCGATGGCGTGCACGATGGCGATGCGGACACGAGTGGCAGTGCTGACGTCGTCCACGGTGAGCCCGGCCGCGATCCGCGCCTGCTGCAGCGCGCGGCCCACGGAGGGTCGGGCTTCCTGGGACTCGTCTCGGAACGGACGCTCGTCTTCAGGGGAGTTGCCGATGGACACGGGGGCGCCTTTCGAGCGTATGGCCACCTGTGCTGGAAGCTCAGTCTAGGGGGGGTACGAAAGGGTGGGGCAACCGGGCGGTAGGACTTTGTACGCCATCGGAATGGCCGGGCATCCCGAGGACGGGACAGGCTGATACCCCGGAATCGGAGACCTACCTGCCCTCTCGCTCAACTTGACGTACGACATAGGGAAACGGTTGCTCACGTTCTCTAACAGGTGGATCACGGCGTGTCCCGCCACCCGGCGTAACCGGCTTCCACCGAACGGCCCTTCGTATTAACCCTTGATCTGCTCGTCACCCTTCGGTCTCCCCGCGAATCATCGCGAGCACTCCGTCCAGCTCGTCGGGTTTCACGAGAACGTCACGTGCCTTGGAGCCCTCGCTCGGTCCCACGATGTTGCGGGACTCCATGAGGTCCATGAGCCGACCCGCCTTGGCGAAGCCCACGCGCAGCTTCCGCTGGAGCATGGACGTCGACCCGAACTGGGTGGAGACGACCAGCTCGGCCGCCTGGCACAGCAGGTCGAGGTCGTCGCCGATGTCCTCGTCGATCTCCTTCTTCTGCTTGGAGCCCACGGTGACGTCGTCCCGGAAGACCGGCGCCATCTGGTCCTTGCAGTGCTGGACGACGACCGCGACCTCCTCCTCGGTCACGAACGCGCCCTGCATACGGGTCGGCTTGTTCGCGCCCATCGGCAGGAAGAGCCCGTCGCCCTTGCCGATCAGCTTCTCGGCGCCGGGCTGGTCCAGGATGACCCGGGAGTCGGCCAGCGAGGAGGTGGCGAACGCCAGCCGCGAGGGCACGTTGGCCTTGATCAGGCCGGTGACCACGTCGACCGACGGGCGCTGGGTGGCGAGCACCAGGTGGATGCCGGCCGCGCGCGCGAGCTGCGTGATGCGCACGATCGCGTCCTCGACGTCCCGCGGGGCCACCATCATCAGGTCGGCCAGCTCGTCCACGATCACCAGCAGGTACGGGTACGGCTGGAGCTCGCGCTCGCTGCCCTCGGGCGGCTTGACCTTGCCCTCGCGCACCGCGCGGTTGAAGTCGTCGATGTGCCGGTATCCGTAGGCGGCCAGGTCGTCGTACCGGAGGTCCATCTCGCGGACCACCCATTGCAGCGCCTCGGCGGCCCGCTTGGGGTTGGTGATGATCGGCGTGATCAGGTGCGGGATGCCCTCGTAGGCGGTCAGCTCGACACGCTTGGGGTCGACCAGGATCATCCGGACGTCCTCCGGGGTCGCCCGCATCATGACCGAGGTGATCAGGCAGTTGATGCAGGACGACTTGCCGGACCCGGTGGCGCCGGCGACCAGCATGTGCGGCATCTTCGCCAGCGAGTGCATGACGTACCCGCCCTCGACGTCCTTGCCGAAGGCGACCAGCATCGGGTCGTCGTCCTCGGCGGACTCCGCGAGGCGCAGCACGTCCCCGAGGTTGACCATCTCCCGGTCGGTGTTCGGGATCTCGATGCCCACCGCGGACTTGCCGGGGATGGGGCTGATGATCCGCACGTCCGGGCTGGCCACCGCGTACGCGATGTTCTTGGTCAGCGCGGTGATCCGCTCGACCTTCACGGCCGGGCCCAGCTCGACCTCGTAGCGGGTGACCGTCGGGCCGCGGGTGAAGCCGGTGACGCGCGCATCGACCTTGAACTCGGTGAAGACCTGGGTGAGCGAGGCGACGACCGCGTCGTTGGCGGCGCTGCGCGCCTTGCCGGGGCCGCCCCGCCGGAGCAGGTCCAGGGAGGGCAGCGCGTAGGTGATGTCGCCGGACAGCTGGAGCTGCTCCGCGCGCGCGGGCAGGTCGCGGGGCTGCTCCGGCGCCTTCTTGGTGAGGTCGGGTACGACCCCGGCCTCCAGCTTCTCCCGCTTGGGCCGGGCGGCCGGCACCGGTGCGGGCGCGGGCTCCGGCGTGGCCTCGGGAGCGGGGACCGGGGTGGTGTCCTCGCGCTCGCCCGGGCTCACCCCCTGCGTGAGGTCGGCGACGAGCGGGGACGGCGGCATGCCGTGCATCACGGCCCCGTCGAGCGCGGCCGCGGCGGCCGCCGCGACGTCCACGGCGTCCATCTGCCGCTGCGGATCGGGCTGGGGCACCGCGGAGCGCCTGGGGCGGCCGCGACGCTGCGAGAGGGCCTCCTCCTCGGCTCCGTCGGGGTCGTACGCCCGGGGTGCGCCGGAGCGCCTGCGCGGGCGCGCGGGCGTCGCCTCGCGCCACTGCTGGTCGTACTCCTCGCCGTCCTCGTAGAGCCGGTCCGCCTCGGGGTCGTGCAGCACGCCCAGATGCACTCCGAGCGTCCGCAGCCGCTGCGGGATGGCGTTGACCGGGGTGGCGGTCACCACGAGCAGCCCGAAGATCGTCAGCAGTACCAGCAGGGGTACGGCGAGCACCTCGGACATGGTGTACGTCAGCGGGGTGGCCGCCGCCCAGCCGATGAGGCCGCCGGCGTCCCTTATGCCTTGCATGCCGTCGCTGCGCGCGGGTGCGCCGCAGGCGACGTGGACCTGGCCGAGCACGCCGACGACGAGCGCGGACAGGCCGATCACGATCCGCCCGTTGGCCTCCGGCTTCTCCGGGTGCCGGATGAACCGTACGGCGATCACCGCGAGCAGTATCGGCACCAGCAGGTCGAGCCGGCCGAAGGCGCCGGTGACCAGGATCTCCACCAGGTCGCCGACGGGCCCGCGCAGGTCCGCCCAGGTGCCGGCGGCGACGATCAGCGCAATGCCGAGCAGCAGCAGCGCGACACCGTCCTTGCGGTGGGCGGGGTCGAGGTTCTTGGCGCCCTGCCCTATGCCGCGGAAGACGGCGCCGACGGCGTGTGCGAGGCCGAGCCAGACAGCGCGCAGCAGCCGGTACAAGCCCCCGGTGGGACTCGGTGCCGGCTTCGGCGGCGCGGCCTTCTTGACCGCGGCCTTCCTGGCGGGCGCCTTCTTGGCCGGCGCCTTCTTCGCTGCGGCCTTCTTCGCCGGAGCCTTCGCGGGAGCCGCCGCCTTCTTCGCGGGCTGCTTCTTGGCTGCGGAGGGACGTGAGGCCATGGGTGTGAGGTTACCGGGGGAGACGACAGCGGACACGTGTGCCCACTGCTTCACCCGTTCGTGTCGGGCCTGCCGGAGACAGGAACTGACGCACACTCATCCGCAACCGCCGTCCCGGCGTACGTCAGTTCTGCGAGGGCACCGGGGCACCGCCGCCGCCCGTGCCCGGCTCCAGCGCGTCGAGCGCACGGCGCAACCCGGTCAGCTTGCGCTCCAGATGGGCCGCCGTGGCCACCGCCGCCGCGTCCGCGGAGTCGTCGTCCAGCTGCTTGGACAGCGCCTCCGCCTGCTCCTCGACGGCCGCGAGCCGCGCGGACAGCTCGGCGAGCAGCCCTGCGGACTCCTTGCCGGCGACGGCGCCCTTGCCGCCGCCCTCCAACTGGAGCCGCAGCAGCGCCGCCTGCTCGCGCAGCTGGCAGTTCTTCATGTACAGCTCGACGAAGACCGAGACCTTCGCGCGCAGCACCCACGGGTCGAACGGCTTGGAGATGTAGTCCACCGCGCCCGCCGCATAGCCCCGGAAGGTGTGGTGCGGGCCGTGATTGATCGCCGTGAGGAAGATGATCGGGATGTCCCGGGTCCGCTCGCGCCGCTTGATGTGCGCGGCGGTCTCGAACCCGTCCATGCCCGGCATCTGGACGTCCAGCAGAATGACCGCGAAATCGTCCGTGAGCAGTGCTTTGAGCGCTTCCTCCCCGCTCGATGCCCGCACCAGCGTCTGATCGAGCGCAGAGAGGATGGCCTCCAGCGCCAGCAGATTCTCCGGCCGGTCATCGACCAGGAGGATCTTGGCCTTCTGCACCATGGCCCGCCCTCCTCGCCCCGGCGGTACACCGGGCGCCGCCCCAGGGGACGACTCCCTTTCGCCGCCCGTCCTTGTGCCGGTCATCGTAGCCGCACCCCGCCCGTCGCCACACCCTGTCACCGCGATGTCACTGTGCACATAGCAGAAACGTGGCAGGCCCCCGGAAGGTTCCCGGAATCCGGGATTCCTGCGTGTTCCCGGCCTTCATCATGCAGCAACTCCTCACACCCGCCAGAGGTTCCCCGGCCGTTCACATCCGGCCGGGGCACGCTCCGCGCCGCGCCCGCCGCGGTCACTCCGCGGTCATCCACTGGCCCATCACGGACAGCAGATGGTCGGGGTCGACCGGCTTGGTGACATAGTCGGAGGCACCCGACTCGATCGCCTTCTCCCGGTCGCCCTTCATCGCCTTCGCGGTGAGAGCGATGATCGGCAACCCCGCGAACTGCGGCATCCTGCGGATCGCCGTGGTCGTCGCGTACCCGTCCATCTCGGGCATCATGATGTCCATCAGCACGACCGCCACATCGTCGTGCTGCTCCAGCACCTCGATGCCCTCACGGCCGTTCTCCGCGTACAGCACCGACAGGCCGTGCTGCTCCAGGACGCTGGTGAGCGCGAACACGTTGCGGATGTCGTCGTCGACGATCAGCACCTTCTCCCCGCCGAACCGCACCGCGCGGCTCTGCTGCGGCGCACGCTCCTGCTCGGAGACGGGTGCCCACTGCTCGGGCCGCAGCGTCTCCTCGGGCAGGCTGCGCCGCCGGCGCCGGAAGAGCGCGGCGGGACCGTTCTGCGTCTCCCGGTACGACTTCACCTCGGCCGGCGTCTCGATCTCCACCGCGGACAGCTCCGACGACAGGTGCGCCTCGGAGGCGACCAGGTCCCCGGCCTCCAGGGCGGGCACGGACTGCTGGTAGCCCTGCGGCGGCAGTTCGTTCAGGTACAGCGGCAGATACAGCGTGAACGTCGAGCCGCGGCCCGGCTCGCTCTGCGCGTGGATCTCACCGCCCAGCAACTGCGCGATCTCCCGCGAGATCGACAGCCCCAGACCGGTGCCGCCGTACTTGCGGCTGGTCGTGCCGTCCGCCTGCTTGAACGCCTCGAAGATCACCCTCATCTTGCTGGCCGCGATACCGATGCCCGTGTCGCTCACCGAGAACGCGATCAGCTCACCGCCCGGGTTGGTCAGCGAACCCGCCTCCAGCAGCTGCTCCCGGATGGTCTGCGGCACCTCCGCGCCGGCCGGCCGGATCACCAGCTCCACCGACCCGGAGTCGGTGAACTTCACCGCGTTGGACAGCAGGTTGCGCAGCACCTGCAGCAGCCGCTGCTCGTCGGTGTGCAGGGTCGCCGGCAGCTCCGGTGAGACCCGCACCGACAGATCCAGGCCCTTCTCCGCGGTCAGCGGCCGGAAGGTGGCCTCCACGTAGTCCACGAGCTGGACGAGCGCGATACGCGTCGGGGAGACGTCCATCTTGCCCGCCTCGACCTTCGACAGGTCGAGGATGTCGTTGATCAGCTGGAGCAGGTCGGAGCCGGCACCGTGGATGGTCTCGGCGAACTCCACCTGCTTCGGCGAGAGGTTGCCCTCGGCGTTGTCGGCGAGCAGCTTGGCGAGGATCAGCAGCGAGTTGAGCGGGGTGCGCAGCTCGTGCGACATGTTGGCGAGGAACTCGCTCTTGTAGCGCATCGACACCGCGAGCTGCTCGGCACGCTCCTCCAGGACCTGCCGGGCCTCCTCGATCTCGGTGTTCTTCACCTCGATGTCCCGGTTCTGCCGGGCCAGCAGCTCGGCCTTCTCCTCCAGTTCGGCGTTGGAGGCCTGCAGCGCCTTCTGCCGGTTCTCCAGCTCGGCCGACCGCTCCCTGAGCTGCTCGGTCAGCTCCTGCGACTGCTTGAGCAGCTTCTCGGTCTTGGTGTTGACCGAGATGGTGTTGACACTGGTCGCGATCATCTCGGCGATCTGACTGAGGAAATCCCTCTGGATCTGCGTGAACGGCGTGAAGGACGCCAGCTCGATCACGCCCAGCACCTTGCCCTCGAACAGCACGGGCAGCACGATCACCTGTGCGGGCGGCGCCTCGCCGAGCCCGGAGGCGATCTTCAGATAGCCGCTGGGCGCGTTGTCCACCAGGATCGTGCGCTTCTCCTCGGCCGCCGTGCCGATCAGCGCCTCACCGGGCCGGAACGACGTCGGCATGGAGCCCATCGAATAGCCGTACGAGCCCAGCATCCGCAGCTCGTAGCCGTCCTCGCCGTTGCCGGCGCCCTTGCCCTCCACGCGCGGCATCGCCAGGAAGAACGCGCCGTGCTGCGCGGACACCACCGGCGTCAGCTCGCTCATGATCAGCGAGGCCACGTCCTCCAGGTCCCGGCGGCCCTGCATGAGGGCGGAGATACGGGCCAGGTTGCCCTTGAGCCAGTCCTGCTCCTTGTTGGCGATCGTGGTGTCGCGCAGGTTGGCGATCATCTTGTTGATGTAGTCCTGCAGCTCCTGGATCTCGCCGGACGCGTCCACGTCGATCTTGAGGTTCAGGTCGCCCCGGGTCACCGCGGTCGCCACGCGCGCGATGGCACGCACCTGCCGGGTCAGGTTCCCCGCCATCTCGTTCACGGACTCGGTGAGGTCCCGCCAGGTGCCGTCGACGTCACGCACGCGTGCCTGACCGCCGAGCTGCCCTTCGGTGCCCACCTCGCGGGCCACCCGGGTGACCTCCTCGGCGAAGCTGGACAGCTGGTCGACCATCGTGTTGATCGTCGTCTTCAGTTCGAGGATCTCGCCGCGAGCGTCGATGTCGATCTTCTTCGTCAGGTCACCCTTGGCGATGGCCGTGGTGACCATGGCGATGTTGCGCACCTGACCCGTCAGGTTGGACGCCATGCCGTTCACGGACTCGGTGAGGTCCTTCCAGGTGCCGGCCACCCCCGGAACGTGCGCCTGACCGCCGAGGATGCCGTCCGTGCCCACCTCGCGGGCCACCTTGGTGACCTGGTCGGCGAACGAACTCAGCGTCTTCACCATGGTGTTGATGGTGTCGGCGAGCTGGGCGACCTCACCGCGCGCCTCGATCGTCACCTGCCGCGTCAGGTCGCCGTTGGCGACGGCCGCCGAGACCTGGGAGATGTTCCGCACCTGCATGGTCAGGTTGTTGGCCATCAGGTTGACGTTGTTGCTCAGGTCCTTCCAGATGCCGGTCACACCCGGTACGTGCGCCTGACCGCCCAGGATGCCCTCGGTGCCCACCTCGCGGGCCACCCGGGTCACCTGCTCGGCGAAACTCGACAGCTGGTCCACCATGGTGTTGACCGTCGTGACGAGCTCAAGGATCTCGCCCTTCGCGTCCACGGTGATCTTCTTGGACAGGTCGCCCTTGGCGACCGCCGTCGTGACCTCGGCGATGTTGCGCACCTGGATCGTCAGGTTGTTCGCCATGAAGTTCACGGACTGCGTGAGGTCCTTCCAGGTGCCGGAGACACCCTGCACCTCGGCCTGACCGCCGAGGATGCCCTCCGTACCCACCTCGCGGGCCACCCGCGTGACCTGGTCGGCGAACGACGACAGCTGGTCCACCATCGTGTTCAGGGTGTTCTTCAGCTCCAGGATCTCCCCGCGCGCGTCCACGGTGATCTTCTGGGAGAGGTCACCGCGCGCCACGGCGGTGGCGACCTGCGCGATGTTGCGCACCTGTGCCGTCAGGTTGCCGGCCATGCCGTTCACGGAGTCGGTCAGGTCCCGCCACACACCCGCGACACCGGGCACCTGCGCCTGCCCGCCGAGGCGGCCCTCGGTACCCACGTCACGCGCGACCCGGGTCACCTGGTCGGCGAAGGCGGACAGCTGATCAACCATCGTGTTGATCGTGTTCTTCAGCTCAAGAATCTCACCGCGGGCGTCAACGTCGATCTTCTGCGACAGATCGCCGCGCGCCACCGCCGTCGTCACCTGGGCGATCTGCCGCACCTGGGAGGTCAGGTTGCCGGCCATGAAGTTGACGGAGTCCGTCAGCTCCTTCCAGGTACCGGAGACACCGTCCACCCGGGCCTGACCGCCCAGCCGGCCCTCCGTGCCCACGTCCCTGGCCATCCGCGTGACCTGGTCGGCGAAGCTCGACAGCTGATCCACCATCGTGTTGACGGTGTTCTTCAGCTGGAGCATCTCACCGGACACGTCCACGGTGACCTTCTGCGACAGATCACCGTTGGCCACCGCGGTGGTCACCTGGGCGATATTGCGCACCTGGCCGGTGAGGTTGCGGAATGCGGTGTTGACGGAGTCCGTCAAGTCCTTCCACGTACCCGCCGCGCCCGGCACCTGTGCCTGGCCGCCCAGCTCGCCCTCGACACCGATCTCCCGCGCGACCCGCGTCACCTCGGCACCGAACGACGACAGCTGGTCCACCATCGTGTTGACGGTGTTCTTCAGCTCCAGCATCTCGCCGGCCACGTCCACGGTGACCTTCTGCGACAGATCGCCGCTGGCCACCGCGGTCGTCACGGCGGCGATGTCGCGCACCTGCGTGGTCAGGTTCCGGAAGACCGTGTTGACGGAGTCCGTCAGGTCCTTCCACGTCCCGGCCGCGCCCGGCACGTTCGCCTGACCGCCGAGCCGCCCCTCCGCACCGACCTCGTTCGCCACCCGGGTGACCTCGTCCGCGAAGATCCGCAGCGTCTCGGTCATCTGGTTGATCGTCTCGGCCAGCTGCGCCACCTCGCCGCGCGCCGGAACGGTCACCTTCTGCGACAGATCGCCATTGGCGACGGCGGTCGTGACCTGAGAGATCCCCCGCACCTGCGCGGTGAGGTTGCCCGCCATCGTATTGACGGAGTCGGTCAGCTCCTTCCACACCCCGGCGACCCCGGGCACCTGCGCCTGACCGCCCAGGATGCCCTCGGTCCCCACCTCCCGGGCGACGCGCGTGACCTCGGAGGAGAACGACGACAGCTGGTCCACCATCGTGTTGACGGTGTTCTTCAGCTCCAGCATCTCGCCGGCCACATGAACGGTGACCTTGCGTGACAGATCACCCTTGGCGACCGCCGTGGTCACCAGCGCGATGTCCCGCACCTGCGCCGTCAGCCGGTACGCCATGGTGTTGACCGACTCGGTCAGGTCCTTCCACGAACCCGACATCCCGCGCACCCGGGCCTGGCCACCGAGCTTGCCCTCGGTGCCGACCTCGCTGGCCACGCGCGTGACCTCGTCCGTGAACGTCGACAGCTGGTCGACCAGGTTGTTGACGGTACGGCCGACCTTCAGGAACTCACCCCGCAGCGGATGCCCGCCACCGCCGTCCGGTGCCTGCGTCCGCAGCTCCATCCGGGGCGACAGATCGCCCTCGGCGACCGCCGTGAGCACCCGGCTGACCTCGGAGACGGGCCAGACGAGGTCGTCCACCAGCGCGTTGGAGTTGTCGACGGCCGCCGCCCAGGAGCCTTCGCAGGCCCCCGTCTCCAGCCGTTCCGTGAGTTTTCCCTCACGCCCCACCATGCGCCGTACCCGTGCCAGCTCACCGGTCAGATGCAGATTCCGGTCGGCCACCTCGTTGAAGACGGCCGCGATCTCCGACATCACCCCGTCGCCGGACACCGTGAGCCGCTTGCGGAAGTTCCCGTCGCGCATCGCGACGAGAGCCGTCAGCAGCCGGTTCAGGGCAGCCGTGTCCACAGCGGTGGTACCGCCGCTCCTGCCCAGGGACGGTCCGCCTTTCGCGCGCGTCTTCGTGCCTCGCGTCGCCGCGCCAGACTCCACTGTGTCCCTCCCGGAGGGGTAGACCGTTACTGCTGTGCTCGGCCGCTTCGGCCCCGGCCTGCCGGTCATCGGCATACCGGCTACTTCCACGTACCAGTTACTTCTTCGTATTTCTGCCGGACGGGATCCGGCCACACCAAAGGCTGCTGCCCGCCGTGCACGGAACACACGCGGCCCGGCCCCCACCTTCATCAGAAGCTTGCCCAGTGTTTCACCCCGGCTGAACCAGGCCATAACAGTTCGGCAGCTTCCCACATCGTCCGCACACCCTGGGGGCGTAAACACGTAAGACCGGCATCCGCTCGGACGGCGAAGGTAAGTAACCTTGCATGCGGCTGTCCAGCCGCACCGGTCCAGACCGGTCTGGGCGGTGGCACGAGTACGAGCGGGCATCGGAGGGGCGGCCGGACACCATGACCACCGGACTGATCCCCGGGGGGCAGCCCCCGGAGCCACAGCCGACGGGCGAGCTGATGCCGCAGCAGCGGCGCGAGCCGGCCGGCCAGACAGCCCTGCCCGCCGACGACCGGCCGAGGAGTTTTGTGATCACCGCGCGCGCGGCCGCCAATTTCGAGCCCGTGGGGCGATCGGTCGCGACCGCCCGGTCCTTCGTCCGCGACACCCTCCAGGGCTGGGGGTTCGCCGACATCGTCGACGACGCGGTCGTCCTCACCAGCGAACTGGTGACCAACGCCGTCGTCCACGCGGGCACGCACGCGGACCTGCTGTGCCTGCGTACCGAGGACGGCGTGCGCATCGAGGTGTCCGACCGCTACCCCGAGCGGGAGGTCCCTCTCCAGAGCTCCGCCGCCACCATGGGCAGCCCCGACCGCGAGGGCGGCCGCGGCCTTCAGCTCTGCGCGGCCCTGGCCACCCGCTGGGGCGTGGACTACACCCCCACGCACAAGAACGTCTGGTTCCAGCTCGACCTGCCGGAACGCCCGGTCGGCACCCGCACCGCCGGTCCGGCCCTGCCCGCCGACCTCCTTCCCCTGGCCGACGGCCGCGTCCGCGTCGCGGTCCTCCAGGTCGACCGCAACGGCGACATCAGCGCCTGGAACGAGGACGCCGAGGAACTGTTCGGCTACCCCGGGGCCGACGTCATCGGCAAGCCCCTCACCGAACTGGCGGCCTGGCCGCACACGCCCGGCACCGGCACCGGCATCGCCGAGGCGCTCCGGCTCTCCCGCTGGGAGGGCACCTACGGCATCCGCGGCGCCGACGGCCGCGTGGCCCAGGTGTACGCCTCCCACCTCAGGGTCCGCGACACCGGCGGCGAGCCCTCCACGGTCTGCCTCCTGGTCCGCGACCACGAGCGCGCCGTCCTCCAGACGCCGTCCCGCGTCCCGGCCACCGACCAGCCCCCGTCCTCCGACGGGCAGAACACCGACCCCTTCGAGGTGTTCATCGGCTCCCCCGCCCCGGACGACCTCGACGGCCTGCTGCAGCGTACGGTGGAACGCGCCCGCGACATGCTCGACGGCGACTCCGCGTTCCTGCTGCTCGCCACCGACGACGAGACGGAACTGGAGGTCCGCGCCTCCACCGGTCTGCCCTCCGCCCGCCAGCGCTTCGCGCGCGTGCCCGTCGAAGCCGGTCCCGGCCGCTACGGCTCCGCCCGTATGCCCGCCGTCCACGACGACCTCGCCGCGGTCCCGGGGGCCGTACCGCTGCTCGCCGGTACCGGCATGCGCTCGGTCGTCACCGTGCCGCTGAAGGTCGAGGGCCGCCTCACCGGTTCCCTCGGCGTCGCGGCCGAGGCACCCGGCCGGTACTCCAACGAGGAGGCGCTGCGCCTCCAGTTCGCCGCCGACCGCATCGCCCTGGCCGTGGAGTCGGCCCGCCTCGGCGAGCTGGAACGGCTGCGCCGCGGCTCCCTGAGCTTCCTGGTCGAGGCCTCCGACCTGCTGGCCGGCACCCTGGACCGGGACCAGACGCTCGCCCTGATGGCCCAGATGACGGTCCCGACCCTGGCCACCTGGTGCGCGGTGTACACCATCGCCGACCAGGCCTCCGACCCGTACCTGTCGTACGTCCTGCACGAGGACGAGGAACTCATCGACGGCATCAAGTCGCTGCTGTCGAAGATCCCGCCGCCGGATCCGGTACCGACGCCGGGTGCCCGCGTCTGGACGTCCCCGGGAGAGGTCGCCCATCAGGCGGCCCTGCGCAGTTCCATGCGCAGTCTGGGCCTGGCCGGCGGTCCCACGCACCAGCTGACCTCCGCCATCGGCCCGACGCTCGCCACGGCCTCCGCCGTCGGCGGCGAGACCGTCGTCCTGCCGCTCGTCGCCCGCAACCGCGTCATCGGCATGCTGACCCTCGGCAAACCCACCGACGAACACTTCCGCCAGGAGATCCTGGAACTCGCGGAGGACCTGAGCCGCCGGGCCGCCCTCGCCCTGGACAACGCCCGTCTGTACTCGGAGCGTACGGCCATCAGCCAGTCCCTCCAGCGCAGCCTGCTCCCGCCGGGCCTGCCGCAGATCGAGGGCGTCGAGGTCGAGGTCATCTACCGCGCGGCCGGCGAGGGCAACGAGGTCGGCGGTGACTTCTACGACCTCTTCCCCATCGGCAACGGCGCGTACGGCTTCGCCATCGGCGACGTCTGCGGTACGGGCCCCAACGCGGCGGCCGTCACCGGTCTGGCCCGGCACGCGCTGCGCCTGCTGGCCCGGGAGGGCCTGTCCGGCCCCGCGGTCCTGGAGCGCCTCAATTCCGCCATCCTCGACGAGGGCGACCGCAGCCGCTTCCTGACTCTCCTCTACGGCGAGTTGCGCCCCCAGGAGGACGGCAGCGCCGAGCTGAAGGTGGTCTGCGCCGGCCATCCGCTGCCGCTGCGCCTGCGGCAGGACGGCACGGTGGTGGCCTCGGCCGAACCGCAGCCGCTGCTGGGCGTCATCGAGGACCTGGAGCTGTACGAGGAGACGGTCACGCTCGACCCGGGTGATGTGCTGCTCTGCGTCACGGACGGGGTCACCGAACGCCGGGAGGGCACCCGGATGCTGGGCGACGACGGCCTCGCCGACGTCCTCACGACGTGCACGGGTCTGACGGCGGGTGCGGTCGCGGCACGCATCATGCGCGCGGTGGAGCGCTTCGCCTCCGACGCCCCTTCGGACGACATGGCGATTCTGGCGATGCGCGTCCCGGGTATCCACAAGGAGGCGTGAGAGCGCACGAAAAAGCCCCACCCGGAAGGGTGGGGCTTTTTGGCTGGAGCCCCCAAACGGAATCGAACCGTTGACCTTCTCCTTACCATGGAGACGCTCTGCCGACTGAGCTATAGGGGCCTGTCGTTTTTGAGGTTTCCCTCGCGGCGACAAAGAAACTGTACCCCGAGCAGGCCCCAGTTCCCAAATTCGTTCGGTGTCCGCTCAGAAGGCGGGCTGAAGCAGGCCGCCGAGGGCGTTGGCGGCGGAGACGGTCCGCTGCATCTCGCGCTTGGTGAGTGCGGCGTCGACGGGCAGCGTGAGCGTCTCGTCGGCGGCCAGCTCGGTCTCGGGCAGGGACACGCAGCGCCGGAACTCCGGCAGCCGGTGCACGGGGGTCTTCACCGGCACCCGGCACTCGATTCCCTTGGCCCGCAGGGCGCGCGCGAAGGCGTCCCGGTCGGGCCGGCCGTTGCCCGGCACGCGCACGACGTACTGCTGATACGTGTGTCCGTCACCGCCGTCCGGTGTGCGTACGCCCTTCAGCTTGGCGTCGAGAAAGGCGGCCCGCTGCCTGCGCTGGGCTATCTCGTCGTACGGCGCCTCGGATTCGCCCTGTTCCAGGACGAGCAGTCCGTGCCGTTGCCCGAGTGCGTGCAACCGCCCGATGTCGGCCCGCCGTCCGAAGCGGTGCACGACAACGACCGCGGCGGTGCGGGAGGTTGTGGCCGCCTCGACCGAGTCCGGGGCG
Source organism: Streptomyces naphthomycinicus (assembly GCF_020400595.1). Taxonomy (GTDB): domain Bacteria; phylum Actinomycetota; class Actinomycetes; order Streptomycetales; family Streptomycetaceae; genus Streptomyces; species Streptomyces naphthomycinicus. The sequence goes on along the minus strand of NZ_JAINRE010000058.1, from coordinate 251 downwards.
AGGCAGTAGGTCACCGGGTCTATGTCGGCGAACACGGGGAGCGCTCCGGCGAGGGTCACGGCCTGGGCGACCTCGATGTTCCCGAAGGCCGGCACGACGACCTCGTCACCGACTCCGATGCCGGCGGCCCTGAGCATTGCTGCAGTTCCCATGCCTGGATGCTGTGCTCGCAACGTGAACGACACGTTACGCACAAAAGAAAAAGGTCGGACCCCGAACCGAAGTTCAGGATCCGACCTTTATCAAAATTT
>NZ_JAINRE010000057.1 GCF_020400595.1 Streptomyces naphthomycinicus | reverse complement strand
GCCCCTGCCGCACGGCCGCCGGGCGGGCCGACGATGCTGGTGGTGCGCGTTGCCACCTCGACCTGCGACCGGGCGGCGGGGCATGTGAGGGGCCCGGCGAGGGTGTGCAGACGCTCCAGGACGGCCGGCAGGTCACCGCCGACGCCGACACCGCTGCGCCCCACGACGTTCAACAGGCCGGACCACGCCCGGCCGGCGTACTCCGCCGCGTCGGGGACGTGCGGGCCAGCGGGCGCGGGAAGGGCGCGGCTCAGCGTGAGAGCGGCGTGGACGGCCTCGGCCGGGCCGGCAGGGAAGGCATCGGGACGGCGCACGACGGCCGCGGCGGCGAGGTAGAACGCGCCGAGCTCCGGCCGGCCCAGGGCGGCGAGCACGGCAGGGACGTCGGCGGTCCAGGCAGCCGGATCGGCCCCCACCCGGCGCTGCAGCACGGTCGCGTAGCCGGCGGCGCCCGCGTACAGGGCGCCGGCCAGGACTGCCGCAGCCGCGACCGGGCCGGCCCCGGCAGCCAGCTCCCGCAACGCATCCCATCCCACGACGGCCAGGTCCGCACCAGGGTCGCGCACCGGCGCAGCCGTCCAGCAGCATCGCAGCCGGGTCCAACTCCAACACAGTCATCGGATGCAGCGCGGCGAGGTAGCGGGAAAGCAGCTGGTCAAAACCGTCGCCTTCGACATGGCGGCCCAGCCGTCCGGCCGCCGGAAGCCGCTGGAGCGGCATGTAGGGTGCCCGCCTGGTCCGTGGGCGGTCACGCTACCTTTGGCCGGATGCAGCCACAGCAGCCTTCCACCCTCACGCCCACCTCGACCTCCTACGAGCAGCCCGGCACCCGCACGAAGACCGTGGTGCTCTCCCTCGTCGCCGGGCTCGTGCTCGGCGCCGCGGGGATGGGCGCTGCATGGGCGATGAACGCCGACTCCGACTCACCTGTTGACGGGACCCCGGCCGCAGATGCGCGTGCCGCCTGCGAGGCGCTCGACGGGTTCGACCCGGAGAAGTACACGGCCAAGGGCCCTGCCGGCGAGGTCGCCCTCAACCGCTATGCGGCAGCCGGAGCGCTTTCTGCGTCGGCTGCAGCGGGCGACCCCAAGTACAAGGAGCTCGCACAGACCATTCGCCGATCACAGGACAGCCACGCCCGGGTCTTCGACTTCGACGCGACGGTGAAGAAGGATCTGGACCAGGCCCGCGAGATCTGCCGGGCCCTGTAGACCGGTTGACCCCGGTCCGCCGGCGGCGTGGACGATTCGGCATCGTCGGCCGAGCATGCGGCACGGTAGCCCCCGCCCGCCTGACGCTCAGGTCATCCGTCGGCCTGTACTGCTCGTAGGTCCATGCCCGACCGGTCTGGCGGTACTGATCAACGGGGATGGGTACGACGCCGGTCCGCATCCGTGCGGTGTAGAGCAGGCCGTCCAGGTGGTCGATCTCGTGGTGAATCAGCCGTGCGAGCCCACGCTCGTAGACGGCGGATATCGTCTGGCCCTCCAGGGTGGTGGTCTCGACAGCGATCCGCAGCGGCCGGGGAACAAGGCCACGGACGTCGAAGTAGTTGAGGCAGCCCTCGAACTGTTCATCCGTCTCTTCTAAGCGGTCGGTGATGCGGGGGTTCAGCAAGTCGATCGGCGGGGTGCCGGGGTCGGGGGGCCGAACCACGGCGGCGGCCCGGCCGACCGCGATCCGAGGCGCCACGAGTCCCATTCCCTTGGCGAACGGGTGAGTCTGCCCGATCCGCTGCACGGCAGAGAACAACTGCTCGACGGTCTGTTCGGCCTCCCGCCGCTCGGCCGGAAGATTGAAGGCTCGGGCCGGCTCGGCAAGGACGGAAGCTCCGCGCTGCTCGGCCTGCGCGCGGAGGCACTCGTCCCGGTAGGCCCGGTAGCCGGCGTGCCCGAGGTCGACAGTGTCCTTCAGCAGCTCCTCGGCGACCAGGACCCAGTCCCCGTCCCGCTCAGGCACCGGGAGGTTGCCCGCCCAGCTGGCCACGAGTCGGCGCGCCATGTTCACCTGCTCGGCCGGCTCCCCGGGACGGGCCGGAAGCAGGACACACGGGAGCAGCCAGCGCACCCCGGCCGGCGGGAGGGCGCCGGCGTCGGCCAAGCGCAGCAGCGCGCCCAGAACGTAGGGGCCGGCGGCGGCAAGCTCGGCGACGTGGCCGGCCAGCCACTCCCCGGCGGCCTGCCGGGCGACGGCGGCCAGGTGCTTAAGGAACGGGGCAGCCGGCCAGACGCCGGCCGCCTCGTCGGCCAGCAGCAGATGCGGCGCATGCTCCTGAAGGATCTTCAGCCAGGCTGCGGCCGGGCCGGAGCCGAAGAAGAACGCCGTGGCGCGCGGGTCCGCCCAGCCGGCCAGCTCCCGCGCCTCCGCCTCACCCGGGCCGAATGAGCGCTGCCAGCTCGAGCACCCGCGCGGCGCGGCCGGGCAGCGGCACCAGCAACTCCCTCGCCAGCAGCAGGACCTCCCGGTAGACGCCCGCCGCGCCGGCCGGGTCGGCTTCCCCGCCGTGCAGCGTGCCCGACGTCCTCCCGTACGCCTCGCCCCACCTGTGCAGGGCCTGCTCGTGGTAGCTGCCCGGCGCCACGCCCATCAGCCGCCCGGCGATCCCCGCCGCCCGAGCCCGGTAGAAGCCCCCGGACTCGCCAGCTGCCCCCGCAGCATCTCTGCCGTTTCCCTTACGCGGCCCAGCACGGCGGCGGACGCGCCCGCCGGCACGGTGGCCGCGGCCGGGTCCGGCACCGGCGGGCCACCTGCAACGGGGCCGCCGACCAGCAGCGCGGCGACGGGCGGCTCGGGGAGGGCATCCACCGCGGCGAGCAGGTCCTTCGCCGCGGACTTCAGGCCCACCGCGTCCGCAGCGCCCGGCAGACTCAGCAGCGCATCCGCCGCGCCCCGCAGGCACGACTCCGCGACCTCCGCCGGCCGCTCCAGCACACTCCCCGCCAGGACCCGGCGCGCGTCCCGGAGCAGACCCAGCGCCCGCACGCCCGCCGCGCCCTGCGCGGTCAGGGCCGCGGCCAGGACCTCGTCGACCACCGTGAGCTGCGCCGCGGGCAGTTCGCCGCCGGACGGCGGCATATGGTGCTCACCGCTGCACCGTAGAGCCCGCCGGGCAGACCTTGGACGCGAACCAGCCGATCCGCGACCGGTTCAAGCGGTGGACGAACCCGTACGAGCGCCCGCAGTCGTGCGCGAGGGTGCGGATCGAGGGCCCCGCGCTGTACGCCTTCTTCAGCTCGGCCCCGAGCTTGAGCCGAGCCGGCCCGGTGACGTGGACGCGGCGTCCCAGCATGGCGGCTCCCTTCTCTTCCTCGGCGTCCAGGCGTGAACGGCTACTGATGGCGGGCGGCGGCGACGTCGCCGGCGTTGATCAGCGCCCTCCTCAACTGCTGCCACGCGGCCGGGCATTCGGCCGCGGGCAGGGCGGTCGCAGCGTCCAGCAGGGTGCGGGCGTGCCCGCGTACGGCTGTGTCCGTCCATGTCCCGGGCGCGTGGGTGACCAGCAGCTCGGCGAGCAGCAGGGCGTCCTGGCTGCCGGGGTGGGCGGCGGCGCGTTCGGCGACGAGCTCGGCATGGTTCAGGGCCGGGGAGTGCTCGGCGCTGGAGCGCGTCAGTTCCAGCCATACCGGCTCGTCGAAGGCCGCATCGGCGAACGCGCCCGCCCCGGCCAGCGCGCCGGCGGGCAGGCCGGCGGCCAGCGCGGCACGCCACAGGTGCAGGGCAGCCTGCAGCTGCGCCTGCTCGGCCGGCGGGAGCGGGCGCGCGGCGTCGGTGCGCGGCGTGGAAAGGGCGATCGCCTCCAGCAGGCACGAGACCGCGGCTCTCCCGTCCTCGTCGCCGTCGGTGCCGGCCAACTGCGTCCACCAGGCGGCTGGTTCGCCCAGGAGGGCCGGATCGGTCAGCAGCGCGGCCGCGGTGTGGCCGGCGGCGTCGCGCGCCAGTCCGTAGGCGCTGCGCAACGCGCCGATCAGGTCGGCGCGGTCCAGGGCGGCGAGCAGCGGTGGGCTGGGCGGTCCCCAGCGCAGCCACGACGCGGCCGGCGAGGGCCCCTGTGAGGGGATCCGGTACAGGGCGGTGCGGTGGCCGGCGGTGAAGTCGGGGGCGTAGCGGTGCAGGGCGGGCAGCCGTACCCCGATTGCGGTGGCCACCGCGTCCTGGGCGGCGGCCGCGGGAAGCGCGCTGGCCACTGCCTGGAGCACCTCGGCCGGCATCTGCCCGCGAGCGCGGGCCTGGTGGACGGCGTTCTCGAGCAGGCACCCCAGTGCCCGCACCTGCGGATCCGACCCCAGCAGCGTCGGCCCCCCGGGGCTCCCGGCCGCGGGGGCCGGGTCCGGACCGGCGGTGTCGTCGGCGGGAGCCACGTCGTCCCCGGCCTGTCCGGTGCTGTCGGGAGCGGCCCGGGCCAAGGTGGCCGCCAGGGCGTGCAGGTGGGCCAGGGCCTCCTGCTCCTGGCCGGTGTCCAGGGGGGTGTCCGTGCGCCACGCGGTGGTGAGCAGGTCGAACAGGGCCTGGTCGGCGAAGAGCCGCCCGTCGGCCCGGCCACCGGCCGCTGGCTGGACGGCGGCGGCCGGGCGGTCGAGGGCGCGGACGAGGCCGAGCGCCGCGGTGACGGCGCCGGAGAGCGCCCCGCCGGGGAAGGCGCCGGGGCGGTCGGCGTGGCCAGCGGCCGCGGCGAGGTAGAACGCGACGAGCTCCGGCACCTTGAGGGCGTTCAGGATTGCGGGCACGTCGCTCGTCCAAGCGGCCGGGCCGCCGGCGACGAGGTGGTGCAGGACCATCGCGTAGCCGCCGTCGGCGTCCGGTGCCGCGGCCAGCGTGGCGGCGGCCGCCGCCGGCCCGTGGGCTCGGCCAGCTCGGCCAGGTCCTCGGCGCGACGGTGGGACTTCTGCTGGATGCCCTCACCTTCCTTGTCTCCACGATGTGCCTGCTCGGCTTCCGAACACGGGAGGAAAGCCCCCGCACGTCTGTCCGGAACCCGGTACTACGGCCCGTGGGCCGCAGTTCCGCACCTACTACCTCCACCCATCTATCGCCTCGTACGCGTCTCAGGGGGAGATGAAGGACGCCATCCAGGACGCTGCCGAGCGCATCACCAAGGGCGAAATGCCCGAGATCACCGCACCGCTGCACGAGACCGCGCCACCCAAACGTCAGCCCCCAGGGTCTCAATCCCGTCAGAGCCACCGGATAGCCGCCTTCCTGTCGCCGTAGCAGCGTCAGGGGGTATCAGGCGAGCTACTGTCGGCCGGTGTCACAGCTTTCCAGCTTGCGAGAGCGGTGGCGGTGACCGATTTTCTCGGTTCGATCGGCCATATGCTGCCCTTTTCGAGGTCAAATAGCCACACGTTATTTATGTTTTTTAGGCGGTCGCGATAAGTGACGGGGAATGCCACGGGCACATCATTGGCCCAATATTGGCCGCCGTGACCGAGTATGTCAGGACAGACAACCACGAATGGTTTCATGTCTCGCATCGTGCCATGACCATCCCAACGATATCCATAGAAAGCCAACCCGTCTGCATAGTTGGGATCCAGTCGAATCTGGAAGTCGCTTAGCGAACGTGTGGCATTGTTATTGAATTGCTTCAATACTAGTTTTTCCAGCATTGATATGCGTTCAATTTTTGTGCGCGCACGAAATGCCCGCATCGGAGATTCAGCGCGCAGCATTACTAGATGAACTTGTTCGCGGTATTCGTTATGCTGTTTGATGTCGCTTTCTATGTGGCTAGAGGTTGTCCACCAAACGTCCCACCCATGAGAGTCCTGGCCGATCCAACTCGAAGGCCATTGCCGACTTTGCTGGTCCAGGACTGACTTGGCAAGGGACTGCGGCCTGTGTGGCCGCATCCGTCCGGTCAACATCCACGCAACAGCATCAGTGAGGCTCACGTCTTCCACTGGGACCCACTGCTGGAATGACGAATTCTGATCCAGTTTGGTCATGCGCGCAATCCCGGCACTTACAGACCAAGCACTCATTCCGTGTCCGAAATCGAGCAGTATTGATGGAACAGTCCCAACCCATGGGCGGGGTCTAAGGCCGAACCAGCAGACTCCGACGCCGTCTTGCACATATCGGTTGGTGCGGTGCTGGACATCCTCCGGGGTGATCGGCGAGAGCTGCGCTTCGAGGGCCATGCGCTGTGTGCCGTCGGCGCTAGTCGCCATCACGTCGGCGCGCCAGGAACGGTCCGGCGCGGCAACTTCGTATTCGGCGTGGTATCCCGCTGCGCGAGCTGCGTGAGAAAGTTCGAGTTTCAGCAGGTGGTGGTCAATTGACTCGCCCCCCGACAGGGAGCAGCGTGGGGCTCGGGGAGCGTGACGAAAGAACCGCAATCCGCGGGGAGAGCGCACCGGGACCATGGTGTGCTGGCACTCGCGACAGCTGAGTGGGGCAGCTGGTCGAGCACGGTGCACGGTGTCCCAAGACCTGCCGCATCCGAGGTCCGGAGCTGTCGAGTCGATGGTGCCCCAGGTTTCGTGGCTTACCAGGAACGCCATGGCCCCAACTCCGCCCTGCGAAAGGAAGTTTGCCTCCAACGGTAACGTCCGACGTCGGCCGTTGTCGCAGGTTTCGGGTGAGATCAACGAGGGTGGACCTGCTGTACGAACGCGGCGGGTATCTGCGCAGCGCGCCAATAGCGGTCGCAGACCCCACTCCACTGGACCTGCTGCGCGCAGCACCTACGTGCCGCCTGGGTCATGCAAATACTGCGCTGCCCCAGCGGCACCACCCGACAGCCTCCACGAGGGATGGATCGACACCCTGCTGCACACCCCCATGAGCACCGGGCCCAGGAGCAGCACCGTGCAACAGCTGACCTCTGGCAGATGATCTTGACCAACTTTCAAGAAATCTTGCCGTCCGCGGTCAGCGGGGAAGTGGTCCGAACAGCAGTTCTGCAAGACGTCGCCGTTTGTTCGGGTCAGTCAAAGCGTCGCCGGTGCTGTAGAAGGTGCACTTGCCGTCGTCGCTGATGAGCTGTGGTGCGTAGTACTGGAGACCGGAATGCTCCTTCATTACGGGGCACGTGGATGCGTGCGGCAGGCGGTGGCCGCCAAGACCGGCGCACGAGGGGCAGCTGCCAGTGCCATCCCGTCGACGCCCGTCTTCAGGTAGAGGCGTTATCCACCCTTCGCCCTTGCAGTTCTGGCAGATGTTCTCTTTCGCATGGCAGCTGCAAACTGCGGTGATCTTGGCCACTTGGGACTTCATGAGGGGACGGTAGCTGAGTCAGCTTGGTCGACGGGACGGATCCGGAGATCGGCCCCAGCCGGTCAAACTGCCGACAAACGGTCAAGATCATCTGTCAGGGGACAGGAGGCGCGGCTGCGACTAGGCACCTCACAGCCCCACAGCTCACCCCGTCTACCTGGGGAAACGCGGTGTGAGACTCACAATCTCCGCGTCGTCGGGCAGGTCCAGGCGCTGGCGCGGCCGAGGAAACCACACGTCCGGGCCGCCAGGCAGCAGGCCCCTGTTGCGTAGGAACTTGACGCGGCCGCGGCACCAGGAGGAACAGAACTCCCGGGGCCGGCGCCCGGATGCGGGGCAGGGCTGGGTGCAGACCAGGCACTGGCCTGGGGCGGCGACGGGCGCCAGGCGCTTCAGGAGGTTACGGACCCGGTCTTCCTCCTCCTGCTCGTACGGTTCGACGTCAGCTGTGCAGCCTTCTAGCAGCTCGGTGAACGCGGCGCGGAAAGCGGGGATCTCGCGGCGACAGGCTCCGAGCAGGTCCAGGTACTCCTCCACCGGCCAGCTGGCCAGCGTGCCGGAGCGTGAGAGGTACAGGCCGAGGGTGTCGATCCGGTACCGGTCGTCCGTGTCGAGCAGCAGGTAGCCGGTCAGCTGCCACGCTTCGGCTTGGCGCAGGGTGCGGGTGTACCGGGTGCTCTTGAAGTCGAGCAGCAGTCCGTCGACGGCAAGGTCGGCGTCCGCGGCGATGCGGTCGGTCGGGAAGGTGGGCGCTGGCGTGCAGTCCTCCGGCCGTGTGCGGATGCGCAGGTCGTTCAGCGGGCCATCTGCTGCCTTGTAGAGCTGGGCGACGACGTCGTCCACCATGTCGCGGTGCGGCAACTGGAGCAGCCGGTCCAGCGTGAAGGCGCCGGGATCTTCTCCGGCGGCAATGGCCAGCGGGGTGAAGGCGAACCCGATCGAGGTCCGGTAGTTGACCTGGTACCAGGCTGCAGCGATCAGCAGGCGGGCAAGGTCCTCCTCCTCCTCATCATGGGCGCGGTCCATCGGGAGCTCTCGGTTGTCGAGCTGCAGACGCATGACCGTCTCCTGGAGACGCTCCATGAGCTCTTCGCCCACCTCCCGCATCCGCTGCCGGGCGTCGGATTCGTAGGAGCCGGTGAGCAGAATGCCGAGGCGGGCGACGTGGTCGACTGGTTCGGCGGCGGTGAATGCCAGACGCAGCCGGTAGTCGATCGCGGTGCCGACGTTGCCGGCCTCCGTGCCGACGCCCGGCCCCGGCATCAAGATCTGGCTGCTGCGGTCCCGAGCCCGGAAGCTCTTACGCAGCGGGTGGGCACCGGCCGACAGTTCACGATCCAGGAACCGGCGCAGCGGGGTGCGTGGACAGTGAATCCCGGACGTCAGGCTCATCAAGTCACCGCCTTGGGCAACAGGCGCCACCAGGGCGCGGTCGAGTCGCGATAAACCCGGACGGTACGCAGCAGGACTGACAAACCGTCACCCGTAAGGATTAGCCGCCAGGCCCGACAAGTGAGCGGATCACCCGATCGTGTGATCAGGGCGGGGTGGGGCTGTCGAAGGGCGGCTTCGCCCTGAAAATGCACCCCGCCCTGCTTGCGGCTGTCGGTACCGTCCGGTCATGGAATCGCCGGTCACGTTCGATCGTCTCTACGAAGGTGCCAAGCGCTTCGCGCGCCTGGCGATGGAAGCCCACGCCGAAGAGGATCAGGAGGTCTTCCTGTTACACGCTGGCGTCAGCGTCGAACGCCTGGCGAAGGCGGCATTGGTCCTTGTCCATCCCACCTTGCTCACCGAGGTGAACGGCAAAGACGACATGCTGCTGCACTTCGCGGGAGCGTTGTCCGACCCGCCGGCCCGGCTCAGGACCATCGGCGCGTCGACAGCGATCGGTCGGCTGCGGAAGATGGACGTCCTCCCGCAGAAGCCCAAAAGCGAGGCTGCTGACCTCGACGGCCTGATCGAGCTGCGCAACGGTGTCGCTCACCTCGGTGCAGAGGACGTGGAGGACTACCTGGGAGTCTTCACGGCGACCGTGGACAAGCTCTTGCAGCATATGAGGCAGGACCGCGGAGCCTTCTGGGAGTCGTGGTCGGACACGGTCCAGGTAATCCTCGACGACAGGGCAGACCGCTTGCAGAAGGCCGTTCGGCTGAGGATGGACCAGGCCCGGCACCGGTTCCGGACACGCTTCGCCGACCTCCCGGACGGGGCGGTCGAGGGCGCCGCGCAGGCGGTGAGCGAGCGCGGGCTGATAGTGGTCGAGGTCGGTCCAGGAAAGGCGCTGTTCCAGACACTGAGCCAGTGCCCCGCCTGCGACCGGGAAACCGCCGCTCTGTTCCTGGCCGTGGACGAGGACTCCCCGCTGTTCGACATGGAACTGACGGCCGAAGGTCTCCTGTGCGGGCTGTGCGGGTTCCACCTCGCCAGCACGGATGAGGTCGAGGCCGCCGGCCTGTCGACTGTTGTCCGCTACTCCGTGGAGGACCTGACGCGCATCGTCGCCGAAGGCCCGGACCCTGCAGAACGCCTTGCCACACTCAAGCTCGCCCTGCCGACTGCGCGAACTCACGCCCAGGACAGCTGGTAGACGCCTGCTCACAGTCCTTCGGCCCGAGGCCGGCGGGATTGGCAGGCGGTAGGGGCAGTGCGATGTCGAGGACGGCCACCTGCCGCGCCGTCGCAGGTACGGCCGAAGAGGGCGATCAGGGCGCCTGGGACAGGACGTAGTCGAGGTTACGAGCATTTTCCGGACGTTGTCCGCGCAGCCCAGCGAATCACTGCCCAGTTGGGCAGAATTGGCAGGCAAAGAGAGCCACCTTTGTGCGTGAACCGGCCTTGACCTAGGGGAACTTGTGATCGTTCGGCGCTTCCTTGACGACGATGGTCAGCTGGCCCAGCACCTCGTCAAGCAGCTCAACACTCCACTGGACTGGCCAGAGGACGGAGGGCTGAACACGAGGCACGTCGCGAAGGTTGCTTCTGCGGCAGCCTGTGACGTCTCGTACAACCAGGCAGCCAACGGTCATCTGGCCGACCTCTTCGCCGCCCTCCCCCTCCCGGGCACGCCCGAAGGCGATGAGTTCTGGGTGGCGCTGGCGGGTGCGGGAGGCGATGCCGCTTTGTACATCGACCCCGGCAACATGGGCGGTCCGTCCTTCGATCGCCTGGCCAGGGAGAACGGGGCGGGCATTGCCGACCGGGTGCTCAGCTTTCTGGCAGAGCTTGACGACCAGCAGCGCGACGCCGTGACGAAGGTGATCGGCGACGCACTGGCCCATGACACGCTCGTCGCAGGTGGGCGCTACCTGGGGCAGTTGTGGCTGCGTGACGCCGAGACCACTGCCTGGCATGTGCTGCTCGCCAGGCGCCGACTGCACGAGACAGAGGACGACCGTAAGCGATTCTTCGAGGCGTGGGGCAACGCCTGAGCGGTACGGCGGTGACTACGCTGCGAAACGGCCTGACCCCGGCAGCTGCAATGCCGGGGTCAGGCCGTTTCACGGGGTGGCTACCCGATCCAGATAATGTCCAGGACGGACAGGTGCCGGGTGAGCCGGTTGATCACGTAGACGACGGACAGCTGCCCTACGGACGCCGCGCGGACGTCCTCGCCTTCGGGGTCGCCGGCGTTCCACTGGGGCCAGCCCCACGGGGAGCGCACCGCGATGTCCAGGACGTCGCGGACCATCTCCGTCGCGTGCTCGGGGAGCTCGGTGAGCGTCTTTATGGCCTGCGGGGACAGGCGCACCGCCCACGGCTGGTCGGTCACCGGCGGGCACCGAGGACGTCGGCCAGGTCCACGAAGCCGGTCTCATCCCGGCCGGAGTCCATGTACGCATCGACGGCCGGGGCCGCGGCGAGGCGCATCTGCCAGGTGCGGACGACGTCGTGCAGGGGCGTGAGGCTGTAGCTGTGACGGGAGTCATCGAGGGCCTTGGCCCAGTCCCGCTCGAAGGCCGGCACCCAGGTGTCGGCGCGGCGATCGTCGCGCAGTTGGGCGAGCAGCTGTGCGGCTGCGGCCGGGGCGGGTGCTGGCGGGGGAACGGCCGTGTAGTCGGGCTGGGCGGTCATTGCTTCCTCCAGAAGTCCTGCTGCCAAGCTAGCGTCTGCGTCGCCACCAGGAGCGTGCTGATGGTGTAGCTGTTACAGCGGCTGTCGCCCCGGTCTCCGCATAGGCCACGGGGGCTGTGAGCGTCACGGGTGAGTGGTCGCCAGTGATGATGTTGATGCTTTGGACAGCATGGTGAACTTGCTCGGGGGTGGGCGCATGGGATCCGGCGGGCATGGCTGAGCGGAGTTCGGCCACGAACTGGCTGAGGCGGGTGCGGACTTGGTCGACGATGTCGTGGAGAGCAGACACGGAGACGGACCAATAGAGCGCCTCGATACTGATGCCACGCTCACGGTACTTCGCGCTCATGAGCACCCGGAGTTCCGCACCGCCAGGCAGGTCGATCTTCACGTGCTCGTCAGTGGGTGTCCGCGAGATCAGGTTCTCCAGGTACCCGACCCCCCATGGAATGGGCACCTCCTCCTTGATTACGTCTCTGGCTGTCTCGGGCAGGTGGAGAACGCTGATGCGCTCCCCCTTCCTCTGCCAGACCGGAGATATGGAGTCAGCCTGGATCGGCGCTGGCACGCGCCGGTAGTCCGGAATCTCCGCGTCAGTACGGGCATACCCGTTCAGCTCACTGAGCGCCCACTGCCGTAGCGGATGAGACGATGCGTGACCGCCGATGATGAGCGCATGGCGCAGCAATCCGGCGAGCGGTGCCGTGTCATCCAGGACGCCCTTCTCCAGCTGGTCCAGCGGCTGGTGGCCGCGGCGGAGCCGCCCCATCACTTGATCAGCGCGAAGTACGCGATCACGGCAGCGACCACAGCAGCGATGGCGGAGACAGCGGTCCAGAACACGTTGCTGCGGAACCAGGGGCCGTCGGTGGTGTCAGACGAGTCCGGGACCGCCCCGGCTTTGGCAGTCGCACCGTGCGAGGCCTGCGCATAGGGCGCGTGCATGGTGATCGGCGAGTTGTCGCCGGCCGTGATCTGGAAGGACTGTCCGACCGGCGCCTGCGGGTCCGGTTCTGGCGACTGGCTGCTCATGGCATTCATCAGTTTCTTGTAGGCGCCGAGGACGTCCTCGCGCGCTTGGGAGAGGGCTTGCAGGGTCTCGTAGTAGCGGGTGGGGTCGGTGCGTTTCCACTCGGGCGGAACTTCGGTGTACGAGAGGGTGTCTGAGTCTTCAGGGGGGAAGGTACCGCCGAACTCGTTGGCCAGGTGGCCGAGTGCATCAACAAGATCCTGGTGCAGCCTCGCCAGGCCGGGATCGGTGAAGTCGACGATGTCCCGCTGCAAGGCCTCGTGGGCGTCGTCCACGCCTGCCGCCACCCAGTCAGGAACGCGGCGCAGCGGCTGCCCCGACAGCAGGAACCTCATCCACGGGACATCCGTTGGAATCGCGCGTGCCACCCGCGTCATCTTGTCCCGGTCCGGTCCCCCCATGGAGACCGTCTGCCTTCCGACAGTCCGGCTGAACTCCTCAAGAGCCGAGTCGACGCGCCCGCTGTGGTCGGTGAATGCCTCGCTGTCGAGGTCGGACAGACGACCGCCACTGCCGGGCCTGCGTAGATGTAGCTCGAACTGTGCGTCCGCTGCTGCTCGTATCGCCTCGTACAGGTCCGCGGCCGCCGAGATCACTCGTGGGGCGGCGAGCATCTGCAGCTCCCGAAGCTGGTTGAGTAGATTCGGGACGTCGGCCTCCACTACCGCCACGGTCTCAGGTACCGGGGCATCGAGCGACTCTATTGGTGGTGCGATCCAGCTGCGAAAGAGACCCGCCTGAAGGGCTTGGGCGGCCCGGAAGTAGGAACGGCAGACGTTCAGGACCTCGCCCCTACCGTCGTCCAGGTAATGCGCCACAGAATGGCTCCGGATTAGTAGTCGAGGTCCAGGTAGTCGATGTCGTTGATTTCCACGTCAGACAGTCCCATAGCGCGACCGCCGCCGTCCTGGAAATAGATCTCCTTGAATCCTTCGGCGATGATTCCGCGCATCTGCTGGTCGCTTGCCCCCGCGTCGCGGGCGTCGAAGAGACGCTGCGCGCACTCTGGGGGAAGGCGCACGGTGAGTCGCCGGAACCGTCCGTCGTCGGTCGTGCCGACCGGCGCGGTGTAGCCGAACCTGGCCCGGGTCTCCACCGTGATCCCACCCGTGGTGGCCGCCTGGCGCTGCCGACGCTTGCGCACCAGCGGCTGCCACCGCTTCCGTACGGCGTCGTCGATCTTCGCGGCGACGTCGGCACGGGCATGCTTGCGGGCGCCGCGTCGGTAGCGGTTGACGGAGTCGGCAGTGACACCGATCTCCTGGGCGACGGCCTTCGCGCTGCCGAGCTGCCGAATCAGGTAGCCGATCTGGCCCTTGAGAGTCTTGGGCGGCTCCTTGGTGAACGCCTCGCGGTCGGCCCGCTCGATCGCCTCCTCGATCTCGTTCACGGCTCACCTCCCGTCGAAATCGGCATCACGGGGCAACCAGTCGAGAACGAGGCGGGCGTCTTTGGCGGCGTCGAGGTTCACGGCCAAGCGCTCGGCAACCCCGTCGCTCTCCGCCTGGAGGTAGCCCAGCGTGCGCAGCTCTGCGACGGCCTTGCGGAACGCCTCTCGTCCCTCGGCGGCCAGCCGCTCCTCGCGGGTCAGCGAAGACAGTTGGTGCATCAGGGGCCGGTCGTCGTGGGTATATCCGGTGGCGAGTTCGGCCAGGACACCGCGGGCGCGCCAGGTCAGGCGCATATCGCGCATCGCCCGGGCAAACAGGACCGGATCGTGGCCCGGGGGTCGGGTAGGCAGTGCCCATCGAGGGCGGACGCTGTTGGTGGAGGTCATCGGTTGCGGTCCTTCGCGTGGAGTCGGGCAGGGCAGGCGAGGTGGGAAGTTACTCGCCGTCCTCAAGGACGGCGTCGCCGCCCTTGATGTGGCGGGCCGGGTTCAAGCCCTTCTCCATCAGCTCCACCGCCCACAGCATCGGCTGGACGCCCTCCAGCTTCGCCAGGCCCGGCGTGGGCCCGAGGCGGAAGCCGCCCGGCTGCGGCTTGCCGGAGGCCGCGTAGGGGAGGAAGTCCAGCGGGCTCGCGCCCGGCGAGGGGTAGACGACGCAGTCGGACAGCACGGCGAGCGGGAACAGCCCGGTCATCTTCGCCATGTTGCCCAGCTTGCGGTGCATGTTGACCCGGGCCTTGCTGATGACGGCGGCCCGGATGTCAGGGCGCCAGGTCGGCCGCTCCAGAGCCGGCCACCGCTCGCCCTCCTTATAGGCCGCCCCGGAAGAGACCATCCACATCACCCTGTCCCTCGACACCCCGCCGTCGGCAGACATGTCGCCCCCCCAGGGTTCGGCTGCCGGGCAGACGGTGGCTCCGCAGGGGCCGCTGGCCGGACTGCTGCTGCAGGGCCTGCTGCAGCCCGGGGACGTGCTGTCGTTCCAGCAGCGGCGAGCAGGGCGCCAGGCCATGGCGACGGTGACGGCCGAGGGACGGCTAATCGTCGAAGGTCACACCGCGCCCTTCACATCGCCCTCGAAGGCGGCTATGGCGGTCACGGGATCTCCCATCAACGGATGGACGCTGTGGCGCACCGCAGACGGACGCACTCTCGATGCACTACGCAACGAACTGCAGCAAAACTGATCGGTCCACGGTCACAGCCGTCGGCGGTCCGCCCTCGAGTACCAGCTCCTGGGCGTCGCCCACGTCGGCGGGCTCCGGCTCCGGAGCGGGGACGACGGTGGCCAGACGGGGTGCGGACACCATGGCCGAGGCCGCCGGCGCGACCGGGCGGCCCTGAGTGGCCTCCATTCCCCGATCAACAGTCCCCGATGTCACCCGAAAGGGTGAATCTATGCGCGGTGAGAACTGCTTGCGAGCCGCGAGTCGACAACCGTCCCCAGTGGTCGTCGCGAAGTGCCGTTCCCGCAGGCCACCACCCCAGCAGATAGACGCGAGACAGTTGGTCATGAGGATCCCTCAAACGGAACGTGCCGAAACCAGCTTTTCCGCAGGTCAGTGAGTTTCCACACCATGGTTGCGGATGCGCTGCTGCCGCAGTCGCGCGAACCCGATTCCGGACGTTCTCGGTGCGCTCGTGGTGTGCCTGACCTGCGGCAGGATGCATCTGCCAGCGGCCGAGTGGACGCGAGCACGGAGAAGGGCCGCCCCGTAGCGGGAGGCGGCCCCGAAGTTCTCCGTTCAACGCAGTGCGACTACGAAGAGTTTGGAGAAGTTCCATAGTGTCAGGAGAAATCAAGATCGTGGGCGCGCAGCCGCCGGAGGACCCGGATGTGGCCGGGATCCGGCGCCCCACGAGCAACCAGGTCGGCATGTACGCGCTCGCCCTGGTGGAGGTGGCTCAGATCGCCCAGACCCATCCAGGCGCGGCGGTGGGCGTGGCCGTCGTGGCGTCGGGGGCGTTCGTGAAGGGCTGTGTCCACCGCAAGCGGTGACAGCAGGCCGGCCGGGGCACCCGGGGTGCTCCGGCCGGAGCCGTCCCCGACCGAGTCGTCGCGGACCTGACGCCCTCGCCAGAACAGGAGAGCCCCGTGCCCAATCGGAACACATCGGGCGCCGCCGCTGTCTGGCAGTCTCCGGGACTTGGCAAGGGGCCAGAGCGGCGTCCCGCTGAGACGGTGAGTTTCAGCGACCGCAGTCGCTAGCACCTCGTCGCCGACTAGATTCGTGAGGACACAAGCGAATCACGAGAGGTGGCGCCGGTGTCCGACACATCTCCGCCGGAAGATCCTGCGGCTCCAGCGCCGGAGAGCCCAGCGCCACCTCTTCCAGTCGTGAGGTTCGTGGACCCGGACGACGGTGGATTCTCCTTGAGCGACAAGGTAGCCGTGTTCCTCGCGGCCGCCACTCTTGTGCCGTTCTTGCAAGCCGTAGCCAGTGCGGTTGGCTCTGACGTCGGAGCACGCCTCAATCGTGCGACGCGCAGCGCTCTGAAACAGATCCTGCAGCGTGAACTCGAGCGCGAATCATCTGCGGGTGAGACCGTGCAGAAAGTCCTGACCACCCCGAGAGGCACACGAGTCTGCCTCGACACCGACATGCCAGAAGAGGCGCTTGCACAGTTACTCGTCATGACCTTCGAGACGCTGGAGCCGGATAACTCAGACATTCCAGCCCTCGTTCGCTGGACATCAGCAGGATGGCTCGCGACAGTCGTCCGTGTCGGCGGGCTCACCGACCGGGTCTGGGACCCTGAACGAGCCGAGTGGGTCGCGCCTCATGACCACCGGACTACGCCACCAGGTCGCGCCAGACGTAGGGCGCGGTTTGGCAGAAGACTTCTGTGAGCGCTGCTTCACCCTCAGTGACAGCTGTGCGAGAGCCGGAACCTGGCGCAATGCCGGTCTACCGAGCCGCCTCCTGACATCCCCTGCTCCCCGACCCGGCCGGGTCACGGAACTACCCACGGGAGCCCGTGCCGCACAGCCAGTTGTCGAATCAGCGTTCCCTTTGTCGCGGTTCGCGGGTTACGGTCTCCCTCAAGCAAGATCCCGCCACCGGGGGAGCACTCATGCACGTCACCGATACCGCCGGCCGGGCCGGGCGCCCGCCCGGAATCGTCACCGGCCCCGACGGACTCACGGCTCGGCAGGCGGCCATCGTCACCTTCATCGAAAGCGCCGTCGCCCGTCAGGGATACCCCCCGTCGATGCGCGAGATCGGCAAGGCGGTCCAGCTCAAAAGCACTTCGTCCGTCGCGCACCAGCTCATGGCTCTCGAGCGCAATGGCATCCTTTACCGCGACCCCCACCGTCCCCGGGCTTACCGCGTCCGGCCTCACCGCGACATCGGCTTCGACCAGACACCGATCCGCACCACACCGGAGACGACGGACGTCCCCCTGGTCGGCCAGATCGCCGCAGGCGCACCGATCCTCGCCGAGGAATGCGTCGAGGACGTACTGTCCCTGCCCCGGCGTCTCGTCGGCGACGGCCAGCTGTTTGCGCTGAGAGTGCGGGGCGACAGCATGATCGAAGCCGCGATCTGTGACGGTGACATCGTCGCGGTCCGCCGCCAGGGATCCGCCGACTCCGGCGACATCGTCGCCGCGCTTCTGGACGGCGAGGCCACGGTCAAACGCCTACGGCGCGAGGGCGGCCACGTCTGGCTGATGCCGCACAACATGGCCTACGAACCGCTGCCGGGAGACGACGCCGCCATCCTCGGCAAGGTGGTCGCCGTGCTGCGCAGCCTCTGACCCAAGCGCCCTGACCGGGCCGCGGGTCCGGCGACTGGCCTGAGGCCACGCCACTGCCGGCCCGGACTAGCGTCCGACTCGTTCGCGAGTGACCAGGCCCGGACCAGCCCCGGGCGGGGGTTGACGGCTACCGAATGGCTCACGGACGTGTCGGTGACCGGCACGCACGTCACGGGCCGGCTATGCGAGCGAGTCCTCGAGCTCGGCTGCCCGGTACCGGCCGGAGGAGTCGTCCCCACCTCGTCGGTTGCCGGCTTCTACGCTGCTGGAGCGAAGACAGCGTTGTCGGGCGTCCGGTCGCGGAAGGCCCCGGGATGGTGCCCATGAGCCACAGCGGATGCGTAGTGCGGATGGTGCCTGCCGGATCGTCAAGCAGGATGTACCGCCGCGTCTCCGCGCCGGCGTAGCCGATCTCGGGCGGGAAGCCCTGCTCCTCGGTCCGGGCCCGGTAGTGGCGGCCGTCGAGGCTCAGCAGCTTGAGCGGGCCGACTGGCAGCTGACCAAGCGGGGGTTGGGGCCGTGGACGCGGATCTACCGCCCCGCCCAGGGGGGGCCGTCGGCAGTGCGTGCAGCTGTGCATCCCCTCCTGGCGCGCCCTGGACGGCCGCGCGTGGGGTCATGCCGCGCAGCTTCAGCCCGCGGAGCTGGCCCGGGTGCTGGGCGTGTACGCGGCCCGGGTGATGACGCCGGTCGGCTCCACGGCCGTCACCGGCCTGCAGCTGATGACCGCGCTCAACCCGCCGACCCGCGCCAGCCAGCCGGACGCCGACGGCCGGCGGCACTCCGAGCACCGGCCCGGCTCGCTGGGTAGCGAGCCGATGGATCCGGCGCCGTGCGAGGCGACCGACGGGCACCCCGTCCTGGCCGACCTGCCCCGCTTCCACGTGCGCGGCCCCGACGAGAAGCTGTTCGAGGAGGCCTACGACTGGGCGCGGGACATGACCGACGCCGACGCATGCAGCCCTACCTGGTCGGTATCGACGTGAACCTGTCGTTCGGCGCGGGCGCGAACGGTGCGGTCGTCGGCCTGGCGTCGCCGCCCGTGCACGTCACCCACCCGGTCTTCGATGCGGCGCTGCCCGGCTCCTGGCTGGTCGACCTCTCCCACGTCGACCCGTGCCGGGTGAAGGTCGGCAAGCAGTGGCATGAGCTGGAGGGGGACCTGCTGCCCAGCCCGTTCACGCCGACCGGCCAGCGCCCGACGGGCCCGGCCTGGTACGCCACCCCCACGGTGGCGTATGCCGTTGAGCTCGGCTACGACGTCGCCCCCGTGGAGGCCTGGGTGCGCACCGAGAGCGGCCGGTTCCTGGACGGCTGGTACAAGCGGCTGCGCAACGCCTACGTCGCGACCATGGCGGATCTCGGGGTGGGCGAGAAGCTGTCCCCCCAGGAGTTCCTGGAGGCGATGGACGGCTACAAGAGCCGGGATCCGGAGCTGGGCATCGTCGTGGACGCCGTCAAGATGACCGTCAAGGGCGGCATCGGCAAGCTGCAGGAGAAGGCGCGCGGCGGTGGCTGGAAGCCGGGACAGGCCTGGCCCGCCCTCGCCCGCCCGACCTGGCGGCCCGACATCCGCGCCGCCGTGATCTCCCGGGCCCGGATCAACATGCACCGCAAGATGCTCATTCTGGCCGCGGTCACCGGCCGGTATCCGCTCGCGGTGCTCTCGGACTGCGCCGTCTACGCCGCCGACGGACCCAGCCCGCTCGACGTCCTGCCCTACGGCTCGGACGGCAAGACCATCCCCGGCTCCTTCCGGCTCGGAGTGAGCCCGGGCATGGTCAAGCACGAGGGCACCCAGAGCATGCGGTGGGGCGCAGATGTGCTGCAACGGCTCGCCGGCGACGACCACGTCGCCAACCTCGCCCGCTACATCAAGACCGGCGAGGTCACCGCCAAGGACACCGGAGAATAAGGGGCATCGCAGCAATGGTCACGGTCGGGGAGGAACTCGACAAGGCGGTACAGGGGGCGTTCACCCGTCCGATCCCGAAGTCCGCCGGGGCGCAGATGCGCTATCTGGTCAAAGCGCACCAGCGCAGCACCCGGCGCGTGGCCGAGCTGCTCGGCATCAGCCAGCGCACCGTCGAGCGGTACGTGAAGAACCAGATCAAGACCCCCCGCCCGGACCTCGCCCACCGGCTCGAACGCGAGGTCCGCGCACGCTGGCAGCCGCAGATCAGGGCCCAGGCCAAGCAGACCGCGGCCACCACCGGCGGCATCATGATCGATGTCCAGGGCCGCTTCGGCTACACCGCCGCCCCCGGCAGCACCGACGACGCCCGCGTCCGCCACCTCACCCTCGCCCTGCCGCCCCGCCACGCCGCCCGCCTCTTCGAAGCCCAGGCATCCGGCGTCGACGAGGACGACCTCCGCGACATCGCCGCCGAGGCCCTGGGCGAGGTCTACTTCCGCGACAACGGCCAACGCGCCCACGGCCTCGAAGTCGAACTCACCGACCTGATCGACCTCACGTTCCAGCTGTAGCCCGGGCCGGCACGACGACGCGCCGCCCCTGCCAGCGGCCGAACACCTACGTGCCGCAGTCCGCGCCCTGCACCTACGCGCAGGACGCCCCGCCTCCAGCGACATCACCGTGGCCAGCCGGTGGGTCCTCACCGCCGGCACCATCGCCTCCCTCCTCGAAGGCGCCGTCCTGCCATCGGATGCGCTGCCCCCTGGTGCAGCGCCTTCTTCGTGGTCTCCGCGGTAGCAACAGGTGAACCGACTTGTTCTGGAGCAGCAGAACAAAGGAACCGTGGCGCTGCTGCCACGGCCTGGTGGTAGCAACGCCACGAAACGACGGCTACGGTGCCTGCATCCAGCCGGTCTCGGTCAGGGCGTCAGATCGAGCACGCGGACCGGCTCACCGGTCCACCGCTCGGGTGCGGTGGTGGCGATGATCGCTCCGTCGGGGCGGTCGGGAGTCGGCTGGGCTGCGTACTGACAGTGTGCCGCCGCCCAGGTGTCCTGCCGGGCCACGGCCAACGCGGCCGGCAGGTCGAGGTCGAGCACGGTGATGCCCGGCAGCGCGGCCAGGTGTTCGGCCGTGCCGGGCCGGGCACGGTCGGCTTCCACGAGCGCGCAGGCCGGGGCGTACAGGTACCAGCCGGCCTGGACGTGGGCGCGGTGGATGAGACGGGAAGCGAGAACGTTGCCCTGGCCGGCCGCGGCCATCGCGGTGTCGTCCAGGACGATGTGCATGGCGTCGCTCACCGTGCGGCCGCCCGGGCCAGGCGGCGGTCGAGCTCGCTGTCGAGGTCGTGTTCCTCGGCGGGGGTGGGCGCGTAGCCGTTCCACTTCTCCAGCGCGGCCCGGGCCTGCTCGGCCCGTGCGGCCCGCTCATCCGGGGTGAGCAGGGTTTCGGCGAGCCGGGCCAGGTAGGCGCGCAGCGACAGCCCCTCAGCGGCAGCTATGGCGGCCAGACGCTCCTTGGCTTCCTCAGGGATACGGACATTGGCATCGGACATCGTCGTGACTCCCTTCTACCCCTAGGGTACGGGTACGTACCCGTACCCGTCACGGCCCACTGCAGTCACGACGCGTCGTCTCGCCGGATCCAGAGGGCGAACACCACCCAGGCCCCGCTCTGCTTCGCCCGGCGCCGGGCCGACGTCCTCTTCGCCATGCTCTGGCCGGGTGCGTCGTGTCGGGACGCACTGAAGATTTCAGTCGGCATGGTCGTGACCCGGCTAGCCGACTGCAGGGGACGCTGAGGAACCCGTCGTCAAGCCGCTGTATCTCTACCGGTCAGCCCTGGAACCGGGCGGGAGTGATGTCGTTCTCCATCGCGAAGTTCAGGTCAGCGATCCTGGCCCGGGACCGCTCGCCATACTGCTTCACGAACGCCAGGTGCTCGTAGGGGTCCTCCGGCAGAACATCGGGGGCCACCTCCGCGTACTCGGAGCGGGCGGTCCCCCAGTTCGCCAAAAGGTCAGCAGCTCCAAGCGGGGCCAGGCCCCCCTTACTAGCGGCGACCAGCGCCGACACGGCCTCCTGCAAAGTCATCTCGCCGCCTTCAATGGCGCGCCCGTACCTCTCGATGTCATCTGCAATGTGCCCCATGCTTGGGCATGCTACCTACGCGCTATTTCGTCCGTTGCGATACCCGACTCCACCATTAGGCAGCTCGGCCTCGGGCTTCCCCAGCGAGGTCGAGGGCGCACGGTCCCATCCGCGCGCCGCCGAAGCGGTCCATCGAAGGACAGGCGTGGGGAGTTAGCGGGGGGTGCCTCTATGTCTTTCGTCAAGCGAGGCGTGGGGTTCTGGGTTCGTAGAAGGTTCCGTCGCGGAGCATGGCGAACAAGACGCTGATGCGGTGGCGGGCGAGTCGGAGGAGGGCCTGGGTGTGGGTTTTGCCGCGGGCTCGACAGCGGTCGTAGTAGGTGCGGGAGGCGGGGTCGTGGAGGGCGGCGAACGCGGAGAGGAACATCGCTCGTTTGAGCTGCCGGTTCCCGCCTCTCGGAGCATGTTCGCCGTGGATCGAGGATCCCGACTGCCTGGTGGCGGGGGCGAGGCCGGCGTAGGAGGCCAGGTGGGCGGCGCTTGGGAACGAGGTGCCGTCGCCGACGGTGGTCAGGAGGACTGCGGCGGTCCTGACGCCGATGCCGGGCATCGAGGTCAGGACCTGGGAAAGAGGGTGGGCCTCCAGCAGGGCCTCGATCCGGGCTTCCAGTGCCCGGCGTTGTTCGTGGACGGCGGCCAGCGACTTGGCCAGCGACGGCACGATGATGTCCAGGGTGCCTGTGCCCGGGACGACGACGGTCTGTTCGTCGAGGGCGGCGAAGATGTCGTCGATGAGCCGGGTGGCCATGCGCGGGGCCTTGGGCCGGATGACCTCGACGAGCTTGCGGCGGCCGGCTTTGCGCAGAGCGGCCGGGGATCCGTAGCGCTCCAGGAGCCAGGTGACGGCGGGGTGGTCCAGGCGGGGTCCCAGGACGCGTTCCAGCGAGGGGTGGAACTGGGTGAGCAGACCGCGGATGCGGTTGGAGGTGCGGTTGGCCTCTTGCGCCAGGTCCTGGTCGAAGCCGACCAGCATGGTCAGCTCGGCGGTGATCTCGTCGGCGAGTTCCAGGGAGCGCAGGGTGTGGGGCATGGTGCGGGCGGCGTCTGCGATGACGGCGGCGTCGCGGGCGTCGGTCTTGGCCTCACCCGGGTAGAGGTCGGCGATCCGGCGCATCGCGAGTCCGGGCAGGTAGGCGATCTGGCAGCCGGCATCCCGGGCGATGGTCAGCGGCAGGGCGCCGATGGAGGCGGGCTGGTCCACGACCACCAGGACGGTGCCGAACTTGGCTTTGAGCTTGTCGAAGACGGCCCGCAGCTGGGGTTCGCCGTTCGGCAGGGCTTTGTCGAAGACTCTCTTTCCGGCCGGGGTGAGTGGCGTGGCCGTGATGGTTGCTCTTGCCGACGTCCAGGCCGAGGAAGACGCCCGTCTCATCGATGTCGATCACCGTGCCCCCACATGCGTCGATGCCGAGCCGGCCTTGGCGGCGGGGCCGTTCGCGCGCATCCACGTTATACAGACCTGCCGCCCGCAAGTGGCCCGGCATTGCGCCGGACCGGGCGGCGGCCGGACCTCTGATCAGCGTCTCCGACGGCACCCCTCGGGCCCGGTGAACACCACCCCCCAGGTCATCTGTTCGACAGGGGGCAACAGTCATGCCGGGCCCGGAGGCCAGCGGCCCTCTTACAGGACCGCGAAGAAGATAACGGGGCACCGCGGGCCGAACGCGTCAAGGCGCGGGGACCGGGCAGGGGCTGCGGTGCCGTCCGGCCGCGGCTCCGGCGGCCGCGCCTTCTGCCGCCGCCGAAGAATTACTCCGTCACCTTTCGAGGCCGTCGTCGTCCGGTGCGGCGGGTGTGGCCAGCAGGGTGTCCATGAGGGCCTGGTAGCGGGTCAGGTCTTCGGCCCAGCCGGGGACGAGGAGGTACTGGGCGGTGCTGAGCGCGATCGCGGCCTCGCCGAGCCGTCCGTCCGGTGCGATGCCTCCAATGCGGGCCCACTGGTCCCACATCACGTTGTCGTCCATCAGCCTCGCCAGGATCTTCGCGTCATCGTCCGCGCGCCCAAGCAGCATCATCAACGCTCCGCTCGCCTTGGTGCAGGTGCGCACCGCCGCGCACAGCTTCCGGTCGCCGGCCTCCTCGACCGCGCGGAGCAGGCCGCGCAGGCCGTGGGCCAGAGGGGAAAGTGCGCGCAGGTCGATGCCCGTCTGCTCGGCGGTGATGTGGGCGGCGCCGATCCGTTCGATCTGCTCGCGGGGGCCGGTCCACACGCTCTCCCAGGCCTCGGTGAGTTCTTCCGGGCTGACGTCGTCCATGCCGCCGATCAGGAGTCGGGCGCCCACCTCTGTCAGCCTGGTGTGGAAGACGTTGGACACCGACCGCGGTGGTGGCAGGGCGAGCCCCGCGGCGGCGGCGTGTGCGCGCAGGATCCCGTCCAGGTCCCGGCCGATGGCGCGCCGCCCGGTCAGCAGCCGGGCGGCCATCTTCTGCCGGGCCTCAAACGCGTCGTCCCCGTCCCCCTGCGGGATCCGGCTGAGGGCGACGCCTGCGCGCTTGAGGGGCCGCTGGAGCGTCTGGCTCACGGCCTCGCGCAGCCGCTGTGCGGTCTGTGGGGTGTCGTCGAGCGCCCAGCACGTCCAGCCGGCCCAACTGATGCTGCGGCCTGCCCTGGACAGGGCAGCGAGCCAGGCAGCCCGGTGAACGATCTCGGGCCGGATCCCGCCCGCTTGGGTGTCGGTCCACTGCTCTGTCGGGGCCAGCCACAACTGCCTGCGCCACCGCTCGAGCTGGTACGGGGTGGCGGTCAGCCCGCACCGCCTGACCTCGGCGGCCAGGGCCAGCTGCACGGCGGAGGGCGGTGTGCGGGTCATGGCCGGCTCCTGCGGTCCTGGTCTGCCGCGATGACGTCGTAGACGGCTGCCGCCGCTGCCACCGCGCTCGCCCACGCCTGGCTCTGCGCGGCCATGACCGCAGTGACGGCCACCAGCAGCAGCACGGGCAGGCCAGGACCGGCACCCGGCCCGGGCGGACGCATCCTGCTCACGCACGCACTCCCCTCACCAGGGGTGGCCGGACAGTTGCTCCGGCAGTCACCCGCCTGTCCTCCCCGGCCGCGGCGCGGCCGGTACCCTCTATCCCGCCACACCGCCGGCGCCCAGACGGGAAGAACCTCGCGGGGCACAACGCACCGGAGGCGACGGCTGTCCGGTGGCCAGCCGGCCGAAGAGGCTCAGTCGTCCACTGCGGTGCCCACCCAGGCGATCGGATCCCCGTCTGCGGTCACACACCAGCGCATCCCGCTCGTCTGGGCCACGTAATCGGAATCGAACACGCATGCGCGGCCCACTGGTGGTGTTTGCCGGGCAGTTCCGGCTGAGTACGTCGTGGTCAAGCGCATCGACGGCCTGCCGATAGTCCGCGAGCCTTTTCTGGCTGCACCCGGGCCGCCGTGCTTCGCGTGCCGTCCGCCCGCGCTGCATGGGCGAGGAGATGGCGCCGCACGTGGGCATCGTGGAATCTGGTGCTGGGCGGGCATGCTGGGATCTCAACTGCATGTCGTCTGCTCGACCGCCGGCACCAATCGGCTCAAGAACCTGTGACCTGGGCTGTCTCACGGCTGGCGTCGGATCCGGCGGCCATCCGACATCGGCCATGCGATTCCGATACGGGAATCTGAGATCCCACACGGCCGAGGCTTACGTCTGGGCCATGTCGATGAAGCGGGAGTAGTGGCCCTGGAAGGCGACGGTGATCGTCGCGGTGGGGCCGTTGCGGTGCTTGGCGACGATCAGGTCGGCTTCCCCTGCGCGAGGGGATTCCTTCTCGTAGGCGTCCTCGCGGTGGAGGAGGATGGCGACGTCTGCGGTGTCTTCGAGTGCGCCGGAGTCCCGCAGGTCGCTGAGCAGGGGTTTTTTGTCGGTGCGCTGTTCAGGGCCGCGGTTGAGGGTGGAGACGGCGACGATGGGCAGGCGCAGTTCTTTGGCGAGGAGCTTCAGGCAGCGGGCGATCTCGCTCACCTCCTCGTACCGGGAGGAGAGTTGTCGGGTGCCGTAGGTCAGGAGCTGGACTGTGTCGATGGCGATGAGCTTGACGCCCTTGCGGGCGGCCAGGTAGCGGCTGTGGGCGCGCAGGTCGTGGATGTTGGCGTAGGAGCCGTCCTGGATGTAGAGGGGTGCGGCCTGGATGTGCGGCATCCGGCGAGCCATCCGGGTCCAGTCCTCGTCGGTGCAGGTGCCCGAGCGCATGTGGTGCAGGGGGACACGGGCTTCGGCGGACAGGATGCGCATGCCGACTTCGTGTCGGTCGGCTTCGAGGGTGAACAGGGCGCTGGGCAGGCCGTGTTTGATGCTGGCTGCGCGGAGGAAGTCGACGGCGAGGGTGGAAGTGCCCATGGCCGGGCGGGCGGCCAGCATGATGAGCTGGCCGGGGTGCAGGCCACCGAGGAGGGTGTCGAGGTCGCTGAAGCCGGTGGGTACGCCGGGCAGGGGGTCCGTGCGGCTGCCCACGGCTTCGATCCAGTCGAGGGTGCCTTCCATCACGTCGCCCAGGTCGCTGGCGGGCGGGAGCAGGGGGCGGCGGGTGGTCGCGGCGAAGATTTCGGCCTGGGCGATGTCGGCGACTTGTTCCGCGGAGCCCGGCTCGCAGTCGGTGGTCAGGTTTTCGATGTGGACGGCGGCGATCTTGGTGCGGCGCAGCATGGCTGCGTTCTGCACGCGTTCGGCTTCCGTCATCCATTTCCGGCCTGGTGCGGAGCCGTCGACGAGGGCGGTGATGTAGGGGGTGCCGCCGGCTTCGTCCAGCGTGCCTTGTGTGCTGAGGTGGGCGATGACCGAGATCGGGTCGGTGGGCTGCTCGCGTGCGTACAGGTCGAGGATGGCGGTGTAGATGAGGGTGTGGGCGGGCCGGTAGAAGTCGTCGCCGGTGAGGACTTCCACGATGTCGGCGATCGCGTCTTTCGACCGCAGCATCGCCTTGAGCACCGCTTTCTCTGCGGGCAGGTCGTGCGGGTCGTGCGGTGTGGTGTCGGTGTGGGCGTCCTCGACGGTCACTCGGTCTTCCCCCGGGTTGTCGTGCCGCGGGTGCGGCGCGTGCTGCCGGGCCAGCGTAGCTGCGGCGTGGGTGAGGTCTCCGCCGTGTTCGGCTCCGGGTCGGCGGTGTGGTGGGGCCGCTCCCGTGGCAAGGCGCGATGTTGACGTTCCAGCGCCGCTTGGACGTCCGGGTCCGGCGGTGCCGGTGGCAGCGACAGCAGAAGACCGGTGGGAGGCGGTGCGGGCGGCGGCACGCTTTGGTGTGGTGGGAGAAGACCGGCAGGCAGTGGGTGGAGGGTGCGCCTGACCAGGTGGATGGAGCGGACCGTGCCGGGAGTGAGGCGGGCGTTGAGCGCGTCGGTGAGAGCGGGGGTCAGGAGACGGGCCTGGGTGAGCCATGCCTTGGAGTCGGCGGCCAGGGTCAGGGCGCCGGTGTCGGTGTCGAACGCAGCGGCGCGCACGTGACGGGCGACCTCGCCGGCCACGGCAGGCCACTCCAGCAGCACACGGGTGCCGGCCTGGGGGAACAGAGCCTGCAGAACCTCTTCGAGGCGCGCCGGTTCGGTTCTGCCGGCCCGGCGGCGCACGGGCGTGCGTGTGCGGTGGGTGGCCGGTTCGCTGTAGCGGTGCCGGCGGGCGTCTTCGCGTGCCTGCCGCAGTGCCACCATCGCTAGGTCTGTTCCCGGCGGGGTGCTGGCCGGCGGGTTGCTCACAGCTCGACGGTCCGGGACACCGTCGTGGGCGTGCCCCAGACCCGTACGACGTTGTGGTCGGTGTAGGCATGAACCAGCCGGTAGGCGGCGGCCGGCTGCGGCCCTGTGAAGAGCTGGTCGATGTACTGTTCGGCTTCGGGCCGGCTGGTGCGGGGGGTGCCGCACAGTTGCCAGGCGCGGCCGTTCCACAGCTCCGGAAGCCACCGCCTGACCGGTTGCGGATCGTCGGCGCGGATCGCGTGGCGGGAGGGCACGCGCAGCGGCGGTGCTTCCTGATCGTCCGGGTGATGGGGGCGTGGGTGGGGCGGTGTGCGCAGTCCGGCGCGGCGGCGGGTCTCGCACAGCAGGCACAGGTCGGCAGCGTCCGGGTCGACGGGGCCGCTTGGATGGTCCAGGCAGCGTGTGGTCGGCTTCGCTGTCTGGATCGCGTCGTCGACGAGCGTGAGGGCCCGTTGGAGATCGTTGCGGATCTCGGACACGTCCGTCGCGGCGGCGTTTTCGAGGCGTTGCCCGTGTTCCCCGGTCAGGCGCAGGGCTCGGCCCAGGGCGATGAGCTGAGCGTGGTTCACCGGCTGTTGCCTCCTTCAACCCGACCTTATTTTGGCACGTGCGAAGCCGGTCAGCGCGTGCGCCGGGGGCCGCGGGTGAGCCTGAGCCGCATGGCGCGCCACAGTTCTCCCGCTCCGCGGCTGGTGTCTGGCTGGGGGGAGTGCAGGCCGGGGCAGCAGGCGTCATGGCCGACTTTGGCGTTGCCGTAGTCGCGGTGGTGGGGGCCGGGCCACGCAATGCCGCCGGAGAGGTGGAAGACCTCGGTGTCAGCAAAGTAGCGGGCGGGGAAGTCGCCGGGGACCAGCGCGATCCACGCCCGCACTGCGTCCGGCTCCTCGCCGGTGACCGCTCGCACGGCATCGGCTGTCGCATGGGGCCGGTAGATGGTCACTCCGTCGAACTCAAGTGTGCGGTGGCGGTGCGTGGCCAGCGTGCAGGCCGGGCACGGGACGGTCAGCCGCCGCCCCCATTCAGGGACGAGATCGTCACCCGGCCGCTGCTGAGGAGGAACGCTCACGACCCGTCAGCCTCCGATGCCGAAGAAGCCCGCAAGCCCGCGCGGGGCCGTCAACGAGCAGGCTACTGGCTGTAATCGAGATGCGGGCAACATTTCTGCGGGCTCTGGCTGGCGGAGGTGGGACGACCGCCACGGCAACCGCGGCTTCCGTCAGGTCAGCCTCAGCGGTTCCGTTCGGAGAACGGTCACGGTGACTGTTCCCCGATGCCTGCACAAAGTTCCCATTTAGCCCTAGTGGCACTTGCCGTGCCGAGACAGGGTTCAGAAACAGGCACTGATCTTGCCGTTTAACGTCCGGCGTCGAACTGGGCTCGAACTTGTTCGGAGTTTCCCCAGTTCACCGGACGTGCGAGAGACCGGGCCCCGATCCTGTGCTCAGGGTTGATGCAGCACGGAGGCCGGGATCGTGGGACTGGTCGAGCACGGCGTCCAACGAGACGCGTTGATGAAGGTGTCGGAGTTCCGGACCGAGCTGTACGCGTGCCTGACGTCGCGAGCGGACGCCTTGTTCGACCTGTGTGACGCGCTGCTGTGCAGCGACGGGCCGGTCCGCACACTTGTGGACCTGGCGCTCGCGCCGGAACACCGGCGAGGACACGGTGCCTTGTACTCCGGGATCAACCGGGGCCGGATCGATGTCGCCCGGCTCCGTCGCGCGCTGGCGGGTGTGCCGTTGCCCCGGGCGAGGGACGGACGCCTGGTGCTGGCGGTGGACGTGTCCCCGTGGCTTCGGCCGGATGCCGACACCTGCTCGGACCGTTCCTTCTGCCACACGTTCGGCCGCGGCCTGGGCAAGCACCAGATGGTGCCCGGCTGGCCGTA
This sequence comes from Streptomyces naphthomycinicus, assembly GCF_020400595.1. Classification (GTDB taxonomy): domain Bacteria; phylum Actinomycetota; class Actinomycetes; order Streptomycetales; family Streptomycetaceae; genus Streptomyces; species Streptomyces naphthomycinicus. Next base: position 13,135 of record NZ_JAINRE010000057.1, on the reverse strand, counting down.
CTCGATCGTCGCCGCACTGGAGACCGGCCGCACCTCATGGACGGCCCTGCTGGACGCGATCCGGCTGGAGCCCGGCGCCGACTTGGCCGCGGTCACCGCCGATCAGGTCCGCGATGTCGTCGAACGCCTCGTGGAAGCTGACCAGTGGCACACGGGGGCCCCGGACATCTTGGTCGTGCTGGACGCCGGCTACGACGCGCCCCGCATCGCCCACCTCCTGGCCGATCTGCCGGTTGAGGTGCTGGGCCGACTGCGCTCGGACCGGGTGATGCGCAAACCGGTCCCGGTGCCGTGGATCTGCCCGCCGCAGGGCGGTCGCCCGCCGAAGCATGGTGGTGAGTTCGTCTTCGGCCGCCCCGAGACCTGGGGCGAGGCGGCGGTGGTGACCACGACCGCGACCGACCGGTACGGCACCGCGACCGCGCAGGCATGGGACCGGCTGCACCCTCGGCTGACCCGCCGGGCGGCTTGGGCCGACTACGAGGGCCCCTTGCCGGTCATCGAGGGCACCGTGATCCGGTTGACGGTCGCGAAGCTGCCCAGCGGCGGGGTGAACAAGCCCGTCTGGCTCTGGTGGTCCGGCACCGCTGCGAGCACCCAGGACGTGGACCGGTGCTGGCAGGCGTTCCTGCGAAGGTTCGACGTCGAGCACACGTTTCGGCTGCTCAAGCAGACGCTCGGCTGGACCCGCCCCAAGCTCCGGGACTCCGCCGCGGCCGACCGTTGGACCTGGATCGTCCTCGCCGCACACGCCCAGCTCCGTCTCGCCCGCCCCCTCGCGAGGGACCTCCGCCGGCCGTGGGAACGACCAGCGGAACCGAACAGACTCACCCCCGCCCGAGTGCGCCGGGGGTTCAGGAACCTGCACGCGAAGACCGGCACGCCAGCCCGTGCACCGAAACCCAGCCGGCCCGGCCCCGGCCGCCCGCCCGGCTCGAAGAACAAGCGGCACGCCACCCGCTACGACGTTGGACGGGTCCTCGCCACAGGCGAGTCCTACACCAGGCCCGCACACCACAAGGTCGGCGCCAAACCGCGCCGCACCTGATGACCAGCCGGACCTGCTGTCGGAGCCTCTCCGTAAGCTGCCGCCCATGAGCATGAACGGCGAGTACCTGCGCGTCACACCCGAAGAACTGACCCGGGCCCTGAAGGATCCCGAGTGGGCTCTGGACCTCGCCGAAGAGACCCAGGACGCCCAGGAGGGCGCCGAGACTGCACCGGCCGCGGATCGTCACTTCACCACGCACCAGACCTGGAACCTGCTGGATTTCCTGCTGAAGCGTTCGGCGTTCCCGGTAGACATCGTGCATGGCGAGGAACCCTTCGCCGAGGCCGATGACTGGGGCTACGGGCCGCCGCGATACGTGACTGCCGACCGCGTACGGTTGGCCGCCGACACCCTGACGCAGATGACCTATGACCAGCTGATCCAAGGCATCGATCACTTCGAACTCGCCGCAGCCGAGATCTACCCACAGATCTGGGACTCGCCAACGTCGCTGGACTGGGCCCGAGACCTGTTCATCCCTCTGACGGAGTTCTTCCAAGCCGCAGCCTCTGATGGCCACGCCATGGTGCTCTGGCTCGACTGACGACCCCTCCCACCCGCCCGGACGTTAAACGGCAAGCTGATGAACGCCCGGCGTGGGGGGCGGTGATCGGCGCCCATGTCACCGGTGGTGGGGTGATTTCAGGTGATGGGCCAGTGAGGTCCGATGTCGGCGTCGTTGACCCACATGTACTGGGTGGTGCCGCTGTCGGTGACGGTCATCCCGAAGTCGTACAGGGCGGGTTGGCCCAAGTCCCGCCACGTGTCCCAGGCCGCTTCCAGTTCGTCGGCCAGGTGCCGGGGCCCGCCCTGGGTGGCGATCGTACGGCCGCCGCCGATGGCCGAGAGCACAGTCCAGGACCGCTCGGTGTCGTGAATCCAGGCATTGAGGCCGTCCGCGTCCCGGGCGAGAGCGATCCGCATACGGGGCAGAGCGACGCGCAGCGCGAACCGCAGATGCACGTCGTCCTGGAGAGGGGCGAGGTCGCGGAGGAAGGGCCGCTCCCCGTCCGGTTCACTTCGGGCGCGTACCTGGGTGAAGCCGGGCTCGGGAGCCAGGGCGCGGCGGTCGGGCATGAACTGGGCCAGGCCCTGCACCCACCCGGTGGCGGACCGGGCGTCGTCGGCGACGGTCAGCGCGACGTGTCCCAGACGGCCCCACGGGGTGACGATCCGCCCGCCCGGCTTCGTCTGCTCGACCCAGGCCCACGGGATCCGTTCGACGGCGTAGGTGGCGATCACCCGGTCGTAGGGGGCCGCGGGCGCCCATCCCTGGTTTCCGTCGCCCACCTGCACCTGCACCATGGCGCCGGCTTCGGTGAGCGCCCGGTGCGCCGTGTGGGCCAGGTCGGGGTCCGCCTCGAGGCTGACGACGCAGCCGGCGGGGCCGGTCCGCCAGTTCAGCAGGGCGGCGTTCCAGCCGTTGCCCGTGCCCAGTTCCAGCACGCGGTGGCCGGGTTCGAGGAGCAGCGAGTCCAGCATGTCGACCACTACGGCCTGGCTGGACAGGCTCGAGGTCGGCAGTTGGTCGGTGACCTGGGTGACGGTCGCCGCGTCGGGCCCGGGATACACCTCGCTCGCCCAGCCGGCCGCATCCTGGTCGCGGTCCACCGGCACGTAGGCGTGCCCGTCCCACCGCCACAGGCGCTGGGGCGCGAAGCGGTGCCGGGGCAGCGCGTCGACGGCGTCGCGGATCCACGCGGAGCGTTCGGGCCAGTCACCCCGCTGGTCCATGGCAGCACTCACCGACCGCTGCAGCCGGTCGAGGTCGGAGGCGATCACCACCATGCCGGCCTACTTCTTGTGTTTGCCGTCGCTGGGCGGAGGCGGGGGGACCTGGCCGTCGCTGTTCCCGGGCGGCGGGTTGCCCGTGCTCGGATCGGCCGGCGGCTTCTCGTGCTTGCCCATCGTTTCCTTCCTCATCCCAGCGGAACTCACGGCACAGCCATGGTCCCGGCCCCTTTCCGCCGCTGTCGGCCGGATGCCGGAAATCACCGGTGAGACGGCCGAAAGCACCCCGAACCGCCGCTGCGAGCCCGCTCGGGCATCCGCCGGCCGATCCGCCGCCAGCGCGGGAGGCAGAGCCTGTTCGCGATCCTCGAAATGACAGGTCCCCGGCCCGTCAAACCGCCCACGGTAAGGGCGATCCGTTCGCGGCAACGTCACCATGACGCTTCCGCGAACGCGTCTTACCGGTCGGTGGCGGTGGGACCAGACTCCTTCGCGGGCACCCACGTTGTGAGGTCCCGCTGCCCGTCGGTGTCGATGAGCAAGCCGTCCTCGGAAAGGCAGAGGCCAAGGGCGTTGCCCATGAACGCATGCCACTCGTGGTCGTTCAGGTCGGAACTCCTGTCTTCATTCTTCCAATCATGAGGTTCGGAACAGGTAGTCGGCGGTCCGAGGTGACGACTGGGTCGTCGGGATGCGTGCCCTGGCTGCGCAGGGGGGCCGGAGGCGGGCGCAGACCGCCAGCCGGATCATGCGGTGGCCAGGACGAGGCGTAGCAGCGCCACCGTCACTGCTTCCGGGATGAACACCAGCCCGCCGAACAGGACCGCCAGGGCCACGCCGTGCGGGGGCACGAGGAAGCCGACGACGGCCGCGGCGATCAGGAGGTGCCCGAAGGCGAGCCACAGGGCCGCGGCGCTCCCCCGCAGGCGGAGGCTGTCATGGACGGCCACGAGTATCCCGAGCGGGGCGCAGGGGGCTACGCAGAGGCCCACGGCGGTGACGGCGGATTCCACGGTGCTCATGCCTTGGCTGTCGTGGAGCGCGCGCCACAGCATCGGCACGACCGTCAGCCACACCCCGGCGGGCACGACCGAGCACGCGAGCCCGTACAACGTGAGCAGCTTCTTGCGCTCCGGGTCCGGGTTCCAGCGGGCGCGGTCGTCGGTCGTCATGTGGGTGTCCTCCTGGTCGTGGGCAAGCCGGAGGTCAGGTGGGGGTCAGTGGCGTGATGCCGGTGCCCGCGTACAGTTCGGGCTCCAGTGACAGGACAGTCAGTGGTTCCCCTGCCTTCACCGCCTGCCAGGCGATCGCCGCCGGATGCATTACCGGCCAGTCGACGTTTGTCCAGTCCATCGCATCCACCGCGTGGGCCGCGGTGAACGGCACGTTCTGCGCGAACCGCAGGGACGCCGCGTGCCTGCCCGCGCCGGGGACCTGCCGTTCGGCGGCCAGGACGGACAGCGAGGGGATGATGACCCGGCCCGTGCCCCGCGAGGCCTCGATGTAGAGGCCGGTGAAGAAGGGGTCGGCACGGTACAGGGCGGCCAGAGCGGTGTGATCCAGGACGGCCGTCAGGTTCACGCGGCGGCGCCGCCCTGGTGGGCGCGGATCTTCGCCCAGGCGTCCTGGCCGGCCTGCTGGACCTGCTCGGTGTACTCGATGCCGAGCTCACGGGCGGCCTCGAACGCCCGCTGTTCCCGCTCGGCCGCCGTGAGCTCGCGGGCAGCGAGGTCCTCCAGCAGCTCCGTGATGGTGGTGCCGCGCTCCTGCGCGAGGATGCGCAGCCGGTCGCGCACTTCCTCACTGGTCTTGATACTCGTCGGCTTGCCCATAGAGCCGATTCTACCGCCGGTAGACACGAGGGGAGACGTCTTCGAGCACACCGTCGGGGAGCTGAGGCCCCCGAATAGCGGGCGAACGGCACCGGCCGGTCAGCCGGGAAGAGGCCGAGCGGCTGCCGGCCGACACCACCAGCACGTGCAGGGGCCCTGCCGCCCCGACACCGGACTCGGCATCGCCGGCTTACCCCCCGGCCGCCGGGCGGCCCGACTCAGTCCTGTGAGGGGACACGGGCAGCGATCTCCTTGGCCCAGCGCCCGGCCTCCCGTGCATGAACTCCAGGCTCGGCCGTGACCAGGCGCAGCCAGTGCAGCAGGTCGTGCGCCTCTTGCAGGGTGAGCAGCGGCAGCCGCTCGCCCGCTGTCTCCACCGGTGCGAACTCGATCTCGTCCAGGCCCAGGTGCTCGTAGCCGTCCACGACTGTGGCAACGCCGCGCACGCCGCCCCGGTCACGCACCCCGGTCCCCGGGCAGGAGACAGCCCCGGCGGGCGTGGCCGCCGGCGCCTAGGCGCTGCGGGGGCGGCCCGCTGTCTTCTTCGTGGCCGCCTTCTTCGCTGCGGTCTTCTGGGCAGGCTGTTTCTTCGCGCCCGTCTTCTTCGGCTGCGGCAGCTCGTGCACCTGGGCCGGGCCGGCGGGCTCGCCCCGGGAGGCCTTCGCCTTCGACACCGATTCCTGCAGCGCGGCCATCAGGTCGAGCACCGGCGCCGGCTGCTCCGGTTCCGGCGCCTCGGGCAGTGGCTTGGCCTCCCGCTTCGCCTCGATGATCTGCGCGATCGCCTCGGTGTAGCGGTCGGTGAAGTCCGGGCCCTCCAGCGAGTCGGTGGTCATGGTGTCCATCAGGGCGAGCGCGCCCTCGACCTCCGCTTCGGACACCTCGGTCGGCGGTGGGAGCAGTTCGGTGGGGTCGCGGATCTCGTCGGGCCAGCGCATGGCGTGCAGGACCAGGACGTCGTCACGGACACGCAGCAGTCCCAGACGCTCGCGGCCGGACCAGGCGTATTTGGCGACGGCCACCTTCGCCGACCGGGACAGGGCCTTGACCAGGAGCTTGTATGGCTTGGCCGCGACCTGGCCGGCCGGCTGCAGGTAGTAGCCCTCGGCGATCCGAATCGGGTCGACCGACTCCAGGGGGACGAACGCGTCGATCTCGATCGCCTTCGCGGTCGGCAGCGGCAGGTTGCTCAGATCCTCGTCCGTGATCGGGATGACCTGGGTCTTGGTGAGCTCATAGCCCTTGCCGATCTCGTCCTGGGAGACCTCCCGGTCCTCCAGCTCGCACACCTTGCGGTAGCGGACCCGCCCCTGATCGGGCAGGTGGAACTGATGGAAACGGATGCTGTGGTCCTCGGTGGCGCTCACCACGTTGATCGGCACCGTGACCAGGCCGAAACTGATGGCGCCGGACCAGATGGTGCGCGGCATGGCAGACCCTTCCCGCTGGCCCCGAGCAGCACCAGCCTATGAATGCCACCGGCACCCCGCACCCCGCACCTGCGGTTCCCATGGGCAGTCCCGTCCAGTTCGGGCGGCGTACGAAAGCCAGGCTGCCGGCCACCGCCGGAACGGCCCCGTGCGCGCGCACCCGGTGAAGAGCACCTGACGGGCCGGGCCTGTGAGCGCCCCCGGCGGTGCCACAGTCGATCATCCCCGAGTCCGGCAGTGGCACCGCCGAGCCCTTCACGGCCCCGTCACTCCGGGTGCATCGGGAGGGACATGAGAGCCCTGCCCGGCACACAGCCCTGCTCGACAAACCGGAGACGGCGCTGACCTAAGGGTCTTCGCCCCGCTCAGACGGTAGGCCCGGTATGCCGATACCGTCGCCGGGCCCCCGTCCGACACACGAGAGAAGCAGCTGGCCACCAGCACCGGGTCAGTCGAAGACGTGATCGTGACGGCGAAGCGGCCCGACCTGGTGCAGCGGCGGAGGGGCGTCAGACCAGGGCGGCCGGGACGGCGTCGTCGGCCGCCCATTCCCGTCGAACAGGGCGGCGACCAGGCGTACGGGGAGCTGGCCGGGGCGGTGCCGGTGGCGGGCCTTGGCGAGCCAGACGCCGATCTTGACGGTGTCGCCGTCGACGCGGATCGTCTCGCGGGCGGCGGGGATGCGGCCTTCGCGGTGCAGAGAGAACACGGTAAGCCCGGCTGCGTCGTGTGCGCGTCGGCGAGCACACCGCTTGGCTAGGCAAGCGGGAGATCCCGGCCTTCGCCGCGACGTGCGTGGCCGGTCGCCCGGTGTCCACAGCGGAATGCACGGACGCTCAGCTCCCGGACAGATACGGTCGATTGACGGTGGGTCTGCCGCCGATTGCCACTTACCGAGGGGTGTACAGCGCCACCTGATGGATGGTCACTTCATCGGCCGGGAGGGTAGGTTCCTCTCCGGCCGGTGATCACCGGCCGGAGATCACATGCCAGACCGCACGAAGTGGCGGAAGTGACCGCGCCGCCGATGTGCTCTGCGGTCTGCAGAACGGGGAGTTCATGACTAGGTACCACCGTGCGTTCACTGCTGCGGGCATGCTTGCCGCCAGTGCCGCGCTCGTCCTCGGCGCGAGTCCGGCCGGCGCCACCGGCTCGTCCCTTCCCTACGGGCCCGGCCCTCAGGACCACTACACCGTGCAGGAGCAGCCGGCACCGGGCACCTGCCACTACCGGCACGACCACGCACAGCCGCTGTCCGACAACCACTGCACCCCCGGTGCACTGAACCCGAAGGTCACCACCCGGACCCTCAAGACCACCATCTGCAACCCGCACGGCTACACCTCTAAAATCCGTCCCCCGGCCTCGGTGACGGGCCGTGAGAAGATCGCGAACGCCGCCTCGTACGGGTACAAGACCGACAAGGCGAGCCTGCACGACGCCGAGTACGACCACCTGGTCTCACTGCAGCTGGGCGGGGACCCGAACGACCCGCGCAACCTCTGGGTGGAACCGCCGAGCCCCGGACACAGGCCGGGCGCCGGCCCGAACAACGACAAGGACAAAGTCGAGACCCGCCTGCACACAGCCATCTGCAACGGACGGGTCACTCTCACAGCAGCCCAGCAAGCCATCGCCTCGGACTGGGTGACCGCCGAACAACGACTCGGTCTGAAGTAACAGCCACGTCCCAGCTGCAGAAGTGCTCGCGCCGGCGCTCGGCCGGAACAGGAGATTATGAGAGCCGCGTGGACGGCTTCGGCCGGGCCGGCGGGGAAGGCATCGGGATGGCGCACGACGGCCGCGGCGGCGGGGTATAACGCGCCGAGCTCCGGCCGGGCCAGGGCGGCAAGCACAGCGGGGATGTCCGCGGTCCAGGCAGCCGGATCGGCCCCCACCAGGCGCTGCAGCACGGCCGCGTAGCCTGCGACGCCCGCGTCCGGGGCGCCGGCCAGGGCTGCCGCGGCCGCGAGCGGGCCGGCCGCGGCAGCCAGCTCCCGCAGGTCCTCCACGGCGACGGCGGTGTGATGGCGCGACCGCGGGCGGGCGGCGGTCCGCGGGTCGGGCGGGCCGGCCGGCCTGAACCGGCGCAGCGCGGCAAGCAGCTGCACGAAGCTGGCCAGCAGCGGCGCAGGCAGGACCGGCGACCAGGCCCACACCCGCAGCCAGGACGCCAGCGGCTCCACGGCCCCGTCAGCTCGGCCGGCCTGGTCGGGGCCGGCTGGCAGCAGTTGGTCGGCCACGGCGGCGGGCGGCGCCTCGCCGAGCGCTGCCAGTACTCGCTGCTGGAGGCCGGGGGCGCGCGAGGGCGGGCAGGTGGCCAGCACCAGGGCGGCCAGCCGGGCGCCTTCTGGCGTCGGGCGGCCAGCCAGCATCCGGACGGTGGCCTCGACTGCCAGGTCCCACCACTCCCTTGCGGCCGCGGCGTCAGTGCCGGGACCGGGCAGGTGCGCGGCCAGGTGGGCGGCGAGCACCCGGTCGTGCAGACCTGCGTCCGCCTGCGCAATCCGCGGCCAGGCCCGCAGGCGGTCGGCCAGCGGCAGGCCGGCCGCGGCGTCCGCCGCGGCGAGGTCGAGGACCGCGCGGGCCAGCAGCGGGGCGTGCACGGCCAGGACACCCAGCCACACCGGCGCCGGGCCGGAACGGAAGCAGTACGCCTCGGCGCGCGGGTCCGCCCAGCGGGCGAGCTCGGCCGCCTCGTCCGCGCCCGGCTGTGTCAGTGCGGTGAGCTCAAGGACCCGGGCCGCGCGCTCCGGCAGCGGCACCAGCAGCTCCCGCGCCGCGTCCAGGAGTTTGGTGTAGGGCAGGACGGCGTCGTCGGGGCCGGCCGCGCGGCCGTGCCGGATGCCCGACGCCAGCCCGGAGACGACACCCCACACGTCCAGTGCCCTCTCCTGGGCCGCGCCCAGCGTCACGCCCGTCAGCCGCTCGATGACGCCGCGGGCCCGGCCCCGGTGGTAGCCGCCCGGGCGCTCCAGCTCGCCGCGCAGTACCTGTGCCGCTCCCGCCACCCGGTCCCACGCCGGGCCCGCCACCTCCGAGCCTGGCGGAGCACCGAAGTCGTTGCCGGCGGCATTGGTGGCCGGCGGTCGGAAGGCGTCCACCGCGTCCAGCAGGTCCTGCGCCGCGGCCTTCAGGCCCACGCTCTCCGGGGCGCCAGGCAGTTTCAGCAGCGTGTCCGCCGCGGACCGCACGCACACCGCGGCGACCTCAGCTGGCCGCACCGGCGCCGCCCCGGTCAGGGCCCGGCGTGCGTCCTGCACCTCGCCGGATGCGCTCCTGGTGTGGCCGAGGGTGGTAGTCGGCGCGAATCGATGGTTCCGGTGCTCGTGTCCCGGTGTGACGAAGGACCGGAGACCACCGTGACCAGGATCGTCCTCATCACCGGCGGCTCGGAGCGGCGTCGGCCGGGCGACCGCGATGCTCTTCGCCGAGCGGGGCTGGAACGTGCTCGCCACGATGCGCGGCCCCGGGCGGGAGACCAAGCTAGCCGCGCTGACGACGTGCTGATGGCCTGGCTCGGCGTGTGCGGGGCTCCGCCTCGATCGCCTGGGCCCGTGAACGTCGAGCTCGTCGAGCTGTCCGCCGGGCGGCGGGTGATGGTGCCGGCCAGCTGCGCCACCCGGCGGACCCGGCGACCGTGTCCGTGTCACCGCCGGGGCCGATCGCCGGAGCGTCAAGCTATCCCCCGTCAGATCCCGAAAAATCACGAGGAAAGCCGAATCTGCGAGCCAGGACATCCCCCCAGTCAGCTCCTTCCAACCCGGCATCCAACAGAAGGTCCCGCCAATCCCTTTCCGCCACGTCGGCAATTACTCCGAGATCAACCCCCTCAAGGTAGAGGATAAGGATGACTGCTGCAATTCGATCCAAATCTTCATTCTCGAAAATCGATTCATCCAGTTCCTCCAGCACCTCAAGGACATCAAGGCGTTGAGACTCGGGGACCTCACGGTCCATGACCAACGAAATCCGGCTCGACAAAATCACACAGGCCTCCCAATGACTATTTCGCAACAGGGGGTGGAAGCATGTACTGCCCGTCACGAGAGAAATTGTACCCTGCACCAAGAAGCTGATTGAGCTCTCGTGAGAAAATCGAGTCCCCTTTAGCACTGCTCAGTGTTTGATCATTTATCGGCGAAGCAAGATAAACCTTCTGTCGCTTCTCAATGATTCCTCGGATCCACGCATCATTCTTCTCGAGCGAGTAGGACTTCAAACTCAGCACTTCATGGTTCGGCCACTCCATTGCGAATTTGGTGTCAGTTCGGTTCCCGATAACAGCGAACTCGTCTGAGCCTGTTGAGGGAAGCCTAGTGCAAGTCGAGTTATGAACCAGAACCGGAGTATCACCGGCCAGCACATAGTACGTGTGCTACGCGGTACCCCTCTACCTGCTTCTTCGCTGTTCAGCGTGTGCTTTGCGTTCCGCTGGTGTCCGTGGTTGTGCGTGGAAATCCGTGATTGTTGCCGTCGCTACTGCCGTCAGGAGTCGGGCGGCGGTGCTGGTGCCATTTCTCGCTCCGCCGGTCACCGCGGATTTTGTCGGGCCACCGTGTATGCGGTGGGGCCGGTAAGCCCTGTCCCTGTGCCGTCGAGCATGTCCAGGACCTCGAAGCCGGCGCCCTCCGCGTAGCGTTCGAGCTCCTGGGGGAACAGGACGCGTCTGCGGATCTCGTCTCGGGCCTCGTCGCCCGAGGGGAGCATCCAGTGCCGGTGCATGGTGTTGATCTGGGTCCGCAGGTCCCACGTGTGGCGGATGGTGACGGTCGCGGATCCCATCGGAGTGTCGACCGTGGCAGTGGTCGGCTCGGTCCGGGTGATCGGGGCGACGGGGGAACACAGCACGAGCAGCGCTCCTGGCCGGGCGTGGGCGGCGAAGGTGGCGAAGACCTGGCTGATCGCCTCGTTGTCGTGCACGTAGGCAAGGCTGTTGCCCATGCAGGTCACCACATCCATGCGGCTGCCGAGTCGTGCGGTGCGCATGTCGCCGGTGCGGATGTCCAGCCCGGGACGGGCCTGGTGGGCGTAGTCGACCATGCCGGGTTGAAGGTCCACGCCGATGCACGCGAAGCGCTTGGCGAGGATCTCCAGGTCGCGGCCGGTACCGCATCCGAAGTCGACCAGGCTCCGGGCGTCCGGCCGGTGCAGCTCGATCAGGGTCTGGCACATTCCGGCGCTTGTGCTGTCGGACTGGACCACGTCGTAGAGTGCCGGATCGCGGTACAGGAGGTTGGTGGCTTCCACGTGCTCGGCTTCCGTGTCGGGGCTGGTCACATGAGGCTTCGCAGTCCGATCTCCAGGGCGAGTACGTCGCACAGCAGATCGGGGACGATCGGCGCGGAGTCGGCGTTCCTCCGTGCCTCGGCGAGAGCCTTGCCGTCAACGTAGCCGAGGTCCACCAGGATGGACTCCTTCAGCATGTCGTCCAGAACGGGCAGCGACACTCCACCGCCACCCTGCTCCTGGAACAGGGCGTCGATCTCGTCGTCATCAAGGAACTCCTCGGCCACGCCCACATCGGCGTCACCGCCGGCGTCTACGCCCACGTACGCCTCCGCCTCCAGCGCCAGGCCATCGACACCCTCGGCGGCGCCCTCAGCCCGAGGGACGACGACACCGATGACCCATCTGCCACAGCCGCCGTCCACTGACGTTGCCGTCACCGTTGCCGTCAGACACCCAGAAGCCCCGCCGGAATCAATATCCGGCGGGGCTTCCAGAATTTTGCGTGCCTTCAGGATGAGTTCCAATCCAGGAAATCAAGGGCGCCAGGCTCCGCACGGTCAAGACCGCAAGCGGCGAAGGTCACTCGCGCCCGTGATCACGAGTTATTGGAGCCACCTACAGCTTGACGCCATATTCTTTCAAAGTCCGCTACTTCAATGAGCGACGGAGAAAATTCTTCCTGCTCGGCAATCTCCTCCAGGCTCGGAAGCGGCCCCTCCCCGAGCATGGTCGCCCCCGAGGATGACTCGCCGTCCGCGAAATCCCGACGTCCGTCCCGATAGATCTCCACCTTGCGGATCTCGTACCCCGCATCGTCGAGCTCGCTGTACAGCTCGACCGGCTCTTCAGACAGGTCGTGGCTCCACAGCACCTTGAGGTATCGCATCTCAGTTCGCTCCGTAACCGATTATTTGCCCATTCAGATCCAACGGTCCTTGATTGGGGATCACATAGACGTTGTCTCTTCCCTTGACGACATTCAATCCCCTGACGTCAATTTCGACGTAGTTAGTGAACCGTCGACCAGAGAATGGGTGCCCGAGGAAGCATCGCGACAGCTGCCCACATGTCTTGGTTCCGGGAGCAATATCAGAGAGATACTGTCCGTCGCCATAGCGCGCATCCTTCGGGCTCGCCTCCTTGGTTGAGGCATTCAATTTTTTGCTTCCCACGATCCCATTCATCCCCGCTTCATCGGTGTAATGAATGAGGGTTTCGGGAGGACAGCCACCAGAATTGTGAACGAGGACCGGAGTCTCGCCCGCCAGCACATAGTACGTGTGCTCGCTTGGCGGGCGTCACCTGCATTTTCGCTGGTCAGCGAATTCCGGCCTGTCCGTGGACGTACGTGGAAGTCCCCTGTTGTGCGCCCGTGTTGCCGTCGGCGTTGCCGTCAGACGGCTACGCGCGTGAGGGCGGTGGAGTGGGGTTTGGCCGGTGTCCTGCCCGGGTTGGGGTCGGGCATGGTCAGGGGGCCGTACGCTGGCCCGGCAACTCGGGCAGGTCGTGATCCTGCCCGGAATTTGAACGAGTGGCCCCCTGGCCTTGCCCGACGCGGGCCCCGACCCGGGGAGGTGGGTAAAGCCCACGGAGCCGACCGGCCCCACCTCCGGCCTCCGCCCCGTCCAACTCCCCGCCATCGCCTTGCCGTCGGCCTGGCGCTCGTCGTGCGGGCGCGTCCGGCTTCTCCTCGCTTTCGGCGCAACGCTGTGCTGTTTCTGCGCGGCCTGGTCGCTGGCCGGCCCGCGGTGGCGGAGCCGAGAGCGGGCCGGGTGGGCGGCCGTGCCGCGCGCGACCCGCGTCAGCGGGTCGCCTTGAAGACGTAGAGAAAGTTTGGACGCATCCCGCTTCGGCGGTAC
>NZ_JAINRE010000056.1 GCF_020400595.1 Streptomyces naphthomycinicus | reverse complement strand
ACGGCACATCATCGCCGGCATCACCGCGGGCAGCACCAAGGGCTGACACCCCCTCGCGCCCGGCACCACCCGGGCGCCCCTCCGTCTGCGCGCCGCCGACTCCGATCCTTCCTGCCCCCGCTGCGGGAGGCGGCGGCGCGCAGCACCACGCTGCGCCGACCCCGACATCCCCCTGCTCATGGCCTTCTTCCGTGAGCGACACCACGCATGCCCGAAAGGAACCGTCATGGACGCGGCCGACCAGAACTGGTGGCGTGGCGCCGCCATCTACCAGGTGTACGTACGCAGCTTCGCGGACGGCAACGGCGACGGCACCGGCGACCTCGCGGGCGTCCGGGCGAGACTTCCCTATCTTGCCGAACTCGGCGTGGACGCCCTGTGGTTCACGCCCTGGTACCTCTCGCCCCTGGCCGACGGAGGCTACGACGTCGCCGACTACCGCACCATCGACCCCGCGTTCGGCACCCTCGCCGAAGCCGAGAAGCTGATCAGCGAGGCACGCGACCTGGGACTGCGCACCATCGTCGACATCGTCCCCAATCACGTCTCCGACCAGCACCCCTGGTTCCGGGCCGCACTCGCCGCCGGCCCCGGAAGCCCGGAGCGGGAGCTGTTCCACTTCCGCCCCGGCCGGGGCGAGAACGGCGAACTGCCGCCCAACGACTGGCCGTCCGAGTTTCCCGGTGCCCCGACATGGACCCGGGTGCCGGACGGCGACTGGTACCTGCACCTGTTCACGCCCCGGCAGCCCGACCTCAACTGGGCCCACCCCGCGGTGCGCCGGGAGCACGAGGACATCCTGCGGTTCTGGTTCGAGCGGGGGGTGGCAGGCGTCCGCATCGACTCCGCCGCCCTGCTCGCCAAGGACCCGGACCTCCCCGACTTCGTCCAGGGGGACACACCGCATCCGTTCGTCGACCGCGACGAACTCCACGACATCTACCGCTCCTGGCGGGCCGTCGCCGACGAGTACGGCGCGGTCTTCGTCGGCGAGGTGTGGCTGCCCGACGCCGAGCGCTTCGCCCGCTACCTGCGCCCCGACGAACTGCACACCGCCTTCAACTTCGACTTCATGACCCGCCCCTGGGACGCCGCCGAGCTGCGCCGGTCCATCGACCGCACACTCGGCGAGCACGCCGGTATCGGAGCGCCGGCGACCTGGGTGCTGTGCAACCACGACGTCACCCGCACAGTCACCCGGTACGGCCGCGAGGACACCGCCTTCGCCTTCGCCGCCAAGCGGTTCGGCACGCCCACCGACCTCGCGCTCGGCACCCGCAGGGCGCGGGCCGCGGCGCTGCTCTCGCTCGCGTTGCCCGGCGCCGTCTACCTCTACCAGGGAGAGGAACTCGGTCTGCCGGAGGCGGAACTGACCCCGGACCGCATCCAGGACCCCATGCACTTCCGCTCCGGCGGCGTTGATCCGGGCCGTGACGGGTGCCGGGTCCCCATGCCCTGGGCCGCCGACGAGCCGTACGCGGGCTTCGGCTCGACGGGGGAGCCATGGCTGCCGCAGCCGGTGGACTGGGCGGCCTACGCGGCCGACCGACAGGCCACCGACCCCGCTTCGGTCCTGGCTCTCTACCGCGCGGCACTGCGCATCCGCCGCACCCGCCCCGGGTTCGGCGACGGACCGCTGCACTGGCTCGCGTCACCCGAGGGCGTGCTCGCCTTCAGCCGGCCGGGCGGCCTGGTCTGTGTGGTCAACACGGCCGCCGCCCCCGTCGAACTCCCCGCCCACACGGCGGTCCTGCTCACCAGCGGCCCCCTGGCCGCCACGGGCCGGCTGCCGCGCGACACGGCGGTCTGGCTGCGCGCCTGACCGCCACCACCCGGCCGGGCCGGTCCGGTACGAGCCGGCCCGGGGCCGGTGTTCCTCAGCCGGCCTGCGTCGGTTCCGCCTGCCGCTGCGGCGGCCACCGCTCGTGCCAGCGCAGCTCCGCCTCCAGCTGCGCGGCCAGCGACACCAGGAGCGGCTCGCTGTGGGCCGGCCCGAGCAGCTGCGCCCCCACGGGCAGGCCGGAGCCGGCGAACCCGGCGGGCACGTTCACCCCCGGCCAGCCCAGCACGTTCCATGGCCAGGCGTACGGGCAGGCCGCGATGATGGCACGGTCCGTGGCGAGGCCGCCGAGCTTCGCGAAGGCGCCGATCCGCGGCGGCGGCACGGCCGTCGTCGGCGCGAGGATCACGTCGTAGGACCGGAAGAACCCGCCGATCCGCCGGTGCAGCACCGCCTCCGCGCGCCGCGCCGCCCGGAGCGGGGCCCCGCCGAGCAGCCTGCCGAGCCGGGCCGCTCCCCGGGTGCGCGGGTCCAGCAGCGCGGGGTCCGGGGCCTCGCGGGCCCGCTCGGCGATACCCGCGGTGGCCCGCGGCACGAAGGTCAGCCCGATCTGCCCGTACGGCGGGTCGGCCTCCTCCACCACATGCCCCAGCCCCGCCAGTCTCTCGGCGAGTCCGACCACCCGGGCGCGGATCTCCGGGTGCAGCCGGGCGGACACCGCGGTGAACGGCGGCTTCAGGGACAGGGCGATGCGCAGCCGGCCCGGGTCGCGGCCGACGGCGTCCGCCACCGTCAGCGCGGGCGGCCGGTGCGGATCCCGGTCGTGGTTGCCGCTCGCCGCGTCGAGCAGCAGGGCCGCGTCGGCGACCGTACGGGCCAGGGTGCCGTTGACCGTGATGCCCTGGAAGGACTCGCCCCACGGCCAGGTCGAGATCCGCCCGCGCTGCGGCTTGATGCCGATCAGATGGGTCCAGGAGGCCGGGATGCGCACCGAGCCGGCGCCGTCGGAGCCGAGCGCGGCCGGGACGAGCCCGGCGGCGACGGCGGCGGCCGAACCGCCGGAGGACCCGCCCGGCGTGTGGTCGCTGTCCCAGGGGTTGCGGGTCGCGCCGAACGCGGGGCCCTCGGTGAACGGCCACTGCCCCAGCTCACACGTGTTGGTCTTGCCCACGATCACCGCGCCGGCCGCGCGCAGCCGCCGTACCGCCTCGCCGTCCGCGGCCACCGGCGGGAAATCACCCCGGCAGCCGAACGCGGTCGGCTCGCCCGCCACGTCCATGTCGTCCTTCACCGCCACCGGCACCCCCAGCAGCGGGCGTCCCGTGCCGGCGGCCAGCTCCCGGTCGGCGGCGTCGGCCTCGGCGAGCGCGGCCTCGGCGCGCACGATCCGGAAGGCGTTCAGGGACGGCTGCGCGGCCTCGATCCGTGCCAGGGTCCGCTCCACCAGCGCACGCGAGGTCACCTCCCCCCGGACGAGCGCGTCTCGGGTCTCCGCGAGGCCTGCGGCACGGTCGGGCGTCATGGGGGAGCACCTCCGGGAGACTCCGGGCACGATGTCTACCGAACGGTAACGTCCGGACGGGAGCGGCGTACGGTTTTCGCACGGGTGTCTTTCGGGAGGCGGCACGGGAACCGCTCGCCTCACCCGGCCAGCAGCCGGCGCAGCCACTCCAGCCGGGCGGTGCGGGCCGCGTGGGAGAGGGGTGCCTGGGGGGCCAGGGCGTCGAAGCCGTGGCAGCCGCCCGGCCAGACGTGGAGTTCGGCCGCGCCGCCCGCCTGCCAGATCCGGGACGCGTAGCCGACCACCTCGTCGCGGAAGGTCTCCGCGGAGCCGACGTCCAGGAAGGCCGGGGGCAGGCCGGACAGATCGGTGGCGCGGGCCGGGGCGGCGTACGGGGGGACTCCGGGGCCGCCGCGGCGGTCGCCGAGCAGGGCCGTCCAGCCCGTGTCGTTGGCGCTGCGGTCCCATACGCCCCGGCCTGCCATCTGGCGGCTGGAGACGGTGTCGTTGCGGTCGTCCAGCATCGGGCACATCAGCAGCTGGCCGAGCGGGCGCGGGCCGCGCCGGTCCCGGGCGAGCAGAGCGAGCGCCGCGGTGAGACCGCCGCCCGCGCTGGCGCCCGCGACGACGATCCGGTGCGGGTCGCCGCCGATCTCCCGCGCGTGCTCCGCGGTCCACAGCAGACCGGCGTACACGTCCTCGACGGGGGCCGGGTGCGGGTGTTCGGGCGCGAGCCGGTATTCCACCGACACCACGACCGCGCCCAGTTCGCGCGCCCAGACCAGGGGGTCGGTCAGGCCGACCCGGTTGGTTCCGGCCACCAGGCCCCCACCGTGCACGTGGTAGATGACCGGCAGCGGAGCCGGGGTGCCGGCGGCCGTGGGGCGACAGACGAGGAGGGGGACGCCGGGGGCGCCCTCGGGGCCGGGCGCGGTACGGTCCTCCGCCTCGAAGGCTCCGTCCAGGGTGACGTCGACCAGCTCGACGAGTGTGCTCCGCCGGGCGGCGGGGACGTCGGCCAGGGTGAATCCGGGCTCGATCACGCCCTGGAGCGAATCCAGCACGGCGGCGAGTTCGGGATCGAACGGCGGCGGGACCAGGGGCATGGCTTCTCCTTCCTCGACTCGACGGGCGGCGGAGTCGCCGTACACCGGTAGGAGCCGCCTACCCCGTCACGCCCGGAGGACGACCTGCCGGGAGGGCGGTCCGGCTGCCGGTACGGCGATCCGGCGGGCCGCGGGCCGGGCGCGGGAGGACAGTGCGGGGAACGGGCGCGGGTGAGGACGGGTGCGGGAGGACGGACGGTACGGCGAAGGGCCGGAGCCGTGAAGGCTCCGGCCCTTTCGGGGGTCTCGCGGGTCAGGCGGCCGCGCCCACGTTGCCGTGCAGACGGGCCACGACCTCGGTCAGCTGGGCGGCGACCTCGGTGTCGTCGACCGGGTGGGTCTCGGCGAAGCGGGTCACGGAGCCGGGGATGGACAGCTTGATGTCCTCGATCACCTTGCCGCCGGCGATGCCCACGGCCTTGCGGGTGTCGTCCTGGGCCCACACGCCGCCGTACTGGCCGAAGGCGGTGCCGATCACGGCGACGGGCTTGCCGCCGAAGGCGCCGGAGCCGTACGGGCGCGACAGCCAGTCGATGGCGTTCTTCAGGACGGCCGGGATGGTGCCGTTGTACTCGGGGGAGAAGAGCAGGAAGGCGTCCGCGGACTGGGCGGCCTCCCGCAGCTTCACGGCGGCGGCCGGAACGTTGCCTTCGACGTCGATGTCCTCGTTGTAGAACGGCACGTCGGCCAGACCCTCGAAGAGCACGACCTCGGCGCCCTCGGGCGCGAGCTTCACGGCCGCCTCGGCGAGCTGGCGGTTGTGCGAACCGGCACGAAGGCTGCCGACGAGCGCGAGGATGCGAACAGACATGGGGTTCTCCAAGGGGCTGAAACTCACGGGCACGATCCGGACCGGGGTCCGTTTAACTTTCTAGCACCATAAGCGGACCGCGGTCCAGTTTTCTTCCCGATGCTTTACGCTGTCTTCATGTCCAGCGCTCTGCCACCCTTCCCCGAGTATCAAGAGCCCCGCGACGCCCACCAGTTGCTGGAGGTGGGCCCCGCTTCCGACGAGCCGTGCCTGCGTGCCGACGCGGCCCGGAACCGGGCGCGGCTGCTGGAGGCCGCCGCCCGGCTGATCGCGGAGCACGGGGTGGCCGGCGTGACGATGGAGGCGGTGGCCGCGGCCGCCGAGGTGGGCAAGGGCACGGTCTTCCGCCGCTTCGGCGACCGCACCGGATTGCTGATGGCACTGCTCGACCACTCGGCGAGGCAGCTTCAGGCCGACTTCCTGAGCGGACCCCCGCCGCTGGGGCCGGGGGCGGCGCCCCTGGAGCGGCTGCGGGCGTTCGGTGTGGCGGTGCTGTACCGCTCGGCCGAGCAACTGGATCTGCAACTGGCCGCCCAGCCGGAGCCGACCCGCCGCTTCGCCCACCCCGCGGCCGGGTCGCTGCGCACCCACGTCACGATGCTGCTGCGGCAGATCGTGCCGGACGCCGACTGCGAGCTGCTGGCCCACGCCCTGCTGTCCTCGCTGGACCCCGCGCTGATCCACCATCTGACCCGGCAGCGCGGGATGCCCATGGAGCGCCTGGAGACCGGCTGGCTGGACCTGGTCGCCCGGCTGACCGGCACCGAGCCGCCCCGCTAGGACCGCCGGCCGGTGGCCGGCCGGTCCTCCGGGGGGCCGGCCGGCCCGGCCGGTGAGCTGTCGGCCGTTCCGGCGGGTCAGTCGTCCTGACCGGTGAACATCCGCACCAGCCCCAGCGGGGCGTCCGCGCGGAACAGCAGGGCCTGGCCGCGCGCGGACTCCGCCGCGGACGTCTCCGCGCGCGGGAACATCCGGGCCTCGTAGGCGGCCAGCGCGGACTCCGTGTCCCCCGGGTGCGCGGCCAGCGCGAGGCCGAGTTCGGCGCCGTCGAGCAGGGCCAGGTTGGCGCCCTCGCCCGCGAACGGGGACATCAGATGGGCGGCGTCCCCGAGCAGAGTCACGCCCGGCACCCGGTTCCAGCGATGACCGGCCGGCAGGGCGTGGATCCTGCGGGGCACCAGCGCGCCGTCCGCGTCCGAGACCAGCGCCCGCAGGCTCGCGTCCCAGCCGTCGAACTCCTTCAGCACGGCCTCCTTCGCCGCCTCGGTGTCGGTGAAGTCGATGCCGTCCAGCCACTCCTCCGGCGCCTCCACGGCGACGTACGCGTGCAGGCTGCCGTCGGTCTCGCGGTGCGCGAGGAAACCGCGGCCCGGTCCGAGCGCGAAGAGCATGCCGCCGCCGACCACCTCCGCGCTGGCCGGGTGCCGGATGTCCGCGTCGGTCAGGTCCGCCTCCACGAACGACACACCCGTGTACGCGGGCCGGGCGGCCGAGACCAGGGGGCGCACCCGTGACCAGGCGCCGTCCGCGCCGACCAGCACGTCGGTGGTGAACCCGGTGCCGTCCGCGAGTGTCACCCGGTGCCGGCCGCCGTCCAGCGGGCGGGCGCCGGTGACCTTGGCCCCCCAGCGGACGGTGCCCGCCGGCAGCGAGCCCAGCAGCAGCTCGCGCAGCTCACCCCGGTCTGTCTCCGGGCGCCCGCCGGTGCCGTCGTCGGACTCCGCCAGCCGGACGGCGCCGTACCGGTCGAGGACCCGCACGGACTGGCCGCCCGGGTGGACCCGGGCCAGGAACTCCTCGTGCAGCCCGGCGGCCCGCAGCGCCTCCTGGCCGGAGTCGTCGTGGATGTCGAGCATGCCGCCCTGCGTGCGGGCGTCCGGTGTCGCGTCCAGGTCGAACAGCGCGGCCTCGATGCCGTGCACGTGCAGAACACGGGCGAGGGCGAGCCCGCCGAGGCCCGCGCCGACGACGGCGACGGGGTGGTGGGGGAGGGGTGCGGGGGTCATGGGGCCTCCTGGCCTTCGGTCGGTACGACGGTCCGCTCGATGCCGGTGATCAGGGCCTGGAAGGCCCAGGACAGACGGGCCTCGGGGGTGCCGGACAGCAGTGCGCCGGCATCGGCGGCGATATGGGGATGCGTGTCGGCGGGTGTCTCGCGCAGGGCCCGGGCCAGGGCCTGCCAGTCACCCGGCGGCTCCTCCCCGGCGTGCTCGGCGGCGGTGGCGGTGGCGTGCTGCAACAGCAGGTCCACCCCCCACGCCGCCTGCGCGCTCGGGATCCCGCCCGCGTGGAGCAGCTCCAGCAGGGTCTCGATCAGACGCAGATAGTGCGGGCCGCTGGGCCGGGCCGTCAGGGCCGAGCGGGCCAGGGACGGATGCTCCAGGAGCATCGCGGTGTAGGCGGTGAGCACCCGCTCCAGCCGGTCCCGCCAGCTGCCCTCGGCCGGTGCGGGACCGACCGTGCCCAGCAGCTCGTCCAGGACGGCGGCGTGCAGCTCGTCGGTGTTGCGGACGTAGACGTAGAGGGAGGCGGGGCCGGTGTCGAGTTCCTGGGCGAGCCGGCGCATCGTCACCTTGCGGAGCCCTTCCGCGCGCAGGATCGCGACGGCGGCGGCGACGATTCCCTCCCGGGTGAGGGCGGGCTTGGCGGGGCGGTCCCGGCGGGAGCGGGGGGCAGCGGTCATGACGCCAACGTAACGAACATGTTCGTCGCGAACAAGTTCGACACGAACATGTTCGTCATGGTGCGCACTCAGCGGATAGGAACGTGTTCGTTCAGTGGGATGAGAGTTCGCCCTGTGATACGGGCATGTGCGTCCAGCGGCGCGGCCGTGCGCCTACGGGGCACGAAGGTGTTCGTCCGACGGCCTGGGTGGTGTGCCCCGTTTCGTCGAACGGTGAACCAGGTCGCCCCGACCGTCCCCGTCCCCCGGTCCTCTGCCAAGATGCGGTCTGTCATGGTGCAGATACCGAACACGCCCACGAGTGCCGATGTGGCCCGCCTGGCCGGGGTCTCGCGCGCGACCGTCTCCTACGTCCTGAACAACACCAGCGCCGTACGGATCAGCGAGGCGACCCGGCGACGCGTGCACGAGGCCGCCCGGGAACTGGGCTACGTGCCCCACGCCGCCGCCCGCAGCCTGCGCGCCGGGCACAGCCGTATGGTCCTCATGCCCGCCCCGGCCGTCCCGGTGGGCCCGCTGTACGGCAGGTTCCTCAACGAACTCCAGTGGGCGCTCGGCCGTCTCGACTACACCGTCGTCCAGTACGGCAGCGTCGGCCTGCAAGGGGACGAAGCCGTCCGCGCCTGGGCGGAGTTGCGGCCGGTCGCCGTGCTGGTGCCGGGCGCCGGCCTCGGCCCGCAGGGCGTCGCCGTCCTCAGACGCGCCGGCGCCCGGGCCGTCGTCACTCTCGGCCCGGGCCGCGTCGAGGGAGCCCACGCCCTGCTGATGGACCATGACGCCGTCGGCCACTGCGCGGGCGCGCATCTGTACGCCCGGGGCCGGCGCCGGATCGGTGTCGTCGTGCCCGAGGAGTCGGGGCTGGAAGCATTCTCGCGCCCCCGGCTCGCCGGCGTACGCGAGGCGCTGCTCGGCACGGACGCCTCCGTCATCGAGCTGCCGCTCGCCTACACCGAGGAGTCCGCCGCCGAACTGGCGGCCCGCTGGCGGGAGTCGGGCCTGGACGCCGTGTTCGCCTACAACGACGAGTACGCGATGCTGCTCATGCGCGCCCTCCAGGACGAGGGGCTGCGCATCCCCGAGGAGGTCGCCGTCATCGGGGCCGACGACCTGATGCTCGGCCGCCTGCTGCGGCCCCGGCTCAGCACGGTCCACATCGACCTGCCCTCGGGGCGCGACCTCGCCGAACTGGTCGACCGCGCGGTGCGCGACCCGGGTGGCGCACCCGAGGCGCACACCGTGCTGGGGGCCTCGGTGGTGCGGCGCGAGTCCAGCTGACCCGGCCCCCGGCGCGTCACTGCTGCTGCGGCTGCTCCTGCGGCTGCTCCTGCTGCTGGGCGGCGATGCTCTTGCGCACCTCGTCCATGTCCAGCTTGCGGGCCTGGTCGATGAGGTCCGCGAAGACCCGCGCGGGCAGGGCGCCCGGCTGGGCGAAGACCGCCACCTGGTCACGGACGATCATCAGCGTCGGGATCGAGGAGATCCCGAAGGCCGCGGCCAGCTCCGGCTGCGCCTCGGTGTCCACCTTGCCGAACACCAGGTCCGGGTTCTCCTGCGCGGCCTTCTCGTAGACGGGCGCGAACTGCCGGCACGGCCCGCACCAGGACGCCCAGAAGTCGATGAGAACGAACTCGTTCTCGGTGACCAGCTGGTCGAAGTTCTCCTTGGTCAGCTCCACGGTGCTGCTCATGGCGTGATTCCCTCTTCCTGGTGTGGGGTGTGCCGACGGCGGAAACACGGCCGCCCGGCCCCCTATTCCACGCCTGTCCCATCCGTGCACGCCTGTGTCCCGCGCGCGTACCCATGTGGCCGTGGCGCACACCACCCACCAGACTGACCCCATGACGGAAACGGAATCCATCGCGTACGACGTCGTGGTGATCGGGGGCGGGCCCGTGGGGGAGAACGTCGCCGACCGCACCCGCGCGGCGGGCCTCACCACCGCGGTCGTGGAGAGCGAACTGCTCGGCGGCGAGTGTTCGTACTGGGCCTGCATGCCCAGCAAGGCCCTGCTCAGGCCGGTCATCGCGCAGGCGGACGCCCGCCGCCTGCCCGGCCTCTCCCAGGCGGTCCAGGGCCCGCTGGACACCCCGGCCGTCCTGGCCCGCCGGGACGACTACACCTCCCACTGGAAGGACGACGGCCAGGTCGCCTGGCTGGAGGGCACCGGCGCCGACCTGTACCGCGGTCAGGGCCGGCTGGCCGGCCCCCGCACGGTCACGGTCACCGCCCCCGACGGCACGGTCACCACCCTCACCGCCCGGCACGCCGTCGCCGTCTCCACCGGCACCCGCGCACAGCTCCCCGATCTGCCGGGACTGGCCGAGGTGAAGCCCTGGACCAGCCGCGAGGCGACCAGCGCCAAGGCGGCTCCCGGCCGGCTGATCGTCGTCGGCGGCGGTGTCGTCGCCACCGAAATGGCCACCGCCTGGCAGGCGCTGGGCTCACGGGTCACCCTGCTGGTGCGCGGCAAGGGCCTGCTGAACCGCATGGAGCCGTTCGCGGGGGAACTGGTCGCCGAGGCCATGGCCGAGGCCGGCGTCGACATCCGGACCGGTACCTCCGTGGAATCCGTCACCCGGGAGAACGGCACGGTCGTGGCCGTCACCGCCGCCGGCGACCGGATCGAGGCCGACGAGATCCTCTTCGCCACCGGACGCGTCCCGCACACCGACGACCTCGGCCTGGAGACCGTCGGCCTGGAACCCGGCTCCTGGCTGGACGCCGACGACACCCTGCGCGTCACCGGCACCGACTGGCTGTACGCCGTCGGCGACGTCAACCACCGGGCCCTGCTCACCCATCAGGGCAAGTACCAGGCCCGGATCGCCGGTGCCGCGATCGCCGCCCGCGCCGCCGGCGGCCCGCTCCTGGACGAGCCCTGGGGCGCGCACGCGGCCACCGCCGACCACGACGCCGTCCCCCAGGTCGTCTTCACCGACCCGGAGGCCGCCGCGGTCGGCCTCTCCCTCGCCGAGGCGGAACAGGCCGGCCACCGCGTCCGCGCCGTCGACGTCGAGTTCTCCTCGGTGGCGGGCGCGGGCCTGTACGGCGACGGCTACAAGGGCCGCGCCCGCATGGTCGTGGACCTGGAGGACGAGATCCTGCGCGGGGTCACCTTCGTCGGCCCCGGCGTCGGCGAACTCATCCACTCGGCCACCATCGCGGTCGCGGGCCGCGTCCCCGTCGGCCGCCTGTGGCACGCCGTCCCGTCCTACCCCACGCTGAGCGAGGTGTGGCTGCGGCTGCTGGAGGCGTACCGGGACAACTGAACGGGCGACCGGCACGGGGCGGGGACCGGAGCCCCGGCCGCCGACCGCGCCGGCTGACGGGCGGTCACGGCAGGTCGAAGCCGAGGGCCTCGGCCGCCGTCTCCGGGGTCGGCCGGGCCCACAGGGCCGCCACCGCCTCGTTGGTCGACAGGGAACGCAGTTCCGCGCGGTCCAGGTACAGCGTGCCGTCGAGGTGGTCCGTCTCGTGCTGGACGATCCGGGCCGGCCAGCCGGTGAAGACCTCGTCCAGCGCGCGGCCGTCCTCGTCCTCGCCGCGCAGCCGCACCTCGGCGTGCCGGGCCACCACCGCCTGCCAGCCCGGCACGCTCAGGCAGCCCTCGAAGAACGCGGCCCGGGCGGTACCGGCCGGCTCGTACACCGGGTTGACCAGCACCCGGAACGGCTGCGGCACCCGCCCCCGGGCCACCGCGACCTCCTCCGGCACCGGCGCCGGGTCCTCGATGACCGCGATCCGCAACGGAATGCCCACCTGCGGCGCGGCGAGCCCCACCCCGGGAGCCGCGTGCATGGTGAGGCGCAGGGCCTCGACGAACCGGGCCAGCAGCGCGGGGCCGAGCTGACCGTCGTACGGCGCGGTGCCGCGCCGCAGCACGGGCCGGCCGGCCGCGACGATGGGCAAGGGGCCGCCGGCGGCGAGGAGTTCCTCGACCCGCTCGGCGAGCGGCATGTCATCACGGGGAGGTGCCATCGCGTCAGCATGCCACGCCCCTGTGCCGTCCCCTGTGGCACAGCTCACCAACACCCCGGGGAACTCAGCCCTTTCGCGGGCCGACTACTGGACCACCATCGCTTCCGTGCCGGCGGTCCGCCCTCGGCACCGAGTCCCCCGAAAGAAGCCCGCCGATGACCACCGCTCCCTCGACCGCCCCGGCCGAGGCGTCCCGCCCAGCCCCCCGCAGCCGCTGGGCGCCCCTGCGTCCCCTCGTGCTGCGCCTGCACTTCTACGCCGGTGTGCTCGTCGCGCCCTTCCTGCTGGTCGCCGCCGTCACCGGTCTGCTGTACGCGGGCTCCTTCCAGGCCGAGAAGCTCGTCTACGGCCATGAACTGACCGTCCCGGCAGGGGAGCGCGAGCTGCCGGTCTCCGCGCAGGTGGCCGCCGCCCGCAAGGCGCACCCCGACGGCACCGTCTCGGCGGTGCGCCCCTCACCCGAGGCCGGAGCCACCACCCGGGTACTGCTCTCCGGCGTCCGGGGCGTCGACCCCGGCCACACCCTCGCCGTGTTCGTCGACCCGTACACCGCCGAGGTGCGCGGGGCGCTCGAACAGTACGGCTCCACGGGCGCGCTGCCCCTGCGCACCTGGGTCGACGAGCTCCACCGCGACCTGCACCTGGGGGAGAGCGGGCGGCTCTACAGCGAACTGGCCGCGAGCTGGCTGTGGGTCGTCGCGGGCGGCGGTCTGGTGCTCTGGTTCGCCCGGCGCCGCGCCCTGCGCCGGGTCCGCGGCACCAGCGGCCGCCGCCGTACCCTCGGCCTGCACGGCACGGTCGGCGTCTGGACCGCGGCCGGCTTCCTGTTCCTGTCCGCGACCGGTCTGACCTGGTCCACGTACGCCGGTGCCCACATCGACGAACTGCGCACCTCGCTCGGCCAGGCCACCCCGTCGGTCTCGGCCGCCGTGTCCGGCGGCGAGCACGCGGGCCACGGCACGGCGGCGGGCACCGGCGGCACCGCCGAGCACGGGGCGGGCCTGGACAAGGTGCTCGCGGCGGCCCGGGCCGAGGGGCTGAGCGACCCCGTGGAGATCGTGCCGCCCGCGGACGCGCACAGCGCCTACGTCGTCAAGCAGATCCAGCGCAGCTGGCCGACCAAGCAGGACGCCGTCGCCGTCGACCCCGCCACCGGCCGGGTCACCGACGAGCTGCGGTTCGCCGACTACCCGGTGCTCGCCAAGCTCACCCGCTGGGGCATCGACCTGCACACCGGCTCCCTCTTCGGCCTCGCCAACCAGATCGCCCTGGCGCTGCTGGCGCTCGCCCTGATCCTGCTCGTCGTCTGGGGCTACCGCATGTGGTGGCAGCGCGGCCGGGGCGCCGCCTTCGGCCGGCCCGTCCCGCGCGGCGCCTGGGCCGAGGTACCGCCGTACCTCCTGGTCCCGGCGCTCGCGGCCGTCACGGTCCTCGGCTGGTTCGTGCCGCTGCTCGGCATCCCGCTGGCCGCCTTCCTCGCCGTCGACATCCTCCTCGGCGAGATCGCGCACCGGCGGGGACGCCGCACCTACGGGAGTGCCGCCGGCGTGAAGTAGCGTGGGACGACACACGCGACAGCGGCGGCGACCCGCCGGCTGGGGCGACGGCACACGGACAGGGGCGTCGCACGCCGACGCGGCTCCGGCGCCCCCGAGGCGGCCGGGGCGGGAGAAACGGGGGAGACCGGACATGGCGCGGGAAGACGGCCGGGCCCGGCGGCGCGGCCAGGGCGAACTGGAGGGCCAGGTCCTCGGCGCGCTGCGCGAGGCGGACGGCCCGGTCACCGCGGCCTGGGTGCAGGAGCGCCTCGGCGGCGACCTCGCCTACACCACCGTCGTCACCATCCTGACCCGGCTGCTCGCCAAGGACGTAGTCTCCCGCGAGCGGCACGGCCGGTCCTTCCTGTGGACGCCGACGGCCGACGTGGCCCGGCTGGCCGCCCTGCGCATGCGCCGTCTGCTGGACGGCGAGCGGGACCGCGAAGCCGTCCTCGCCAGCTTCGTCACCGCCCTGCCGCCGGGCGACGAACAGGTGCTGCGGGCGCTGCTCGACATCCCGGGCGCGGACGCCGGCGGTACGGAAGACTGACCGCACATGGGGGTCTTCGTCTTTCTGCCGCTGGTGCTGCCGCTGTCCGCGTGGCCGGTCGCCCGGCTCGCCGAGACACGGCTGCACCCGCGCACCGCCACCCGGCTGCTGACCGCGGTCGCCGTCGTCATGGCCGTGTGCAGCACGCTGTGCCTGGCCCTGCTCATGGTGGTCGGCACCGCTCAGCTGCCCGGCAACCCGCTGCCGGACGGCTGGTCCGACCCGGAGGTGCGGGCCGCCGTCCCGCACGACGAGGTGGCCGGCCGGGCCGCGATCCCGGCGCTCGCCGTGGTCGCCGCCGCCTGCGCCCGCACCCTGTGGCGGCACCGCCGGGTCACCCGCCGCGCCCACCGGGCCCTGGCGGGTGTGCCGGGTCCCACGGTCGCGGTCCTGCCCGACAGCACGCCGTACGCGTACGCCCTGCCCGGCGGCCGGGGCCGGATCGTCGTCACCACGGCGCTGCTGGCCGGGCTCGCCCCCGCCGAGCGGCGCGCCCTGTTCGCCCACGAGCGCGCCCACCTGACCGCCCGTCACCACCGTCATCTGCTCGCCGCGCACCTGGCCGCCCGTGCCAACCCGTTCCTGCGCCCGTTGCGTACCGCCGTCGTCTACACGGCCGAGCGGTGGGCGGACGAGGAGGCGGCCCGCACGGTGGGCGACCGGCGCACGGTCGCCCGTGCCATCGGCAAGGCGGCCCTGCTCTCCCCGGGCACCCCGGTGCCGACCCTGGCCGCGCTGGCGGCGACCGGGCCGGTGCCACGCCGGGTGGCCGCGCTGCTGGCCCCCGCACCCGTGGTCCGCAGCTGGCCGTCGGCGTTCACCTCGGTCGGCCTGGCCGCCTGGGGCGCCGCGGCCGGGGCGCTGGTGTCCGCGATGTCGTCGGCGAACTCGGCCGTCACCCTGTTCCTCATCCTGCACACGGCGACACCCCTGTGATCTCACGCGGCGGCACCCCGGTGACCGGGAGGGCCGTGTGAGGTTCACGGCTCCGGTGCCGGCCGCGGTCCGGGACGCGCCGAGGGCCCGGCCCCCGACGGGGGACCGGGCCCGACAACGTCCGTCTCACTCCTGCGGGAAGTCACCCGCGAGCGCCGAGGCGATCCGCAGATGCGGCTCGGCCTCCGCGTGCCGGGCCTGCCGCTGGAGCGTGCGGCCCAGCATCAGCCGGGCGTAGTGCTCCACCGGGTCCCGCTCCACGATGGTCCGCAGCTCGGCTTCGGCACGGCTCAGCTGGGCCGAGTGGTAGTAGGCACGGGCCAGCAGCAGCCGGGGGCCGGTCTGCTCCGGCACCTCCTCGACCAGCTTGGACAGCACCCGCGCCGCACTCGCGTAGTCCTGGGCGTCGAAGAACCGCTGCGCGCGCTCCCAGCGGTCGGCGGGCGTTCCCTGGTCGTAGTACGTGGTCCCCACTTGCGTCTCCACTTCTGACCTCCTTCGACGGGTCACAACGGAGAGAGGTGGTTCAATATTCCACTACCTGTGGCCGTCGCCTCCGGGGCCTCGGGAGGACGGGGTCACCGCTGTCCCAGGGCGGCCAGCTCGGCGTCGGCCCGCTGAGCGACCAGGGTGAGGACGCGCCCGGCCACGGCCCGGTCCTCCTCGGAGATGCCCTCATACAGGCGCTCGGCGATGGCCGCGGACTCGCCGGACGCCGTGCCGTAGAGCCGGCGTCCCGCGTCCGTGGCGCGTACCCGGGACGGCCCCTCGGGGGTCACCAGGCCGGCGGCCGTCAGTTCCCCGACCGCCCGTTCCGCCTCGGCCGCGTCGATCTTGACCGCGCCGACGGCGCCGTCGATCAGCCCGGCCCGCTCGACCGGCCCCTCCGCGACCACGGCGAGCCGGAGGGTGACGGACTGGAGGAAGGAGATGCCGTGCGGGGCGAGGGTGCGCTCCAGGAGGGCGCGCGCGGCGTAGTGGGCGAGAGCCACGGTGCGGCCGTCGGCTCGGGGCGCGGTGGTGGTCATGACTGCTCCGTCTCGTGATCGGTGGTGCCGAACGGGTCAAGCGGTGCGTCGAGCAGGGCCGTCAGATCCCGGGTGAACTCCCGGGCGCGCGGGCTGCCGGGTCCGCCGAGGGGGGCCAGCAGCTGCCGCAGCAGCCCCTGGACGACGTCGATCGCCTTGCGGGTGGTCTCGCGGCCCTGCTCGGTCAGCGCGAGCCGGACCGCGCGCGGGTCGTCCGGATCCCGGGTGCGCTCCAGCAGGCCGGCCGACTCCAGACCGCGGGCCAGCTTGGAGACGTAGAGGGCTTCCAGGCCGGTGTGGTCGGCGAGGCGGCGCTGGCTGGGGCGCAGCCCGGAGCGGTGCAGACCGTACAGTGACGCCATCAGCGAGTACTGCGCATGGGTCAGGCCGAGCGGAGCCACCGCCCGGTCCACCGCGACCCGCCACTTCATCGACAGCCGCCACACCAGGAAACCGGGCGTGGCTCCTTCGGGAACCGTGCTCATGTCGAATAATGTACATAGCTACTATGTACATGGCTAGTATTTTTGGCCCCCGGATGCGTTCCCGGTTTCGGACACCAGGTCGAAAACAACCAAAATGCGTCACTCGTACCGGGCAAACGGCTGATACGCCATAACTTGTGTGGTTTCGGCGCCGTTTCATCGTGCGCGGGTGAGCGCCCGCAACCGTGTCTGGAAGGGCAGGGAACCCATGAAACGGGCTACCCGAAACAGTGTGATCGCCGTCGCCGCAGTCTCCGGTGCGATGGCCGTGGCGGGGACGGCGTACGCCGATGCCGCGGCGAACGGCACCGCAAGCGCCTCGCCGGGACTGGTCTCCGGCAACGGCATCCAGTTGCCGGTGCATCTCCCGGTGAACGTGTGCGGGAACACCGTGGACGTGGTCGGACTGCTCAACCCGGCGATGGGCAACCGCTGCGCCAACGTCGGCGGCCACGCCGCGGGGAAGGAAGTGAAGGAAGGGAAGGGAGGGAAGGCAGCGACGTCGGGGGGTGCCACGGCCCAGAGCAGCACGCACGACTCGCCGGGCGTCCTCTCCGGCAACGGCATCCAGCTTCCGGTGGATCTGCCCGTCAACGTCAGCGGCAACAGCGTGAACGTGGTCGGCATCGGCAATCCCGTCTTCGGCAACCAGTCGGTGAACACCTCGGACACCCCCGACGAGCCCGCACCGCCGACGCGGGTCACTCCGCCGGTGCACTCCGAGCCGCCGGTCCGGACGCAGCCGCACGACCCGCCCAAGGCCCACCCGAAGCCGGCCCCCGTCACCGTCTCGCAGCCGTCCGGCACCCTCGCGAACACCGGAGCGGACGACACCTGGGCGGTGGCCGCCGTGAGCCTGGCGTCGCTGATGGGCGGGGCGGTGCTGTACCGGCGCTTCCGGCCGCGGACCACCGTCCGGTAGCGCGTATCCGGGCCGCCCCGACCGACGGACGGGGGGCGGCCCCGTTTCCGCCGGGAGCATGCCCGCTCCCGGCACGGGCCGTGGCCGCGCGGGTCACCACCCGGTGAACAGCAGATGGTTCAGCAGGAGCGCGGGCACCGCCTGCGCGACGAGCCAGGCGCGCGGTCGCGGCAGCAGTGCGCCGGCCGGGAGCAGCCACATCGCGAACGGCAGCCAGATGCGCTCCGTCTCCGCTTTGCTCATCCCCGACAGATCGGCGGCCAGCAGGGCGAACAGCGCCGCCGCCACGACGAGCGCGAGCCGGGCCTCGGCCCCGGGAGCCGTACGGCCGCGGGCCGGCACCGCCGCCGCCCGCCGCAGCCCCGCCGCCGTGGCCGGGCCGGTGATCAGCACCGTGCAGGCCAGGTTGGCCCACACCCAGTAGCCGTACGGGCGGATGCCGCCGACGCCCTGGTAGTAGCGCGTGACCAGCAGCCGGTACCCCTCCCACCAGTCGAACCCGGCGACCGCGAACGCCACGGGCACGACCGCCGTCCCGGCCAGGAGCAGCACCAGCAGCACCGGCCGCTCACGGACCCGTCGCCGCCCCGCCACCACGACCGCCGCGCCGATCAGCGCGAAGAGCGTGAGGCCGTAGGAGAGACAGCAGGTCAGGCCGAACAGCAGCCCGCTGACCGCCGCACAGACCACGGACCGGCCGGTGACCGCGAGGGCCAGCAGGGCCACGGACCAGGCGGCTACCGCCGCGAAATACCCGTCGGCCGAGGCGCCCGCCCACACGGCGCCCGGAGCCAACGCCAGGAACGGCGCCGCCCGCCGGGCCAGGCGCTCGTCGGCCAGCGCCCGCACCGCCACCAGCACCGCCACGCAGGCCGTCGTGCCGACGGTGATGCACCAGGCGCCGGCCCACCCGCCGCCGCGCAGACCGATCCGGTCCAGGAGGACGAAGGTGAGGGTGGCGCCCGGCGGATGACCGGCGATGTGGGCGGGCCAGGGGGCGGGGGAACCGCTCACGATGTGGTGGGTGAAGTCCCGCAGGGCGGCCGGGATGTCGTGGAAGCGGCCGATGACCGTGAGGTACTCGTTGCGGGTGGTGAGCCGGCCGGCCACGCCCCGCTGCCAGCCGTCGACCAGCGCCAGCGACCATGTCCAGGCCAGGGCCGTCGCCCAGGCCGCGAGGAGCAGCCCCCGCCACGGCAACCGGGCCGCGGCGTTCGGCCCGTACGCCACCACGCCGGCCGCCACCAGCACGGCGGCCGGCGTGCCCGGCCCCAGGTGCGGGTCCCAGTCGGCGAACAGCGGCGGCCAGTGGACGAAGAGGGTGCGGTAGGTGTCCTGGAGGTGCCGGCCGACGAACACGGCGACGAGCACGAGCAGGACGGCGGCCGAGGCGGCACAGAGATCGGCATGGTGACTGCGGCGGTTCACACCGGCACGCTAGGGCGCCGACCGGGCGAAAGTATGGATCAGCGGCCTGACGTCAGACTTTCGTCATGGGTCGCGCACCCGTTCCAGGGGTGCCCCCGGCCTACCGTCGGACCATGCGGATCGACGACCCACGCCTCCCCTCCTCGCCGGGCTTCTGGCGCAGCCCGCTGCGCGGCCCCCGGTTCACCTCGGTGCTCGGCCTCGTGCTGCTCGTCGGCATCACCCTGCTGTTCGTGACGGGCCTGGTGTCGTACGCCGCCTACAACCCGGACCTCTCACCGGTGAACGACCAGACCCCGGACAAGGGGATCCTCGGCTTCTACCTCTTCGCCTGGCCGACCGACCCGCACTGGCTCTACCGCCTCACCCAGGGCCTGCACGTCACCCTCGGCATCACCCTGATCCCGGTCCTGCTGGCCAAGCTGTGGTCCGTGGTGCCGAGGCTGTTCGCCCTGCCCCCGGCCCGCTCGCTCGCCCACGCCCTGGAGCGGATCTCCTTGCTGCTGCTGGTCGGCGGCGGGCTGTTCGAGTTCACGACCGGCGTCCTCAACGTCCAGCTCGACTACGTCTTCCCCGGCTCCTTCTACCCGCTGCACTTCTACGGCGCCTGGGTGTTCTTCTCGGCGTTCGTGGCGCACGCGGTGCTGAAAGTACCGACAGCCGTCCGAGCCGTGCGTGAACGCGGCCGGGAACAGGGTGAGTTGGTGTCACCGCGGCCCGACGCGCCCACCGTCTCGCGGCGCGGGGCGCTGTGGTTCGTCGGCGGCGCCTCGCTGCTGCTCCTCGTCACGACCGTGGGGCAGAGCATCGGGGGCGCGCTGCGGCGCACCGCCCTGCTCGCGCCGCACGGCGGAGCCGACCCGGGCAGCGGACCGAACGGCTTCCAGATCAACAAGACGGCCGCGTACGCCGGGATCGACGCCGCCGAGACCGGTGCGGAGGCCTGGCGGCTCGTCGTCACCGGCCGCACCGGAACGGTCCGCCTCAGCCGCGCCCAGCTCCTCCGCATGCCCCTGCACAGCTCGGCGCTGCCCATCGCCTGCGTCGAGGGCTGGTCGACGGCGGACCAGTGGTGGCGCGGGGTCCGGTTGCGCGACCTCGCGGCGCTGGTCGGCCACGACGGCGACCCGCCGGACGTGTTCGTGGAGTCCCTCCAGCGGCACGGCGCCTTCCGCCGCGCCGCCCTGCGCGCCAACCAGGTGGCCGACCCGCGCTCCCTGCTCGCCCTGTACGTCAACGGCGAGGACCTGTCCCCCGACCACGGCTACCCCGCGCGGATCATCGTGCCCGCCGCACCCGGTGTGCTCAACACCAAATGGGTGGCCCGGCTGACCTTCGGAGACCTGTGATGCGTGCGCGCCCGCTGCTCGGCAGCCCTTTCCAGATCCTCCTGCTGGCCTGCTCGTTCGCGCTCGCCGCCTATGCCGGCGTCCGGCTGTTCGCGGGCGACTGGCGCGGCGTGGCGCTGTGGCTGGTGGGGGCGGCCCTGCTGCACGACCTCGTGCTGCTGCCGCTGTACGCGCTCGCGGACCGGGCGGTCGTACGCGGCCTCGGCGCCGCCGGCCGCCGGCCGTGGACGATGTACGTCCGGGTCCCGGCGGCCCTGTCCGGGCTGCTTCTGCTGGTGTGGTTCCCGCTGATCAGCGGGATGGTCGACCGCCGTTACCGGTCGGCCACCGGCCTGTCGACGGACGGCTTCCTCGCCCGCTGGCTGCTGATCACCGCGGTCCTGTTCGGCGGCTCGGCGCTGCTGCTGGCGGTGGGGGGCACCCCGTTCGGACGCCGGCGAGAGCGGGGGAAGGCGCGCAGCGCGACGAAGCGGCGCCCGCCGGCCGTCCACTGACCTGCGGTACGCCAGCCCGCCCGGCGCGCGCACCGCAGCAGCGCCGGGGTACCGAGCCGCGCCCACGGGAAGGCGCCGCCGCCCGTCCCGCCCCCGGCGCCGCCCGTCCCGGCCTCGATGCCACCGACGACCTGTACCTCGGCCAGCTCGTCGACGTCCGCCGCGGCGGTCTCGGCGATCAGCAGGCCGCCGGGGCACAGCAGCCGGGCCACCCGGTCCAGCAGGGCGCGCGGGTCGCCGCCGATACCGATGTTGCCGTCCATCAGCAGCACGGTGCCCCAGCGTCCCTCGCCGGGCAGCGGCTCGAACACCGAACGGCGCAGGGCCTGTCCGCCCAGCCGCAGGGTGTGCTCGACGGCGGCCTCGCTGACGTCGATCCCGAGGACGGTACGGCCCCGGACGGCGAGTTCGGCCACCAGCCGGCCCGGTCCGCAGCCGACGTCGAGCACGGCGCCCTCGCACCGGTCCAGCACCGCCTGGTCGACCGGGTCGGCCCGCGCGCACCACCGCTCCACCTCCAGCGGCAGCAGCCAGCCGTCGGCGCGGCGCAGGAACAGCGGGCCGCGCCCGGTGCGCAGGGCGGCCGCGTAGGGATCGGCCCACGCGGCGGCCGGCGGTGTGCTCATCGCCCGGCCCCGGGGCGCGCGGCGCACCGGGCCAGCCGGGCGGCGAACCGGCCGTGCGGCGCCAGCGCCGCGACCGCCGCCGCGTCGGCCGCGGTGTCCACGTCCCGCAGCCGCGGCAGGTCGTGCACCCGCAGCCCCGCGGCCACCAGCCGCCGCCGCTGGACGGCGCCCGTCTCGGGCGCGGACATGGGCACGCCCCGCAGCAGGGCCGGGTCGGGCCGGGCCAGCCCCAGCGCCCAGAAGCCGCCGTCCTCCGCCGGACCGAAGCAGGCGTCGTACCCGGCGAGGTCCACGGTGAGCAGCTCCGGGGTCACCTGCGGCGTGTCCATGCCGATGAGCAGGGCGGGGCCCGAGCACCGCGCGAACGCGTCGGCCAGCCGCAGGTCCAGGCCGCCCGCGCACTGCGGTACGACGTCGAAACCCGGCGGCAGCCAGGGGCCGGGGGCCCCGTCGAGCACCAGCACCCGCCGGGTGGCGGGGGCGGCGGCCACGGCCCGCAGCGTGTCGGCGAGCGCCGCCTCGGCCAGCGAGGCCGCCTCGGCGGGGCTGAACGGCGGGGTGAGCCGGGTCTTCACCCGCCCCGGCAGCGGCTCCTTGGCGATGACGAGCAGCGTGGTCACCGTACGGCCCTCCCCTCGGCCGGGGGCTCGGCCAGCACCCGGCTCATGTCCCGGACCGCCTGCCAGGTGCCGCGCCAGGTGCCGGTCACCTTGGAGGAGCCGGTGCGCGGCCGGTACGGCACGTCGTGCTCGGCGATCCGCCAGCCCGCGTCGGCCGCGCGGACCACCATCTGGAGCGGATAGCCGCTGCGCCGGTCGCTGAGCCCGAGCCCGAGCAGCTGCTCCCGGCGGGCGGCGCGCAGCGGGCCGAGGTCGTGCAGACGCAGTCCGGTGCGGCGGCGCAGCAGCCGCGCGAGCGCGAAGTTGCCGGCCCGGGCGTGCGCCGGCCAGGCGCCCCGGCCCCGCGCCCGCCGCCGTCCCAGGACCAGGTCGGCCTCGCCGTCCAGGACTTGCCGTACGAAGGGCACGAGGAGCGCGGGGTCGAGGGAGGCGTCGCAGTCGCAGAAGCAGACGATGTCGGCGGTGGCGGCGGTCAGCCCGGCATGGCAGGCGGCGCCGAAGCCGCGGCGCGGTTCGTGGACCACGGTCGCGCCGAGGGCGCGGGCGATGCCGGCCGAGCCGTCGGTGGAGCCGTTGTCGACCACGAGGGCGCGCCAGCCGGCCGGGATCCGGGCGAGTACCCAGGGGAGGGCCTCGGCCTCGTCCAGACAGGGCAGCACCACGTCCACGCCCGCGGATGATGAGGGTGTCGAGGGGGTCACGACGTTCACCCTACGAACGGGAAGCGGGCATTTCGGGCCACCGCTCCTTACGAAACGCGGACGTCGAGGGCGGGGCCCGGCCTCGGGAGCGACACCCGTGAGGGCCCGGTGCGAGGCTGGAGACATGCAGCAGCCGCACGTGCCCACGAGGGGCGCAGCCACGGACGGGACCGCACCCGGCCCCGCAGCGCCCGCTCCGCCCGCCGCCCCCGGTACCGCCCGGGTCCTGGTCGTCGACGACGACACGACCGTCGCGGAGGTCGTCGCCGGATACCTCGGCCGCGCCGGTTACGCCGTCGACCGGGCCGACGACGGCCCCACCGCACTCACCCGGGCCGCCGCCCACTGGCCGGACCTGGTGGTGCTCGATCTGATGCTGCCCGGCATGGACGGCCTGGAGGTCTGCCGGCGGCTGCGCGCGCGGGCCGCCGTGCCCGTCGTCATGCTCACCGCGCGCGGCGACGAGGACGACCGCATCCTCGGTCTGGAGGTCGGCGCCGACGACTACGTGACCAAGCCCTTCAGCCCCCGCGAACTGGTCCTGCGGGTGCAGTCGGTGCTGCGCCGCGCACGCCCCGGTGCCGATCCCCGCCCGCTGGCCGCGGCCGGCCTCGCCGTCGACCCCACCGCCCGCCGCGCCACCCGGAACGGCGCCGAACTCGCCCTGACACTGCGCGAGTTCGACCTCCTCGCGTTCTTCCTGCGGCACCCGGGGCGGGCGTACAGCCGCGAGGACCTGATGCGCGAGGTGTGGGGCTGGGACTTCGGCGACCTGTCCACCGTCACCGTCCACGTCCGCCGGCTGCGCGGCAAGGTCGAGGACGACCCGGCCCGGCCGCGTCTGATCCAGACCGTGTGGGGCGTCGGCTACCGCTTCGAGCCGAGCGGCCGGGAAGAGACGGACTGACATGCGCGACACCCTGCTCATCGCCCTGTACGCCTTCGCCGGGGCCGCCGTCACGGGCCTGGCGGGCGCCGCCGCGCTGCGGCTGCTGCGGCGCCGCTCGCTGACCGCGTCCCTCGCCGTGGTCGCGGCGGTCGGCGTGGGCGGCGTGCTCGCGGGCACCCTCGCGGTCGCGTGGGCGATGTTCCTGTCCCCGCACGACCTCACGGTGGTGACGACGGTCGTCGCGATGGCGGCCGTGGTCTCCCTGGCGACCGCGTCGGTACTGGGCCGCTGGGTCGTCGCCCGCAGCCGCGAACTCGCCCTGGCGGCCCGCTCGTTCGGCGAGGCCGGCGACTTCGCCGCTCCCGAGGCCCCGGCCACCGCCGAACTGGCCGAGGTGAGCCGCGAGTTGGCCGCCACCAGCGCCAAGCTGGCCGCGTCCCGGGAGCGGGAGCGCCTGCTGGAGACCTCGCGCCGGGAACTCGTCGCCTGGATCTCCCACGACCTGCGCACCCCGCTCGCCGGTCTGCGCGCCATGGCGGAGGCCCTGGAGGACGGCGTCGCCGCCGACCCCGACCGCTATCTGAAGCAGATCCGCACCGAGGTGGAGCGCCTCAACGACATGGTCGGCGATCTCTTCGAACTCTCCCGCATCCACGCCGGCACCCTCCCGCTGGCCCCGTCCCGGATCTCGCTGTACGACCTCGTCGGCGACGCCCTGGCCGGAGCCGATCCGCTGGCCCGCGCCCACGGCGTCCGGCTGGTCGGCGACCGGGTGGAGCCGGTGCCGGTGGAGGTCGACGCCAAGGAGATGAGCCGCGTCCTGGGCAACCTGCTGGTCAACGCGATCCGCCGGACGCCCGCCGACGGCACGGTCGCCGTCGCCGCCGAGCGCTCGCCCGACGGGGTCGTGCTCTCCGTGACGGACGGCTGCGGCGGCATCCCCGAGGAGGACCTGTCCCGCGTCTTCGACACCGGCTGGCGCGGCACCCACGCCCGCACCCCGCCGGCCGGGGCGGGCCTGGGCCTGGCCATCGTGCGCGGGATCGTCGAGGCCCACCAGGGCCGGGCCACCGTGCGCAACATCCCCGGCGGCTGCCGCTTCGAGGTCACGCTGCCCCCGGCCCCGTAGCCCGGCCCGCGCCCCGCACTCACCCGAGGGCCGCGAACTCCCGCATGCCCTCGGCGAAGCCGACCTCCGGCTTCCAGCCCAGCTCGGCCCGCAGCCGCGAGGAGTCGGCCGTGATGTGCCGTACGTCCCCCAGCCGGTACTCCCCGGTGACGACGGGCGCGGGCCCGCCGTGGGCGTCGGCCAGCGCGCGGGCCATCTCGCCGACGGTGTGCGGCTCGCCGCTGCCGGTGTTGTAGGCGGTGAGCACGCCCGGGGCGGACCCCGCCTCCAGCGCCACGGCATTGGCCGCGGCCACGTCCCGCACATGCACGAAGTCCCGCCGCTGGCGCCCGTCCTCGAACACGCGGGGCGCCGCGCCCCGGGCCAGCGCGGAGCGGAAGAAGGAGGCGACGCCGGCGTAGGGGGTGTCGCGGGGCATCCGGGGCCCGTACACGTTGTGGTACCGCAGCGACACGGCCGATCCGCCGGCCGAGCGGGCCCAGGCGGCGGCGAGATGCTCCTGCGCCAGCTTCGTCGTGGCGTACACGTTGCGCGGATCGGCCGGCGCGTCCTCGCCGACCAGCCCGGGAGCGAGTGCCGCGCCGCACACCGGGCACCTCGGCTCGAACCGCCCCGCGTCCAGATCGGTGACGGCCCTCGGCCCCGGCCGGACGACCCCGTCGCGCGGGCAGGCGTAGCGTCCCTCCCCGTACACGACCATCGAGCCGGCCAGCACGAGGCGCCGTACGCCCGCCTCGGCCATGCCGGCGAGCAGGACGGCGGTCCCCAGGTCGTTGCGGGAGACGTACTCCGCCGCGTCCTCGAACCCCTTCCCGAGACCGACCATGGCGGCCTGGTGGCACACGGCGTCCACGCCCGCCAGGGCCTGTCCGACCGCCGCGGGATCACGCACGTCGGCGGCGGGATCCGCGCGCACGTCGAACACGATCGCCTCGTGTCCGCGCGCCGTCAGCGCCTCGACGACATGAGAGCCGATGAACCCGGCACCGCCGGTGACCAGTACACGCATGGGCCCACGCTAGGCCCGCGACGCCGACGGGTCCCGGGGCCGCGCCCGTACGTCACGACTCCGTAAGGGGTCCTCCTCCCGGCGCCCGTTCTGCCCGGGCGGACGAACCGCGGGCGTCCGCGGAACACGCGGTGCGCGGGCCGGGCGGTCTCACAGCCGGACGGACAGATGGCGGGGCCCGCGCAGCATGGCGTTCTGCCGGTACGGAGGCGACTCGTCGGCCAGGCGAGCCGTGCGCAGCCTGGGGAGCAGCGCGCCGAGCGCGGTCTCGGCCTCGATCCGGGCGAGCGGCGCGCCGTAGCACAGGTGGACACCGCCGCCGAAGCCGAAATGCTCGTTGTCCGTGCGGCCGGGGTCGAACCGGTCCGGATCCCGGAACGCCCTGGGGTCGCGGCTGCCCGAGGCCAGCACCAGGAAGACGGAGGTGCCCTTGGGGATCGTGGTGCCGGCGATCTCCACGTCGACCAGGGGCGCCCGCTCACGCATGTGCACCGGGGGCTCGTAGCGCAGCAGCTCCTCCACCGCGAGCGGCAGCAGACCGGGCTCGCGGACGAGCCGTTCCAGCTGCTCCGGCTCGCGCAGCAGGGTCAGCACCCCGTTGGTGATCAGATTGACCGTGGTCTCGTGGCCGGCGATGAGCAGCAGCGTCGCGGTCACCCCGAGTTCGTCGTCGGTGAGCCGCAGCGACGGATCCGGTTCGTTGACGAAATCGGAGAGCAGGTCGTCCGCCGGGTTGCCGCGACGCCGGCCGGCCAGGTCCAGCAGGTACTGCCGCATCTCGCTCCCGGCCTCCCGGCCCGCCCGGTCCGCGTCCGCCGTGTCCTCACCCGGCCGTACGTCGGCCGCCGCGACCAGGGCGTCGGACCAGCCGCGGAACAGCGGCTCGTCCTCGCGCGGCACGCCGAGCAGCCGGCAGATCACCGAGACGGGCAGCGGGTAGGCGAAGTCGTCGACGATGTCGACCGGCCGGTCGGTGGGAAGCGCGTCCAGCAGTTCCCCGGTGATCCGGGCGATCTCGCCGCGCATGGCGTCGATCCGGCCGGGGTTGTGCGGGGGGCCGAACGGCCGCATGGCCAGGGTGCGCAGACGGTGGTGCTCGGGGTCGTCGAGCCGCAGGAACGACGGGTCCTTGTGCTCGGACGCCGACCGGCCGCACAGCGAGCGCTCGTCGGCGCTGAGCCGGGGGTCGTGCAGCAGCGCGGTGATGTGGTGGTAGCCGCCGACCAGAGCGCTGCCGTCCGCCTGCCACACCACCGGCCCGGCCGCACGCAGCTCCGCGTAGAGCGGATACGGGTCGGGGCGGTTCGCGTAGTCGGTGATCCGTGCCAGCAAGGTGTCGGAGGCCATGGTGACTCCTCGGGTCGGGCGGGACGCGGCTCAGCGGGTCGGCTGCACCACCATCAGCCGGCGGTCGGGCAGGTGACCGGTGAGCGCCACGACGGGCTCGTGGGAGAGCCCCTTCGGGTCCGGCACGTCGGACGGAATCGGCACGTCGGCCGCGATCGCACGGTCCGCCGCGCCGGGCGGGGGCGGGAACGGAGCCGCGGTCTCGATCAGGTGCCGGTAGTAGTCCAGCGACTTGGCCATGTCGACGGTGACGGCGGCGGTGACCCGCCCCCGGTAGCCGTAGACCACCGCCAGCCGGCGCGCCTCCAGCGAGCCCTGGGCGATGACGACGTGGTCGGAGTAGGTGGGCACGCCCACCGACTTGATGTTGAGTCCGAACTGGGTCGACCAGAACGTCGGCACGGCCAGGTGCGGCCGTTGCAGCGGGCCGGGATTGATCA
Organism: Streptomyces naphthomycinicus; assembly: GCF_020400595.1. GTDB lineage: Bacteria > Actinomycetota > Actinomycetes > Streptomycetales > Streptomycetaceae > Streptomyces > Streptomyces naphthomycinicus. The sequence continues at coordinate 17,868 of NZ_JAINRE010000056.1, read as the reverse complement.
TGTTGTGGGCCGCCACCTCGGCCTGGGCGACCGCGTTGCCCCAGTGCTCCAGCGAGAGCATCTGGTACCCGAACAGCGGGTGCGGGAACCGTGAGACGTCACCGGCCACGAACACGTCGTCGGTGACGATGCCGTACATGTTGAAGGCCCGGCACCCCGCGTCGCAGGCGATCCCGCGCGCCCCCGCCGCCAGCCCCGAGTCCGCCAGCCACTCGACGTTGCGGACCGCTCCCAGCGCCACGACGCACACGTCCGCCTCGACCCGGGTGCCGTCGGACAGGTCCGCGCCGACGAACCGCTCGTTCCCGTCGCCGAGCAGCGCGGTGACCGTCACCCCGCAGCGCAGGTCCACACCGTGCCCGCGGTGCATGACGGCCGCGAGCTGCGACAGCGTCCCGCCGAGCGCGCCCACCAGGGGCGCGGGGCCGCGTTCGGCGACCGTGACGTCCAGTCCTCGCTCCCGGCAGGCCGAGGCGATCTCCGAGCCGGTGAAACCCGCGCCGATGACCAGCACCCGCCCCGGCCCGGCGTCGAGCCGCTCGGCCAGCCCCGAGGCGTCGTCGCGGGTGCGCAGCGTGAACACCCCGTCCAGGGCGGCTTCCCCCGCGTCGGGCCAGGGCCGCGCCCGGGTCCCGGTGGCGATCAGCACCCGGTCGTACGGCAGCGACTCGCCGTCGGCCAGCAGCACCCGTCTCTCCAGCAGGTCCAGGCCGGTGGCGGCCACGCCCAGCCGCCAGTCGGCGTCCGGGTCCCGGCGCGTCGGCAGCCCCGTGGTGTCCGCCGGGACACCGCCGATCAGCACCTGTTTGGACAGCGGCGGCCGGTCGTAGGGCGGGTAGGGTTCGTCGCCGACCACGGTCAGCGATCCGGTGAAGCCCTCCTCGCGCAGCGTCTCGGCGGCCCGCAGCCCGGCGAGCGACGCGCCGACGACGACGATGCGGCCGTCCCGCAGTTCACCCGCCACCGGCCGCCACCTCCTCACCGGCGAGAATGGCCTGGACCGGGCATGCGGCCACGGCCTGACGGACCCGCTGCACCTGGTCCTCGGGCACCGAGGGGGCGTACAGCAGCCCCTCCTGTCCGTGCAGTTGGAACACGTCCGGCGAGAGGAACACGCACTGCGCATAGCCCTGGCAGCGCGTGAGATCCACGACGATCTGCATGGCCACCGCCCTCTCCTCACATCGACGCTTTTCGTTCCATCATGGGCAGCGGAACGGCGGCCCGCCACGCGAAGCCGTCCGGCCCGCGGGACGGCCGGCGCCCGGCGGAACCGCGGCGGCGGAACCGGACCGGACCGGCGAAGGCGCGGCGCCGTGCCCGGCAGCCCTTTGGACGCGACGCCTGCCCCGGCTCTAACCCCCGTGTCTCCACCGGGAGTTCACGGTGAACGCCGATGGCGTGCCGCGAACGAACGGCAGCGGCGGGTCGGATGAGGCGGGGGCGATTTCCCGGGCGGCGGGGTCCGGGAGCCGGCCGGGCACCCGGGGCCGCGCGGCGGACGCGACGACGGGCGGCCCGGTGCACCACGCGGATTCCCGGCCCCCGTGCTCAGAGGTCGCGCTCCTCCAGCGGCCGGACCGCGGGGCCTTGCAGGATGCGGCCGTCCGGGGCGAAGCGCGAGCCGTGGCAGGGGCATTCCCACGCCTGCTCCGCGCGGTTGAAGGCGACGACGCAGCCGAGATGGGTGCAGCGGGCCGAGACGGCCCGGAGCCGGCCGCTGTCGTCACGGTGGACCGCGCACTGATGCCCGCCCAGGCGCATGACGGCGCCGTCTCCCGGCGCGAGATCGTCGGGCGAGGGCGTCGCGCCGGACGGCAGCCGGTCGCCCACGAAGTGCCGGGCCACCTGGCCCTGGTGCTTGAGGAACGACACCCCTTCGCGGACCACCGACGCCACTCGGCGCGGATCGTACAGGCCCGCCCACTCGACCGCCTCGCCCTCGACGAGGTCGCTGATCAGCCGGCCCGCCATGATGCCCCCGCTCAGCCCCCAGCCGCCGAAACCGGTGGCGACGTACGTGTGGCGGCTGCCGGGATGGAACGGCCCCACGAGCGGCACCGAGTCGGTGGAGTCGTTGTCCTGGGTGGCCCACCGGTGGGTCGGCGTCAGGCCCGGGAAACGGCTGACGGCCCACGAGGTCAGCCGGGCGAACCGCTCCTCGACGTCGGCGGTGCCGGGGGTGAAGTGCTCCCCGGTGGCGATCAGCAGCCGTTTGCCGTCCCCGTACGGTGCGCTGCGGACGGACCGGGTGTTCTGCTCGGGGGTGATGTACATGTCGCGCGGCGCCCGGTCCGCGTCGAGGGTCCCCGCCACGACCAGCTCGCGGCGCGGCGAGAGCCGGGTGAAGAGCAGCGCCCGGTCGAAGACCGGGTAGTGCGTGGCGATCACGACCTCCCGGGCCCGCACCGACACCCCCGCGTCGGTCGACAGCACGCAGGGTTCGCCCTCGGTGAGGCCGGTGACGCGCGTCCCCTCGTACACGACGCCCCCGCGACGGCGCAGGTCGTCCGCCAGCGCGAGCAGGTACTTGCGGGGATGGAACTGCGCCTGACCGGTGACCCGGACCGCACCGGCGACCGGGAAGGGCAGCTCCGTCCCGCTGACGAACTCGGCCGGCAGACCCGCCTCGCGTGCCGCCTCCGCCTCCGCCCGCAGCTGTGCGACGCCCTGCGGGTCCTCGGCGTACGTGCAGGCGGCCGCCTCCTCCCAGTCGCAGTCGGCACCGAGTTCGGTGACGATCTCGGCGGCGCGGCGGACGGCGGCCGACTGCGAGCGCGCGTACAGGCGCGCGCCCTCGCGACCGCGGGTGCGGCGCAGACGGTCGTAGACCAGGGTGTGCAGGGCGGTCAGCTTGGCCGTCGTGTGGCCGGTGACCCCGGCGGCGATCCGGTCGGCCTCCAGCACGGCCACCTCGCGGCCCCGCCGGACCAGCTCCCAGGCGGTGCTGAGCCCCGCGATCCCGCCGCCGACCACCGCGACATCGACGGCGATGTCCCCGGAAGGCGGGGGAGCGGGGGCGCCGGGCGGCGCGGTCTCCAGCCAGTACGATCCTCGGAATCCTCGCTCAGCGTCCATGGCCGCCGGGTTCCCGCCGCGCCGGGGTGCCACGCGCCGCCGCGGCCGGAGGTCGCCGCGCCTGCTCCCGGCCGGCGGGTTCGGTGGGCGGGACAGGTCTTTCCACCGCGCAGACGGGTACTCGGTGCCCCGCACACGAGCCGGAGGCCGGTGCGGCCGGCCCCGGCACGAGCCGACAAGGAGGGACCCATGAGTACGGTCAAGGAAGCCGTCGACGTCGAAGTTCCGCTCCGCGTGGCGTACGGCACGTGGACGCAGTTCGAGGAGTTCCCCAACTTCATGGAGGGCGTCGAGGAGGTCCGGCAGCTCGACGACCGGCACAACCACTGGACCACCAGCATCGGTGGGGTGCGGCGCGAGTTCGACACGGAGATCGTCGATCAGCTCCCGGACGACCGGATCACCTGGCGGTCCATCGCGGGGGACACCCAGCAGCGCGGATCGGTGCGGTTCGAGCGGATCGACGACACGCACACGCGCGTGGAACTCACCATGGACGTCGAGCCCTCCGGCATCGCCGAGAAGGGCGCGGACGCCCTGGGCATGATCGACCGGCGGGTCAAGGGAGACCTGCACCGCTTCAAGGACTACATCGAGGGCGGCGGCGGCGAGAGCGGTGGCTGGCGCGGCCGGATCCGGCCCGGAGACCCCGGCTCGACCCTGTGACGAGAAGGCGTGGGCATGCGCTCGGCATGCCCACGCCTCCACGGGGCGGCAGCCCCCGCTCGGCATGCCCGCGCCTCCAAGGGGGCGGCAGCCCCGCGGCCGTGGCGCCCGTCGCCGCCGCGCGTCCCGCCCCGGCCGGCCGCCGCCGACGCGTCACTCCTCCGCCAGCACCCGGATCGTGGCCAGCCGCCCGTCGGCCGCGTCGGGCAGGTTCATGCCCGCCGCGACACCGGTGGTCAGATAGCGCAGCACGGGCTCGGTGAGACGTTCCCCGGGGAGGACGGCCGGAATGCCCGGCGGGTAGGGCGTGATCATCTCGCCGGCCGTCCGTCCCGCGGCCCTGTGCGTGGGCACGTCCACGTGCCGGCCGAAGTAGGCGTCACGGGGCAGGCGGGCCTGTTCCATCCGCAGGCCCGCGGGGGACGGCACATCGACGCGCGGCGCGTCCCGCAGTTCGGCGGCGTGGCCGGCGAGATCCCGCAGGGCGGTGAGCAACCGGTCGGTGCTGTGGTCGTCGTCCGCATGGGTGAGCTGGGCGCTGATCCGCCGGTGGTCGAAGAGATGCATGTCGACGTGGTGGCGGGCGCGCAGCCAGTCGGCCGCCCGGTAGCCGGTGACCCCCAGCGCGCCGATGTCCATGACGACCGGCAGGGGATCGAACTCGGCCGCGCGGCCGAGCCCGCAGAAGTCGTCCGCGTCGTTGACGTGGATGCCCTCGATCTCCTCGATCGCGGCACGGGTGCGCTCGGCCAGCCGCAGCGCGTGGTCCATGAGGCCGTGCCCGTGCTGGACCATCTGCCGGCGCCAGGCGTCGATCCCCGCGTACAGCAGGACGTTGGGGCTCGTGGTGCCGAGGAGGTCGGCGCGGGAGGCGAGTTCGGCGGGGTCGACGAGATCGCCCTGGAGATGGAAGACGGAGCCCTGCTCCAGGCCGCTGCCCATCTTGTGGATGCTGGTCACGCAGACGTCGGCGCCCGCGTCCATCGCCCAGGACGGCAGCTCGTCGTGGAAGGGCAGGTGCGCTCCCCACGCCTCGTCCACGATCAGGGGTTTGCCCCGGCGGTGGCAGACCTCGGCGATGCCCCGCAGGTCGGCCGCGCTGCCGTACGGGGTCGGACTGGTGACGAGGGCGCCGTCCGCCTCGGGGTGCTCGGCGAACGCCTGGTCGTAGGCGGCGGCCGAAGGAGCGTGGGCCAGGTGGCGCTCCGGGTCCCACTGCGGTTCCACCCAGACCGGCTCGACACCGGACAGGATGAGGCCGGCGATCACGGACTTGTGGGCGTCCCGGCCGACGACCAGGCTCTTGCCGGGCCGGGTCACGGTCAGCATGGCGGCCTTGACCGACAGCGAACTGCCGCAGGTGGAGAAGTACGTCCGCTCCGCGTGCACGGCGTCGGCCATCAGCCTCTCCGCCCGCTCCAGCACCCGTCCCCGACCGAGCCGGTCGTCCAGCCCGCCCTCGGCCAGTACGTCACCCAGGTACACGGCGTCCCCGAGCACCGCCCGCGCCCGGGGATCCGCGCCGCGGGCCCGCTTGTGCCCCGGAGGGGAGAACCCCAGCTCGTCGGCCTGCCGGTAACGGGTCAGGGCGTCCAGTACGGGTGCCTCGTCGTGGTGGAGATCCATGGTCCGGGAGTTCCCCCGACCACTGCCCGCATGCCCTCGCCGGGGCCGGTCGCGGCGTCGGCCGCCGCGCCCTCGCGGAGCGGCCGGTGACGCGGACGGGACCGTACGTCCCCGGGCGGCATCAGCGGCGGTATCGAGGGCACTCGGCCGTCGGCACCTCCCCGCGTCGCGCCGATCCGGCCGGGCCCCGGTGCCGCACGTGCTGTCACGCCCCAGGAGGTGCCGTACCGTGGCCGAGAGCGCCGATTCCTCCAAAGACGCGCGGCTCTCGCCGCACGAGCGTCTTGCCCTGTCGCGGATCGAGGCGCGGCTGCGCCACGACCGCCGGTTCGCCCGCCGGATGCGCGTACGGCCCGCCGGGCTGTGGCTGCGACTGACCGTCGCGGTGCTGGCCACGGCCTCCGCGCTGCTGGCGGTCATGGGGATACGCACCTCGGACCCCGCGGTGCTCTGGGGCTTCGCGCTGGTGTGGCCGCCGACGCTGCTGCTCGGCGCACGGCTGCTGTGCCGCGCCCGCCGGAGCGGCGACCCCTCCGGCCGGGGCCGGCCATGCGTCTGAGGACCAGCGACCTCCACGCCCCCGGGTACACCCGGCAGCGCTGTGGCCGCGGATTCCGCTACTTCGACACCACCGGGCGCTCCCTCACCGACCCGGCGGAGCGCGAGCGGCTGAGGGCGCTGGTCGTCCCCCCGGCCTGGACGGACGTATGGATCTGCCCCGAGCCCAACGGCCACATCCAGGCGACCGGCACCGACGCGGCGGGACGCCGTCAGTACCTCTACCACCAGCGGTTCCGCGAGCAGCAGGAGGCGGCCAAGCACGACCATGTGCTGGAGGTCGCCGCGACCCTCCCCCGGCTGCGGCAGCGCGTGACCGCGGACCTCGCCCTGCGCGGCCTGTGCCGCGAACGCGTCCTCGGCTGCGCGGCCCGGCTGCTGGACCTGGGCTTCTTCCGGGTCGGGAACGACGCCTACTCCAAGGACAACGACACCTACGGCCTGACCACGCTGCTGCGGGAGCACGTGTCCTGTCACCGGGACCAGGTGTGCTTCAGCTACTCCGGGAAGAACTCCAAGGAGGTGTCGCGGACCCTCGTCGACGAACCGGTCTCCCGCGCCACCCGTGCGCTGCTGCGCCGGTCCGACGGCAGGCCGCGGCTCTTCGCCTACCGGCAGGGTCGGGTCTGGCACGACGTGCACGCGGCCGACCTCAACGACTACCTGCGCGACGGCGCGGGCGTCGACCTCACGGCGAAGGACTTCCGGACCTGGCACGCCACCGTACTGGCGGCCGTCGCGCTCGCCGTCTCCGCGCCGGTGGCCGAGGAGTCCGACACCGCCCGGAAACGGGCGGTACGCCGGGCCGTCCGGGAAGTGTCCGCCTACCTGGGCAACACCCCGGCCGTCTGCCGGGCGTCGTACATCAACCCGCGCCTCATCGAGCTCTACGAGGAGGGCCGCACCATCGCACCGGCCCTCGGCTCCCTGGGAGCCGACGCCGCGCCCGGCTGCCCGGCCACGCAGGGCGTGGTCGAGGAGGCGGTCCTGCGGTTCCTCGCGTAGCGGACGCCGGGCGGTTCTGAGGTTCCTCGCGCAGCGGGTCGCCGACGGTCCTGCGGTTCCTCGCGCAGCGGACGCCGGGTGGTTCTGAGGTTCCTCGCGCAGCGGGTCGCCGGCGGTCCTGCGGTCTTCCCGTGGTGGGCCGCCGGCGGTCCTGCGGTTCCTCGCGCCGCGCGTCATCAGGGGCCGGCACGCGCGCGCACGCCCCCCACTGCGCCGGGGGAAAGGCGCCTTTCCGCCCTCCCCCCAGGCCGTTCCGGCGGCGCCGGCCTCTCTCAGCCCGTCCGCAGCGCCGTCCCGGCCTCGCGGGAGCGCCATTCCTCCACGATCTCCTGCTGCCGGTGGGCCCGATCGAGGAGCGAGTCGAGCTGCCGGGCGTCCAGCCGCTTCTCCGCCGGGGCGAGACCGCGCAGCGTCTCCCACCCGGCCGTCTTTCCCTCCACCGCGACCCGCAGTGCCTCCAGCTCCAGGAAGGTGCTGAGCGGCGAACGCCGCACCAGGCGGCCGTTGGCCTTCAGCCGGGCCATCTTCTCGGCCGTCCAGCCCGCGCAGACCTTGTAGCGGCGTACCGGGACGCCGAGGTCGCGCATGATGCCCAGCAGAGCCTTGCGGTCCTGGGCGATCTCGCCGCTGACCGGGCCGAGAGCCTCGGCGAGCGCCGAGCCGCGGACGGAGCGCACCAGATGGCGGGCCCGCTCGGTGCCGGCGGTGGCGCCGGCCAGATGGTCGTTGAGGTAGATGCCCAGCATGGCCAGGTCGGCGCCGCGCGGGTCTGCGGACGGGGGCGTGCCGGAGCGTGGTCGTTCGTTCATCGCGTGTCGCCTTCGTCCGTTCACGGGGAGACGGGACCGGATCCCGCCGCTTGGTGCAGCGGGTACCCCGGTCGCGCCGTACGCACCACGAGGGCGACCTGCCCGGCGGTGCGCTCCTGCGGCCAGCGGCGCCTCACACCCGGCCCGATCGGCGTCGCCCCCGGCGTCACCCTCCGGGTTCGCCGGTCCGGCGCTTGATCCGCACGGCTCGGCGGGCCATCCGCCACCCGGGGCACTCGCGTTCGCCGGGCGGCCGTGCGATTGACTGGGGCCCGTACGGACCGAACGACACGGAACTTATGGGGGCCACGCAGTGAAGAGCGACGACACGCCGCGGATACCGGACGCGGTGTGGCTGGAGGAGCGGCTGGGCGCGGACTCCCTCTGGCGACCGGACGAGGCCGCTCTGCCGGCCGAACTGACCGATGCCCGGTCGAGGGAGTTCCTCCTCACCGTCGGCTTTCCGGCCGTCCACCTCGACGTCGTGGGGATCGACACGAGGCACCTGCGCGGCGCGGACGGACTGGATCCCTTCGACGCCGACGAGATCTACGGGAACCGCTACCCCGACGACGACTCCCCGCCCGAGAACTTCTGCTTCACCGTGGCCCTCTGGGGCGACCAGCATCTGATGCTCGACGCGGCGGACGGCGGCATCACCCACTACGACCCCAACGGCTGGGACCACGGGGCGGGCTGGCAGGGGCCGGCCGCCGATTCCCTCCCGCTGCTGGCCGTACTCCTCGCACTGATCGCCGAATCGGGCAGCGCCCTGGAATCGGCCGACGACGGCGAGCGCGCGGCCGCCGTCACCGAGCTGCGCGAGCGCATGACCGGCCACGACGCGAACGTGAGCGATTCCGCGTTCTGGGACGAGATCTTCGAGAGCCTGGGCTGAGCACGAACCCCACCACCCCGCCCCGGCGTCCGAGCCGGGTACGGGGTGCTCCGGCAGCCTGCCGGCAGGGGCCTGTGGGCTGCCGTCGTCATGTCAGTTGTAGGTGATCCAGGTGCCCTTGTCGGGGTTCCAGTGGATGGTGGCCTTTTGGAAGCGTTGTGCTCTGCCGCCGCCGGGTTCGTCGGTCTCGTCGGTGGTGGGGTAGCCGAGGGCGCTTTCGTGTCCCGCGGCGTGGAAGGCGTCGTAGATGGCGTCGTGGACGATGTGGGTGCCGGTGGCGGGGGACCACAGGAAGAGTCCTCGTTCGAAGAACTGGTAGCGGCCCCGGGTGCCGTCGGGTGCGGGGGAGGCGTCGGCCTCGTCCATGGTGGGGAAGCCCCAGCGCCGTTCGGCGTCCGTGGCCCAGAAGGTGTTCAGGATGTCGCCGTAGACCGCGTGGGCCACGTCCGGGTGCCACAGGATGATCCCGTGCTCGAACTGCTGGAACCGTCCGTCCAGCGAGGCGTCGCGCTCGCCCCGGACCGGCCGGCCGAGGACGCCGGCCGGGCCGCCCATGCTGTCGTACTTGACCGCGATGCTGCCGTACGGCACGAGGTCGTCCAGGTTGTCGTAGCGGCGGGGTGAGAACCCGCGGAGCCCGTCGGGCCACACCCGTTCCTCGGCCACATGCCCGAAGTCGTACTCCTCGCGGACCACCGGCCGGGTGTGGGCCGCGTCCGCCCAGCGGACGAACAGTGCCACGTGGTCGACACCGCCCGAGTCGCGCAGCAGGGCGTCACCGGGTTGCAGGTCGTCGGCCGGGATGTCGGACGTGACGTCCCACAGGCCCCAGGTGGTGAGGGAACTGCTCAGATGCCAGGCCATGGACACATAGCCCGAGCAGTCCGGGCGGTAGCAGCCGAACTGGTTGTCGTGGCAGCCGGTCTGGCTGTACGGCACCTGTTCGTCGATCCACGACCACGCGCGGTCCATCGCTTCGCCCCGTCCGATCGGCTCGTCGGGGCCCGCCGCGCTCGCGGACGGTGTGGCGCAGAAGGTGGTCACGAGAGTCACCAGCGCCAGAGCCGCCAGGCGACACACCGTTCGGTGAAGGAACCTCAAGGCAGCTCTCCTGTTCAGTTGTAGGTGATCCAGGTGCCCTTGTCGGGGTGCCAGTGGATGGTGGCCTTTTGGAAGCGTTGTGCTCTGCCGCCGCCGGGTTCGTCGGTCTCGTCGGTGGTGGGGTAGCCGAGGGCGCTTTCGTGTCCCGCGGCGTGGAAGGCGTCGTAGATGGCGTCGTGGACGATGTGGGTGCCGGTGGCGGGGGACCACAGGAAGAGTCCTCGTTCGAAGAACTGGTAGCGGCCCCGGGTGCCGTCGGGTGCGGGGGAGGCGTCGGCCTCGTCCATGGTGGGGAAGCCCCAGCGCCGTTCGGCGTCCGTGGCCCAGAAGGTGTTCAGGATGTCGCCGTAGACCGCGTGGGCCACGTCCGGGTGCCACAGGATGATCCCGTGCTCGAACTGCTGGAACCGTCCGTCCAGCGAGGCCGCCTCCTCGGCCCGGACCGGCCGGCCGAGGACACTGCCCGGGCCGCCCATGCCGTCGTACTTCGCCCCGATCGTGCCGTAGGGCTGGAACGCCTCGTCCTCCAGCGCCCGGGCGACGTCCTCCGCCTGGTCGTACCGCTCCGGGTACGCGGAGCGCTGGACGGCCTGGGCGAGCTGCCCGGCGGTGCTGCCCTCCATGCCGGGCTCCATCCGCAGGGCCACCTCGAAGAACTTCCCCGCCGCGTAGTCGACGTCCGTGACCTGTTCGGGCGAGCCCCAGCCCTGCGAGGGGCGCTGCTGGAAGACGCCGAGCGAGTCCCGGTCACCGCAGGCCAGGTTGTTCATCCGGGACTCGACCCAGCCCGTCTCGAACCCGGCGAGCATGACCTTCCCGGACACGTTCATGCGCTGGCCGACCTCGTAGACCTTGCGGGTGACCGCGATGTCCCGCTCCCCGGGGACGTCGCAGTACAGCGTGGCGGGGGCGGTGTGGTTCAGGGGGCCGGGGACGTCCTTCGGGGGCTTCACGGTCTGGGCGTCCGCCGGGCTGCCGCTCAGCGCGGTCAGGACCATGAGGACGAGCAGGGCCAGGCTGCCGGGTTTCGCACGTCGTAAGACGACGCCTCTCATCTGTTCCTCCTGTGCCGGTGACGTACCGGCGATGTGCCGGGATCCGCCAGGATCAGCCGGGATGTTCAGGGACGTTCAGGGATGTGCCGGGGTGTGCCGGGGGCTGTGCCGGTCTGTGCCGGAGAGGGATGCGGGACGCGGACTACGGGTTGATGCCGTCGTACTGCAGCACTCGGTACGGCGATTGCGCGGGCTGCCCGTTCCACTGCGACACGATCAAGGTCAGTGAGGTGGGGCCGGCGCTGCCCGGGTGGATGTATCCGCCGTAGAGGAAGGGGAGTTGCGGCTTGCCCCAGTGGTTCGGCGGCCAGGCGGTGTCGCCGACGATCTGCGGCTTCGGCGCGCTCCACACGGCATCGGGCCGGGGCGCGGTGCGGGTGCAGATCGAGTAGTCGGTGACGTCGAAGTAGCTCATGCAGTAGGTGCCGCCGATGCGCTTCACCGAGAACTCTCCGATGTTGTTCCCGGAGAGGATGACCGACGGCTGGACCGCCCGGGTCCACTGCCAGCGGCCGTCGAGGTAGGCCCAGTTCTCCTGGGCGCCGAAGTTGCCCGCGCGGAACTCCTCCGGCCGGATGCGGAACAACTGGATCGCCCCGCCGTCACCGGTGTTGCGGTGGCTGCCGTTCCAGCGCTTGGAGAAGATGTACAGCCAGCCGTCGGGGTCGATGCCCGCGAACGACCACATGCCGTACATGGACTGGTTCACCCCCTGGGTGTCGCCCGCCCAGTGGTAGGGGTAGTCCTGCCAGGTCACGCCGTGGTCGTCGGAGTAGGCGACGCCGGACATCCGTGAACCGTCGTAGCCCGCCGGCGGCTGCCACACCTCCACGGAGGTGTACTGGATGTAGGTGCGGCCGCCGAACTCGATGCAGTCGTTCGGGATGCGGCTGACCTCGAAACCGTGGCCGTTGTCGGCGTTGTGCCGGTAGTCGAAGAGCTGCCCGGCCGCGCCTCCCGTGGGCATGGCCCAGGTGAACGAGATCGGGGACGTGCCGGAGGCGTCGAACGCGGCCTGGTTCAGCATGACCGGGGAGCCGAGGTAGTCCCCTCCCAGCGCCGGTTCGGAGAAGGAGTCGCCGAAGACGTACCCCCAGCTGTTGTCGTGCTCCCGGTAGTAGGGGATGGCGAGATCCCCCGACCCCAGCCCCTGCGAGCGCGCCGAGTCGCCGGGCTGCTCGCACAGGGGCGTACCGCGCTGGGCCGCGGCGGCCCGGGGAGCGGCGGCGATCGAGCTGCCCAGCGCGCCGGCGCCCAGGGCGGCGGCCGCGCCGACCCGGAGGAGCGACCTGCGGGTCGGCGCGGGGCGGTCGGGGTGTACGGGGTGGGACATGGTCGGCCCTCCAGGGTCGGCTCACCGCGGCGAACGCGGGGCCGGGTTCGGGATGTCGGTCCGCGAGCGCCCTGCCGGGTGTTCCGTGTCTCCTCGGACTCCGGTCGTCTCCGGGGCGGCACGCGGCGCTCGCCGCGCCACGGTTCCGGGAACGGCCCGGGTGGTCCGCGGCGGCACGCCCATCCTGGGGAGACGCGTTGAAGGGACGATGAAATCCCGGCTCAGGGCCCGGATCCGGCGGTGCCGAGGGGGGAGAGGTGCCCGGCGGGGCACGCAAGGGCCCGGCCGACGACGGCACTTGAGACCGTGTGGACCGCCGGGTGCGAGGGCACCCCGGGGCGCGGCGGCATCATCGGGATTTCATCGGTTCCGGGTAGAACTCGCGTCGTACGACGAAGAGGCTCACGAGGGGGCACACATGACGAGAACGACGCACCGGTGGCGGCTGACGGCCGCATGGATGGTCGCCGCCGTGGCCATGATCGTGCCGGCCGGCCCGGCACAGGCCGCCGACCGCACCGCGCCGCCACCCATGACGAACGGATTCGGCCTGACCCAGGTCGGCACGGCCCTGGGCGGGCCCACCGACTTCACCCTCACCGTGACCACGCCCGAGGTCACCGGCGAACACCACATCAAGATCATCCTGCCGAGCGGCTACTACGAGAACCCCGACAGGCGCTACCCGGTGCTGTACTTCCTGCACGGTTCACCCGACGACCCGATCCGGCAGAACTACCCGGCGCTGACCATGTCGGACTCGATGATCACCGTCATCCCGGACGGCGGCGCCCGCAGCTGGTACGCCAACTGGCTCGACCAGAAGACTCGGCTCGGGGCGCAGAACTGGGAGAACTTCCACCTCAAGCAGGTGATCCCGTTCATCGACGCGAATCTGCGGACCATCCCCACCAAGAAGGCCAGGGCCGTCGCGGGCGTCTCCATGGGCGGGTTCGGCGCCTTCCACTACGCCCAGGTCCGTCCCGACCTGTTCAGCCAGACCGCGTCCCTGTCCGGAGACATCGACCTGTCGGCCAAGTCCATGGACCTGCGGCTGGCCGTCGTCGCCTCCGTCACCGACGCGCTGGGCGCGATCTGCGGTTCGTCGTCCGGAGCCTGCGACCCCGACAACTCCCCCTACAAGCCCGGCGTGGACAGCGACGCCCTGTTCGGCTCGCCCTACCCGGTGTTCAACGCCGACTGGCGGTGGAACGAGGTCGACCCGGCGGCGCACATGGACAGACTGGCCGGAGTCGGGGTCTCCATCTACGTGGGCAACGGCGGCGGCTCACCCGTCGAACCGGAGTTCTGGCTCGAAGGCGCCGCCAAGCACGCCAAGGACAGCATGGACGCCCTGGGCATGTCCTACCACTACGTCGACTACGGCGACGGCTCCGCCTGGGGCACCCAGTGCAACGGCGGCCACAACGCCGGCTGCTGGGAACAGGACCTCCGGGACCTGATCCCCAGGCTGGAAAGGGCCTTCGCCTCCTGACCGTCCGCTACCGCCGGGGGCGGGCGGCGCTCCCGGCGGCGGTGCCCGTCCGCCGGTCCGGGGCGCCGCCGCGGTGGTGTCAGGCCGGCGTCCCCGGCCCGCCTCCACGCTGCCCCTTGCCCGCCGGACGCGGCCGGCTCTTGCGCGCGGCGGACTGGCGTTCGGAGGTACGGCCGCCCGTCCCGGCGTCACCGCCGGCGGCTCCGCCGGCTCCGCCCCGGCGGTCGGAGCCCCGGTTCCCCCTCCTGGGGGCGGCGCCGGTGGCCGCCTTGTCGGTGCCCTCGCTCCGGCGCCGGCGGCCGGAACGCCGGCCGGGCTGGCTTCCGGTCTTCCGGTCGGGCCGGGACACCGCCGGTGTGGCCGGCTGGGGAACCTCGATGGTGACGGGCACGCCGGAGGGCTCGCGGGCGCCGGTGATGGTGGCCAGTTGCGCGTCGGTCGACGTGACGCGGGCCGTCCGGGGGCGGATGCCGGCGTCCGACATGAGGCGGGTGATGTCCCGCTTCTGGGTGGGCAGCACCAGCGTGACCACGCTGCCGGAGCCGCCGGCGCGGGCCGTGCGGCCGCCCCGGTGGAGGTAGTCCTTGTGGTCGGTGGGCGGATCGACGTTGACGACGAGGTCGAGGTCGTCGACGTGTATGCCCCGGGCCGCGACGTTCGTCGCCACCAGCGCGGTGACGTGGCCGTTCTTGAACTGTTCCAGGGTGCGGTTCCGCTGGGGCTGGGACCGGCCCCCGTGCAGCGCCGCCGCACGGACACCGACGGCCAGGAGCCGCTTGGCGAGCCGGTCGGCGGACCTCTTGGTGTCGAGGAAGAGGATGACGCGGCCGTCACGGGCCGCGATGCGGGTGGTGACGGCGCCCTTGTCGGTCTCGTCCTGGACGTGGAGCACGTGGTGCTCCATGGTGGTCACCGCTCCCGCGGAAGGGTCCACGGAGTGCACCACGGGGTCGGTCAGGAACTGCTGCACCAGGCGGTCGATGTTGCGGTCCAGGGTGGCCGAGAAGAGCAGACGCTGTCCGTCGGGCCGTACCTGCTGGATCAGCTTGGTGATCTGCGGCAGGAAGCCCATGTCGGTCATCTGGTCGGCCTCGTCCAGCACGGTGATCCGTACCTGGTCGAGCACGCAGTCCCCGCGTTCCACGAGGTCGTTGAGCCGGCCGGGGGTCGCCACGACGACGTCGGTGCCGCGCCGCAGCGCACCGGCCTGCTTGGTGATGGACAGCCCGCCGACCACGGTGGCCAGCCGGAGGTTCACCGCCGTCGCGTACGGGGTGAGCGCGTCCGTCACCTGCTGGGCGAGTTCACGGGTGGGCACCAGCACGAGGGCGAGGGGCGCCTTGGGCTCCGCACGCCGCCCGGCCGTGCGGGCCAGCAGCGCGAGCCCGAACGCGAGGGTCTTGCCGGAACCGGTGCGTCCGCGTCCCAGCAGGTCACGACCGGCCAGTGAGTTGGGCAGGGTGGCGGCCTGGATGGGGAAGGGGGTTTCCACACCCTGCGCGGTGAGGGTCTTCAGCAGTGCCGCGGGCATGTCCAGCTCGGCGAAGCCCTCGACGGCGGGAAGTGCGGGTGTGGTGCCTGTCGGCAGCCGGAACTCTTTCGGTGCCGACACGGACGGTCGGGGCGAGGAGGTAGGCCGGCTCTGCTTGCGGGGCCTGCGGGACATGAATCTGCCTTCCTGGAAACAGCACAAACCGGGGTCCGCACCGTTACGGTGCGGACCCCGGTGAGTGGATACGCGTCCGGCGATCAGGCGGGGACGATGTTCTCCGCCTGCGGGCCCTTCTGGCCCTGCGTGACGTCGAAGGAGACCCGCTGGCCCTCCTGGAGCTCACGGAAGCCCTGGGTGGCGATGTTCGAGTAGTGGGCGAAGACGTCGGGGCCGCCGCCGTCCTGCTCGATGAAGCCGAAGCCCTTTTCCGAGTTGAACCACTTCACGGTTCCCTGTGCCATGACCTTCTCCTTCTGTTAGGCAGAGGCCCCATCCGGAGATGCCGGAAAAACAAATAACGCGCCTGTCGGAGAAGCATTCCCGTCAGGCGCACATGCGTTCATGGGTACCACAACTGCAACACCACGACCGTAGCACAGTTCGGGGGCCCGAGGTGGATCTTCGTGGTCCGCCGGCACCGGAGAACGTGTCCGCCGCACCGGAGAACGTGTCCGCCGGCACCGGAGAACGCGCCGGTCCCCGCGGTTTCCGGGGGGTCTCGCCCTTCGCCGCCTCCCGTACATTGGATGCGTGGGTGCCACGCGCTTCGGCGAGCAGCCGGTCGGTGACGAGGTCGACTACGCCGCGCTGTTCGAGGCCACTCCCAGCCCCTATCTGGTGATCGGCTCCGATCTCACCATCGTCGGCGTCAACGCGGCCTACTGCCGGGCGACCGGCCGGACCCGTCGGGAACTGCTCGGGCAGTACCTTTTCGACGCCTTCCCCGACAACCCCGCCGACGAGGACGCCGACGGCGTGCAGAACCTGTCGGCCTCCCTGACCCGGGTGCTGACCACGAAGAGTCCGGACACCATGGCCGTCCAGCGGTACGACATCCCTGTCTCCGGGCAGCCCGGGACCTTCGAGGAACGCTGGTGGTCGCCGGTCAACACCCCGGTGCTCGGCCCGGACGGCAAGGTCGCCTGGATCATCCACCGGGTCGAGGACGTGACCGGCTTCGTCCGCACGCGCCGGCAGCGACGGCCGGATCCCGTCGACCGGTCGGCCGGCCCGGAGACGGGCATGGAGGCGGAGCTGTACGCCCGGGCCAAGGAACTGGAGCGGCTGAACGAGGAGCTGCGGCGGGCGCACGCGCGCGAGCGGCAGGTGGCGATCACGTTGCAGGAGGCCATGCTGCACTCGCCCGACCTGGCACGGCACTCCGATGTGGCCGTGCGCTACCTGCCGGCCGTCGGCTCGCTCAACGTGTGCGGCGACTGGTACGACGCCGTCGACCTGAGCGACGGCCGCTTCTTCGTCGCCGTGGGCGACGTGGTCGGACACGGCCTGGAGGCCGCCACGGTGATGGGAATGCTGCGCAGCGCGCTCTCCGCGGCCAGCCGTGCCGTCGCCGGTCCCGCCCAGGCGCTGGAGGTGCTGGGCCTGTACGCCCGCTCCGTGGACGGCGCCCTGGCGGCCACCGCCGTCACCGCGCTGGTCGACACCCGGTCCCGGCTGATCATCTACTCCAGCGCCGGCCACCCGCCGCCCGTCCTGATGCACTCGGATGGCAGCTGCCACCTTCTCGACCAGGCCACCGATCCGCCGCTCGGCACCCGGCTCACCCACGTGCCGCGTCCTCAGGCCGGCACCGCCTACCGCCCGGGTGACGTCCTCGTGCTGTACACCGACGGTCTGATCGAGCGCCGCGACGAAGACATCGACACCGGACTCCACCGCCTGACCGACACCCTGCGTGACTGCCTCGGAGTGGCCCCGGACGACCTGGCCGACACCCTGCTGGAGCGCCTGGGCGTCAGGCACGGGGCGCAGGACGACATCGCCCTGGTCGTGGTCGGCCTCTGATCCTCGCGGGCGGCCGCCCTGGACGCCGAGCCCCCGTCTCCGGCCCGGGGTCGCTGCCGCCACGCCTATGACCAGGGGGCACAAAGTTGCGAACGGGCGGGATGCCCCTTGAATGGAAGCAGCGGTTTCCGTCATCGCGCCACGAGGTCCGGCGCGATACGGGCGCGTCGCTCCCGGGAGGCCGGCACTCGTGGAGCGTGAGGAGGGACGACCATGCGACAGAACCTCATCCGCACCGAGCGCATCGCGGCGAGTTACGACGTGGTGAACGGCTGGACCGTCCTGGAGATCGACGGAGAGATAGACGTGCACACCCAGTCGGCGATCCGGGAGGCGGTGGCCGGGCTGCTCAGAGAGGGGCACCGGCATTTCGTGCTCGACCTGTGTTTCGTTCCCTTCCTGGACTCGACCGCGCTCGGTGCGGTCGTGGCCATCACCAAGCGCATCCGCGGCTACGGGGGCACGATGCGCATCGCGTGCCACTCCGGCCGGATGCTCAAGGTGTTCCTGTACGGCGGCTTGAGCGACGCGTACGAGTTCTACGACTCACCGCACGAAGCGACGTATCAGAAGCCGTCGAGCGCCGATTACGTGCGCGAGCCCGAGGGCTTCGACCACTGAGAGGCGGAACACGGCAGGGGTGGAAGCCGGGATCCGGGGTAGACGCGCCATCGTCGGTCGACGGACCGGCGGAGATAGACCGATCCACCGGGAGGGACGAAATGAC
>NZ_JAINRE010000055.1 GCF_020400595.1 Streptomyces naphthomycinicus | reverse complement strand
GCGGGGGGCGGGGGGGCCCCCCCCCCCCCGGCCGGCCCCACCGCCGCATGTGTTGCGTACTACAGGCCGACCTTGTTGTTGCAGCCCATGGTGGACCCCAGGTCGGTGGCCTGCGCTCCCGGGTTGCCCTCGCCGTTCAGCAGGTTGCCGCCCAGGCCGTTGATGAGGCCGACCTCGCCGAGGACGTCGGCGTTCAGGTCGTGCGACGTGCACTTGTTGGTCTGCGTGATGGTGAACTCGTCGCCGTGCTTGCCCCGGCCGTGGTCGGCGTGGGCATTGCCGGCGCCCAGGAGCCCGACACTCCCGAGTGCGGCGACGAGGACGGCAGCGGTGCGAAGCTTGTGCATGTCATCTCCGGTGGAGTGAGGTGGACGCGACCCGTGAAAGATCGACGTTCGTACAGTCACCAAGAGTGATACGAAAATGTCCGAAAGAGTCAACGACGCGCCGAATACTGTCGATTGTCGCCATTTTGGCGGTCTGTTGATGTGGGCGCAGGGTCCGGCGCATGCAAAAGGTCCCGGCACCTGCCCGAGGGCTGGTGCCGGGACCCTGTTGTCGTCCGGCGTCCCGCGCCGGTCGAGCCTTAGAAGGCGCTGTTGTTGCAGCCCATCGTCGAGCCCATCTCGGTGGCCTGGGCACCCGGGTTGCCCTCGCCGTTCAGCGCGTTGCCCAGCAGGCCGTTGAGCAGGCCGACCTCGCCGAGGACGTCCAGGTTCAGGTCGTGCGACTTACAGTGCGAGCTCTGCGTGATGTTGAACTTGTCGCCGCCCTTGCCGCCTTCGCCGGCGTGGGCCGTGCCACCGACGAGTCCGATGGTGCCGAGCGCGGCGACCAGGACGGCAACGTTGCGAAGCTTGCGCATGTCATCTCCGTGGAGTGGGGTGGTTGCGATCTGTGGCAGATCGACGTTTTACAGTTACGGGAGACTAATACGAAATACCCCAAAACGGGCAGCGACGCGCCGCTTTCGCGATCACGGAGCAGAAGCACCCGAAAGCCGTAATGCGGGCGGACGGGCCTGCCGGGCGCGATCGCCAAGCGCCTTGGGTGGCAGCGGTGTTCGGCCGCGGCGCGGCGCTATCGCGCGTTGGCGAGGGAGTTCGCCTGGCTGTTGGCCTGGGTGCAGTCGACGCCCCGGGTCTCGGAGGCGGCGAGCAGGGCCACCGGGACATTCGCGGCGAGCAGGTTCTGCGGGCTGCACTCCTGGTACGGACGGAACAGGTTGTTCTGTTCCACCGGGGCGCCCTGTCCCGACCGGGGCTGCGGGGTCTGTGCGGCCTGCGGGGTGATCTGGGGGCTGATCTGCGGGTTCAGCTGGGGGTTGACCTGCGGGGCGACCTCGGTCCCGCGCGCCGGGGTCGCCTGTGGGGCCGCCTGCGGGGCCGACGAGCCGTAGGTCTGCGCGGTTGCCTGGGCGTTGGCGGCCGAGGCGGCCTGGGCGTCCGGCTGCGACGCGGGCGGCGGCGTGGATCCGTAGCCCATCGGTACCGCGGAGCTCGGGCCCGCGCCGACGGCGGACAGACCACCGGCTGCTGCGACGATGAGCGCGACCTGCTGAAGCTTGCGCATGGAATCCTCGGCCCTTCATTGACCTGTGCTGGGAACCTGGTGAATTGCTGATGTGGCTGCGCAGTTGCTGCTTTTCGCGTCGGCTTTGCGCGGCCGTGATGGACCATCGTTCTTGCCCCGTGGGGAACGAAGTCCGCGCGGACTCGGATACGGGGGCGCGGACTTGGTCACCCATTTGACGCAAAGGCGCGGGAGTCCAGGCGCAACACCCTTGGCCTCAGCGGCAAATGGGTGACGGACTTCGGTGCGCCGTGACCGCGGCGGAGAATCCTCGTTCCACGGGGAGAGGGCAGCGACCGTGTACCTGAAGAGGGGTGAGGGAATTCGCTGCCGGTTCCGATGCGAAGTCCGCGTGCAACTCCAGAAGGCCGCTGCCGAGAGCGCGGTGCGAGTGTCGCACGACCGCACGCGACCGCGCTGAATGCAATGGATCCCCATTCTCAGGTATCGAAGGGCCGAAGGGTTTCATGCGTAAGCTTCACAAGGCCGCGCTCGTCGTAGCGGCGGCCAGTGGTCTGACCGCCATCAGCGCCGGCGCCAGCCATGCCGATACTCCCGTCGGATACGGCAGCGCCCCGCCGGCGTCGGCCCCCGATCAGCCGGCCTACCAGCCCGCGGCGCCGGCTCCCGTCTACCAGCAGCCCGCGGCGTCGGCTCCTGTCTACCAGCAGCCCGCGCCGGCTCCTGCCTATCAGCAGCCTGCGCCGGCTCCTGCCTATCAGCAGCCCGCGGCGCCGGCTCCCGTCTACCAGCAGCCCGCACCGGCTCCTGTCTATCAGCAGCCCGCGCCGGCTCCCGTCTACCAGCAGCCGGCTCCTGCCTACCAGCCGGTCGCGCAGGCCGCCCCGCCGGCGCCGCAGCAGACCGGGTTCGCCTCCGCCGTGGCCTCCTCGCAGGGGACGGCACAGGCGGGCGCCTACCCGCAGCAGATGCAGGCCGCCCCGGTGCAGCCGGCGCAGGCCGTGCCTCTTCAGCCGGTGCAGGCCGCGCCTGCGCAGCAGCCGCAGGTCGTGCCCCAGGTCATGCCGCAGGTCATGCCCCAGGTGGCCCCGCAGGTGGCCGTCCCCCAGACGTTCGCCACGGAGCCCCCGGCCCACGTCGCCCCCCAGGTGAACCCGCAGGTGAACCCCCAGGTGAACCCGCTCGTGAACCCGGTGCTGGGCGCGCCGAGCGTGCCGCAGCTGTCTCCGGTCGGCCTCGGACAGGTCGCCGCACCCCCGCTCGGCCAACTGGGGCTCCCCCGGCTCGGCTGACGGAGCTCATCGCCGTCGTCCGCGATCCCCGTTCGATCTGTCGCAGATCTCATCCGCTCGACCATCGGAGAACCAATGCGCAAGTTCCACAAGGCAGTCCTCGTGGGTGCCCTCCTCGGCAGTGTCGGCACCCTCGGCGGCAACACCGCCTTCGCCCACGGTGAGCCGGGCCACGACCTGGACATCACGCAGGGCATCGAGTGTCGCTCGCACGACATGAACATCGAGGTGCTCGGCAGCGTCGGCGCCCTCACCGGCCTGGCGGGCAACCTGCTGAACGGCGAGGGCAACCCGGGCGCCCAGCAGAGCCACCTCGGTTCGGACATGGGCTGCAACAACCAGGCGCTCTGACCTCGCCGCCCCGCGTCCCGCGCCGCCCTCGCCCTCTTCTCCCCGAGAGGGCGAGGGCGGTGTCGTACCCGGCCCCGACCGGCCGGGAAACACCACGGCCCCCAGGAGAGTCGTCTTCGACTCCTGGGGGCCGGGTCGTGCAGCGGGCAGGGTATGCCGTGAATATCTGACATGTAATCAACACAACGTCATATGAAGTGATTGCGCTCGCCGTTCGGAAGACGAGCCGGGCACGGGCAGGGCACGGGCAGGGGCACGCTCGGGGCGCGGACAGGTTTGTGCGGCCCCACCGGGACTTTCTCGGTGGGGCCATGGGGGAGGGTCAGCGGGTGCGGCCCGGCCGGCAGCGGCGGTACAGGATCGCGCCCATGGCGACGAGCGCGGCGCCGCCGATCGCGGCGGGAGCCTTGACGTCCGCACCGGTCTCGGCCAGCGCGGTCCCCGGGCGCGAGTGGGACCGGGAGGCCGGAACCCTCGGGGCGCGTGGCTTGGGAGTCGCGGTGGTGTCCTCGCCGGGGCCGTTGACCGACTCGTTGCCGACGGCCGGGTTGCCCACGCCGACGACGTTCACGCTGTTCCCGGAGACGTTCAGCGGGAGGTCGACCGGGAGCTGGACGTCGTTGCCCGAGAGCACACCCGGTGAGTCCGAGGTGCGGCCGGACGCGGCCGATCCGCCCTTCCCCGCGCCGCCCCCCTTCGCCCCGCCCCTGTTCGCGCAGGAGTTGCCGGCGGCCGGGTTGAGCAGCCCCACCACGTTCGCCGTGTTGCCGCAGACGTTCACCGGCGCGTGCACCGGGACCTGGACGTTGTTGCCGGAGACGACCCCGGGCGAGCCGACCGCCGTGCCGTGGGCGTCGGCCCCGTCGGCTGCGAAGGCCGCGGACACCGGCAGCGCCACGGCCATCGCGCCGGACGCGGCGGTGACGGCGATCATACGGTTTCGAGTAGCCCGTCTCATGGGTTCCCTGCCTTCCTGACATCTCGCGGGCCTTTACCCGCACCTCATAAAACGCGCAGGGAGCGTCAGGGGTTATGGCGAACCACACTTACGCGTGCAGGAAGCCGTTCCGCTCGACGGTCCGGCCGGGTCCGGACACGCGAAATGCGTGCGGTCCGGCCGGGTCCGGACATGCGAAATGTGTGCGGTCCGGCCGGGTCCGGACACGCGAAATGTGTGCGGTCCGGCCGGGTTCGGACACGCACAATGCGTGCGGTCCGGCCGGCCGCGCGGGCTGAAAGCCCGGAGCGCTCACGGTCCGGCCGGCTCCGGAGCGGGAGCGCCGCCCGCGCGCAGCTCGGGTGTGGTGGAGGCCACCCCCGCCACCGCCAGCACGCACAGCACACCACCGGCGATCAGCGCGGTCGCGCCGGAGGTCCAGCCGGCGAGCAGGCCGCCGCGCACATTGCCGAGGCTGGGGCCCGCCTGACCGACGATCTGCTCGGCCGCGGTGACCCGGCCGAGCAGCGCGTCCGGAGTGCGGACCTGCACGAGCGTCGAGCGGGACATCACCGCCGTGGCGTCCGCCGCTCCGGCCAGCACGAGCAGGACGAGACCGATCCAGGGGCTGGTGGAGAGGCCGAAGACGACCAGTGCCGCGCCCCAGGTGGCGGACGCGCACAGCATCACCGGGCCCGGCCGGCCCAGCCGGGTCAGCGAGCCGGACAGCGCGGCCGCCGTGACGCCGCCCACCGCGAGCGCCGACAGGAACAGTCCGAGGGTGCGCGGGTCGCCGCCGAACCGCTCGGTGTTGACCAGCGGGAACAGACTCACCGGGAACGACAGCACGGTGGCCGCGAGGTCGGTGATCAGCGCACCCCGCACCACCCGGTGCCCGGCCAGGAACCGCAGCCCGTCCAGCACCCCGTGCAGCCCCGCCCGCGACGGCTCCCCCTCGGGCGGCAGCGCGGGCAGCCCGAAGGCGCCGTAGAAGGCGAAACCGAAGCTGAGGGCGTCCAGCAGATAGCAGACGCCGATGCCGAACCAGCCCAGCAGCACCCCGGCCAGGGCGGGGCCGAGCAGCATCATCGACTGGCCGGTGACCTGTTGCAGGGCCAGCCCGGCGGCCACCTGGTCCTTGGGCAGCAGCCGCGGCAGGAAGACCCCGGCGGCCGGGGCGCCGAGCGCGCCGAAGGCGGACTGCACGGCGACGAGCAGAAGTACCACGACCACCGGCACATGCCCGGTGAAACCCTGCACCGCGAGCAGCAGGGAGCAGGCCGCCTGGCCGACGGTGGCCGCCAGGAAGACCCGCCGCCGGTCGGCGCGGTCCGCCCACGCCCCGGCGAACAGCCCGAACACCACCAGCGGCAGTGCCTGCGCGAGCCCGACCGCGCCGGTCCAGGCGGTGCTGCGGGTCGTGTCCCACACCTGGTACATGACCGTCACCATGGTCATGAACCCGCCGAGCACGGACACGGTCCGCCCGATCAGCAGCCGCCGGAAGACGGGCGAGGTGCGCAGCGGTCGTACGTCGACGAGCGAGCGGGCGAGGCTCATGAACGGAAGCGGGCGCGGGGCCCCGGCTGCTGAATCACCGGGGGAGGCTAACCGCCGGTCCGGCCCCCCGCCAGCGAATTTGCCCGCCCGGCCCGGTCAGGCCGCGTCCCCCAGCAGCCGCAGCAGGTGTTCGCGGCCCGCGCCCAGCAGCTCGGGCAGCGGGGCGGCCTGCTCGTACCAGCGCTTCTCGTACTCCCAGCACAGCCAGCCCTCCCAGCCGTGCCGGCACAGGACGTCCACGCACTCGGTGAGCGGCAGCACCCCGGCGCCGAGCGGCAGCGGGGTGGTGTCGTCGGCGGAGGCGATGTCCTTGACCTGGACGTAGCCCAGATGCGGCGCGAGGGCCGCGTAGGTGTCCGACGGCTGCTCGCCGCCCCGCCAGGTGTGCATCACGTCCCACACCGCGCCCACCTGCCGGTGCCCCACCGGGCCGAGGATCCGGATCGCGTCGGCGCCGGTGCGGTGCGAGTCGTGCGTCTCCAGCAGGATCCGCACGCCGAGCGCGGAGGCGTCCTCGGCGGCCGTGCCGAGCCGCCGGGCCGCGATCGCGTCCGACTCCTCGCGTGGCCGGTCCGGGTCGCCGCCGGGGAAGACCCGGACGAAGGGCGCGCCCAGGTCGTGGGCGAGTTGGAGGAGGTCCCGGATCTCCGCCAGCACGGGCGCGTCCTCGCCCGGCGCGGCGACGCGCGCGTACCCGGCGACACACAGCAGCTCGATCCCGGCGCCCCGGAACAGGGCCGCGGTCTCGGCGCGTTCCGCGGGGGTCAGGCCGGGGTGCACGGGTTCCTCGGGGTGGGCGCGCAGCTCGACGCCGTGATAGCCGTGCGCGTTGGCAAGGGCCAGGACCTCCGGGACGGGCAGGCCGGGGACACCGAGAGTGGAGAACGCCAGCTTCATGGGCACGGACCCTACCCCCTGCTCGTCACTCGTCCGGGCCGCGCGGCGCGAGCCGCCGGTCCTGGCTGGCCGGATCGGCGCCGAAGGAGGGGCGGGGCTGCTCGACGGCCGGCACGAAACCGTGCCGCCGGCAGAGACGACGGGCGCTGCCGAGCACGGAGTCCGTCCACGCAGGCCGGCCGCGTCCGGGTGCGGGGCCTGCGCGAGTTCGTGGAGGACGCGGGCCTCGGTGAGGGGGTACGGGGCGTACGGGTGGCGCCCGCGGCCCGTCCCGGCACCGGGCCACGGGGTGGACCACCGCACCCGGCGACGTCGGCGCACCCTCGCGTCCGCCGCGGAAGTCCGCCGCGGAAGTCCGCCCCGGAAGTCAGCCCCGGAAGTCCGCTCCGGAAGTCAGCCCCGGAAGTCCGCTCCGGAAGTCAGCCCCGGGGCACCCCGGAGGACCCCCGTACCATCAGCTCCCCCCGCACCGAGGCGATCCCCCCGAGCGGTGGTTCCTCGCGGCCCATCGCGATGCGTCCGGCGCGTGCGCCCGCCTCCGCCAGCGGCAGCCGGACCGTGGTCAGGGAGGGGACCGCGTCGATGCTGAACGGCAGGTCGTCGAAGCCCGCCACCGAGACGTCCTCCGGGATGCGCAGCCCGGACTCCCGCAGGGCGGCGCACGCCCCCAGCGCGACCGAGTCGTTCGCGGCCACGATCGCCGTCAGGGAGGGATCGCGGCGCAGCAGCTCCAGCGTGGCCTCGTGACCGGACCGGCGGTCGTAGCGGCCGTGCACGGTCCGGCGCGGGTCGTCCTCGATGCCCGCCGCCGCGAGTGCGGCGCGGTGCCCCTCCAGGCGGTGCCGGGTGGTCGTGCGCTCCTCGGGGCCGGCGATGTAGCCGAGCCGGCGGTGGCCGAGGCCGATCAGGTGGTCGGTGAGCGCGCGGGCGCCGCCCCGGTTGTCGAAGGTCAGGGCGATGGCCTCGGTGTCCGGCGCCGGCGGGCGCCCGCACAGCACCACCCGGGTCCCGGCGTCGGCCAGCTTCCGCAGCTTCGCCGCGACCGCCGCCGCGTGCGGGGCGTCCTCGACGGCCCCGCCGGTCAGCACCACGGCCGCGGCCCGCTGCCGCTGGAGCAGGGTGAGATACGTCAGCTCGCGCTCGGGGCTGCCGCCGGTGTTGCAGACGACCGCCAGCCGCTCCCCGCCCGCGCGCCCGCCCGGCCCGCCGATCTCGGCCTGGATCGCGCTCGCCATGATCCCGAAGAACGGGTCGGCGATGTCGTTGACGAGGATGCCGACCAGGTCGGAGGTGGCGGCGGCGAGCGCGCTGGCGGGACCGTTGAGGACGTAGTCCAGCTCGTCCACGGCCCGCAGCACCCGCTCGCGGGTGGCGGCGGCGACCGGGTAGTTGCCGTTCAGCACACGCGACACCGTCGCGGGGGAGACCTGGGCGCGGGCCGCCACGTCCGCCAGGGTCACCGTCATCTCGTCGTCCTCCGGTCGCGCATCGCATACGTCTTCGCAGACAGTTCGTACGCCCTCGTAGACAGCCGGGCATGCGACCTGGTTCCGCCCGACCTTACGGCTACGGCCTCGACTTGTTCGCCCCCTCGAACGACTCGAAGCGGACACGGTCTTGTACAGCTCTCGCCCAGGGGCTAGCTTCGTCGATGCAGAAAGCGCTTGCTGCGCGATCGGCGCTGTGACCGAACGGGGCGCGGGGCGCCCACGAAGGGGGCTGACGTGACACGCAAGACGGTCCGTATCGCCATGAACGGCGTCACCGGGCGCATGGGCTACCGCCAGCACCTCGTCCGGTCGATCCTCGCCCTGCGCGACCAGGGCGGCCTCGATCTCGGCGACGGCACCGTGCTCTGGCCCGAGCCGGTCCTCCTCGGCCGCCGCGAGCACGCGCTGCGGGAGATCGCCGAGCGGCACGGCCTCGACCACGTCTCCACCGACGTCGACGCCGTCCTCGCCGACCCCGCCGTCGACATCTACTTCGACTCCCAGGCCACCTCCGCCCGCGAGGAGGCCCTCACCAAGGCGATCCTGGCCGGCAAGCACGTCTACACCGAGAAGCCCACCGCCACCGGCCTCGACGGCGCCCTGGCCCTCGCCCGCCTCGCCCGCGACCGGGGCGTCAGGCACGGCGTCGTCCAGGACAAGATCTTCCTGCCGGGCCTGCTGAAGCTGAAGCGCCTGATCGACGGCGGCTTCTTCGGCCGCGTCCTGTCCGTCCGCGGCGAGTTCGGCTACTGGGTCTTCGAGGGCGACCGGCAGCCCGCCCAGCGTCCCTCCTGGAACTACCGCGCCGAGGACGGCGGCGGCATCGTCGTCGACATGTTCCCGCACTGGGAATACGTGCTCCACGAGCTGTTCGGCCGGGTGACCTCCGTCCAGGCCCTGGCCACCACCCACATCCCCCGGCGCTGGGACGAACAGGGCAAGCCCTACGACGCCACCGCCGACGACGCCGCCTACGGCGTCTTCCAGCTGGAGGGCGGCGTCGTCGCGCAGATCAACTCCTCGTGGGCCGTGCGCGTCCACCGCGACGAGCTGGTGGAGTTCCAGGTCGACGGCACCGAGGGCTCCGCCGTGGCCGGCCTGCGCGGGTGCCGTGCGCAGCACCGCGGCGCCACCCCCAGGCCCGTGTGGGACCCGGACGTCCCCGCCACCGAGGTCTTCCGCGACCAGTGGCAGGAGGTCCCCGACAACGCCGAGTCCGGCAACGGCTTCAAGGCCCAGTGGGAACTGTTCCTCAGGCACGTCCACGCCGGCACCCCGTACCACTGGGACCTGCTGGCCGGCGCCCGCGGTGTCCAACTCGCCGAACTGGGCCTCAAGTCCTCCGCCGAGGGCCGCCGCGTCGACGTACCGGAGATCTCCCTGTGACCCTCCGTCTCCCCGGCCCGGACGGCACCCTGCGCGCCCACGAACCGCGCGCCCGGCCCCTGGCGGTCTCCCCGGGCACCCCCTTCACCTCCCGTACGGTCCTCGCCGCGGCCCATGTCGTCGCCGACCCCCGCGCCGACGTCTCGCCCGACGCGTCCGCCGCCGTCGACTGGGACGCCACCCTCGCCTTCCGCCGCCACCTGTGGTCCCACGGCCTGGGCGTCGCCGAGGCGATGGACACCGCCCAGCGGGGCATGGGCCTCCCGTGGGCGGACGCGGCCGAACTGATCCGGCGCAGCGCGGCGGAGGCCCGCGCCGTGGGCGGCCGGATCGCCTGCGGGGTCGGCACCGACCAGCTCACCCACGGCACGCTCGCCGGCATCCGCGCGGCCTACGAGGAACAGCTCGCCGTGGCCGAGGAAGCGGGCGCCCAGGCCGTCCTCATGGCGTCCAGGGCCCTGGCCGCCGCCGCCGACGGCCCCGCGGACTACCTGGAGGTCTACGGCCACCTGCTGCGCCAGGCCGCCGAACCGGTGATCCTGCACTGGCTGGGCCCGATGTTCGACCCCGCGCTGGAGGGCTACTGGGGCTCGGCCGACCTGGACGCGGCCACCGCCACCTTCCTGGAGGTCGTCGCCGCGCACCCCGACAAGGTCGACGGCGTCAAGATCTCCCTGCTCGACGCGCGGCGCGAGACCGACCTGAGACGGCGGCTCCCGCGGGGCGTGCGCTGCTACACCGGGGACGACTTCCACTACCCCGAACTGATCGCGGGCGACGAGCAGGGCTTCAGCCACGCCCTGCTCGGTGTCTTCGACCCGCTCGGCCCGCTGGCGGCCCAGGCGGTACGGGTCCTGGACACGGGCGACGTCCAGGGCTTCCGGGAACTCCTCGACCCCACCGTGGAGCTGTCCCGTCACCTCTTCCAGCCCCCCACCCGCTTCTACAAGACCGGAGTCGTCCTCCTCGCCTGGCTCGCGGGCCACCAGTCCCACTTCACCATGGTCGGCGGCCTCCAGTCGGCCCGCTCCCTCCCGCACCTCGCCCGCGCCTACGAACTCGGCGACTCCCTCGGCCTCTTCCCGGATCCCGGACTGGCCGAAGAACGGATGAAGAACCTGCTGCGCCTGTACGGGGTGGACCAGTGAGCACGGACCTCGCACGCTTCTCCGTCAACCAGATGACGGTCGGACAGCTGTCGCTCCCCGAACTCGCCGACGCCTGCGTCCGGTCGGGCATCGGCAACGTCGGCCTGTGGCGGGAACCCGTCCGGGCGTACGGCGTGGAGGCGACCGCCCGGCTGGTCCGCGACGCCGGCCTGACGGTCACCACCCTGTGCCGGGGCGGCTTCCTCACGGCGACCGACCCCGTCGAGCGGGCCGAGGCGCTGGGCGACAACCACGCGGCCGTCGACGAGGCCGCCGCGCTCGGCACGGACACCCTGGTCCTGGTCTCCGGCGGCCTCCCGGCGGGCAGCAAGGACCTGCACGGCGCCCGGGAACGCGTCGCGGACGCCCTGGCCGTCCTCGCCCCCTACGCCGCCGACCGCGGCGTCCGCCTCGCCATCGAGCCCCTGCACCCCATGTACGCCGCCGACCGTTGCGTGGTCTCCACCCTCGCCCAGGCCCTGGACCTGGCCGAACGCTTCCCCGCGCGCCAGGTGGGGGTGACCGTGGACACGTACCACGTCTGGTGGGACGACCGGGCCCCCGCCCAGATCGCCCGCGCGGGCGCGGCGGGCCGCATCCACGCCTTCCAGCTCGCCGACTGGACCACCCCCCTGCCCGAGGGCGTCCTCAACGGCCGCGGCCAGCTCGGGGACGGCGCGATCGACATGCGGGAGTGGAAGGGGTACGTGGAGGCGGCCGGCTACACCGGATGCGTCGAGGTGGAGCTGTTCAACGAACGGCTGTGGGCGCGGGACGGCCGGGAGGTGCTGGCGGAGACGGCGGAGCGGTTTGTGGAGCATGTCGTCCGCCGGAAGGAAATCCCGGAAGCGGGTGCAACCATTCCGCCGCCTGCGGTGTCGTAACTGTCGTCGGAACCACGGGGGACCCGGGGGGGTTCGGGTTCCGGCGAGGGAGGGGAAAGCCGAGGGGGCGTCCCCGGCCGACGGGCCGGGGACGCCCCCTCGAAACATCGCGGCACCCGACGGCGGCCGGGGCCTGTCCGGTCACCCCCGCCCAGCGTGCGGCCGCCCTTCCCTAGAAGAACACCCCGCAGCGCAGCAGGACGTTCGCGTACGGGCGGGCCTCGCCGGTGCGGACGACCAGCCGGGCGCCCGCCGACAGTTCCTTGAGCCGCTCGTGCGGGACCAGGGCCAGCTCCGGGAGACGGCCCTCCAGCAGGGCCGCCGCCGCCGGATTGACCGCCCGTGTCTCCGCCGCCGCCGTGGCGCCCTCCACCACCAGCTCGGCCAGCAGACCGTCCAGCACCTCCGCGAACGACGGGACACCGGCCCGGAACGCGAGGTCCACCACGCGCGGCCCCGCCGGGATCGGCATGCCCGCGTCGCAGACCAGCACCCCGTCCCCGTGCCCCAGCTCGGCCAGCGCACCGGCCAGATGACGGTTCAGGATCCCCGCCTTCTTCACCGCGACCCCCCTCGCCCGCCGGCCTCGGCCGTGACCTCCGGCGCCGGGCCGGAGGAGCCGGCGCCGCCTTCCGGGACAGCCCCGCACAGGGCGTCGACCTCCCCGGCCGTCGGGTACGACTCCTGCGCGCCCCGCTTCGTCACGGCCGCCGCGCCGACCCCGGCCGCGTAGGCGGCCGCCTCGGCGAGCGTGGCCCCCGCGCCCAGTCGCCAGGCCAGCGCGGCGGTGAACGCGTCGCCCGCGCCCGTGGTGTCCACCGCGTCCACCTTCACCGACGGCACCCGGACCACACCCGAGCCGTCGCACACCAGTGCCCCCTCCGCGCCCAGCGTCACCACCACCGAACGCGGGCCCTTCGCCAGCAGCAGCCGCGCCCAGTCCGCGGGTTCCCCGCTCACACCGGCGTCCCCGAGGATCACCCGGGCCTCGTGCTCGTTCACGATCAGCGGATCACAGGCCGCCAGCACCTCCGCGGGCAGCTCGCGCGGCGGGGACGGGTTCAGCACGAAACGGCCGCCCGGCGCCAGGTTCCGCACCACCTCCACGACCGTCTCCAGCGGGATCTCCAGCTGCGCCGACACCACGCGGGCGGCGTGGAAGAGGCTCGCTGCCGTCCGGACGTCCGCGGGCAGCAGACGGAAGTTGGCGCCCGGCGACACCACGATGCTGTTGTCGCCGGACGGGTCGACGGTGATCAGCGCGACGCCCGTCGGGGCGCCGCCCACCAGCACACCCACCGTGTCGACCCCGGCGGCGCGCAGGGAGTCGAGCAGCAGCCGGCCGTGACCGTCGTCGCCGACCCGCGCCAGCAGCGCCGTCGCGGCGCCGAGCCGGGCGGCGGCGACCGCCTGGTTGGCGCCCTTGCCGCCCGGGTGGACGGCCAGGTCGCCGCCGAGCACCGTCTCGCCGGCGGCCGGCCGCCGCTCGACGCCGATCACCAGGTCGGCGTTGGCCGATCCCACGACCAGGAGGTCGTAGTCGTACATCAGTTGACTCCCCTGAGAGAGGACGCCGGGCGGGCCGCCCCGGAAACGCTCCGGAAGGCCGCCCGCCCGCTTCGTCCGTGTCAGCCGCTGAAGCCGGCCACGTTGTCCTTCGTGACCACCTTCACCGGCACCTTCACCGTCGGTTCCACCTTCTCGCCCCTGACCGCCCTGAGGGCGTTGTCCACGGCGATCCGGCCCAGCTGCGTGGGCTGCTGGGCGACCGACGCGTACAGCGTGCCGTCCTTGACCGCGGTCAGCCCGTCCGGGGTGCCGTCGAAGCCGACGACCTGCACGGACCGGCCGGCCTTCGAACCGAGCGCCTTGATCGCGCCGAGGGCCATCTCGTCGTTGGCGGCGATGACGCCCTGCACGTCGGGGTGGGCCTGGAGCAGGTTCGACATCACGTCGAGGCCCTTGGTGCGGTCGAAGTCGGCGGGCTGCTGGGCCAGCACCCGGATGCCCGGGTAGGACTTGAGGCCCCGGGCGAACCCGGCCGCCCGCTCTCGCGCCGCCGACGTGCCCGCCTGGCCCTGCAAGATGATGATCTTCCCCTTGCCGCCGAGCTTCTCCGCGACGGTCTTCGCGGCCAGCTCGCCGCCGGCGACGTTGTCGGAGGCCACCAGCGCGTCCACGGACGCCTTGTTGACGCCCCGGTCGACGGCGATCACCGGGATCCGCGCCTTGTCGGCGGCCTTGACGGAGTTGCTCGCCGCGTCCGAGTCCACCGGGTTGACGATGATCGCGCCGAGGCCGGAGCTGGTGAAGTTCTGCAACTGGTTCGCCTGCTGGGAGGCGTCGTTCTGGGCGTCGGTCACGGTCAGGTCCAGCCCCAGCTTCTCCGCCTCGGCCTGGGCGCCCTTGCGGATCTGCACGAAGAAGGGGTTGTTGAGCGTGGACAGCGACAGCCCCAGCTTCGGATTGTCCGACGACGGGGAACCGCTGTGCAGGAAGGAGGTGGCACCGACGACGGCCACGGTGACCACGGCCGCGAGCGCGTACGTCACCGCCTGCTTGCCCTTGGCGCCCCCGCCGCCGGTGGTCACCGGGGTCGCCCCGGCCTTGCGGCGCACGGTGTCCAGCAGCACCGCCAGCGCGATCACGACACCGATGACGACCTGCTGCCAGAAGGCGGACACGTTCAGCAGGTTGAGGCCGTTCCTGAGCACCGCCAGGATGAGCGCGCCGATCAGGGTGCCGGACGCCTTGCCGGTGCCGCCCGCCAGCGAGGCGCCGCCGATGACGACCGCGGCGATCGCGTCCAGCTCGTAGCCGTCGGCGGCCTGGGGCTGCGCCGAGGACAGCCGGGCGGCCAGCACGATGCCCGCGACGGCGGCGAACAGACCGGACAGGGCGTAGATGGCGAGCTTCTGCTTCCGCACGCGCAGGCCGGACAGCCGCGCGGCCTCCTCGTTGCCGCCGATCGCGTACATGGACCGGCCGATGTACGTCCGGCCGAGCACGAACGCGGCGATCAGCCCCATCACCACCATGACCAGCACCGGAACCGGCAGCCAGCCGCCGAGGGTGTCGCCGAGGTGTGAGACGGAGTCGGGGAAGGCGATGGGGGAGCCCTGCGAGATCACCAGGGCGAGACCGCGGCCCACCGACAGCATGGCCAGCGTCGCGATGAACGGCGGCAGCTTGCCGTAGGCGATGAGGAAACCGTTCACCAGGCCGGCGACGATGCCGGTGGCCACGGCGACGACGACCGCCAGGGCGACCGGCATCCCGTGCTGTGTGGCGCTCCACGCCAGCATGGTCGCCGACAGCGCCGCCACCGAGCCGACCGACAGGTCGATGCCCGCCGAGACGATCACGAAGGTCACACCGAAGGCGAGGATCGCCGTCACGGCCGCCTGGACGCCGATGTTGAGCAGGTTGTCCGTGGTCAGGAAGTCCCCGGACAGCGCCGACAGGGCGATGACGAGGACGATCAGCGCGGTGAGCGCGCCGTTGTCGAGGAGCAGCCGGCGCAAGGCCCCGGAGGCGCCACTCGCGCCCGTCGTGCTCTTGAGCGTGTCAGTGGCCACGGGGGGCCTCCTTCTCGGTGGTGGGGGTGCTGACGGCGAGGGACATCACCG
Source organism: Streptomyces naphthomycinicus (assembly GCF_020400595.1). Taxonomy (GTDB): domain Bacteria; phylum Actinomycetota; class Actinomycetes; order Streptomycetales; family Streptomycetaceae; genus Streptomyces; species Streptomyces naphthomycinicus. Next base: position 31,195 of record NZ_JAINRE010000055.1, on the reverse strand, counting down.
CGTCCTGCGTGGCCTCGTCGGCGGACAGCTCACCGGCGATCCGGCCCTGGGCCATGACCAGAACCCGGTCGCTCATGCCGAGCACCTCCGGCAGATCGCTGGAGATCATCAGCACGGCGGCCCCGGAGGCCGTCAGTTCGTTGATGAGCTGGTAGATCTCGACCTTGGCGCCGACGTCGATACCGCGCGTCGGCTCGTCCAGGATCAGGACCTTCGTGTCGGCCAGCAGCCACTTGCCGATGACGACCTTCTGCTGGTTGCCGCCGGACAGGGTCCGCACGTGCTGCCCGAGGCCCGCCATGCGCACCCCCAGCTGCCCGGCCATCCGCTCGGCCGCCGCGTGCTGGGCCTTGCGGTCCACGACACCGGCCCGGGTCGCCGACCGCAGCGTCACCAGCCCGAGGTTCTCCGCCACGGAGGCGTCCAGCACCAGCCCCTGGCCCTTGCGGTCCTCGGGGACGAGCCCGATCCCCGCCGCCATGGCGGCGTTCACGTCGTGCCGCCTGAGCCGGTCGCCGGAGACCCGCACGGCCCCGTCGTCGTAGGGGTCCGCGCCGAACACGGCCCGCACGACCTCGGTCCGTCCGGCACCCACGAGCCCCGCGATGCCGACGACCTCACCGGCGTGCACGTCGAAGCTGACGTCGTGGAAGACGCCGTTCCGGGTGAGCCCTTCCACGGACAGCAGCGCGGCGCCCTGCTCGGGCCGTTCCCGCGGGTACTGCTGCTCGATGGACCGCCCCACCATGAGCCGGACGAGTTCGTCCTCGGGGGTGGTGGCGGGCACCTGACCGACGCTGCGGCCGTCCCGGATGACGGTGACCCGGTCCCCCAGGGCGGCGATCTCCTCCAGATGGTGGGTGATGAAGACGACGCCCACGCCGTCCGCGCGCAGCGACCGCACGATGCCGAAGAGCTTCTCCACCTCCTCCGAGGTGAGCACGGCGGTCGGCTCGTCCATGATGAGCACGCGCGCGTCCAGGCTGAGCGCCTTGGCGATCTCGACCATCTGCAGGCGCGCGATACCGAGTTCCCGCACCCGCGCGCGGGGCGACACCCGCACACCCACGCGCGCGAGCAGGACCTCAGCGTCGGCCTCCATCCGCTTCCGGTCGATCATCCCGAAGCGCCGCGGCTGCCGTCCCAGGAAGATGTTCTCGGCGACCGTCAGATCGGGCACCAGGTTGAACTCCTGGTAGATGGTGGCGATCCCGAGCCGCTCCGCGTCCTGGGCGCCATGGATGCGCACCTCGCGGCCGCCGGCGAGGATGCGCCCGGCGTCGGGCGTGTAGGCACCGGAGAGCATCTTGATGAGCGTGCTCTTGCCGGCGCCGTTCTCACCGAGCAGCACATGGACCTCGCCCCGGCGCAGATCGAAGTCGACGCCGTCGAGCGCGACCACGCCGGGGAAGGTCTTGCGTATGCCCTCGATGCGCAGCAACTCGTCCGGGTTGCTCACGACGTGCTCCTCTGCACTGACGTGCTCCTTTGCACTGGGGAGAGGGACGGTGTGGGGGTGGGCGGCTCGCCGCACGAGCGGCGCACGACGAGCCGGGCGGGCAGGGTGACGGAGGTGGGGGTCCGCCCCTCGATCCGGTCGACCAGCGCGCGCACGGCGGCCCGCCCCAGCTCACCGGTCGGCTGGGCGATCGCGGTGACCGGCGGGTCCGTGTGCACGAACCAGGGGATGTCGTCGAACGCGGCGAGCGCGAGGTCGTCGGGCACGCGCAGCCCACGCGCGCGTACGGCGTCCAGGGCGCCGAGCGCCATCAGGTTGTCGGCGGCGAAGACGACCTCGGGCGGCTCCGGCAGGTCCAGGAACCCCTCGGTGACCCGCCGCCCGCTCTCCGCCTGGAAGTCGCCCTGGCCCGTGTAGGCGTCGGGCAGCGGGAGGCCGTACTCGGCGAGCGCGGCCCGGAAGGCCTCGACGCGCTCGCTGCCGGTGGTGGTGGCCGCGGGCCCCGCGATGATCGCGAGCCGCCGGTGCCCCAGCCCGTACAGATGCGCCACGAGATCCCGTACGGCCGCCCGCCCGTCGGCCCGTACGACGGGCACGTCCACGGCCGGGATCCACCGGTCGACGAACACCATGGGGGTGCCCGCGCGCACGGCGTCCAGCATGAGAGGGGAACCGCCGTCGGTCGGCGACACGAGCAGCCCGTCGATCCGCCGGTCCAGCAGGTTCCGCACGTGGTGGTCCTGGAGGTCCGGCCGCTCGTCGGCGTTGCCGATGATCACGCTGTAGCCGAGCGCCCGTGCCTCCTCCTCGACGGAGCGGGCCAGCTCGGTGAAGTACGGATTCATCACATCGCTGATGACGAGCCCGAGGGTGTGGGTCTGATCGGTCCGCAGGGACCGGGCGACGGCGTTCGGCCGGTACCCCAGGTCGGCCACCGCGGCCAGCACGCGCGTGCGGGCGTCGGCGCTGACGGACGGGTGCTCGTTCAGCACCCGCGACACGGTGGCCACGGACACCCCGGCCGCCGCGGCGACGTCTTTGATGCTCGCCATTGCCGGCACCACCTCCTTGTGGGCCTCGGATCCTCGTGGAATCGATTACACGATTCGCTGCAGAAAGGATTGGAATCGATTACACGGACTTCGGCAAGCCCCTGACCGCATCCCGAAACCGGATCGTGACCGGGCGCGAAAGGATCTAGGCTGCCTCCCGTGGTGCGGGTGGCATGCCCGTGCCAATCAACGGGAGGAGCAGCAGAGATGCGCGTACGCCGGATTCTCGGAGCGTCCATGGCCGCGGCGGCCCTGGCCGGAACCACGCTCGTCGCCGGCGGTCCCGCCGTCGCCGCGACGAACGCGGCAGCGGCGAGCTGTACGGCCAAGGCTCTGGAGACGGTGATCATCCGCGACCGGACGAGCACCGGCGGCACGGCCCTCGCCCAGCTGAACAAGGGCGAGACCGCGTCGTCGCCGTGCCAGATGTACTACGGCGGGTCGTACACCGCCTGCGGTATCACCAGCACCCGGTGGGTCAAGGTCACCAAGAGCGGCGTGACCGGTTACGTGGTGGGCACCTGCGTGCTCCAGCCGGCCTGACCCGTCCGGGCGGCGGGGCGGGGGCACCGGTCACGACATCCGGCGCCCCGGCCCGATCCGGTCCGTGGGGCCGGTCCGGCGAGGTCTCGGGGCCGGAGGCGGGGGGCAGGGACACGGCAAACCATCTCCAGGCCCGAGCCGGCTGCCGGGGCCTGTACGACCCGCCCCCCATGGCCGCGAGTCCCTCACGATCTCCGTCCGGCCCGGCACGGCACACCGTATCCGGGGCCACTGACAACACGGCCGGGGCGGCGGCGGATGTGCGACGCGGCCCGGTCGGGCGGGGGGTGACGGCCGGGCGCCGGGGTCGCGGGTGGCGGCCGGGGGCCGGGCGCTGGGGTCGCGGCCGGGGGCCGGGGGCCGGGATCGTGGGTGGCGGCCGGGGGCCAGGGGCCAGGGTCACGGGTGGCGGCCGTGGGTCGAGGACGCGGGTGGCGGCCGGGCGCCGGGGTCACGAGGACAGTGCGGCCCGCTCGGATTCGGCCAGCAGTACGGCGGTGTCCCGCGTGACGAGCCCCGTTCCCCGCTCCGGGTGTGCTGTCCCGGGACGTTGGTGACACGCCTGCTGGGTGCTTGAACAGGTGAGGGCCTTCTGGGTTCGGCTCAGCGGCAGATGGACGGCGAGCACCGCGGGGGCCTCGTCGATGCCCACGGCGTCAGGGTCGTCCGCCGGCCGGGAGAGGTACGAGGAGGACGCGTACGGTGCCGTCGGCGAGCGGCTGTCGCGTCGCGTGGCTCTCGGCGTACGCCGACCACAGCTACCCGCCCAGGGTCCCCGCGTCCAGCGGCCCGTACAGCGGCCCGCACACGGACTGCGCCGCCGCAACGCCTCGGCGAGCGAAACGTCCGGCAAGGGGGCCGCGGGCAACGGGAGTTCGGCGGCCGGCCGGGCCGCCGAGGGGGCCGGTGGCGGGGGCAGCTCGCGCAGCGCGGTGTCCTCGGGCCGCCCGACCTGGAACTTGCTGCGCTCCAGATACGGGTAGTCGGCCGCACGGTGCCCGTCGGGGAAGAACCCCGGGTCGTCCTCGGCCGCCAGCAGCGTGCGGGCCGCGAGGTGGCAGACCGCCCGCTCCTCGTCGGGGGTCACGGCGATCCGGTTGAACAGCATGTGAAGTTGGGAGGCCCACACCCAGGGCGTGCGGCGAGCGGCCTGGCGCCGTCGGCCGCTCCCGCGCGGGCGCGTCGTACGGAAGCGGCGGGCGTCGCGTCGGCGGGGATGCGAATCGGTCAACTTTCGTACGAGGAGGACCGGAGCGGCGGTGCGGGGGTCCCGGCTCCCTCGGTGCCGGGACCCCCGCACCGCTGTCGGACCCCACCGGTACCGTCGGATCATGGACCGACAGGCGGGGACGCAGACCGGCGAACGGCGGCTCGCCGTTCTCGAAGGCGTGCTGGAGCGGATCACGTACGCCAACGAGGAGAACGGATACACGGTCGCCCGGGTCGACACCGGCAGAGGCGCCGGGGATCTGCTCACCGTGGTCGGCGCGCTGCTCGGCGCCCAGGTGGGGGAGTCCCTGCGGATGGAGGGACGCTGGGGGTCGCATCCGCAGTACGGCAAGCAGTTCCACGTCGAGAACTACACGACCCTGCTGCCGGCCACCGTCCAGGGCATCCGGCGCTATCTGGGATCCGGGCTGGTCAAGGGGATCGGGCCGGTCTTCGCCGACCGCATCACCCAGCACTTCGGGCTGGACACCCTGCGGATCATCGAGGAGGAGCCGAAGCGGCTGGTCGAGGTGCCGGGGCTCGGGCCGAAGCGGACCAGGAAGATCGCGGACGCCTGGGAGGAACAGAAGGCGATCAAGGAGGTCATGCTCTTCCTCCAGACCGTCGAGGTGTCGACCTCGATCGCCGTGCGGATCTACAAGAAGTACGGGGACGAGTCCATCTCCGTCGTGAAGGAGCAGCCGTACCGGCTCGCCGCCGACGTCTGGGGCATCGGCTTCCTCACCGCCGACAAGATCGCCCAGTCCGTCGGCATCCCGCACGACAGCCCCGCGCGCGTGAAGGCCGGACTCCAGTACGCGCTGTCCCAGTCCGCCGACCAGGGGCACTGCTTCCTGCCGGAGGAGCGGCTGATCGCCGACGCGGTCAAGCTCCTCCAGGTCGACACGGGGCTGGTCATCGAGTGCCTCGCCGAGCTGGGCGGGGTGCCGGAGGACGGAGCCGATCCCGGGGTCGTACGGGAGAAGGTGCCGGGGCCCGAGGGCGACGCGGAGCCCGTCAGCGCCGTCTATCTCGTCCCCTTCCACCGCGCCGAACTGTCCCTGTCCGGCCAGCTGCTGCGGCTCCTGCGGACCGGAGAGGACCGGATGCCGGGGTTCCGGGACGTCGACTGGGGCAAGGCGCTCGGCTGGCTGAAGTCCCGTACCGGCGCCGAACTCGCGCCCGCGCAGGAGGCCGCCGTCAAGCTCGCGCTGACCGAGAAGGTCGCCGTGCTCACCGGTGGGCCGGGGTGCGGCAAGTCGTTCACGGTCCGCTCGATCGTGGAGCTGGCCCGGGCCCGGCGCGCCAAGGTGCTGCTCGCCGCCCCGACCGGACGGGCCGCCAAGCGGCTGTCCGAGCTGACCGGAGCCGAGGCGTCCACCGTGCACCGGCTGCTGGAGCTGAAGCCCGGCGGGGACGCGGCCTACGACCGGGACCGGCCGCTCGACGCCGACCTGGTGGTGGTGGACGAGGCCTCGATGCTGGACCTGCTGCTCGCCAACAAGCTGGTGAAGGCCGTGCCGCCGGGCGCCCACCTGCTGTTCGTGGGGGACGTGGACCAGCTGCCCAGCGTCGGCGCCGGGGAGGTCCTGCGCGATCTCCTCGCCGACGGCGGTCCCGTCCCGGCCGTCCGGCTCACCCAGGTCTTCCGGCAGGCCCAGCAGTCCGGTGTCGTCACCAACGCGCACCGCATCAACGAGGGCCGGCATCCCCTCACCGACGGGCTGAAGGACTTCTTCCTCTTCGTCGAGGACGACACCGAGGCCGCCGGCCGGCTCACCGTCGACGTGGCCGCCCGGCGCATCCCGGCCAAGTTCGGGCTGGATCCGCGCCGGGACGTGCAGGTGCTCGCGCCGATGCACCGGGGACCGGCCGGCGCGGGGGCGCTCAACGGACTGCTCCAGCAGGCCATCACGCCGGGACGGCCCGATCTGCCGGAGAAGCGGTTCGGTGGCCGGGTCTTCCGCGTCGGCGACAAGGTCACCCAGATTCGCAACAATTACGAGAAAGGGAAGAACGGTGTCTTCAACGGCACCGTGGGCGTCGTCACCTCGCTCGACCCGGTCGACCAGCGCCTGACGGTGCTGACGGACGAGGACGAGGAGGTGCCGTACGAGTTCGACGAACTGGACGAACTGGCCCATGCGTACGCGGTGACCATCCACCGCTCCCAGGGAAGCGAGTATCCCGCCGTGGTGATTCCCGTCACCACGGGAGCATGGATGATGCTCCAGCGGAATCTGCTGTACACGGCGGTCACCCGGGCTCGACAGCTGGTCGTCCTCGTGGGTTCGCGCCGGGCGATCGGGCAGGCGGTGCGCACGGTTTCGGCGGGAAGGCGCTGTACAGCCCTGGATTTCAGGCTCGGAACGCAAAATGATCGATCAAATGAGTCACGAAGGTCACAGAGCCTTCCAGTTGCCCCCTCCGAGGGGGCAGGATGAGCAGGTTGACGGCACTGAGTGCCGCCAATAGGCCCAATGGTCGACCCCGAGTGCACTCTCCTGAGCCAAATGGGGGATGGTAGAGACAGTCAGGGCACCTCGAAGATGAGGCACTACGTCGGTGAGGGAAGACGTGAGCGACAACTCTGTAGTACTGCGGTACGGCGACGGCGAGTACACCTACCCGGTGGTCGACAGCACCGTCGGCGACAAGGGCTTCGACATCGGGAAGCTCCGCGCCCAGACCGGTCTGGTGACTCTGGACAGCGGTTACGGCAACACGGCCGCCTATAAATCCGCGGTCACCTACCTCGACGGCGAGGCGGGCATCCTCCGCTACCGCGGCTACCCCATCGAGCAGCTGGCCGAGCGCTCCACCTTCCTCGAGGTGGCGTACCTGCTGATCAACGGCGAGCTGCCCACCGTCGACGAGCTGACGACGTTCCAGAACGACATCACGCGGCACACGCTGCTGCACGAGGACGTCAAGAACTTCTACAAGGGCTTCCCGCGCGACGCCCACCCGATGGCCATGCTGTCGTCGGTCGTCTCGGCGCTGTCGACCTTCTACCAGGACAGCCACAACCCGTTCGACGAGCGTCAGCGCGACCTCTCGACGATCCGCCTGCTCGCCAAGCTTCCGACGATCGCGGCGTACGCGTACAAGAAGTCGATCGGTCACCCCTTCGTCTACCCGCGCAACGACCTCGGCTACGTCGAGAACTTCCTGCGCATGACCTTCTCGGTGCCGGCGCAGGAGTTCGAGCTGGACCCGGTCGTCGTCTCGGCTCTGGACAAGCTGCTGATCCTGCACGCCGACCACGAGCAGAACTGTTCGACCTCCACGGTCCGCCTGGTGGGCTCCTCGCAGGCGAACATGTTCGCCTCGATCTCGGCCGGCATCAGCGCGCTCTGGGGCCCGCTGCACGGCGGCGCCAACCAGTCCGTGCTGGAGATGCTGGAAGGCATCCAGGCCAACGGCGGCGACGTCGACTCCTTCATCCGCAAGGTGAAGAACAAGGAGGACGGCGTCCGCCTGATGGGCTTCGGCCACCGGGTCTACAAGAGCTTCGACCCGCGCGCCAAGATCATCAAGGCCGCCGCGCACGACGTCCTCTCCGCGCTCGGCAAGTCCGACGAGCTGCTGGACATCGCGCTGAAGCTGGAGGAGCACGCGCTCTCGGACGACTACTTCGTCTCGCGCAACCTCTACCCGAACGTCGACTTCTACACCGGTCTGATCTACCGGGCCATGGGCTTCCCGACCGAGATGTTCACGGTCCTGTTCGCCCTCGGCCGGCTGCCGGGCTGGATCGCCCAGTGGACCGAGATGATCAAGGAGCCGGGCTCCCGCATCGGCCGTCCGCGCCAGATCTACACCGGTGTGGTCGAGCGCGACTTCGTGCCGGTCGAGGAGCGCTGAGCCGGTGAGTGACGGGGCCTGCCCGGTGGGCGGGCCCTGAAGCGGCGGCGAACCCAGCCACGGACAAGCGGAAGGCGCCCTGAGACGCCGGTCCCCCCACGGGCCGACGACCAGGGCGCCTTCCCATGTCCCGGTGCGGATTCCCCCCACGGGATCCGGCCGGGCGCTCGGAGAGGACAGCGCCTGAATTCGCTGTCTGTGAGCAGAACGAGCAAAACTCGTCCTGCTCCGGTGATGCGGTGCGATCTGCCGGGACAACGCACGCTGGGAGGGCCGCTCAAAGCTTCCCGGTGTACGTGCCCCGGCAACGCATCTCTGAGGAAGTCCCCCAAGACATCCTCAGATGCCAGTCAGCGCCCCCCAAGACGCTGGTCTGACATCGCCAACTTAGACCTTCGAACCCCTTCGATGGTTACGTTCGCATCACTGTGATCTGCGTCTCTTGCATATGTCCCTTAGGTGCGCAAGAGCCCCGATATGGCAATCGGGACCCAAGCGTAAGGATGATGCGCGAGCCTTGTGAAGAGCTTATGTGAGGCTCGCGCCGGACTCTAGGGGGACCGGGACATCGGTGCGGTCAATTGCGGCCGGGATCACCGGAAGCTCCGCAGCCGCAGGCTGTTGGTCACCACGAACACCGAGGAGAAGGCCATCGCCGCCCCCGCGATCATCGGGTTGAGCAGTCCGGCGGCGGCCAGCGGCAGCGCGGCGACGTTGTAGCCGAAGGCCCACACCAGATTGCCCTTGATGGTGGCGAGCGTCCTGCGGGACAGCCGGATCGCGTCCGCGGCCACGCGCAGGTCCCCGCGGACCAGCGTCAGGTCGCCGGCCTCGATCGCCGCGTCCGTGCCGGTGCCCATGGCCAGCCCCAGGTCCGCGGTGGCGAGCGCGGCGGCGTCGTTCACGCCGTCGCCGACCATGGCCACGGACCGCCCCTCGCGCTGGAGCCGTCGTACGACCTCCACCTTGTCCTCGGGCAGCACCTCGGCGAACACGTCCCCGGGGTCGATGCCGACCGTCTTCGCGACCGCCTCGGCGACCGTGCGGTTGTCCCCGGTGAGCAGCATCGGCGTGAGCCCCAGCGCGCGCAGCTCGCGGACCGCCTCGGCGCTGCTCTCCTTGACCGCGTCGGCGACGGCGAGGACCCCGCGGGCCCGCCCGTCCCAGCCCGCCACGACGGCCGTACGGCCCTGCTGCTCGGCCTCGCGGGCCGCGCGGGCCAACTCCTCCGGCAGCTCGTCGTAGAGGCGCCCCACGGCCACCTCACGGCCGTCCACGCGCCCGCGGACGCCGCGCCCGGGGACGTTCTCGAACTGCTCGACCGCGGGCAGCGCCCCGGCCCGCTCCTCGGCGCCGGCGGCGATCGCGCGGGCCACGGGGTGCTCGGAGGCGTGCTCCAGGGCGCCCGCGAGCCGCAGCAGCTCCTTCTCGTCCTCGCCGTCGGCGACGCACACCGTCCGAAGGCTCATCCGGCCGGTGGTGACCGTGCCGGTCTTGTCCAGGACGACCGTGTCCACCCGGCGGGTGGACTCCAGCACCTCGGGACCCTTGATCAGGATGCCGAGCTGGGCGCCGCGCCCGGTCCCGACCATCAGCGCGGTCGGCGTGGCGAGGCCCAGCGCGCAGGGGCAGGCGATGATCAGTACGGCGACGGCGGCCGTGAACGCGGCGGCCGTGTCGCCGGTGACGCCGAGCCGGACGCCGAAGGTGCCGAGCGCGATGAGCAGGACCACGGGCACGAACACCGCGGAGACCCGGTCGGCGAGCCGCTGCACCTCGGCCTTGCCGTTCTGCGCGTCCTCCACGAGCTTCGCCATCCGGGCGAGCCGGGTGTCCGCGCCGACCCGGCCGGCCTCCACGACCAGCCGGCCGCCCGCGTTGACCGTGGCGCCGGTGACCCGGTCGCCGGGGCCGACGTCCACCGGCACCGACTCGCCGGTCAGCATCGACGTGTCCACCGCGGAGACGCCCTCCACGACCGTGCCGTCGGTGGCGATCTTCTCGCCGGGCCGGACGACGAAACGGTCGCCGACGGCCAGGGACGAGACCGGCACCCGCACCTCGCGGCCGTCCCGCACCACCGCCACGTCCTTGGCGCCCAGCTCCATCAGGGCCCTCAGGGCGGCGCCCGCGCGGCGCTTGGAGCGGGCCTCCAGATAGCGGCCGAGCAGGATCAGCGCGACGACCCCGGCGGCGACCTCCAGGTAGATGGTGGAGGCGCCGTCCATGCGGGAGACGGTGAGGCGGAACTCGTCACGCATGCCGGGCATGCCCGCGTGGCCGAGGAACAGCGCCCACAGCGACCAGCCGAACGCGGCCAGCGTGCCGACCGAGACGAGGGTGTCCATGGTGGCGGCGCCGTGCCGGAGGTTGGTCCAGGCGGCCCGGTGGAAGGGGGCGCCGCCCCAGACGACGACCGGCGCGGCGAGGGTGAGCGAGAGCCACTGCCAGTTGTCGAACTGGAGCGCGGGGATCATCGCGAGCAGGACGACGGGGGCGGCGAGCAGCGCGGAGACGAGCAGGCGGTGCCGCAGGGCACCCAGCTCGGGATCCCGCTCGGGGTGCTCGGGGGTGTCCGCCGCGGTCTCGGGCGCGGGCTCCGGCGGCGGGGGTTCCGCGGCGGTGTAGCCCGTCCTCTCCACGGTGGCGATCAGGTCGGCGACCCGGACGCCGTCGGCGTAGGCGACCTTGGCCTTCTCGGTGGCGAAGTTGACGGTGGCGCTGACACCCGCCATCCGGTTGAGCTTCTTCTCCACCCGGGCGGCGCAGGAGGCGCAGGTCATGCCGCCGATGAGCAGCTCGACCTCGGCGGTGGCCGGTGCCCCGCCCCCCGTCTGGGCAGTGGTGCTGGTCATGTCCGGACTCCAGACATCGGACCGGGCCGTACGGATCCAGTATCAGCTGGTCGGCACGGCCCGGTCGGGAAAGGGAAGGGGGCGTGCTCAGGCCTTGCCGGCCAGCTCGAAGCCGGCCTCGTCGACGGCGGCGCGCACGGCCTCGTCGTCCAGCGGGGCCTCGGACACGACGGTCACCTCGCCGGTCGACGCGACGGCCTTCACCGAGCTGACGCCCGGGATCCGGGAGATCTCGCCGGAGACGGAGCCTTCGCAGTGGCCACAGCTCATGCCGGTCACCTGGTAGACGGTGGTGACGGAGCCCGGGGTGTCGGTCTGGGCGGTCATGTCGTTACTCCTCGTGGAGGCGTGTGGGGCCGATGGGATCCGCGACGGGATCCCACGCTCCTTCCACTGTACCCCTAGGGGGTATCGCGGCACCGTGTGGGGCCGTCACCCGGGCCGGCGTGGTGCGGGCCGGGTCAGGCGCGGCCGAGCCGGTCGCCCACCAGCGGCTCCAGGTAGCGGATCAGGACGTCCTTGGTCTCCTGGGTGTACGCCGCGCGCTCGGCCCCCTCGTGGGCCAGCACCAGCTCCAGGCCGGCCTTGTAGACGCCGAGGCAGACGCGGGCCGTACGGCCGACGTCGGCCGGCGCGGCGTCGGGCATGAGCGAGCCGAGCAGCGCCTCGATGCGGCCGGTCACGGTGGTGTGCAGCTGGTCGTGCGCCTCGGCCATCCGGCCCGGGATGTCGGGGCCGTGCATGAGCGCGAAGAACACCGGATGGTCGGTGTTGAACGCCATGAACCGGTCGACGGCCGAGCCGATGGCCTCCTCCAGCGGGGTGGCGGGGTCGACGGGCGCGAGGGCCTCGCCGTACGCCTCCCGCATCTCGTGCATCAGCCGGTCGCCCAGCTCGACCGCGATCGCTTCCTTGTTCGGGAAGAACTGGTAGAGCGTGCCGGGCGAGACGCCCGCCTCGCGGGCGATGGCGTTGGTGCTGGCGGCGGTGTAGCCGGTGGTGCAGAAGACCTGGGCGGCGGCTGCGAGCAGCTGCGCGATACGGCGTTCGCCGCGGGCCTGGCGCCGGCGCGGCTGCTGCTCCTTCTCCGTGGTGTCGGACACGCGTGATCCCCAGTTCTCAGGACGCGATTGACAAACACGAGCGGCCGCTCGCATTCTGGTGAAACGCGAGCGATCTCTCGTGTTTGTCAGTCTATGGCAATGGCTCATCCATGCTGCCGTGCTCGCGCGCGGTCGCGCTGGTCAGGGTGAAGGGGACACCGCACGATGGCCGAAGTCGACACACCCAAGCGCTCGGGGGAGCGGCGCGCGGAGGAAGGGACGCGGCAGACGCCGGCGCCCCGGCCGGGCCGCTGGACGCGGTTCGTGACCGCCCGTCCGCGGCTGTCCCTCCTGGTGGCCCTGGTGCTCACCGGGCTCGCCGTGCTGGCCGGCGGCGGGGTCGCGGACCGTCTCGGCAGCGGTGGCTGGGAGGACCCGGGCGCCGAGTCGACGTACGCGACCAAGGCGCTGGAGCGCCGGTTCCCCGCCTCCCAGCCGAACCTGCTGCTCCTGGTCGACGCGGGCCGTGCCTCGGTCGACGACCCGGCGGTGGCCGCGGAGGCCCGCGCCCTGGCCGGGCGGCTGGCGGGGGAGCGGGGCGTGACCGGCGTCGGCTCCTACTGGCAGGCCGACGCCTCCGCGGCCCCCGCCCTGCGCGCCGAGGACGGGCACGAGGCCCTGATCGCCGCCCGCGTCACCGGTGACGAGAGCGCGATGGGCCGGACCCTGGACCGCATAGCCCCCCACTACCGGGGCGCGCACGGCCCGGTACAGGTGAAGATCGGCGGCATCGTCGCGGTGCGGCACGAGATGCAGACCGTCATCAAGGAGGACCTCACCCGCGCCGAGCTGATCGCCCTGCCGATCACCCTGGTGCTGCTGGTCATGGTCTTCGGCAGCGCGGTGGCGGCCCTGCTCCCGCTGGGCATCGGCATCGTCGCGATCCTCGGCACGAACGCGGTGCTGCGCGGCCTGACCGGCTTCACCGACGTCTCGGTCTTCGCGCTGAACCTCACCACGGCCCTCGGCCTGGGCCTGGCCATCGACTACGCCCTGTTCATCGTCCGCCGCTACCGCGAGGAGCTGTCCGCCGGCGCCGAGCCACTGACCGCCGTGGGCGCCACCCTGCGCACAGCGGGCCGCACGGTGCTCTTCTCCGCCCTGACGGTCGCGGTGTCCCTGGCCGCCATGCTGGTCTTCCCGCAGTACTTCCTGCGGTCCTTCGCCTACGCGGGCATCGCCGTGGTCCTCCTCGCGGCGGCGGCCGCCCTGATCCTGCTCCCGGCCGCGCTGGTGCTGCTCGGCCACCGGGTCAACTCCCTGGACCTGCGCCGCCTCGTGCGCCGCGGCCGCGAGCCGAAGCCGGCCGAGGGCACGGCCTGGGCCCGCGGGGCCGGGCTGGTGATGCGCCGCGCCCCGCTCTTCGCCCTCGGCACCACCGCCCTGCTGGTGCTGCTCGGCCTGCCCTTCCTGGGCGTGAAGTTCGGCACGGCCGACGACCGGCAGCTGCCCTCGACTGCCGAATCACACGTGGTGCAGCAGCACATCCGCGAAGGCTTCCCCGGCAGTCCCGGCGGCGGCCTGGAGGTCCTCGCCGAGGGCCCGGCCACCCCGTCCCGGTACGCCGCCTACAAGCAGCGGGTGGCCGCGCTGCCCGGGGTGGCCCGCGTCGAAGGCCCCCTGGTCGAGGGTGACACCGCCTACTTCACGGTCCAGCCGGAGGGCGAGGCCGTGGACGACTCCGCCCAGCGTCTGGTCGGCGAACTGCGCTCGGTGCGGGCCGGCTTCGGCACGAAGGTGACCGGCACCGCCGCGGTCCTCGTGGACACCAAGCACGCCCTAGCGGAACGCCTGCCCTGGGCGGCCGTGTTCATAGCCGTGGTCACGCTCCTGCTGGTCTTCCTGCTCACCGGCAGCGTGCTGATACCCCTCCAGGCCGTGGTGCTCAACGCGCTCAGCCTGACGGCGATGTTCGGCGCGGTGGTCTGGGTCTTCCAGGACGGCCACCTGTCCGGCCCGCTCGGCTTCACCAGCCCCGGCTCCATCGAGACCACCCTGCCCGTCCTGATGTTCTGCGTGGCTTTCGGCCTCTCCATGGACTACGGCGTGTTCCTGCTCTCCCGCATCAAGGAGGAGTACGACCGCACGGGCGACCACAACGAGGCGGTGCGGCACGGACTCCAGCGCACGGGCGGGCTGATCACCGCGGCGGCGGTCATCCTCGCCGTGGTGATGGTCGCCATCGGCACCTCCCGGGTGACCAACACCAAGATGCTGGGCCTCGGCATCGCGCTCGCGGTGCTGATGGACGCGATGGTGGTCCGCAGCCTCCTCGTCCCGGCCGTCATGCGCCTCACCGGCCGCGCCACCTGGTGGGCCCCGGCACCCCTGCGGCGTCTCCATCGGCGGTTCGGTCTGAGCGAGGGCGAGCCCGGTACGCCCCCCGAGGACACGGGAAGCGGCGCGACCGGGCGCGACGAGCCGGCAGTGGCGGCCCGGCCGGGCGACGGCCGGAGCGTCTAGCCTTCGCGCAGGTCCCCGAGAGGAGTGCGCATGCGTGCCGTGGTGTTCGCGGAGTACGGGAAGCCGGCCGAGGTGAGGGAGGTGCCCGATCCGGAGCCCGCCGAGCACGGTGTGGTCGTCCGCGTCCGGGCCACCGGTCTCTGCCGCAGCGACTGGCACGGCTGGATGGGCCACGACCCGGACATCACCCTGCCGCACGTGCCGGGGCACGAACTCGCCGGCGAGGTCGAGTCGGTGGGGGCGCGGGTGACCGGGTGGCGGCCCGGCGACCGGGTCACCGTGCCGTTCGTCTGCGCCTGCGGCAGCTGCCCGTCCTGCGCGGCCGGCGACCAGCAGGTGTGCGAACGGCAGACGCAGCCCGGCTTCCACCACTGGGGCTCCTTCGCCGAGTACGTCGCGCTCGACCACGCCGACGTCAATCTCGTCGCGCTCCCGGACGACATGACGTACGCCACCGCCGCCGCCCTCGGCTGCCGCTTCGCCACCGCTTTTCGTGCCGTGGTGCAGCAGGGCCGGGCGGCGCCCGGTGAGTGGGTCGCGGTGCACGGCTGCGGCGGGGTCGGCCTGTCGGCGGTGATGATCGCGGCGGCCTCGGGGGCCCGGGTGGTCGCGGTCGACGTGTCGCCCCGAGCGCTCGACCTCGCGCGCCGGTTCGGCGCGGCGCACACGGTGGACGCGACCCGGGTGCCCGACACGGCGGAGGCCGTCGTCGAGCTGACCGCCGGCGGCGCCCACCTCTCCCTGGACGCCCTCGGATCCCCCGTCACCTGTGCCGCCTCGGTCGGCTCCCTGCGCCGCCGCGGCCGGCACGTCCAGATCGGTCTGCTGCCCTCGGCCGACGGCACCACCCCGGTGCCGATGGCCCGCGCGATCGCCCTGGAGCTCGAACTCCTGGGCAGCCACGGCATGGCCGCCCACGCCTACCCCGGCATGCTCGAACTGGTCCGCTCCGGCGTGCTGCGCCCCGACCTCCTCGTCACCCGGACGATCCCCCTCGACGCGGCCCCGGCGGCACTCGCGGAGATGGACGCGGCCCCGGCGGCGGGCGTGACGGTCGTCGACCCCTGGAGCTGAGGGCCCGGAACCCCCGTGCCCCGCCGCCGGAGGCGGACGGGGCACGGCACCGACGCGGGGGAAAGGCCGGCAAGGGCCCGGGGGTCAGTCGTCTCCGCGGGTGCGGTTGCGGGGGCGGGAGGCGACCCAGGCGCGGACGGTGTCGGCGTACCAGTAGGGCTTGCCGCCCTCGACGTGGTCGGGCGGAGGCAGCAGCCCGTGCTTGCGATAGGACCGTACGGTGTCCGGCTGCACCCGGATGTGCGCCGCGATCTCCTTGTAGGACCAGAGCCGTCGGTCGGTCATGAGTTGCACCTCCCTGCGCGCACCGCGGAGGCGACCGGAACGGCCGCCGGGGGGACCGGGCACTGCGCTGGCGATCACCAAGCCTGTGCCCGGTGAACGACGCAGAGTGACCAATGGTGGGTGCCTGTCGTCCGGGTGTGACCGAGAGCCCGCGTACACGCGACACGTGTGACAGAAGCGAGGCTTTTGTGACGGAGTGGTCACAGGGGGCAACCATGTGAGGGGGGTGACTCCGGTGGCGGTCGAGGGGAGGTGCGGGTGGCGACGCGTCCGGCCCTCCCGGTCCGCGGTCGCGCACCCGCGGGCGTCCGGAGGCCGAGCGGCCCCTCGCCTCTCCTTCGAGGGGACTGGTCCGAATGTCTGGACAAAACATTGACAGGGTTCGGCGTGCGGGACTAGAAATCCGGGAAGAGCCATGACGAAGGGAAGCCGATGGCCTACGACCTGATCACCATGGGGCGGATCGGAGTGGACCTCTACCCGCTCCAGACCGGTGTCCCGCTCGCCCGGGTGTCGTCGTTCGGCAAGTTCCTCGGCGGGTCGGCGACGAACGTCGCGGTCGCCGCGGCCCGGCTCGGCCGGCACACCGCCGTGATCACCCGCACCGGCGACGACCCGTTCGGCGGCTATCTGCACGAGGCGCTGCGCGGCTTCGGCGTCGACGACCGCTGGGTCACCCCCGTCCCCGGGCTGCCGACCCCGGTCACCTTCTGCGAGGTCTTCCCGCCGGACGACTTCCCGCTCTACTTCTACCGGCAGCCCAAGGCCCCCGACCTGGAGATCGACGTCCACGAGCTGGACCTCGACGCCATCCGCCGGGCCCGCGTCTTCTGGGTCACCGGCACCGGCCTGAGCGAGGAGCCGAGCCGCTCGGCGACCCTCGCGGCCCTCGCCCGGCGGGACGGGGCGGGCACCACGGTCTTCGACCTGGACTGGCGGCCCATGTTCTGGAGCGACCCGGACCAGGCCCGCCCCTTCTACGCCGAGGCCCTGCGCCACACCACGGTCGCCGTCGGCAACCTGGACGAGGTCGAGGTCGCCACCGGAGTGCGCGAGCCCCATGCCGCCGCGCGGGCCCTGCTGGACGCCGGGGTCGAGCTGGCCGTCGTCAAACAGGGCCCCAAGGGAGTCCTCGCCGTCCACCGCGACGGCGGGTCCGTCGAGGTCCCGCCGCTGCCCGTCACCGTCCTCAACGGGCTGGGCGCCGGCGACGCCTTCGGCGGCTCCCTCTGCCACGGCCTGCTGGCCGGCTGGGACCTGGAGACGGTCATGCGACACGCCAACGCGGCCGGCGCCATCGTCGCCTCCCGCCTGGAGTGCTCCTCCGCGATGCCGACCCCGGCCGAGGTGGCCGCCGCGCTCGACGCCGGAGCGGTGCTGTGAGGGCCGGCCGCGTCGCGGGGACGCACCCGCACGGCGGCGACGGCGTCCGGCGGTCCCGCGTCGACACCGCCGAGCTGGTCCGGATCCGCACCCACCACCCCGAGGCGATCGCCGAGGCCGCCACCCGCCGGGCCCGCAGACCCCTGCTGAACGAGAACGGCCGGCTGATGATCGTCGCCGCCGACCACCCGGCCCGTGGCGCGCTCGGCGTCGGCGACCGCAAGCTCGCCATGGCCAACCGGGCCGACCTGCTCGAACGCCTCTGCCTCGCGCTGTCCCGGCCCGGCGTCGACGGCGTCCTCGCCACCGCCGACATCCTGGACGACCTGCTCCTCCTCGGCGCCCTGGACCACAAGGTCGTCATGGGCTCGATGAACCGCGGCGGCCTCCAGGGCGCGAGCTTCGAACTGGACGACCGGTTCACCGGCCACCGCCCCGAGGACATCGAGCGGCTCGGTTTCGACGCGGGCAAACTGCTGCTGCGCGTCGACTACACCGACCCCGGCTCCCTCACCACCCTGGAGTCCACCGCACGCGCCATCGACGCCATGGCCGCGCGCAGGCTGCCGGTGTTCGTGGAGCCCTTCATCAGCCTCCGCACCCCCGAGGGCAGGCTGGCCAACGACCTGTCCGCCGAGGCGGTCGTCCGGTCCATCGCCATCGCCTCCGGGCTCGGCGGCTCCTCCGCCTACACCTGGCTGAAGGTGCCGGTCACCGAGGACCCCGACGACATGGCCCGGGTCATGGAGACCTCCACGCTGCCCGCCGTGCTGCTGGGCGGGGACATCGGCGACTCGCCCGCGGACCAGGACGCCGCCTACGAGAAGTGGCGCGGCGCGCTCCGACTCCCCACCGTGCGCGGCCTGGTGGTCGGCCGCTCGCTGCTGTACCCGGCGGACGGCGATGTGGCCGCCGCCGTGGACACCGCCGTAGGACTGCTGTGAGGGCCGCATGACCAGCACCGATCTGCATCTTCCCCGGGGCGCCACCGCGAACCCCCAGTACGCCGTCGACATCGATCCCAAGTTGGCCGGCTGGACACACAGCAGCCTGCGTGTCGTCGAGTTGGCGCCCGGCGGCAGCCATACGTTCACCACGGGGGACAGCGAATGGATCGTGCTTCCGCTGGAAGGCGGATGTACCGTACAAATTGAAGGAAACGAGTTCCAACTCCTGGGCCGGGAGAGCGTGTTCGCGGACGTCTCGGACTTCGCGTACGCCCCCCGGGATTCCCGGGTCCAGATCGCCTCCGGCGCGGGAGGCCGCTTCGCCCTGGCAGGAGCGAAGTGCGAGCGACGACTCCCCGCCCGCTACGGCCCCGCGCCGGAGGTTCCCGTCGAGGAGCGCGGCAGCGGTACCTGCGCCCGCCGGGTGCGCAACTTCGCCTCGGCCGACTCCTTCGACTGCGACACGCTGATCGCCGTCGAGGTGATCACCCCGGGCGGCAACTGGTCCTCGTACCCGCCGCACAAGCACGACGAGCACCGGCCGGGCGAGGAGTCCGAGCTGGAGGAGATCTACTACTTCGAGATCGCGGGTCCCGGCGGGCTCGGCTACCAGCGGGTGTTCCCCTCGCGCGAGGGCGGTGCCGACGTGCTCGCCGAGGTCCGCTCCGGCGATGCCGTCCTCGTCCCGGACGGCTGGCACGGACCGTCCATCGCCCAGCCCGGCCACGACATGTACTACCTGAACGTCATGGCCGGCCCGGGCGAGACCCGGGAGTGGCGGATCCGCTTCCACCCCGACCACACGGAGACCACAGGGGGGTACCGATGACGATCCGGCTGACCGTCGCCCAGGCGCTCGTCCGCTTCCTCGCCGCGCAGTACACCGAGCGGGACGGCGAGCGGCAGCGGCTGATCGGCGCCACCTGGGGCATCTTCGGGCACGGCAACGTCGCCGGGATCGGCCAGGCGCTGATCGAGTACCAGGACGTGATGCCGTACCACCAGGGCCGCAACGAGCAGTCCATGGTGCACGCGGCGGTCGGCTACGCCCGCCAGGCGAACCGCCTGTCCACGCACGCGGTGACGACGTCCATCGGGCCCGGCGCGACCAACCTCGTCACCGGCGCCGCCCTGGCCACCGTCAACCACCTCCCGGTCCTCCTCCTGCCCGGCGACGTCTTCGCCACCCGCCCCGCCGACCCCGTCCTCCAGCAGCTGGAGGTGCCGTACGCGGGCGATGTGTCGGTCAACGACACCCTGCGCCCGGTGTCGCGGTACTTCGACCGGATCACGCGGCCGGAGGCCCTGCTGCCGAGCGCGCTCCAGGCCATGCGGGTCCTGACCGACCCGGTGGAGACCGGCGCGGTCACGCTCGCCCTGCCGCAGGACGTCCAGGCGGAGGCGTTCGACTGGCCGCGGGAATTCTTCGCCGATCGGGTGTGGACCGTACGGCGGCCGGGCGCGGACCCCACCGAGCTGGCCGAGGCGGTCCGGGCGGTCCGTGCGGCGCGCCGGCCCCTGGTCGTCGCCGGCGGCGGCGTCCACCACAGCCGCGCCGAGGACGTCCTCGCGGAGTTCGCCGCGGCGACCCGCATCCCCGTCGCCTCCACCCAGGCCGGCAAGGGCTCACTCCGTCACGACCACCCGCAGGACGTCGGCGGGGTCGGCCACACCGGCACCGCGACCGCCGACGAGCTGGCCCGCACCGCGGACCTGGTGATCGGGGTCGGCACCCGCTGGACCGACTTCACCACCGCCTCCGGCACCCTCTTCGAGAATCCGGACGTCCGCTTCCTGAACCTCAACATCGCGCCCTTCGACGGCCACAAGCTCGCCGGGCTCCCGCTGATCGCGGACGCCCGCAGCGGACTCGGCGAGCTGACCGAGGCCCTGGTCATGCACGGGCACACGGTCGCGGACGGGTACGTCACCGAGTACACCGAGGACAAGGAGCGCTGGGAACAGCGCGTCGACGCCTGCTTCGAGGCCGGTGACCCCGATACCCGGCCGACCCAGCCGCAGGTCCTCGGGGCCCTGGACGCCCTCGTGGACGAGTCGGACATCATCGTCAACGCGGCCGGCTCGCTCCCCGGCGACCTGCACAAGCTGTGGCGGGCGCGGTCGTACGACCAGTACCACCTGGAGTACGGCTACTCCTGCATGGGCTACGAGATCCCGGCCGCGCTCGGCGTGAAGCTCGCCGCGCCCGAGCGGCACGTGTGGGCGCTGGTCGGCGACGGCACCTATCTGATGATGCCGACCGAGATCGTGACCGCCGTGCAGGAGGGCATCGCGATCAAGATCCTGCTGGTGCAGAACCACGGGTACGCGTCCATCGGCGGGCTCTCGGAGTCGGTCGGCGGCGAGCGGTTCGGCACGGCCTACCGGTTCCCGACGGCGGAGGGGACGTACACGGGTGCCCCGCTGCCCGTCGACCTCGCCGCCAACGCGGCCAGCCTGGGCATGCGAGTGCTGCGCGCCAAGACCGTGGGCGACCTGCGCGCGGCGCTCGCCGAGGCGCGGGCCGCGGACACTCCCACATGTGTCTACGTGGAGACCGAAACGTCCGACACTGTGTCGGGCGCGCCTCCGGCGCAGGCCTGGTGGGATGTTCCTGTGGCCGAGACCGCGACCCGACCGTCGGCGGTCAAGGCACGTGAGCTGTACGAACGGCACGTCTCGACCCGACGCCGCCATCTGTAAGAAGGAGTCTCTGGGCATGACGAAGATCGTCAACCACTGGATCGGCGGCAAGACCGCCGAAGGCGCGTCGGGCACGTACGGGCCGGTGACGGACCCGGCGACCGGCGCGGTCACCACGAAGGTCGCGTTCGCGTCGGTCGAGGAGGTGGACGCGGCCGTCGCGGCGGCCAAGGACGCCTTCGCCACCTGGGGCCGGTCCTCGCTGGCCCAGCGGACCTCGATCCTGTTCAGGTTCCGTGCGCTGCTCGACGCCAACCGGGACGCCGTCGCGGAGCTGATCACCGCCGAGCACGGCAAGGTGCACTCCGACGCGCTCGGCGAGGTCGCGCGCGGCCTGGAGATCGTGGACCTCGCCTGCGGCATCAACGTGCAGCTCAAGGGCGAGCTGTCCACGCAGGTCGCCAATGGCGTCGACGTGGCCGCGATCCGTCAGCCGCTCGGTGTCGTGGCCGGCATCACGCCGTTCAACTTCCCGGCGATGGTCCCGATGTGGATGTTCCCGATCGCCATCGCGACCGGCAACACCTTCGTGCTGAAGCCGTCCGAGAAGGACCCGTCGGCCGCGGTCAAGATCGCCGAGCTGCTGTCCGAGGCCGGTCTCCCCGACGGTGTCTTCAACGTCGTCCACGGCGACAAGGTGGCCGTCGACCGCCTGCTGGAGCACCCGGACGTCAAGGCGGTCTCCTTCGTCGGATCGACCCCGATCGCCCGCTACATCCACACCACCGCCTCCGCCAACGGCAAGCGCGTCCAGGCCCTGGGCGGCGCCAAGAACCACATGCTGGTCCTGCCGGACGCCGACCTGGACGCGGCGGCCGACGCGGCCGTCTCCGCCGCCTACGGCTCCGCGGGCGAGCGCTGCATGGCCATCTCGGCCGTCGTGGCCGTGGGCGCCATCGGGGACGCGCTGGTGGAGAAGATCCGCGAGCGCGCCGAGAAGATCAAGATCGGTCCGGGCAACGACCCGACGTCCGAGATGGGTCCGCTGATCACCGCCGCCCACCGCGACAAGGTGGCCGGCTACGTCTCGGGTGCCGCCGCCGAGGGCGCCGAGGTCGTGCTCGACGGCACCGGCTACACGGTCGAGGGCTTCGAGGACGGCCACTGGATCGGCATCTCGCTCCTGGACAGGGTGCCCACCAGCGCGAAGGCGTACCAGGACGAGATCTTCGGCCCGGTGCTGTGCGTGCTGCGCGCCGACACCTACGAGGAGGGCGTGGCCCTCATCAACGCCTCGCCGTTCGGCAACGGCACCGCGATCTTCACCCGGGACGGCGGCGCGGCCCGCCGCTTCCAGCTGGAGATCGAGGCCGGCATGGTCGGCGTGAACGTGCCGATCCCGGTGCCGGTGGGCTACCACTCCTTCGGCGGCTGGAAGGACTCCCTCTTCGGCGACCACCACATCTACGGCAACGACGGCACGCACTTCTACACCCGCGGCAAGGTCGTCACCACCCGCTGGCCCGACCCGGCCGACGCCCCGGCCGGCGTGGACCTGGGCTTCCCGCGCAACCACTGAGCCGCGCGGCCCGCCGCGCGCCCGCCGGGCCGGGAGCCCGCCGCGCGCGGTGAGCCGGACGGCACGGTGCCCCGCCCTCCGCAGGGAGGACGGGGCACCGGTGTGTTCAGTGCTGCTGCTGCTTGACCACTTCGGTGAGGTCGGCGGTGCGCGAGGCGGGCGGGGCCTGGACGGCGGCCGCCTTGCCGAACTTGTCGAAGTCCATGCTGATGGTCATGACGCCGAGCTTCTCCTTCAGCCGCACCGGCAGGTCGTCGGGACCGACCCACACGTCCATGACGATGGACTTCGTGCCGGTCGCCTCGCCCATGGGGCTGCCCTCGCCGTAGACGTCCTTGAACTTGCCCATGTGCGCGCTGTCGATCACGCCGCGGTAGTGCGTGGTGCGCCGTCCGTTCAGGGTCTGCGTGCCGAGGTTCTGGACGTCCTTGGCGTACTTCAGACCCTTCATGGAGGCGGAGGGGCTGCCGTTGTCCCCGCTGAGGGCCTGGGCGCCCTTCTTCCCGAACACCGCCGAACCGTCGACCTTGATCCAGTCCTTGCCCTGGTACGGGCCGGAGGGGAAGGGGTCGACGTCGTAGTAGTAGACGCCGTCCACGAACAGGACGTGCGTCGTGGGGGAGTGGCTGACCGTCTGCATGTTCGCGGCCTTGGTGTCCATCTCCACGTCGAAGGCGTATCCGTCGCCCCAGGAGTACGTGCCCGTCATGGCGACCGGGCCGCTGGTGCCGGTGTCGGTCGTCATCCGTACCTCGGCCGACCCCACCTCCTGCGTCCGGTCCGTAGCCCGGGCCAGTGCCGCCATCGCGGCGGTGTTGGCCTTGTCGACCGCCTTGACAGCCGTCTTCGCGCTCTGGGTGCCGCAGCCGGAAGCCGCGACCAGCGCCGCCGTCGTGAACGCCACCCAGGCGGCGGTGTGCCGCATCGTCATGTCCCCACCCCAAGAGCTGTGTGCCTGCTGTGCGGGGCGCACTCTATCGGCCACCACTGACATGGACGCGACTGGATTACCCGTCCGGATACCGGACGGCTGACATTTTTTTGAAACACGGGCTGCGGTTCCCGTTCAGTGCGGACGAAACGGGTGGCGAAGGGGTTACGAGGAGATGACCTTCGAAAGCAAGGTCACACTCGGGACGAGCTTGATGGATGTCCCTGTAGGGCGTCACAGCCTGGGAAAGCGATGTGCCATGCGTGCTACCGGAGGTACGGATTCCGAAGGTAAACGGCCATTGACGCGGTGGTTTTCGTCGGGGTTCTATGCAGCGCCGGGAGCGGACGAGACGAACGTACGACGATCCGCCGGAGGCGATAGCGCTCCCGACCCCCACCCTCAGTCGCACGAGTCGATCGGAACCCGCCGTATGACCGACACGCTCCAGAAGTCCGTGGCCGACACCGCAGCGGCCCCCGCGCCGGGGCTGAAGAGGTCCATCGGTGTCGTGGGCGGCACCCTGCTGACGCTCTCGTGCGTCACGCCCGCCTCCACGCTCTTCGTGGTCGTCCCCGACCTGTTCGGTTCCCTCGGCACCGCCACCGCCCTGACGATCGCCATCGGCTCCCTCCTCTGTATCGCCGTCGCGTTCTGCTACTCCGAGCTGGGCACCCTCATCCCCAGCGCGGGCGGCGAGTACGCCATGGTGTCGACGATGGCCGGTCGGCTCGCGGGCTGGCTCGTCTTCGTGCTCTCCCTGCTGGTGGTGATGATCGTCCCGCCGGTGATCGCGATGGGCACGGCGGACTACCTCGCCCCCATCGTCCACCTCGACCCGTCCATGACCGGCGCCGGCGTCATGCTCCTCGCCACCCTCGCCGGCCTGCTCGACCTGCGCGCCAACGCCTGGATCACCGGCATCTTCCTGGTCCTGGAGGTCGTCGCCGCCGGCGTCGTCGCCCTGCTCGGCTTCTCGCACAGCCACCGCGGCGTGGGCAGCCTGGTCTCCATGCAGGTGGCCGGGGAACACGGCCACACGGACACCGTGACGGCCATGCTGGTCGTCTCCGGGCTCGCGATCGCCCTCTTCGTCACCCAGGGCTTCTCGACCGCCGTCTACCTCTCCGAGGAGCTGGAGAACCCGCGCCGCAACGTCGCCCGCACGGTCCTCGCCACCCTCGCCATCTCCACCGTGGTCATCCTGGTGCCGGTCGTCGCCATCACCATGGGCGCCTCCGACCTCAAGGAGCTGACCGGCGGCGACATCAGCTCCATGGTCACCGCCTGGTCCAACTCCGCGGTCGGCACCTTCGTCAGCCTCTGCGTGGCCCTCGCGATCATCAACGCGGGCATCGTCATGGTCATCCAGAACTCCCGCGTCCTGTTCGCCTCCGCCCGCGACAAGGCCTGGCCCGGCCCGGTCAACACCGTCTTCGCCAAGCTCGGCCGCTTCGGCTCCCCCTGGGTGGCCACCCTCGCGGTCGGCGTCCCCGGCGCGGTGCTCTGCTTCGTCAACCTGGACACCCTGTACGGCGTCACCGGCGTCTCGGTGACCGCCATGTACCTGCTCGTCGCCGTCGCCGCCCTGCTCGCCCGCCGCGGCTCGCACCGGCACACCCCCGCCTGGCGGATGCCGCTGTGGCCCGCGATGCCGGTCCTGCTCATCGCCGTCCTGGCGTACATCCTGACCCAGCAGGAGACGAGCTACCTGCTGTGGACCGGCGGCATCACCGCCGTCGCCACCCTCTACTGGGCCCTGTACCTGCGCCCCCGCCGCGACACCCGCTGGCTGGTGTCGATCCCGGAGGACGCGCGGCTCCCCGAGCACTCCGCGGCCGTCCCGGCGCAGGGCATGCCGGTGCACGGCATCCCGGCCCAGGGCGGCCCGGCACCCGCCCCGGTCGCCGGCGAGGCCCAGGCCTGATCCGCCGGGGGCGAACTCCCCCGTCACCCCCGGCCCCCGCCGCCGCCCCCGTCACCCCCGCCGCCCGGGGGGACGGGGGCGGCGGTGTCGCGTACCGCGCTCGGTGTACGCGGGCCCCCGCCCGTACTCCCCGAGGAGGGGCGGTCGTTCAACCCGGGGTCGGCAGCGGTTGTCAGCGGCGGACCGTACCGTTGACGCATGGATCTTCGACCTCCCCGGCCGCGGGCGTGGGCGCGCGGGCCGCGCCGGCTGGCCGCCGCCGTGGCCGCCGTCGCGGTGCTCGCCGGCGCCGGGACGTGGACGGCGGCCGTCGCCTCCGACGACACCCGGCCCGTGCGCGTCGGCGAGCGGGTCCTGGCGGTCGACGGGGTACGCCTGGACACCTCGTACTTCGCCCCGGCCGACGGCGCCCGCCACCCCGCCGTGCTGCTCGCGCACGGCTTCGGCGGCAGCAAGGACGACATGCGCGTCCAGGCCGAGGACCTCGCCCGGTCCGGATACGCGGTGCTGACCTGGTCCGCGCGCGGCTTCGGCCGCTCCACCGGGAAGATCGGGCTCAACGACCCCCGGGGCGAGGTCGCCGACGTCTCCCGGCTCATCGACTGGCTGGCCGAGCAGCCCGAGGTACGGCTCGACAAGCCCGGAGACCCGCGCGTGGGCGTGGCCGGCGGGTCCTACGGCGGCGCGGTCTCCCTGCTCGCCGCCGGACACGACCGGCGGGTCGACGCCATCGCCCCGGCGATCACCTACTGGAACCTCGCGGACGCCCTCTTCCCGAACGGCGTGTTCAAGAAGCTGTGGGCCGGCGTCTTCGTCAACACCGGCGGCGGCTGCGAAGCGCTCCAGCCCGCGCTGTGCCGGATGTACGACCGGATCGCCGAGTCCGGCACCCCGGACGCGACCGCCCGGGAGCTGCTGGAGGAACGCTCGCCGTCCGCCGTCGGCGACCGCATCAAGGTCCCCACCCTGCTGGTGCAGGGGCAGACGGACTCCCTGTTCACCCTCGACCAGGCCGACGCCGCCGCGCGGGCGATCCGCGCGGGCGGCGCCCCGGTCGACGTGGACTGGATCGCCGGCGGGCACGACGGCGGCGACCTGGAGACGAACCGCGTCCAGGCACGCGTGCATGCCTGGTTCGACCGGTACCTGAAGGGCGACAAGGGCACCGACACCGGCCCGGCCTTCCGGATCACCCGCACCGGAGGCATCGACTCCACCGACGGCACCGCCCAGCTGCGCGGCGCGAGCGCCGCCGCCTACCCGGGCCTGCACGACCACCGGCGCGCCATCGCCCTCACCGGCGGCACCCAGCGCGTCGCCAACCCGGCCGGCGCCAGCCCGCCCGGTGTGTCCGCGCTCCCCGGCCTCGGCGGCTCCCGCGGCCTCGCCCAGCTGTCCGCGCTCGGCGTCGGCATCTCCCTGGACTTCCCCGGCCAGTACGCGAAGTTCGACTCCGCGCCGCTCACGAGCGACCTGCGGATCACCGGCGCCCCCACCGCCACCGTGCACCTCACCTCCACCCGGGACGACGCCGTCCTGTTCGGCAAGGTCTACGACGTCGGCCCCGGCGGCACCCGGCAGGTCCTGCCCGCCCAGCTGGTCGCGCCCTTCCGGGTGACCGGCGCCAGGGCGGGCAAGGACGTCACCGTCACCCTCCCGGCGATCGACCACGAGGTACGGAAGGGCCACCGGCTCCGACTGGTCCTCGCCTCCACCGACCTCGGCTACGCCTCACCGGCCGCCCCGGCCCGCTACACCGTCTCCCTGAAGTCGGACCTGAGCGTGCCGACGGCCCCCGCGGTCACCACCGCCGCCGCGCCCCTGCCCGCCTGGGTGTGGTGGCTGCCCGCGGCCGGCGCGGCCGCCGCCCTCGCCCTGCTGCTCACCGCCCGCCGCCGGACGTCCGCCCCCGCTCCCGACCCGGAGCTGGCCGACGTCCCGCTCGTGATCGAAGACCTGAGCAAGCGGTACGCGAAGTCCACCGACCGGTATGCCGTGCGCGAGCTGTCCTTCCGGGTCGAGAAGGGACAGGTGCTCGGCCTGCTCGGACCCAACGGCGCGGGCAAGACCACCACGCTGCGCATGCTGATGGGCCTGATCCGGCCGGACGACGGCGAGATCCGCGTCTTCGGCCACGCGATCCGGCCCGGCGCCCCCGTGCTCTCCCGGGTCGGCGCGTTCGTGGAGGGCGCGGGCTTCCTGCCCCACCTGTCCGGCCGGGAGAACCTGGAGCTGTACTGGCGGGCCACCGGCCGCCCGCCCGAGGACGCCCACCTGGACGAGGCACTGGAGATCGCGGGCCTCGGCGACGCCCTCGCCCGCGCGGTGCGCACCTACTCGCAGGGCATGCGCCAGCGCCTGGCCATCGCCCAGGCCATGCTCGGCCTGCCCGACCTGCTCATCCTGGACGAGCCCACCAACGGCCTGGACCCGCCCCAGATCCGCGAGATGCGCGAGGTGATGATCCGCTACGCGGCCGGCGGCCGCACGGTGATCGTCTCCAGCCATCTCCTCGCCGAGGTGGAGCAGTCCTGCACCCACCTGGTGGTGATGGACCGCGGCCGGCTCGTGCAGGCCGGCCCGGTCCGGGAGATCGTCGGCTCCGGCGACACCCTGCTGGTCGGCACCGGCACCCCCGTGGAGGAGCCGGTGGTGGAGAAGGTGGACGCGCTGCCCGGCGTCGCCTCCGCCCTGCGCACCGACGACGGGCTGCTGATCCGGCTCGAACCCGGCGGCACGGCCGAGCGGCTGATCGTGGAGCTGGTGCGGCTGGAGGTGCCGGTCGCCTCCGTCGGCCCGCACCGCCGCCTCGAAGACGCCTTCCTCACCCTGATCGGAGGTTCCGCATGAGCACGCTCACCGAGGTCGCCTCCGGCTATCAGGCGGGGCGCACCCTGCCGCTGGGCGTCGAGCTGATCCGCCAGCTCAAGCGGCGCCGCACGCTGGTCATGGGCGCGATCCTGGCCGTGCTCCCGTTCGTGCTGCTGATCGCCTTCGCGATCGGCGGCGACCCGGGCGGCCGGAACAACCAGATCACCCTGATGGACACGGCCACCGCCTCCGGCGCCAACTTCGCCGCCGTCAACCTCTTCGTGTCGGCCGGCTTCCTGCTGGTGATCCCGGTCGCCCTGTTCTGCGGGGACACCGTCGCCTCGGAGGCCGGCTGGTCCTCGCTGCGCTATCTGCTCGCCGCGCCCGTGCCCCGGGCCCGGCTGCTGTGGTCCAAGCTCGTCGTGGCGCTCGGGATGAGCCTCGCCGCGATGGTGCTGCTGCCGCTGGTGGCGCTCGCCGCGGGCACGGCCGCCTACGGCTGGGGCCCGCTGGAGATCCCCACCGGCGGCGCGCTGGACACCGGTACGGCGGCCCAGCGGCTCCTGGTGGCCGTGGCGTACATCTTCGTGTCCCAGCTGGTCACCGCCGGGCTGGCGTTCTGGCTGTCCACCAGGACGGACGCCCCGCTCGGCGCGGTCGGCGGCGCGGTCGGCCTGACCATCGTCGGCAACGTCCTGGACGCCGTCACCGCCCTCGGCCACTGGCGGGACTTCCTCCCCGCGCACTGGCAGTTCGCCTGGGCCGACGCCGTCCAGCCGCACCCCGAGTGGTCCGGCATGATCCAGGGCACCGCGCTCTCCCTCACCTATGCCCTGGTGCTGTTCGCCCTCGCCTTCCGGGGGTTCGCCCGCAAGGACGTCGTGTCCTGAAGAACGTCGTGTCCCAGGGGGGCTTCGACCGGATCGGCCCAGGCCCGTGACGAGCCCCCGACCGAGCCCTGCGCGAACCGTTGACCTTTCCTTACTTCCGAGTAAGTTGGCCGAGCGGTAGAGGCCGTGGGCCGCACCCCCGCCACCGGGAGCCGTCATGGGCGTACGCAGGGATCTGAAACGGGCACGGCAGCGCACCGATCTCGTCGACCGGGCCGCGGTGGAGATCGTCAGGGATCCCACGGGCGCCGTCCGTGAGGCGCGGGCCGCGCCCCTCGCGCCCCCGCTCACCGCCGGCTCCCTCGCCGACCTGCCGTTCACGCACGCGGCCGAGACCCCGGACGCGGTGCTGCTGCGCCGCCGTGAGCAGGGCGTCTGGCGGCCGGTCACGGCAGCGGTCTTCGCCGCCGAGGTGGCCGCCGTGGCCAAGGGGCTGATCGCCGCGGGACTCGAACCGGGCGGCCGGGTCGCCGTGATGTCCCGCACGCGCTACGAGTGGACCGTCCTGGACTTCGCCGTCTGGGCGGCCGGCGGCCAGTCCGTGCCGGTCTATCCGACCTCCTCCGCCGAACAGGTGGAGTGGATCGTCCGCGACTCCGGCGCCCGGTTCGTCGTCACCGAGACCGTCGCGAACGCGGCCACGGTCACCACCGGCACCGCCGGGCACGCCCATCCCCCGCGGCTCTGGCAACTGGACGCGGACGCCCTCGCCGACCTCGCCACTCTCGGCCGCGACCTCGCCGACGAGGAACTCGCCAAGCGGCGCGGCACACTGACCCCCGACACCATCGCCACCCTCTGCTACACCTCCGGCACCACCGGCCGCCCCAAGGGCTGCGTCCTCACCCACGCCAACCTGCACGCCGAGGCCGCCAACACCGTCGAGCTGCTGCACCCCGTCTTCCAGGCCGTCACCGGCCGGGCCGCGTCCACCCTCCTCTTCCTGCCGCTCGCCCACATCCTCGGCCGCACCCTCCAGCTCGCCTGTCTGCTGGCCCGTATCGAGACCGGTCACTTCCCCAGCGTCAGGCCCGACGAGCTGCGGCCGGCGCTGCGGGAGTTCCGGCCCACCTTCCTGGTGGGGGTGCCCTACCTCTTCGAGAAGATCCACGACACCGGACGGGCCACCGCCGAGAAGATGGGCCGGGCCGCCTCCTTCGACCGCGCCGAGCGGATCGCCGTCCGCTTCGCCGAGGCCCACCTGCGGAGGTTCCTCGGCACCGGCAAGGGCCCGGGCCCCGGACTGTACGCCGCCTGGGCCCTGTACGACCTGCTGGTCTACCGCCGCATCCGCAAGGAGCTGGGCGGCCGGATGCGGTACGCGATCAGCGGCGGGTCCCCGCTCGACCGCGACCTCGGCCTCTTCTTCCACGCGGCCGGCATCGTCGTCTACGAGGGCTACGGCCTGACCGAGACCAGCGCCGCCGCCACCATCGTGCCCCCGCTCGGCCCGCGCCCCGGCACGGTCGGCCGGCCGGTGCCGGGGGCGTCCGTGCGCATCGCCGACGACGGCGAGGTGCTGATCAGGGGCCCGATCGTGTTCGGGGCGTACTGGAACAACCCGGCCGCCACCGACGCCGTACTCCGGGACGGCTGGTTCGCCACCGGCGACCTCGGTGCCCTGGACGACGACGGCTATCTCACCATCACCGGCCGCAAGAAGGACATCCTCGTCACCTCCGGCGGCAAGAACGTCTCGCCTGCCGTCCTGGAGGACCGGCTGCGCAGCCGGTCACCGGTCGGCCAGTGCGTGGTCGTCGGCGACAACAGGCCCTTCGTCGCCGCCCTGGTCACCCTCGACCCGGAGGCGGTCGCCCACTGGCTGTCCGTACGGAAGCTGCCGCCGGACACCCCGCTGTCCGAACTGGTCCGCGACGAGCGGCTGCGCGCCGAGGTGCAGAAGGCGGTCGACCACGCCAACGCGGCGGTCTCCCGCGCGGAGTCGATCCGCTCCTTCGCGCTGGTCGAGGGGGAGTTCACCGAGGAGAACGGGCTGTTGACCCCGTCCCTGAAGGTCAGGCGGCACGCGGTGACGGCCGCGTACGCCGCCGAGATCGACGCCCTCTACGGCAAGCCCGCGTAGACGGCACGGCGGCGGGGGCCCCGGGCGGCCCGGGGCCCCCCCCCCCGGGGGGGGGGGCGGGGGCGGGGGCGGGGGCGGGGGCGGGGGCGGG
>NZ_JAINRE010000054.1 GCF_020400595.1 Streptomyces naphthomycinicus | reverse complement strand
CCCCCCCCGGGGGGGGGCCGCGGGGGGGGGGGGGGCCCCCCCCCCCGCCCCCCCACGACGAGGCGTTCCGGAGAGGGGGGCTCGGCAGGGGCGCGGGCACCGATCGTTCTCGGTCGAAAGCGGGGACCGGACGGTGCCGCCGCGACACCCGCGGCCGGCCCTGCGCCGCCGCCCCGCACGTCCGCTCGCCCGGGGCGGAATAGCAGCACTGCCGGGCACGCTGGGACGCGGACGGCCGGTCCGTCCTCGTGCGCCAGGACCGCCACGGCCGTTCCACCCTGCACCGCGCCGACCTCACCGCGGCTACCCTCGCCCCTGTCCCCACCCCGCCGGGCACGCTCCTGGACGCCGCCACCCGGCCCGGCGGCGATCTGCACCACCTCTGGACGGCCAGTGGTCACCCGCCCCGGCTGTGTTCCACCGGCGGCACGCCTCTGCCCGTGCTGCCCGTCCTCCCGGAACGGTTCCCCGGCACCCACCGGGACGTGTGGACCCCCGGCCCGGACGGGCCCGTGCACACCCTGCTCAGCCTGCCCGACGAACCGCGCGGTCCGGCCCCGGCGGTGTTCCTGGTGCACGGCGGACCCGCCGACCACGACCGGGGCGCCTACGACGGCGTCGTGCACTCCCTGGTCGCGTCCGGTTTCGCCGTCGCCCGCGTCAACTACCGCGGCTCCACGGGGTACGGGCCGCGCTGGCGGCGCGCCTTCCGGGACGGGGTGGGACTCACTCAGGTCGAGGACCTCGCGTCGGTCCGCGCCGACCTCGTCGCCCGCCGCCTGATCCGCGCGGACGCCGTGGGCCTGTGGGGCACCTCCTGGGGCGGCTACCTCGTCCTCCTCTCCCTGGGCACCCGCCCCGGCCTGTGGCAGGCGGGCGTCGCGGTCAAGCCGGTCGCCGACTGCGTGGCCGCCCACCGCACCACCACTCCCGCCCTGCGCGCCCTGGACGAACGGCTCTTCGGCGGCACACCCGACGAGGTCCCCGAGCGCTACGCGCGCAGCTCCCCGATCCGCTACGCCGCCGCGGTCCGCGCCCCGCTGCTGGTCGTCGCCGCCACCCACGACGCCAAGTGCCCGCCCGGTCAGGTCCGCGGCTACCTCGCCGCGCTGCGCGGCGCCGGCGTCCGGCACGAATCCCTCTGGCTCGACACGGGCCACGACGGCTACGACGGCGGCGACCACGTCGCCGTGCTGCGCCGGGCCGTGGTCTTCCTCGACCGGGAACTGCGCGGCCCCGCACCTCGCCGCCCCCAGACGCCCCGCTCCGCCCGGAGCGGGGAGCACCACACCGACGTACCCACCACGGAGAGGAGAAGGGGCCATGCAGAAGGACATCATCCACAACGACCCGCTCGCGGGTGACGAGGAGAACCGCAAGCCGAGCGTCGGCATCACCGTCACCGTCCCGTTCCGCAACGCCGAGGACGCGGAAGAGGACTGATCCTTGCCGGCCGGTCCGGTGGTGCACCGCCGGGCCGGCCGGTCCCATCCTGCCCCGAGGAGCCGCCATGCGTGTCCTGCTGGTCAACATGCCCTGGTCGCCCATCGACCTTCCGTCCCTCGCGCTGGGAATCCTCAAACGGAGCGTGGACGAGCGCGTGCCGGCGCCGAGGCCGAGGTTCTGCACGCCAATCTCGAATTCACCGACTGGATCACCGCGCGCACCGAATTCACCGGTGACGACTACGAGTACTACGCCCTTTCCTCCTATTTCATGGGCTGCGGCGACTGGGTGTTCTCCTCGGCTCTCTACGACGACCCGCACTGGCGCGAGGAGGAGTTCACCGCCGTCATGCGCGGCAAACTCAAGAAGTCGCGCATGGCCATGACGCACGCGCTCCACCAGGTGGTCCCGGAGTTCGTGGACGAGATCGCGCGGCGGATCGTCGCGCACGCCCCCGATGTCATCGGGTTCACCTCCACCTTCCAGCAGAACGCCGCGGCGCTCGCCGCCGCCCGGCGGGTCAAGCAGCTCGCCCCGCACATCGTCACCGTCCTGGGCGGGGCCAACTGCGACGGGGCGCAGGGTGCGGCAGTGCACCGCAACTTCTCCTTCGTCGACCACGCGTCCGGATGCTCCGCGACGGGGCCGAGACCGGCCTGTCCGTCGCCTGGAACTACCTCCACGGGTTCCCCGGCGAGACCGTCCAGGACTACGAGCCGGTGATCGCCCAGATACCGGCGCTGGAACACCTCGACCCACCGGTCGACCTGTCCGCCCGGATCGCCATCGAGCGCTTCAGTCCGTACTTCGAGCGCCCCGAACTGGGCTTCACCGGCCTCAGGCCGGAGGAGCACTACCGCTTCACCTACGACCTGCCGGAGAAGGAGCTGTACGACCTCGCGTACGTCTTCGAGGCCCCCGCCCGCGGCATCGGCGAGCCCGCCGTCACCGCGCTGAACGATGCACTCGCCGCCTGGAAGAAGCACCACGCCGACGCCCGGCTGACCCACACCGATCTGGGCGACCGGATCGTCCTGGTCTCCCGGCGCCGCGCCTTCGCATGGCGGACGGCCGAGCTGGCCGACCCCTTCGAGATGGCCTGCTTCCGCCTGCTGGACCAGCCGCACACCGTCACCGCCCTCACCCGCAAGGCCGGCCGCGAGGAGGCGGCGGCCGCCCGCGACGAAGCCGGTGTGCAGCGGCTCCTCGACCACTGGGTGTCCCTCGGGACCGTCTTCACCGACGGCGGGCAGTACGTGCACATCGCCCCGGCCGCCGTCAACGAGGACCTGCTGCGGCTCGACTTCATGCGCCACACCCATGCGCCGCGCCCCGAGCCCGCCGCGCCCGTCCACGCCTGACCGCGCCCCGAGGAGGAGTACGCCGATGAGCACTTCGCGCACCATGAGCCCGCCCGCCGTCCTCGCCTGGCGCGACTACGACCTCTCCGCCTGCGAGATCCCCGGCATGTTCCTGGGCGAACTGCCCCTGCCCGGGCCCCTGGAGGGCGAGAGCGAGCGGCTCTGGCAGCTCGGCGCCCGGCGCGTCCGGCTGCCCGCGCCCGTGGACCTGGCCGCCGGCGCGGGCCTCCGGCCGGCCGCCGAGGCGGTGGCCGCGCTCAGCCTGGTGCGTGATCTGACCGCGCGAGCCGTCCTCGTCGAGTGGGACCTCCGTCTCGCTCCGGCGGAGCCCGATGCCTGGCAGGTCCTCAGCCACCTCCAGCCGCCGCGGCGGATCGAGGGGCCCGCCGGGGCGGACGAGGCGCTGCGCGCCTGGCGGGAGGGCCATTACCTGTGCAAGTGCCTGTGGCGCAAGGGTCCCGGCTTCGTCCAGATCCGGGACCGCCGGTGGGGCGAGCTGCGCCGGTTCACCGCGGACGAGCCGCACTACGAACACACCATCGAGCGCCTGGCCTACGGAGCGCCGGCGGACGCCGTGCCGTCCGACGTCCTCGGTGACTTCCGGAACGAGAAACTCGTCCTCGACGTCGGTCCGCTCGCCTGGTGGCTGCCGTACCGGATCAGCCGCTGGCTCCAGGAGCCGATGACCATCTGACACCGCCGGCCGGAGACCCGCCGACGGGACGGGCGGCCCCGGCCGGCCAGCGGAGCGCAGCGGTGTGCAGCGGTGTGCGTCAGCAGGTGCGGCCCACGTAGTGAGCGCCCTGGATCCGGGCGGCGGAGCCGAGCCAGGACCGGCCCGGGGCCACGCAGCGCTCGAAGTCGGGTGCCAGCGCGACCTCGACCTTGATCACCACGTGGGAGCCGTCGGAGGTGCAGTGGTTGTAGTAGGCGTCGGAGCCGGTCTCGTAGAAGCCGCACGGATCGGCGGCCGCCGGGGTCGCGGTGGCGGTGCCGGCGCCCAGGAACGACAGCGCGAGGGCGACGGAAGAGAGGGTGC
Source organism: Streptomyces naphthomycinicus (assembly GCF_020400595.1). Classification (GTDB taxonomy): domain Bacteria; phylum Actinomycetota; class Actinomycetes; order Streptomycetales; family Streptomycetaceae; genus Streptomyces; species Streptomyces naphthomycinicus. The sequence continues at coordinate 43,383 of NZ_JAINRE010000054.1, read as the reverse complement.
TGGTCAGGAGGCGACGGACGGGCACAACGGACTCCTCGTGGAAGGCGGGAAGGAGCAAGCGGTGGAGCGGTGCCGCCGCGAGCGGCGGGGCCGCGCGGCAGGGCACGTACCCATGATCACGGGCGGCGGCGGCCCGATCCGCCCGAGGCCGATCTTTTCACCCGCCGAATCATTTCCTCGGTACGCCAACCGGATCACCCGCCTGGACACACGTCCGGAACTGCGGTACGGCATCGAATCCAGCGGGCGCCGCCCCGGGACCGCGCTCCCCCTCCCCCTCGGGCCCGGGCAGAGCGGGAGCGTGATCGGCCGGTGCCGCTCGGCTCGGTTCGGTCGTCAGTCTCCGGCGTTGTCGCAGGAGAAGTCGTAGCCGGTGAAGTCGGCGACCGGGTCATAGCCGATGCGCCGGTAGAGGGCGTTGCTGGTGGGGTTGGCGGGGTTCGTGAACAGGACGACGTCCGTCGCGCCCGCGGTCAGCGCGGCTCTGCTCACCTCGACCGTCACGGCGCCCGCGTAGCCGCGGCCCCGGAGGTGGGCCGGGGTGTAGACGGGGTCCACCCGGATCATGCCGCCGATCATCGAAGTCGAGCCGGCCATGGAGACCGGGGTGCCGTCCGGGGTCTCCCAGAACGTGAAGTGTTTCTCGGCGAAGCGCGAGTCGGCCCAGGAGCCCGCGTCGACGGCGGGCGTCTCGCCGACGGCGGTGAGGAACTCGGCGCACCAGCGGACGAGTTGCTCATGGTCCCGCGCGGCCACGAGGCGCCCCCGGCCGTCCGGGAGCGGCTCCGGCGGGGTGAGTGTGCCGAGCCGGTGCAGGCGGCCCCACCAGCCCGCCGTCGGTGTCGCGCCCGCGTGCCGCTGCCATGCCTCGGCGAAGGCGGTGGCGGTGTCGTGGTCCGCGGTGACGCCGGAGAGGTGGTGGCCGAGGCCGGCCAGGTGGGCGGCGAGTCGGTCGGCCTCCTCCGGGGAGAGGGGGGTGAGGGTCAGGCGGTGGGTCGGAGGACGGTAGAAGAGGGCGCGGACCTCGCCGCCCGCCTCCAGCCGGCCCAGGACGGTGGCCTCGCCGCCGTACGCGTCCGCCCCGCGCCTCCGCAGTCTGTCGAGTGTCGTCAGCGGCGTGGTGTGCAGGGCGGGGCGCGAGCGCAGGAAGTCCCCGGCTCGGGCGAGAAAGGCGTCGATGTCTTCGGTGAGGTGCCAGTGGTCCGGACTCATGTCTCATGATGGCCGCTGTACTCGCCGGGGCGGGCGGATGCGGCGACATGTGACGGCTTCGATCGTGCGGCGGTGACCCGCACGGCGGGACGGGGACGACCCGGGCTTGCCGGGCGAACGGGCCGCCGGTTCCTCGCCTCCCCTTGCTGTGCCTCGTTCCGCGAACCAATCATGGCTGTCATGGAGCGACCGAATCAGACCATAGAGTGCGGAGACTTCGTCCTGCGACGCTGGCGGGGAGAGAGCGATGTGGCTCCGGCGTTCAAGTTGATCGAGGAGTCCGCGGACCATCTGAGTCCGTGGATGCCGTGGGTCGCCGGTCACAGCGAGAACAACACCCGGGACTTCCTCGCGAAGTCCGACGCGCAATGGACGGCCGGCGACGCGTACAACTACGCCATCGCCAGGGACGGCACGCTCATCGGCATGTGCCAGGCCTACCGCGCGGCCGAACCTCGGGGCTGGCGGATGGGGTACTGGCTGCACCCTGCCGCCACCGGCCGGGGCATCGCCACGAGGGCGACGGCAGCCCTGATGAGCGAGATGTTCGCCCTGAGGGACGTGGAGTACCTGGAGATAACGCACGACCTGGTCAACACCGCCAGCGCCGCCGTGCCCCGCCGGCTGGGCTTCACCGAAGTCCGGCGTGAGCAGGCACCCCCGCCCGCGGCTCCCTCGGGCACCGGCATCGACGTGGTCTGGCGCCTGGACCGTCCCGCTCGCCGACGGTACGGGCCAGGCGCGTAGGACGGCTCGGCGGCGGTGGAACCCGGTGCTCCCGCGGCCCTGTCCGGGGAAAATGCATGTGACCCGCGAGGCCCGCTCGTCGACAATCCACGCGTGGCCACCAGGAACATCGACAGGATCGACCGCGACCCGTCCCGCCGGTTCTCTCCGACCGCGCCGGCCGGGCGGACCTTCGGCGCGATCCCGCCGACGGCGCTGGTACTGCTCGGCATCGTCAGCGTTCAGGTGGGCTCGGCGTTGGCCAAGCACCTGTTCGACGCGGTGGGCAGCTTCGGGACGGTCGCACTGCGACTGTTCTTCGCGGCGGCGGTGCTGCTGCTGGTGTGGCGGCCGTCCCCGCGCATGAGTCGTCGCACGTGGACCGTGGTGCTGGGCTACGGCGTGATTCTCGGCTCGATGAACCTGTGCTTCTATCTCGCGCTGTCCCGGATCCCGTTGGGGATCGCGGTGACCATCGAGTTCCTCGGCCCGCTGGCGGTGGCCCTGGCCGGGTCGAGGCGGTGGCCGGACGCCCTCTGGGCCGTGCTCGCGGCGGGTGGTGTGGTCCTGCTGACGGAGGGGCGCGGCGAACTCGACCCCGTCGGTCTGCTGTTCGGCCTCGCCGCCGGGACGTGCTGGGGCCTGTACATCCTGATCGGCGCGGCGCTGGGCCGCCACACCGCGGAAGGCGAGGGCCTGGCGCTGGGAATGGCCGTCGCGGCACTGGTGGCCGTGCCGTTCGGCGTGGTCGACGGCGGAACGTCGCTGATCCAGCCGTGGGTGCTGATCGCGGGGCTGGGCGTGGCACTGCTGTCGTCGGTGATCCCGTACTCGCTGGATCTGGAAGCGCTGCGGAAGGTCCCGCCGCATGTGTTCGGCATCCTGATGAGCCTCGAACCGGCGATGGCGGCCCTCATCGGTCTCGTCGTGCTCCACGAGTCGCTGCACTGGTCGCAGTGGATCGCGGTGCTGTGCGTGGTGGCCGCGTCGGCGGGCGCCACACGAGGCTCCCGCCCGGACGCCTAGGGCATGTCCGGCGAGGGGATGCCCTGCCGTCCCGGCGCGGCGGAACTCACGGCTTGTGGGTCACCCAGAGCAGTTCCGCCGGCCAGCGGTGTGCCCAGTCAGGCGGGTCGGTTTCGTTGTAGCCGTTGGCTGTTCCGGGTTCGGGCCGCGGTTCGATGAGGTCGTCGATGACGAGCCCCGCGCCGCGCAGGACCCTGACCCAGTCGCCGTAGGTGAGCTGATAGCTGGTCGCGCCCTGGCCTTCGGCGATGGTGTCGAGCCCGAAGTAGTCCTGCTGCAGCGTCGTGGTCACGCGGCTGGCGGATTCGTCGTAGCAGGCTTCGAACCATGGGCTGGCGACGTTGAACACCAGGCGCCCACCGCGGCGCAGAACGCGTGCGGCCTGCGGGACGGCCAGGCGCGGGGGCGCCCAGCTGAGCCCGCCGTAGTCACAGAACACCAGGTCGAAGCTGTCGGCGGCGAACGGGAGGTGTTCGGCGGCTCCTTGCACCAACGGGTAGCGGGCCGCTCCCATCGCGCGCGCCGCCGCGGCGAGCTGGGCTTCGGACAGGTCGAGCCCGACCACGGTGGCGCCCTCGGCGGCGAGCGCCCTGGACCACTGGCCGGCGCCGCAGCCGAGTTCGAGGACGCGCTTGCCGGTGACGTCGCCCAGGGCGTGCAGGTGCGTGTCGGGGACGGAGTACATGCCCCACAGCCGGGGTGCGGCGCCGATCTGCGGGTCGTGCTCGTGCTGGTAGGCGCTGCTGATCCGGTTCCAGAGCCGCCGGTTGGCGGGGATGCTGTCCACGTGCAGACTCCAGCACTGCCTGCCGGGGGCGGTCAACACGATTAGGGCACTGGCCGGTCCTCGCCCCGGTCCGGCCCTGGCTCGGCCCGTGATCCGCCGGCCGAGCCCTGGACCGCGTATCGAGCCGTCATCAAACCGCCTGCCGCATAAGCCGGTGGCGGCCGTCTGCGGCGACTCGCGTGAGATCATCCGTCCATGAGCAGCGATCTGGAAGTAAGTGCTCTGGCGATCAATGTCGCGATCCCGCAGGCGCTCCGCTGGACGGACACTCGACGCGGTGAAGCATTCACGCTGACCACACTCAACGTCCGGCTCCTCCCGGACGGTCACCTCGCCGTGAAGGCCTATGGCAGACCAGTCGGTGGTGGTCGGGGCGCATACGTCTCGTTCCCTGTCCCCGATAGACCCGAACTGGCGGCCCTGGTCTCCGACGCTGCCGGCCGGGCCGGGGAGTTGTGGGCCGCCCATCGTGGTCTCGGCTGATCTCGGGGCTCATATCGGACCGTGATCAATCTGCGGGAACCGCCCTCGCGGCGGGGCCTGGACCGGTAGATCTCTGTCACACGGCGCAAGGTGTGGCCGCCCTGCTCAAGCGGCACGGCTGGAGCTGCCAGGTCCCCGCTCGCCGCGCGGTTGAGCGGGACGAGAACATGGTGGCTGGCTGGGTGACGGGGACCTGGCCCCAGGTGGAAGGACCGTGGCGGCGCTCGACGCCTGGCTCGTCTTCGAAGACGAAGCTGGCTTCTCGATGACGCCGCCGACCACCCGCACCTGGTCCCGCTGCGGCCACACTCCCGTGGTCCGCGCCAGAGGCCGCTCCCGCCGCCGCTTATCGGTCGCCGCCCTGGTCTGCCACACTCAGATGTGCTGCATCCAGATATTGGGCTCTACGTAGGTTCCTAGATCAGCCGAGCGGTCGAGCTGTAGCAAGCTCAGCCCTTCAGGAATGACGTAGTCACCCGTTTCGGGGAACACCATGCCGGTCCACCGCTCCCACTCAGCGATCGTGCCGGTCATGGTTTGCGACTCGGGAGCCGCTGCGAGAATGCGGGCGCCCAGACGCTGGTGCGTCCGGATCCATGGATCGAGGGCCATACCGTCCGCACGGGTCCACCGCATGAAGGCCTCGATGGACGTCAGTGGGTAGCGGGCTTTCAAGGTCGGGCGGACTGGTGCTATGACGCGCGGCCATCCTGCATCCTCGGCAAGCTGGCGCAGTGCCTTGAGTGTCTCCCCAGCCAGGCCGCGTCCCTTGAGCGATGGGGTGACGATTGCCCCGCAAATCACCAGAGTGTCGGGGGCGACGCCTTGTTCTCGGCCCTCCACGGCGCGGATCGTGGCCTGGGTGTAGCCAGTGGGCAGCGTCTCCGTTCGCCCATCCCACCGGATCGGTATGCCCCAGCCGGTCGCGACAGGCATGCCGTGGTCGTCCACCAGCATGAGATCAAGGTCGGCGAACCACTCCCTGATCCTGCCGATGTACTGCTTGGCCAGCCGATCGGCTGTGATGAACTCCGGGAAGCCCTCGCTGAAGAGCTCCTGCATCTGCTCATCAGGCCATGTGCGTGCGTCTGTTCGCTCAACACTCAAGGTCACCGGCCCGTTTATAGCGCACCGACCACAGACGGAGCGACAGAGTTCTTATGGCGTGGGCTGGGACCGCGGGGACCACACCCCGTCGGCTCTCACGACACCACGCTTTGCAGGTCAGTAGTTGTGTCTTTTCAGCGCAGGAGAACGTGACAGTCGTGTCCGCCTCGCAGACCGCCCGAATCCTCGAACTGATTGCTCACCTCGATCCTCGGCTGTGGGAGATCCTGCACCCACACCAACCGGTGCTCGCCGCTCAAGTGGTTCGTTCCGCAGACTCTGACCCAGAGATGAGGCTCAATCCCCAGCCGCTCCCACCGCGCGATCTGCTGCGGCTGGCATTCCACAGCACCGCCAACTCCGTGGCGGTCACGGCGATCGCGGTCCAGGCGGCCGGCCGGAACGTACAGGAAGTGCTGAAGGAGCACCGGCTTCGCCGCGCTGGCCGACCGGTTGCTCAAATCGGCAGCAGAAGAGAACACGCCCGACCGATGACGATGCGCCGACAGTCGAATGGTCGTCTATGCGGAGAGGTGGGACACTGGATTCGGAGATCTGCGCAGGCCACGCGTTACAGCGCAGCAGCGGGGCGGGGTCGTGTGTGTCGTCCACCCGCACAGCAGGGCCATCGGCGCGTGCTGCTTGATGCCTGCGTGCACTCAGGGAGGACCGTCAATGGCACCTCGAACGAGAACCCGCGCATTGGCCGGAGCGGCCGTCATCGCCGCACTGCACCTCGGGGCCTCGCCGCAGCACCAAGCAGCGGCAGCGGACAGAGTTGACCCCATATACATCACACTACAAAAGGGGCTACTGGAAGTCAGTACCAGCCCGGACGTAACGATGAACATCGTGATCAGCAACGATGGCGCAAACTTTATTCAGATTTTCGACAGGGCGAGGCGCCCGATCGAAGTGCAATCACCCTTGACGTCATGGTGGACCGTCATCGATTCCGTCTTCAAATCCACTACTTACGGAATTCGCGGCATCGTTGTGTCCGCCGGGGACCAGAACGACAACTTGAGCAACGAAAGTAAGGAGCGGACCTGGTTCTACGGGGGATCGGGCAACGATTACCTGTTCGGCGGCACCGGAAAGGACAAGCTGGTCGGAGGTTCGGGTCAGGACCGACTGTACGCCAAGGGTCCGGCCGGGGACCTGCTCAGCGGCGGAGGAGGGAACGACGGGCTCTACGGTGGGGAAGGCCCCGACTATCTGCAAGGCGGCGCCGGCACGGACAGCGCAGACGGAAGAGGCGGAACCGACCAGTGCGAGGCCGAGTTCGAAATAAATTGCGAAGCCGATACCCGCTTCAACCCGGAACCCAACCGGGTTCCCCCTCCAAATATCCCGTTCACCCGTGCCCCTGGCTGAGAATTTGTGGATGCGGCCGCCCGAATCAGAGTCAGGCCACCACGGTCCTACCGTGATGCGGCCCGTCGAACTTTGGCGGTGATCTGCTTCAATGCCACACGGTGGCACAAACAATCGCGTCACCCACCGCTGCCGCCACCTACCCGCTCCATCATTCCTGATTTCACCGACAGCAGCTGTAATGGCAATATCAGGCTACCAAACAAAGACCGTTGATATTCAACTCGAACCCTGGCGTGCCACTGTGCGGCAAAGATTGCATGCCCACCAGGGAAGAAGGCGCTCGGCAGCGGCTATCTGCGAGAGGATTTCCCTGGTGAAAATCTTGGGATGTGGGAGTCCGCCCCAACAAGTGACGGTAAGGGATGGTGATTCAGAAATCTTCCGCCCCCTCGGCACATCGGTAGGTGCAGTGGCGTTTCGGCGGTGAATCGGACTGCCCGGGGAAGTGAACTGCTGCGTGGGCCGTGTTGTCGGTGTGGGGGTGGCCGGGCAGGGCCGGCCACCACGCCAGAGTCGACGAGTCCGTAACTCGCTGAGCAGAGCGGCGTGCAGGCGGGGCCATATGCCGGTCCAGTCTTGCAGCCGGCGCCAGGCCGTCACCTCGGAGCAGCTCCGCGGGGACATCACGCCAGGCGACACCGGTCCGCAGCACGCACAGGACGCCCCCGAGCGCCGTACCTGCGCGCCTCGACGATCTGGCTCAAGGGCTGCACGAGAACCGCCCAGTGATCGCAAGTCAGTACGCGCCCCAGTCCTGTGACCGGGATGGTTCGCCGGGGTGGCGGCGGGTCCGGCGGTTGGATGCCGCCGGGGCGGACGCCCCCGCTCCGCCGCGCCACGCCGTCCCGGCGAACCTCTGCGGTCGGAGCGCCTAGAGTTGCGAGGCCCCTCCGTCGACAGGGAACTCCGTTCCCGTCGAGAAGGTCGCGCCGAACGCCAAGTACGCCACCGCGGCGGCCACTTCCTCGGACATCCCCAGCCGCTGCATCGGGTTGCCGCTCCGGTAGGTGTCCTTCATCGTCTCGACGACGTCGGCGGGCAAGGAGCGGTCCAGGATGCCCGTGTCGATCGGGCCGGGGCTCACGGCATTGACACGCACCTTGCGCGGCAGCAGCTCGCGGGCCAGGGTGCGCGTCATCGACCGCAGGGCTGCCTTGCTCGCCGAGTAGACACTGAGCGCGTCGAGGCCCAGGACGTTCACCACCGACGTGGTGAGGACCACGCCGCTTCCCTCGCGCAACAGCGGCGCCAGCGCCTGCACCGTGAAGTACGGGCCCTTGGTGTTGATGTCGAACAGCGCGTCATACATCTCCTCCGTCGTCGAGTCGAACGGCGCGGACGCGGTGACGCCGGCGTTGACGAACAGCGCGTCCACCGTGCCGAACCGCTCCTGGACCGTGCCGGCCAGCGCCTTGATGTCCGTCAGGGACGCGATGTCGCTGCGGACGGCGATCGCCTTGCTCCCCAACTGCTCCAGCGCGGCGTCCAGGGTGGATCGGGTGCGGCCGGTGATCAGTACCTGCGCCCCACCGTCCGCGAACAACCGGGCCGTAGTCAGGCCGATACCGCTGCTTCCGCCCGTGATCACGATCTTCTTGCCGTCATAAGTGCTCATGGCCTCCAGCCAAATGGCCATCCGCACACCCTGTCCAAGACCTGTTCCGTATGCCGCCATGTCCCAGGCGTATCGCGGCACGCGACGTACCCTGGGCGAATGGACTTCGATCTGCGGCTCGTGCGCTACTTCACGGTCGTGGCGGAGTACGGCAACTTCGGCCGGGCCGCCACCAGGCTGCACCTGGCGCAGCCGTCGCTGAGCCGGCAGATCCAGCGGCTGGAAGCCCAGCTCGGGGTCCGGCTTTTCGACCGCTCGCCGCAGGGCAGCAGCCTCACCGACGCCGGCCAGGCCTTCCTTCCCAGGGCCCGGACGCTGCTCCAGGAGGCCGAGCGAGCCGCTCGCACGGCCAGAGCCGCCGTCCGGCCCCGTACCATCACCGTCGGCTACGCCGAAGGACTGGTCGTCACCGCCTGCGTGCAGGAACTGCGCCGCCGGCACCCCGACGGCCGGGTCCGCACCCGGCACCTCGACTGGCGGGACACGCACGCCCTCGCCGAGGGGCGCATCGACGCCCTCGTCGCATACCGGCCCCTGCCCATGCCCACGGACGGCTTCCGGGTGACCAAGCTCCATGAGGAGTCGCGGGTACTCGTCACGTCGGCGAGTCATCGTCTGGCGAACGAGAGATCCGTCAGCCTGCGCGCTCTGTCGGACGAGGAACTGGTGGCCTGCGTCAGCACTCCGGTCGTCTGGAGCACGCCCAAGCCGGTCGGCGACCGCCCGGCACCGCCCGCGCCCGCGATCGACGACAGCTACGAGGACAAGCTGGAACTCATCGCCACCGGCCACTGTGTCGCGATCTTCCCTGCCGGCGATCGACGCGCCGCCGTGCGCGAGGACATCGCCCTGGTGCCCGTCATCGACATCGATCCCTGCGAGGTCGTGCTCGTCACGCGCGCCGACGACCCCAACCCGCTGCTCGGATCACTCGCGGACGTCGCACGCACCCGGCTCGGCGCGGCCTCCCGACGCGAGAACGACGAACTGCCGGTCGACTGAACCCCCTTGCCTCTGCGAGGCGTTCCGCTGGGCTGCCGCCGCGCCGCACGTTCAGCGGGGCCGTCGACCGCTCCTCGTGGTCGAGCATCCGCCCCTTTTACCAGACGGAGACCCGGCGCCACCCAACCGGCATGAAACACCCGAGACGGCACAGGTACGCATCTATAACGCATCCTCATCACCGAAGAACTTCGACAACTCCCGCCCGCTCACCGCAGGATCGACGCGTCACCCCGTCTTGAGACAGGAGCTCCACGATGACCGGTCCCGCAGCGGAGCCCGCCCCCACGATCTCGCTCGTCACCGGCGCCAACCGCGGAATCGGACGAGAGGTCTGCCGCCAGCTGGCCGCTCTGGGACACACCGTCGTCCTCACCGCACGCTCCCTGGAGCAGGCGGAGAAGACGGCACGGCAGCTCGCCCGGAGCGGTACACGGATCCACCCGCTGCACCTCGACGTCCGCGACCCCGGCAGCATCGCCGCCGCCGCGCGGGACGTCACCGAGACCTTCGGCCGGCTCGACGTCCTGGTCAACAACGCGGCCATCACCTACGACACATGGCAGCGGGCGGTCACCGCCGACCTCACCGTCGTCGCCGAAGCCGCCGAGACCAACCTCTACGGCCCCTGGCGAACCGTCCAGTCCTTCCTTCCGCTGCTCCGACGGAGCCGTCACGGCAGAATCGTCAACGTCAGCAGCGAAGCGGCCTCACTAGCGGGCATGGGAGGCGGCACCCCGGCCTACAGCGTCACGAAAGCGGGACTCAACGCCCTCACCCTCATGCTCGCCGCCGAACTCCGCGGCGACCGCGTCCTGGTCAACGCCGTCTGCCCCGGCTGGGTCGCCACCGACATGGGCGGTGCCGGAGGCCGCCCCGTCCGCGACGGGGCGGCCAGTGTGGTGTGGGCCGCCGCACTGCCCGACGACGGGCCCACCGGCGGCCTCTTCCGTGACGGCCGCCCGATCCCCTGGTAGGCGCGACGGCCCGGCAAGGCGCGGCCGGCCGCTCGGGACTCCGAGAACGGGTGCCTTCAGGTCCGGTTTCCGGGCCGGAGCCTCAGCCGCGGGCCAGGGTGCGGTCGAGGAGGGCGAGCAGACGGTCCCAGTGGCGCCCCACCGCCGAGGCATCGAAGGCTTCGGTGTCGGACATGGTGAAGCCGTGGACGGTGCCGGGGTAGATCTCGGTGGCGTGGACGACGCCCGCGGCGTCCAGGGCCCTGTCGAGTTCGTTGATGGTCTCGGGCGACATGTCGTTCTCCGCGAGGCCGAGATGAACCTCTGCGCGGAGCTTCGCCAGCATGCGGTGCGGGCTGTCCGGCGCGTCGGTGACGAGGAAGCCGGGGTGGAATCCGGCGACGGCGGCCACCCGGTCGGGGTGGGCCGCCGCCGTCCGCATCGCCAGGACGGCGCCTACGCAGTAACCGATCACGGCGACCGGTCCCACACCGGCCTCGGGCCGATCGGCGAGGAACCGGAGGTAGGCGTCGGCGTCACGCAGCACCCGTTCCGTGATGTGCGCCTCGATCAAGGGCATCAGCCGGGCGATGACCGCGGGCCGGACCTCTTCCGTGATGAACGCGGGAAGTTCGGTCACCGGCGCCGGGCCGTGCCGGTAGTAGAGGTTGGGTACGAGTACGTAGTACCCGTGCCCGGCCAGTTCGCGGGCCCGCTCGGCCAGTTCGGGACGCAGTCCGAAGGCGTCCGCGTACAGCAGCACCGCGGGGTGCGGGCCGCCATGGTCGGGGAAGGCGGCGAGAGCGTCGGCCTGGCCGTCCGCGGTGGGAATGTGCAGTGTCTTGATGGGCATGCGTTCTCCGGTCGTGTGTGACGTGTCGAGCCTGGGGTCAACACGACGGAGGCGGAGCCCGCGCGGCGGCGCCGGGTCCTCGATCGAACAGCGGGCCCCCACCGGCCCGTACGGTGCTCAGAGGAGCACCGGGTCACCGATCTGTGTGTGGCGCAACGCCGTCCCGGTAGTCATCCCGGACAACATAGTCCACCGGCCGACGTCGACACCAACGCCTTTCTGCTGCAAGCCTCTTGGGCCCACTGGGGGAACGCCGTCCAGCCGTGCGGCGAGTCGTTCCGTCAGCGCGAGTCGCCCCGGGGCGCCGGCCGGTGCGGCGGCCTGATCAGGGAGCGGCGGGGGCCGACGCCTGCCCCCCGATGACCGTGACGCCCATGATCTGCTCCAGCCGGTTCAGCAGTGCCGCGGACAGCTCGCCGCGAGCCTCGTCCGCCGTGTCGAGCGCTCTCCTCAACGCCGCGGCCCGATCCGTGTCCAGCGGCTCTCCCCTGATCACCGCCACCCGGGTGAGGTTCGTCAGGTGGCCGAGCGCCGTCAGCACACGGAGCTGGTCGGGGCCGAACGGGCCGGAGGGAGCAGCGGGGTAGCCGTAGCCGGTCTGCTGGATCCAGATGCCGTCGTGCAGGGCGTGATCCAGAGCGGACTGCGCGCTGTCCCGGGCGGTGGTCACCGCTTCGTCGAATGCCGTGATCTCCACCAGAAGCCCGAGTTCGAGATCCTCGATGGTCCGCGCCAGCAGATCACGCCATGTGCGTGTCGTGGTGCGCATGAGGATGATCCGGGTCGTCTCGGCCTCCCGGCGGGCCCGGCCCTCCGCCCTGCCCGCCTCCTTTCGCGCGGCCGCCGACAGACGCAAGGGCCCCCAGTAGGCTGCCGCAGCGGTGATGAGCGACCCGCCGAGCGCACCCAGTAATCCATACACCGTCTCGGACATGGCTTGGTTCTTCCCCCGGGGAAAGTGTCCTTATGCGCATGCCGGGTGACGATCGGTGATCTTCGGGGGGCGGCGTAGTTGCCGGAGCGGTTCACGCGGAGGCGGGTTGCCGGTGCCGGGCGGCAGCCACCGGATCCGACGGGCCGAGGCCGGGGCGGCGGGCGAACGGCCCGCCCGGATGGCGTCCGCCCCAGCCATCGCGGCATCACCTGCTCCTCCTGGACATGTCCGTACAGGCTCACTTCCCGCCCCCGCGTGGCTCCGGCGTCTGCGTCACCCGGCTGCCGCCCTGTCCGGTGAGGTGTTCTCTCAGCGCGTCCGCGAAGCCCGATCGGCCGTCCAGGTTGAAGAAGTGGCCTCCGGGCACGACCGTGTGGTCGAACGTTCCCCGGGTGTTGGCTCCCCACCCGGTCATGGCGTCGGGCGGCAGCTCCGCATCCCGGTCTCCGGCGTAGGCGCTGATGGGGCAGGACAGCAGCGGCATGGCGCGGAAGGCGTAGGTGTCGGTCAGTTCGAAGTCCGCCCTGAGGGTGGGGAGCAGCATCTGCCGCATCGACCGGTCCGCGGCGATCTCGGGGGGTACACCGCCCATCTCGCCGACCGCGTGCCACAGCGCCTGGTCGGTGAGTGTGTGTCGCTCGTGTCCCGTCGGGTTGTCCTGCGGGGCCTCCATCGCCGAGACGATCAGTCTCCGGGGATGCATGGCACAGCCCAGTGAGAGCAGTCGTGCCGTCTCGAACGCGATCAATGCGCCCATGCTGTGCCCGTAGAGCAGATAGGTGCTGCCCAGGCGCGGCCGGAGTACCGGGGCGAGTGCCCGGACCAGGGGGCGGACGTCGGTGAAACAGGGTTCGGCGGACCTGCTCTCTCTGCCGGGCAGACGCACGATGAGGGGGCGTACCAGGTCGCGCAGTTGCGACGCGAGGCGCCAGTAGGCTGCCGCGCCCGCCCCTGCGTGGGGGAACAGGACCAGGGCCGGCAGCGACGCGCTGGCCTCGACTTCGAGGAGCCATTCGTCTGCCGTGGGGGCTTCGTCTCGTCCGTGGGCCGCGGGGCGAGCGCCGGTCTCGGGGATCACCGCGGCTACCTCGTCGCCAGCGTGCTGGCCCGCACGGACAGCAGATTGGCCTCGTACTGGGTGCGGCACAGGCCGCGCTGACGCTTGCCGGAGGTGGTCTTGGGCAGCGTCTTCGGCGAGACCAGCACGACGTCGTGCGGCGCGTAGGACAGCTCCTGGGAGAGCGTCTCGCGTACGGTGTGGGCGAGTTGCTGGGCGGGGGGTCCGGTGAGACTGGTCTCCGCCACGACGATCATGTTCTCGCTGGCCCGGAGCGAGAACGCCATGACGTTGCCCAGCCGGATGCCGGGGATGCGCTCCGTGGTGAACTCGAAGTCCTCGGGGTACAGGTTTCGGCCGGCGACAATGATCATGTCTTTCTGACGTCCGCAGACGTAGAGGCGCCCGTTCAGGCGGAAGCCCAGGTCGCCGGTGACGAGCCGGCCCGGGTCGTCCCGCAGCGGGACGGGATGGGGGCTGCCGTCGGGCGTCCAGTACTGGTCGACCACTCCGGGGCCCTGCACACGGATCGACCCGATCCGGCCGTCGGGCAGGGGCGTGCCGCCGTCGTCCGTGATGGTGACGGTGGTGTTCGCGACGGGTGTGCCGCAGTCCACGAAGGTCCGGCCGGAGCCGCCCGGCGCGACCTCCTGTGCCACGCCTTCTTCGAGGGCGCCCCGGTCGACCGTGACGCTCTTGTAGGTCTCGTCGTGGCGGCCCATGGTGACGGCCAGGGTCGCCTCGGCGAGACCGTAGGAGGGAGACATCGCGGTGCGGGGCATGCCGTACCGGAGCGCGGTCGTCGTGAAGCGGTGCAGCGCGTCGGCGTCGATGGGCTCTGCGCCGTTCACGGCGAACCGCAGCGAGGACAGGTCGTAGCCGCCGCGCCGGAGCGAGAGATAGTGGCCGGCCAGTGCGTAGGCGAAGTTGGGGGCGACGGTGGCCGCGGCACGGAAGGCGGCGATGGCTTCGAGCCAGGCTCCCGGCCGGGCGCTGAACGTCTGTGTCGCCATGGTGCACGTGGTGTATCCGTGGGCTATGGCGCCGGTCAGCAGGATCATGCCCATGTCGTGGAAGAGCGGGAGCCAGGAGACGAAGGTGTCGTGCGGCGTCAGCCCGCCGGCCGCGAAGACCTCATGGGAGTTGGCCGTCAACTGGCCCTGGGTGACCGCCACCGCCCGCGGAAGAGCGGTCGTGCCGGACGTGAACTGCAACAGGGCCGTGTCGGCCCCGCTCGGCAGCGCCGGCGGTGTGCCCGGGGCGTTGCAGGCCAGGGACGGGAAATCGGTCACGGGCACCGACACCTTGCCCACCAGGGCGGATGCCGTCTCGGCATCGGTCACCACCACCGTCCCCTGCGCGGCCGTCACTCTGCGCTCGGCGAGGTCGTGCGGCTCGGCGGCGCCACCCGCGCGCGGGACCGGCAGGACCGTGACCGCGGCGCCCGCCCGCCAGATGCCGAACAGCGTGGTGATCAGGTCGAGGGACGTCCGGCCGAGCACGCACACGCGATGGCCCGGCCCCACTCCGTACCGTCGGCGCAGTGCTCCCGCGACGGTCTCCGCGCGGGCACGCAGCTCGCCCAGGGTGAGGGAGGTGGGCCGCAGATGGTCGTCGAGGAAGATAAGAGGCCGGTCGTGGGGCTGGGCAGCCAGGCGTTCGACGATGGACGGCTGGTCCGTCATGAGGTGTGTTCCTCCTCGTCAGTGGGCGAGCCAGTGGCGCAGAACATCGAGTTCGGCGGGGAGCGCCATGGTTGTGATGTGGCCGAGGAGCCCGGCGGTGATGTCGTTGCCGATCTCGTGCAGAAGGTCTTCCGCGCCGGGCGTGCATGCCACGACGAGTCGGCCGGAGACCAGACCGGCGAGGAACTCCGGACGGCGGTTCCGCGGATCGCGGGTCGGCAGCAGGCCCGGGTGGCCGGGGCTCGGTGACAGCCCCAGAGGCGCCCACAGCGCGTCCGAGTGGCCGAGGTAGTTGAGGAGCACCGGCGCGGGTGCGGTGCGGATCGCGGGTTCGCAGAAGGCGGCGAGCAGTTCGTAGTGGTTTCCGGTGGCCGGGGCCCGGCGGCGTGCCTCGCCCGCGGCGGCTGCCGCCTCGTGCAGCGGCAGTCCTGGCAGGGCGGGTACGTCGAGCGGCCAGCGGGTGGCGAGCCTGCCGATGACGCGGGTCGGGTCGAGTCCGTCGGACGGCAGGTCCCGGCCGTGCGAGTCGAGGTCGACGCGCACGGTCTCGTCCCCCGTGCGTCGGGCGACCGCGCGGGCTATCGCGGCGAGCAGGACGTCGGGCACGGCCGACGTGTCCACCAGGGCCGCGCTCGCCCTCGGGTCGAGTGCGATGAGGGCGGGCTCGTCGGACGTCGACTCGTCCAGCGGGACCGGTCGAAGGTCGTCGTGGAGCCGGAGCCAGTGGGCGAGTTCGCTCCTGACTTCCGGGTCCTCGGCGCGGGAGCGCACCAGCTCGGCCCAGGCGCGGACCGAGTCCGCGGGCGCGAGGGCGGCTTCTCCGGTCGCGGTCACCTGGCCGTGGGCGGACAGGAGGTCCTCGCACAGGATGCGGCAGGAGTAGTTGTCGCAGATGAGCTGGTTGACGACGAGAAGCAGCTGCCGGCGTCGCGCGCCCTGGAAGACGGCCACGCGCCACAGGGGCGCGGCGCCGATGTCGATGGAGGACTGCAGGTTCAGGCTGACGTCCTTGACGGTGCGCTCGGCCACGTCGTCCGCGGCTTCGGTGAGGTCCACCCAGGTGAGCGGGGTGTCGACCTGGTCCGGTGCCCCCACCTGCCCCGTCCAGCCGGACTCCCCCGCGACGAACGAGAGCCGCAGGGCCTCGTGGTGGCGCAGCAGGGTACGCATCGCGACCTTGAGGGCGGTGCGGTCCAGGGGTCGGGTGACGTCGAAGAGCAGGACGTAGTTGTGCCTTCCCGGGCGGTCCCACTCGTCGAGCAGCGCCAGTTGTCTGGGGAGCAGGCCGGCCTCGCCGTCGCGGGCGGGGCGGGGAGCGGTGTCGGTCGGCCGTGCGATGACGGCGAGCGCGGTGATGGTCTGGTGGGCGAAGAACTCTCGCGGGGAGACGACGAGTCCGGCGTCCGCCGCCCTGGCGATCACCTGCATCGCCAGCAGCGAGTCGCCCCCGAGCCGGGTGAACTCCGCCGTGTCGTCGACCGTGTCGACGCCGAGCACCTCGCACCAGATGCGGGCGAGTATCCGTTTCGCGTCGGCGTTGCCAGGCGTCGCGGGTACGGTGTCCGGGGCCGGGGGTGCGGGGGCGGGGGCGGCGTCCGCCACGAGAGCGGGGGGCCGTACGCGGCCGAGGGCGACGTCCGCCCAGGTCGACTCCGGTGCGGCCAGTCGCTCCACGAGGCCCGCATAATGCCGGAACATCCCGTCGAGGTCGGACGCGTGGAAGAGTTCGTCCACCGAATCCCAGTTCAGCACCAGTTCTCCGGCGTACTCGAAGACCTGGTGATCGAGGTGGACCTGGGGGGTGTGCACGATGCCGTCGACCATGGTCCCGAGGCCGCCGGCCGCCCGGCCGAAGTCGGCGCCGGCCGAGTCGAGTGCGCTGGTGAACACCACCGGCATGGTCGCACGTGCCGGTCCGTGCAGTCGTGCGATCTCCCGGAGCACCCCGATTCCGGTGAACTCGCTGTGGTCGAGGTCCCGGGCCAGTTGTGTCTGCACGGCCTTGGCGCGCTCTGCGAAGTCCGCGGCGGGGTCGGGGGCGACCGCGAGGAGGTTGACGGCGGTGAAGTCACCAATGATCTCGCTCACCTGCTCGTGCACCGGCAGACGCTTGTTCACGGTCACGTTCAGGGTGAACGGGTGGCCGTCGGACCATGCGGCCAGCGTCTCGGCGTAGGCGGTGGCGAGTGCGGCCGAGGGGGTGATGCCGTGCCGAGCGGCGTTCCGTCGCAGTGCGCTCCAGGCATCGGCGTGGATACGGTGGGTACGGCGGGAGAAGTGCGGTTCGGTGACGTCCGCGGGGTCGGCCGCCAGGGGGAGGCGGGGAGCCGGGGGGAGGTCGGGGACGCGGGCCATCCAGTAGTCCCGGGCGCGCTGATGGCGTGGTGTGCCCTGGGTGTCGGTCATGGCGAGGTGGTAGTCCCGGAACGTCAGCGTGAGTTCGGGCCGGCCGCGCTCGGGCTGTGCGTAGCGGGCGGCCAGTTCGGTGAGGAACACGGCGACCGTTCCGCCGTCCGCGATCAGCAGGTCCAGGCAGATGTGGAGCCGGTTCGATCCGTCGAGTCGGCTGATCCTGACGTCGAACAGGGGACACTTCCCCGGGTCGTAGATCTTCTCGCTGCAGTTCCGGCGGATCCGGGCGACCTCCGCCTCGGCCTCGGCCGGGCCGAGGTGGCGCAGGTCGGCCACGGGGACCCGGTAGGGCGGCACGTCCCGCTGCACATGCCACTGGCCGTCCGGGCCGATCACGGCGCGGAGCATGTCATGGCGCCGCACCATCTCCTCGACGGCCGCGGAGAGGCGGTCCGGGTCGAGATCGCCGGCCGCCAGCTCGACGTAGAAGGACGCCGCGACGTTGCCCAGGTCGAAGAAGCCGTTGCGGCCCAGGAGGTAGGCCTGCTGGAGATCGGTGAGCGGGAAGGGCGCGTAACGGTCCTCCGGCATCATCACCACCTGGGGCGGCTCGGCCGGTTCCGGGTGGGCTTCGGTGGCCGGTGCCCGGTGACGCACCAGGTCGGCGAGGTGAGCGATGGTGGGGTGGGCGAACACGTCGGCGACGGTGACCTCGACCCCCTCGTGGCCGGCCGCCCTGACCAGGCGTACGGCGAGCAGCGAGTCGCCGCCGGCCTTGAAGAAGTCGTCGTGGACGGACGCCCCGGCCACGCCGAGTACCTCCTGCCACGCGGTGGCCAGCGCCCGCTCGGTGGCGTCGCGGGGTGCCGCGTCGATCGGCGGGGCGGGGCAGCCGCGGTCGTACGCCGCGGTCTGCCGAAGGAGACCGACGTCGACCTTGCCGTTCGCCGTGAGCGGGAGTCCGGCGAGCACGAAGACGTCGCTGGGCACCATGTAGGCGGGCAGCACCTGTCGTGCGTGTTCGATGAGCCGTGCGGGCACGGCGGCGGTCTGACGGGCCAGAAGCGGCGCATTGGTGGTCGTCGACGCGTCCGGGGGATCGGACAGGGCGAACGTGTATGCGCGGACCGCCGCTTCGGTGTCGTGCGGGGAAAGGGTGAACACCGCGTCGAAGGTGCCGGGCGCCGCTTCCGGCCGGTGGAAGAACTCGCAGGTGTAGCCGTGCCGGTCGGCGAGGCCGATGAGCGTCGAGGGCGCCGAACATCGCAGCGCCCCGGTCTCCGGCCACACCGTGTTCCCGTACTCGGCGAGCGAGAGGCCGGCCACCGCCGGGTCGTGGAGCCGCTCCGCCCAGGCGATGTCGCGTTCGAGCCGCTCGTTGACCACGTCGCTCAGGCGGACGGACGGTGTCTTCCGGCTCAGCGTCCCTTCCAGCTCCGGCAGTGCCCTCGGGCTGTCGGTCCACGGCAGCGTGACGCAGAACGGAGGGGCGGCCGCGCTGTCGTTGAAGATCATCACGTCGTAGCGGTAGTCGGCCATCTCGGTGTCCGCCCGTCCCGGCCGGGGCAGCACCGCGGCCCGGCAGCCGAGCCCCGCCCAGAACAGCCGTGGGTCGACGACGAGTTCGTCCTCGGTCAGTGCCCGCTGCCGCGTGCGCCAGCCCAGATCCCGCACGAGGTCCTGTGGTGCGGAGCGCGCGCGCTCGACGGCCGTGTGGAACGGGCGCAGCAGACGCAGGTCCCGGACGTCGCCGAGGTAGAGCATCCCGCCCGGCCGCAGCGTGGACAGCGCGAGTCGTACGGTGTCCAGGAGGTAGTCGGCCGAGGGGAAGTACTGCACGACCGAGTTGACGACCACGCAGTCGAAGTGCCGGCGCGGTATGCCGCTGAAGTCGGTCGCCTCCCGGTGCAGGAGAACGGCTCTGGCGGCCGTGCCGTCCCGATCGAGCTGCCGGCTCAGGTCCTCCAGCGTGCGCGCGGACAGGTCGGTACCCATGTACTCGGCGCACTCGGGCAGCAGCCGGGAGGCGATGAGGCCGGTTCCGCAGCCGATCTCCAGTACGCGACGCGGCCGGTGGGCCAGGACGCGGCGGACGGTGACGTCCGCCCAGTCGGCCATGGCTTCCTCGGAGATCATTTTGCCGGTGAAGCTGTCGGCCCAGCCGGCGGTCCGCGCGGCGGACCCGGTGCGCAGGGAGTCGAAGACCTGCTGCCAGTCGGTCACCTGTGCTCTGGCGCTCGTCTCGGGGTCCTCGGGTGCTTCGCGGCTCGTGGTCACGAAGGCCAGCAGCCGGTTGCCCGCCGCCACCGCCACCGCCCGCTGCACGGCGGGGTGCCCGGTGAGGGTGTGTTCGATCTCCCCCAGCTCGATGCGGTATCCGTTCACCTTGACCTGGCCGTCGTCGCGGCCGAGGAATTCGATGGTCCCGCCGGGGTGGTAGCGGCCGAGGTCACCGGTGTCGTAGAGCCGTTCGCCGGTGTGCGGGTCCAGGACGAACCGTTCGGCGGTCCGGTCCCGGTCCCGCCAGTAGCCGTGCGCCAGACCGATGCCGCCGATGAACAGCTTCCCGGTCACCCAGTCCGGGCGGGGGCGCATGGCGTCGTCCAGCACATGGAAGGTCTGATTGGCCAGCGGCTTGCCGTAGGGGACGGACTTCCAGCCGGGGGCGGGGGCGCCGATCGGATGGTGGATGGACCAGATCGACGCTTCCGTGGCACCGCCCAGGCTGATGATCTCGACCGGACCGTTCTTCTGGGCCCGGACCCGGTCCGCCAGCGTGACCTCGATCCAGTCGCCGGACATCAGGACCAGGCGCAGCGGGGCCAGGGCCTTCAGGGACGGCTGGGCCTCGGCGTAGGTGACGTACATCTGCATCAGGGCGGGGACCGTGTTCCAGACGGTCACCTGATGCCGTGTGACCAGCTCGGTCCAGCGATGGGGGTCGCGCCCGGCCTCGGGCTCCGGCACGACCAGCGCCCCGCCGGCCGCGAGGATGCCGAAGACGTCCCAGACGGACAGATCGAAGCCGAGCGACGACAGGGCCAGGACGCGGTCGCCGGGGCCGATGCCGAACCTGGTGTTGATGTCCCGGGTGGTGTTGGCCGCGCCACGGTGGTCGATCATGACGCCCTTGGGTTCACCGGTGGAACCCGAGGTGAAGATGACGTAGGCGAGATCGGTGGCGCTCTGTACGTCCTCCAGCGGTGCGTCCGTCTCGTGTCCCCGGCGACTGGGGTCGGAGACGTCGAACACGGTGACTCCCGGGGGCCATTCGACGCGGTCGCGCAGCCATGACTGGGTCAGGACGAGGTCCGCCTCGCCCAGGGCGAGCAGGCGGCGGATACGGTCCGCGGGCAGTGACGCGTCGATGGGCAGGTACGCGGCGCCGGAGTACAGGACCGCGAGGACGGCGACGACCTGTTCCCAGCCCTTCTCCATGACGACGGCGACCAGCTGGTTCGGGCGGGCGCCGGCCCGGCGCAGCCCGCGGCCGATCCGGCAGGCCATGCGGTCGAGGTCTCCGTAGCCGATCGTGCGGTCGCCGGTGATCACCGCCGGCTCGGGGCCCCGTCGCGCGAGGGCCGTGCCCAGCCGGTGCAGCAGTGTCCGGGGCACGGGAGCGCTGGTCTCGTTCGCCGCGCGGCGCTCGGCCAGCTGGCGTGCAGGCAGCCGTACGGTGTCGTACCGGTCCCAGGCGCCGTCGTCCGTGGCCAGGCACTGCACGAGATCGCGGTAGGCGGCGAACATGTCGTCGAGCACCCCCGGGGCGAAGGCGTCGTCGACGGAGTCCCAGGTGATGTGCAGTGCGCCGCGGTGCTCGAGGGTCAGGCACTCAAGGGTGAGCTGGGGGGCCTGGGCCAGCGTGTGGTGGATGCCGCTCAGCCAGTCCGGAGCGAAGTCGTCGCTGAATCCCGAGCCCACGAAGGTCGAGAAGACCACGGGCGAGACGGCGGCCGCGGGTCCCGACCGGCGCGCGAGTTCGCGCATCACACGGATACCGCTGTACTCGCGGTGGTCGAGGTCCTCCCACAGTTGTGTCTGAAGGGACATGGCGCGCTCGGCGAACGGCCGGCCCGCGTGCGCGTGGACCTCCAGCAGTGTCAGCGTCGTGAAGTCGCCGATGACCTTCTTGACCTCCTCGTGGACGGGCCGGCGGTTGTTCACGGTCACGTTGAAGGTGAAATCCGCCGACCGGGACCAGCGCGCGAGCACATCGGCGTAGGCCGCGGCCAGGGCCGTGGAGGGCGTGAGACCGCGCGTGGCGGCCCTGTCCTTGAAGTCGCGCCAGCACCGCGCGGACAGGGCGTGGTGACGGCGGTGGAAACGCGGGCTGTCGATGGCCGCCAGCGGGCCCGCCAGTGGCAGCTCGGGGGCGGGGGGCAGCGTGTCGAGCCGGTCGGTCCAGTACGCCCGCGCCTCGTCCCTGCGGGCGGCCTCCAGACCGCCGACAGCCTGCTGGTAGTCGCGGAAGGTGAGGCCGGGCGCCGGCCACTGCCGCTCCGGGTCCGCGTAGCGGTCGGCGAGTTCCTCGATGAGCACGGCGAACGATGCGCCGTCGCAGATCAGCAGGTCCATGCCGAAACGCAACAGGCCCCGCCGGCTGTCCAGACGGCTGTAGTGCAGGTCGAACAGGGGCCACCGGCCCACATCGCGCCGCTTGCCGGACATCTCGGCGCGCAGTGCCTCCAGCCGCTCCTGCCGGTCGGTGGCCGGCAGCGTCGACAGGTCTTCCCGGACGATGGTGAAGTCGGGCACCTCGGGCAGCACCTGTTGCCGTCCGTCGTCGCGGACGACGGCCCGGAGCATGTCGTGGCGCGCGATCGCCGCGCGCACCGCCCGCTCGAACCGGTCGACGTCGAGGCCGACCGTGGCCAGCTCTACGCAGAAGGAGGCGTCCACGTCGCCGAGTTCGTGACCGGGGTCCCTGCCGTACAGATAAGCCTGCTGGACGTCGGTGAGGTCGAACGGCTCGAAACTCGCGGCGGGATCGGGCAGACCCTCGGGTGCGCGGGCGCCGGCCTGCTCCGGTGCGGCGGCAAGGAGCAGGTCCGTCATCCTGGGGACGCTGACTCCGGCGACCAGGGAACGGAGGGGCACCCGCAGGCCGAAGGCCGCGTCGAGGACCGCCCGGATCTGGGTCGCCTGCAGCGAGTCGACGGTCAGCGGCTCCTCCTCGGGCACGTCGCCGGTGGGGATCCCGGTGACCGAGGACAGCAGATCGATCAGCCCCACGGAGATGTAGGCGCGCCGGTCCTCGGGCGCCCCGCTCGATTCGATGCCGAGCACCATCGTCTCGACCGCGCGCTCGATGGAAGACTCAGAACGATCGTCCATTTCCCTTCCCCCCTCGCAGGCCGGGCCCGGGACATCAGACCCTGCTGAATGAACGTCACCGTGGCGGTGCGCAACGACGCTCGTGATCGGCGCGGCCGCATGCGGCGCAGGCCGGGCAGCTGTCAGGGCGCGAGTCTGGCTGTTGAACTCGGCTTTAAGTCAACCCTGTTCCGTCCGTGGCCTTCGTGGGCACGGGGAACGTCCTGTCGCGGCGGAAAATGATCGGCCTGGGGCTTGACCTTGGTCTCGACTCCAAACTTTACGCTCGGCGAAGTTGGCTCCCCTCTCTCGCCGATTGGCAGGTGACCCAGGGTGAACGAGTTCGCTGCCGCGGCCGGCAGCAACGCGACTGTCCCGCCCGAAGCCGATGTCGGTGCACGCCGCTACCGTGTGATCTCCGGCTGTGTCGAGTGCGCCAGTGACCTGACCGCGCTGCGTCGTGTTCCCGGCGTACGCGACGTACGCGTGCTGTCCGCCACCGGAACCCTCGTGGTCGAGGCACCCACCACGCTGGATGACGACGTCCTGCTGAGGACGGCGAACTCCTCCGGCCTGGTCCTCGAACCCGAGAACCCCGGCGGACGGAAGACGGCCGAGGCGACGGGCCGGCGGCCCCGCTGGTGGCTGCGTCCGGAGATGATCTGTCTGGAGATCGCGGCGATCCTGCTGGTGTTCGTCGAGTCGCTCGGCTGCTACTCGCGGTACGAGTCGACCGCGGAGATCATCGCGTACTTCTGTGTGGCGGTCGGCATCGTCTTCCCGCTGCGTACCGCCGTGATGATGCTCAAGGCCAAGCGGGTGTCGATCAACGTCCTGCTCGTCGTCGCCGTTGCGGGGGCGCTGGCGCTGGGCAAGGTGACCGAGGCCGCCTGTGTCGTGGTGATCTTCTCGCTCGGCGTCGTGCTGGAGAGCTACGTCGCGGACAGGGCACGCAAGTCGATCCAGAAGCTGATGGATCTCAGCCCCGCCATGGCGGAGCGCTTCTCCCCCGACGGCACGGTCGAGCGGGTGCCCGTCGAACAACTCCTGGTCGACGACGTGGTGCTGGTCCGCCCCGGCTCGCGGCTGCCCACCGACGGCACGGTCACCCAGGGCACCTCCTGGATCGACGCGTCAGCGATCACGGGCGAGTCCATGCCCGTGGAGGTCGCGCCCGGCGCCGAGGTGTACGGCGGGACGCTGAACGGCCATGCCGCCCTGCGGATCCAGGTCGCCAAGCCCTTCCAGGACACGGTGCTGGCCCGGGTCATCAAGGAGGTGGAGGAGGCCCAGCAGAACCGGGGCCAGGCGCAGCGGTTCGCCGACAGGTTCGCCGGGATATACACGCCGATCATGATCGGCCTGGCGGGCCTGATGGCGGCGTTCGGCCCGCAGGTGTTCGACATCTCCTACCCGGACGCCCTGTATCGCGCGCTGGTCGTGCTGATCGTGTCCTGCTCGTGCTCGCTGGTGCTGTCCGTCCCGGTCAGCGTCGTATCGGCGGTGGCGCGGGCGGCCCGGGACGGCGTACTGATCAAGGGCGGTGCGTATCTGGAACAGCTGTCCAGGCTTCAGGCCGTGGCGTTCGACAAGACCGGAACGCTGACCCTCGGTCGCCCCGTACTGCTTCAGGTTCATCCGCTGGCCGGTTCCGAGGAGAACACGCTGCTCAGGCTTTCGGCCGCCGTCGAAGCCGGGGCGACCCACCCGATCGCGGAGGCGGTCGTGAGGGCGGCACGGGAACGAGGCATCACGGTCAGCCCGGCATCCGATGTGGCGATCATTCCCGGCATCGGGGCGCGCGCCGTCGTGGACGGGGCGATGGTCGTGGTCGGCCGGGTGGGCGACCTGGACGGGAACGCGGCGGCGCGGGCGGCTCTCGACGCCATCGAGAACGCCGGCGGTACGCCCGTCGCCGTCACCTCGGCCGGCCGGCTCCTCGGTCTGCTGGGTGTCGCCGACGAGCTGCGCCCCGAGGCCGTCCCGGCATTGAAATCGCTGCGGAAGATCGGGATCACGCATACGACGATGCTCACGGGCGACCGGGAGCGGGTCGCCACCGCGATCGCCGACCGGGTGGGAATCGAGAGCGTACGCGCTCAGCTCATGCCCGACGAGAAGAGCACGGCCGTCGCGTCGATCAAGAAGTCCGGCATCACCGCGATGGTCGGTGACGGCGTCAACGACGCTCCCGCCCTGGCGACGGCGGACATCGCGATCGTGATGGGCGCCGCCGGCACCGATGTCGCGCTGGAGCTGGCCGATGTCGCGCTGATGGCGGACGATCTGCACAAGCTGCCCTACGCGGTGGCGTTGGCACGGCGTGCGAGCCGGGTCATCGCGCAGAACATCGCCCTCTCGCTGGCCGTCATCCTCTTCCTGGTGGTCGCCGCGGTCGGCGGCACGTTCTCGCTCACCGAGGGCGTGCTGATCAACGAGGCCTGGGCTCTCGTGATCATCGCGAACGGTCTGCGGCTCCTGCGACTGCACTCGTCGCTGCGTGCGGCCGGTGCCGTCTCCGCGGACTCCGTCTCGCCGCTCGCGGCATCGGCGCGGACCGGGTCCGACGACGCCGGCTGCGGTTGCGGCCCCGCCTGCGGCGTGCCGGAGCAGGCGGCCCCGCTTCCTGTGGTGGATCTGCTTCCCGCGCCCGGCGGCACCGGTCCGGACGGCGGGTGCGGGTGCGGCCCGAGCTGCGGGACACAGGAGCAGGCGGCCCCGCACCCCGTGGTGGATCTGCCGGCCGAGCCCGGCGGCACCGGTCCGGACGGCGGGTGCGGGTGCGGTTCCGGCTGCGGGCCGGCGAAGCCCGAGGTCGTGGAGCTGCCGCGGCTCGGTGTCGCGGACGACGAGGTGAACGGCTGCTCCGCGGACGGCGGCTGTGGGTGCTCCGCCACCCCCGTGCATCCGGCGGCCGGGTCGCGACGCCGTACCTGACCGCCCGCCGACCAGGGGCCCGGCTGCAATCCCCCGGCAGCCGGGCCCCTACCGCGAGGAAGCCGTTGACTTGAAGCCGGGTTCAACGACGACACTCCCACCCACGGACGCCCCAGGAGGAGAACGAGATGGCAGCTGACGCGGTCCTGCGCGGGGAAGCGACGCGCGACGGGGGTGAGGCTCCGTCCCATGTGCGTGGCTGGACCCTGGGCATCGTGTGTGTCACGACGTTCATGCTCCTCCTCGACGTCACCGTCGTGAACGTCGGTCTGCCCAGCGTGCGAGAGGCCCTGCATGCCGGCTTCGCGGACCAGCAGTGGGTGATCGCCGCCTACACGTTGTCGATGGCCGCGTTTCTCCTCACCAGCGGCTCGCTGGCGGACCAGGTCGGACGCAAGCGCGTCTTCGCCCTCGGTCTGGTGGTCTTCGTCCTCTCCTCGCTCGCGGCCGGGCTCGCCGTCAACCCTCTGATGCTCAACATCGCCCGCGGTGTCCAGGGCGTCGGCTCGGCGATGCTGTTCTCCGTGGGACTCGCGCTCATCGGGCAGGAGTTCCACGGGGCGCGTGAGCGTGGCACCGCCTTCGGCGTGTGGGGTGGGGTGGGGGGTCTGGCCTTCGCGTTCGGTCCGCTCATCGGCGGCTTTCTGACCACGTCGCTGAGCTGGCGGTGGATCTTCCTGGTCAATGTTCCGATCGGGGTGGTGGCACTGATCGCCGCCGCGCGCCGGCTGCGGGAGTTCCGCGACCCCTGTGCCCGGGGCATCGACTGGGCCGGCATGATCACCTTTGGTCTGGCCCTGGCTCTGCTGCTGTTCGGGTTCATGGCCGGCAACGCGCTGGGCTGGGACTGCCCGCCCATCGTGTTCGCGTTCGGCATCGGCACCGCGCTGCTCGTCGTCTTCGTCGTCATCCAGCGGTCCAGGGGCAGCGCGGCCATGCTGGACCTGTCGCTGTTCCGGATCGGGTCGTTCAACGGCGTCGCCTGGGGAACGTTCCTCAACAACGCGGCCGCCCTGGCCTCGGTCTTCCTGCTCATCTCCTACATGCAGAACGCCCTGGGCTATTCGCCGTGGGAGACCGGGCTCCGTTTTCTGCCCCTCACCCTGACGCTGTTCGTGGTCGCCCTGCTCACCGGACGGTTCGGCAGCGCCGTCGCGCCGGGGATCCTGCTCGGCGTGGCCATCGCGCTGATCGCCGTCGGGCTGGGGCTGGTCACGCTGGTGCGTCCGACGAGCGACTGGACCGCCCTGCTTCCCAGCCTGATCGTGACGGGCGCGGGCATGGGGATGTTCAATCCGCCCCGCGCCGCGGTCACCGTCGGAGTGGTGGGCCCCGCCCGGGCCGGGATGGCGTCCGGAATCGGGCAGACCTTCCAGCAGGCCGGTGTCGCCCTCGGTGTCTCGGGGTTCGGCGCCATGTTCCAGCGGTGCGTCGTGACGGCGTTCACCGGATCCGATGCCGGCCGGCAGCTGGGAGACCGGGCCGATTCCGTGGCACACGCGGTGGCCACCGGTGCCACCAGCGATCTGAGCGGCCTGGTGCCGCCCTCCATGCTCGACGCCGCGACCGCCGCGGCCCGCACCGCCTACGTGGACAGCCTCACGGAGGTCGTCCGCATGTGCGCGCTGGTCGCGGCGGTCGGCTCGGTGCTCGTCTTCACACTTGTCCGGCGCGCCGACCTGCACGAGAGCGCGCTCGGCGGGAATCACTCGCACGGGCGTTAGGCGCACCGCCCGAGCCGCCCGCGGCGGCTGAACACTGGCGATGCGCCCGGCGGCGGGCGCTCGGGGTGACGGTCGGCCGATCACGACGGCCGGCTGTCACCGTCGTCATGCGGACTCGGCCGTCAGCGGCTTCCACACGCCCGGGGCCGGATCGGGGCAGTCCTGACTGGGCAGGTGCTCCACCATCGTCTCCAGCTCTCCGAAGAGGGCGGAGAGCCGTTCGATCTCGGTACGGACCTCGTCCATGCGCTTGCGGAGCACGACCGCGGCGTCACCGCACGGGCAGGTGCCCGTGTCCCGGATGCTGAGCAGGTCGGCGATGTCGCTCAGCCGCAGCCCGAGCCGCTGGGTGCCCTGGATGAATCTCATGCGGTCGACCGCATCGCTGCCGTAGCGGCGGTAGCCGGCGCGGTTCCGGGGCGGCTCGGGCAGCAGTCCGAGCCGCTCGTAGTAGCGGATGGTGTCGGGTGTGGTATCCGCGAGACGGGCCAACACCGCGACGGACATGCCTTGTTGACCGGGCGTCATGGACTCCATGTTTTCCAAGTCTACGTTCTCCCCCGCGAGTTCGATCGCCGATGAATACCGCTGGGCCGATCCGCGGGCGGGTGGTCGTCCCGCGGATCGGCCCTCGTGCGGTGCGCGTCCTCGGTACCTCAGTACCGGTAGTGCCCGGACTTGAACGGTCCCTGGACGTCGATGCCGAGGTAGTCGGCCTGGTCCTTGGTGAGTTCGGTCAGCTCGCCGCCGAGCGCCGCCAGATGGATCGCGGCCACCTTCTCGTCCAGGTGCTTGGGAAGCCGGTAGACCTGCCGTTCGTAGTCGCCCTGCCGGGTGAACAGCTCCACCTGGGCTATGACCTGGTTGGAGAAGCTGTTGGACATCACGAAGCTGGGGTGGCCGGTGGCGTTGCCCAGATTGAGCAGGCGCCCCTCGGAGAGCACGATGACCGAGTGTCCGTCCGGGAAGACCCACTCGTCGACCTGGGGTTTGATCTCGACCCGGCGGACGCCGGGATACCGGGACAGTCCCGCCATGTCCAGCTCGTTGTCGAAGTGGCCGATGTTCCCGAGGATCACCTGGTGCTTCATGTGAGCCATGTCCTCGGCCATGACGACGTCCCGGTTGCCGGTGGCCGTGATCACGATGTCCGCGATCGGCAGCACCGATCGCAGCCGGGCGACCTGGTAGCCGTCCATGACCGCCTGAAGGGCGCAGATGGGGTCGACCTCCGTGACCACCACGCGGGCGCCCTGCCCCGAAAGCGACTCCGCGGCGCCCTTGCCGACGTCGCCGTAGCCGCAGACCACGGCGACCTTGCCGCCGATCAGTACGTCGGTGCCACGGTTGATGCCGTCGACGAGGGAGTGGCGGATGCCGTACTTGTTGTCGAACTTGGACTTGGTCACGGAGTCGTTGACGTTGATGGCCGGCCAGAGCAGCTCGCCGTCGGCCGCCATGCGGTCCAGCCGCACGACGCCGGTGGTGGTCTCCTCCGTCACTCCGAGGATCTCGGAAGAGATCGCCGTCCACTTGCCCCGGTCGGCGGCGACCGAGGCGCGGAGCAGGTCCAGGACGACCGCCCACTCCTCGGAGTCCGTCTCCCCGGTCTCCGGAACGCGTCCCAGTCGCTCGTACTCGACGCCCTTGTGGACGAGCATGGTGGCGTCCCCGCCGTCGTCGAGGATCAGGTTGGGCCGCCGGCCGTCCGGCCAGGTCAGCATCTGCTCGGTGCACCACCAGTAGTCCTTGAGCGTCTCGCCCTTCCAGGCGAACACGGGTACTCCGCGCGGCGCCTCCGGGCTGCCGTCGGGACCGACCACGACCGCCGCCGCGGCGTGATCCTGGGTGGAGAAGATGTTGCACGAGGCCCAGCGCACCCGCGCGCCCAGCGCGACGAGGGTCTCGACGAGGACGGCCGTCTGGATGGTCATGTGGAGCGAGCCGGAGATCCGGGCGCCCCTGAGCGGCCGGGTGTCGGCGTACTCGCGGCGCAGTGCCATCAGGCCGGGCATCTCGTGCTCGGCGAGCCGGATCTCCTTGCGGCCGAACTCGGACAGCGACAGGTCCGCTACGGCGAAGTCGATCCCGCCGAGCGACCGCGCACGGGTGCCGTCCGGCACGTGTGCTGAGGACATGGGAGTTCTCCAGTACTTGATCGAGGTCGGAGGCCGACCGCGGCGCGCAGGCCGGCCACGCGGTCGGCCGTGGGGCGTCGGGCGCGGTGGCTTTCTTCCGGTCGTCCGGTTCACGGGCCGGAGGCGACCGCGGCCTCCGGCGGCGTGGCCGACGCGGCCCTGGCACGCCGACGGCGGGTGAAGTACGAGATCGGCAGGATCAGGAGGCTGACGCACAGCCCGATCAACATGACCGAGCCGCCCCACTGGGCGCCGCCGTAGAGCAGGAGGAACAGGTTCACCGCGCACAGCGCCACCCCCAGCACGCCGGCCCATCTGCCGAGGCGGAAGCTGCCGGCGCGGCCGGCCGGATGCCTGCGCAGGACCAGGTACGCGATGGGCATGAGGACGAAGACCGCCAGATAGCCGAAGTTCGCCGCGGCCACGACATCGACCACGTCCGTGCCGAAGACGACCAGCAGCAGTCCGATGACCGCCGCGTCCCAGACGATCGAACCGACCGGCGCCCCACGCTTGTTGATCTTCCCGAAGGCCTGGGGGAGATGACCGTCCCGGGCCATCTGATAGATCGTCCGGGACGATCCGATGATGAAGGTCTCCGCCCCGAGGACGAGGACGGCGGTCAGGCCGATCTGGACGAACGTCTCCCCCGTGGAGCCGAGCAGCACATGGCCGGCGTGGGCGAAGACCTTGAACGGATCCTCCTGGACGCCCTTGACCCCCGACAGGGCGAACATGACGATCGGCACGGCGGCGAAGGCGACGAAGCAGATGACGGCGGACGTCGACATCACCCGTTTCATCATGCGCTCGGGCTGCCTGATCTCCGCGCACACCGTGGAGGCCATCTCCGCCGCGTACGAGGACCAGGTGGCGACGAAACTCCACTTGGCGATCAGTGCCGCCTGCGCGCCCGGTCCGTGTCCGCTGTCGTGGGGCATCGCCGAGGGGAACACCTGCGACATGCTGGCGGCGTGGGGACGCGCCACCGGGCTCAGGACGATCACCACGACGACGGCCACGGCGACCAGGGCCAGTACTCCGTTGATCACGGTGGACAGCTTCAGCCCCATCGCGGTCACGAAGTAGAGCACGGCGGCGATGGCGAACGCCAGCAGGATCGGCGAGACCCCCGGCAGCCACTGGTCCCGCAGGAACGTCGCCGCGAGGACCAGGTTGACCGCGATGCCGGGAGTCCACGCGAACCAGTAGCACCAGGCGGAGAGAGCGCCCAGCGTCGGGGAGCCCTGCGGACGGACGCGATAGGCGAACTGGGCCGTGCCGCCGGCTCGTTCGGGGAAGCGGGCCGCCAGCTCCGCGATCAGCAGGCACTGGGCGCCGCCCAGGGCTGCGGTGGCGATCCACACCCAGATCGACACATTGCCCAGCTCGGCGGCCATGGCTCCGAGGGAGACGACGACCATGAGCGAGCCACCGGTGGCGACCAGCACCGCGGTCGTCCACGACGAGGTGACGGGCAGGCCGCTGCGGCTCGGGAACACCGGGGCGTCCGTACCGTCCGCGGACATGCCCCGCCTTTCGGGCAGCACTGTTTCGGATTCGTTTCCGAGCAATTCATTGCTCCAGCCGAGACGGACGGCACAGAGAGGCCGTCAACTGTTGAACGGCGGTGATACTGAAGCAGGCATGAAAGGCAGAATTGCCGCCCACAGAACGCGGCAGCGATCTCCCCGCGAGACGGGGAATGATCCAGCGCATCGAAAGACCGATGGCCGTAAGAGCCCATGGGACATCACGGGCGGCAACGCTCGACGGACCAGAAAACTAGAGCACGGCGACGGATTGCACAACCGGTTGGACACAGGACCGGCACCGAGGTTCGAAAAGCCCGGCACGGCGTCCCCGGAAAGAAAAGTGGGCACCTTCGATTCCGGTTAGCCGCACCGGACGATGGCCAAAGGTTGACCCTTCAAAGTAATGGAATTGGCTGAAAACAGTCGTCGCGAAGACGGGGGCACGTGTTCCCGCCGCGGAGCGGGACCGGGCGACGGCGGCCCGCCCCGCCGCGCACCCCCGGCTCCGCGCCGCTACAGACCCGAGGCGTGCGGAGACCAGGATCCGGACCCGAAACAGTCACCCTCGGCCTCCACGAAGAAGCCGGCGGCGAACTGGCCGTCCGGCCCCATGTGCGGGCAGTCGCACAGTGCGCTGCAATCGCAGTCGAGGGTCCGGTCGATGAGTCCAAGCAGGTCACGCAGCGCGGCGATCTCGCGTTCGATCTCGGATCGGCGGGCCGTGGCCACGCAGCGCCACGCCCCGTCCCCGGTCATGCTGCCCTGGAGCAGGTCGGAGATCTCGGCGAGGCTGAACCCGATCCGCTGGCAGATCTTGATCACCGAGAGTCGGTGCAGCACCGCGGGCGGATAGTGCCTGCGTCCAGCGACCTTGACGCCAACCGGGATCAAGCTACATCGCTCGTAGTACCGCAAGGCCGAGGTGGCTATGCCCGCCTTCCTTGAAACCTCACTTATCGACAGCAACCCGTCACCCATGTCTCCCCCGCGGTGTTGACTTGAAGCCGACTTCAACGGCAAGACTACCGTTCGAGAGATCAGCCAGCCAGGTCTTGACTCCGGACAGAAAGGACAGGTATCACCCTGCCCGGACAGGGAACGTTCGGGCTCAATGCCCGGCTGGTGCACAGGCGAGTCCCTGAGCATATGGACAAGGTCTCTTAAGGCACATGACCGAGCCCTCGAAAGCGCGCACGGCAACGCATCGACACAGCGCTCTGTAAAGAGCTTCCCAAAATGGGAGGCAGAAGTGACTGCTCTGAGGGAGTGACGTGGCTAATCTTCTGAAGAAGGCCTACAACGCGACGTGGGGGAAGTACGTCTTCGCGGGGATGTACGACAAGTTCCTGTCCCACGTGGAGAAGCACGGCCTGGCGGAGAAGCGCGCGGAGATGCTGGCGCCGGCATACGGCCGCACGGTCGAGCTGGGTACCGGAACCGGCCTGAACCTGCCGCACTACCCGGACGCGGTCACCGAACTCGTCCTCACCGAGCCCTACCCGCCGATGGTGGCCAAGCTGGAGGAGAAGGTCCGCGACAACCCTCGTCGGATCCAGCTGACGGTCGCCGGCGCCGAGCGCCTTCCGTTCCCCGACGCCAGCTTCGACACCGTGGCCGCGGCGATGATCCTCTGCACGGTGCGCGACCCCGACGTGGTCTTGAAGGAGATCGAGCGGGTCCTCAAACCGGGCGGGCAGTACCTCTTCCTGGAGCACGTGCGCAACCGCGACCCGCGGATCGCGCGGCGCCAGGACCTCATGCAGATCGGCTGGTACTGGTTCGGCAACGAGTGCCACTGCAACCGCCCCACGCTGGAAACGCTGGCCGGCTCCTCGCTGGAGATCGCCGACCTCCAGGAGAGCAAGATGCCGGGAGCCTGGGAGTTCATCGAGGCGATGGCCATCGGCCGGGCGGTCCGGCGACCGGACGGCGCGCCGGCCAAGGAGCCCGAGAAGGTCAGCGTGGGCAAGGCCGGCAGCAACGGTTCGCCGGACTGCGGCTGCTGACGCCCGCACGCTCCTCACGCCGACGCGCGGCCGGCGGACGCGGACTCCTGGGTCCGCGTCCGCGGCATTTCCTGATCACTGTTCACCCGGCTGCAAAGGATGTTCCGTGACCTACATCATCGCCCGGCCGTACTCACCCGGCGGAGCCTCCCAGCCGGGCGAGACCGCCGCCGATCCACAGTGGATCAAGGACCTGCCGTCTCAAGGGCAGTGAACGGCTGTCGTGACACGCCTCCTGACGGTCGCCGAGGTCGCCGCCCGTGCCGAGCTGAGCGCCAGTGCCGTGCGCTACTACCACCGGCTCGGGCTGCTCACGGCACACAACAACGCCCGGGGAAGCCATCGCCGCTTCGACGAGTCCGTTCTCGACCGCCTGCGCTTCATCCGCTCCGCCCAGCGTCTCGGCCTCAGTCTGCTGGAGATCACCGAGCTGCTGTCCGTTCGCGACGGCCGGCCGAGTCCGGTGGCCGGAAACCTGCTGCGCCGGCATCTCGGCAGGCTGGAAGCCGAGATGGCACGGCTGCGTGAACTTCGGCAGGAGATCGTCGTTCTGCTCGTTCAGCACACGGAGGATCCGCAGTCGGCGGTCGCCCGTGCGGCCGGAGCCGGCAGCCGTGACAGCGCCTCGTGACGCGAGACCACCGACCGGAACACCGGGACAGCGGGTCGGCGAGCAGCACCACGTGCACGACGACACGCCCTACACCCCAAGGCGGCCCCTCTTGGTCAAGCAGAACCCATGGCCCACGCTGGGCATCATCGCCCTGCTCGGTGCCACGGCGGCCAGCGCTACGCTCGCCGGCACCGCGACGACGACGGACGACGCCGTCGCCCGCATCCTCCTCAGCATCGCCCTCGCCCTGCTCGCCACCGCGGTCATGGTCAGCCGGCGACGTGACGCCAGGGCCCGCCGAGCCCATGGGGACGCGTCGAGCGGGAAGGCACCGGGCCCCGACTGACCGAGGGCGGCACCCCGTGCCGCCGAGCCGGATTTGACCTTCAAGAGGACTTGAAGGTCTACCGTCTGTCCCGTGAGCACCATGCTGATCTCCCAGCTGGCCGAGCGCACCGGTGTGCGCGCCAGCACGCTGCGGTTCTACGAGGCCGCGGGTCTGCTCCGGGCCGGCCGAACCGCCTCGGGATACCGGACCTACGACGACGATGCCGTGGAACGGCTCTCCTTCATCAACACCGCGAAGCAACTCGGTCTGCCCCTGGAGGAGATCGCCGAGCTGCTGAAGGTACGTGACGACGGGGCCTGCGCGGACGTCAGGACGGAACTGCGCTCGCGGTTGCAGGCACGCGTCGGCGATGCGGAGAAGCACGTCGCCGACCTGGGCACGTTCATCACCACGCTGCGCCGCGCGGTCGACCATCTCGACGGGCTCCCGGCCCGGTTCGGCCCGTGCGACCCCGGCTGCGACTTCCTCGCCGCTCCGGTGCAGGCCCAGTCGGCCGAGACCGTGGCCACAGCGCCTCCCGCCGAGGACACCCCCCGATGGCGCGCCTCCCCGGTGGCCTGCACGCTGACCGAGCACGCGCTGGGCGAGCGCACGAAGCGCTGGCACCAGGCCCTGGCGGGGGCCACCGTCGAACCCGTCGACGACGGCCTGCGCCTCACCCTCCCCGTCGATCGCGCGGGCACGGTCACCGAGCTGGCGGCTGCCGAGCAGCAATGCTGTCCGTTCTACGATTTCCGCCTCCACCTCGACGGCCGCAGCCTTCATCTGGAGGTCCGCGCGCCCGCGGAAGGCGCCACCATGCTCGCCGAACTCTTCAGCCCCGCTCTCTGACCCGCCACTCGCCCGAGAGAAGAGACCACACCGCCATGCTCGTCGCCCGATCCGTCGTCCTGTTCCTCTCCGCCGCGCTCTTCGAGATCGGCGGAGCCTGGCTGGTGTGGCAGGGCATTCGCGAACACAGGGGTGTCGCCTGGGTCGGGCTGGGCATCGTCGCTCTCGGCGTCTACGGCTTCGTCGCCACGCTCCAGCCCGACGCGAACTTCGGCCGCATCCTCGCCGCCTACGGCGGTGTCTTCGTCGCCGGTTCCCTCGCCTGGGGCGTGATCGCCGACGGTTTCCGGCCGGACCGCTGGGACCTCACGGGAGCGGCCGTCTGCCTCGTCGGTATGGCCGTCATCATGTACGCGCCGCGAGGACGGTGACACCGGCCCGCCGCTCTTGCCCCGGGCCCGGCGCGGACCGCTGTGCGGCCCGTCCGGTGCCGGGGCCGGCTCCTCGGCCGGCGGGGTGTCACGACCCGGTGCCGGAGGCGGTCGGCCGGGGTTCCGCACGGGCGATGAGCAGCGCCACGTCGTCGTGGCCGGCGGGGTGCCTGAGCTCCCTCAGCAACCGGTCGCAGGTCTCCTCGGTGGAGGGGTCCGGACTGTTCAGCAGACGCAGGAGGTCGTCCAGGCGCTCGTCGATGGGGTCGTTGCGGGTCTCGACCAGCCCGTCGGTGTAGAGGACCAGTCGGTCGCCGGGGCTCAGGTCGACGGTGGTCGTCTCGAAGGGGACACCACCGACGCCGAGCGGGGTGCCGGTGGGGAGATCGAGGAGTTCCGGTGGTTCGCCGGCCCGGATCAGGACCGGGGGCAGGTGGCCGGCGGAGGCCACTTGCAGGCGGGCGCGGTGCGGGTCGTAGATCGCGTACACACAGGTGGCGATGTACGGGTCGAGGCCGAGGATGATCTTGTCGAGGTGTGTGAGGATCCGGGCGGGGTCGAGGTCGAGGTCGGCCAGGGTGGAGGTGGCGGTGCGCAGGCGCCCCATGGCGGTGGCCGCGGGGATGCCGCTGCCCATGACGTCGCCCACCACGAGCGCGGTCCGGTCCCCCTCCAGCGCGATCACGTCGTACCAGTCGCCGCCGACCTCGCTGAACGCCTGGGCGGGCCGGTAGCGGGCGGCGACCTCCAGGCCGGGGTGCCGGGGCGAGAGCTGGGGAAGCAGGCTTCGCTGGAGGGTTTCGGCGGCGCTGCGGATGTGCTGGTGCAGGACGGCGTTGTCGATGCTCAGAGCGGCGGTGGAGGCGAGTTCGCAGGCGAGGGCGAGGTCGTCGTCGTCGAACGCCAGGGGGTTGCGGGCGCGCGCCAGGCCCATCACGCCGATGACCTGGTCCCGGGCGATGAGCGGGACCGCCATGTCCGTGTGCACGCCGGCCCGGGCGAGCAGGCGGGCGGCATCGTGGTCGGCGGCGATCCGGGCGTGATCGCCTCTGTCCAGGTGGGTGATCAGGTGGGGCTTGCGGGTGCGGACGCAATGGGCCGCCGGGTGGTCGGCGTGGTAGGTGGTGAGCCGGCCGGGCGGCACGATCGCGTCCGCGGCGTCGGTGGGGTAGGCGGTCTTCACCGCCAGCGCGCGGAACAGCGCCGGACCGTCGCCGAGTTCCGTGCGTCCCGTCTGGAGGACGGAGTCGAGGAGGTCCACCGCGACCATGTCGGCCAGATCGGGGACGACGACGTCGGCCAGTTCCCGCGCGGTCCGCTCCACCTCCAGGGTGGTGCCGATGCGGATCGAGCCGTTGGCGACCAGGCGCAGGCGCTGCTGGGCCCGGTCGGCCTTGCGGGCTTCCCGGTACCGGTCGCTGACGTCCACCA
This sequence comes from Streptomyces naphthomycinicus, assembly GCF_020400595.1. Lineage (GTDB taxonomy): Bacteria > Actinomycetota > Actinomycetes > Streptomycetales > Streptomycetaceae > Streptomyces > Streptomyces naphthomycinicus. The sequence goes on along the minus strand of NZ_JAINRE010000054.1, from coordinate 6,960 downwards.
CCACGTTGGCGATGCCCAGCACGTGCCCGTGCTGGTCCTCCAGGCGGTACATCGACACCGTCCAGGCATGATCGCTTTCCGGGTCGGCGCGTGTGCGGCCCACCACCTGCTGCTCCACCACGGGGACGCCGGACTCCAGGACCCGCCGCATCGCGGTGGTCACGGCCTGGAAGGGCGCGCTGGGCAGGATCTCGTCGAATCCGTGACCGACGTGATCGGCCTCCGCGACGCCGTGCATCGACGCCAGCGCCGGATTGACGACCACGTACCGCAGGTCGGTGTCCAGGATCGCCAGCCCGATCGGCGCCTGGGTGACCAGCCGGGTGGACAGGGCCACGCCCCGCTCCACCTGCCGGAGTGTGGCCCGGTCGGTGGCCAGCCCCAGGGCGTAGTGGTCGCCCAGGTGGTCGGTCAGCCGCATGTTGCGGAATTCGACCATCCGGGTGCTGCCGTCCTTGTGGCGGACGGGGAACGCGCCGGCCCAGCCCCGGCCCGTCGTCATCACCTCGGCGAAGAGCATGATCGCCGCATCCTGGTGCTCCGGGTGCAGCAGCAGCGGGGCCGCGTACTGTCCGAGCGCCTCGTCGCCGGTGTAGCCGAAGAGCTTCTCGGCCTGCGGGCTCCACATGTCGATGCGGCCGTCCGCCTCCAGCAGTACCGCGGCGACGCCCAGCAGATCCATCAAGCCACTCGGACCGGAGGCAGCGTCCTGCGAAGAACCCGGATGCTCGGGAGGTTGTTCCGCTGGGCTCATCACCGTGGCTCCTTCGACCTGCTGACCTGGGCCGGCGTGCCGGCCTCCCGGCGAAGGCCGGCGGAGACGGCCTTCGTGCAGGTCAGCGACCCTCTCCACGATGCTCCACAGGAACCGGGCGGACCAGGGGGACGCGCCGCGAAGTCCGCGGCGGGCCGGACGCCGGCCGTCGCCGGCTCCGCGGGCGCCCGGGTGCCGGTCCGGCGGTTCCCGTGCAGCTTCATCGCTTCCGGGATATCCACCTTGCCCGCAGCGCTGATCCGCCGCCACTGGTTGCGCGTCCCCCGTCGATCGCCGTGGGGCCGGCCGAGTCCGTCCGTCGGCGCGTCACCCGGGGACCGGTCCCGCGCCGTGAGCGGACCCGCCCGCGTGGAAGGCCGCCGCCCCGTGCCGGTGGGCCTTGTGAGCGCTGTGCGTCCGGCACAGCGCGATCAGCGCGGCGTCGTCGTCGAGGCGTCCGCCGACATGGTCGAGCAGGTCGCGGCGGACGTGGTGCACCAGCTTCTCGGGGCTGGTGCCGGCCCACTGGGCGGCCCGGTCGGTGAGCGGGTAGAAGGTGCCGTCGACGTCCCGGGCTTCGATGACACCGTCGGTGTAGAGCAGGAGGGTGTCGTCGGGCTCGAAGGTGAACACGTCGACGGTGTACTCCGCGGGTGCCGGCCCGTGGACCCCCAGCGGGGGCGCGGGGTGCACCGGCACGGTGACGGCGCTGCCGGGACGCAGCAGCAGGGGCGGAGGGTGGCCGCAGCTCAGGATCCGGGTGACATGGCCCTCGTCGGGGATCTCGACCAGCATCACGGTCGCGAACCGCTCCCCCGTCTCGTCCTCGGGCACGAGGTCGGGGAGGTTACGGGCCACGCTCCGTTCCAGGGCGGTGGCCAGCGAGGGCAGTGAGGTGTGGTGGTGGGCGGCTTCGCGGAAGGCCCCGATCAGCAGGGCGGCCTCGCCGATGGCGGACAGCCCCTTCCCGCGTACGTCGCCGATCATGACCCGCAGGCCGCCGTCGATGGGCGTCGCGGCGTACAGGTCGCCGCCGATCTGGGCCTCGGCTTCCGCGGCCAGATACAGGCAGGCGATCTTCATGGGGCCGATCTGTTCCGGCAGGGGCCACAGCAGGACGTGCTGCGCGGCCTCCGCGACCAGGCGCACCTGTGCGAGCTGGCGCAGGCGGCGTTCGCGCATCACGCAGTAGAACACGGTCAGAGCCGACAGGACGGCCAGGGCGAGGAGCTGCACCAGCACGTTACGGGTGAACAGCACGCCGAAGTGCCAGCCGATGTACGCCTGCGCCCCCACGGTCAGGAGCCCGACCAGGCCGGTGAGCCAGGGCCCGGCGAAGGAGACGGTGATCGCGGGGGCGATGACCAGCAGCGGGCCGAGATGGATGTCCGCGGGGACCAATTGGTCCACCACCGTGATGACGAGGATCAGCACGATCGGAATCACCAGCAGCGCATGGCTCGACTGCCACGGCTGTCGCATACCGGCAGCGGTTCGCCGGACATCCACGTGTTCCACAGTGCACCATCACGGGCAGGGCTGACGAGGGGACCGCCGCTTCCGGACGGCGGCTCCGGTGCCGGAGCCGCCGTGGAGCGACTGCCGCTCATGCCCTCGTCTCAGCCCCGCACGTGGATGCGGTGCTGCGCGAGGAGCCCGGCGGTCGCGGCGGCGAGGACGGCGACTCCGTAGCCGAGAACCGTCGGGCGCAGGCCGACCGAACCGATCAGGAGTCCCGCGACGATCGCCGGAACTCCGAAGCTCACGTAGGCGACCAGGTAGACGGACGCGAAGAGTCCGGCTCGCTGATGGGGCCGTGCCAGGGGGACCACGGTCCGGACGGCGCCGGAGAACGAGGCGCCGAAGCCCACCCCGCCGACGATTCCGCCCAGCCACAGCAGCGGGAGCGCTCCCGCGGCGACACCGGCCTCGATCACCGCGGTTCCCAGCAGCACGGCCGCGCCGCCGACGAAGAGGGTGCGGCGTGGCGCCAGACGGCCGAGGAACAGGCCGGCCACGGCGGCTGCCGCGGGCTCGATGAAGGCGGTGGCGCCGTCGAGGAGGCCGCTGTGCAGCCCCAGCAGTTCCCGGATGATGGTCGGCACCAGCCCCATGAACAGTCCGGCCAGCATCCACGCGGCCAGGTGGACGGGGATGCTCGCGACGAACTCGCGGCGGGCGGCCTGCGGGACGGTGACACGGGGGATCAGGGAGCGGCCGGCTCCCGGGCGGGTGGCGGCCGTCTCCGTGGAGAAGGCGGCGATGCCGGTGCCGACGACCATGATCACTGCGAGGGCGGTGAACACGATCTCCGTCGCGTGTCCGCTGAACTGGACCGCGGCGCCGGTCAGCAGGGCTCCCAGCCCCAGTCCGCCGGCCGGAGCGATGCTGGTGACGATCGTGGCCAGTCTTCTGTGACGTTCCGGTGCGTGTTCCACGATCGAGGCCGAGAAGGCGCTCGTGGCCGCCCCGGTGGCGATGCCCTGGAGGGTGCGGGCCGCGATGACCCAGCCGATGTCCGGAGCGAAGACGAACATGAGCATCGCCCCCAGCTCCGCCAGGAGCGACCCGATCAGGACGGGCCGGCGTCCGATGTGGTCGGACAGCGATCCGGCGACGAGCAGCGCCGCCAGCAGACCGACCGCGTAGGCGGCGAAGGCGACCGTCAGCACCCAGGCGGGGAAATGCCACTGCTGCTCGAAGACGACCAGCAGCGGGGTGGGCGCGCCCGCGGCCAGATAGAGCGCCGCGAAGACGGCGGCGGAGCCGGCGAACGCCATGGAGGGAGTGAGCGGCCGGCGGGACCGGCCGGACTCGGGGGACGCGACGCCGCCGGAGCAGCAGTCGTGCCGTGATGCGGTGAGAGCCATCTCAGAGCCACCTAAAGCCAAGATGTGTGCGTTAGCTTCACCGTAGACCCGAAACCGAATTAACGCCAAACGATGTGCGTTACCGTGGGGGGCATGGGTGCAGAATCATCTCCGCGACGGCGTACGGGCGGCCGTAGCGCCGTGGTACTGGCGTCCATCAGGAAGGCCGTCGAGGAACTGGTCGCCGAAGAGGGCAGCGACGCGGTCACCATCCCTATGGTCGCGGAGCGCGCGGGAGTCAATCACTCCAGCATCTACCGGCGGTGGGGCGACGCGCGGACCATGATCAACGACCTGGCGACCTACCGGCTCGACCCCGACCGCGGCCTTCCCGACACCGGAGACCTGCGCGCCGATCTGACCGCCTGGGCGCAGGAGCTGATCAGCCACTACAGCGTCCCGGTGAACGCCGCCCTGCTGCGGGGCGGCGCGGCCACGGCCGGCGAGAACGAATCGGACTGCCTGCGCAACCGGCGGTCGGAAGCAGCCGTCTTCGCCGCCCGGCCCGGCGCCGGCTTCACCGGCGACGATGTCATCGACCGGGTCGTGGCCCCCATCGTCTACCGGGTCGTCTTCCTGCCCTGGACACTCCCCGAGACGGACCCGCGCTCCTACGTCGACGGTCTCTTCCACCGATCCGGCTGACCTCGGCGGGCCCGTGGGACACGCGCGGCCGCCGCTATCAGCCCTCCCCGGGGAAGACGTCGCCTATCAGCCCTCCCCGGGAAAGACGTCGCCGTACATCGGCAGCCCGCTCAGGGACTGCTCGCGGGAGGCCTCCGCCTCGATCACGTCCCAGTGCTCCACCAGGACGCCGTTCTCCAGGCGCAGGAAATCGACGGCGATCCAGGAGGCGGCCCGCCCGTGCCCCGTGAAACGCCCCCGCACCATGACCATGTCCCCTTCCGCCATGATCAGCTCGTGCTCGTGCCGCACGTCCGCCGGGAGACTCCTGACCAGCTCGAAGAGGCCCTCCCGGCCGGGCGCGATATGGGCACTGTGCTGGATGCAGCCGGGAGACCAGAAACGCTCCGCGGCGGCGTAGTCCCGCCGGTTGAACAGCGTGTCGAATGCTTCGCGGACGACGGCCTTGTTGCTGTCCTCGACGGCACTCATGAGGTGATCGCCTTCCCTCCGTGCCGGTCCCGGCCGGGCGGTGTCACGACGGTTCCCCTGCCGCGGCTCCCTGCTGGAAGGCACGCCGGTAGGCGGTGGGTGTGGTGCCGAGAGAGTCGCGGAACCGGGCCCGGAGGTTGGTGCTCGTACCGAGTCCGCTCCGGGCCGCGATGAGTTCGATGCCCAGGTCGGTGACTTCCAGCAGTTCGCGAGCGTGGTTGACGCGGGCTGTGAGGAGCCACTGGTGGGGGGTGACACCGGTTTCCTGACGCCACATACGTACCAGAGTGCGGGTCGAGACGCGTGCGTGCCCGGCGAGGACCTGGAGGGTGAGGGCTTGGCCGAGGTGGCGCAGGGCCCACTCGCGGGTGTCGGCGAGGGTGTGCGCGGTGGGTTCGGGGAGGGAGTGGGTGATGTACTGCGCCTGACCGCCGTCGCGGTGCGGCGCGGCGACGAGTTCACGGGCGATGTCGTTGGCGACGGCGGCACCGAGGTCCTTGCGGACGATGTGGAGACACAGGTCGATACCGGCGGTCACGCCCGCGGAGGTCAGCAGGGGATCGTCGTCGATGTAGAGGACGTCGCGGTCCACGCGGAGTTCCGGATGGAGCCGTTCCAGGTCGTCGGCGCTGGCCCAGTGCGTGGTCACGGTACGGCCGTCGAGCAGCCCGGCGGCGGCGAGCGCGAAGGCGCCGGTGCAGATGGAGGCGATACGGGCGCCTCGGCGGTGGGCGAGCCTCAACGCCGCCGTGACCTCCGGCTCCGGTGGCCGCTGATACTCCCAGTAGCCCGGCACGATGATCGTGTCCGCTCGCGCGAGAGCCGGCAGTCCGGCCGTGACCCCGACCGTGAACCCCGTACTGGTGACGACGCTGCCCCGGGATCCGCCGCACACCGTGAGTTCGTACGGCGTGTTGGGCCGCGCGTCGAAGATCTGCGTGGGGATGCCGAGATCGATGGGGATCACCCGGGGCAGGGCCAGTACCGCGACGCGATGAGGAGCCATGGCGGCAATGCTACGACCGTAACTTTCCGGACCGCCTCGGACGGCGGCATCGGCGCGGCGGTGCCATGGTGAGACGTGGAACCGCCGATGCGGACCGTGCGCGTCGCCGAGGGGACGGCTGCCGGGCGTGTGTCCCGAAACTTACGAGCAGTGGCATCCGAGCCTATGGTTGATCAAGCGAGACTGGCCGACGATCGAGCCATGAGCAGCACATATGACGCCGCCGGCGCTCGCGGCGGCCGCGACACGGCGGCACGCCGGCAGCCCGGGCGAGGACACTCCGCACACACGACGCCACGCACTCCGATCGGCCGGTACTTCACCGTCCGGGACGGGCGGGTCTACGGCCATGTGCGCGAGGGCGACGGCCCGGCCCTGGTCTTCCTCCACTACTGGGGCGGCTCCCACCGCACCTGGCGCCCGGTCGTCGACCATCTGGACCCGGCCCGGGCATTCGTCTCGTACGACCATCGCGGCTGGGGCGAATCCACCGGGACACCCGGCCCCTACGGCATCGAGCAGCTCGCCGACGACGCCGAGCGTGTCGTCGGGGAGCTGGGCTACGCCGAGTACGTGCTGGTGGGCCACTCGATGGGCGGAAAGGTGGCACAGGTGCTCGCCGCACGCCGTCCCGCCGGGGTGAAGGGCGTGGTCCTCGTCGCGCCCGCGCCGCCTGCTCCGGTCGGTGTGACGCGCGAGTTCCAGGAGCAGTTGGCACACGCCTACGACAGCGAGGAGACCATCGGCCGCAGCATCGATCTGGTACTGACCGGCGGCGGGCTGTCCCCCGAGGCACGCCGGCAGGTTCTCGAAGACAGCTCCCGGGCCGGCGCGGCCGCCCGGGAGGCGTGGCCACGGCATGCGCTGGTCGAGGACTTCACGGACCGGGTCGGCGCGATCGACGTACCCGTCCTCGTGCTGGCCGGCACCGAGGACAAGGTCGACCCGCCGCAGGTCCTGCGCGCGCACCTGCTTCCCCTGATACCCACCGCCACCCTCACCGAGCTGGACGGCACCGGCCACTTGTCGCCCCTGGAGGTACCCGCCCGAGTCGCCGCCCACATCAGCACGTTCATCGCCCTCCTCTAGGAGAAGCCCGCCATGACCACTGTCGCCGCGTACGCCGCGCCCGCCGCGAAGGCCCCGCTGGAGCGGACCGCCATCGAGCGACGCGCGGTCGGCGAGTTCGACGTCCTGATCGGCATCGAGTTCGT
>NZ_JAINRE010000053.1 GCF_020400595.1 Streptomyces naphthomycinicus | reverse complement strand
CCCACACCGTCATCGAGGAGGCGCCCCCGGCGGACCGGGCGGACGGCGAACCGGATGCCCCGGCCGTCGTATGGTCCCTGTCCGCCCGCTCCGCCCAGGCCCTGCCCGCCCAGGCCGAGCGACTGCGCACGTACCTGGCGGACCGGCCCGAGCTGCGCCCGGCGGCCGTCGCCCGTGCCCTCGGCACCCGGCGCACCGCGTTCGACCACCGGGCGGCGGTCACCGGTACCGACCGCGACCGCCTGCTGGCCGCTCTGCGCGCCCTCGCCACCGGCACGCCCGCCCCCGAGGCCGCCACCGGCAGGGCCCGGACCGGGGCCCGTACGGCGTTCCTGTTCACCGGCCAGGGCGCCCAGCGCCTGGGCATGGGCCTCGAACTACGCGCCCACTACCCGGTGTTCGCCGACGCCTTCGACGCGATCGACGCCCGTCTCGGTCTGGACCTGGCCGGAGTGCTCGCGGGCGACGACGCCGACGTGGTCCACCGCACCCGGTACGCGCAGACGGCGCTGTTCGCCTTCGAGGTGGCCCTGTTCCGGCTCGTGGAGTCCTTCGGCGTACGGCCGGACCTCCTGGCCGGGCACTCCGTCGGGGAACTCGCCGCCGCCCATGTGGCGGGCGTCCTCGATCTGGACGACGCCTGCGCCCTGGTCGCCGCCCGCGGCCGGCTCATGCAGGCGCTGCCGGAAGGCGGCGCGATGGTCGCCGTACAGGCGACCGAGGACGAGGTGCGACCGCTGCTGGACGACCGCGTGGGTCTCGCCGCCGTCAACGGCCCCACCTCCGTGGTCCTTTCGGGCGAGGAGCAGGCGGTGCTCGCCGTCGCCGGAGGCTTCGCGAAGACCAGGCGGCTCGCCGTCTCGCACGCCTTCCACTCACCCCTGATGGACGGCATGCTCGACGAATTCCGTTCTGTGGCGAAAAAACTGACGTTCCGTCCCCCGAGCATCCCGCTGGTGTCGACCATGACCGGCCGCCCCGCCGACGGTGAGCAACTGTGCGACCCGGACTACTGGGTGCGGCACGTGCGGGAGACGGTCCGGTTCGCCGACGCCGTCGCCGCCCTCACGGCCGCCGGCGCCGGACGATTCGTGGAACTCGGCCCCGACGCCGTCCTGACCGGCCTCGCCCGTGAGTGCCCGGCGGCCGGCGGTGCCCTCCTCGTCGCCCTCGGCCGACGCCGCGGCAGCGAGCCCGCCGCCCTCGTGTCCGGCCTCGCCCGCCTGTACACCGACGGCCTCGCCCCCGACTGGGCGGCACTGTTCCCCGGTACGGCCCGTGCCGAACTGCCCACCTATGCCTTCGAGCGCCGGCGGTACTGGATCGACGCGGACGTGGCCGTCACCGCCGCCCCCCTGGGCGAGCCCCCGGCGCCCGCCACGGACGGCGGTCCCGCGGACGCCGAGCCGCTGCGGCAGCGGCTGGCCGATGCCCCGCCGGCCGAGCAGGAGGCGCTGCTGACCGACGTGGTCCGGGCCCAGGCCGCCGCGATCCTCGGCCATCCGGGACCGGAGGCCGTCGAACCCGACGCCGTCTTCCTGGAGATCGGCATGGACTCCGTCTCCGCGGCCGAACTCCGCAACTCCCTCGGCGCCGCCCTGGGCGTCCCCCTGCCGGCCGGTGCCGTCTTCGACCATCGCACCCCGGCCGCCCTCGCCGCCGTCCTGCGCGGACACCTGACCGGCGGCGCCCCGCACCCCGAAGGCACCGGTGACGGGGAGTCGGTCAGCGCACTGGTGCGGCGCGCGGCGGCCGACGGACGGATGGCCCAGGGCATCGCACTGCTGCGCACCGTCGCCGAGATCCTCCCCGGCTTCTCCACCCTGACCGGATTCGGCGACGTCCCCGCGCCCGTGCGGCTGACCACCGGCGACGCCGTCCCGCGGCTCGTCTGCCTGCCGTCGCCGATGGCACTCGGCGGCGCGCATCAGTACGCCCGTTTCGCCCGGCACTTCACGGGCCGCCGGGACGTCCTGGTGCCCGGGGTGCCGGGCTTCGGACCCGGCGAGGCACTGCCGAACTCCGTGGACGCCGTGCTGGAGGTGCTGGTGGAGGGCGTCCGCCGCGCCTGCCCGGACGAGCGGCCGTACGTGCTCGTCGGCTACTCCTCGGGCGGCCAGTTCGCCCACGCCGCCGCCGAGCTCATGGAGAAGGCCGGACAGCCGGCCGCGGGCGTGGTGCTGCTGGACACCTATCTGCCCGGCGACGACGGAAAGGACGACCTGTGGCGGCAGATGTTCGACGGGATGCTGGACCGCGAGTCCGCCCTGGGCGGCTTCGGGACCGCCCGCCTGGCCGCGATGAGCCGCTACAGCGACCTGATCCAGCACTGCCTGCCGGGCGCCCTCACGGCACCCGTACTGTTCGTGCGGCCCGAGGAGTCCTTCGCCACCGGAACCGGTGCCGACGACTGGCGGGCGACCTGGTCCGGCGAGCACGAACCGGTCGACGTGCCGGGCACGCACTTCACGATTCTCGAGGAGTGCGCGCAGACCACCGCGACGGCGGTCGAAGCGTGGCTCGGTGATCTGCCGGCCGGCCGGTGCGAAGAATCCGAATAGATCCGGCGGCGACGGGAAACCGGAGTTGGTCCCCGGCGGCACGGCCGAGGCCGAACGAGCCGCGGGGCGCGGCGGTCGAAAGGCCGTCCGCACCCCGCGGCTTCTTCACTTGCCGGCCTCATGGAAATGCGCCAACCATGCGTCGATATCGCAGCGGATACTGTCCGGATCCACGCCCAATTGCACGGCGATTTCATCCGCTGCCAATTCCGGTTCCCAGTCGCTCCGCTGCAGCGCCAGCCACATCGTCGTGCCACGCGGGCCGCACCGATGCCGCTTCCCCGTGCGCCGGGAGAACAGCTCCAGATATCCGTCGGGCCGGACCTGAGCGGTCAGTTCGTGGTCAGGCCTCCTGGCCATGGGACTTCCCATCCTTCGAAGATTTTTCCGACGGTCCCGACGTTACCCGCAGACCCGCCGGACGGCACGGGTGCTAACCGAACTTTCCGACGGGCAGTCAGGTATTCGGACAGAGGTGGGGAGAGTTATCCGGGCGGGGGAAGTTTTCTCGCCCTTGACAGCAAGACCATGGAGTTCGCGGGCCGTCCGCCGAAACCTGCCGTGCCGAGGTAGAGAAACCTCTACCTCGAACCGGCCGGAGAATGCCAATGTGCCGCGGCCCCGCCGTTCCTAATGTGGTCCACAGACACCGCGTGAGAAGCGCGTCATCTCATAGGGGAGCCCCCAGTGCACACTTCACAGGACCTCCGCCGGGCGGAGGCGGTACGGCTGGACGCCGTGTCGAAGACCTATGGCCGGGGAGACAGCCAGGTGGCTGCGCTCCGAGGGCTCACCATGAGCTTCGCCGACGCCACCTTCACCGCCGTGATGGGCCCGTCCGGATCGGGCAAGAGCACCTTCCTGCACTGCGCCGCCGGACTGGTCCAGCCCACCTCCGGCACGGTCACCGTCGGCGGCACCGACCTCGCGGGCCTGGACGACACCCGGCTCACCAAGCTGCGCCGCGACCGGATCGGCTTCATCTTCCAGTCCTTCAACCTGCTGCCCGCGCTGACCGTCATGCAGAACATCACGCTGCCCCTGCAACTGGCCGGACAGCGGCCCGACAAGAGCCTGATCCGCACCGTCGTGCAGCGCGTGGGCCTGGCCGACCGGCTCGGGCACCTGCCGTCCCAGCTGTCCGGCGGCCAGCAGCAGCGCGTCGCCATCGCCCGCGCCCTGGTGACCCGGCCCGCCGTGGTCTTCGCCGACGAGCCCACCGGCGCCCTCGACACCCGCACCGCCGCGTCCGTGCTCGCCCTGCTGCGCGAGTCCGTCGACACCGCGGGCCAGACACTGATCATGGTCACCCACGACCCGGTCGCCGCCTCCTACGCCGACCGCGTCGTCTTCCTCGCCGACGGCGCCTTCGCCGGCGAACTGCCGCGGCCCACGCCCGACGCGGTCGCCGCCCGGATGACCAGGCTCGGTGCCTGGGAGGACGACACCCACCGGCAGAGCATGCCGCAGCACTCGGGAGGCCGGTACTGATGTGGCGCCTGGCACTGCGCACCCTGAAGTTCCGCAGGACGAGCTTCGTCGCGACCTTCCTCGCCATGTTCCTCGGCGCCGCGATCGTCATCGGCTGCGGCGGCCTGATGGAGACGGGCGTCCGCATGGCGGCCGACCCGCAGCGCCTTCAGGGCGCCCCGGTCGTCGTCACCGGTGAACAGACCTACGAGAAAGCCGCCCTGACGGAGCGCCACCGCATCGATTCCGACCTGGTCCGCAAGGTCGCCGAGGCCGACGGCGTGCGCACGGCCGTCGGCGACGTGTCGGTCCCGGCCACCGTCCTCAAGGACGGCAAGCCGGTGACCGGCAAGGGCGACTCGTACGGACACGGCTGGGCCGCCGCCCGGCTCACCCCCTATACCCTCGCCGCCGGTACCTCCCCCGTCGCCGGCGGCGAGGCCGTTCTCGACACGGACCTCGCCGGGCGCGTCGGCGCCCGCCCGGGCTCCTCGGTGGACATCGTCGTCCGGGGCACCGCCCGGCGGTTCCGGGTCACCGGCATCGCCGAGCAGCACGGCGACCGCAATCCCGACGCCGCGGTGTTCTTCACGGACGACGAGGCGCGCGCCCTCGCCGGCGGGCGTATCGACTCCATCGGTGTCCTGCCCGCACGGGGCACCGACGCCGCCACCGTCGCGGACGCGGTGCGCGCCGCCGTGGGCGACCGCGCCGAGGTGCTCACCGGCGAGCGCCGGGGGCTGGCGGAGCTGCCCGGCACCCTCTCCAGCCGGCGTACGGTCGTCATCCTCGCGGCGGTCTTCGGCTCGTCGGTCGTCCTGATCGTCATGTTCGGCGTCGCCTCCACCCTGGGCCTCTCCCTCCAGCAGCGCGCCCGCGAGATGGCCCTGCTGCGTGCCGTGGGCTCCACCCCGAAGCAGCTGCGCCGCATGATCCTCACCGAGACGGCCGTGCTGTCGGCGGGATCCGTACTGCTCGCCCTGCTGCCGGGATACGCCATCGGACGGCTGCTGTTCGGGGTGCTCACCAGCAGCGGGGTGGTGTCGTCGTCGATCGTCTACCACGCCGGCTGGATCCCGATGGCCGTCGGAGCGGTCGTCACCGTGCTCGCCGCGGCCGGCGCCACCCGCTTCGCCGGACGGCGGGCCGCCCGCACCGAACCCGTCGCCGCCCTCGCCGAAGCCACCGCCGGCACCCGCTGGTTCAGCGTGCCCCGGCTGCTGCTGGCGCTGTTCTTCCTCGCCAACGGCATCGGCCTGGCGATCGCCACCGCCACCGTGATGGACGACGGCCCCACCCTCGCCAGCACCGCCGGACCCGCCTCCGTGCTGTTCTGCATCGGTCTCGCCCTGCTCGCCCCCGGCATCACCAAGGTCATGGTGGCGCTGCTGCGGCTGCCGGTGCGGGCCCTGTCCGGACTCGCGGGCCGGCTCGCGCTGCGCAACGCCGCCACCGCCAGCGTCCGCATGGCGGGCGCCGTCGCCCCGATCGTCCTGCTCATCGGCATCGCCACCGGCACCCTGTACATGCAGTCCACCGAGGACCACGTCTCCCGCAGTTCCTACGACCGGAACATCCTCGCCGACTACGTCCTCGACTCCACGACGGGCGGCTTCGCCCCCGGCGTCGTCGACAAGGTGCGGGCGACGCCCGGTGTGGCCGCGGCCTCGGAGTTCGTCACCAGCCGCGGCTTCGTGGACCGCCCGGACGGCCCGGCCGACGCCGACCTGCGGGGCGTCTCTGCCGAGGGCGTGCGGCAGAGCCTGGACCTGCCCCTCGTCTCCGGCTCCCTCGCCGAACTGCGCGACGACACCGTGGCCCTCTCCGACAAGAAGGCCCGGGAGTACGGGGTGAAGGTCGGCGACCGGCTGCCGATGCACCTCGGCGACGGCACCGCCGTCCGCCCCACCGTCGTGGCGCTCTACGCCGACAACCCCAAGCAGCAGTACCTGACGCTGCCCGCGGCGACCCTCGCCCCCCACGCCGGTGACGGGCTGCCGCGCCAGATCCTGGTCCGCGCCGCGCCCGGCGGCGGCGCCGGGGTCCACGACCGCCTGGCGGCACTGGCCGCCCGGGTGCCCGGCACCGAACTGGACGACAGCTCCTCGCTGGCCGGCCGGAACAACCAGATCCAGCAGATCCTGGTGTCCGCCAACTACACCATCGTCGCCATGATCGTGGGCTATGCAGCGATCACCGTCGTCAACACCCTGGTGTCGGTCACCCGGAAGCGGCGCGCGGAGTTCGGCCTCCAGCGGCTCACCGGCGCGACCCGCGCCCAGGTGCTCGGCATGCTGACCGTGGAAGGCGTGCTGACCGGCGTCGTCGCCACCGTCCTCGGCACGATCGCCTCGGCGACGACCATCGTCCCCTACAGCCTCGTCAAGAGCGACTCGTACCTGCCCTCCGGATCCATCGGCATCTACCTCGCCATCGTCGGCGGGTCGCTGCTGCTGGTGTTCGGCGCCACGCTGCTGCCCTCCTGGCGCGGCATGCGCAGCCCCGCCGTCGACACGGTGAAGGCCGCGTGAGCCACCCCCTGGCCGGGCCGTCCCCGCATCCCCCCGGCGGGGGCGGCCCCTCCATGACGGGCGGCCGGGGATGGGAGCATGAGGACATGAAGACTGTGCCGGTCACGTGGCGCGGCCGACTCGGCCGCGCCGCCCTGGACACCCTGGTGGGCGTGGCCGTCGCCACCGGAGCCCTGCTGTCGGTCGTCCTCTTCGTCACCACCGCCTACTTCATCGTCCTGTGCCTCATCGGCATCGGCTTTCTCGCACTGCCCTACCTGACCCGGGCGGTGCGATGGCTGTGCGACCTCAACCGGCGCGCGGCCGGGCGCTCCGGCGTCCCGGTCGAGCGGCCCTACCGCCCCGAACCGGAGGAGATCGAGAAGGACATCGTCGGCTGGATGCGCCGCTGCAAGTGGATCCTGGCCGACCCCGCGACCTGGCGGGACCTGCTGTGGCTGTTCCTCAACTGCGTGGCCGGCCTGGTCGGCTTCGTGCCGGCCGCCCTGCTCTACTACGCGGGGGAGGGGCTCTTCCTGGCCTGCGGCCTGTGGCGGCCCCTCGCGGAGGACGGACAGGGCCGCTGGTACGCGTTCGTCACGGTCGACAGCTGGCCGGCCGCACCGGTCGCGGCCCTGCTGGCCCTGGTGGTGCTCACCGGCTGGCTCTTCCTCGGCCCGCTGGTGCTCAAGGGGTACGCCTACTTCGTCCGCTTCCTGCTCGGCCCGACCCGCCGGTCCCAACTGGCCTCCCGCGTGCAGCACCTGTCCGAGACCCGTTCCGGTGCCCTCGACATCCAGGCGGCCGAACTGCGCCGCATCGAACGCGACCTGCACGACGGCGCACAGGCCCGGCTCGTCAGCCTCGGCCTCCAGCTCGGCGCCGTCGACCGCAAGATGAGCCAGGACCCCGAAGAGGCGCGGCGGCTGCTCAGGCAGGCCCGCACCTCGTCCGTGCAGGCCCTGCGCGAACTGCGCGACCTCGTGCACGGCATCCACCCCCCGGTCCTCGCGGAGCGCGGCCTGGCCGACGCCCTGCGTGCCCTGGGTCTGGCCAGCCCCTTGCAGGTCACCGTGGTCGTCGACATCCCCGACAGGCTGCCCGACCCGGTCGAGTCCGCCGTCTACTTCGCCGTGTCGGAGCTGCTCGCCAACGCCCTCAAGCATGCCGACGGCCAGCGCGTGGAGGTCGTCGCCTGGTGCGAGGACGGCACCCTGCACGCCCGCGTCACCGACGACGGCCGCGGTGGCGCGGACGTGTCGGCCGGGAGCGGTCTGGAGGGCATCCGGCGGCGGCTGGCATCCTTTGACGGGGTCCTGGAGATCAACAGCCCTCCGGGCGGTCCGACCGTGATGAACATGGAGCTGCCGTGCGCGTTGTCCTCGCCGAAGACCTCTTCCTCCTGAGGCAGGGGATCATCCAACTGCTGGAGGCGTACGGATTCGAGGTGGCCGCCGCCGTCGACAACGGCACGGACCTCGCCACGGCGCTCGCCGAGCACCGGCCGGACGTCGCCATCGTGGACGTACGGCTGCCGCCCACCTTCACCACCGAGGGCCTCCAGGCCGCCCTGCGTGCCCGCCGCGAACAGCCCGGGCTGCCGATCCTCGTCCTCTCCCAGCACGTCGAGCAGATGTACGCCCGTGAACTGCTGGCCGACGGCACCGGAGGGATCGGGTACCTGCTCAAGGACAGCGTGCTGGACGACGAGCAGTTCATCGACGCCGTACGCCGGGTCGCGGCCGGCGGCACCGCGATGGACCCCGCCGTGGTGGCCCAGTTGATGACCAGTCACTCCCGGGACGAGCCGCTGGCCGCGCTCACCGGGCGCGAACGGGAGGTGCTGGAGCTGATGGCCGAGGGCTGCTCGAACACGGCGATCGCCCAGCGGCTCACCGTCACCGAGGGCGCCGCCGCCAAGCACATCTCCAACATCTTCACGAAGCTGATGCTGCCTCCGTCGAGCGACAGCAACCGCCGGGTGCTCGCGGTACTGGCGTATCTCAACGCCTGAGCACGGGGGTTGGGGCGGCTAGGGGTGGCCGCCCGCACCCGGGCGCGTGAGACTGCCGGGGCCGCCCGCGCCGCGCGACGCACCACCGCCAGGAAGGGACCGCCCGCCCCATGACGACGCTCACCGAGCAGGACCGCCGCTGGATCCGCCGCTACCATCCCCGTCCGGACGCGGCGGCCAGGCTGGTGTGCCTGCCGCACGCGGGCGGCTCCGCGCCCTTCTACCGTCCGGTGTCGGCGGGCATGCCCGCGTCCGTGGACGTGCTCGCCGTGCAGTACCCGGGACGCCAGGACCGCCGCGACGAGCCGTGCCTCACCAGCATCCAGGAGCTGGCCGACCACGTCACCTCCGTACTGCTGCCGTGGACGGACCGCCCCCTGCTCCTCTTCGGGCACAGCATGGGCGCCACCCTCGGCTTCGAGGTCGCCCGCCGGCTGGAGTGCGACCACGGTGTCGTCCCGCACGCACTGTTCGTCTCCGCCCGCCGGGCCCCCTCCTGCCCGCGCGACGAGACCGTCCACCTGCGCGACGACGACGGGCTCGTCGAGGAGGTCCGGAGGCTGAGCGGGACGGACGCGGCGATCCTGGACGACGACGAACTGATCCGCATGGCCCTGCCCGCGATCCGCGCCGACTACCGCGCCGCCGAGACCTACGTCTGCGCACCGGGCCCGAAGCTGCGCTGCCCCGTGGTCAGCCTGGTCGGCGACGACGACCCCAAGGTCACCGTGGACGAGGCACGCGCCTGGGAGCGCCACACGAACGCGTCGTGCGAGTTCCACGTCTTCCCCGGCGGCCACTTCTACCTGACGCACCACCAGAAGGACGTCCTCGCCCTGCTGGCCGACCACGCCCCGCGGCGGTAGGGGGCCCTAGGGGCTCAAAGCCCCGGCACCGCCTGCCTAGGCTGCCGAGTGCCTCCCCGCCCCGACCCCCGGAAAGCAGGCGCTTCGGTCATGACGTCGGTCCTCATCACCGGTTGCAGCAGCGGCATCGGCCTGGAGACGGCGCTCGCCTTCGCCCGGCGCGGCGACCGCGTGCACGCCTGCGTGCGCAACCCCGCCGGCGCGGAGGAACTGCTCCGGCGCGCCCGCGCCGAGGGCCTCACCCTCGACGTGCCCCGGCTGGACGTCACCGACGACGCCTCCGTCACCGCCGCCGTCGCCTCGGTGCAGGATCTGCACGGACCGATCGACGTCCTGGTCAACAACGCCGGCGTCGACCACACCGGTCCCGTCGAGACCATGCCTCTCGACCGGGCGCGCTCCCTGCTGGAGACCAACTTCTGGGGGCCGCTGCGCCTGGCCCGCGCGGTACTGCCCGGGATGCGCGCCCGCGGCAGCGGCGTCGTCGTGAACGTCTCCTCCCTCGCGGGCCGGACGTTCGCCGTACCGCACGGCGGCTTCTACGCGGCGAGCAAGGCCGCCCTCGGCGCGCTCAGCGAAGCCCTGTACGCGGAGGTCCGGCCCTTCGGTATCCGTGTGGTGTGCCTCGAACCGGGCAGCTTCGCCTCCGCCGTCCGGCGCGGGTCCGTCCGGGCCGAGGCCGCCGGGCAGTCCTCCGAGGCCGGCCCGTACGCCGCCGACCACGCCTGGCTGGCGCGGTTCCTCGCCCGCGTGGCGGAGGGTGCCGCCGACTGCGGCGAGGCGGCCGCGGCGGTCGTCGCCGCCGTCGACGACCCGGACACCCCCCTGCACACGGCGGTCGGCAAGGACGCGGAAGCGGCACTGGAGTTCCTGGCGGGCGTCTCCTACGAGCAGTGGCTGCCCCGCTTCCTGGAGCAGGCCGAGTCCATGGCGGGCCCGCGCCCCGCCTGACCCGCCGCCGGTCTCCGCCCGCCTACTCCGGCTGGCTGACGACGCCCTTGCAGGCCGGGGTGTTGTCGTCGACGCCCGGCTTGGCCGCTGCCTTGACGGTGTTGAAGTTGGCCACGTAGGCGTCGTGCGCGGCCGAGTCGTCGACCTTGAGCAGCGCTTCGTCGTTCTCCCGGAGCGCCGGACCGCTGTAGTTGTGACTGCCCGTCCAGAGGACCTTGTTGACGGCGCCGTCGTACTTGCCGTCGATCAGCAGGTACTTGCTGTGCACGATGCGGGCGGCGGTGGCGGGGTCGTTGTCGTGGTCGTCGTAGTAGCAGACGGGCGAGAAACCGGAGACCGAGTGCAGCGTCTCCCAGGTGCCGGCGGACCCGCTGCTGTCCTTGCTGTCCGTGGAGGTGTACACGAGCTCGACCGAGCAGCCGGCCTTCTTCAGCTCGATCAGCTTGTCGGCCACACCCTGCCGGGTGAACTTGAACATGGCGACCCTGACCTTGGTGTGCTTGGTCGCGCCGTCCTGGGTGTAGGTGCAGGTGACGTTGTCGAGGGTGTTCCAGATGGTGTCGGTGGTGTTGCCGGTGCCCGGGTAGTACGGGAAGAAGTAGGCCTTGTACGGGCTCCAGGCGCTGGAGGTGTAGCGCCAGTTCTCCCAGTCCTTGCCCACGAGGGCGGAGAAGTAGCCGCTGTAGGCGTTGTAGATCCCGGTGTTGTAGGCGACCACGTAGGCGTCGTTCCAGAACGCGCTGTACGCCGACGGCGACATGTTGGACGAGGTCTGCAGTACGACGTCCGCCGCCCCGTCGACCTGCGAGAACAGCCAGAACTTGTTGTGGTTGATGGAGGTGCCGAACTCCGGGCGGCCCAGACAGGACTTGCCCTGCGGGCACAGGGTGACGAACGACCCCTGCGTGGTGTCGGTGCCGAGGGCGTCGCGCAGGATGCCGTAACTGGCGTCGGCGGGACGGGAACTGACGGTGGACTCGTCCAGCACCATCTGCACGTGGACGCCTCGCTGCCGCGCGTCGGCGAGAGCCTGCGCCACCTCGTGGTCCCACAGGTGGTAGAGCGCGACCTTGATCGACGAATCCGCCGGGGCCGAGCCGACGTAGGACAGGATCTTGGTGCGGATGACGTTCTGCTCCGCCGGTGTGCCGAGCGGGTTGTTGAAGAGGGGGCCGGACTGTTCGACGGCGGCGGCCGAGGTCGCGCCGGTGTCCGCTCCCGCGGCCGTCGTGGGTGCCAGACCGACCGTCAGGAGCGACGCCGCCGCGGCAACGGCTCCGGCTGTGATTCTCCCGCGTGCACCAGGACGCATGGGTCCCCTCCCGTGTGATGAGCGGGCCGTCCACTCCCCTCGGGACGGCCTCACGACGGGTGGATCATGGCAGACGCCGCGGCCGCGCGACAGTCGGTACCGCAACCGCGTACGTCACAGCTGAACTGCGGCTTTGGTCTCGACCACACGCGATCACCCGTGTACTGTCTGCCGCCGGTGTGCCAAGTTCATGTCATCTCTGGGTAAACAGAAGGTGTCTTGGGCGCACTTACGCCGACATGTGGGGGGCTTGTGAGCTTGAGACAGAGAGCCGTCGCTCTGACGACGGTCAAGGTGATGCTGGCGGGGATGATCTCGTCCGTCGTGCTGGCACCCGCCGTTGCCATGGCAGCGGATCGCCAGCCCAGCGTTCCGGGCCGTTCGACGGGGCCGGCGCTGTCGCAGCCCGCGGAACGGGGCATGGCCAAGGCGCCGAAGGTGGCGTGGCCGCAGGCCCGTTCGGCCACGGTCGACGTCCCCGCGGTCGGCGCGGCGCCCCGGGCGATGGCCGCCGACGGGGCGTCAGGAACGCGACCGGCCGGTGAATCCTCGGTGGTGTCCATCGGCGCCGCGGCCACGGCGGTGCCGAAGAAGATCGTCGGACCCGTCGCGACCTCCCCGGCCTCGGTCCGGGTGGAGGTCCTGGACCGCAAGGCCGTGGCGCCCGTGGGCGGCGTCGGCATGGGGCTGAAGGTGACGCGCAAGGACGGCGTTCCGTCCACCGGCACCGTCAACGCGACCCTGGACTACTCGGGCTTCGCCCACGCCTACGGCGGCGACTTCGCCTCGCGCCTGCGCCTGGTCCGCTATCCGGCCTGCGCCCTGACCACCCCGCACAAGAAGGCCTGCGCCACGCCCCGGACGGTCCCGGGGCAGCACAACGACGTGCGGTCCGGCACCCTGACCGCGCCGGTCGAGGCGGCCCCGGACGCGGCGACGCCCCGCTCCCCGGCGGTCCCGGGAGCGATCACCGGCAGCTCCCTGACGGCGGCTCCCGCGGTCTACGCACTCGCCTCGGGTTCGTCCTCGGACGCGGGTGACTACCGCGCGACCGCGGTCAAGCCGTCGGGCAAGTGGGACGTCGCCCTGTCCTCGGGCGCGTTCACCTACTCCGTGCCCATCGAGGTGCCGCAGCCACCCATGGGCATGGCGCCGGACCTGGCGCTGTCGTACAACTCCCAGAGCGTGGACGGCCGCACCTCGGCCTCCAACAACCAGGCCTCCTGGGTCGGTATGGGCTGGGACCTCAACGTGGGCGCCATCGAGCGCCGGTACATCAACTGCGCCGACGACGGCCACAAGACGTTCGGCGACCTGTGCTGGGACTCGCCCAACTCCACGGCGGACCCCAACGGAGCCGTGTACACGATCCAGTTGGACGGCGTCACCTCGGATCTGATCCAGGACGGCACCGGCACGGGGTCCTTCCGGATCAAGGACGACCCCGGCTGGCGCGTGCAGAAGCTCAACGGCGGCTACGGTTCGGACAACACCGACGAGTACTGGGTCGTCACCAAGCAGGACGGCACCCGCTACTACTTCGGCTGGGGCCGTACCGAGCGGCTGAACCTGGACAACGCGCGGGAGAAGACCAATTCCGTCCTCACCGTCCCGGTCATCGGCGACGACACGGGCGAGCCCTGTCACGCCTCCTACCCCGAACCCTGCAAGCAGGCCTGGCGCTGGAGTCTCGACCGCGTCGTCACCTCCAACGAGGTGGAGAACTCCTACTTCTACAACAAGGAGACGAACTACTACCGTTCGGTCGCCGCGGCGGACAAGGCACGCGGCTACGACGCCGGGTCCTACCTCTCCCGGATCGACTACGGCTGGTCCTCCCAGATCCCCGGCGCGCAGCTGCCCGCCATGATCGACTTCCAGCATGTGAACCGCTGCGTGGAACGCATGGCGGAGAAGGACCCGCTCAACAACGTCGCACCCGACTGTCCCACCATCGACGCCAAGCCCGCCTCCTACCCGGACGTGCCCGTCGACCTGATCTGTGACGGTCCGGAGGACGGCGAGACCTGCGCCGGCAAGACGTACTACCCCACGTTCTTCCAGCGCGACCTGCTGTGGGACATCACCATCCACGTCCGCGACACCAACACCTCCGGCTGGGACCTGGTCAAGCAGTACCAGTTCAAGTACGCCCTGATGAACCCCTCGGGCTCGGTGGGCGACCAGCTCTGGCTGGACTACATCCAGCGCCGGGGCTACGCCGGGGACGACATCGACCTGCCGACCATCAACTTCAACGGTGAGTGGCAGGACAACAAGGTCGGCAGCGGGGAGCTGAACTTCCGCCGCGTCAACAAGATCTTCACCGACGCCGGTTCCACCGTGACGGCCACGTACGGCCACGCCACCGACGAAGGCGGCACCGTCGACCGGACCTGCCCCGAGGGCGGTGCGCCCTCCGAGTCGGACAACCACTACGAGTGCTTCTGGCAGAAGTGGGTTCCGGAAGGCGCCGACGCCGAACGCACCGGCTGGTTCAAGAAGTTCGTCACCAAGCGCGTCCAGGTGGACCCGGGCAAGGCCGACGACGGCGCCCCGCCCCTGATCACCGACTACGAGTACGACGGTGCCCCCGGCTGGCGCTACACCGACGACCCGCTGGTCGATGACGACGACGAGACGTGGTCGGACTGGCGTGGCTACGCCAAGGTGCTCGTCACGACGGGCGCCAACGAGAACAAGCACTCCACCTACCACTGGCTCTACCGTGGCCTGGACGGCGGCCGGACGTCCAAGAGCGACGCCTCCAAGACCGAGAGTGTCAAGGTCGCCGACTCCGACGCGAAGGAGTGGACCGACAGCCCGTGGCTGGCCGGACAGACGCTGGAGACCTCCAGCCGCGACCACAACGGCGACTCCCAGGAGCGGGAGTGGCACGAGTACTGGGCCCACAACACCGCCCAGTACACGGGTATGCCCGACGCCCGCATGGTGCGGGAGGACAAGGTCCGCACCCTGGAGAAGGTGGCCAACTCCACCGACGGCTCCGGCTGGCGCGAGCACATCGTCGAGACCGAGTTCGACGACGCCGAGAAGGCGTCCACCGTCTTCGGCCTGCCGATGCGCGTCGACGACTGGGGCGAGACCAACGTCTCGGACAACAGCTGTACCGAGTACGGACGCGCCTACAACACCGATGACCTGACCGACGCCGACGACGGCGCCAAGCGCTGGATGGTCTACCAGGACGACGAGCGCCACTACAGCGTTTCCTGCGGCGCCGTGGCGGACGACGAGACCGCCGGCACTCCCGCTGCCCACATGGACAAGCGGGTGACCACGTTCTACGACGGGGCCCTGTCCTTCGCCGAGAACGACAAGGCGCTGGTCGACGGCAACGCGACCGAGGTGCGCACCTACACCTCCGAGACCGCCTGGCACACCATGCGGGCCCAGTACGACGCGGTGGGCCGGCAGACCAAGACGTGGGACGGCAAGAACCAGGCCACCACGATCGCCTACAAGCCGCAGACGTCCTGGCCGGTGGACGGGGTCACGACCACCACCCCCGACCCCGACGGCTCCGGCCCCGGGGTTCCCCTGACCACGACCCGGTACCTGTCGCGGTTCTGGGGCCAGGCGTGGAAGACGGTGGACGCCAACGGCAACACCACCCAGCTCGCCTACGACGCCGTGGGACGGCTGTCGAAGGTCTTCAAGCCCAGCGAGGCGGCGAACTATCCCGACGGAACCGCCTCGATGACCTTCGACTACCAGGTTCCGGTGGCGTCGTCGGAGACCGGTGTGCCGCGGGTGGCCACCGGCGACCCCGTGCGCACCACCACCCGGGTGCTCCAGTCGGGCACGACCTACCTGGCGTCCTACGCCTACAGTGACGGACTCGGCCGCGAGCGCGAGAAGCAGACCGCCACTCCCGACGGCACCGGACGGGACGTCCAGGTCACCCGCTACGACTCCTCGGGCAACGTGGCCGGCACCTCCGGCGTGTTCTACAACAGCGGTTCTCCCGGCTCGGGTCTCGTCAACCCCACCGTCGCCGCCATCCCCTCCTACACCGATCTCAAGACCGACTGGGCGGGACGCACCATCCTCTCCCAGGTGCAGGCCAAGGGCGTGGTCCAGGCCTCCGGCAAGACGGTCACGCAGTACCAGGGTGCCGACGAGGTGACCGTGTTCCCGCCGGTCGGCAGCCCGACCAAGACGGTCCGGGACGCCTTCGGCCTCACCAGCAAGGTGGTGGAGAACCTCGGTGCGCAGCAGTTCACCACCACGTACGAGTACACGCGCAAGGGCCAGCTGAAGTACGTCCACGACGCGGCGGGCAACACCAGCCACTACGCCTACGACTGGGCCGGCGAGCGGGTCCTGAGCGAGGAGCCGGACACCGGCAAGACCACCACCGGCTTCGACGCCAACGGACAGATCCAGACCGTCACCGACAAGCGCGGCAGCATCCTCACCTACGACTACGACACCCTCAACCGTCCCACCACCGTCAAGCAGGGCGCGAACGTCCTGACGGAGAAGAGCTACGACAGCGCCGCTCAGGGCAAGGGCCTGCTCGCCACCGCGACGAGCTACAGCGCCGGCAAGGCGTACACGTCCAGGGTCGACGGATACGACGTGCGCGGGCGCGCGACCGCCAAGACGTTCGTGATGCCCGACGACGGGTCCGGTCTCGCCGACTCGTACCAGACGAAGTACCACTACGACCTGGCCGACCACGTCACGGCGGTGGACTACCCGGCCCTCGGCGGCCTGCCCGCCGAGACCGTCACCACCACCTACAAGGACGGACGGGCCACCAAGGTCGCCAGCCCGCTCGCCACGTACGTCGCCGACGTCGGCTACGACAACACCGGCCGTCTGACCTCACGAAGCCTGGGCACCGCGGGGACCGACACCAGCGTCCTGCGCCGCTTCGGCTACGAGGACGCGAACGGCTCCGGCTGGCTGAAGAACATCACCACCGAGACCACCGCCGGCGGCACCACGAAGACGGTCCAGAACGACAGCTACACCCGCAACAACGGCGGACAGGTCACCGCCCTGCGGGAAGGGTCCGACAACCAGCAGCAGTGCTTCACCTACGACGAACTGCGCAGGATCACCGGAGCCTGGACCACCGCCTCGACCACCTGCACCGGCACACCCGCATCGGACTTCGCCGGTCCCGACCCCTACCAGAGCAGCTACACCTACGACCGGATGGGCAACATCCAGTCGGTCACCGACAAGGCGTCCGCCTCGGCGTCCGCCGTCACGAGCGACTACAAGTACCCCGGCTACAGCGCCGACGAAGCCACCTACACCCCTGACCAGCCCCGCCCGCACGCCGTCACCGGTGTGACGCGCAGCAACGGCGGCACCGACACCTACAGCTACAACGACGCCGGGCAGATGACCGGCCGCACCGTCAACTCCGTCTCCTCCGTCCTGGAGTGGGACCCGATGGGGCACCTCGCCAAGGTGACGCAGCAGAAGACGGGCGGGGACCAGGTCTCCACCTATGTCTACGACGCCGACGGCAACCCCGTCGTCCGCAACACACCGAAGGAGAAGGTCCTCTACCTGGAGGGCCACGAACTCCACCGCACCGACAAGACCCGCGCGACGCGGTACTACGCCGTGGACGGCAGCAGTGTCGCCATGCGCACCGCCGTCGACGGAGACTCGAACGGCAAGCTCACCTGGCTGCTCTCCGACGGACAGGCCTCCACGCAGCTGATGATCACAGCGGTCGGCGGGGTCCTGGTCCGACGGCGCGCCACGCCCTTCGGGAAGCAGCGCGGGACCACGGCGAACCTGCCGGCCGAGACGGACCGCGGGTTCGTGGGCAAGGCGGAGGACGACAGCACGGGACTGTCCCTGATGGGGGCGCGTGTCTACGACCCGGGCCTCGGCCGGTTCCTCAGCACCGACCCGGTCACCACACCGGAGCAGCCCCAGACCCTCAACCTCTACAGCTACGCCCGCAACAACCCCGTCAACCTCACGGACTCCACCGGCCTGTACTCCTGGGACGACTTCACGGACGACGTCAAGAGCACCGGCAAGGCCGTCTTCGCCAGCGTGTGGGTGCAGACGGTGGACACGGTGGGGCACGGCGTGGGCAACAGCCTGAAGGCCGTGGACACCCTCGTCGACGTCCCCGACCCGATCGCCAACTACATCGCCGGACCCCCGGACGACCCCAACGCCTTCCGCATCGGCTGGGAGTGGGCCACCGACTCCGGACCGCGCCACCGTGATCTCACGGGCAACAACCGCTTCACCAAGACGCTCAAGTCGCACGCGCACGTGAAGGAGACCCGGACCAAGATCGCTCAGGACCTGCGCTCCGGCAAGCTGGAGGCCGGGGACACGGGGCACAGCAACTACAGCCTGGGCGGACCGATCTCGGAGAGCATCGGCAAGCTCTACAGCGACTTCACCGGCAACCTCTCGGCCGCCTTCCTGGGCTCGTACACCCTCAACTACAAGGTCAGGTCCATCAACAAGGCGGAAGGCACCGCCCGGATCCAGTTCACCGTGAAGAACGACAGTACGATCAACTCCGCCACCCACCTGGGCGGTGTCGGCTACGGCGACTGGTGGGACAAGAACATCGCCGAACCGCTCAACAACGAGCTGTTCAAAAAGGGAGTGATGTCCAAGAGGAGCCAGACGGTCACGTGGACGGAGACCGTCCACTACGGTTCGTCCGGCTCCGGCGGGGGCGGCGGCTACGGAGGCGGCGGAGGCGGAGGTGGCGGCGGAGGTTCCGTGGCCTCGGTGGTCGCGTTCCTCCTCTGGCTGCTCAGCCTCATCTTCTAGCCGGCACGAGATCGAAGGAACGAGTGAAATGCGGATGAGACAGGTGTCGACCAGGTGGACCGCCGTGACGGTGACGGGCGCGGCCCTTCTCGCGTCGCTCGCCGGATGCGCGGACCAGGAGAACCCGCCGGCACCTGTCTCGTCCGCGGCCGTGATCGGCCACTGGACAAGCACCTGCGGGGCCACCCTCGACATCGCGAGGGACGGCGGCTTCACCTTCGCCGGGTTCCCCTCGGGCGAGGGAGCGCACGACGAACGCCGTCTCGACGGCAGCGGCAAGTGGTACCTGTACCGCGGAGGGAAGGACGCCCCGCCCCCTTCCCTCGACCTGAAGTACGACAAGACCCTGTTCTCGCTCTACTTCACCCGTTCGTCCGACGGCGCCCTCACCGCGATGCGGTTCGAGGAGGAGGATCGCACCTGCTCCTTCACGCGGAAGGGATAGCCGGCCGGCCGCGGCCCGTCACCCGTGGACGCGCAGGGTGCGCGACGGGCACAGGTCGACGGCCTGCAACACCTCCTCGCGGTGGCCGTCGGCCGGCTCCTCGACCAGGACGACGACCAGACCCTCGTCGTCCTGGTCGAACACCTCGGGGCTGAGAAGCGCGCACTGGCCGGAGCCCACGCACCGGTCGCGTTCGGCGCTGACACGCATGAGTCGGACTCCGATCGGGTCGGCCGTCACCAGGTGACGGGGAGTTCGTAGACGCCGTAGACCATGGCGTCGTCCTTGAACCGCAGTTCGTCCGGCTCGGCCGCCAGCCGGAGGCCGGGGACCCGGCGCAGCAGCGTGCCGTAGACGACCTCCAGCTCCACCCGGGCGAGGTTGGCGCCGATGCACTGGTGGATGCCGTAGCCGAAGGCGAGGTGGCTGCGGGCCTCCTTGCGGTGGATGTCGAGGGTGCCGGGGTCGGGGAAGACCGACTCGTCGTGGTCGGCGGCGTTGTTCAGGGCGAGAATGCCCTCGCCGGCCCGGATGGTGACGTCACCCACCTCGATGTCCTCCACCGCGACCCGCGCCGTCCCGGAGTCGGAGATGGAGAAGACCCGCAGCAGCTCCTCGACGGCGTTCGGGAGGAGAGCGGGCTCGGCCCGCAACTCCGCCAGCTGCTCCGGGTGCCGCAGCAGGGCCAGCACACCGAGGGCGATCATGTTGGCGGTCGTCTCGTGGCCGCCGACCAGCATCAGCCGCGCCATCGTCACCACGTCGGCATGGTCGGCGATCCGCTCGGCGCGGTTCTTCTCCAGGAAGCGGCTGATCAGGTCGTCGCCCGGCTCGCTCTCCTTGAGGGTGACGAGCTTGTCGAGGTACATGTCCAGGGCCTGCACCGCGGCCCCGTACTCCGCCGGGCTCAGATCGTGGTTCATCATCGCCGCCGACCACTCCTCGAACTGGGCGTGGTCCTCGTACGGCACGCCGAGCAGCTCGCAGATCACCAGCGAGGGCACCGGCAGCGCGAGGGCGGTGACCAGGTCCACCGGGCCGCCCGCGGCCAGCATCGCGTCGACGTGCTCGTCCACGATCTGCTGGATGCGCGGGCGCATCTCCTTCACCCGCCGGGCGGTGAACTCCGGTATCAGCATGCGCCGCTGCGCGGTGTGCTGCGGCGGGTCCATGTTCAGCAGCATCAGCCGGATCTGCGCCAGCATCTCCTCGGGGATGTGGAACTGGTGCGGGTAGCCCGGCAGTTTCAGGTTGCTGCTGGCCCGGCTGTCGCCCAGTACCTGACGGACGTGCTCGTGCCGGGTGACCAGCCAGGTCGGCTTGCCGTTCACCTTCAGCGCGGCACGCGAGACGGGACGGTCGGCGCGCATCTCGGCGTACTCGCCCGGCTCGCTGAACGGACAGGTGCGCCGCATCGGGAACTGCGGAAGCGGCGTCCCGGTCTCGGGCGCGGCGTCGGCGGACTGGGTCATGGCTGCCTTTCGTACGGTGTCGATGACGACGGTGTCTGCGGCGGCGGTGCCTGCGGTGACGGTGTGGGCGGCGACGGCGTCGTCGGGAGCGGGCGGCGGGGCGGCGTGGTGTCCGCCGTCACCAGGTGACGGGCAGCTCGTACAGGCCGTAGACGATGGCGTCGTCCTTGAAGCGCAGTTCCTCGACCGGCGTGGCCAGGCGCAGCGTCGGGACGCGCCGCAGCAGCGTCGAGTAGACGACGTCCAGTTCCATGCGCGCCAGGTTCTGGCCGATGCACTGGTGGACGCCGTAGCCGAACGCCAGGTGGCTGCGGGCCTCACGGCGCACGTCCAGACGGTCGGGGTCGGGGAAGACGCGCTCGTCGTGGTTGGCCGCGTTGTTCAGCGGCAGGATGCCCTCGCCGGCCCGGATGGTGACACCCTCCAGCTCGACGTCCTCCAGGGCGACCCGTGCGGTGCCCGCGTCGGAGATCGAGAAGAAGCGCAGCAGCTCCTCCACCGCCTTGGGCATCAGCTCCGGCTCCTCGCGCAGCGCGGCGAGCTGCTCGGGGTGCTCCAGCAGGGCCAGCACACCGAGGGCGATCATGTTGGCGGTGGTCTCGTGCCCGGTGACCAGCATCAGCTTGGACATGCTGACGATGTCGGAGTGTTCCACCGCCGGTGTCTGCCGGTTGAACTCGATCAGCCGGCTGATCATGTCGTCGCCCGGCTCGGTCTCCTTGGCGGTGACCAGCCCGTCCACGTACCGGTCCAGCTCGTAGTGCGCGCGCCCCCGGTCCTCGTCGCTGATGTCGTGGTTCATGATGGCCCACGCCCACTCCTCGAACCGGCCGTGGTCCTCGTAGGGGACACCGAGCAGTTCGCAGATGACGAAGGACGGCACCGGCAGCGCGAACGCGGTGACCAGGTCGACCGGGCTGTCCGTGCCCTTGGCGAGCATCTGGTCGATCTGCTGGTCCACGATCTGCTGCACCCTGCCGCGCAGCTCGCGCATCCGCCGGACGCTGAACTCCGGTGCCAGCATGCGGCGCTGGACCGTGTGGTCCGGCGGGTCCATGGAGAGGAAGGTCAGCGGGACCGACTGGAGCGTCTCCTCCGGCACCGGCACCTGCAAGGGATACCCGGGCAGCTTCAGGTTGGCGCTGACCCGCTCGTCTCCCAGCAGCTTCTTGTACAGGTCGTGCCGGGTGACCAGCCAGGCGGGCTTGCCGTTGACCCTCAGCCGCGCCCGCGAGACCGGCTCGGTCTCACGCAGCTCGGCGTATTCGGCCGGCGGGCTGAAAGGACAGGCCCGCCGCATCGGAAACTCCGGCAGCGCGGCCCGGTCGGCCGGTTCGGCAGGTGCAGTCATCATGTCCTCTTCGCACGGAGGGAACGGAGCGCCGGCGGCGGAACGGGTCCCCGCCCGGCGCCGGGCGGCGCGATCGGCCGTGCCTCGCACGCTAGGCAGCTCCGGCGGGGGCTCCCAACCCCTAGGTGCCCCTAAGCGATCGGGGCCGGGCGGCGATGCCCGGGGGACCGCGAAGAGCCGCCGCACGTGCCGGGACCGGGAAGAAACCGGGGCCGGTCCCGGACACGCGCACCCCCAGTCGCCCGGGGACCGCCTAGGGGCGGCTAGGGGTCTGGTGGCGGCGCGGGGCCGGTTAGCGTCGGCTGCGGACCACGACAGATGCGCGGAGTGCTCTCAGCCCCGGCTCTCCGGTCCCGGCCGGCGTCCTTCTTCCCCCGGCCGCCGCCGCGTCCCGCAGCCGAGCAGAGGTGATCAGCGTGTCCCCGGAAGCCAGCGCCAAGGGCACCGTCCCCTTCGGGGAGTACCGGACCTGGTACCGGGTGACCGGTGAACTCGGGGCGGGACGGCCGGCGGTCGTCGCCGTGCACGGCGGGCCCGGCAGCACGCACGACTATCTGCTGCCGCTGGCCCGCCTCGCCGACGACGGCTGGCCCGTCGTCCACTACGACCAGCTGGGCAACGGCGGCTCGACCCATCTGCCCGGCAAGGGACCGGAGTTCTGGACCGTCGGGCTGTTCGAGCGCGAACTCGGCAATCTGGTGCAGCAGTTGGGGATCGCCGACGACTACGTACTGTTCGGCCAGTCCTGGGGCGGCCCCCTGTGCGCCCGGCACGCCATGGCCGACCCGGCCGGTCTGCGCGGACTGGTCGTCGCCAACGCGCCGGCGTCGTACCCCCTCTGGCTCCGGGAGATGGCCCGGCTGCGCGCCGAACTGCCGCCTCATGTGCAGGAGACCCTGCTGCGGCACGAGGCGGCCGGCACCTACGACACCGAGGAGTACCTGGCCGCGATGCGGGTCTTCTACGACCGTCATGTGTGCCGGGTGACACCGTGGCCCCGCGACTTCCTGTCCTCCTTCATGGAGATCTACAACGACCCCACCGTCTACTACGCGATGAACGGGCCCAACGAGTTCCACGTCATCGGTTCGCTGAAGGACTGGTCGATCGTCGGCGAACTGCACCGGATCCGCACCCCGACCCTGCTGATCAGCGGCCGTCACGACGAGGCCACCCCGGCCGTCGTCCAGCCCTACCACGACGGGATACCGGGCGCGCGCTGGGAGATCTTCGAGGAGTCCAGCCACCTCCCGCACCTGGAGGAACCGGAGCGGTTCTTCGAGGTGCTGACCGACTTCCTCAAGAGCCTGTGACGCGCGACGGCCTGTGAAAGGGATCCCGCCATGGCACACGACACCGCACTCGTCTTCCCCGGCATGGGCCCCGTCCCGTTCGCCGAGGCCGGCAGGTTCATGGTGGCCAACCCCTTCGCCCGGGACCTGGTCGCCGTCGCCGACGAGACACTCGGCTACTCCCTCGTGGACGCCTTCCGCACCTCCCCGGGCGACTACTCGCAGGCCGCCCAGGTCGCCTTCTTCGTCAACTGCCTGGCCTGCGCGTACTGGGCCCGCGACCACCTCGGCGTGACACCGGACATCGTCGCCGGGCCCAGCTTCGGCGAGAAGGCGGCCATCGCCTACACCGGCGCCCTGGAGCTGCCCGACGCGATCCGCCTGACCGCCGACATCGCCCGCTGCCTGGAGGAGTACTTCGCCGAGGAGCACAAGGACATCGTCACCCTGTCCTTCGTCCGCGCCCCGCGGGACGGCCTCGACGCGATCCTCGCCGAGCTGGCCGAGGCGGGGGAGTGGCACGAGATCTCCTGCCACATCGACGACGGCTTCCACATGGTCTCCCTGCCCGAGCACCGCGTGGCGTGGATGGAGGAGCGGCTGCGGGCCATCGGCAGCCTCCCGCTCTACACCATGCGGCCGCCCATGCACGCCTCGGCGTTCCGTCCGCTGCGCGACAAGGCCGAACGCGAGGTGGTGTCCCGCTACTCCTTCGCCGATCCCGAGCTGCCCGTCGTCGCGGACCAGGACGGCAGGCTGCTGCACACCGGCGAGGAACTGCGCACCATGCTGCTCGACGGCTTCGACCATCCGATGAACTGGCCGAGCGTCACCACCGCCCTGAAGGAGGCCGGCGCCCGCCGCCTGTGCGTCGCCGGGCCGGACAGCCTCTTCGGCCGGGTGCCCTGCGCGACCCGCAACTTCGACGTCGTCGCCGCACAGCCGCGGCTGGCGATGACCCCCCGGCGCCGCTCGCGCGCCGCCTGACCCCGCCCGACTCGTTGGAGGCCCTCATGTGGGACGACCGGTTCGAACAGATACTCCGCCCCTTCCTGCCGTTCCTTCCGCCGCAGGAGGAGCTGACGCCGGAGACCGACCTGAAGGACCTCGGCCTGGACTCGCTCGGCACGGTCCAGCTCCTCGGCACGCTGGA
Organism: Streptomyces naphthomycinicus; assembly: GCF_020400595.1. Classification (GTDB taxonomy): domain Bacteria; phylum Actinomycetota; class Actinomycetes; order Streptomycetales; family Streptomycetaceae; genus Streptomyces; species Streptomyces naphthomycinicus. Next base: position 23,101 of record NZ_JAINRE010000053.1, on the reverse strand, counting down.
GGAGACCTACCAGCTCCGCTTCCGCGACAGCGCGCTGACCATGGACACCTTCCGCACCGCCGGCGTGCTGTGGGACACCGTGCAGAGCATGCTCCAGAGCACCGCGAGCTGACGGGCGGCCACCGTGGATCCCACTTCGGAGGGCACGCTGGCCGGCCGGTTCCTGCGCGGCCTGGCCCTCGCCCCGGACCGGCCCGCGCTGCGCGCCGACGGCGTCGACACCACCTACCGCGAACTGCACGAACGCGCCCTGGTCCTGGCCGGCTCCCTGCTGGCCGGGCTCCCCGGCCGGCCGGCCGCCGTGGGCGTGCTGGCCGGCAAGGGACCCACGGCGTACGCCGCCCTGCTGGCCGGCCTGTACAGCGGGGTCACCGTCGTACCCCTGCAACCGGCCTTCCCCGCCACCCGCACCCGGCGGATGATCGAGGCCGCCGTCGTCGGCGCGCTGCTCGCCGACGACGACGCCCTGCCCGCCCTGACCGCGCTGCACACGGACGGTGTCACCCTGCCGACGCTGTGCGCGGCGGGCGGACAGCCGATGCCGGCGCTCGCCGTCGACGCGGACAGCGCCCTGAAGGCCCCCATGCCCGCCCGGCCGTCCGACATCGCCTATGTGCTGTTCACGTCCGGCTCCACCGGCCGGCCCAAGGGCGTGCCGGTCACCCACGCCAACACCGCGCACTATTTCCGCCTGCTGGACGAGCGCTACGACTTCGGTCCGCACGACGTCTTCTCGCAGACCTTCGACCTCAACTTCGACTGCGCGATGTTCGACCTGTTCTGCGCCTGGGGCGCGGGCGCCGCCGTCGTACCCGTGCCGGCACGGGCGTACGCGCACCTCCCGGAGTTCGTCGCCGAGCAGCGGATGACCGTGTGGTTCTCCACGCCCAGCGCGATCACCCTGGTGCGCCGCACCGGCGGGCTCGCCCCGGGCGCCCTGCCGTCACTGCGGTGGAGCTTCTTCGCGGGGGAGGCGCTCAGCTGCAAGGACGCCGAGGACTGGGCCGCGGCCGCGCCGGACGCGACGCTGGAGAACCTGTACGGCCCCACCGAACTGACCATCACCGTCGCCGCGCAGCGATGGACCCCCGGACCGCACCCGAACGGCATGGTGCCCATCGGCGCCGTACACCCCGGCCACGCGACCCTGCTGCTGGGCCCCTCCGGCGCGCCCACCGCCGACGACGAGGGCGAACTGTGCGTCGCCGGACCCCAGCTGACCCCCGGCTATCTCGACCCGGCCGACGACACCGGACGGTTCCTGGAGCACGACGGCCGGCGCTTCTACCGCACCGGCGACCGCGTCCGGCGCGCCGACGGCGGCGGCTGGCTCTACCTGGGCCGCCAGGACGCGCAGGTGCAGGTGCACGGAATAAGGGTGGAACTGGCCGAGGTGGACGCCGCCGTACGCACCTGCCCGGGCGTCGAGGACGCCGTGACCGTGGCGGTCCCCGTCGACGGCACGGTGGAGCTGGCCGTGTTCCACACCGGCGAGCCCGTGCCGCCGGCCCGGCTCGCCCGCCATCTGCGGGAGCTGCTGCCGGCCGCGGTCGTCCCGCGCGCCTACCACCACCTGGACGCGCTCCCGCTCAACTCCAACCGCAAGACCGACCGCAGGAAGCTCGCCTCCCGGGCCACGGCCATGCGGCGGACCGCCGGAGCGGGCGACACACACGAGAGGCGGCAGGAGTCGCAGTGAACGGTCAATCCACAGCGCGGGCCCGCACGGACGCCCCGGCGCGTGACGCGCGTACCGACGCCCGGGTGCACGACCTGCTCGACGAGGCCACCGCCGAGCGCCCCGACGCTCCCGCGGTCGCCGACGGCGCGGGCCGCTGGACCTACCGGGAACTCGCCGCCCACAGCCACGCCGTCGACGCCTGGCTGGAAGCACGCGGCATCGGCCACGGCGACCGCGTCCTCGTCCAGCTGCCCAGCACCCGTGAACTGGTCGCGCTGATGTACGGCACCGCGCGCCGCGGCGCCGTCCTGGTCCCCGTCAACACCGGCATGAAGGACTTCCACCTGCGGGCGGTCGTCGCGAACGCCGAACCCTCGCTGATCGTCGTCACCGACCCCGCCGTCGGCCGGATCACCGCCCTCGCCGAGGGCGTCCCCGTCCTCGGCCTCGGCGAGGCGTGGCAGGAGATCACCGCGCTGCGCGAGCGGGAGGCACGCTCCGGCGGAGCCCGGGTCGGCCCCGAGGACCTCGCCGTCCTCGTCTACACCTCCGGCTCGACCGCCGCCCCCAAGGCGGTGATCTGCCCGCACGGCCGCATGGTCTTCGCCACCGAGGCCATCAACCTGGAACTCGGCTACCGCCCCGACGACGTGGTGTTCTGCCGCTTCCCCATCTCCTGGGACTACGGCCTGTACAAGGTGCTGCTCACCGCCGCCGGCCGCAGCGAACTCGTCCTCGCCGACGGCGAGTCGGACCTGGTGCTGCTGCGCCGCATCCGGGAGACCGGCGCCACCGTCGTCCCGATCGTGCCGTCCCTGGCCACCATGATCGTCGCGCTCGCCGAACGCGAGCGCGGCCGCGAGTCCCGGGTACGCATGTTCACCAACACCGGTGCCGCGCTGGCGAAGGCCACCGCCGACGGACTGCGCACGGCCTTCCCCGGAGCCGAGGTGGTCATCCAGTTCGGGCAGACCGAATGCAAGCGGGTCTCGGTGCTGCCCCCCGCGTTCCAGGACGCCAAACCCGACTCCGTCGGCCGCCCGCTCCCCGGCACCCGTGCCTTCGTCGTGGACGACGAGGGCACGGCGCTGCCGCCCTGGCAGACCGGCGAGATCGTGGTCGAGGGACCGCACGTCATGCCCGGCTACTGGCGCGCTCCCGACCAGACCGCACGCGCCTTCCGCCCTGCCCCCGACGGCGGGCTCCGGCTGCACACCGGCGACTTCGGCCACGTGGACGAGGACGGCTTCCTGTACTACGAGGGCCGCCGCGACGACATGTTCAAGCACAAGGGCGTCCGCATGAGCACCACCGAGATCGAGAGCGCCGCCACCGACGTGCCCGGCGTCCGGGCCGCCGCCGTCCTGCCGCCCGCCCCCGGCCGCGACCTCGCCGTGTTCGCCGAGGGCGACATCGACCCGCACGCCCTGCTGAAGGAGCTGTCGCTGCGGCTGGAACCCGCCAAGGTGCCCGGCGTGAGCCGCGTCGTGGCCGAGCTGCCGCTGACCCCGCACGGCAAGCACGACCGCAAGCAGCTCGCCCGCCTCCTGGAAGGAACCACCCCGTGACCGGCCCCACCGAACTGGCCGAGCGCTTCGGCACCCCCTCCTACGTCTACGACCTTCACCGGGTGGCCGCGGCCCGCGACGACCTGTTCGCCGCGCTGCCCGACGAGGTCGAGGTCTTCTACGCCGCCAAGGCCAACCCGCACCCCGAGCTGCTGCGCGAACTGCGCACCGGCGGCGCCCGCGGCTGCCGTGCCGAGATCAGCTCCGTGGGCGAACTCGACGCCGCCCTCCAGGCCGGCTTCCCCGGCGACCGGATCCTCTACACCGGCCCCGGCAAGACCGGCGAGGAACTCACCGAGGCGATGACGCGCGGCGTCCGCCTGTTCTCCACCGAGTCCCCCGGCGACCTGCGCCGCGTCGGCGAGAGCGCCCTCCGGCTCGGCCTGACCGCCGACTGCCTGATCCGGGTCAACAACGCCACCGGCGCCGCCGCCACCAGCATCCGCATGACCGGCGTGCCCTCGCAGTTCGGCTTCGACAGCGAGACACTGCCCGGCCTCGCCGCAGCACTGCGCGACGTGCCCGGCACCCGCATCGCCGGGCTGCACTTCTTCCCGCTGAGCAACGCCAAGGACGAGGCGAGCCTCATCGCCGAGTTCCGGCACACCATCGCCCTCGCCGCCGCTCTCCAGCAGACCCTCGGCGTCACGTTCCGCTTCCTGGACATCGGCGGCGGATTCGCCGCGCCCTACGCCGTGCAGGGCGAGCGGCCGGTCTACGGCGAGCTGCGCGACGCCCTGTCCGGGACACTGGACGAGCACTTCCCCGGCTGGCGCACCGGCGCCCCGCGAATCGCCTGCGAATCGGGCCGTTACCTCGTCGCCGACAGCGGCACCCTGCTCACCTCCGTCGTCAACGTCAAGGACAGCCGCGACACCCGCTATCTCGTCCTCGACGCCGGCATCAACACGTTCGGCGGCATGTCCGGGCTCGGCCGCATCCTGCCCGTGTCCGTCGAGCCGCACGAGTCCGTGGGCGCCGACGGCACCCCCGCCAGCCTCGCCGGACCGCTGTGCACCCCGGGCGACCTGCTCGGCCGGAACGTGTCCCTGCCCGAGCTGGCCCCGGGCGACCTGCTCACCGTGCCCAACGCCGGCGCCTACGGCCCGACGGCCAGCCTGCTGATGTTCCTCGGCCGGCCCGCCCCCGCCGAGATCGTCGTCCGCGGTGCCGACGTCGTCTCCGTCTCCCGCATCCAGCACACCCGAACCTACGACCACGGACAGGCCCTGTGATGAGCCCCTTCCCGAGCACCCCCGCCCCCGCCGGCCAGCCCGTGCTGGTGGCCGGCGGCATCTCCGACTCCCATACGTGGAACCTGGTCTACCTCCAGCTGCTCCTCGAAGAGCACGGGCACCGCGTGGTCAACCTCGGCCCCTGCGTCCCCGAGGACCTGCTCATCACCGAGGCCCTCGCCCACCGCCCGGCCCTCATCGTGGTGAGCAGTGTCAACGGCCACGGGTACCACGACGGCATGCGGACCGTCACCCGGCTGCGCGAACACCCGGAACTCGCCGCCGTGCCCGCCGTGATCGGCGGCAAGCTCGGCATCGCCGGACCGTGCGGCAGCGACGAGACGGCCGCGCTGCGCGCCGCCGGGTACGACGCGGTGTTCGACGACAGCGCCGAGGGCGTCGCCGCCTTCCGGCGGATGCTCGACACGCTGCCGCAGCGGGCCCTGGTGTGACCGGTGTCGGGTTCGGCGCCTTCGTGCGCCGGGCTCACGACGCCGGCCACCTGGTGGTCCAGCCCCGGATGGGGATGAGCAGCCCGGAACTGATGCGGGCCGGGCTGCTCGCCACCCGGGACGCCGCGGCGACCACCGTCGGCACGATCACCCTGGACAGCTACACCCGGGTCGGCGACCTGGAGTCGGCCAAACTGGCCGTCCTGGAGGGCGTCGCCCTCAACGGCTACCCGATCGTGAGCCACGAGAGAACCACCACCCTCCAGGTGCTCGACGGCGTCCACGGCCCCCGCTTCCCGGTCCAGGTCCGGCACGGCTCGGCCGCGCCGCAGGACATCTTCCGGGCGCTGACGGCCGTGGGGCTCGACGCCTCCGAGGGCGGCCCGGTCTCCTACTGCCTGCCGTACGGCCGGGTCCCGCTGCGCGACTCCGTCGCCCACTGGGCCGTCTCCTGCGAACTGCTCGCCGCCCTGCGCGGATCGGGCGCCGAACCGCACCTGGAGACCTTCGGCGGCTGCGTCCTCGGCCAGCTCTGTCCGCCCGGCCTGCTCGTCGCCGTCAGCGTCCTGGAGGCGATGTTCTTCCGCCGGCACGGCATCCGGAGCATTTCGCTGAGTTACGCCCAGCAGACCGACCCGCGCCAGGACACCGAAGCGGTGGCCGCGTTGCGCGCGCTGTGCGCGCGATTTCTGCCGGACACCGAATGGCATGTCGTCGTCTACGCCTACATGGGGCTGTTCCCGGAAACCGAGGAAGGCGCCTACCGGCTGCTCGGAAAAGCAGCCGAACTCGCCGTCGCCAGCGGCTCCGAACGGCTCATCGTGAAAACCGTCGCGGAATCCCGCCGCATTCCGACGGTGGCCGAGAACGTGGCCGCCCTGGAGTACGCGGCCACGGTCGCCGCACGGACGGCGCGCGCCCCGCTGGACGGCACCGGCACCCAGACGTACGCGGAGGCGTCTGCCCTGGTCGAGGCCGTGTTGTCGCTGGACGACGACCTCGGCGCCGCCCTGCTGACGGCGTTCGCCGAGGGATGTCTCGACGTTCCCTACTGTCTGCATCCCGACAACGCCGGATTCAGCCGGAGCTATATCGACGCGGCCGGCCGGCTGTGCTGGTCCGACATCGGGAAAATGCCGCTCAACGGCATCGCCGAGGTACGCCCCGCGCAGGCCATCACCTCCGCGGACCTGCTCGGTTCCCTGTCCTATGTACGGCGTTCGTACGACCGGCACGACCCCGGGGAACGCACAGCCCGCGAACCTGCCCACCCCTAGGGGTGTTTAAGGGTGTGGCCTTGCCGAGGCCGTCACTAGCGTGTGGAAAAAGGTGAGGAAAACCGGTGTCGGCCGAAAGTGGAGATGCGTGGATGAACGGGCCCGGATCCGACTCAGCTCTGGCACGACGGCTCGCCACGGCCGTACCGTCCCAGCAACGCAGGCTGGTGACCGAACTGGTGCGCACGGCCGTGACCGAGGCGATCGAGGCGGCCCGCCCGGGGACGGTGGACTCCCTCGACCCGGCCGCCCCGTTCTCCGCGCAGGGACTCGACTCGCTCGCCGCGGTCGACCTGCACCGGCGGCTGACCGAACGGACCGGTCTCGCCCTGCCCGTCGGCCTCGCCTACGACTGCCCCACCGTCCACGACCTCGCCGCCCGGCTGCTCGCCGAGGTCCACGGCCGGGCGGACGAACCCACCGAGCCGGCCGGTGACGGCACCGCCGACGAACCCGTCGCCGTCGTGGGCATCGGCTGCCGCTTCCCCGGCGGCATCGCCACGCCCGCCGATCTGTGGCGGCTGCTGGCCGACGGCGGCGAGGTGCTGTCCGGCTTCCCGCAGGACCGCGGCTGGGACCTGGACGCCCTCTACGACGAGAACCCCGAGGTGCCCGGCAGCGCCTACGTCCGCAGCGGCGGATTCCTGGACACCGCCACCGAGTTCGACGCCGGGTTCTTCGGCATCAGCCCGCGCGAAGCGCTCGGCATGGACCCGCAGCAACGACTCGTCCTGGAGACCTCCTGGCAGGCACTGGAGGACGCCGGCATCGACCCCACGTCCCTGCGCGGCACCCCGGCCGGCATGTTCTTCGGCGCCGAGGTGCAGGAGTACGGCCCGCGCCTGCACGACGCCCCGGACGGCCTCGACGCCTACCTGCTCGCCGGGAACGCGGGCAGCGTCATCTCCGGCCGCGTCGCCTATGCACTGGGCGCCGAGGGCCCCGCGGTCACCGTCGACACCGCCTGCTCCGCCTCCCTGGTCGCCGTCCACCTGGCGTGCCGCTCGCTGCGCCAGGGCGAGTCCTCGCTCGCGCTCGCGGGCGGAGTGGCCGTGATGGGCGGACCCGGCGTGTTCACCGCCTTCAGCCGGCAGCGCGGTCTGGCGCCCGACGGCCGCTGCAAGGCGTTCGCCGCCGGCGCGGACGGCACCGGATTCGCCGAGGGCGTCGGTGTGCTCGTCCTGGAACGCCTCGGCGACGCCCGCCGCCACGGGCACCGCGTACTCGCCGTCGTCCGCGGCTCCGCCGTCAACCAGGACGGCGCCTCCAACGGCCTGACCGCGCCCAACGGCGCCTCCCAGCAGCGGCTGATCCGCCGGGCCCTCGCCGACGCCGAACTCACCGCGGCCGACGTCGACGTGGTCGAGGCGCACGGCACCGGCACCCGGCTCGGCGACCCCATCGAGGCCACCGCGCTCCTCGCCACCTACGGCCAGGGCCGCCCCGAGGAGGCCCCGCTGCTGCTCGGCTCCGTCAAGTCCAACCTCGGTCACACCCAGGCCGCCGCGGGCGTGGCCGGCATGATCAAGGCGATCCTCGCCATGGAGCACGGCCGGATACCGGCGACGCTCCACGTCGACGCCCCCACCCCGCACGTCGACTGGTCCGCCGGGGCCGTGCGGCTCGTCACCGAGCAGCGTCCGTGGCCCGAGACCGGGCGGCCCCGACGGGCGGGCGTGTCGTCGTTCGGGGTCAGCGGCACCAACGCGCACGTCATCCTGGAACGGCCGGAGCCCGGGGAGACCGAGGCGCGGACCCGCCCCGCCCTCCCCGCCGGCACCCCGCTGCCCTACGCCCTGTCCGCCCGGGGTGAAGCCGCCCTGCGGGCCCGCGCCGCCGAGCTGCTGCCCCTGGCCGACGAGGCCGACCCGCTCGACCTCGCCCACACCCTGGCCACCACCCGCGCCGCCCTGCCCGACCGGGCCGTCCTCGTCGCCGCCGACCGCACCGAACTGCGCGCCGCACTCCACGGCCTGGCCTCCGGCAGCACGCCCGCCGTCGCCCGCGCCGACGGCGAACTCGGCTTCCTGTTCACCGGACAGGGCAGCCAGCGGATCGGCATGGGCCGCGAACTCGCCGCCGCCCACCCGGTGTTCGCCGACGCCCTGGACGACGCCTGCGCCCACTTCGACCTCCAGCTGGCCCGGCCGCTGCGGGACGTCCTGTTCGCCGGCCCCGGCACCCCCGAGGCCGCGGCCCTGCACCGTACCGAGTACGCGCAGCCCGCCCTGTTCGCCGTGGAGGTCGCCCTCTACCGCCTCCTGGAGAGCTGGGGTCTCACCCCGGACCAGCTCGCCGGGCACTCCGTCGGCGAGATCGCCGCCGCGCACGTCGCCGGAGTGCTCACCCTCCAGGACGCGACCATCCTGGTCGCCGCCCGCGGCCGGCTCATGCAGGCACTCCCCGAGGGCGGCGCCATGGCCGCCGTACGCGCCGCCGAGGACGAGGTGACGCCGCTGCTCACCCCGCGCACCGGCATCGCCGCCGTCAACGGCCCCGCCGCGGTGGTGGTCTCCGGTGACACGGCCGAGGTCGAGCGCATCACCGCCGAACTCGCCGCGCGCGGTCACGACACCAAGCGCCTGCGCGTCAGCCACGCCTTCCACTCGCCGCTGATGGAACCGATGCTGGCCGAGTTCCGGCGCGTCGTGAACGTCCTGGACTACGCCGAGCCGACACTGCCGGTCGTCTCGACCGTCACCGGCGGCCCCGTCGGCTCCGAGCTGTGCGACCCCGAGTACTGGGTGGAGCACGTCCGCGCCCGGGTCCGCTTCCACGACGCCGTGCGCACGCTCACCGACGCGGGGGTCCGGACCTTCCTGGAGATCGGCCCCGACGCGGTGCTGTCCGCCATGGGACCGGACTGCACCGACGCCCCCGGCACCGCCTTCCTGCCGGTGCTGCGGCGCGAGCGCCCCGAGGCCCGTGAGGCGGCCACCGCGCTCGCCGCCGCCCACGCCCGGGGCGTACCCGTCGACTGGCAGCGGTACTTCGCCCCGCTGGGCGGACGCCGTATCGACGTGCCCCGCTACCCCTTCCAGCGGCGCCGCTTCTGGCTGGAGCAGAGCACCGCCACCGACGCCACGGACCTCGGCCAGCTCCCCGCCGCCCACCCCCTGCTGGCCGCCGTGGTCGCCGTCGGCGCCGAGGGCGTCGTCCTTACCGGGCGGCTGTCCCCCCGCACCCAGCCCTGGCTCGCCGACCACGTCATCGCCGGGCGGGTGCTGTTCCCCGGCACCGCCTACGTCGAACTCGCCCTGCGCGCGGGCGACCACGTCGGCGCGGGCACCCTGGAGGAGCTGACCCTCGGCACCCCGCTCGTCCTGCGCGCCGACGACGACGTCGCCGTCCAGGTCGCCGTCGGCGAGCCCGACGAGACCGGGCGACGCGGCGTCACTCTCCACACCCGCGCCGACGAGGCGGCCCCCTGGACCCAGCACGCCGCGGGCGTCCTCACCACCACGGCCCCCGCGACCGCGGCCGGCCTGACCGTATGGCCGCCGCGGGACGCCGAGCCGCTCGACACCGCAGGCGTCTACGCCGACCTCGCCGACCAGGGCTACGGATACGGGCCCGCCTTCCAGGGGCTGCGCGCCGCCTGGCGGCACGGTGACGACGTCTACGCCGAGGTCGCCCTGCCCGGGGAAACGGCAGCGGACGCACCCGCGTTCGGACTGCACCCCGCGCTGCTCGACGCCGCGCTGCACGCCGCCGACCTCGGCGCCCCGCCCCGCACCGAGGTGCTGGTGCCGTTCGCCTGGACCGGCGTCACCCTGCACGCCGGCGGTGCGTCCGCCCTCCGCGTGAAGATCACCCGGCGCGGCGGCGACACCATCGCCCTGCGCCTCGCCGACGCCACCGGCGCCCCGGTGGCCGACATCGAGGCCCTGACCTCCCGTCCCGTACCGGACAACGACGTCCTGTACGCCGTGCGGTGGTCGCCGTACCCCCGACCGGCGACCACCGCACCCCTCCGCATCGCCGTCCCGGAGGGCGGAGCCGACGCCTTCGCCGCCGCGCTCGACGCCCCCGCCCCGGACGCCGTCGTGCACCACGTGCCCGGCCCGGCGGGCGCCGACGCCGGCGCGGCACGCGCCCACGTCCGCGACGTACTGCGGGTGCTGCGCACCTGGCAGACGGACGAGCGCCTCGCGGACACCCGGCTCGTCGTCGTCACCCCGCCCGGCAGCCCCGCCCACGCGGCCGTCCGCGGCCTGGTCCGCTCCGCCCAGGCGGAGAACCCGGGCCGCTACGTCCTCGTCGAGCACGACCAGCCGCCCACCGAGGCCGACCTGCGCCGGATCCTCGCCACCGGCGAACCCGAACTCTCCCTCGCCGCGGGCCGGTTCAGCGTGCCACGGCTGACCGCACAGCCCTCCGGGGCGGAGCCCGTCGCCGGCTGGGGCACCGTCCTCGTCACCGGCGGCACCGGCGGACTCGGCGCGCTGCTCGCCCGGCATCTGGTGCACACCCACGGCGTACGCCGTCTGGTGCTCGCCGGCCGGCGCGGCACGGCGCCCGCACTCGGCGCCGAACTCACCGCGCTCGGCGCCGAGGTGACCGTGGCCGCCTGCGACGTCGGCGACCGCGAGGCGGTGCGCCGACTGCTCGACACGCACCCCGTCGACTCCGTCGTCCACGCGGCGGGCACCGTCCGCGACGGCATCGTGGACACCCTCACCGACGACATGGTGGACGAGGTCTTCCACGCCAAGGCGCTCGGCGCCTGGCATCTGCACGAGCTGACCCGGGACCGCGACCTCGCCCACTTCGTGCTGTTCTCCTCACTCGCCGCCGTCCTCGACGGCCCCGGTCAGGGCAACTACGCCGCCGCCAACGCCTACCTCGACGCCCTCGCCGAGCACCGCGCCGCCCTCGGCCTGCCGGCCACCGCGCTCGCCTGGGGCCTGTGGGCCACCGACACCGGCATGGGCGCGGCCCTGGACGACACGGCCCGGCAGCGCATCGCGGCCCACGGCCTCCCCGGCCTGTCCGCCGAACGCTCCCTGGAGCTGTTCGACGCGGCCCTCCGCTCCCGCGCGCCCCACCTGCTCCCCGTCGAGATCGACGCCGCCGCCGTACGCCGCCGCCCCGACGGCACACCCCCGCTGCTGACCACCCTCGTCCGCCCCCTCACCCGCCGGGCCACGGCGGGCACCGCCCCCGCGGCGGACCCCGCCGGGCAGCTGTCCGCGCTGCCCGCGGCCGACCGCGACCGTGCCCTCCTCGACCTGGTCCGCACCGAGGTGGCGGCCGTGCTGCGGCACGACGGGCCGTCCGCCATCGACCCCGGCCGGGCCTTCACCGACCTCGGCTTCGACTCGCTGGCCGCCGTGGAGCTGCGCAACCGGCTGGCCGACACCACCGGACTACGGCTGCCCGCCACCCTCGTCTTCGACCACCCCACCTCCCGGGCACTCGCCGACCACGTCCGCGACACGCTCTTCGGCACCGGCGAGCAGGAGACCGCCGTCCCCGCCACGCGCACCACGGCCGACGACGACCCCATCGTCATCGTCGGCATGAGCTGCCGCTACCCCGGCGGGGTCCGCTCCCCGGAGGACCTGTGGCGGCTCGTCGCCGACGGAGTCGACGCGGTCGGCGGCTTCCCCGAGGACCGGGGCTGGGACACCGACTCGCTGTACGACCCGGAGCCGGGCACCCCCGGCCGCACCTACACCCGCGAGGGCGCCTTCCTGTACGAAGCGGCCGAGTTCGACGCCGGCTTCTTCGGCATCAGCCCGCGCGAGGCCACCGCGATGGACCCGCAGCAGCGGCTCCTGCTGGAGGTGTCCTGGGAGGCGCTGGAGCGCTCCGCCATCGACCCGCACCGCCTGCGCGGCTCCCGCACCGGCGTGTTCGCGGGCGTCATGTACCACGACTACGGCACCTGGCTGGCCGAGGTGCCCGAGGACCTCGCCGCCTACCTCGGCAACGGCAGCCTCGGCAGCGTCGTCTCCGGCCGGGTCGCCTACGCCCTCGGTCTGGAGGGGCCGGCCGTCACCGTCGACACCGCCTGCTCCTCCTCGCTGGTCACCCTGCACCTCGCGGCCCAGGCCCTGCGGCAGGGCGAGTGCGACCTCGCGCTGGTCGGCGGCGTCACCGTCATGTCGACACCGGACACCTTCGTCGACTTCGCCCGGCAGCGGGGGCTGGCCGCCGACGGCCGCTGCAAGTCCTTCGCCGCCGCGGCCGACGGCACCGGCTGGGGCGAGGGCGTCGGCGTGGTCGTCGTCGAGCGGCTGTCCGACGCGCGCCGCAACGGCCACCGCGTGCTGGCGCTGGTCCGCGGCTCCGCCGTCAACTCCGACGGCGCCTCCAACGGTCTGACCGCCCCCAACGGCCCCTCCCAGCAGCGTGTCATCCGGGCCGCGCTGGCCGCCGCCGGACTCACCCCCGCCGACGTCGACGCCGTCGAGGCGCACGGCACGGGCACGACGCTGGGCGACCCGATCGAGGCACAGGCCCTGCTCGCCACCTACGGCCGGGACCGGCCCGCGGGCGAGCCGCTGTGGCTGGGGTCCGTCAAGTCCAACATGGGCCACACCCAGGCCGCCGCGGGTGTCGCCGGCGTCATCAAGATGGTGATGGCGATGCGCCACGGCGTGCTGCCGCGGACCCTGCACGTCGATACGCCGTCCCACCAGGTCGACTGGAGCGCCGGCGCCGTGGAACTGCTCACCGAGCAGCGCCCGTGGCAGGCACCGGACCGGCCGCGCCGCGCGGGCGTGTCCTCGTTCGGGATCAGCGGCACCAACGCCCATGTGATCCTGGAGGAGTCCACCGAGCCAGCACCCCCGCGGACGGACCCCGCCACCGCCCCGCCGGTGCTCGCCCTCCCCGTCTCCGCCCGCTCGCCCGAGGCCCTGCGCGGCCAGGCCCGCCGCCTGCGGGACCTGACCGGCACCGCCCCCGCCGACCTCGGCCGGGCCCTGGCCACCACCCGGGGCGCCCACCCCCACCGGGCCGTGGTGCTGGCCACCGGCGAGGGCCCGGCCGCCACCGCGCTGGACGCCCTGGCACGCGGCACCGAGGCGCCGGGCCTGCTCGTCACCGGCTCCGTCACCGACGGCACCCTGGCCTACCTGTTCTCCGGACAGGGCGCCCAGCGCCCCGGCATGGGCCGCGACTGGTACGACGCCTTCCCCGTCTACGCCGAGCACTTCGACCGCGCCGCCGCACTCTTCGACAAGCACCTCGAACGGCCGCTCGCCGAGGCCGTGTTCGGCGACGACGCCGGCACCCTGGAGCAGACCGCCTACACGCAGGCCGCGCTGTTCAGCACGCAGGTCGCGCTCTACCGGCTGCTGGAGTCCTTCGGACTGCGCCCGGACTGGCTGGCCGGCCACTCCGTCGGCGAGTTCGCCGCCGCGCACGTCGCGGGCGTGTGGTCGCTCCAGGACGCCGTCACCGCGGTCGCCGCCCGGGGCCGCCTCATGCAGGCCCTGCCCGAGGGCGGCGCGATGATCGCCGTACAGGCGTCGGAGGAGGAGGTGGCACCGCTGCTGGACGCCCGGTGCGCGATCGCCGCCGTCAACGGGCCCCGCGCCGTGGTCGTCTCCGGTGACGAGGACGCCGTCACCGAGCTCGCCGCGCACTTCACGACCACCCGCAGGCTGCGCGTCTCGCACGCCTTCCACTCGCCCCGCATGCAACCCATGCTGGAGCGGTTCCGGAAGGTCGTGCAGGGCATCCGGGCGGCGGAACCGGCCGTGCCGATCGTCTCCACCCTCACCGGTGCCCCGGCCACCGCCGCCGAACTCGGTTCCGCCGACTACTGGGTACGCCATGTGCGGGAGACCGTACGCTTCGCCGACGCCGTCGCGACCCTGGCCGCGAAGGGCGCCGACACCTTCCTCGAACTCGGTGCCGCACCCGTGCTGACGGCCATGGGCCCCGACTGCCTGCCGGACGCCGAGGACACCGTCTTCGTCGCGGCCGCCCGCAAGGACACCGCGCAGCTGCCCGGCCTGCTCGCCGCGCTGGCCACCGTGCACACGCGGGGCGCGGACGCCGACTGGGCGACGCTGTACGAGACGTACCCCGGAAACCGTGTCGAGCTGCCCACCTACGCCTTCGACCACCAGCGGTACTGGCTGCCCACGGCCGCCGTCACCGCGGGCGACGCCACCGGGCACGGGCTCGCCGCCGTCGACCACCCCCTCGTCAGCGCCCGTCTGGACCTGCCCGGCGACGCCGGTCTGCTGCTCACCGGCCGGATCTCCACCGCCACCCACCCGGTCCTCGCCGAGCACGCCGTCCTGGGCACGGTCCTGGTGCCCGGGGCCGCGCTGGTCGACCTCGCCCTGCACGCCGGACGCCTCACCGGACGCCCCGCCGTGGAGGAACTGACCCTCCAGACACCGCTGGTGCTGCCCGCGGACACCGCCGTACGCCTCCAGGTCGCCGCCGGCTCCGACGGCACCGTCGAGATCCACTCCCGCGCCGAGAACGCCCCCGAGGACGAGGGCTGGACGCGGCACGCCACCGGCACCCTCACCGGCGCCGCCGCCGCGCCCCCGGCCGTCCCCGGCGCCTGGCCGCCGCCCGCCGCCACCCCGCTCGACGTCACCGGCCTGTACCCGCGCCTGCACGCCGACGGCTACGACTACGGACCCGTCTTCCGCGGGGTGCGGGCCGCCTGGCGGCACGGCGACACCCTGCTCGCCGAGCTCGAACTGCCCGCCACCGCAGGGCCGGACGCCGCCCGGTACGCCCTGCACCCGGCGTTGCTGGACGCCGCCCTGCACATCACATCGCTCCAGGACGACGACGCACACGAGCCGTCCGACGGCATCGCCCTGCCCTTCGCCTGGACCGGAGTCACCGTGCACGCCCAGGGCGCCCGCGCCGCCCGCGTCCTTGTCACCCGCGGCACCGACGGCACCCGCATCGAACTGGCGGACACCGAAGGCCGGCCCCTGGCCGCCGTGGACTCTTACGTCACCCGTCCCGTGACCGCCGACCGGCTCACCCGCCGCCGGCGCCAGCTGTACGCCGTCACCGACGAACCGCTGCCCGAGGCGGCCGGCCGTCCCGACCGCCGTACCTGGGCCGTCCTCGGCGACGACGACCTCGGCCTCGGCGTCCCCGCGCACCCCGCACCGGACGCGCTCGGCGCCACCGTGCCCGACGTGGTGATCCTGCCCGTGAACGCCCCCCACGCCGAGGACGGCCGGCTGCCGGACGCCGTGCGCACCGCCCTCGCCCGCACCCTGGAGACCCTCCGGACATGGTCGGCCGACGACCGGTACGCCGGATCGACGCTCGTCGTCCTCACCGGGGGCGGCCTCGCCGACGCCGCCGTGCACGGGCTGGTGCGGGCCGCGCAGGCCGAAGACCCCGGCCGGATCCTCCTCGTCTCACGGAGCGGGCCCGACGGGCCGGTACCGGACCGGGCCGCGCTGGCCGCCCTCCTGGACTCCGGGGAGCCGGAGGTGCGGTGGCGGGACGGCCGGGCCCACGCCCCCCGCCTCGTGCGCGCGGAGGACCCGCCGCGGCCGGAGCGCCCCTGGGGCACCGTCCTCGTCACCGGCGGCACCGGCGGACTCGGCGCCCTCGTCGCCCGGCACCTGGCCGGCCGGCACGGCGTCACCCGACTGGTGCTGACGAGCCGCCGCGGCCCCCAGGCGCCCGGCGCCGCCGACCTGCGCGCGCGGCTCACTGCCCTCGGCGCCGAGACCGAGATCGTCGCCTGCGACGTCTCCGACCGCGCCGGGCTCGCCGCCCTGCTCGCCGCACACCCCGTCGACAGCGTCGTCCACACCGCGGGCGTCCTCGACGACGGCCTGGTCACCTCGCTGACCCCCGCGCGCCTGGACACCGTGCTGCGGCCCAAGGCGGACGCCGCCTGGCACCTGCACGAACTGACCCTGGACCGCGAGCTGTCCCGCTTCGTGCTGTTCTCCTCGGCCGCCGGCACCCTGGACGCCTCCGGCCAGGGCAACTACGCCGCCGCCAACGTCTTCCTCGACGCGCTGGCCGCCCACCGCGCCGCCCTCGGCCTGCCCGCCACCTCGCTCGCCTGGGGCCTGTGGTCCGGCGGCGGCATGGGCGCCGCACTCGACGCGGCCGAGGTCCAGCGCATCGAACGGTCCGGCATCGGCGCGCTCGACCCGGACGAGGCACTGGAGCTGTTCGACGCCGCCGTGGCCGCCGGCCGCCCCGCCCTGGTGCCCGTACGGCTGGACACCGCGGCCCTGCGCCGCCGCGGCGACGACGTCCCGGCCGTGCTGCGCACCCTGGCCGGTGTCACCCGTCGCGACGACCGCGACGACCGGGCCCGCACCCTGGGCGAGCAACTGGCCGGACTCCCCGCCGCCGACCACGAGCACACCGTGCTGGAAGCCGTCCGCACCGAGGTCGCCGCCGTCCTCGGCCACGCCGGACCGGCCGCCGTGGAGCCACGCCGCGCCTTCACCGAACTGGGTTTCGACTCGCTCGCCGCCGTCGAACTGCGCAACCGGCTGAACACGGTCAGCGGACTGCGCCTGCCGTCCACGCTGATCTTCGACTACGCCACCCCGGCGGCACTCGCCGGCCATCTCCTCGAACGGCTCCTGCCGGATGCCGCGGACCCCGCGGACCCCGGACCGGCCACCGTCCCGCACGGCGACGACGAGCTGCGCACCCTGATCTCCCGCATCCCCCTCGCCCGCATCCGCGAGGCCGGTCTGCTCGACGGCCTGCTGAAACTGTCCGAGCCGGCCCCGGCCCCCGCCCCCGCCGACCGGGTCCTGGACATCAAGTCCATGGCCGTGGCCGACCTGGTGCGCGCCGCGCTCGACCGCAGCGGCACCGAGTGACCCCGCCCCGGGTGCCGGGCGACGCGCCGCGTCCGGCACCGGGCCACCCCCTACCCGGCGCACCCTCCACCGCGTCACCAGCGCCGCCGAGCCAGCAGGGAGCGACACCGACCGTGGACACATCCGTCGAGCAGATCGTCGAGGCGCTGCGCGAGTCATTGCTCGAGAACGAGCGGCTGCGCCAGCAGAACGACCGGATCACCGAGGCGGCGCAGGAGCCCGTCGCGATCGTCGCCATGAGCTGCCGCTACCCCGGCGGCGTCGGCACGCCCGAGCAGCTGTGGCAGCTCGTCGACTCCGGCACGGACGCCGTGGGCGGCTTCCCCGCCGACCGCGGCTGGGACGTCGAGGGCATCTACGACCCCGACCCCGACGCCCCCGGCAGGACCCATGTGCGCGAGGGCGGGTTCCTCTACGACGCGACGCGGTTCGACCCCGGCTTCTTCGGCATCAGCCCGCGCGAGGCCCTCGCCATGGACCCGCAGCAGCGACTGCTGCTGGAGACCGCCTGGGAGGCGTTCGAGCGCGCCGGCATCGACCCGCACACCCTCAAGGGCAGCCGCACCGGCATCTACGCGGGCGTCATGTACCACGACTACGGCAGCTGGCTCACCGAGGTGCCGGAAGGCGTTGAGGGCTACCTCGGCAACGGCAACCTGGGCAGCGTCGCCTCCGGCCGGGTCTCCTACATCCTCGGCCTGGAGGGGCCCGCCGTCACCGTCGACACCGCCTGCTCCTCGTCGCTCGTCGCCCTGCACCTCGCCGTGCAGGCCCTGCGCACCGGCGAGTGCTCCCTCGCCCTCGCGGGCGGCGTGACGGTGATGTCCACCCCCGACACCTTCATCGACTTCTCCCGCCAGCGGGGCCTCGCGCTGGACGGCCGCTGCAAGTCCTTCGCCGAGGGCGCGGACGGCACCGGCTGGGGCGAGGGCGCGGGCCTGCTCCTGCTGGAACGCCTCGGCGACGCCCGCCGCAACGGCCACCGCGTGCTGGCCGTGGTGCGCGGCTCGGCCGTCAACCAGGACGGCGCCTCCAACGGTCTCACCGCCCCCAACGGACCTTCCCAGCAGCGGGTCATCCGCGCGGCCCTCGCCGACGCCCGCCTGACACCCCGCCAGGTGCACGCCGTCGAGGCGCACGGCACCGGCACCCCGCTGGGCGACCCGATCGAAGCGCAGGCCCTGCTGGCCACCTACGGTCAGGACCGCCCGGCCGGCGAGCCGCTGTGGCTCGGCTCGGTCAAGTCCAACATCGGGCACACCCAGGCCGCCGCGGGTGTCGCCGGCGTCATCAAGATGGTGATGGCGATGCGGCACGGGCGGCTGCCCAGGACCCTGCACGCCGAACGGCCCAGCTCGCAGGTCGACTGGGCGGCCGGCGCCGTCGAACTGCTCGGCGAGTCCCGCGACTGGCCGGCCGACGGCGAGCCGCGCCGCGCCGCGGTGTCGTCCTTCGGCATCAGCGGCACCAACGCCCACGTGATCGTGGAGGCCGCCCCCGAGCCCGACGCCCGGACGCAGGAGCCCTCCTGGACCGGACCCCTTCCGCTGGTGCTGTCCGGCAGCGGCGAACCGGGCCTCGCCGCCCAGGCCCGCCGCCTTGGCGAGCATCTCGCCACCGGCACCGACCCCCTCCCCGACATCGCCCACACGCTCGCCACCGGCCGCGCCGCGCTGACCGAGCGGGCCGTCGTCACCGGCACCGACCTGCCCGCCCTCACCGCGGGCCTCACCGCGCTCGCGGAGGGCGTCGCCGCGCCGAACGTGGTGCGCGGCAGGCCGGCGGGGGAGTCCCGGATCGCCTTCGTCTTCCCCGGCCAGGGCTCCCAGTGGGCCGGCATGGCCGCCGACCTGCTCGACAGCTCACCCGTCTTCGCCGCGCGCATGGCCGACTGCGCCGCGGCCCTGGCCCCCGTCACCGACTGGGACCTCGTCGAGACCGTGCGGGCCCGGCAGCCGCTGGAACGGGTCGACGTCGTCCAGCCCGTGCTGTGGGCGATCATGGTGTCGCTCGCCGAGGTGTGGCGCGCCCACGGGGTCCGGCCCGCCGCCGTCATCGGCCACTCCCAGGGCGAGATCGCCGCCGCCTGCGTGGCCGGCGCGCTCTCCCTCGCCGACGGCGCCCGCGTCGTCGCCCTGCGCAGCCAGGCCATCGCGCGGGAACTCTCCGGCCGCGGCGGCATGATGTCGGTGGCCCTGCCCGAGGCCCGGGTGCGCGACCTCGTCGCCCGTCACGACGGCCGGGTCGCCGTCGCCGCCGTCAACGGCGCCTCCTCCGTGGTCCTGTCCGGCGACGCCGACGCCCTCGACGAACTCCGCGAGACCATCGTGGCCGGCGGCGACCGGGCCAAGCGGCTCCCGGTGGACTACGCCTCGCACTCGGCGCACGTCGAATCGATCCGGGAGCGGCTGCTCGCCGACCTGGCGGATGTCCGGCCCCGGCCCGCCGACGTGCCGTTCTACTCCACCGTGACCGGCACCCGGCTCGACACCACCGGCCTGGACGCCGGCTACTGGTACACCAACCTGCGCCAGAGCGTCCTGTTCGAGCCGGCCACGCGCACCCTCCTCGACGCCGGGTACGGGGTGTTCGTGGAGTGCAGCCCGCACCCCGTGCTGCTGCACAGCATCGAGGAGACCGCCGACGCCGAGGGCGCCGAGATCACCGCCCTCGGTTCGCTGCGCCGCGACGACGGCGGCCCCGAGCGCGTCCTGGCCGCCCTGGGCGAGGCCTTCGTCGCCGGCGTCCCGGTCGACTGGTCGGCCGTGTTCAGCGGCATGCCGGTGCGCACCGCGGACCTGCCGACGTACGCCTTCCAGCGCGAGCGGTACTGGCTCGGCCGGTCCGCCGGTACCGGCGACGTCACCGCCGCCGGGCTCCAGACCACCGGCCATCCGCTGCTGGGCGCCGCGGTCCCGGTCGCCGAGGGCGGCACCCTGTTCACCGGACGCCTCTCCACGGCCACCGCCCCCTGGCTCGCCGACCACGCCGTCTCCGGCACCACCCTGCTGCCCGGCACCGCCCTGGTCGAGCTGGCGCTCGGCGCGGGCCACGACCTGGGCTGCGGGCACCTGGCCGAACTCACCCTCCAGACACCGCTGGTACTGCCCGACCGGGGCGCCGTCCAGCTCCAGCTGCACGTGGCCGCCGCCGACGACTCCGGGCACCGCGCCCTGACCGTCCACTCCCGCCCCGAGGGCGCCGCCGACACGGCCTGGACCCGGCACGCCACCGGTCTGCTCGCCCCGCCGACCGCCGCCCCCGCCTTCGACCTCACTACCTGGCCGCCCCGGGGCGCCGAACCCGTGCCGGCCGACGACGCCTACGCCCACCTGGCCGGCCTCGGCTACGACTACGGGCCTGCCTTCCAGGGGCTGCGCGCGGTCTGGCGGCGCGGCGACGAGACCTTCGCCGAGGTCGAACTGCCCGTCGACCCCGAGGGTTTCGCTCTCCACCCGGCTCTGTTCGACGCCGCCCTGCACGCCGACGGCCTGCGTACCGACGGCGAGGACACCGCCCGGCTGCCCTTCGCCTGGACCGGGGTCTCGCTGTACGCGGCCGGGGCCACCGCCCTGCGGGTCCGGCTGCACGGCGGCGAGACGCTGTCCCTCCGGCTGGCCGACCCCACGGGCGCCCCCGTGGCCGAGGTCGAGGCCCTGGTGTCCCGGCCCGTCGACCCGGCCGCGCTCACCCCCGGCACCCGCCCCGAAGACCTGTACCGCCTCGACTGGCCAGCACTGCCCGTAGCCGACGCGCCCGCACCCGAGTACGCCGTCCTGGACGAGCGGGGCCCGGCCGGGCTGGACGCCGTCCCCGCGTGGGTGGTGCTGCGGGCCGGCGGCGACGGACCCGACCCGCGCCCGGCGGCCCGGCGCGTCCTGGCCGCCGTACAGGCGTGGCTGGCCGACGAACGGACCGCCTCCGCCCGGCTGGTGGTGCTCACCCAGGGTGCCGTCGCGGTGGGGGAGGAGGACGTCACCGACCTGGCGGGCGCCGCCGTGTGGGGCCTGGTGAGGGCCGCGCAGGGCGAGCACCCCGGGCGGTTCGTGCTCGTGGACTCCACCGCCCCCGATGCCGCGGTGGCCGCCGCCGCGGCGAGCGAGGAGCCCCAACTCGCCCTGCGCGACGGGACCGTGCACCTTCCCCGGCTGGCCCGTGCCACCCCCACGGGCCGGGCACCGTCGCTCGACCCCGACGGCACCGTGCTGATCACCGGCGGCACGGGTGTGCTCGGGGCCCTGGTGGCCCGGCACCTGGTCGCCGGGCACGGTGTACGCCGCGTGGTGCTGGCCGGGCGCAGCGGCACCGCCGCCGACGACTTCGCCGACCTGGACGCGGAGATCGTGGTGGCCCGCTGCGACGCCGCCGACCGTGGACAACTCGCCGGGCTCCTCGCCGAGACACCGGCCGACCGCCCGCTGACCGCGGTCGTCCACCTCGCCGGTGTCCTCGACGACGGCCTGGTGAGCGACCAGACGCCCGAGCGCCTGGACGCCGTACTGCGTCCCAAGGCCGACGCCGCCTGGCATCTGCACGAGCTGACCCGCGACCTCGGCCTCGCCGCGTTCGTCCTGTTCTCCTCCGCCGCCGGCACGGTCGACGGCGCCGGGCAGTCCGGCTACGCCGCCGCCAACGCCTTCCTCGACGCGCTGGCCGCCCACCGCAGACACCACGGCCTGCCCGCCCACTCCCTCGCCTGGGGGTTCTGGGCGCGGCGCACGGGCCTGACCGCCCACCTCACCGACGCCGACGTGGCACGCATGGCACGCGCGGGCGTCCGTCCGATCCCCACCGAGGAGGGGCTGCGCCTGCTCGACGCCGCCCTCGCCGCCGAGGAGCCGCTGCTGCTGCCGGTCGGCCTGGACCTGGCCGTCCTGCGCCGCGCCGCCGACGTCCCGTCCGTGCTGCGCGGCCTGGTACCCGCACGCGCGCGCCGCACCGCGGCCGCCCGCACGGACTCCGCGTCGTTCACCGACCGGCTGGCCGCGCTCGGCTCCGCCGAACGCGACGCGGCCCTCATGGAACTGGTCCGCACCCAGGCGGCCGCCGTACTCGGGCACGGCGGCGACATGACGCTCGATCCGCGCCGCTCGTTCCGCGAGGTGGGCTTCGACTCGCTGACCGCGGTGGAACTGCGCAACCGCCTCGGCGGCGCGGTGGGCCTGCGCCTGCCCGCCACCCTCGTCTTCGACCACCCCGACGCGGGCGCGCTGGTGAGGCATCTGGCGACGGAACTCTTCGGCGCACCGGCCGAGGACACCGCGGAAACCGCCGTCCAGGGTTCCGACGAACCGGTCGCCATCGTCGCCATGGCCTGCCGTTACCCCGGCGGCGTCAGTACGCCCGAGGACCTGTGGCGGCTGCTCGCCGACGGCGGCGACGGCATCGGCTCCTTCCCCGCCGACCGGGGCTGGGACCTGGACGCCCTGTACGACCCCGAGCCCGGCAAGGCCGGTCACTCCTCCACCCGGTCGGGCGGATTCCTGTACGACGCGGCCGACTTCGACCCCGACTTCTTCGGCATCGGCCCGCGCGAGGCCCTGGCGATGGACCCGCAGCAGCGGCTGCTGCTGGAGACGTCCTGGGAGGCGCTGGAGCGGGCCGGCATCGACCCGTACTCCGTGCGCGGCAGCCGTACCGGTGTCTTCGCGGGCGTCATGTACCACGACTACGGCAGCCGGCTGCACCACGTTCCCGAGTCGGTGCGCGACTACCTCGGCAACGGCAGCCTCGGCAGCGTGGCCTCCGGCCGGGTCGCCTACGCCCTCGGTCTGGAGGGCCCGACCCTCACCGTCGACACGGCGTGCTCGTCGTCCCTGGTGGCGCTGCACCTGGCCGCGCAGGCGCTGCGGCAGGGCGAGTGCGGCCTGGCCCTGGCCGGCGGTGTGTCCGTGATGTCGACCGTCGACACGTTCGTGGACTTCAGCAGGCAGCGCAATCTCGCCGGGGACGGCCACGCCAAGTCCTTCGCCGACGCGGCGGACGGCACGGCCCTCTCGGAGGGCGCCGGCATGCTGGTCCTGGAGCGGTTGTCGGACGCGCGGCGGCTTGGGCATCCGGTGCTGGCCGTGGTGCGGGGTTCG
>NZ_JAINRE010000052.1 GCF_020400595.1 Streptomyces naphthomycinicus | reverse complement strand
CCGCACGGTGCGAGAGGCGGTCGCTCCGGACGCAGCCGCGCCCGGAGCGTTCCGGTGTCGTCCCCCTCAGCGGAGAACGCGATGCTTCTTGCCGCCCCGGCGGAAGCGCATCGCCCCGTAGACGAGAGCGAGGACGAGGACGACGGCGCCGATGACCAGCAGGTAGAACAGGCCGTGGACGGCGAATCCGATGATGCCCAGGATCAGGGCCACGAGGATCAGCAACAAGAACACGCTCATCGGATCTCCCGAAATCTTCCGGAACCCGCGGCGGCCGGTGGTCAGCGGCGCGCCAGCCGTCGCTCGCCGCCGGCGCCCGGCTCGTAGGGCAGCTCGTAGTGGGCGAAGACCTCCGGCTCCTGGGCGGAGGGCAGTTCGCCGTCGGTGTCGATCGACGGAGCCTTCTTGACCCGGTCCTTGCGGTGGGCGACCTTCAGGTAGCCCGGACCGACCGTCGCCCCGCCGAGGGGGACGAACGCCAGCCGGCGACGGGTGGGCAGCCCGACCGTCACCGTGGCGAAGAACGGCTGGTCGGTACCGGTGTCCACATAGACCGACTCCAGTACGCCGATCTTGTGCCCGTCCGCGTCGACAACGTCATGACCCCGCCATTCGCGGATGTCGGATGCCTCGAACATCAGAACCTCCTGTGCACGGGGTACCCCGTGGCACGCCGGAGATGTTCGCGGACGGCGCCGAAGCCCTCAGAAGGCGTACCGGATGCGCAGCCAGGGCGCATGGGCCGCCACGAGACCGGTCAGCGTGTGCACGGCCGCCGCCTTGACCCCGTTGGCGTAGCGCACGTTCAGCGCCCCGTTCTCCGAGCGTTTGCCCTGCTGGAGAGCGGGCCGCCAGAGCACCTCCTCGGCGCGGGGATGCCAGCCCAGGTTGACCTCGTGCAGCTCCCGGTTGTGGGTGAGCATGATCACTTCGGCGGCCGCCTGCCGTTTGACCCGGTCGGGCAGGACATCGTCGAGCTGCCGGAGCAGCTCGGTCCAGTCGTGCTCCCAGCCGGGCCGCAGAACCACGGGGGAGAGGTTGAAATGGACCTCGTAGCCCGCGTCCAGGAAGTCCGCCGCCGCGGCCATCCGGTCGTCCACCGGAGACGTCCGCAGGTCCAGCAGCCGTGAATCCGCCGCGGGCATCAGCGAGAAGCGGATGCGCGTCCGGCCGCGCGGGTCCAGCGCCAGCAGGTCGGGATTGACGAACTTGGTGGCGAACGACGCCTTCGCCGAGGGCCACCGGCGGAAGGCCCGCACGAGATCCGCGGTGTTGTCGCAGACCAGGGCGTCCAGCGAACAGTCGCCGTTCTCCCCGATGTCGTAGACCCAGGCCGACTCGTCGCACTGGTTGGGCTCCCGTTTGCGGCCCAGGCGTGCGATGTGGCGTGCCAGGTGGGCGATGATGCCGTCGATGTTGGTGAAGACCGTGATGGGGTTGGCGTATCCCTTGCGGCGCGGCACGTAGCAGTACGCGCAGGCCATGGCGCAGCCGTTGGAGGGGCCGGGGGCGATCCAGTCGGCGGAGCGGCCGTTGGGCCGCGTGGCCAGCGTCTTCTTCTCGCCCAGGACCAGCGTCTCCCCCTTGACGCGCACCCAGCGCTCGACGTTCCCCTCGTTGCCGTGCAGCCCGGGGATGCGCCAGTGGGAGTCCACCTCGATCACCTGGGCGTCCGGGAAACGGGCGAGGATCTGCCGGCCGCGCGGGGACGCGGCGGCGGCGGGCTCCGTGTAGAGGGTCCGCACGGGCAGCAGGCGGCGGGCCGCGGGCGAGTCCCGGAAGGCCGAGCGGTCCTCGGGGCCGTGCTCCGCGGCGTGGCCGCCTTGCCCGGTCGTGCCCGCTCCCGGCACCGCGGCGGCGTCGAGCGCGTCGAGACCGAACAGGGCGTCGGGGCCGCCGTCCGGTCCGGCGGAGGGGTACCTCATACGTGCTCCGCTCGGGATGTCGGGGGTGGAGGCCTCACTCCACTGTAGGCATCCGCCGAAAGCGGTTTCGCGACATCACCGCGGGTGCCCGCCGGACGTGGCTCCGCGGTCGGTACCGGGCCGTGGGCCGGCCGTCAGCCTTCCTCCAGGGGGTCGTGGCCCCAGTTCATCAGCGAGTGGCGCCACCGCGTGTCGCGCACGTCCCCGGACGGACGCTGGGCGAGGTGACGGCGGATGTAGCCGGTCACCTTGCGCATGTGGGCGTAGTCCGCGTCCGAGAGATCGCCCTTCTTCTTCCGCAGGATGTCCACGATCGCCCGTCCGGAGGCATGCCCGGTCGACTCGCCCCCGCCCTTGTGCCGGCCCGCCGCCCGGGAGTCCTCGGTCGCCAGCCACTTCTCCAGCCCGGACGGTGTCATGTTCACCAGTTCGCGGAAGGCGTCCCAGGTCTCGCGGTGCTCGTCCCCGCCCCCGCCCACGCCGGCCTACTTCTTCCTCTTCAGGGCGGACGGCTTGTGCACGGCCGTGCGGCCGGACTTCTCGCTGCGCACCTCGTACTGCGGGTCGTCGGGCGAGGCGTCCACGGTGCGTCCGGCCGCCTCCGTGCGCTTGGTGATCTTCTTCTCGACGGTGCCGGAGGTCTCGGTGCCGTGGCTGCTCCACGCGACCTTGTCGCCTTTGGACGGCTCCTTCTTGCCGGCAGAGTCCTTGGCCTTGGCCATGTCGTACTCCTGTCCCGCGGGGGTAGAGGTTCGAGTACCCACCTTGGTGGCGGAAGGCGCACCCCGCATCCGCGGCGCACTCGGCAGTGCGCGGCGCGGGCCCAGCTGCGCGCTCATCTGTGATGAGAACCTCTCTCCCGAGCGGCGCTTGCTTAGTAATGAGCCAATTGGGAAGTCGGAGATGCGTCGCGCACTGCCCGCCCTGCGGGGAGGGGGCGATGCAGTCAGTTTTCGTCCGTCACCCCTAGGAGTGTCGTGACCGTGCGCATCGGAGTCGAAGAGGAATTCCACATCGTCGACATGGAGTCGGGCCTGCTCGTGCCACGGGCCGACACCGTGTTGCAGAGGCTCCCCAGACAGACCTTCACCACCGAGCTGCAACAGGCGACCGTGGAGTCCAACAGCGGGGTGCACACCACGCTGGGCGACCTCTACGCCGACGTCATCGGTACCAGGCGCCGGCTCGATGCCGCCGCCGGCGCCCACGGCCTGGCCGCGGTGGCCGCCGGAACGGTGCCCCTGGCCAGGACCGCCGACGTCCAGCCCACTTCCGGATACCGCTACCGCCGCATGTTCGACCAGTACCGCATGGTCGCCGACGAGCAGCTGATCTGCGGGACCCATGTCCACGTCGACGCCCCCGACCCTGATCTGACCGTACGCATCATGTGCGCGGTGTCACCCTGGCTGCACGTGCTGCTGGCCCTGTCCGCCAGTTCCCCGTTCTGGCTGGGCGCCGACACCGGCTACGCCAGTTGGCGGACGATGCTCTGGCAGCGCTGGCCCACCGCCGGACCGGTCGGCTGCTTCGCGGACGCGGCCGGGTACGACGCGGCCGTACGAGGCCTCATCGACTCGGGCGTCATCGGCGACGCGGGGATGATCTACTACGACATACGCCCCTCCGCCCATCAGCAGACCCTTGAACTCCGCATCTGCGACGCCTGCCCCCGCGCGGAGACGGTCGTGCTCATCGCCGGGCTCTTCCGGGCCCTGGTGACCGACGCCCGGGAGCGGCTGGCGGGGACACGGGGCCGCGCCTGCGACGGTCGGCACGAATGGCTGCGCGCCGCGTCCTGGCGGGCCGCGCGCTCCGGCCTCGAAGGGACCCTGATCGATCCCTACACCCGCCGTGAGGCGCCGGCGGCGCAGGTGGTCGGCGCCCTGCTCCGGCGGGTGCGGCCGGCGCTGGAAGCGGCCGGCGACTGGCAGACGGTACGGGAGCTCGCGCAGCGCGCGCTCAGGGACGGCAGCGCCGCCGACCGCATGCGCCGTACGGCCGCCGCCGAGGACCTGCTGTCCTGCACCGATCTGGCGATCGCGGAGACCCGCGGCGCCGCCCAGCGGCGCCGCCGGCCCGTCGCCGACCTCCCGGGGCGCGTCACGCCCCTGCGGCGGCCCGCCCAGGACGCCCCCGCTTCCCGCCCGGCGATCGCCGGCCCCTGAGGCACATCGCGCACGACGACGTCCGCCGCCGCACCGAGCCACCCGGAACAGGCTCTCGTCCCGAAGGAGAGACGAACACCATGGCAACCAGCGCCGACCAGACACCCACGGCCGGGGCCGCGCACTCCCCATCGTCGCGCCACCCGCACGCACGGCACGGAGGTGCTGCCCGATGTGCGGTCTGAGCGGAGAGATGCGCTTCGACGGCGCGCGCCCCGACCTCACGGCCGTGGAGCGCATGAGCGACCGGCTCGCCCCCCGCGGCCCCGACGGTCAGGGCATCTGGTCACGGGGCGCCGTGGCGCTGGGGCACCGCCGGCTGAAGATCATCGACCTCTCCGAGCGCGGGGCCCAGCCGATGACCGACGCCCGGGACGAGGTCACCGGCGTCTTCAACGGCTGCATCTACAACTACGCGGAGCTGCGCGCGGAACTGAAGACCCTCGGCCACCGGTTCCGGTCCACCTCCGACACCGAGGTCGTCCTCGCGGCGTACCGGCAGTGGGGCACCGCCTGCGTCGACCGCTTCTACGGCATGTTCGCCTTCGCGATCGTCGAGCACCGCACCGGCCGCCTGATCCTGGGACGCGACCGGCTCGGCATCAAGCCCCTGTACCTGGCGCGGACCGCCGGACGGCTGCGCTTCGCCTCGTCCCTGCCGGCCCTCCTCGCGGGCGGCGGTGTCGACACCGCGCTGGATCCGGTCGCCGTCCACCAGTACCTCAGCTGGCACGCGACCGTCGCCGCACCCCACACCATCGTGGCCGGGGTGCGCAAGCTCCCCCCGGCCACCGTGCGGATCGTCGAGCCGGACGGCACCTGCCGCGACCGCCGCTACTGGCAGCCCTCGTACACGCGCCGTCCCGAGCACGAGGGCATGAGCGCGAGCGAATGGCGGGACGCGGTGCTCGACGCGCTGCGCACCGCCGTACGCCGCCGGATGGTCGCCGACGTACCGGTCGGCGTCCTGCTCTCGGGCGGCCTGGACTCCAGCCTGATCGTGGCGCTGCTGGCCGACGAGGGACAGCGGGACCTGGCGACGTTCAGCGTGGGCTTCGAGTCGGAGGGCGGCACCGAAGGGGACGAGTTCCGGTACTCCGACCTGATCGCCAAGGAGTTCGCCACCGATCACCACCAGCTGGTGGTGCCCTCGGAGCGGGTGTCGACGGCCCTGGACGCAGCGGTCGCGGCCATGAGCGAGCCGATGATGAGCCACGACGTGGTGGCGTTCCACCTGCTGGCCGAGCAGGTGGCCAGGAACGTGAAGGTCGTGCAGAGCGGTCAGGGCGCGGACGAGGTGTTCGCCGGCTACCACTGGTACCCGCGCCTCGCCTCCGCTGCCCGCGAAGAGGAGCCGGAGAGGTACGCGGAGACGTACTTCGACCGGTCGCACGCCGACCTCGCCGCCATGCTCCAGCCGCACGCGCTGCCCCGGGACGACGTCTCCGGCCGGTTCGTCCGCGAGCACATGGCGGCGCCGGGGGCGCAGACCGCTCTCGACGCGGCCCTGCGGCTCGACACCCACGTCATGCTCGTGGACGACCCCGTGAAACGGGTCGACAACATGACCATGGACTGGGGGCTGGAGGCCCGCGTGCCCTTCCTGGACCATGAACTGGTGGAGCTGGCGGCCGCCTGTCCGCCGGAGCTGAAACTGGCCGACGACGGCAAGGGCGTCCTGAAGGACGCGGGCCGCAAACTGCTGCCCCCCGAGGTGGTCGACCGCCCCAAGGGCTATTTCCCCGTCCCGGCGATCACCCATATGGCAGGACCCGTCCTGAAGCGGGTACGCGAGGCACTGAACGCCCCCGAGGCCCGGCAGCGCGGACTCTTCAAGGACTCCTACCTCGCCGAGCTTCTGGCGGCCCCCGACCGACACCGCACCAAGCGCGGAGCGAACGCACTGTGGCAAGTGGCTTTGCTGGAGATATGGCTGCAGACGCACGGAATCTGACCGACTGGCGTGCCGCGGAGGGGCCGGCCGGTCTGGGCACGACCGCCGCCGGCCGTCCGACGCCGCGTGCGAGCCCGGCTCCACCGCCCCCGGACGGCCTCACGCCCTCCTTCGCCGCCCCCGCCCGCATCCCGCTGCCCGACGCCGCCGGACCGCGCGACGCGCCGATCCGGCTGGTCGCCCACGGCTGCTGGTACCCCTCGGCGGACCCGGCCGGTGCCCAGGTGGCGTACATCTGCGACCGGGGCGGTGTGCCCCAGCTGTGGGTGGGGCCCGTCGACGGCGACGAGGTGCGCCTGCTCGACAGCGAACCGGACCCCGTCCAGGAGGTGTCCTGGTCCCCCGACGGCCGCTGGATCGCCTACACCACGGCCCCCGGCGGCGGTGAGCACCTGCGGGTGCTGTGCGTACGCCCCGACGGCACCGACCGCCACATCCTGGCCGGAGCCGAGCCGGGCAGCTCGGCCCATCTGGGCTGCTGGGCCCATGACGGATCGGCCGTCGCGGTGACCGTGGCGGTCCCCACCGCCGTACCCCCGCTGCTGACCGCCGCGCCGGAGCCCGGGGCGGTCGAAGCCGGTCTGCCGGCCGGTCCTCTGCCGTCCGGGGGGCCACGCCGGGACGGCGATGCCGTGCTCCTCGGCGCGGCACCCCACGACGAGAGCGGACTCGGCTGGCCGACGCCCCCGCCGGCCGCCGACGTGACGGCCTCCGCCGCCGCGTGGGAGGGCCACCCCGCACCGGCGGCCGGCTTCGGCGACGGACTGTCCGCGTATCTGATCGACCCCGACGGCGTCACCGCCCCCGTGCTGCTCGCCGCCGAGAAGGACGCGGCGACCCTCCGCGTGTGCGATCTCAGCCGGGACGGCAGCCTGGCACTGCTGCGCCGCGGCCCCCGCGGACGGCGTGAGGCACTGGTGCTGCGCACCGACGACCGCGTCACCACCTGCGTGGTGCCGGTGGCCGACGGCGACCCGTGGATCGGCAGGTTCTCGCCCCACGCCGACACCCTCTGGCTGCGCAGCGACGCCTACCGGGAGTTCGCGGTCCTGCTCGCCGCCGAACTGGACCCGGACGGGCGGCCGCACGGGTGGTCCGTCGCGGCCGCGCGCGAGGACAGCGACCTGGAACTGCTGCACTGCGCGCACGACGGGAGCAATGCCGTACTGGCCTGGAACGTCCGGGGCGTGAGCGAGGTGGAGGTCCTCGACACCCATGCGCCCGGTGCGACCGGAATCGCCGTCGGTCCGCCCCGTCCGGTGCCCCTGCCCCACGAAGTGGCCACCCGCATCGTGGACGCCGGCCCCCGGCTGCTGCTGGCCCTCTCCGGCTCCCAGCGCCGCCCCGGCGTGTGGTGGCTCCCCGAGCGCGCGTCCCTGGCACGCACCCCGTGGTCGTCGCGGGACGAGGACGCCGTGCCCCCGGGCCGCACGCCCGTGCGACCGCTTCAGCTGAGGCTGACCGCTCGGGACGGGCTGGCGCTGAACGGGTGGTACTACCGGGCGCCGGGGCGCGGCCCCAGCGAACCGGCGCCCTGTGTGATCCATCTGCACGGTGGTCCGGAGGAACAGGAACGCCCCGTCCTCAACCCGCTGTACCACGAGATCCTGGGGCGGGGGCTGGACATCTTCGCACCCGACGTACGCGGGTCCGGCGGACACGGCCGGTCGTTCGTCGACGCGGACCTGGCCGAGGGCCGGTTCGCCGCGATCGAGGACGTGGCCGACTGCGCCGCGCACGCGGTGCTGGCCGGCCCGGCCGACCCCTCCCGGCTGGCCGTCATGGGCCGCTCGTACGGGGGCTATCTCACCTTCGCCTGCCTCGTGTGGCATCCGGAACTGTTCCGCACGGGAGTCGCCGTGTGCGGCATGTCGGACTTCGCGACGTTCTTCGAGGGCACCGAGCCCTGGATCGCGCAGTCGGCGGCCCACAAGTACGGCCATCCCGACCGCGACCGCGAACTGCTGCACTCGCTCTCGCCGATGAGCCGTGTCGACGCGCTGCGCGCGCCGGTGCTCGCCGTGCACGGGGAGCACGACACCAACGTGCCGCCCGGGGAGTCGGAGCAGTTCGTGCGAGCCGCACGCGAACGCGGCCTGACCGCCGAACTGCTCACCCTGCGCGACGAGGGCCACGACTTCCTGCGTGCCGACAACCGGCGGCTCTTCCGCCGCTCCGCCGCCGACTGGCTGCAACGGCACCTGACCGGCTGACCCGGCCGGGCGTCCGCGGGCCCCGCGGATCCCGCCGGGCATGCGACTCGGCCTCGCGGCGGTCCGCCCCGGCCGGAAGACGCCGGACCGCCGCTTGGACGGGCGGGTGAGGGGAATCCGGAGTGCATCGCACATCCGTGACCCCACCCGAGCGGGAGGACGTACCCATGCTGGCCATCGTCGCGGCGGCCCTGTTCTTCATCGCGTTCCTGATCGACGCTGCCGACATCTCCACCAACGACGTCTTCACCCAGACCAACATCATGCTCATCGGTCTCGCACTGGTGGCCCTGCACCTCGCGGGCCTGGGAAGCGGCCGGACGGTGCGTGGCCGCAGACGCTGACGGGCCGGCGGACCCCGGAACTCCGCACCGCCCCGGCCGTGTCGCCCTCGCTGTACGCGGCGCGGCCGGGGCCTGATGCGTGAGCGTCCCGTCCTCGCGGCGGCGCCGGGGTCAGGGCCGGGCGGCGGAGCCGCTGTCGGGGTGCAGGGGGAAGATCTGGTCGAGGCCGACGATGCGCAGGACGCGGAGCGTGTGCTCGGGGACGGCGGCGAGCGCGATGTCCGCGTGGGCGGCGTGGGCGTGATGACGGGCGGCGAGCAGGGTGCTGATGCCGCTGGAGTCGCAGAACTCCATACCGGCCAGGTCCAGAACGAGTCGCCGGCCCGGCTGGAGCGCGATCCCGCCGACGGCGTCGCGCAGTCGAGGGGCGCTCGCGTAGTCGAGTTCACCGGCGATTTCGAGGACGGGGCCGCCCGGCGCGTCCCGCATGGTGATTCTCAGCGGGCTCATCGTGCGCGGTCCTGCCGAGGGGCGGGCGCGGGGACCCCCAGGGCGAGCAGGGCCGTGTCGTCGTCGAGGCCGTCGCCGAAGCCGCGCAGCAGCTCGGTCAGTGCCCGTACGACGTCGCGCGGGGGTTTGCCCGCCTGCCCGGCGGCGAAGGCGAGCAGCGCCTCGTCCCCGTACAGTCCGCGGCGGTCCCTGCCGGTACGGGCTTCGGTGAGACCGTCGGTGTAGAGCAGGAGGGTGTCGCCGGGAGAGAGGACCGTCGTGGCGGTCACGAAGTCGGCGGCGGGCAGGATGCCGACGAGGAGGCCGCCAGGGGTGGGCAGGAACTCGGCTGTGCCGTCGGCACGCAGGACCAGGGCCGGGGGGTGACCGCCCGAGGCGAGGCGGACGGCGGCCTGCCCGGTCGTGGGGTGGGGCTCCACCGTGCCGAACACGGCCGTGCAGTAACGCGGGTCGCCGCTGCCGGTGTAGCGCTCGTGGAGCACTTTGTTCAGGGTGGACAGGGCGGAGACGGGGCCGGGGTCGTGCACCGCGGCGGCGCGCAGGGTGTAGCGGGTGAGCGAGGTGACCGCCGCGGCCTCGGGTCCCTTGCCGCACACGTCTCCGAGGAAGAAGGCGAACCGCTTGCCGTCGACGGGGAAGACGTCGTAGAAGTCGCCGCCGAGCCGGTCGGGGGAGGCGGTGTGGTAGTAGGCGGCCGTCTCCACTCCCGGTACCGGCGGCAGCGTGTCGGGCAGCAGCGACTGCTGGAGCACGGCGAGGGCGTCCTGCAAGCGGGCCCGATCGGCCTCCGCCCGCCGCTGGGCCTCTTCGGCCGCCTTCCGGCCTCGCAGGAGTTCCTCCTCGTAGGCACGCCGGTCCCGGGCGTCGAAGACGGTGGTGCGGATCAGCAGCGGCTCGCCGGTGTCGCCGTACTTGACCGCGGAGGAGATCAGCACGGGCATCCGCGCGCCGTCGGCCTGCCTGATCTCCAGGGCGATGCCGCTGACCTCGCCCTGCATGCGCAGCAGCGGCGCGAAGTGCGTCTCGTGGTACAGCTTGCCGCCCACGGTCAGCAGGTCGGCGAATCGCATCCGGCCCACCACCGCCTCCCGCTCGCGGCCGAGCCATCCCAGCAGGGTGGCGTTGATCTTCGCGATGGTGCCGTCCATCAGTGTGGACAGGTATCCGCACGGCGCGCTCTCGTACAGTTCCTCCGCGCTGTCCTCCAGCAGCGCGGCGAACGCCGCGTCCGGCGCCTGTTCGCCGCCGGCGCCGTGCGGGTCGGGGCGCTGTCCCGTGCGGCACATCATCGGGAGACCGCCAGGAAGTCCAGAATCGC
This sequence comes from Streptomyces naphthomycinicus, assembly GCF_020400595.1. Classification (GTDB taxonomy): domain Bacteria; phylum Actinomycetota; class Actinomycetes; order Streptomycetales; family Streptomycetaceae; genus Streptomyces; species Streptomyces naphthomycinicus. The sequence goes on along the minus strand of NZ_JAINRE010000052.1, from coordinate 38,453 downwards.
CTCGTTGGTGGCCTCGGGCGCGGAGAGGTGCGGGCAGTGTCCGGTCGCGTCGAGCGTGACCAGTGCCGAGCCGGGTATCGCCCGGTGGACGAAGGCGCCGACCTCCCGGGGGGCGATGGCGTCCTGGGCGCATTCCAGGACCAGCGTCGGCACCCGCACGCTCCCGAGATCGCCGCGCGAGTCCGACAGGAAGGTGGTCCGGGCGAAGACGCGGGCCATGTCCGGATCGGTGGCGCAGAAGCTGTTCTTCAGCTCCTCGCCGAGTTCGGGTCGCTCCGCGTTGCCCATGATCACCGGTGCCATCGCCGCCGACCAGCCCAGATAGTTCGACTCCAGCGATTCGAGCAGCTCGTCGATGTCCTCGACGCTGAATCCGCCGCGGTATCCGTCCTCGTCGATGTAGCGCGGCGACGGGGCGACCATGACCAGCGCCCCGATCCGCTCCGGGACCCTGCCGGCGGCCAGCACCCCGATCATCGCGCTGACCGAGTGCCCCACGAACACGGCGTCGCGCAGGTCCAGCGCTTCGCAGATCTCGGCGACGTCCTCGGCGTAGCCCTCCAGGGACGCGTAGCGGTCCTCGGAGAACGCGGACGGATCCGAGCGGCCGGAACCGACGTGGTCGAACAGCACCACCCGGTACTCCCCGGCCAGCGCGGGCACCGTCAGGCGCCACATGTTCTGATCACAGCCGAAACCGTGGGCCAGCACCACCGTGCGCCCCCGCGGGTTGCCGGTGACCGTGACGTTGTTCCTGTGAACGATGTCCATACCGTCAGTCTCGCAGGCATCACGTGTCTCTCCGAAACGGTCCGGGACCGTTACCGGGTACCCGGCCGTGTCCGGTCCCGCGCGACTGCGCGCCCTGTCGGCCCGGGCCGCCGTCCGGGCGGACCCCAGGGCGGGATTCACCCCTTGAGCAGGTCCCTCAGCACCCGGGCCGGGGCTCGCGGGAACGCGGTGTTGCCGTCGTGCCCGCCCGGGAACCGGACCGGCCGGGTGCCCAGGAGCGCGGCCAGTGCCCGCGCGCAGCGGTGGGTGTGGACCGAGGACCGCGTGGAGCGGCCCGTCGCCGCGACGATGCGCGTCCCGGCGCGTGCCGCGGCGCGCACCGGCTCCGCCGGATCCAGGTCGTCCGTGGTGACGGCGGTGAACTCCGTTCCGTTGAAGAACGCGAAGTTGGCCTTGCGGCGTTCCGTCAGCGGCTGGGGGGCGAGGCCCTCCTCGGTGTCGTCGTGCGCCGGATGTCCGGCACGCCGGGCTCGACCCGCGCGATGCTCGTCGTCCTGGGCGACATCGTCTCCCGGCCCGGGACGACGGTCGGCGAGATCGCCGCGCGGACGGGCCTGCCGCGGAGTCAGGTCTCCGCCGCCGTCGCCCGGCTGGAGCAGGCGGGCTCGGTCGGCACGGAACCCGATCCGGCCGATCGGCGCCGCCGGCTCATCCGCCCGGGCGCGGAGCCCTCCGTCCGGGTCGCCGAGGTCCGCGCCGCCACCGTCGACGACACCCTCACGGCGGCTCTGGCCGGCCCGGACGGCACCGTCGCCGATCCGGACGTCGTCCGCGAGGTCACCCAGGCCCTGGAACTGCTGGCTCTCCGGCTGACCCCGTCGGTCGCCGCCCGCGCCCGCGACGTCGACGCCGCGGCGTCACCGCCCGCCGGGACGACACCGTAGGCGTCGCCTCACGCCTGTTCTCGCTCCACCGGGAGCCACAGCTCGGCCTCGGCCTCCGTCGTGCCGGGGGACATGAGGGTGCGCAGGATCTCGGGGCCGGGGCGGCTGCGGTAGGGGTTGGACGGGAACCACTGTGTGAACACGTCCCGCCACAGCTCCTGAATGGCCTCAGGTGCCGGCCCCGAGGTGGTGAAGACCGCCCAGGTGCCCGCCGGGACGGCCAGAGCGGTCGTGCCCTCGGGCGCGGACGCGGAGGTGACCACCCCTTGATAGTAGTCGAGTTCGGTGCCCTCGGCCCGGCTCGGGTCCAGGTCGTCGCAGACCGAGACGATGCCCCGCGGCTCCTGGTCCGGCAACCGCTCCAGGCGTCCCAGCAGTCGCTGGTCGATCCCGCGGGCGAAGTCCATGATCGCCTGGTTCGGCCCCCTGTGCACCAGTGGCACCCGGGCCTTGAGGCCGACGACGTTGAAGTCCGGCCGGTCCACCACGCGATAACGCATGCTGCTGCTCCCTTCGACGGTGAGGCGGAAGGCCAACCGGGGCTGGGAGACGAGCGCGGATCCGGTCCGCCGGGCCTCACCGGGCCCGATCCCGTGCATGGCACGGAACGCTCGGGCGAAGGCCTCGCCCGAGCCGTAGCCGTAGCGGACCGCGATCTCCAGCAGGGACTCGCGCCCCCCGAGCACCTCCGCACCGGCGACGGTGAGCCGACGGCGCCGTATGTACTCCGACAGCGGCATGCCCGCGAGCGCGGAGAACATCCGGCGCAGGTGGTACTCCGTGGTGGCCGCGACGCGCGCCAGCTCGACCACGTCGATGGACCGGTCGAGGCGGTGCTCGATGTGCTCCAGGGTCTGGTTGAGTCGCTCCAGCACTCCCGGCCTCCTTCCTCTTTCGCGCTCACCACGCTAGGCAGCGGGCCCCCTGCCGGACCCGACAACCTGTGCCCGATCAGGTCGGGTGGGCGCCGCGACCCGGCGGCGTCAGGGACACGCCGCGAGGAAGTCGATCAGAGCCGCGTTCACCTCGTCCGGCCGCTCCTGCTGGGTCCAGTGGCCGCAGCCCGCCAGCTCCAGGGGCGCGCGCACCAGGTTCGGCATGAGGGCGGGGAGGCGCCGGATGAGTTCGGGCGTGCCGGGGAAGGCGGGGACGACGTCACGCTCGCCGTAGACGTACAGGGCGGGCCGGGAGACGACGGCGCCCTGCCAGGGGGCGGTCAGCTCCCAGTTGCGGTCGAGGTTGCGGTACCAGTTGAGGGCGCCGGTGAAGCCCTTGGCGAAGCTCTCGGTGAGCGCGTCGAGGTCGGCCTCGGAGAACCACTCCGGCAGCACCTCGGGGTCCGGCATGGTCGCGAGCCAGCCGCGCTCGGGGTCGACCAGTGGCTGTGTGCCCTCACCGCCGCCGGGAGCGTCTCCGGAAGCCCAGGTGAAGAACTTCCGCAAGGAGGTGCGGGTGTCCGCGGCGAACTCGGCGTCGGCGACACCGGGGCGGTTGAAGTAGTTCCAGTAGAAGCGGCCGTCGAACATCTTCTCCATGGCGGGCAGCGGCGGCTGTGACCCCCGGAACGGCGGCGGCACGCTCAGGCCGGCCACCCCGCGCACCACGTCCGGCCGGAACAGCGCGGTGTGCCACGCGACCGGCGCGCCCCAGTCGTGCCCGACGACGTACGCCGTCTCCTCGCCCAGGGCCCGGATCAGCCCCACGACATCGCCGACGAGGTGGAAGATGGTGTACGCCTCGACGTCGTCGGGATGGTCGCTGCCCCCGTATCCGCGCTGGTCGGGGGCGACCACGCGGTAGCCCGCCGCGGCCAGGGGGCCGAACTGGTGGTGCCAGGAGTGCCACGACTCGGGGAAGCCGTGCAGAAGCACCACCAGCGGGCCGTCGCCCTGTTCGGCGATGTGCAGCCGAATCCCGTTCACCTCGACCATGCGATGCTCGACCATGGGCACGAGGGTACTTGCCGTGATCATGGGGCCGGTGGCGACACGGGCCGGTGGCAGGCGCTCTCAGTAGACGTCGCGGACATAGCGTTTCTCCGCGGACAGGCGCCTGACGTAGGCGCTCGCCTCCTCGTGGTCCATGCCGCCGTGCGCGCCGACGACGTCCTTGAGTGCCTGGTCGACGTCCTTGGCCATGCGCCCCGCGTCGCCGCAGACATAGAAGTGCGCGCCGTCCCGGAGCCACTGCCACAGGCGGGCGCCGTTCTCGCGCATCCGGTCCTGGACGTAGATCTTGTTGCGCTGGTCGCGGGAGAAGGCGAGGTCGAGGCGGGCGAGGTGGCCGGACGCCCGGTGGGCCTCCAGGTCCTCGCGGTAGTAGAAGTCGGTGGCCTGGCGCTGCTCGCCGAAGAAGAGCCAGTTGGCGCCGGTGTGACCGCGGGCCCGGCGGTCTTCGAGGAAGCCGACGAAAGGAGCCACGCCGGTGCCGGGCCCGACCATGATCATGGGGGTGGCGGGGTCGGCGGGCGGGCGGAAGTGCGGTGAGCGCTGCACGAAGACCTGCACCGGGCCGTCGTCGGCGCAGTCGGCGAGGTAGCTGGAGCACACGCCCTTGCGGTCGCGGCCCACGTCGTTGGTGTAACGGACCACCGACACCGTGAGGCGTACCTCGCCGGGGTGCGCGAGGGGGCTGGAGGAGATGGAGTACAGCCGGGGCTGGAGACGCCTGAGCACGGCGGCCCATTCCGCGGCGGAGGCGCGGACCGGGAAGGCCGCGACGACGTCCGCGGCCTGGCGGCCCCAGCTCCACTGCGCGAGCGCGTCCTTGTTGTCCGGCCGCAGCAGCCGCTTCAGGTCGTGGCTGCCGGTCCGCTCCGTCATGAACCTGAGCAGGTCGGTGGTGACGCGGGAGATGTCCAGGCGGGTGCGCAGCGCCTCTTCGAGGGGGAGCGGCGCGCCGTCGCCCAGGTCCACGGGCTCGTCGGCGTCGAGTCCGGTCAGCGCCAGCCATTCGGTGACGAGTCCGGCGCCGTTGACCGGCCACACGCCGAGGGCGTCACCGGCGTCGTAGGCGAGTTCCCCGCCACGGGTGTCGAGGGCGAACTGCCGGACCTCCTTCTGCGAACCGGGGAGACTCAGCAGCCTGTTGCCGACGAGCAGCGTGGGGAACGGCGACGCCTTGGTGTGGACGGCCGACGCGGGAGCGCGCGCGGGTGTGGGTGTGGGTGTGGTGGCGGCCGAGGTGACGGGGGGTTCGAGTCCGGGCATCCCGGCCATCGCCGGGGGCCCGTCCTGCCGGTCCGCGGCCATCGCCGGGGGCCCGTCCTGCCGGTCCGCGGTCGTCGCCGGGGGCCCGTCCTGCCGGTCCGCGGCCGTCGCCGGGGGCCCGTCCTGTCGGTCCGCGGTCGTCGCCAGGGCGGTGACCACCAGGCCGAGCCATCGCCCGGCGCTCTCCTCGAAATCGGGTTCGCAGTCGGTGCGGGGGACGAGCCGGGTGGCGCCGAGTGCTTCGAGGCGTTCGTCCAGGCGGCGGCCGTGGCCGCAGAAGTCGTCGTAGGAGGAGTCGCCGAAGGCCAGGACCGCGTACCGGATCCCCGTCAGCCGTGGCGCGTCCGGGGCGGACAGCGCCTGCCAGAAGCCGGTGCCGTTGTCGGGTGCCTCACCGTCGCCGAAGGTGCTGGTCACGAGGAGGACGTCGGCGTCGGCGACGAGGTGGTCCGGGCCCGCGTCGGCCATGGGCAGCAGCTCGGGGGTCAGGCCCGCCTCCGTGAGGAGCGTGGCGGCACCGGCGGCGAACTCTTCGGCGTTGCCGGTCTGGGAGGCCCACAGGACCACCAGGCGGCGGGTCGGTACGGGGGCACCGGCGGCCGGAGCCGCGGCCGGTGCGGGCACCACGGGAGGGGCGGCGGTCGCCGTGCGGGAGAACATGCCCGCGAGGACGCCGTCGACCCACAGCGCGTGGACCGGGTCGAAGGGAGCGCCCGGCGGCAGGACGGGGACGCGCCCGTCGGGGGGTGCCTGCGCGAGACCGGCCAGGTAGCCGGAGAGATAGCGGCGCTCCGGCTCGGCCAGCACGGCGGGCGCGAGGTCGCCGATGCCGAAGAGCGTGGCGAGCGCGGGCAGGGGGGAGTCCGCCGGGACCGCGGCCGCGGACATCGAATGGGAGGTCACGGGCATCGTCTCCGGCTGGGTGCCCGGGCCCGCCGCCGGGACGGGGGCGGCCGTCCGGGTGAGGGCGACGGCGCACACCTTGAACTCGGGCTGGAAGGAGACCGGGTCGATGGCGTCGTTGGTGACGGCGTTGATGCTGAGGTATTCGCCGAACAGGTCGTTCCAGTGGAAGGGGGCGAAGCAGGTGCCCGGCCTGACGCGGTCGGTGACCACGGCGGGCAGCACGGCACGCCCGCGGCGCGAGGCGACCTCCAGGTGGTCGCCGTCGGCGACCCCGAGCGTCTCGGCGTCGCCGGGATGGATCTCCACGAACGGGCCGGGATCGAGTTTCGTCAGCTTGGCGACCTTGCCGGTCTTGGTCATGGTGTGCCACTGGTGCTGGAGGCGGCCCGTGTTCAGGACGAACGGGTAGTCGTCGTCGGGGAGTTCGGCGGCCGGCAGATGCGGGCGGGCGAAGAACCGGGCGCGGCCGCTCGGGGTGGGGAAGGCCAGCCGGGGGCGGGTGCCGTCCGCGCGCTCCAGCAGCGTCTGGCTGACGCCGTCGTTGAGGTAGCGGACCGGGTTGCGGTCCGGGCCGTCGACGGCCGGGGCCGGCCACTGGACGGGTGTGGCGCGCAGCCGGTCGTAGGTCACACCGCGGAGGTCCCACCCGGTCGCGGGGTTCCACGCCTGCTTGAGTTCCTCGAACACCTCCTCGGCGCAGGTGTACGTGAAGCCCTCGGCGAAGCCCATCGCGCAGGCCACCTCGGCGATCAGCCGCCAGTCGGGGAGCGCCTGGCCGGGCGGGTCGACCACGCCCTGTACGAGGGTGAGGTTCCGCTCCGAGTTGACCATGACGCCGTCGGACTCCGCCCACAGCGTCGCGGGCAGGACGGCATCGGCGTACGCGGTGGTCTCGGTCTCGGCGAACACGTCCTGTACGACGACCAGTTCGGCGGCCTCCAGGCCGGCGATGACGGTCCTGCGGTTCGCGACCGAGGCGACCGGGTTGGTGCAGATGATCCAGCAGGCCTTGATGTCACCGGCGGCCATCCGCTCGAACATCTCGATGGTGCCGCGCCCGACCTCGGTGCGCAGTGAACCCTCGGGGATGTCCCACAGGCGCTCGACGAAGGCACGCTCGGTGTCGACGAGCACGGACCGCTGGCCGGGCAGCCCCGGCCCCATGTATCCCATCTCCCGCCCGCCCATGGCATTGGGCTGGCCGGTCAGCGAGAACGGGCCGGAGCCCGGCCGGCATATCGCTCCGGTCGCGAGGTGCAGATCGATCAGCGCGTTGGTGTTCCAGGTACCGTGCGTCGACTGGTTCAGGCCCATCGTCCAGCAGCTCGTCCACGCGCCGGCCTCCCCGATCCACCGCGCCGCCTGCCGGATGCCGTCCTCCGGAATGCCGGTGATCTCCGCGACCTTTCCGGGCGGGTAGTCCGCGAGGAAGGCGGGCATCTCCTCCCAGCCCTCGGTGAACTCGGCGATGAACTCCTCGTCGATGTGGCCGTTCGCGACCAGCAGGTGCAGCAGGCCGTTCAGCAGGGCGAGATCGGTGCCGGGCCGGATCTGAAGGAAGAGGTCGGCCTTGTCGGCGGTGGCGGTGCGGCGCGGGTCGACCACGATCAGCTTGGCGCCGGCCGACTTCACCCGGTCCATCATGCGCAGGAACAGGATGGGGTGGCAGTCGGCCATGTTGGCGCCGATGACGAAGAACGCGTCCGCATGGTCGAAATCCTGGTACGAGCCGGGCGGGCCGTCCGCGCCCAGCGACAGCTTGTAGCCCGTGCCCGCAGAGGCCATGCACAGCCGGGAGTTCGACTCGATCTGGTTGGTGCGCACGAAACCCTTGGCCAGTTTGTTCGCCAGGTACTGCGCTTCCAGGGACATCTGCCCCGACACATAGAAGGACAGGGCGTCCGGCCCGTGCTCGTCCAGGATCGCCCGCAACCGGCCCGCGACCGACGCCACGGCCTCGTCCACGTCCGTCTCCCCGGCCTCGGCGCCCCGCTCGGCACGCATGAGGGCCTTGCCCGCCCGTCCCGGGGCGGCCATCATGTCCGCGCTGGTCGCCCCCTTGGTGCACAGACGGCCGAAGTTGGTGGGGTGCGTCCTGTCCCCGGCCGCCCTCGCCGCCCGACGGCGGCCGTCGGCGGGATCGCGGATCACGTCCAGGACGATCCCGCAGCCGACGCCGCAGTACGAGCAGACCGTGCGGACACTGCCGTCCGTCGAGCCAGATGCCATGACCAGCACCGTAGGAAGATCGAATTTCGGTCCCGTCACACGTCGGGCGCGCGGGGGGTTACGCACCCCGCACACGGCACGGCCGCGCCGTGTGAGGCGAGGGCCCGGCCGAGGGCGGCGGGCGAAGCGGCGAGGACGGGAACGAGCGGAGGCGGGCGGAGCGGCGAGGACGGGAACGAGCGGAGGCGCGAGAAGCGGGCGCTGGAAACAACGAAGGCAAGGAGGTCACCCACTCCTTGCCACTCTCAACATATAGCGCACAGGGGGCCTTGCGGCAAGGCCCGGGTCGTGTTGCAGAATCTCCGGCCGTAGCCAGAACCTGCGGAATTCGGCGATTCACGAAGCACATGTGCTTTTGTTCGCCCTGCTCGGGCGTGCGCGCTCGATGCGGAGCGGCTGGTCCGGACGCAGCCTCACCGACAATGGGGGACTTGATGATCGATGTGATCGTGGTCGGCGCCGGACCGACCGGCTTGATGCTGGCCGGCGAATTGCGGCTGCACGGGGTGCGTGTGGTCGTGCTGGACCGGCTGACCGAGCCGTCCGGGCACTCCCGCGGACGCGGCCTGCACGCGCGCAGCGTCGAGCTGATGGACCAGCGCGGCCTGCTGGAGCGGTTCCTCGCCGTCAGCGAGAAGTTCCAGGTGGGCGGCTTCTTCGGGGGCATCCACACACCGTGGCCGGAGCGGCTGGACACGGCCCACCCGTACGGCCTCACCACGCCGCAGCACATCACCGAGCGGCTCCTCGGCGAGCACGCCCGCGAACGGGGTGCGGAGATCCGGCGCGGCTGCGAGGTGGCCGGGCTGAGCCAGGACGAGCACGGGGTGACCGTCGAGCTGGCGGACGGCACACACCTGCGCTCCCGTTACGTCGTCGGCTGCGACGGCGGCCGCAGTACGGTGCGCAAGCGGCTCGGCGTCGGCTTCCCCGGTGAGCCCGCCAGGGTCGAGACCCTGCTGGGCGACATGGAGGCGACCGAGGATCCGGCGACGATCGCCGCCGTCGTCACGGAGGTCCGCAAGACCCAGCTGCGCTTCGGCGCCGTCGCGAACGCGGACGGAAACGAAGGGGTGTTCCGCTTCGTCGTGCCCGCCGACGGCGTGGCCGAGGACCGGTCCGCCGAGACGACTTTCGACGAGTTCAGGAAGCAGTTGCGGGCCACCGCGGGCACCGACTTCGGGGTGCACTCCCCGCGCTGGCTGTCCCGGTTCGGCGACGCCACCCGGCAGGCCGAGCGCTACCGGGCCGGCCGGGTCCTGCTGGCCGGCGACGCGGCCCACATCCATCCGCCGACCGGCGGGCAGGGCCTCAACCTCGGTGTCCAGGACGCGTTCAACCTCGGCTGGAAACTGGCCGCGGAAGTCGACGGCTGGGCCCCGCCGGGGCTGCTGGACAGTTACCACGCCGAACGGCACCCGGTGGGCGCCGCCGTGCTGGAGAACACCCGCGCGCAGATCACGCTGCTGGGGACCGACCCGGGTGCCGCCGCGCTGCGCAAGCTCTTCGCGAGGCTGATGGACTTCGACGAGGTGAACGGGTACGTCACCGGGATGATCACCGCGGTGGGGGTCCGCTACGACCTCGGTGACGGGCACGAACTGCTCGGCCGGCGGCTGCGGGACGTACGGCTGAAGCGGGGACGTCTCTACGAGCTGCTGCGCGCCGGCCGCGGACTGCTGCTCGACCAGACCGGCCGGCTCACGGCGGCGGGCTGGGCCGACCGCGTCGACCACGTCGTCGACGTCAGCGAGGAACTGGACGTCCCCGCGGTTCTGCTGCGTCCCGACGGGCATGTGGCCTGGGCGGGCGAGGACCAGCGGGACCTGGAGGGCCGGCTGGCCACGTGGTTCGGCGCCCCGTCGGCCTCGCGCGGCACGCCTCGCGCCGAGCCCGTGTGACGCGAACGCCCCGGTGAGGCGGCGCGGGGGTACCGGACGCAGGCCCCGGCACCCGGGCGGGTGAACTTCCGTCCGGTCCGCGATCGAGCGCCGCATAGTGGGGAGACCGCCGGCCGGCCGTCGGGCCGAGGCCCGGACCGGCCGGCGGACGCCCGCAACTCCAGCCCGTGGGAGGCCTCATGACGGACCGTACGGAGTCGATCGAATCGATGGAGCAGCTCGCCGTGGTCTGGCGTGCCATGGTGCTCGACCGGAACGCGGACGCCGATGTGCGCGACCTCCCCGGCCTCGCCGTCCGCTGGGCCGACTGCCGGTTCACCTTCTGGAACTGCGTCACGCTGACCGACGTCGGCCCGGACCCGGCACTGCTCGCACAACGCCTGGCCCGGGCGGCGGACATCATGCGCGCCAAGGAGCAGCCCGGACTCCTGTGGCTCTTCGAGGACCTCCTCGACGACGAGGCACGCGCGTCCGTGCGGACGGCCGCCGAGAAGGCGGGCCTGGAGTACGCCTTCCCCGGCACGGGCATGGCCGCGGACCTGCGGACCGTTCCCGAGCCCTCCCACCCGGATCTGACGTTCGTCCGCGTGACCACCGACGAGCAGCTGCGGGAGTACGCGGACCTCAACTCCCGCGCCTACGGATTCGGGCTGGACGACGGCCGCGACGGGCTCCTCGGATCAACGCTGTGGAAGAGCCGGGTGCATGCCTATCTGGGCATGCGGGACGGCGTCCCGGTGACATGCGCCGGGACGGTGCAGGCGGACGGCCGTCTGTTCGTCGCACTCGTCGCCACCGCCCCGGAGTGGGAGCGCAGGGGGTACGGCGAGGCGGTGACACGCAAGGCCCTGTACGAGGGCGCCCGCGCCACCGGCCTGACCAGGGCCACCCTGCACGCCACCGCGGCGGGGGCGCCCGTCTACCCCCGCATCGGCTTCCGGCCGAACTCGCCGATCCACTTCTACGGCCTCAAGGACTGACCTTGCGGCCGCGCGGCGGAGGGGTGACCGGCCACGGTCACCCCTCGATCGTCGCGCGCAGGCCGGTCCGCGGCCGCCCGGGCGCCCGGCCGGAAGCGCCCGGGCCCGCGGCAGGTCAGCCGCTCACACCCGCTGCCACAGCGCCGGGGTGTTCGGCGGCTCCCAGCCCGGCTGGGCCTGGTGGCTCTGCAGACAGCGGTAGGTGGCACCGCCGTACGTCACCGTGTCGCCCGCCTGGTACACGGTGCCGGCCGACCAGGTGCCGCCCGGGTCACCGGGGTCACCGGGGTCACCGGGGTCGCCCGGGCCGGTCGCGGTCGTCTTCAGGGTGAGGCCGTACGACTGGAGGATCGGGTTGACCGGCTGGAAGAACGTCGTCCCGCCGCTCGTGCAGTTGCCCGAGCCGCCCGAGGTGACGCCCTGCGCCTGGCTGCCGGAGATGAACGAGCCGCCCGAGTCGCCCGGTTCGGCACACACGGAGGTGCGGGTGACGCCGCTGACGGTGCCCTCCTGGTACGTCACGCTGGTGTTGAGCTGCTGCACCGTGCCGCAGTGCCAGCCCGTCGTGGACCCCGAGCGGCACACCGAGGAGCCCACCGGGGCCTGCGTGGACCCGGCGACCTGGACACCGGACCCGTTGACGTACGGCGTCGCGGTCCAGTTGCCGTTGCCGGCCACCCACGCCATGTCGTTGCCGGGGAAGACCGACGCCTGGAAGGTGCCCTGCGCGACCCGGTTGGCCCCCGTGGTGCTGCTGCCGGCCCGTCCGCAGTGACCGGCCGTGGCGAACCCCTGCTGGGTACCCCGGGTGACCGGGAAGCCGATCGAGCAGCGGCTGCTGTTGTCGATGTAGTAGGCGTCGCCTCCGCGCAGGTCGTACAGCGGTCGGGGGCGTTCGGCCGACTTCACGACCCGGGCGAGGGAGGCGTCGACGTGGGCGGCCGTCAGCAGGGAACGCGCGGCGGCGGGCCGTATCGCCTGCACCACCAGCGTGTTGGAGCGGACGTCCACGTACCAGACCGGTGTGTCGGAGGTGGCGCGGTGAGCGGCGACGCGGTCCACGCGTGCCTTGGCCGCGTCCAGTGCGGCCAGGGAGTGGTCCACGACGACCGCTTCGGCGCCGTGCGCCCGGACCGCCGGCACATCGGCCGGGTCCGTGGTGGCCACGGTCAGCGTGTCCGACTCCGTGCCGCGCACCCAGGCGCCCGCGAAGTCCGCGCCCAGCGCGGCCCGCAACCGGCCCGCGGTGGCGCCGGCCTCCGCCTCGTTGGCCAGACGGTGCTCCGCCTGCCGCCGGTTCAGGCCGAGGTCCCGCTGGAGCGCGCCGAGGAGGGCGGGCGGCGCCGCGGCGGTACGGAGGGTCTCGGCGGCCGTGGGCAGGCCGGGGGAGGCGGACGGCACGGCGCTCGCGGAGCCGCTGAGCCCGGCCACGAGCAGGGCACCCGCCGCCGCGGCGGCGGCGCACGCGGCTCTGAGGTGTCGTTGGAGCATGGGGAGGTCTCCTCGGATTCGGTGGGAGTGCCGAAACGGTAAGGAGAGCCCCCCACGGCCCGTAAGACGTCAGCCGACCCCCTGCCCCCGTGTTATGGGACGCGTCGGCTCGCCGTGGGCATTCGACCGGCGCGGGCCGGCCGGGCCGGCGGACCGTTCACGACGCCCGCCCGGTCCGTGGGCGCGCCCCGGTGCCCGGTGTCCCGCCCTGCGCGAGCCAGTGCGCGTAACTGTCGCTGCGCGCCGCCGCGCCCGCGTGTGCGCTGCGGGCCTGCGTCAGCACGGTGGCCGCGGTCTCCGGCCGCTGTCCGGCCGGGTGCCAGCCGAGCAGATGCCGCCACACCAGCGGCGTGCCGGCGAGCGGACGGGTGGTCAGGCCGGGCGTCGGCGGGAAGGTGGCCCGGCACAGGCCCACCGCCCGTCCCACCTGCACCAGGTGGACGCAGGACGCGGTGTCCGTCTCGTACATGCGGCGGGGTGTGAAACCGGCCCGGGCGCAGGCCGCGGTGAAACAGTCCGCGAAACAGCCGTCGCCCGGGACGCAGGCCCACTCCTCGGCTGCGAGCGAGGCCAGCTCGACGGCCTGCCCCCGGGCGAACGGATGGCTGTCGGCGAGCATCACGAAGACCGGGTCGACGGCGATCTCCTCCCAGACGAGACGCGGGGTGTCGGGCGGAGGCGCGGAGCCGCAGACGCCGGCCAGCGCGAAGTCCAGGCGCCCCTCGGCCAGCAGTCCGGCCAGTTCCCGCTCCGACCAGGAGGCGCAGGTGGTCACGGTCGTACCGGGGGCGGCGTCCGCGAGCCGGTCGACCAGCGCGCCGAGCAGCGGTCCGTGCGTGCCGCCGAGCCGCAGGCGGTCCCCGTCCCGCCGGGTGCGGGCGAACCGGGCCGCCTCCCGCTGGAGTTCGCTCACCGCGGGCAGCACGATCCGGGTGCGCTCCAGGACCAGCTCCCCGAGGGCGGTGGCCCGCACCCCGTACCGCCCCCGGTCGAACAGCGCGCCGCCCAGGGCCCGTTCGATGCGCCTGAGCTGCGCGCTCAGCGCGGGCTGCGCCAGCCCGAGCACCGTCGCCGCCTTGGTCAGACTCCCTGCTTCCGCGATGGCCCGAATCGTCTTCAGATGCCGCAACTCCAGCTCCATGAGGGGAGCTTGCGGCGTGGCGGTGCGCGGGGCAAGAGGCTGGTACGGACCAGGATGCCCGCCGGTGCGACGGCCCGGTCTCGCTCCGGGCGTGACCGCCCCGGCGGCGACGGAGCCGCGCAGCCCGCCGTGACCGCCCCCGCCATGACCGCGCTGGTTGTGCCCCCCGCCGTGGCCGCCCCGGCTGCGCCACCCGCAGTGACCGACCCGGCTGTCCCCTCGGCCGTGACCACCCCCGCGGTGGCCACCCCGGCCGTGACGGGGACTTGCCGCCGGACACCGCGTCGCCAAGTCGGACCCGATTGGTCTGTACCTGATCCGGGTTCGTGGGGTACCGATGACGGATCCGGACACATCTTCGAGAGGAGAGCACGGCCGATGCGCAGCACCACCGTCTTACCCGGCACCCCCAGCCTGCCGCCCCCGGCCGGGGACGTACCCCTGCACCGTCTGGAGGTGGCCGGCCCGGGCGCCGTACCCTTCGCCGCCGGCTCCTTCGAGGCCGTGGGACCGCTGTCGCGGTGGGACCGGCCGCACCGGCACACGTTCTACGAGATCGTCCACGTGAGTTCGGGATCCGGCACCCACGTCGTCGATCTCGCGCGGTGGCCGGTACGCCCCCCGCACCTCGCCGTGATCGTGCCCGGCCAGGTGCACCACTGGGAGGGCGGCGAAGGGCCGGAGGGGACGGTCGTCCTGTTCACCGACGACTTCCTGGTGGACCACCCCCGCGACCGCGAGGTGCTGCGGGAACTGGGCGAGCGGTGCTGGTTCGCGCTGGACGCCGTACACGACCGGTCCATCCGGCAGTTGATGGCCGAACTCGTCGCGGAGCACCGGGAGCGGGCCCCGGGGCACGAGAGCGTCCTGCGCTCCCTGCTCCATGTGCTCGTCGTCCGCGCCTCCCGGCTGCCGCACCGCACCGCCGACGGCCGGGATCAACGTGCCGAGGGCCGGCAGGCCGCCGTGGCCGACGAGTTCGCCCGGCTGATCGCCCGTCCCGAGGCGGCGGGGTGGTCCGTACGGGAGTGCGCCGGCCGTCTGGGAGTGACACCCCACTACCTCACACAGGCGGTGCGGGCCGCCACCGGCCGTCCACCGGGAAGGCTGCTGATCGAGGCACGTGCCTACCAGGCGCAGCGGCTGCTCGCCCACACCGAGCTTTCGGTACGGCAGGTCGCCGCCCGCACCGGATTCGCCGACCCCGCCTACTTCAGCCGGTTCTTCCGGCGGGAGACCGGCAGCAGCCCCGGCGACTTCCGAAAACACCACAGCCGCCCTCACCAGTCCCTCGAAGCGCCCCCGGCGCCCGCCTAGGTTCATTGCCGATCCGCCCCACAGCAGGAGGAGACATGGACGGAACAGGTACGCACGGCACGGACAGGGACGACGCGGGCGAGCAGAGAGCGGCGGGGACACCCCGGCTCGTCCGCCGCAAGACGGTGCTGCGCGCGGCACTCGCCGCCACCGCCGCGCTCCCCGTCTCCCTGATCGGCGGCCCGGCCCTCGCCCGCAACCTCACCGCGAGCGGGAAGGCCCCCGAGCTGACCCCGCCGTGCGACGACGGCGACGATCCCACGCCGGAACAGATCGAGGGCCCCTACTTCAAGCCCCACTCGCCGGAACGCACCAGCCTCCTGGAACCGGGCCTGCCCGGCACCCGGCTCACCGTGACCGGCTATGTCTTCGGCCGCGCCTGCCGTCCCCTGGCCGGCGTCCTGCTGGACTTCTGGCAGGCCGACGCCAACGGCGCCTACGACAACACCGGATTCCGGCTGCGGGGACACCAGTACACCGACTCCAAGGGCTCCTTCGCGCTCACGACGATCGTGCCGGGCCTCTATCCGGGGCGCACCCGCCATCTCCACGTCAAGTTGCAGGCCCCGAACCGGCCCGTGCTGACGACGCAGTTGTACTTCCCGAACGAGCCCCGCAACTCCACCGACACGATCTTCGACCCGCGGCTGCTGATGACCGTGCACGACGCGGGCGGCGGCCGGGAAGCGGCCTTCGACTTCGTCCTCGACGTCCCGCAGGACCCTGGTCCGGGTCCGGGAGACCCCACGCCACCGGAGAGCACCTGGGCCGTGGGGGTCACGTACCGGACGGGGGACTGGGTCACGTATGCGGCCCGCGCCTACGTCTGCCGCCAGCCGCACACCTCCCAGCCGGGCTGGGAGCCCCCGACGGTACCGGCTCTGTGGCAGCCGGCCTGAGGGCCGGGCGGACGCCTGCGGACCACGGGCACCGGCCGTGGCACTCCCGGTGACCACGGGCACCGTCCTCGCCCGCGTAACTCCCTCCCCGCACACGGCCGTTCACGACCCGCACCGACGTCGTTCCCGCCCGGCGCCCGGCGCCCGGCGCCCGGCGCCCGGCGCCCGGCGCCCGGCGCCCGGCCCGCGGACCGTCCCGTCGGGACTCAGTACACCCCCGGGGGTTCGCTCGCCTCGGTGTCGTCGGCCGGGGTGTAGGCCGGCAGCTCCGAATGTCCCTCGGACCAGTGGTTGACCCACCCGCAGTTCCCGCACGCGTAGCGGCCGTTCACCCCGGAGATCTCCGTGCCGCACCGCCCGCAGCCCGTTGTCGTGATCTCCTGGCCCTTGAGGAACGCCGCCGCACAAGCCGCGGTCCGCGCGTCTGCCGCCGGTGGGGTACGCCTTCGTGTCCCGGTCACGGCACCGAGCCTATCCGCGCGGCGGGCGCCGCACCGGAAGCCGGGCCACGAGGCGGGCAGCCGGCCGCACCCGTGCCGATGCGATCGCAGGAGCCGAGCCGCCACCTCCACGGAGCGCCGCGGCCGGCCCGCACGGACCGGTACGGGATCAGGGCGTGTGCGGGGGCCAGGGGACGTCGGTGGCGGTGGGGGCGGCGTAGTCGACGCCGGGCACGGCGAAGCCGTACAGGCGTCGCACCTCGCTCCGGAACCAGTCCAGGTCGGGGGGCGGCAACGGAGTAGACCAGATAGTCCAGCCGGCCCGCGAAACGCTCCTGGAGCAGGTCGGCGACCCGGTCCTTCATCGCGTCGGAGAACGCGTCACCGTCGAGGAAGACCATGTCCCGTCCCGCCGCGCGGGCGATGTCCGCGGTGGCCGCGGTGCGGCACCAGCCTTCCGTGGCGCTGCGCCGGGCGCCGGGCGCCTGACAGGTCCACTGATGTGTGAGGGGGCGTATCACCGGGTGGACCATGCGCGTGCCCTGGCTAGGACCGAAAGCGCGCAGTCTCCCCGGAGATGCGGAGCAGGAAGTCTGTGATCGGTGCTCCGCCGTCGCCGGGGACGAGCACGAGCTCTGCTGCACAGATCGCCTCGTCGGCAGCCAGAGCGCCGTTCTCGTCACCACGCCGCCAGGCATCTCGTGACGCCTCGAACAGTGGACGGACGGTTTCCCAGGCCGAAGCGGGCTCAAAGCGACAGTCGGTCCAGAACATGTCGACGCCCGTGAGTGTCAGCGTTCCCACGAGCGCGTCTCCCCGCTTGAGCTGCCAACTCTGAGCCGTAATGGCTGTCCCTTCCCTGGCCGAAGAGGCCCTTACCTTGGCCGAAGAGGCACTTTAACGCCTCCGCCTCTGCGGGCCCGATCGCCCGGACTCGGGTGGCACAGGACACTCACCACCCACCTGCTGCTTCAGGATGCCGTGTCTCGGCTTGCCCCAAGATTCGAACAAGCGCTCCAATTGGATGACGCATCGCGTCGACTACCTCACCGACACCCAGGAGCGCATCCCGCGCTGCCTCCGCCGGCACATCGCCGATCACGGTCAGGCGCCGGCGACGCGGCAGATCGGTGCGGCCGTCGGCATGCGCAGCCGGGCGTCGGCGCACTGGCAGCTCAGCGAGCTGGAGGCGAAGTCAGCGATCGTCCGGGAGCCGGGCCGTACGCGGGGGATGCGGCTCGGATGAGCAGCTCCGTCGCCGGCCGTGCGACCGAAGCGCGGCGCGAGGCCGTCCGACTCGCGGCCGACCAGACCTGCCCGGGCGGGTCCTGCGACGGGAGTCTCGGCACGCCCACATCAAGCGACAGGTGGCCGAGCACCACCTTGTCTGAGCACCCACGCTGACCATGTGGGCTTCGCCGCCGAGCTGATCGGCCACGCCGATGAACCAAGGGGGCGGCAGCGGCCGGGGACTGCAGGATCGCCCGGCCCGAGGACGCCCGCTGTGCCGTTGCGGCCTCAGATGTGAGAGAGGACGGTCGGTGTGAGACTGGCAGGGGAGGGGTGATCCCCGTGTCGGACCCACCGCACGCTACCGCCGATTTCGACCCCACTTTCGACCCCACCGTGGACGAGAATCAGCTGGATCGGCTGATCACCGAGGCGCAGACGGCCCTGCCGGTCGAAATACCCGCCCTGGCCGACCAGTGCGCGTCGGCTCTCGGTCTGGGCACCGCGCGGCTTTACCTTGCCGACCTGCAGCAACGGCTCCTCGTCCCACTCGACGAAGCCCTGGAATCGCTGCCGGTGGAGGGTTCGTCGGCCGGCTGGGCGTACCGGACGGTCTCCCCGCGGGTAGCCGATGCGGGCGACGGCTTGATCGTCTGGATGCCTCTGGTCGACGGTGCGGAGCGGCTGGGAGTGCTGGGAGTGCACACCGCCTCGCTCGACGCTCTGCTCCTGCGTCGCAGCCGGATGCTGGCTCATCTGTTCGCCATGCTGATCACCTCCAAGCGTGCCTACAGCGACTGGCTCGCCGCCCGCACCCGCACTGCAACCATGCGGTTGCCCGCCGAGATGGTGCGCGCTTTCCTGCCGCCGCGCACCATCGGCAGCAGCAGGTGCGTCTCGACCGCGGTCCTCGAACCGGCGTACGACATCGCAGGCGACGCCTTCGACCACTCGGTGGTCAAGAATGTGCTGCACACGATGATCCTCGACGGCATGGGGCACGATCTGATCGCCGGCCTCACCACGTCGGTCGCCATGGCGGCGGCGCGCAACACTCGCCGTGGCGGGGGCGACCTGACCGACATCGTCGGCTCCGTCGACCAGGCGCTCGCCCAGTGGCTGCCCGACCATTTCTGCACCGGTGTGCTGTGCCGACTCGACGCCCTGACAGGGATGCTGCGCTGGGTCAACTGCGGTCATCCCCCACCGCTGCTGATCCGTGACGAGCGGGTGCTCGCCGGAGCGCTGGAGAGTCCCGCGCAGCCGCCGCTCGGTCTTGCCGGTTCACTCGCCCCGGCTGCCCGACGGGTTTACGAGACGAAACTGGAATTGGGTGACTGCGTTCTGTTGTACACCGACGGTGTCGTGGAGGCTCGGGACGCGGACGGTACGGAGTTCGGCCTCGACCGGTTCACCGATTTCATCATCCGCTCAAACGCCGCCGGCCAGCGGCCGGCCGAGGTATTGCGGCTACTCATCCACGCCATCCTCGACTACCAGCGCAACCAGCTGCGGGACGACGCGACCATCCTGCTCTTCGAATGGGGCCCGTAATACACCACTTGATCACTCATGCCACCGCCCTTCCGCTGGCCGCCACCCTGACCGGCGGCAACCGCGACGACGTCACCCAGCCGATCCCGCTGCTGGAGGCGATCCCGCCGGTACGGGCCTGCACTGGTTCCGCCGCCTGCGGATTCGCTGGGACATACGCGACGACATCCACGAAGCCTTCCTCACCCTCGGCCGCGCAGTGCTCTGCGCTGCGGTGCGTGACGGATGAGGCTGGGGGAACCATGCATGGCGCGGGGCGCTCGCGCATATGCCCCGTACTCCGCGGAAGTAACTCCCATTTTATGGGCTTGTCTGACTGAGGTAAGGGCACCTGGTGGCCAGGAGGTTGATAACGATGGTTCCCCTGCTTCTGGTTCTTCTGCTGGCTCTGGTCCTGTTCGGTGCGGGTTTCGCGCTGAAGGCGCTGTGGTGGATCGCGGTGATCGTGCTCGTCGTGTGGCTGCTGGGCTTCGTCGTCCGTACGGCGGACGGCGGCGGCCGCAAGGGCCGCTGGTACCGCTGGTAGACGACGGACGTCGGCGCGAGGAACGCGCCACCCGCGAGGAGTGATGGGGGCCCGGCCGAATACGGCCGGGCCCCCATCGCGTAGGAGGACTCGCCGCCGCACCGGTTGGGAGGGATCGGGCGTATCGGACGCACCGCAGGGTACGTGAATGATGCACCGGCCCCGCAGGCCAAGCAGTGGAACCCTGCTCCTCCTGTCTGCGGGGCCGCTGCGCACGGCTCCTGCTCTACGTGCCGGCCGGACAGATCCCGGCAGCTGACACGAAGTTCAGGGCTGCACCTGTAGGCACCATCCTCACCCCCGGCGCTGGAGCGAGGACGCGAAGGCATGGATCCCCGTCCCCGACACGCGCAGCGACAGGTGAAGCAGGTCGATGCCGACAGCGGACCGGACTCCACCTTGAGGTGCAGGCCACTGCGGATGAGTACCGACCGCAGGGACAGCATGTCCGCTGACGGTGCGCTTCGGGGCGGCGGTGACAAGCCGGGCCCAGCGCATCGCCAGGTCGACGGCTGCCGCGTCACGGGTGGCGCCGCGGGGGCCGGTCATGCCGGCCAGCCGGCTGTCCCAGCCGTTGCACAGCTACGAGTAGTTGTGGCACAGGAAGTGCCGCTGAGAAAATCGGGACCGACGAAATTCCGGGCGTTCGAACGCAGGGGTTGGCCGCACTGGTGGCGGCGGACCTGGCCGATGCCGTGCAGGGGGTACACGTGGAGCCGGTCGGCCTGTACTACCCGTACTTCCATGTGCGGGACGACGGGTGGCTCAAGCGCGCGGCCCTGTACTTGCCGGGTCTCGCCCGTGTGCACCCGCCCGGTCACTCCTTCCACGACTCCGCGACGGCACTGGTACTCCGTGACGAGCTGGGGTTCTTCACAGACATCGACCCGATCCGGTACGCCGACGAGGTGGCCCAGGAGCTGAAGGGGGTCATGCAGCGGGAGGAAGCCCGGCTCTTTCCCCGCTACGGCTTCCCGTCCGAGATGTTGAGCGAACGGTCGCGCAGAGGCGTACGCCACCTGGACCCGTTCGGCTGGCTCCACCGCTCACAGCTGGGCACCAGCACACCAGGGGATTGGTGGGTCACCTTCAGGAACTTCGCGGTCTTCTCCCGGGAAGAGGTCCCGATCGGGGCCTACACGGAGGAGAACTCCGTTCGCGACTGGATCGGGCTGCACCCGCATCTGGTGTCGGTCTACACCCGAGCGCTTGTCGACCGGATCGCCCATGCCAACGCCCTGGTGCCCGTGACCGACGACCCCGTGCTCTTCGCGCTGCCGGGCTGGACTGCTGCGGACTTCGAGGAAGCGCTCCTTGGCCCCTCCGCCCCAGGGCCGGATCCTGGCTGCTGGTGGCTGCCGAACCCCCAGAACGGACGCGCCCGCTCAGCCCTACCCGTCACGGTCCCGGCAGCCGGCTTGTACGCCACCGCCGCCGTGCAAGCTGTGCTGCCCCATGACATCAACGACATCCCGGCCAAGGACATCGTCAGAGCACGGTTGCGGCTTGCCGACGAGTTCGAAGCGTTCCGCGCTCACCTGGATGAGCTCGAATCCCAGCTCGCTGCTCTCGGCCAGGCCGCCGACCCGGCGGTAGTCCAGGCCCGGATCGCCGCCATGGTGGATCGCAACCTGAGCCGGCCCTTGAAGGAGCTCACACGAGGACTTCGCTCTCTGCGCCTGCGACCCGTCCGCGAAGTCATCACCCTCAGATCGCTGGAACTGCCGGCGCTTGCGGCCCTCGGCGCCCATGCCGCGAACCTCTCCCCGGTCTTCGGAGCGGGCGGAGCCGTGGCTGTCCAGCTGGTGGCCTCCACCAGATCCGCCCGTGCGGCAGCCGCTGATCAGCGCCGCAGCGCTGCCGGCTACCTTCTCGGGCTCAGACGGGAGCTCAAGCGGTGAGGCACTGGAAGCCGGGAGAGCGGTCGGCGTGCTGGGCCAGGAGCCACGCTTGGTCGGCTCCCTGCTCACCGGCAAGCGCGATCCCGGCCGGCTGTGGTTGTCGATGACCTGCTTGAGCCAGGCGGTGTTGTCGGCGGCGTTCCGGACCAAGTCGTGTCCATCGCCGGTCTCCAGCGCGCGACGACGACCGGCCCGATCCACCTCGGCGCGGCGGTGCAGCTGCGGCAGGCGAGCACGGTAAGCAGGTCACTCCCCGCCCAGGGGTCCGGCCTGCCTGATACGGCGGCCGGGGCCGACCTGTATGAGTGGGCCGGTCGGCGACGGGGGTGGCCCCAACGGCCCCTTCTGAGGCCACCGGCCCCGCGCGAAGGTGGTGGGCAGGCAAGGCGTGGCGGCCTCCGCCGGCCCATTGCGTCCGGTCTCACTAAGCTCCTTGAGCCCATGGCCGACCCGGCTTATGGCCTTGTGCGGTTGGAAGGCGGCAGGGCTGAGTCTTGCGGGGACCGCCACTTGCGCCGTCCCGGCCGGCGGAGTCACAGCTCCCTTCCATTTGCCCGTTCAGGTCCCGGCGCCGGGCCCGCGTCCAGTAGGGTCACGGCACCCGACGGACCGGTACGGCAAGCGAGGATATGTGCCGCTCTTCTTCCTGAGTTACTCGCGCAAGGACGCTGTCGATCCTTACCTGGACCGGTTCTACACGGACCTGTGCCGCGAGTTGTCGATCTATGGCGGCTTCGATATGGAGACCGTCGGATTCCTGGACCGGAAGCAGACGACCGGAGCCGTATGGCCCGCGACGACGGGAGAGGCCCTGGCCACGTGCCAGGTGTTCGTGCCGGTGTACTCGCCGCACTACTTCGCCAGCCCGGCATGCGGGCAGGAATGGCACGCCTTTTCCGCCAGAGCGGCGGCCCATCACAGGAGGACCGGGTCACAGCCGCGCAGCATCGTGCCGGTGTGGTGGGCACCCGTACCGGAAGTGCCACCAGTGGCGCGCTTCCTGATGGACACCCGAGACGTGTTCGGCGATGAGCACAAGGAGCGAGGACTCAGGTTTCTGGCCCAGCTGAACGATAACGCCGACCTCTACAAACGGGTCGTGGCGCAGTACACGAAAACGATCATCGAGGCTGCTGGTTCCCCGCCGGACCCGCGTCCGATCCCAGACCTGCTCTCCGTTCCCAACGCGTTCGCCCCCGCAGAAACGGCCACGACACCCCACCGGTCCGCCGCGGACCCGGCCGGTCGCGGCTTCGGCAAGGTCACCTTCGCCTTAGTGGTGGGAAACCGCCAGGCCATGGTGCACGTCACGCACACCGAACTCGACCTCTACGGCGACGACTGGTCGGACTGGCGGCCGTACCACCCACAGGACTCGGACAGCGTTGCCGTGAGCGCACAAGGCGTCGCCTACACAAGAAAACTGGTCTCCTCCGTGCGGTCTGCGGACGACTCGCTGTTCACCCTCCTGGAAGGAAACGCGGAGCGCGAGGGCCTGGTCGTGGTGATCGTCGACCCGTGGTCCGTCGGACTGGACGTCTACCAGGAGCTCTTGGCGCGGCTGAACCGGACGCGCTCACGCAACTCCGCCATCCTCGTTCCCTGCGCTCTCGACCAGATCCGCGAGGACCCGCGTGGCGGTGTCGTATATGACCAGCTGTACGCCAGGCTGGGGAACTGGATGGAGGCCGGTGACGGTTCCTATCACGGCAATCTTCCGTCACTGGCCCACTTCGAGCGTGTCCTCGCTCAGATCCTGATCGAGATTCAGGCCAGGCTGATGCGTATGGCCGACGTCATGCGCCGCCTCGACGACAGTGGGCCGGGATACCGGCCCATCCTGACCGGACCTGGGGGAGCGGGGAGTTGATGTCACGGATCATCACCTTCTACTCCTACAAGGGCGGCACCGGGCGCTCCATGGCCCTGGCCAACACCGCCTGGATCCTGGCCTCCAACGGGCGCCGCGTCCTCATGGTCGACTGGGACCTGGAGGCGCCGGGCTTGCACCGCTACTTCCATCCGTTCCTGCCAGATCACGAGCTCCGCTCCTCGCCGGGTGTCATCGACATGGTGTGGGAGTACGCAACCGCCGCCACGGACCCGACAGCGGCGGATGAGCCCGGCTGGCCGGAACGGCTAGCCGCTGTCCGGCCCTACGCCATGTCCGTCGAATACGAGTTCCCGGGCAAGGGCACCATCGACTTCGTCCCGGCGGGCCGACAGGACCCGCTGTACTCGACCCTCGTCACCACGTTCGACTGGAACAACTTCTACGAGCGGCTCGGCGGCGGGGGGTTCGTCGAGGCCCTCAAACGCAACATGCGGGCGCACTACGACTACGTGTTGATCGACAGCCGTACAGGCCTGAGCGACACCGCAGGGATCTGCACGGTGCAGTTCCCGGACATCCTGGTCAACTGCTTCTCCCACAGCAACCAGGCGATCGACGGAGCCGAGGCCGTCGCCTCGTCGGTGCACCGCCAAAGGGCGCGCAACCAGTTGCGCATGTTCCCGGTGCCCATGCGTGTGGAGGACGGCGAGGCCGACCGGCTGGAGGCCGGGCGCCACTACGCGGAGGCCGCGTTCGGTCGGTACCTGTCGCATGTACGCGATCCCAAGGCCTACTGGGGCCGTGTGGAAGTGCCCTACAAGCCCTTCTACGCGTACGAGGAGGTTCTTGCGACCTTTCGGGACGAGCCCGGCCATCCGGGCAGCGTGCTGGCGGCCACGGAGCGGCTCGTCGGATACCTCACCGACGGGGACATCACCGGCCTGGGCGCACCCCTCGCCCAGGCGGAGCGCCAGGCGATCCTGAGGCGCTTCCAGCGCCCCCGTCCTCAGGACCCCGACCTGGACGAGCGCCGTGTGGACAAGCGGCCCGCGCGGGTATTGATCTGCTACGCCTACGACTCGGCGGAACACTTCGAGGCGGTCCGAGAGCTGTGGTGGCTGCTGCGCGGGAGCGGCGTCGACGCACAACTGGACCACACACCGGGTCTGCAGGACGAGACGTGGCTGGGCCGGCAGCGATCGGAGCTGCTCGAAGCGGACGTCATCCTCATCATCGCCTCGTCCACCTATCGCGAGCAGCCGGCGGAGGGCACCGCACAGCTTCTGGAGCTGTTCGCGGCCCGTCCCGCCCGCTTCCTGGCGGTCGTTCTCCCCGGCGGTTCCCTCAGTGCCCTGCCCGGCTCGCTCGACCGGGACAAGACCTTGAGACGGTGGAGGCTCATCGACCTGACCCCGGACCGGGTGGACGCCCTGATCGAGCAGATCAACCGCCGCGCCCCCATGATGAGGGCGTCTGACCACCGACCGCTCGACGAGACACTGACCTGGAATCTGCGGCACACCGACCCCGGACTCGCCAGGATGGCCGATCGACTCGGCCGCATGCTCTACCTGGGATACCAGGAGCAACGGCTGGTGCGGATGCTGGCCGACCCGAATCCCCTCGCGCTGCGCTGGCAGCTCAGTATCCTCTCGATGGCCGGCGCCGGCGACGTCGATATGCCGATCGTGTCGGGTGAGCTGGTGACGGGAGCGGACGAGCTGCTCGCAGCGCTGCCCTACGGGCGCATGGTGCTGCTGGGGCCGTCTGGCTCCGGCAAGACATCCGCCGTACTACTACTCGCCCTGAGACTGCTCAGACTCCGGGCGGAGGGCCAGCCCGTCCCGGTACCCCTAGTGCTGCCCCTTTCGTCCTGGAGCCCACGCGAAGAGCCGCTGTCCACATGGATCACCGGGCAACTGCAACGGCGTTACGGACTCAGCCACGCCATCGCGGAACGCCTGGTAAGGGAAGGGCTGGTGATGCCAGTCCTGGACGGTCTGGATGAACTGGCGCCCACCGACCGCGAATACGGGGCACATGTTCTGCAGCGCGGCATCTCACCAGACAGCCCCTACATCGTGACCTGCCGCACCGCGGAGTACCAGTCGCTGATCCAGAACACCGGGCTCGCACTGAACCGCACCACAGTTCTTGAACTGCAGCCGCTGCTGCCACGCGATGTGACGTCGTACCTGTCCCGCACACAGCTCCTGGGCGACCAGCGCTGGCGCCCCGTGTGCGAGTCCCTGGACACCGATCCGTCCGGCCCGCTGGCCCGGGCACTCAGCCGGCCCGTCATGGTTCAGCTGGCGGCCGAGATCTATCGCAGCCCCTCGACCGACCCCACCGAACTCTTGGCCTTCGCCGACACCGCCGCGATCCAGGAACATCTGCTCACGGCTCTCGTCCCCACCGCCTACCACAGCGGCGCAGCCAACGGCATGACGACCACCGGGAGGAGCCAAGGCCCCTTCACGCCGGCAGTCACGAGGTGGCTGGCCTTCCTGGCCGCGCACCTCCAACAGGAAGGGACCCACGAGTACCACTGGTGGTCTCTGCACCATGCGATCGGTCGCATGAGACTGCGGCTGTGGCTGGCCCTGTCCGGCACAGTCCTCACCATCCCCTTCTGGGCGCTCATCGGGCGGCAGCCGGCGGTCCTGCTGGACCAAGTGCCCAATGCCTTTCTGCCGCTCGCGGGACTAGGCGCCTTCCTGACCGCCACCATCCCCTTCACAGTCGTACGGGAACCCCTGCCGCGACGCATCTCCGTAGCGCGTCGCCGAGGAGAGCCCGGGCTGTTGTCACCGCTGACCAGAGTGATCGACCTGACGCGCACCGCCAGCCCGAGAGCCACCCTGCGCCAGGACCGGCGGGCGACACTGCTGACGCCCTTGGCGACGGGCATGCTCGCCGGCACTGCCGCCACTGCGCTGCTCTGGTCGCCCGGACGCCCCGGCCTCAGTGCCGTTACGGGCCTGGTCGCCTTCACGGTCACCTTCCTGATGACCCTGGCTCTGGTCGTGGGCCGCAGCGCCTCGGCCCGCTACACCATCGCGGTATCTCTGCTGGCGTTCCGCGGCCGGATCCCGTGGAGGCTCACACCCTTCCTCGCCGACGCACATGCGCGCGGGGTGCTGCGCATGACCGGAGCGGCATACGAGTTCCGCCATCGACAGCTCGAAACTCTGTTGGCGAGCATGAGGGGGGAGCAGCGGGAAGCGTCCTGAGGTTTCTCGCCGTACAGAGCACCGAAATCCGAACCGCGGTGAAACCGGGCGTCAGCGCCTGGTGCGGCCTGGCCTGCGCCTGCATCCGTTCGCAGCCAGGCGATGTCAGCGTTGCCATGGGCCTGTGGGGGGAGTATGTCCACCAGCCCGAGCGTGTTGTCCGGCACGACTACGAGGGTGGCAGCGTGCACTGGTACTGCTGCGGTCCCCCTCTGGCGGCCCGCGCGCTCCTCGACACCAAATGCGGGCCATATCGCCCCGAAGCGCTCTTCCGTCCCAGTGCTATGACGTGGACGGAAGAGAAGAACAGGCTCAGGAGGGCGGAGCGGGCTCGTAGCGTACGGCCAGCAGGGCCACGTCGTCGTCGTTGTCCGGTGGGCGTGAGCGGGCGAGCAGCTCGTCGGTGAAGGGCTCCAGGGGGCGGTGGGCCAGGGACGCGGCATGGCGGCGCAGGCGTTCCAGGCCCTCGTCCAGGCTATGGCCCGGGGACTCGATCAAGCCGTCGGTGTAGAGGAGCAGGGTGGCACCGGGCGGCAGTTGTGCGGTGGCATCGGGTCGGACCCGCTCGGGTGTGACGCCCAGCAGGATTCCGTGACCGTCGGTCAAGTAACGGGCCACGCCCTCATGGGTGACCAGCAGCGGAGGAGGATGGCCCGCGTTCGTCCAGGACAGTTCGCACTGGCCGGCGTTGTTCTCGCTCATGCGGGCGAAGACCAGTGTGGCCATGGCGACCTCCGCGATGTCCAGGGTCGCCCGGTCGAGCCATTCCACGATCTTGCTCGGCGGTTTCTGCTGGGACAGGGCGTAGGCGCGGAGCATGTTGCGCAGCTGGGCCATGCCGGCTGCCGCGTCGAGGTCGTGGCCGACGACGTCGCCGATGGCGAGGGCCGTGGCGCCATCGGTCAGGGTGAACGCGTCGTACCAGTCGCCGCCGACTTCGGAGGCGTCCGGGGCGGGAAGGTAGCGGGCGGTCATGCTGCGGCCGGGGGTGCGCGGGAGTCTGGGCAGCAGATGGCGCTGCATTGTCTCGGCGACTTTGCGCTGGCGCTGGTAGAGGCGGGCGTTTTCCAGGGCGAGGCTGGCACGGCGGGCGATGTCCTGCAGCAGGGCGGTGTCTGCCGGGGTGAAGTGTTCGGGCTGATCCGCGCGGCCGAGGGTGAGAGCGCCCAGGACGTCGTGCAGGCTGCGCAGGGGAACCATGATGGCCGTGTGCATGCCGGTCGCTTCGAACAGGCGGCGCTGCTCCACCGCGATACCGGAATCGGGAGGTCCCTGGTAGGTCTCGGGGCCGGCGAAGGAGGAGGCGACGCCGCGCAGCGCGCGGGACAGGGGCATCTGGGATTCCTGCGGAACGGGTGGCATGGGCCCTTGGAGGTCCTCCCGGAAGGCCACGGTGCCTTTTGCGGCGTGGGCGACTGCGAAGCGGTCCACTTCGTCCCGTTCCATGATCAGGTCGATGACGGCCCAGTCGGCGAGGCGGGGTATGACCAGGGTGATCAGGCGGCGCAGTGCCTCGTGGATGTCCAGGGTGGAGGTGAGCAGGGTGGTCGTCTCGGCGAGCAGGGCGAGCCGTTCCAGTTCGGTGAGCCGTCCGGTGGCCGGTGCGCTGTGAGCGTTTGGCTCGGGGCGTTGAGCGTGATGAAACAGTACGAGGGTGGCCGGCGGGCGGTCACCGATGTGGCAAGGCGTGGCCAGCCATGCCACCGGCAGCAGGGTTGCGTCGCCGCGCGCGAGCCACTCGTCCTCACCTTGCTGCGTCGGCCCGTCGGGGACGCTCTGCTGGATCCGGCACTGGGCCCTGGGCACGGGGTGTCCGTGGCGGGTGCGGTGCAGCAGGGCGTGGGCGTCTTGGCCGATCAGCTCGCTGGCGGGGCGGGCCAGGAGGTGCTCGGCGCGTGTGTTGACGGCGATGATGAGACCCTGCTCGTCCAGTAGGCAGGCACCCGTGCCCAGGGCGTCCAGGGCCCTGGTGATCGCGTCCGGAAGGCTACCCGAGCCCGTCATGGCTTGCCTCCCTTCACCGCAGAGGAGATGCCTCGGCGTCCCTGTTGCCTGGGTTCCCCCTCGGGCGGAGGTGATCCCACGGCCGGCGGCGACACTCTCCACCCGTCCGCGATCACTCGGCCGGCCCTGTCGGCTGACGCACGGGCCCTCGCGTCCCGGCCGGCACAGCCAGCTGGTGCGTGGCGGGGGCAGCGCGCGTGGGCGCCTGGGCACCGTACGGACAGGGCCCGAGAGCGGCCCGTCCTGTTCGCGGTCCGCGGTCGTATCAGTTTCGGGCGCGGTGTCCACCGTCTTCCCCGCCACTCCTCTGATCCACCCCCGTGCCGCTCGATCACCGGTGGCTCGGCAGCATCGTCGACGCCCTCCAGCCCGGCGTGCTGCGACAGCGCCGCCAGATCGCGCGTTCCGAACGCCGTGCCGACCGTCTCGCCGGCGACCTGAACACGTCGGCCGCCGCACTCGGCGGGCGGGAAGACGATCACGCGACGCTCGGCCATGAGTACCCCGCCTTCGCCTGGGTTCGGATCTGTCCGTCGTGGGTTCGTCCTGCCGGCCCGCCTCGGATACCACCTGTCGGTGCTGCCGGATGGGTGCTCGTGGATGCGGGCAGGGATACCAGCCTCACCCCGCATCGGGGCGGGTGCAGCGGGAAGTCGCGGCAACTCGACGGGAGGCACTCGTCTTGCGCCGGGGACGCTGTTCACGAGAGGGGACAGGACCCGGAGCGCGTCGGCGGTGGTGACACCTGCGTCGTCCTCGGCCGCCGCGCAGGCAGGAGCGGCGAGAACTACCAGGGCAAGCGCGGCGGCCGAGATAGCCAGGGCTTTGCCCCGTCTGCTCCTCATAGGGTCCTCTCTGCGGATGGGGCCCTCTCTGCGGCGATGCCACCTGGCGCTGTACGCGCGGGTCCTACCCCTCAGCCCTCGCCCGTCCGCCGTGCCGGGCAGGAACTCACACCACCGCACTACTGCTGGGCCATGGCTGAGAGGCCATTCGGGCCCGCCGTTTCATCCCGGGGCCTGTCGGTGCCGGCGACTCGTTGGCCGATCATGAATCGTTGGGCGCCGCCCTCACACATCGGAAGCTGAAGGAGCACCGGCGTGCATCTTGCCCCGCGTACTGGTGGCCGCACGGCCGAGGAGATCTTCGACGCGGGAGGGAAGATCATCGATCCGGCCGTCAGGAGCGTGGTGGAGCGCCTGCCCTCACCGCTGCTCGACGCCGTCCGCTACCACTACGGCTGGGCCGGCTAGGACGGCGGTCCGGTCACCGGCCAGCCCGGCGGTGTCGGACGCAGGGGTCTGGTGCTTCCTCTGCTGTGCGCGGGTGTCGACGGCGGGCCCGCCGAACGGGGCCTTGCCGCCACCGTCGTCGGCGATCTCCTGGTGAATACCTCGATCATCCACGATGACGTCCTCGACCGGGACCCGGTACGCCGCGGGAGGCCGGGCCCTGTGGACGGCCTACGGCACCGAATGCGCCCTCATGGTCGGCGACGCCCTCCTGGGGCTGGCCTTCTCCCGATCGATGCGGCGGCCGCGCCTGGGCCGTCGCCCAGAACCTCAAGCACATGCGCCTGGCCGCCGAACACCTCCGGAAGGCGGACCCACCGCCCGCCCTCTACGCCGACCTCCTCACCACCGGCGCCCGCTACCTGGCATGACGGCTACGGGCGACCGGGACCACCGGCTCCTGTATCCGGGCGCTCCTCCGGAGCGCGATGGCCGGCAGATTCACGCAGTCGAGAGAGCCGTGTCCTGGCTCGCAGGCTGCCGACGTCTCCACCGCCACCACGAACGCAAAGCCGAACGCTTGGTCGATGTCTTCGGCGGGCACCTCGGCGATCTTGACGACGGAGGAGACGTCGTCGATCCGGTACACGGGGTTTCACAGGGGCTTGTAGATCACCGGGCCGTGCCACTTGATGAGCTCCCGGGCCGCGTCGGGCCTCGGCACCGACGCCCGAGGACTTGACGGTGTCCTCGGCGAAGGCATGAGCGACGAGGGGCCGTGGCGGAGCGCCGGAGACCCCTCCCCGGCGGCGGCCGGGAAGACCCGGCGCGGCCCGGAACGAGGCACGGAAGACACTGGCCAGGACCGGGACCCAGCTGCCGCCCGGGGTGCCGCCCGGGGCGGGCGCTTACGGCACATGGCGGGATTCGTGCAGCGTTCGGCGTGCGTCGGGCGCGGCGCGGTGCGGCACGCCGGGGGCGGGTTGTAGGTATGGCGGTGCCCACCGCCATACCGATCCCGCCGGGCCGTGGCTGCTTCGCCGGCCCCGTCCCGCCCGGATCCCTCAGCAGGGAGTCGTCGCCATGCCAATGCTGCTGATCAAAGGAAAGTACGAGGTCATCGGGGGCCGCTCGGACGGGGATACCGTGCACTTCACCCCCGACACGCCCTCCGAGTGGGACCTCGTCCCTGGGCCGCACAAGGTCAAGCACAACGGCGCCGGGCGGGCCAAGCTGCGGCTGGACGCGATCGATGCCCTGGAGACGCACTTCCAGCGCGGTGGCCCCGAGGTGAGCCAGCCGCTGAAGTTCGCGCGCCAGGCCCGGGACGAGCTGGTGAAGTGGATCGGGTTCACCAGCGTGGAGCGGGCCGAGGACGACACGGTCACCGCGGCGACCCCCGAGAGTGTGCCCGGCTGGATCCTCACCGGCGGCGCGGCCCTGGACAAGCGCTGCATCGCCCTGGCCGGGAAGGGCACCCCTCCCGGCACGAGCGGCACCTTGATCGCCGTCGACGTGCCGCTGCTGCGGACCACCCTCAACCACCACATGATCGCGGCCGGCCTCGTCTACCCCACCTTCTACCGCAACCTCTTCGCGGACCTGCGGGACGAGCTGACCGCCGCCTCGCACGCGGCGCAGTCGCCCGTGAAGAAGGGCCTGTGGGCCGAGGACGTCACCACCTCGGGGGCGACCGTGACCGGCCTGGACTCGCTCACCCACCCCGAGCACGGGGCCGTGATCCTGCCCAAGCTCTTCCGCAGGCTCGTGGAGTACCTCAACCTCGGCAACCCGGATCTGGCCGGCTTCGCCGCCTTCCTCGACGCGGCCGCGGACAAGTACTGGATCTTGTCCACAGGGCAGGCCCCCACCGGTCTCGACACCGTGGTCGAGGTGAACGGCACCAAGGTGAAGATGACCCACCCGCCCGAGGACCTCGTCTTCGACGAGGGCTGACCAGGAGGAACCCCGACCACGACCGACGCCGACGACCTGCGCGCGCTGCGCTGCATCTGTATGGCTGTACGGCCATACGGGTGCACGGCCTGGGAGTGCCGATGGTGGCGCGGTGCGTACGCAGCCGAGGGGTGCCCGCTCGGCCACGCGCCGGGACAGAAGACGCCCCGCCGGATCCTGACCGGACGGCGGGGCCGGCCGCCGATCGGACCGACTCCGCTGCCCGCGTGTTCCGCCGACGCCTCTGCCCCCGATTTTCGGAGCCGTTCGGAGCAACGGCTGCTTGGGCGCGGCGAGCGCAGGCAATGCCTGCCAGTGCCCCGACTCCCAGTCCGGAAAAGGATGGTCCATGCGACATCGTCTCGCCGCAGCCGCTGCCGGCGCCCTTCTCCTGCTCGCCGTCCCCGGGTCCGCCTCGGCGGCAAGCGGCCAGTTCCGCTACACCTACACGACGTCCGATGGCTACGAGGCCATCGGATTCCTCAACAATCCCCCCAGCGGACAGTGCGTCAACGTGCAGGGACCGGGTTCCACTCCCGGATCAGCCGCACACTCGCCCCGGAACCTCACGGACTCCACCGCCACGGTCTTCCTCGCTCCGGACTGCCAAGGAGACGTGTTCTACACCTTGCCCCCGGGCGCCGGCGCCTCCGCCCGGCTCCTGCTGCGTTCGGTCGTCTTCTCCTGACCCGCGGCCCGGCAGGCGCGGGCGCCGGCCGGGCCGCGGGAGCGGGGGTCCTCGGCTCTTCCACGTGGGCCCCCAACCGAGTCGACGGCGTCTTCGGCTCCCTCACCACCAGGGCCGCCAAGGCGTTCCAGACCAGTCGCGGCCTGACCGCCGGCGCCATCATCGAACCGGAGGATCCGTTCGAGACGGGGCGGGTGTTCACTCCGCGGGTCGACCGCTACGGCCAGATCGCGGTCCCCATCTTCCGCCGGACACCAGGCCGCTGCCCTCGGTGACCCACCACGACGAGTTGCTCCGACACCGCCGCGCCGGCGGCGGTGACTTGCGAGAGGGAGAAGCTCCATGACCACCCTGCCCCGCCAGCGGAACCTGACCGAGCAGGCCGCGACCACGGCCATCGACACCGCCTGAGGCTGCTGCGGCTGCCGTCGATCCGCAACGAGTTCGCCGAGATCGCCCACCGGGCCGCGAAGGACCAGATGACCTACCGGGACTTCCTCTTCGACGCCAACCCCAACATCGACCCGGCTGTGGTCAACACTCTCGCCAGCTGCGAGTGGATCAAGAAGAGCCAGCCGCTCTGCCTGATCGGCGACTCCGGCACCGGCAAGTCCCACATGCTCATCGCCCTGCGCACCGAAGCGGCGATGCAGGGCTACCGGGTCCGCTACACCCTTGCCACCAAGCTGGTCAACGAGCTGGTCGAGGCCGCGGACGAGAAGCAGCTGAACAAGACGATCGCCCGCTACGGCCGTGTCGACCTGCTCTGCGTCGACGAACTCGGCTACATGGAACTCGACCGCCATGGCGCCGAGCTCCTCTTTCAGGTGCTGACCGAACGCGAGGAGAGGAACAGCGTCGCCATCGCCTCCAACGAGTCGTTCGGCGGCTGGACCAAGACCTTCACCGCCCCCCGCCTCTGCGCGGCCATCGTCGACCGCCTGACCTTCAACGGCACCATCATCCAGACCGGTACCGACTCCTATCGCCTCGCCAGCACCCGGGCACGGACCGAAGCACCTGGCAAGGCTGGCTGACCGCTGAAGGCTTTGATGGCCTTCCCTAGAAGGGCGGAGGACCATCAGGTTGGCAGGGCACATCCGGCGTGAGCATTTCGTGGATGCAGCGACGCAGCCCGCTGCCGTAGTAGTCGACCGGTTCGAGCCACGGTACCCGCTGGAACAGGTCGCTGCATTGGTCGGTGCTCGGGTCGGTCAGGAGGGCTCGGAGCTCGTCGGGGACGGGGTCGTCGACCAGGCACAGCCAGGCGAGGCCGGCGCCGAGGCGGATCTCGGGCGATCGGCCGGGATCCGACCACAGCTCCTGGGCCCACGACGGAGCATTGTCATCCTTGTGTTCGCGGGCGAGCTGGGCGATGGCCAGGATCAAGCTCACACGGACCACCGGATCGTCTTCCACGGCGAGCCTGCGGTGCAGGGTTGAGGAGACGCGCTGAATCTCGCTGGCCGCCGCTGCCAAGACGAAGGCGGTCGCAGAGCGAACATCGGGATCGAGGTCGAGGAGAAGAGGGAACAAAAGGTGCAGGTCATCCGTGATGGCATCGCGAGCAGCCTGAATCGTCCAGTTCGTCGGACACATCGTGGTGCCCTCCGCCTCCAGCGGATCCTCGGCGACTTGGAGAAGACCTTCGCGTGTTCCGTCCCCGAAGTGCTGGCATCGCCCGATCTCGGCGACCAGGCGCAGGGTGTCCGCCCGGAGCCCGGGAAGCCCAGTAGCCGCGATCCGGAGCAGGAACGGTACTGCCAGCGCTCCCACCGCGATCGTGCTGCCCTGATGGTGGAGGTTTTCCCACAGTTCCCCCAAGGCCCGGCCGGCGGCTTCGGCGTCTCCGGAGGCGAGCGTCCCGAGGCGACCGGGAACTTCCTCGCCCGGTCCGTAGAAGTGCGGGAACCGCTGCCAGGGGATCTCGTCGTACTTGAACCCGTCCTTGACTTCCTGCGAGATCGCTCCCACGACCGACCGCATGTCAGCATCCGTGCCTGCCCACGGCTCGGGCCACCTGGCCCAGCGCTCATCGTCCATGGTTTGGCCTTCCGGTTCACCGACACCATCAGAACCCCGGGAGTCTAACGACCGATGATCAAGAGCGCGGTCCGCCGCTGCCACACTCCGACGGCACCGCACCACGGTGACGTCATTTCTCGTGAGCATCTACAGCACTGAAGATCGCCAACTGCTGCCCAGACCACTGATCAAACGCTGCTGCTGCATGTGAACGAAGCCACCCGCCCCGTCGCTCCCGATCCCCACTTCAAGAGCAGGGCCGGGACGCTGCGGGACCGCTTCCCCGGCGTCCAGCCGTCCCTGTTCACCGGGCAGCCTGGACGCTTACACGACGTGGCTGGCCGACGCGATCGAGGCATACCCGGTGACGCTGCCGGGCTTGGTCTCCTCCCACATCCTCGACGGCTGTGGCCACTGGATCCAGCAGGAACGCGCCGCCGAGGTCAACCGGCTCCTGACCGACTGGTCCGCCACCCTGCCCACGTGACCCGGTCGCCCCCACCAGACGGGCCGACGCCGAGACGGCACGAGCATGCGCCGCCGGCGCGGGCGCCGACTACAGACCTCCGAGGCCGGGCCCCTCGTTGATCGTGTGGCCGGAGTCTGTGGCCGAGGCGCCGGAGCCCGAGCCGAAGCTGGACAGGCCTGAGGCCGATATGTGGTGGAGAGCCATGCGGGTGAGCGCGGTGTGCTGCCTGTCGTCGAGGACCAGCCCCGGCACGAGCGCGGGCCGCGGCCCCTGGGCATGCAGGCCCTTCAGCAGCCGACGCCCACGGCGCGAGGCGTTGCCACGGCGCTCCGGGGCGAGCCGAACCACCACACCGCCCAGGACGAGCAGACCGGCGAGGACCAGAGTTCCCAGCAGCGAGCGGGTCGAGATGAAGACCAGGACGCCCACTGCCCCGATGACCACCATGACACACAGGTGTACGGCGTAGGAGAACTCGCTGCGGCTGCGGGTGACCAGCCCGGCGGCGCGCAGGTCCCGTTGCACCGTCCGTAACTCGTCCAGCCGTGCCGCACGGTCCCGCAGATCCCAGGGCCACAGGCGCTCCTTGGACCGTACGTTGGCCAGGACCGCCGTCTGGAGCCGGTCCCGGCCGACAGCGCCGGTGACGGCCCGCAACCGGCCCCGGTCCACGAACCGCAGGGCTCCTGTCACCAACATGACGTCCAGCAACGTCGTCGCCAGGTGATCGGGATCCCGATCGTCGGCGCGCAGTGCCGCGACCTCGTAGAGCGACAGCGGCACGCCCTCGGCCCTCGCCACCGTGACCGGCGGACACTCGGCCCACAGCCAGAATCCGACGCGGAAGGCACATGAGGCGACCATCAACGCCGTGCATCCCAGCAGCAGTGTGTTCACCGATTCCGGCCCCCGTCCACCCCGAACCGCCCCCTGCCGGCACGTCCACCCACCGCTGAGTCGGGCCCGGCCCCTCGGTGGGTATGCCCGGAAGGCGGCCGGCGGAAGCCTCGAGACACCGGCTCCCCCCTTTCCGATGGCGTGCGAACCCACGCTGGTGAGGTGGACGACCGGCAGGCGGAATTCATCGGACTGTCTCTCGTTGAGGAGATCCGGGGGTGGCATCGGGACGAGCTGCCTCGACTGCGGGCGGAGTCGGGGGACTTCGTCGGGGACAACGCCACCTACGCGATCATCGAGCTGTACGACGCGGAAGGCCGGCTCGTCGACCGCTCGACCGCTCGACCGCTCGACCGCTCGACCGCTCGACCGCTCGACCGGGCTCTGTCTGCGCGGGGGCACTCGCCACGCCGAGATCGACGCACTGGAGACTCCCTCGGGCTGAGCCCGCTGACCGCGAAGACCCATGTGAGCCGCATCATGGGCAAGCCGGGCGCGCGGGACCGGGCGTAACTGGTCATCGGGGACTACGAGTCGGGGCCGGTGACGCCGGGCGAGCGTCAGGCGCAGTAGGTGTCCGTGTCCGGCCGCTGCCCGGTCGCCAGGAAGCGGGAGACCGTGCGGTCGCCGCAAGCGTTGCCGTTGGCGAGGTAGGCGTCGTGCCCGACGGAGTTCACCGTCACCATGACCGCGCGTCGGCCGAACGCCTCCCGGAGCTTCCGGGCGCCGATGAGCGGGGTCGCGACGTCCCGCTCGTTCTGGACGAGCAGGATGTTGGACGGCCCCCGGCCGGTGATCCGCACCGGCGCCTCACGCGGCGGATACGGCCAGGCGGCGCACGGCATCGCGTTGCGGGGCATGCCGGCGGTGAGCGGGTACTTGGCGCGGCTCTCGGCGACGTCCTTCTCGTACACGGCCTTGGACGTGGGCCACGCGACGTCGTCGCACAGCGTGCCGGCGCCGACGGCGGCGACGTTCTGCAGGACGGCCTCGGGCGGCGCCGCGGGTGCGGGCGGCACGGTGCCCTGCTGCGCGGCCCGCATCAGCTTGGCGAGCGTGGGATAGCGGCTGGGGGAGTAGAGGCTGTCCAGCATGGTCTGGCGCAGGACGTTGCCGTTCAGCTCCTCCGGGTTGGCGCCGGGCCAGGGGAGGGGTTCCCGGTCGAGCCGGGCGGCCAGCCGCAGGAACAGCGGCCGGACGTCGGCGGCTCTGCTCGCGACGCGGTCCGGGTTGTCCGGCTTCGACGCCCACACGGCAAAGTCGGGGAAGGTGTCCTCCACGCCCTGCTCGTGCCCGGCCAGCCAGGCGCGGGCGACGCGGGTGGGGTCGGGGTTGTCGTTGCTGTCCAACACGATGCGGTCGGTGCGATGCGGGAACAGCTGTGCGTACACGGCTCCGACGTACGTCCCGTACGACACGCCCCACGCGGAGAGCTTGCGCTCGCCGAGCGCGGCGCGGAGGCGGTCGATGTCGCGGGCCTCGTTGGCGGTGCTGAGATGCCGGATCAGTTCGCCGCCGTTCGCGGCACAGGCGTCGGCCATGCGGTGGGCGGTGGCCATGTTCCCGTCCACCGAGCCGTCGGCGGCGGGCCAGGGGCGGAGCTTGGAGGTGGCGAGGTCGCCGTGGTCGAGCCCGCAGTCGACGGGCGTGGACGGGGCGAGCCCGCGTGGGGCGAAGCCGACCAGGTCGTAGGCGTCCAGGACGTCCTGGGGGAGCTTCTGCCCCTTGCCCGAGGGGTCGTTCAGGCTGGAGCCGCCCGGCCCGCCGGGGATCAGCAACAGGGTGCCGCGCCGGGCTTCGGGATTCTCGCTCGGGATGCGCGAGACGGCGATGTCGATGCGGGGACTGTCGGGGTCGGCGTAGTCCATGGGGACTCGGAGGGTGGCACACTGCTGACGGGGGTCGATGCCGGAGCCCTCGCAGGCGGTCCAGGCGAGGCCCTCGGAGGGGCTCGCGGCCACGGAGGCGGTCACGGGCGCGGTGACGGCCAGAAGGGCGGTGGAGACGCCGACGATGGCGACGTTGCGGATGGTGCGTGTGCGCTGCGTCATACGACGAGCCTCGCGGATCTCAGGGGCCCGCCCCATCCGGGCAACAACCTGAATCGCCTTGGGGTTTACCCCACCATCCCCCTGACGAACTCCACCCAGGCGGCGGCGCCGACGAGGACCACGGACTCGTCGGCCACCTTGCCGTCCCGGACGGGAACGACACCGGGGACTCCGTCGGCGGGCTCGACTCAGTTACCGCCTCACCGTTGCGGCAGGTGCTCCTGCGCCGGCGGGCGCCGCTCAGGTCGTATCCACGCATCGTCTGAAATCCTCGGCCGCCGAGTGGCGGCGGCGCCTGGGGGCGGCATGTCACCGTCGTGAGCGGTTGTCGAGCACGCGGAGCCCACGAGCCCCGGCGGCGGGGCGCGACAGAGGGCAGCAGATGAGCAGTCACCACTTCGACGACGTCAACGGCCCGGCCCACTACGGCGACCACGATGCGACCCGGATCACCCCCCGGCATCGCGGACCTGGACCCGCTGATGCAACTCGGCGACCGGCTCAGCGAGATGCTGCACGCCGAGTACCCGGGCTCGTGCCCAGCGGGGACGTCATCCAGCGTGAAGTGGCGCGCTTCGCCGCGGGTCACGTGACGCGGCAATGCCGATCGTCCGCCGTGATGCGGTGCCGCTCCGGTTCGCCCGACGGGCCGACGCTGTAGATC
>NZ_JAINRE010000051.1 GCF_020400595.1 Streptomyces naphthomycinicus | reverse complement strand
TACGGCCGGCGGCAGCGGTCAGCCGCTGCCGTCCCGGAGGCAGGGGAAGGTGTCGGGCGGGGTTCCCCACGTCGCGGGATCACGCCGGTCGGGCAGGATCCCGCAGCTGACCAGGGTGGCGGTGGCTCCCTCCGGCTGGGCGATCTCGCGGATGAAGACGGCCTTGTCGGGCGGGTACTTGTTCCTGCCATCCAGGCGCAGCACGCCCGAGGCGCCCGGGTACTGGGACACGCCGTGGGCCGTGAGCCACAGATAGATGTCGTCGGGCCGGACGTCGTGGGACGCCGGCAGCAGATTCTCGACGACCTTGCTGACGATGCCGACGGTGTCGAAGCCGCCGGCGGCGTCGGCGTCGGCACTGCGGCTCCCGAAGACGGTGGCGAAGTCCCGGGCGAACCGGGCGTACGGGTCCCGGGGGTCCGGCGTGGGGGCGTTCGTCGTCTCGTAGAGGAGCGTCATGTAGGGGTAGGCGCGCGCTGTGCGGTCGGAGTGGAGCTGGAAGTCGATGGGGGCGCTCTCGGCGATCAGGGGAATGGTCGTGCCCTCCGGTGGCTGGCAGTGGCCGCCGGCGCCCTGCATCGCGTTGAGCGGGCTGGGAAGTACACCGGATCGCCCCAGGTAGACGACGATGCCGTGGGTGGCGGCCACCTTGTTGTACACGTCGCTCGCGATGTTGTCCGGCGTCGTCGCGCCGGGCTTCTCGCTGTAGGCGACCTCGTCCACCCTCCGCCGCACCGCGCTCCGCTTCCAGTACGGCGCGGCAGGTGTGAAACGCGGGCAGCCGCAAGCGTCCCGACGGCATGGTGAGCTGGAACCGCAGCGTCACCCGGTCGATCGCCGCGAGGAAGCCGCCGGTCAGTTCCGCGTCGTCGACGACCGCGTGCGGCACCTGGCAGCGCGGGATCCCGCCGCCACGCCGCAGCCGGTGCGCGTACTCGCGGACCATGAAGGCGGGCCACCAGGGGTCTCCGCCGTCCTGCCGGGTCAGTACCAGGGCCGGCACCTTCTCGGCCGCGGATCTCCGGGCGGCGAACGCGTCCAGCTGACGTATCAGACGGTCCGACCAGCGGGGGCAGGGCGGTTCCGAGTCCGTGGGGACGGGGGAGTGGGGCACGCGTGTCCTCCCGGGGAGCGAAGCGGGGAGGTCAACATGCCACGAGGAGCCGGCTCGAATGCGCCTTCCGTCCTTCTTGGTGTCCGGTGCGCGCTTCGGGCCGTTTCGGTGTCGATACTGAGCGCCGTCCGGCGTCTACCGACCCGATGAGCACCACGTCATGCGGGTGGAACCTGGCGGCGGCCGTCCCTGTCGCGCCTCGGGGCGTCCGTCAGGGCCAAGCGGGCGGTGATGCGCTTGCCGACCGGTTCCCGCATGGCCTCGAAGCCCTGGCAGACGGCCATGACGATCTCCAGCCCGTGCTGTCCCACCCGGCCCGCGTCGGCGGCCCGCGCCACGGGCAGCACCGGGTCGGAGTCCCACACGGCCACCTCCACCAGGTCTCCGGTGATCCGCAGATCCAGCAGGATCGGGCCCATGGCGTACTTGCGGGCGTTGGTGACCAGCTCGCTCACCACCAGCCGGGACAGCTCCACCGCGCGCTGCGAGACGGCGACCCCGTGCTCGGTATGCGCCCTGGTCAGGAAATCGGCAGCCATCTGCCGCGCCGCGGCGATACAGGTGCCCTCTCCCTCGAAGGCCGCCGCGGCGCGCAGGAGGCCGTCGTCCGCATGGGACGTAGAACTTCCTTCGCCCGACGAGACTGGTTCCATTCGCGCCACCTTCACTACTCAAACCTCCCGCTCCCGCGTACCCGCGATGGGCGCGGGCATCGCCTCGGGAGCACGGGGCGTCTGCCTGTTCTGCCACGGACAGGCATTGCCCGGGGCGATGCCGGGCATCGATTCAGGTAAGACGCCTGATCGTACGAGGATGGCAAGGAAGCCGTGTCGGAGACCGAGAAAGCTCAAGGGCTCGAACTGCTGACCGTCGTGTCCACCATCACCGACGGCATCACTGTGCTGACCGCAACCGGCGAGATGGACCACACCAGCACCGGCCGCCTCGCGCAGGCCCTGAAGACCGGCGGTCTCGGCGGCCCGCCGTACGTGGTCGTCGACCTGGGGCAC
The DNA here is from genome assembly GCF_020400595.1 of Streptomyces naphthomycinicus. Lineage (GTDB taxonomy): Bacteria > Actinomycetota > Actinomycetes > Streptomycetales > Streptomycetaceae > Streptomyces > Streptomyces naphthomycinicus. Next base: position 47,588 of record NZ_JAINRE010000051.1, on the reverse strand, counting down.
GTGACCTTCATCGACTCCAGCGGCATCAACGTGCTGCTCACCGCACACCGGGGCCTCGCCGAGGCGGACGGCTGGCTGCGCCTGGCCCGCGTCCCGGATTCCGTGATGCGCACCCTGGAGATCGTCGGAATCGACGCCGTCATCCCCTGCTACCCCGGCCTGCGCGAAGCTCTCGCCGCGTGAGACCCGCCGGCCCGCCGAGGCGGACCGGTACGGGTCCTCGTGCCCTCGGTGGGGGCGGCGCGCGCGGCGGCCGGTGACGGGCGCCAAGGCGCACGCCAGGAGTCACTTTGTCCTGTATGCGACGATATGCTGTATTTCATGCACAGCGTCGGGTGGATGCGGACTCGCCCTCTCCGTGGCCGGTGGAGTCCCGTCGTACTCTCGCCGGTGATCTTGACCGTGGTCGTCACGGGCCTGGCGTTCGCCACTCCGCGGAAGATCGCGTTCAGTCGTCTCCTGACCGCCGCACCCGCCCTCGCGGCCTCCATCTGGCCCGTGCTGCCCACGGTGCTGCTGGGGGCGTCCTGCATTGTGATCATGGTGGCGTTGAGCCTGGTCTATCCCGATCTGGGCACCTGGTTCACCGTCGGAGCCATCGCCGCGGTCACCGTGGCCGCCGTCTACGCGTGCCGTGCCCGCATCCGGCGGGAGCAGGATTTAATCCAGCTCCGCCTCGTCGCCGACGCGGCCCAGAAGGTGCTGCTGCGTCCACTGCCGCGGCAGGTGGGTTGCCTGGAGGTCGGGTCGATGTACCTCGCGGCTGCCGCGCAGGCCCGCATCGGCGGGGACTTCTACGAAGCCGTCACCACTCCTTACGGGGTGCGCCTGATCATCGGCGATGTGCGCGGCAAGGGACTGCAGGCGGTGGGCGCCGCCGCGGCGGTGGTCAACTGTTTCCGGGAGGCCGCGTACGAGGAGCCGAGCCTGGAGGGCATCGTCCGCCGCCTGGACGCCAGCAGCACCCGGCACACCTGCACGTTCCCCACCGAAGACCTGCTGGAGCAGTTCACCACCGTCGTGCTCGCCGAGTTCCCGCACCAGGGAGGCCACATCGCGCTCCTCAACTGCGGGCATCCGCCCCCACTGCTCCTGCACCAGGGCACGCTCCACGTGCTGAATCCCACCGCCGTCTCGCCGATTCTCAACCTCGCGCCGCTCGTGGGCCTCCGCTACACCACCGACACCTTCGCCTGCGCCCCCGGTGACCGGCTGCTCTTCTACACCGACGGCGTCATCGAGAGCCGGAATGCCAGAGGCGACTTCTTTCCCCTCCAGGACTGGATGCGCCGGCAGACCTCGGCCGGGCCCAGGGAAATGCTCGACACGCTTCATCGCGATCTCCTCCAGCACAGCGGCGGAGGACTCGACGACGACATCGCGGCCCTGGCCGTACGCCTCGGGGACAGGTCCACGAATCCGCTGGCCTGAGCGCCGTCCGGTACGGCGGTCGGGCGGGGAAGGGGCGACGGCGGGGCGACGAGAGGAGAATCGGCGGTACCGAGGACGCGCGGCGCGAGACCGCCGCACCCACGCCGCCGCGCGCGGGGGCACCCGACGGGCGTCGAGCGGCAGGAGACGGAGAGCGTCATGGCTCTGTTCCTGGCATCACATTGGGAGAACGGCTGGGCCGTGATGGAGATCAAGGGCGCCCTGGATCCCGCCACCGCCCGGGAGCTGCGGGACTTCGCCGGCGCCGCGACCGCGAGGCAGAAGCGTCCGCTCCATCTGATCGCGGACCTGTCCGAGCTGACGACCGTCGACGTGGACGCGCTGGACTCGCTGGTCTCCGCCCGCACGCTGCTGGCCGAGAACGGCGGAGAGCTGCGCCTGGTCTGCCCGGAGGGACATGTGGGGCGAAGCCTCCAGGCCGGCGGACTCGCCCGGATCCTGCCCGTCTATCCCTCTCTCGACGCGGCTCTCGCGGTCCCGCGAACCGTCGCGTCCGGTCACACGGGACGAGCCGCTCGGTGAGCTCGGCCAGGCTTCCTAAAGCCTTTAGGCAAATTCTTGAAGATTGTCGTTGAATGGCGTAAGCCCTATGGTTGGGTGTCCCGACATCCGATCAACAGGCCGAGGCGATGAACACCGAGCGCGACACGATCACCACGCCCGTCACCGCGGACATGCTGCGCGGCTTCCTCGACGTGGAAGCGACCGCGCACGGCCTGCTGCCGCACCGGCTGCCTGCCCGGGCGCGCCGGCAGATCCCGGACCCGCAACTGGCCGTGGCCGAGGCCCAGCCCTCCGGCGTACGGCTGGTCTTCCGGACCCGGGCCACCACGATCGAACTGGACACGCTGCCCACCAAACGGGTCTACCGGGGACTCCCGGCCCCGGCGGACGGCGTGTACGACCTGCTGGTCGACGGCCGGCTCGCGGCCCAGGCCACGGTGGCCGGCGGTAACGTGCGCACGATCACCGACATGTTCACCCAGTCCTCCGAGCTCTCGGAGGGGCCGGCCGGCACCGCCCGGTTCACCGGTCTGCCGACGGGTGACAAGGACATCGAGATCTGGCTCCCGCACACGGAGATCACGGAACTGATCGCCCTGCGCACCGACGCCCCCGTGGAGACGGCTCCGGACAGCGGGCGCAGGGTGTGGCTGCACCACGGCAGTTCCATCAGCCACGGCTCCAACGCCGACCATCCGACCGCCACCTGGCCGGCCCTGGCCGCCGCCCGGGGCGGGGTCGACCTGGTCAACCTGGGGTTCGGCGGCAGCGCGCTGCTGGACCCGTTCACCGCCCGCGCGATGCGGGACGCCCCCGCGGACCTGCTCAGCGTCAAGATCGGCATCAATGTCGTCAACGGCGACGTCATGCGCCTGCGTGCCTTCACCCCCGCGGTCCACGGCTTCCTCGACACACTCCGCGAGGGGCATCCGACCGCACCGCTGCTCGTCGTCTCCCCCCTCCTGTGCCCGGTCCAGGAGGACACCCCCGGCCCTCTCGCGCCCGACTTCGACGGCGGGACCCTGCGGTTCAAGGCGACGGGCGATCCGGCCGAGCGCGCCGCCGGGCGTCTGACGCTCAACGTCATCCGAGACGCACTCGCCCGGATCGTCGCACAGCGGTCGGCCGACGATCCGAACCTGCACTACCTCGACGGGCGGGACCTGTACGGCGAGAAGGACTACGCCGAATTCCCGCTGCCCGACGAGGTCCACCCCGATCCGGCAGGACACCGCCGCATCGGCGAGAACTTCGGTCGGCTCGCGTTCGGCGAGGGCGGCCCGTTCGCGGCCGGGTCCGGCTGACCACCGGCCAAGTCCCCCCCGGCCGTCGCCGTATTACGGCCCGGAACACCCGACTTGCCGTCGACCACGCGGGGTCGGGCGAACGTTCAGGGCCGGACGCCGGTCAGCGCCGCACGTCGCCGGCCGTCGTCGCCGGAGAGGCGGGCGGCGCCGGTGCCTGAGGGAAGACGTCCAGCAGGAAGGGCTGAAGTCCGGCGACGATGACCGTGGCCACGCCGGTGGCGAGAGCGACGGCGACGGAGGACCACCACGCGGTGATGGAGCCCAGGTCGTGAATGTCGGACAGGCGGGCGGGGCGCATACGGTTCGCCGCGAGGACCGACGCGTCGGCCCGGAGCCCCAGCGTCATGGCGAAGGCGAGGGCCTGGAAGGCGTACAGCAGGGTGTCGGCCCACGACGACCAGTGCGAGGGGTCCCGTGAGGCGACGGTCTGCACGACGGTGGGGACGAGCATGACACCGTACATCCACAGCGCCTTGGCGAGACCGGTCTCTCCTCGCAGGAGGGGGAAGAAGTAGCCGTACAGCAGGCCGAAGCCGACCCAGGTCAGCAGGACGGGCACGGTCTCCGTGAGGAGGGAGAGCACGGGATAGGGGGCATGGGCGGCACTGGTGCCGACCGCCGCCCCGGCGAGGGACAGCAGCGTCCACGGGGCCCCGAGCAGCGCGCCGGCCCGGGCCGCGCGCACACCCCGCTCCCAGGGCGTGTCACCGACGAAGGCGCCGAACGCCAGCTCCCGGGTGCTGACGTCGTCGTCCGCCCCGCGCCGCCTCGCGTCGAAGGACAGGCGCTCGACGGCCCTGAGCTGGCGCTGGGCGACCGCGTAGGGCCGCATGCCCTCGGTGACCTTGTCACGGGCCGCCTTGCGCAGGGCGGGCAGGGCCCTGCGGGCCGCACCCGACCGGGCGCTGTGCACGACGGCTCCCGTGCGGTCGCCCGCACGCTGCCCGAGCACGACCGCGGCACGGCCGATCTGCCGGTACGGGAAGAGGAGCCAGACCATGCACGCGGCGGCGCCCACCACGACCGCGGAGGGCCGCTTCAGCAAGGAGTAACTTCCCGCCGCCATCACGAACATGAGCAGGATGCCCAGCGCACGATGCCCTCGAAGCGATGCCCGCCGCAGCACCGGGGCCCGCCCCCACTCCCGCAACGACCGGACCACGGCCACCACGACGACGAGGCCGAGGACGGCGTCCAGGCGCTGTGCGAGGTCGAACAGTTGCCACCATCCCAGGGTGGTGGCCTCGTCCGTGTTCCAGGCGACCGCCAGGGCAGCCGCCACCGGGAAGAGCAGAACCAGCGTGACAACGGCAGGCCGGGACCCCGTCACGACCCACCACGCCACCCAGCCGGTGACCAGCACGGCCACCGCACCGGCGAGCAGCGGACCCGACCAGCGTACGAGGAAGGGCAGTACGCCTCCCTGCCCGTGGACAGCCGCCACCACGGCGAGCAACGGAACGAACGCGCTCGCCCACAGCATGGAGGAGAGCCGGATCCGCCACCCGGCGAAGCGGGCGACGGCCGCGCCCGCCACCGAGATCACGGCGAGCACCACGGCCAGCAGCACGGGCAGCAGAAAGGCGACGAACTCCGGATCCCGGGCGCCCGCCGACGCGTAGTCCGGTTGCAGCCGTACGAGTTCGGGAACCGCCAGCACCGCGGCGGCCAGGGCCGTCACCGCGGCGAGCGCGAGCAGGACCACACGCCAGGAGCCGAGCCGTCCGCGCACGGCCAGTCCCTCGTCGGCGGCGAAGGCCCCCACCGGGCCGTCGTCGACGGCCAGCGCCCGCACCATCCGGGGCGCCATGACCAGGATCGCGGCCACCATGAGCACCAGCGCACCGGGAACCGCCGGGTAGCCGACGATGTCCCAGCCCAGCGACCGCGTCGCGGCGTCCTGGAAGGAGCCGCCCAGAACGGTTCCGGAGGCTCCGGACGGCACAGCGACCCAAGGAGCCACCAGGACGATCACATGGACCAGCAGCACGGCGCCGGCGACGCGCACCAGGTGGCGCAGCCGGTTGCCCGCGCCCAGCGGATCGAGCACCCCGGACCTGGCGGCGAGCAGCAGCGCACACCATCCCGCCGCCGACAGCAGGGCCCACCCCACCGCGGTGAGCAGGTCTCCGGCTCGTCCGGCGTCCCGGCGCAAGCGCGCCAGCCCGAGCGTGAGCGACGGGTCGTCCGGATAGGTTGACCTCGACGCGGTCGCGCCGGCTCGGGCCAGACCGACACGCAGCGGTTCGCTCGGCCCGCGGACGTCGGCCGAGAGCGAGTGCGGGCCCTGCCCGGTGATGTTCCAGTCCGTCCTCACCGCCCGGAACCGCACCGAGGACAGCGACATCCGCAGTCTCGTCGGTCCGCCCGAGTACAGCTCCACGGTGCCGGGCAGGGCCGGCACCGTGCCGGTCACCGCGATCAGGGCGTGTCGCCGTGTCCGGTCCAGGGAGTACTCGGGCAGCTTCCACTGCGGCAAGCGGCCGGAAAACAGCTGCACGCCCCATATCTCCTCGACGAACGACTGCACGTCATCCGCGGCGTCCCCACGACGGACCTTGCCCGCGACGGCGCCGCCGGCGGTGACGGTCGCGCTCAGACGGACGCGGGCCGCGCCCCCCTCGCCCTCACTGATCTCCACGAGGCGGGAGAGGTCGGTACCGCGTGGATCGGCGTTCTCGGGCGCCGACTCCGCCAGGGCCTTCTCCCACCCGCACCTGTGGTCCTGGGAGCCGGAACTGTGCAGAAGCACCCGGAGGGAACGGCCGCCGGGACCGTCCGAGGCGGAACAGCCGTACGTGTGGAGAGAAGGGCTGACGAGGAGGAAGACGTCCGTCGCCCACGAGGCGAGACAGCCCAGGAACACCAGGACCAGCACCGGCAGTGTCTGCCGGAAGCCCCATCCCAACCGCTGTCGCAGCACCGCTCTCCCCACTTCTCCGCTCTGCCACGGAACTCCCGTGCCGGGCCGCCCGCTTCGGCGGTCGCCGGATCATGCGTCTCCCGACGCAGAGATCTTCTACCGGAGGGATCCCGTTCCGGCCAAGCGGCGGCCTCCGGCCCGGGCCCGCGGGACACGGCGGCGCGTGCCGCGGTCCGGCGACGGCCGACACGGCACCGGCGCCGACCGACGCCCGCGGAGGCGGCACCGCCACGTGCCCGATCCCGGGCGCGGGGACGCATCTGCGCCAACTTCACCGAGGGGGTGTGCGGTCCTGTTGGGCGCTGTGGCATTGTGGTTCGTGGCCGGCCCCGTCACTATCCCCCGTGGTGACGGGCCCGGCCGTTCTGCGTCGTACGGAGCACCGCGGCGGCCAGAGCGCCGTTGGCGAGGCCCCTCCGCGTGCCATTAGCCGCCGGGGCCGTCGGCCGAAGGCCGTCGAAGGCCGGGATCAGCCGCGCTCCTCCCGGGTCCTGGCGGTCCGGCGCGAGCGGAGGACCTCGGTCAGCAGCGGGATCAGCGACACGACGACGATCAGCGCGACCAGGGGCAGGAGATAGTGGTCGACGTTCGGGATCGAGGAGCCGAGCGCGTAGCCGGCGAGTGTGAGGCCGAGGCTCCACACCAGCCCGCCGATCACCTGCCAGGCGGTGAACGTGCGGACCGGCACGCCCAGCGCGCCCGCCATCGGATTGAGCACCGTCCGCACCACCGGCACGAACCTCGCCAGCACGAGGGCCTTGGCGTGTCCGTACCGCTCCAGCAGTTCCTCGGCCCGCTGCGCTCCCTCGCGCAGGCGTGTCGAGCGGCTGCGGGCCAGCAGCGCCCCACCCGCCTTCCGGCCGAGCAGATAGCCGCACTGCGCGCCGGCCAGCGCCCCGGACGCCGCGGCGAACAGCAGCGGTCCCAGCGACAGGTGAACGGCCTGGTCGGCCGAGCCCGTGCACAGCAGCCCCGCCGTGAACAGCAGCGAGTCCCCGGGCAGGAAGAAGCCGACCAGCAGCCCCGTCTCCGCGAACATCACCACGCCCACGCCCAGTACACCGAACGCGGTGAGCAGTGATCGGGCGTCCAGGACGTTGACGGCCAGCCGCGAGGCGAGATGCAGCGAGGGGGTCATGGAACCGGGCCTCCAAGGATGACTACAGGTGCGCGGACGCTCCCTCGCCTGTGGACGACCTGGATGACCCGGACGACCGACGGGCGAGGAGCGCTCCTGGAGACCTAACGACGGCGGCGCCGGGCGGCTGCGCACCCCGCTCCCGCGTGTCACGCGGACGGCCCAACGAGAGTCGCCCGTTTCCGGCGCGGCGGCCGGAGCGGCGCCTGAGCCGCACGCGTACGCCTGCCGCGGTGCGACATGGCGGCGCGGCCGGAGACAGCGGCCGCGGGTCACGCGGGCGGGCCACGTGACCCGGGTGCAGTACGGTCCGGCGGCCCCTACTTCAGCTACTTCAGCTTCACGGCGTCCCCCGCCGACACGACCCGCGCGGTCGTCGTCGTGCCGGGGAAGTACCAGCGCCAGCTTCCCGCCGAGGTGGCGGTCACCTTGGTGCTGAGCTTCCCGGCCGCGCCCGTCTTCACGGTCCTGACCGTGCCGTAGTGGGCGGCACCGGCCTTCCTGAACTGGAGCTTCACGTCCTGCCCGGCGAAGCCGTGGTACTTCAGGTCCTCCCAGTCGGCCCGGGACAGCTTGCCGGTGACGGTGAGCGTGCCGCCCTTGGCCACGGGATCCGGCGCGGCGTTCGTCGTGAGCTCGGAGGCGCGCTTCACCTTGAACTCGGCGATGTGGTCGGCGATCCAGTAGTCGCCGTCGTTGGCCTTGACGGTGGCGTCGACCTGCCAGACGCCCGCGGTGTGGTTCACATCCTCGGGCAGGCTGTCGGGGAGCCATGCCGGAACGACCGTCATCGTGGCCGTGCACACCGACGTGGTGGAACTCTTCTTCTCGCACCGGGTGTCCACCCGGTCGCCGAAGCCCCAGCCGTTCGTCTTGTTGAACACGCTGACGTGCGACAGGCCCTTCACGCCGGAATCGTCCCGGACGGTGATCGCGATCGGATAGGTGACGCGTTTCGATGTGCCGACGACGACGCTGTTCCCGCCGTTCACGACCGTCTTGGTGACCCGGATGTCCCCTCTGCCCTCCGCTCGTGCCCCCGTCGCGGACAGCAGCGTCAGAACCGTCGCCCCGCCGGCCAGGATCCAGGCCGTTCCGGCCGTTCTGCCTCGCATGATCCCTCCCTTGTGATGAGGGAGGAAGATTACCCAGCCGGTCGGAGCAGACTCGTACAAGGGTTCGGCGGTCATGTGCCACCAGGCCGCCGCCACTGAGGAAAAGCCGTCCGGAGCGACAGGAAATCGGAACGCGGAGGGGGCGGCCGGAGACTCTCCCGGTCGGCTTCTCTCTGGCGTCGATCGGATGCGCGGTGTAGCTTCGCGGTGGTTGTCGTGGTCGTCGTCGCTGCCCGTACCGCCAGGTGCGGGCGTTTTGTTGGGCAGGGCGTGACCAGGGCGACCAGCACGGGTCCGCACGGTGTGGACCCGGTTCGACCGAGAGGTATACGCATGGCCAGCGGGACCGTTAAGTGGTTCAACGCCGAAAAGGGTTTCGGTTTCATCCAGCAGGACGGCGGGGGCCCGGACGTCTTCGCGCACTACTCCAACATCAACTCTTCCGGCTTCCGTGAGCTGCTGGAAGGCCAGGCCGTGACCTTCGACGTCACGCAGGGCCAGAAGGGCCCGCAGGCGGAGAACATCACGGTCGTCGCCTGAGCGATGCCGTGAACGTGGCCCCCGGCGCTTTCGCCGGGGGCCACTCTTGCGGACGCGCCCGAGTGGGCGATTTCCCTCCTCGGGGCGGGCGGCCGGCCCTTCATGTCGGCCTTGGACGCCAGGTATCGACGCCGGGCACGCACGGCGAGGGTCAGCGCGGGAAGGGCGGCGGCCCGGATCGGCCGGTGCCGGCGGCTCGATCCGGTTCCGCGGAGAGACTCGTGCTAGCCCTGCGCGGGGAACACGAAGAAGCCCTTGTCCGTGCTGATGTAGCCGTACCCCGAGGGCTGCGAGAACAGCGGGAGATTCTGCTCGGGCAAGCTCTTGGCCAGCACCTTCTTGGTACGGCCGTCCACCGCGAGGAACACGCTCTCGCTGAAGCCGTCCTCCTTCGTGGTGCCGTAGAGGACGCCGTCCGGGGAGAAGCGCAGCGGCGTCATCGCCTTCTCGCCCTCCTGCTGTGCCCACAGCTCCTTGCCGTCGGCGGGCTGCCACACGGCGGTGCCCTGCTCGGTGTGAGCGGCGGCCAGGGTGCGGTCGGGGGTGAGGACGGAGGAGCCCTCGGTGTTGACGGTGTCGGTGGGACTGTCCTCGTAGGAGTACTTCGAGGAGCCGCCGACCTGCTTGCCGCTCGCGATGTCGTACGTCGCGGTCACCCAGGTGTCGGGGGAGAGGGCGCCCGCGCCCCAGGCGGTCAGGACGCGGCCGTCGCGCACGTCGAGGACCCTCAGGGCGCCGCTGGTGCGCTCGCCGTCCTCGTCCAGTTCCACGCCCGCCGGCGGGGTGACGTCCGCGGTGCTCCAGGCCTTCTTCCCGGTGGCGAGTTCCGTCATGACGAGCTGTTCGGGCTCGTCCTCGAAGTTGGACGCGTTCTCCACGTGGAAGGCGTACTTGCCGGTGATCAAGGGGGCGTGCGCCTGTCCGCCGTCGATCTCGTTGTTGCGCGCGTCGAAGGAGCACTTCGCCAGCTGCCCGGTGCAGGTGACCTCGCGGGCCGTGCCGCCGTCGACGGGCGTCAGCCTCAGGCTCGCGTCACCGTCCTGCTCGATGATGTGGCCCTCGTGGACGTCGAACTCGTCGCCCTCGGCCGTGGCCTTGCCCAGCTCCGTTCCCCGGCTGCCGTAGACGGTGACCGCGGTGGTGGTCTTCTCCTCGCTCAGGCCGTCCGACTCCGTCGTGGCGCGCGCGAACACCGCGACCGCCTTGACGCCGTCGTGCCAGGTCGTGGCGGCTACGCGGTCGGTCGTGACCTTGAGGCTCTTGCGTACCGCGCCGGTCTTCACGTCCCGGAACTCCAGGGTGGCCGGCTCGGGGTCGTTCGTGAAGTGAAGGGTGCCGACCGAGCCGTCGACCGGCTCCCAGGCGTATCCGTGGCCGAGGGCGTACTTGCCCTGGGCGTCCTTGACGAACAGCAGGGTGTCACCGAGATCGATGGCGTGGGCGGGCGGCAGGCTCCACGCCGGCTTGGCGGCCAGGCCGGGTATCGCGGGCCCGCTGTATCCGGGTCCTTCGGGCGCCGCACCGTCCGGGCCGGCCGCGCGGCCGTGCTCCGGCTCGGCGCCGGAGCCGCCGGAGGAGCCGCAGCCCGCGACCAGGCCGAGCGACAGGACGAGGCCCACGGCCATCACTGTGTACTTGTTCATTTCCCCGTAAGTTCTCAGCAGATGATCTTGAGATGCATACGGCAGCATAGGTGCCCGGCCGGATGCGCAAGCAAGTCCCGGTCGATCTGCACGGGTTCGGCACACCGCCCTGGCGGACAGCCGGCCGGCCTCACGCGTTCCCGTTCCGGAGCAGTGGCCGCGCGGCGTCCCGTTCACGTGGCTCGCCCTCGGCAGGAGCGATGACACCCTTGCGCGCCGGAGGGCGGGGCGCGACCGTGTTCCGCCACTCGGCGGGCGAGACGCCGTAGGCGGCCCGGAACACCCGGCTGAAGTGCGAGGCGCTGGTGAACCCCCAGCGGTGGGCCACCGCGGCGATCGTCAGCCCCGCCATCGGCCGGCGGGCCAGGTCGTGCCGGCACTGCTCCAGCCGGCGCTGCTGGATCCACCGGCCGACGGTGACGTCCTCCTGCTGGAACAGCTTGTGCAGATAGCGGACCGAGATGTGGTGGGCCCGGGCGATGGTGATCGGCGTCAGATCCGGATCCGCCAGGTGCTGATCGATGTACGCGCGGATGCGCAGCAAGGACAACCGGGCGGCCGTCGGGGTGTCCGGGGCGGCTCTGCCGAGCCGCTCCTCGGCCAGTGCCTGCACCAGGTCCACCACGTTGCGGGCGATCGACTCGCCCGTCCGCTGCGGATACGTCGCCGCGGTGTCCACGAGCCGGGAGAGGAACGGCGTCAGCAGGGAGCCGAGCGCCGAGTCGCCGCCGAGCGGCGTGGCCGTGATCCGCCGCAGGCTCGACTCGCTCAGTCCCAGCAACTGCCGCGGCAGAACGAGCGACTTCGTCTGGAACGGCTCGGGGAAGGTCAGCCGCAGGGGGCGCGCCCTGTCATAGACGAAGAGCGCCCCCGACCGCACGTGCAGGTCGCGCGTGTCCTGCTCGACCCGGGCCTTCCCTCTGCTGACCAGCATCACGACGACGTGGTCGTCGCCGGTGCTCCCCGCGATGAGCCGTCGGGTGCGCAGGGTCTGGAGGGGGTCGCCCTCCACGGTGACACGCCGGATACGGCCCAGCGGAGACGTACGGACCGTGCCGGAGTACACCTCTCCGGCAACCTTGATGTCAACGGCTCCGAAGGTCTGGGACAGCGCCTCCCGCCAGTAGGCCCGTCTGCGGTGGGCCGGCACCGAGTCCGTGGTGAGGAGGGTGTTCGATGAGTCCGGCGACATGGTCCGTCCGTTCTTCCACTGGTACGTGACGGACTCAATGTGTCAGCGCGGACCAGGCCGTGACATCGCGTGAATCCGTGAGACCAGCGGTACCGGGGAGGGGCGGGGCGGAGCGGTGCTGCCACCGGACGGCCCACCGGCTACCACACGAGCCGGAAGAGGGCGTTGAGGGACAAGTATCTCTGCACGCACGGGCATGACGACGGTCTGGCCGGTGCCTACATTTCCGGCACTCACACATCGCCGGAACGAAGAGGCTCCATGCAGTTCGGAATTTTCTCGGTAGGGGACGTCACCCCCGATCCGACCAGTGGCCGCACCCCGTCGGAGAACGAGCGCATCAAGGCCATGGTCGCCATCGCGCTGAAGGCGGAGGAGGTCGGGCTGGACGTCTTCGCGATGGGCGAGCACCACAACCCGCCGTTCGTGCCGTCGTCGCCCACCACGATGCTCGGTTACATCGCCGCCCGCACCGAGAAGCTGATCCTGTCCACCGCCACGACGCTCATCACCACCAACGACCCGGTGAAGATCGCCGAGGACTACGCGATGCTCCAGCACCTGGCCGACGGCCGGGTCGACCTGATGATGGGGCGCGGCAACACGGGCCCGGTGTACCCGTGGTTCGGGCAGGACATCCGGCAGGGCATCAACCTGGCCAAGGAGAACTACGCGCTGCTGCGCCGGCTGTGGCGCGAGGACGTGGTGAACTGGGAGGGGAAGTTCCGCACCCCCCTGCAAGGGTTCACGGCCACGCCCCGTCCGCTGGACGGCGTGCCGCCGTTCGTCTGGCACGGCTCCATCCGCTCCCCGGAGATCGCCGAGCAGGCCGCGTACTACGGTGACGGCTTCTTCCACAACAACATCTTCTGGCCCGCCGAGCACACGCGGCGGATGGTCCAGCTGTACCGGCGGCGGTACGCCTTCCACGGCCACGGCCGGCCCGAGGACGCGATCGTCGGCCTCGGCGGGCAGGTGTTCATGCGGAAGAACTCCCAGGACGCGGTGCGCGAGTTCCGCCCCTACTTCGACAACGCGCCTGTCTACGGGCACGGGCCGTCGTTGGAGGAGTTCACCGAGCAGACTCCCCTGACGGTGGGTTCCCCGCAGGAGGTCATCGAGCGGACGCTGTCCTTCCGTGAGATGGTCGGCGACTACCAGCGGCAGCTGTTCCTGATGGACCACGCGGGACTGCCCCTGAAGACGGTTCTGGAGCAGCTCGACCTCCTCGGTGAGGAGGTGGTGCCGGTGCTGCGGAAGGAGTTCGCGATCGGCCGTCCGGCCGATGTGCCGGACGCTCCCACGCACCAGTCCCTGCGAGCCGGCCAGGAGGTGTCCGCCGCATGAGGCTCGTCGCCGTGTCCGCGGGTCTGAGCACCCCGTCCTCCACCCGCCTGCTCGCCGACCGTCTCGCCGAGGCGGCCCGCGGTGACCTCGCCGCCCAGGGCCACGAGGTGCAGGTCGACGTCATCGAGCTGCGGGAACTGGCCGTCGCCGTCGCCAACAACCTCGTCACGGGCTTCCCGGCACCCCAGCTGGCCGCCGCCATCGACGCGGTGACGGGCGCCCACGGCCTGATCGCCGTCACTCCCGTGTTCACCGCTTCCTACAGCGGGTTGTTCAAGTCCTTCTTCGACCTGATCGACCCGGACGCCCTCACCGGGAAGCCGGTCCTCGTCGCGGCGACGGGAGGTACGGCCCGCCACTCCCTGGTGCTGGAGCACGCCCTGCGTCCGCTCTTCGCCTACCTGCGCGCCGCCGTCGTACCCACCGCGGTGTACGCGGCGTCCGAGGACTGGGGTTCCGGCGGCGACGAGTACACCGAGGGCCTGCCCGCGCGCATCCGGCGGGCGGCCACCGAGCTGGCCGCTCTCGTGGCCGCCCGCCCGGCCGACGAGACGCCCGACGACGACGTCGCCGCGCTCGAACGGCAGCTCTCCGACCTGCGCTTCGACTGAGCGGGGTGGGAGGTGGTGGCCGGGCGCTCCGAGGCGTCCGGCATCGCCGGGGCAGGCCGCGGACCCGACCGGCGGGTACGGCACCGGAATGCCGGTGCGGACGGCGGTCCGGGCCCCGAGGACGCCGTGGACGGCGAGCGGTCTCCTCAGGGCAGGGGGACACCGCGCGCGGCGACCCACAACTCGTACCACTCCTCATGCGCGAGGTCCGGCTCGCGGCGTACCGCGTCCGCGCAGGCACGGATGCGCTCGGGGCGGGTGGTGCCGACGACCGGGGCGATGCCCGCCGGATGGCGCTGGAGCCACCAGAGGAGAATGGTCTCCGGTGTGGTGTCCTTGCGCCGGGCGAGTTCGGCGACGAGCCGGTTCACCTCCGTGTCCGCGGCAGACGTCAGGCGGCCCTGCGCGAGGGCGCCCCACGCCTGGAGCCGGACGGCGTTGGCCGCGCACCACTCCAGCGTGCCGGGCGCGAAGCCGTTTCGCGCGGCGGCCGCCGTGTTGAAGAGCACGCCCGATTCCACCCAGTCGCGCCGGTCCAGGCTCATCTCCAGCTGGTTGACGACCAGCGGGAGATCCAGGTGGGCCTGCAACGAGGCGATCTGCGGGCCGCTCATGTTGGAGACGCCGAACTGCCGGACCAGTCCCTGGGCGTGCAGGGAGGTCAGTGCGGCGGCGACCTCCCGGGGATCGGCGAGAGGGTCGGGCCGGTGCAGCAGGAGGACGTCCAGGAATTCCGTGCGCAACCGGAGCAGGCTCTCCTCGACCCGCCGCACGAGGGAGGCCCCCCGCAGGTCGTAGTGTCCGGGACGGTCGCCTTCGGGCAGCCGGATACCGCACTTGGTCTGCACGGCGATGCGTTCCCGCAGTCCGGGGCTGCGGGCGAGAACCTCCCCGAACACGGCCTCCGACTTGCCGTACCGGTAGATGTCGGCGTGGTCGAAGGCCGTGATGCCGGCGGCCAGGGCCGCCTCGATCGCGGACTCCGCGCGCTGGACGTCCTCGGGTGTGTACGGCCGGGTGTCCCAGCCGCCGCCGAGTCCCATGCAGCCGTACAGCAGTGTGTGCGCGCGTATGTCGGTCTGTGCCGCCATGGCGGTCTCCGTGGTGAGTGAGGTCGGTGGAAGGGCGGTCAGGCGCGGAGGGTGTCGGCGAGCATCTCGGCGACGGCCAGAACCGGAAGCTGTGTGTTGGCGGCGGGCACGGTGGGCAGGACGGAGGCGTCGGCGACGCGCAGCCCCGCCACACCGTGGACGGCGCCCAGCCCGTCGACCACCGACCGCGGATTCTCCGCCGGACCCATGGCGCAGGTGCCCACCGGGTGCCAGTAGGTGCCCACCCGGGCCCGGAGCTCGGCATCGGCCGACGCGTGCGCCGGCGTGCCGTCCGCCGGGCGCGCCAGCGGCTCCATGACCGCGGTCAGTTCCGCCGCCTTCTCCAGCCCCGCCCGGACCACGGCGACGTCATGGCCGGCCGGATCGGTCAGGAAGGCGGGATCGATCTCGGGGGGCTCCAGAGGATCCGCCGAGCGGAGCCGGACGTGCCCGCGTGAGAGGGGCTTCATCAGGAAGGCGGAGACACCCGCCTCGTACTGCCCGGGCGGAAGCTTCCCGAACAGCGGCGGCCCGGCCGTGGGCAGGAGGTGCAGGTCCCACGCCCCGTCCGGGCAGTACTCGCTGGCCGCCCGGACCAGCATGCGGCTGACGTACAGTTCCCCGGCCGACTCCTTGGCCGCCAGCGCCCTGTTCAGGCGGTCCGTGGGCACCAGGGGCACGAAGACGCCGGGCTGGTCGGACAGGTTGGAGCCGACCCCCGGCAGATCCACCTCGCAGCGGATCCCGTTCTCCTCCAGGTGCGCCGCGGGACCGATGCCGCTGCGCAGCAGCACGGCGGGGGAGCCGAAGGTGCCGGACGCCAGTACGAAGGTGTCGGCCCGCAGGGTCACCGGTGCCCCGTCCAGGACGACGTGCGCACCGGCCACCCGGCCCGCCCGGACCGAGAGCCGGTCCACCAGAGCGTGACCGAGGACCGTCAGGTTCGGCCGCGACCGGGTCGCCGGGTCCAGGTAGGCGAAGGCGGCGTTCCGGCGCACCCCGTCGGCGGCGTTGAGCAGCGGCCGGCCGTACCCGGGCGAGCCGGGGACCCCCATGTCCACTTCGCGGTAGCCGAGTTCGCGTGCCGCCGCCAGGGCGGCCGAGGCCCAGGCGGACAGCTCGTCGTCGGGAACGGCGTGCAGCCCCATGCGTTCCACGGCCCGCAGCCGGTACGGTTCCAGCGCTGCGGCCGACCACCGCTCACCGCCCGCCCGCGTCCACTCCGCATGGTCGGCGTGCGACCCCCAGGTGTTCCAGGCACCGTTGATGCACGACGAGCCGCCCAGCACCCGGGCCCGGATGCGGTAGAACGCCGTGTGCCGCTCCCACACGTCCTCGCGCGGCAGAGCACGGGCGTTCAGGATCTTCTCGGGCCAGTTCCGCTGCCGCGGCCCGTAGTCGGGGCCCGCCTCCACGAGGCACACGGACCGGTCCGGGTCCTCGCTGAGGCGGGCCGCCAGCACGCATCCGGCCACTCCGCCCCCCAGGACGACGACGTCGTAGCCGGAGGTGATGGTGGGACTCGTCATGCTCGCTCCATGGAGAGGTGGCCGCCGCGGGTGCGGCGGGAGGGAACCGGTCGTACGGGACGGGGCGGACGACGGCTTCGGGGGCTCACCGGGCCACGGCCCCGAGCTCCGCGAGGAGCAGACGCCGTTCGATGTCCGCGGCCGTCGCCGGATCGGCCGCCGCCTTCCAGCGCCTCAGTGCCGTGCGGAGCGTGTCGGTGTCCGCGTGGCGCAGCGAGGCCACGAACCGCTCGACTCCCCGGCCGGCGCGCGCGTCCTCGGGAGCCGGGACCGGACCGGCCGGCGGTGCCACGGGCGCCGGGGGCTCGCCGGTGAGGGCGGGCCCGAACTCCGGTGAGAACAGGACGGCCAGTTCCGCGCGGCGCCCGGGACTCGCCAGGGAGCGCAGCAGCTTCACGGTCAGGGCCTCCTCCGTATGTCCGCGCGGCGATCCCCAGGAGGCGATGTCCGCGGCGGGCAGCGTGCCGAGGGAGGCCAGCAGGGCCAGCGCCGATGCCGCGCGACGGCCGCCGAGCACCGCTCCGGCCCGGGCGCACCAGTGGGCCAGCCGCTGCCGTGCCGAGGGATCCGGCACGCCGCTCCCGGGCAGCAGCGCGAGCAGGATGTGCCAGCAGTCGAGGTGGACGTCCAGGGCGTCCGCGCCGAGCCCGGTCCCGTCCTGTCCTTCGGCGGCGAGTGCGGGCAGGATCTCGGTGTACAGCAGCCGGACGATCCGGTGCGGGGTCCGCTGGACCCGCCAGCAGTCGTCATGGGCGTGGTCGGCCAGCAGTTCCTCCACCGGGACCGGCTCCTCGGCGAGACCGGTGCGCACGAGCCCGTCCACGGCCTCGAAGTGGTACAGCTCGTCCAGGTGCTCCCCGGGCCGCAGCGGCGCGGACGCCCGCTCCACCTCCGCCAGCAGCGCGTCGCTCCGCTCCAGCAGCTCCGCACGGCGCCGCGGCGTCAGGGCTCCCGCGTACGGTTTGAGCCGGTCCAGCTCCCGCGAGAAGGCCTGGAGCAGGAAGGGGGTGGTGAGCCGGTGGCTCATCGGCAGTCCCAGGTAGGGGAAGACCGCGCAGCGGCGGCACCCCGGGCGGTGTCCCACCTCCTGCTCCCGCACGCGGATCAGCTCGGGGTCGCGCACCAGCTCCCGGTACGGCCGTTCCCAGGCGAGCGAGGCGTCCCACTCGTGGTAGCAGGGCAGCATGACCCGGCCGTCCGGACCGATGGTGAGGATCCGGGAGTTGGCGCCGCACGCGGTCGCCTCCGCCGGATCGAGGGTGCGCAGATGGTGCAGGAAGGCCAGGTTCACCACGGCGTACGGCGTGTACCGCTGCTCCGCGACCCGGCGCAGCAGCGGCGACGACGGAACCCGGGCGGACGCCTCGGCGACGGCGGCCGTACCGCCGCGCCCGTTCACGGCGGCCAGCTTGAGCATCCGTACCGAGCCGGCCGGGCGCACCTCGCTCTGGGCGGCGAAGTAGCTGAACATGGGGGCCAGGTAGACCGGGACGCGGTGCTGCCGGGAGTAGGCGAGGACACCGTCCAGTTCCGCCGCGTTCTGCTCGGTCACCACGCAGATCAGCTTGAGATTGGCCGCCCCGCCGGCCCGGAGCCCCTCCACCAGGGCGAGGGTGCGGTCGAGAGTGTCGGTGCCCCGGATGCGGTGGTAGCGCTCGGCGCTGAGCGTGTCCAGTGAGATGTTGAGGGTGTCGACGAGCGGCACGATCTCGGCCGCCAGCGGGGCGAACCGGATGGCGTTCGTGGTGAGTTCCACGGTCATGCCCAGATCGCGGGCATGCCGTACCGCCGTGACCAGCTCGCGGTGCAGGGAAGGTTCGCCCCCGGTGATGTCGAGGTAGGTGACGCCCAGTTCCGCGAGTTCGTCGAGGCAGCGGCGCAGCCCGTCGGAGGTCAGCTCCTGGTGTCCGTCGAAGACGGGGTCCTGCCACACGTTGCAGTAACCGCAGCGGGAGTTGCAGCGGAAGGTGAGGTACATCCGGGCATGCCGGAAACGGGTGAGCGCTGTGGCCACGGGGCTCCTCGCAGAGACGGGGTCAGACGGCCGGAGGTCCGGCGAACGCGGACGCCAGCAGGCGCGCTCCCTCGCGCACCCCCCGGACCGTGATGTTCTCGGTGGCGGGCAGAGCCGCCAGCAGCTCGCTGGTGAGGCAGGCGTTCACCGGACGGGAGGCGTACCGGGTGCGGGCCCGCGGAACCGGTGACACCAGGTCCGCGGGTGCTCCGAGGGCCCGCGCGACGACGGTGGCCCACTCGGCGCGGGTGACGCGGTCGGGCCCGCCCAGGTGCAGCACCGGCGGCAGCGGGTGCCCGGCGTGCAGGAGGGCCGCCGTCACCTCCGCCACGTCGTCCAGGAGCACCGGCGTCGTCCAGTGGTCGTCGGGGGCCTCGACCCGTTCCCCGCACCGCAACCGGTGGGCACAGGCGGCGAAGAAGTTCAGCCACTTGCCCGCGTCGGCCGGCTCGTGCCCGTAGACGAGGCTGACCCGCAGGGCCACCGCCCGCGCGGCCTTGGCGAGCAGTGTCTCCTCGGCCTGCCGCTTCGCCCGGCCGTAGGCGTTCGCCGGTGACACGGGAGTGCTCTCCGTGTTGTGCGGGGAGGCGCCGTCGAAGACGTTGTCGGTGGAGATCAGCACGATCAGCGCGTCCGGTGCCAGGGTGGCGAAGGTGTCCGCCGCTCCGGCGTGCGCGGCCAGTGCCTCCCCCGGGTGTTCCTCGCACCAGGTGACGTCGGACGGTCCGTGCACCAGGACGACGCGTCCGGGCCGCAGGCGGTCGAGCAGCCGCCCGCAGGCTTCGGCGTCGGTGATGTCGAGGGCGGCCCAGCGGGCTCCGTAGCCTTCGGGCGGCAGCAGGGGAGGGTGACGCGAGACGAGCGTCACGGGATCGCCCGCCGCCGCCAGACGCCGGGCGATCCCGGCGCCCACCAGTCCGCTGCCCACGACGAGAGCGGGTGCACCGGTCATGACGCCCCCGGGGAGAGCACCGGAGTCCGCTCCGCCAGCAGCCGGCCCACACCGATCAGCCCGTGGTCGTCGTCGGCGACCCCGAGCGACACCATCGCGTCGATCTGTGCGGGCCCGAGACCGAAGCAGCCCAGCCGCACCAGCTCGGCGACCAGCAGCCGCCGGTACGGCTCACCGACCGCCAGCGCGAAGCCGCCCATCAGGATGTAGCGGCACACGCCGACCGACGTGAACACCCCCGACAGCGCCTGGGCGAGGGGCGTCAGGGTGCCGCGCAGCACGTCCGTGCTGAAGGGATCACTCGCGCGGACCGCCTCCGAGACCGCCCGGTTGTCGATGAGCTCCGCGCGGCCCTCGCACAGCGCGGCGAGCGCGGAGCCGCGGAACCCGGCCCCGTCGGTGTGCGCGGCCCGGCGCGTCGCGGCCAGCACGCCCCGCCCGGACGCGATGGCGCCCAGGTGACCGCGGGCACCGCAGTCGCACAGCGGTGCGTCGGGGGACAGGTCGCAGACCCAGTGCCCCAGCTCGCCGCCGTGGCCGTCGGCGTCCACCAGGACCTCGCCGCCGCGGAACACCTTGTTGCCGATGCCGGAGCTGACCGTGAGCAGGCAGAAGTCCCCGGGTTCGGTGGCGGCGTACCGCCAGGCCGCCGCCGTCAGGTCGTTCACCACGACGGCCGGTGTCCCGGTCCGCCGCGTGAGCAGGTCACCGAGCGGCAGCGGGTCCCCGCGCCGCCCCCAGACGGTGGGAGCGGCGAGGACGAGTCCCGCGGCCGTGATCGGCCCGGCGAAGGCGACCCCCAGAGCCCGTGGCCGCCGTCCGCCGGTGTGCGCGGCGACCTCGCGCACGATCTGCTCCACGACCCTCTGCTGCACCACCGCCACGGGCGCGCCGGGGTCGCGGTGCATGCCGTCGACCGGCACCCGGCGCACCCGGGACAGGGTGCCGGTCGCGGGTGCCCAGGAGCCCACCCGCAAGGTGGTGCCGCCCACGTCGAGCACGGTGAACACGTCGTCGGCCGTCACGTCGTTCCTCCCAGCTCCTCCTCGAAGACGAGCAGCCGCAGGTCCTGGTCGCCGTCGTTGAGCAGGCCGTGCTCCCCGTGCGGGGTGTTGACGACTACGTCGCCCGCGGCCACGCGGAACTCCACCCCGTCCCGGTACATCAGGCCGGTGCCGTCGAGCACGACATAGGTCTCGCGGTCGGTGCCGTGCCGGTGCCGGCCGATCGACGTGCCCGGCGGCAGCACCGCCAGATCGATGAAGTCCGCGCCCGGCGAACCGGGCCGTCGTGCGAAGACCCGATGGGCGAGGATCGTGCCGAGACCGCCGTGATCCCGTTCCTTGCCGGCCAGCAGGTCCCGCAGGTTGACCACGGCCTCAGGCATCGCGCCGCTCCCCGTCCGCGGCCAGCGCGTCCAGCGCCGCCACCAGCACGTCCCCGGGCACGTCCTCCAGTTCCCGCACGAAGGCCGCCGTCCCGATCCCCGTCGGTACGACGAGGTGCAGTTTGCGGCCCCGGCGCTGCCAGGAGGCGCGCAGCGCCTGCGTCATCAGCTCCGGGGTGCAGGTGCCGGGGTCGAACACCGGCAGTCCGATCCGTCGCAGCAGCCGTACGACGCGCGCGCAGGTCTCGTCGTCGGCCAGACCGAGCAGCCGTGCGAGGTGCGCCGACAGCGCCATGTCCACGGCGACGGCCTCGCCGTGCTCCAGACGGTGGCCGCCCGCCGTCTCGACGACCGGGCTGAAGGTGTGGCCGAAGTCGACCAGCCGGGCCAGTTCGTGCTCCTGGAGGTTGGGGCAGAGTTCCTCCATCATCAGGCGCATCGACGTGCGCAGGACGTGGGTCTCCAGCTCCCCGTGCGCAGGCCCCGGGCGGCCGTCGCCGTCCGCGCGCCGGAACGCGTCCGGGTGCGCCTCCAGCGTCCGGAACAGGTCCGCGTCCAGGATCACGGCCATCTTCACGATCTCGGCGAGCCCGCAGCGGATCTCCCGGTGCGGGAGCGTCGCGAGGAAGGCGGGGTCGTTCAGGGAGGCGTGGGCCGGATGGTAGGCGCCGAACATGTTCTTCGTCTGGAGGGCGTTCACGCCGGTCTTGACGCCCACGCCCACGTCCACCTGGCCCACCAGGGTCGTGTTGACCTTGATGTAGCGGATGCCCCGGGCGTAGATGGACGCGGCGAAGCCGACCACGTCGGCGACGATGCCACCGCCGACGGCGAGCATCACTCCGTGCCGGTCGAGCCCGTCCGCCTTGGCCAGGGCGCAGACGTGCTCCGCCGCGGCGAGCGTCTTGTGGTGCTCACCGCTGGACATCACGTGCAGGGTCCACTGGCCCGGCCGGAGGTGGGCCTCCAGATAGGCGCGCAGCCGGTCGCCGTAGAGCCGGTCGACGCTCGGGCTGACGAAGGCCACGACCCGGCGGCCCTCCAGATGGCCGGCGAGCAGGGTGTTGCGCGGGTCGAGCACCCCGGTGGCGAGGTCGACCCGGTAGCGGGTGCCGTCCGGTGCTCTCAGGTCGAAGCCGCCGGCATCCTCGCGGACCCCCGCCGGCGGATGGCCGACCCGATCAAGAACCTGGCCTGACATCTCTCTCCTCAAGTGATTCACGGTGCCGCCGGAGATCCGCGAACACCCGGGACACAGCGGCCACGAGCGGCTGTCCGGGAAGCTCCTCCAGCGGTACGGGACGGCCCTGGCCGTCGCTCACGGGCAGCCGCCAGTTGGGGTGCACCGTGGACGTGCCGGGAATGTTCTGGGGCCGGCGGTCGCCGGTCGCGTCCGGCAGCCAGACGCCGAGCAGCCGTGCCGGGGTGCGGCACAGGAAGCGGTGCAGGGCGACGACGTCACCCTCCGGGTCGGGCAGCAGCCCGAGCCGCTCCAGTTCCGCCAGCCAGCCGTCGCGCTCGGCCGCGGCCTCGGCCTTCTCCGCCGCCTCCGGGCGCGTCAGCAGGCCCAGGCGGGCGCGGAGTTCGACGTGCTCGCCGCTGAGCCAGGCCGCGGTCGTCGGCAGGTCGTGGGTGGTCAGTGTGGCGAGGCAGTCGCGCCGCCACCGCTCGGGCGGCAGCGGACCGTGGCGTCCTTCCGACCCCCCGAGGTACTCGAACCGCTGCACGGACGTGCCGAGGATCCCCCGCCCGTCCAGCGACTCGCGCACGCCGGCCTCGACGGTGCCGAGGTCCTCGCCGATCACGGCGGCGCCGGCGCGGTGGGCCTCCAGCACGAGCACGCCCAGCATGGCCTCCGCGTCGTAGCGGACGTACGTGCCCTCGGACGGCGGCCGGCCCTCGGGCACCCACCACAGCCGGAACAGACCCATCACATGGTCGACGCGCAGCGCCCCCGCGTGCCGCAGCCCGGCCCGCAGCAGCCCGGCGAGCGGCCGGTAGCCGGACGCGGCGAGACCGTCGGGACGCCAGGGCGGCTGGCCCCAGTCCTGGCCGAGCGGGTTGAAGTCGTCCGGCGGCGCGCCGACGCTCATCCCCGCGGCCAGACAGTCCTGGAGCGCCCAGGTGTCGGCACCCTCCGGGGCCACGCCGACCGCCAGGTCGTGGATGAGCCCTATCTCCATGCCGGCGCCGGTGGCCGCCGCCTGGGCCGCGGCCAGCTGTTCGTCGGTGACCCAGGCGAGCCAGCGGTGGAAGCCGACCTCGGCGGCCAGGTCCTCGCGGGCCCGGGCGACGGCCGGGGAGCGCGGGTCGCGCAGCGCGACGGGCCAGGACCGCCAGGCCCCGCCGTGCACACCGGCCAGCGCGCACCAGGTGGCGAAGTCCGTCAGGTCGCGGCCCTCGCGCGCGGTGAACTCCGCGAACGCCGCGGCCCGTGCGGGCGACAGCGGCACTCGGTGCACCGCCCGCAGCGCCTCGTCCTTGAGGCGGCGCACCGTCTCCCGGTCGATGAGCCGGTCGCCGCGCAGCACGGCCTCGTTCAGCGCCCGGGCCCGGGTGACGCACCCGTCGGCCGAACGGCGTGACGCGCCCGTGAGGTACGCGTACTCGGGTATCGCCTCCACCCTGAGGTGCATGGGGTCGGGGTACCGGCGGGTCCCGGGCCGGTACGGCGACGGGTCCGGCAGCGGACCGGGCTCCATGGCGTGCAGCGGGCCCAGTTGCACGAAGTCCGCCCCCAGCGCCCGCCCCGACCAGGACGCCAGCTCCGCCAGGTCGCCCAGGTCGCCCATGCCCCAGGAACGGCGCGAGAGCACCGAGTACGGCTGGACGAGGAATCCCCAGTGCCGTCCGGCCGGCACGGGCAGCCGTTCCGGTACGACGAGCAGGGGCGTGGACTGGGTTCGCCCGGGCGCACCGACGTGCAGGGTGTGCCGGCCGGCCGGCAGGGAGCCGGACAGGGCGGCGGTACCCCCCTGTTCGAGCTCCACCTCCGCCGTGGCGTCGCCGGGCAGGCCGAGCGAGGGCACACGGCCCCCGCGCACGACGACGCACTCGGGCAGCAGCCGGGCCGCCGCACGGTCGCGGTGGGCCGCGAGAGCGGCGCGGGCCGCCGCGCCGGTGGACGCGTCGACACCGCACGCGGCGAGCACGGCCACGAGGGTGTCCGGGGCCACCGGCACCCGCTGCCCCCGGTCGGTGGTGTAGGCGGTGGCGATCCGGTGGGCGTGGGCGAGCTCGTGCAGGATTCCGGTCATGACGCCTGCTCCGCGGTGCCGAAGAGACGCTCCAGGACGACGGCGACGCCGTCCTCGTCGTTGGCGGGGGCGATCTCGTCCGCCATCGCCCGCAGTGCCGGATGGGCGTTGCCCACGGCCACTCCGTAGCCGGCCCACGCCAGCAGCGGTATGTCGTTGGGCATGTCACCGAACGCGACGGTCTCGGCCGGGTCGCAGCCGAGCAGCCGTGCCGCCCGTTCCACCCCGGCCGCCTTGGTGGTGCCCGGCGGCAGCACCTCCACCATTCCGCGCACCGAGTGCACCACGGTGACCAGGTCACCGCACAGCGCCTCGGCCACGGACTCGACCTCGTCCTCCGGCACGCTCGGGTGGTGCAGGACCAGCTTGTCGATGGGCTCCGTCCACAGCAGACCGCGGTCGGTCGTGACGTCCCAGCCGTGACGGACGCGTTCACCGAAACGGGGAGTGACCTTGAAGCGGCTCTCCGGCGGTGCCGTCACGACGCCCAGTTCCAGTGGCCCGAGCGCCGCCTCGACGCGTTCCACCACCTCCCGTGCGACGTCCAGGTCGAGCGAGGCCGAGGTCAGCAGCCGGTCGGCGGCCGCGTCGTAGAGCTGGGCGCCCTGCCCGCACACGGCGAGCCCGCGGTAGCCGAGTGCGGCCAGGTACTGCTTGCAGGCCGTGGCGGGTCTTCCGGTGACCACGAGATGGGCCGCTCCCGCCCGGGCGGCCCCGGCGAGGGCGCGCAGGGTGCGTTCGGAGACGGTCTGGTCGCTGCGCAGCAGGGTTCCGTCGAGATCGGTGGCCACGAGCCGGAAGGGCGGCGCCTGGGCGGGGCCGTCGCACGGGACGGTGTCCCAGGTGACCCGGCCCGAGGCCAGGGTCAGCATGACGAGCAGACGGCCGTCGGCGGCGGAAGGGGGCAGGGCGCCCCGGAAGACGCCTTCCCCGGCCGGTGCCAGCGGTGTCAGCGCCATGCCGCTGTCCGCGGGCACGGCCTCGTCGGAGGCGACGGCCTCCGCGGGGGACTCCAGGCCCGCCCGGGGCACACCGGTACCGGGCACCGCCATCTCCACGTGCCGCGCGTGCGGGTGACGGTATTCCAGGTGCGGGCGGCCGTCCGGGCCCCGGAACACCCTGGACCGCCCGCTCACCCGCGCCGCCCAGTCGTCCCGCCCCGCCGCGCGGGCGGTCTCGGCGCACCGGGCGAAGTCGGCCCGGGCGTAGGCGGCTTCGAAGAGACGCGCGTACGCCTCCTGGTCCAGGGGTGCGCAGCGCCCGTAGGCGGCGGTGTCGCCCAGGGCCGCGGCGGACCGTGCGATGAGCCGCCGGTGCCGGATCCAGGCGGCGGCGGGCAGGACGTCGAACCAGCCGTACCGGATCGCGTCCTCGACGGGGAAGGGCCTCGGCCGGCCGCGCAGCAGGTCCGCGAAGGCCGCCAGCCGCAGGTCCGCGCTCCGCGCCCAGGTGAAGGCCCGTGCCGTGGTACGGGAGTTGCCCGACAGCCGGGCGTGTTCTTCGGGGGCCGCGTGCCACAGCGACGCGGCCTGGCGTATCCGCTCGGCGAGCGCCTCGGCCAGGGCCGGGTCGTCGTCGCGGAACGAGCCGGGCAGGGAGAACCCGGTGGCCCGCGGATCGTCCGCGGGCAGCGCGTGCCCGAAGTGCGCGGTCACGCTCTGCGCGGTGGCGATCGGCACCGCGCCGCACGCCATCGCCTCCGCCTGCGCGATCAGGAACCCGTCGAGCTCGAACTTCGAGGGGAAGACGCAGAAGTCGGCGCACGCCGCCTGCTCGAACAGGGTGTCCTCGTCGGCCAGGCGCCAGTCCAGGTGGACCCGGCCCGGGTACCGGTCGGCGACGCTCTGGAAGTAGGCGTTGCCGACGGGCGCCGCCCGGCCGCCGCCTCCGCTGGTGGCGAAGCGCAGCACGAACACCGCCGGCGTGCCGCTCGCCAGGACGTCCTCGACGGCGCGGACCAGCTCCAGCTGCCCCTTGTGGTGCACCGCGTAGCGGGCGGCGTGGTAGAAGACCGGCAGCGACGGGTCGAGGCCCAGGCCGCGCAGGACCGCCTCGCGGTCCACGGCTCCCGGGTCCCGTGCCAGCCAGCCGTCGGCCGTCCCGCAGCCGCCCATGAGGAGTTTCGCCGCCTGCTCGCGCAGCGCCCGGGAGACCGGAAGGGTCTGGAACAGGGCCTCGAACGGGGTGTCGCGGAAGGTGGCGTAGTAGTCGCGCTGGCCCGGCGAGACGAAGTCGACCAGATCGGCGTGTGCCAGGACCAGCGGCAGGAAGGCGACGTGGTCCGGGCCGTGCTCGGCGTGCATCCGGGTGCCGGCCAGCACCCGCGCCATGGTCGCCTCCGGGCTGCCCTCGGCGGGCAGCGGATCCTCGAACGCGTCGAGGTCCGCGTCGACGCCGAACATGCCGAGCAGCCGTTCCACCTGCGGGCGGTACACCGACTGCGTGACGGGCGCGTTGGCCGCGACCGTGCTCACGGTCCGCAGGGACGGATCACCGGCGAACAGCGGCGGCAGGAGGTAGTGGTAGTACGGCTCGAAGCCGTGGACCACCGCCTCCTCGCCCCTCAGGTAGCGCCGGATGAAGTGCGCACCCGCCACCTGGAACACCAGCGGCTTGAAGTGTGCGAGATCCCTGCCCTCGGTGCCGGGAGGCGGGTACAGCCGGTCGGGGAGCAGGTCCAGGAAGGCGTCGGAGAGGAAGTACACGTCCACGCCGTCCTTGCGCAGCCGGTGGGCCCGGACGGTCAGCTCCAGGGTGATCTCGGCCGGGTGGTCCGGCCACACCTTGGGGTCCGGCACGAGCGGGACCCGGTAGTCGTGGACGTAGGGCAGGTCCTCGATCGGATGGTCGCGCCGCAGCGTGTCGAGGAGGCCGTGCGCCGGAGTGACCAGCGAGACGCGGTGGCCCCGCGCGGCGTACTCCCGCGACAGGTTCCACACCAGCGGGGACAGCCCGCCGCGCATCAGACGGTTGTCGAACCCGCCGCACTCGAAGGCGAAGTGGATGACGTGCATGCGGGCGCCCCTCACCGGTCCGCCGCGGCACGCGCGCCGGCCGCGCGCAGCCCCGGCAGGTCGATGAACTCGGTGTGGGTGCCGACGCTGCCGCACACGAACGCGCCGGCCACCGATCCGCTCAGCACGCAGTCCTCCACCGGACGGCCCTCGAACCAGGAGTGCAGGAACGCGGTGACGAAGGCGTCCCCGGCCCCGTTGGTGTCCACCACCGGACGCTCGGGCCGCACGGCGGGGAAGTGGCGGATGTGGGTGTCACCGCGCTCCAGCAGGTAGCAGCCGTCGGCGCCGTCGGTCGCGACCACGAACCTGGCCCGGCCCTCGTCGACGATGCTCCGCAGCACGGTGTGCAGCCGGTCGTGGACCGCCGCGGCGCTCAGGAACACGTAGTCGGAGTTGAGGGCGTAGTGACGGTGGTGCGGGTTGTGGCCGTCCCAGTCGTGCAGATCGGTGGAGCTGGTCACACCCAGGCGGTGGACGTCCTCGTACAGGTCCTGGTTGTGGCCGATGATCGACAGGTGGACGTGGGCCGACCGCTCCAGGAAGGGCAGGTAGAAGTCGCGCGGCAGCCTCAGGTCGGCGGGGTGGCGGCCGTCGTAGAAGGAGAAGCGGCGGCCCTGCGGGTCCACGAGGTTCGCCGAGCGCGGGGTGCCGTGGGGCGAGACGAGGTGGTCGAAGTCGAGGCCGTGACGGGCATAGTGCTCCAGCACCATGCGTCCCTGGGGATCGTCGCCGAGGAAGTCGATGAACTTGGTGCGCAGTCCGAGCGCGTGCCAGCCCAGCGCGACGCCGTTGCCGGTGTGCCCGACGTAGTCCTTCAGCGGCTCCACGAAGACCGAGTCCCCGGGCGGCACCCGCAGTTCGTCCACGCGCACGATCGTGTCCACACCGACCCCGCCGACCACCAGGACGTCGTAGTCGTCCGGACGCTTCTCGCTGTGGGATCCGGGCAGCGTCATGCGCTCACTCCTTCGGTAACGTGCTGAACGCGTCCGTCCTCCAGGACGACCGCCCCGTCGATGTCGGCGTCGGGCGCTATCACCGCGCCGGGCAGCACCACGCTGCGGCGCACCCGGGCGCCCGCACCGACCCGCACCCCCGGGAAGAGCACACTGTCCTCCACGAGCCCGGCGTTGACGAGGTCGGACGGGATCACCGACGTGCGCACTCCCGGGGCGTCGGCGACCCAGCTCCGCCCGGTCTCCGGCCGCACCGTCCGCGGCATCCGTTCCAGGGGCAGAGGTGCCCGCGGTCCGGCCGCGAGGGCCAGGTGCGCGCGGTGGTAGCGCTCGACGGTGCCGATGTCCTCCCAATGGCCGTGCACCTCGTGGCCGCGGATGTGCTCTCCCGCCGCGAGCATCGCGGGAATCACGTCCCGGCTGATGTCGTGCTGCCAGCCGCTCCCGTCCAGTTCGGTCAGGTACCGGCGCAGCACGCCGGCGTCGAAGACGCAGAACGCGGCGAAGACCAGGTCGGAGGTGGGGTTCCCGGGTTTCTCGGTGAACTCGGTGAGCCGGCCGCCGCCGTCGAAGCGGACCATGCCGAACAGGTGCACCCAGCGCATGTCGATGCGCTGGTAGGCGACGGTGAGCGCGGCGCCCGAGGCCCGGTGCGCCTCGACCAGCGGACGGTAGTCGTACCGGTAGACATGGTCCGCGTGGAGGACGAGGACGTCCTCGGTGCCCTCCGTGAAGACGTGATCGGCCTTGCGGATCAGGGCGTCGGCCGTGCCGCGCTCCAGCGGCCAGGTGCGGCGGGGCAGTTCGGCGGGCAGCTCCCGGCCCGCGTAGGCGGCGTCGTAGGGACCGAAGTGCACCCGGAAGCCCGGTTCGGCGTTCCACGTCCGGTGCAGGTCGTCCATGAGCAGCCGCTCCTCGTACTGGGAGAGCAGCAGCACCTCCGGCAGGCCCGAGGCACGGGCGTTGGCCAGGCTGAAGTCGATGAGCCGGCAGGTGCCCCCGAAGGGGACCAGCGGCTTGAGCCGTCCGGTGCCCAGCGGGCCCATCCGGCGTCCCTCGCCGCCCGCCAGCAGCACCGCGCGTACCCGTCGCAGATCAGTCATGACGCACCTCGTCCCAGGTCGTCCGGCCGGAGGACAGGGTGAGCAGCAGCCGGCCGCCGGCGCCCGGAGCCTCGCCCGTGAACCTCCCCGGCGCTCTGCGCTCCAGGGTGCGGACGTCCGGCAGCGCTCTGGCGGAGCTGCGCCGCGCTTCGACGATTTCCACCCGTTCGGCGTGCGGGAGCCGGTACTCCAGCCGTCCGTCGCCGAGCACCCGGGAGCGTTCGCGCAGCCGGGCGGACTCGTCCGCGGGCACGGCGTCGGGGAACCGGTCGAGGACCCGCTCGCAGACGGCGAAGTCGGCGCGCCGCCACGCGGCTCGGAACATCGTCAGTGCGGCGTCCGGGTCGAGCGGTGCGCGGCGCTCGTAGGCCTCGATGTCGCCGTGTGCGAGCGCGGCGGAGGCGGTGACCGAGTCGTCGGGGAGCAGGTCGAACCAGCCGTTGCGCAGAGCCAGTTCGGTGGACAGGGCGGCGGGACGGCCCTCCCACAGATCGGTGAACGCGGCCAGGTGCAGGTCGGCGCAGTGGTCCCAGGTGAAGGTCCGGGCGACGGCCGAGGCGCGCTCGGACAGCTCCCGGTAGCGGCCGGGGTCGTCCGACCACAGGGCCGCCGCCTCCCGGATGCGCTCCGCGAGCGCGGCGGTGAGCAACTCGTCGTCCTCC
This sequence comes from Streptomyces naphthomycinicus, assembly GCF_020400595.1. GTDB lineage: Bacteria > Actinomycetota > Actinomycetes > Streptomycetales > Streptomycetaceae > Streptomyces > Streptomyces naphthomycinicus. The sequence goes on along the minus strand of NZ_JAINRE010000051.1, from coordinate 17,848 downwards.
GCGAAGGAGCGGTTCACCGCGAAGCCGGTGGCCGTCTCCGGACGGTCGGCGTGCCGGAAGTGCTCCATGCCCCGCTGGTCCGTGGCGATCGGCACCGCGCCCACGGCCATGGCCTCGCCCTGGGCGATCAGGAAGGTGTCCATCTCGAACTTGGAGGGGAACAGGGCGAAGTCGCTGGCGGCGGCGTAGGAGAAGACCCGTGCCTCCTCGACGCGCTCCCACTCGAAGTGCAGCCGGGTCGGATGGCGGGCGGCCACCTCGTGGAAGAACGGGTCGTCGATGCCGTTGCCGGAGATGCAGCGGATGACGAAGTTGGCCTCCAGACCCTCGTTCAGCACCCGGTCCACGGCCCGCATCAGCTCGATCTGGCCCTTGTGGTGCACCGCGTAGCGGGCATTGTGGAAGAACGTCGGCAGCGCGGGGTCGAGGCCGAGGCCGCCGAGCACCTCCGCCCGGTCCACGCCGGCCGGGTCCCAGGCCAGCCACTGGTCGGAGATGGCGCAGCCGCCGACGAACATCTTGTGGGCGTTGCGGCGCACCACGTCGGCGATGGGCAGCCGCCGGAACAGCGCTTCGAACGGGGTGTCGCGAAAGCCCGCGTAGAAGTCCAGCTGGCCGGGCGAGAGGAAGTCGACCAGGTCGGCGTGGTCGGCGGTCAGCTCGTAGATCGCCACATGGTCCGCCGGGTAGGTGTAGTGCAGATGGGTGAGCTGCTGGTACTGCACGATCGCGGGGGGCGCGTCGGTCGCGGGATCGGGGCCGGGGAGCTCGACGTCCACGCCGAGCAGCTCGAACAGGCGCTCCACCTCCGGCGCGTACACCTTCTTGGCGATCGGCATGTTGCTCTGCACGTTGCTGACGACGGTCTTCGTCGGGTCCTCGCGCAGGGCGGCCGGCAGCAGGTAGTGGTAGTAGGGCTCGTGCGCGTGGACGACGGCCTTCTCGTCGGCGAACCAGCCGCGCAGGAAGCGCACGCTGTCCACCTGGAAGACCAGCGGCTTGAAGAACACCAGGTCCCGGCCCTTTGCGGAGTACGGGGGGTAGAAGGTGTCGGGCAGCCGGTTCAGGTACTCGTTGGCCAGGAAGTACAGGTCCACGCCCGCCAGGCGGATGCGGTGGGCCGTGGTGCGCAGCGCCAGGTCGGCCTGTGCGGGGAAGCCCTGCCAGATTCGGGGGTCGAGGGCGACGGGCAGCGTGTAGGTGTCCTCGTAGGGCAGGTCCTCCACGTCGTAACGCTGCCGCAGGTCGTCGAGCCTGCCGTGGGCGGGCGTGACGATGGAGACCCGGTGTCCCCGGTCGGCGAAGGTCCTGGAGAGATTCCACAGGTAGACGGAGGTGCCGCCCTGTAGGAAGGTGTGGTCGAATCCGCAGCACTCGAAGTACGTCTCGATGATGTGCATCCGGGGCGCGTTCACGACGGTCATGTCCTCGCGTAGGTCGTCGGGGCGGGAAGGGCCAGCGCGAGCGCGTGGCGCAGGTCGATCGCGGCGTGGTAGGGACGGGCGTGGTCGTGGTTGTAGCCCAGCTCGTGCAGGAGCCGGCGCAGGTACAGCAGCCGTCGCAGCGGACTGTCCGAGGCGGGGCCGAGCAGCAGGCGCAGTACGCGCTCGCGCCAGATGTCGGCGGTGCGGAAGACGTTCTCCAGTACGGCCCGGCCGGCGGGCGGCAGGCCGGGTGCGCCGTCCAGGGAACCGTTCATGGTCTCGGTCGAGTCGATGCCCAGGCGGCGGGAGCTCTCGAAGGCGGCCTCGTCGGCGGCGAAGTACTCCAGGGCGCGCCGCACGGCGACGAGGTCCTGGAGGGGCGACTGAGCGGCGTAGCCCGGGTCCTCCGGTGACAGGGCGGGCGTGGACAGGTCGATGACGCTCATGCGCCAGGTGCCGTCGGCGGCGTCGGAGCACAGGAGGTGCGACAGGTGCAGGTCGCCGTGGCAGGGGCCGGCGCCGGGAGCCGTCGCCCGGCCGTGGAACTCCCCGCCCAGCAGGCGCAGTTCGGTCGCCAGGGCGTCGAAGGCGGCTCTTCGGGCGGCCTCGGGCAGGGGGGCGTCGGCCCGGGCCAGTTCGGCCAGCCGGGCCGAGGACCGCGCGAGGGCGTCGGCCACCGGGTAGCCGGTGGCGGGAGTGCCCAGGCGTGCCGCCAGTTCCTGGTGGAAGTCGCGCAGGAATCGCCCGGCGGCGGCCAGCTTCGGCTCCAGCGGCAGCAGATGGGAGCGCACGAGCTGTTCCGGTGCGGTGCCGTCCGTGAGCCGCGGCCACAGCGAGCGCAGGTTCTCGCGCAGTGGGGTGTCGATGCCGTGCCCCGGAGCGTGCCGGTAGAGGACGCCCACCGGGTGCCGGGTGCCGTGGACGGGGTCCGTGTAGGTGTAGTCCCCGGCCCACTCGGGCGTGTGTCCGGTGCCGCTCATGAGCCGCAGCAGTTCCGGTTCGTGGACCGTCTCGTCGGGGCGGCGGTAGGTCTTGTGGACGTACGGGGAGCCGCCCACCTCCACCAGGGACAGGGAGTTGGAGGACCAGCCCCGGTCGAAGGGCCGCCACCGCACCTCGCCGGCCGGTGCCGAGGGCGCCCGGCGGAAGTCGACGTGTCCGCCGCGCGTGGTACGCAGCCGTGCGCCGGCGAGGACACGGCGCACGGCCGCGAGTCCGTGCGGTCCGTCGCCGGTCTCGGTCACGGCGCCCGACGGATTCCCGCGCGCGGTCACGAAGACCCGCTCTCCCGCGGCGGGGCCGCCGGCGGCGGTCACCACCAGCAGCAGCTCGCCTGAGCCCAGCTCGACGTGGTCGGCCAGTTCGTAGCGGTGGGCGGCACGCAGGTCGCGCGGCATCCAGGGCGCGGTGCGCAGCAGGTGTTCGAGGTGTTCGTCGCGGATCACGTGCGTGCTCAACTCCCGGTCATTTCGTAGGCGTCGACACCGCGCCGCCAGACGGTCAGGGCGACGGCGAGCGCCCCGGCGGTCACCACCGGCAGCCAGACCACCAGTCCCGTGGCGCCGGTCAGCAGATAGACGCAGGGCACGTACGAGGTGAAGGCGAAGGGGAGTACCCAGGTCAGGACGGCGCGCAGTGAGGGGTGGTAGATGTCCAGCGGATAGGCGGCGAACTCGGACACCTGGTTCGCCGCGTACATCGACGGCAGGCTGGTCACGGTCCAGAAGGACAGCGAGGCGAACAGCAGCTTCACCGAGGTGTGGATCAGGGCGCCGCACAGGACGAGCAACGGGGCCAGGAGCCATTGCAGCACGGTGAGGTGCAGCCCGAGCCGGTTGCCGGACCAGCCCACCAGGGCGGCTCCCACGGCGAGTTCGCCCAGTCCGTCGGGGTGGAAGAAGCGCTCCGACAGCAGGGAGAACAGCGGGCTGACGGGGCGGACGAGGTAGCGGTAGAACTCGCCGCGCTGGACCAGCTTGCGCCCCAGTTCCCACAGCTGGTCCGTGAAGAGGTGGTCCAGGCCGCGGGGGAGCAGCGAGAAGCCGAGCAGGAACAGCACTTCGTGATAGGTCCAGCCGTGCACCGCGGGCACCTGCCGGAAGACGAGGCCCACCACGGCCGTCTGGAGGCCCACGCGGACCAGGAAGGCTCCCGCCCCGAGGGCGAAGTCCATGCGGTACATGCTCAGCCGGTGCAGCCCGACCCCGCCGAGGAAGAAGGCCAGCCGCACATGGCGCCACACCGCTGCGGTCATCCGCCGAGCACCTCCAGACGGCTCAGCGAGGCCCGCCACAGGGCGCCGCCGAGCAGTGTCAGACCCGCCGCCCAGCCGATCTGCGGGGCCAGTACGCCGGCCGCGCCGGCCACCCCGTCGTAGCGGCCGAGCAGCAGGGTGAGGGGGCCGTCGACCATGCCCCGGAAGGGCAGCGCGGACGCGAGGGCCGCCAGCGGTCCGGGCATCAGCGCGAGGGGCACCAGCTGTCCGGCGAAGAAGGCGACCACGCTCTGCTTCACCATCCGCACCCCCCAGGTGTTCGTGGTGACGAAGCCCGTCATCCCGGTCAGCAGGTTCACGAGGAAGGCGAGCAGCACGGACAGCGCGGTGGACACCGCGAACAGCAGGACGTCCAGCGGGCGCGGTGTGCTGAGCGGCACGATCAGCGCGAACAGGACGAGCACGGGTACGCCGACCAGGACGGCGTTGGCCGCGACCACCGGCAGACAGGCGAAGAAGCGCATCACGGGGTAGCTGACGGGCCGCACCAGCATGACGGCGACGTCACCGCGGTAGACGTCGGCGGCGACCTCGTCGTCCACCCGGTTGGCGTGCAGGATCTGGAGCACCTGCGCCACGAGCAGATAGGTGGTGATGCTCTCGGAGGTGAAGCCGCCCGGGCCGCCGCCGGGCGGGGCGCCCGCGTACACCGCCCGCCACAGGAAGACGGTGATGGCCGCGCCGGCGGCGGCCGTGATCCCGGTCGTGACGAACGTGGAGCGGTACTGGAGCAGGGACTGGAGTCCTCCGGTGGCGAACGGCAGGTAGTGCCGGGCACGCCCGGACAGGGAGAGGGGCGGCGCGGGGGTGTCCCGCTCCCGGCGGGGCGAGCGGGTCATGCCGCACCCTCCCGGCGCGCGCCCGGGACCCCGGCGGGCGCCGCCTCGCGGTGTCCGCCGTAGATCCTCCGCAGGACGTCCTCCAGGTCGGGTTCGGGCGCGTAGCAGTCCGCGAGGTCGAAGCGTTCGAGCAGGAAGCCGAGCACCTGCCGGGAGGTGAACCGGTCCGCCGGGTAGTCGACCCTGATCCGGCCGTCCTCGGCGGACGAGGCGCTCACCCCGGGCAGCCCCCGCTCGATCTCCGCGCAGGCGGACTCGGGAGCGGGCCCGCCCCGGTGGTCGAAGACGACCGACCGCCGGTCGGCGGTGCGCAGCAGGTCCCGGATGCTGCCCTGGTGCACCACCCGTCCCCGGTCCACGACCAGCGCGCTGTCGCAGATGGCGGCGATGTCCGTGATGTCGTGACTGGTGAGCACGACGGTCGTGCCCAGCTCCTCGTGGACGCGGTTGACCAGTTGTCGCACCGCGTCCTTGAGCACCATGTCGAGGCCGATGGTGGGCTCGTCCCAGAAGACGACCGCCGGATCGTGCAGCAGGCTCGCCGCGATCTCGGCCCGCATCCGCTGCCCCAGGCTCAGCTGGCGCACGGGCGTGGTGCCGAGGGCGTCGATGTCCAGCAGGTCCCGGTAGAGGGTGAGATTGCGGTGGTACACCGGGTCGGGGATGTCGTACACCCGGCGCAGGATGCGGAAGGAGTCGGGCACGGACAGGTCCCACCAGAGCTGGCTGCGCTGACCGAAGACCACGCCGATGCCGCGGGCGTTGGCCTGCCGGTGCCGGTAGGGCTCGATGCCGCGGACCAGACAGCGCCCGCTGGTGGGCGTCATGATGCCGGTGAGCATCTTGATCGTGGTCGACTTGCCCGCCCCGTTGGCGCCGATGTACGCCGTCTTCGACCCGGCCGGGATCGTGAAGGACACGCCGTCGACGGCGCGGACGACGCGGTGCTCCCGGGTGAAGAGGGTGGCCAGACTGCCGGCCAGCCCCGGTTTGCGCTCGGCGAGCCGGAACTCCTTGACCAGGTTCTCCGCGACGATCACGACAGCACCCGTCCCAAAGCCTCTTCGAGGAGGGAGACGCCCTCGTCGAGGAGCGGCTCGTCGATGGTGAAAGGCGGCGCCAGGCGCAGGATGTGCCCGCCCAGGGCGACTCTGAGCCCCAGGTCGAGGGCGGTGGTGTACACGGCCCTCGCGAGGTGCGGCGCGGGGGTGCGGCTGTGCCGGTCGGTGACGAACTCCAGCCCGTACAGCAGGCCCAGGCCGCGCACGTCCCCCACGTTCTCGAAGCGGGCCGGAAGGGCGGACAGCCGCTCGTGCAGCAGCTCGCCCAGGACGCGGACACGCTGGATGAGGCGGTCGCGTTCGACGACCTCCAGCGTCGCGCGTGCCGCCGCGATGCCGAGGGGGTTGCCCGCGTACGTCGACGCGTAGGCGCCGGCCCCGGAGGCCGCCGGATGGTGCATCAGGTCGGCTCGTCCCGCCAGCACGGCGAACGGGAACCCGCTGGCCAGCCCCTTGGACAGGGCGACCAGGTCGGGCTCGACACCGAACTGCTCGCTCGCCAGGAACGTTCCCGTCCGGCCGCCGCCGGTGAGCACCTCGTCGGCCACGAGCAGCACGCCGCTCGCCCGGCAGGCCTCGGCGATCTGCTCCCAGTAGCCCGGGGGCGGCACGACGACGCCGGCGGCACCGAGGACGGGTTCGAAGACCAGCGCCGAGACGTTGGGTTTGTCGGCGATGTGTTTGCGCACCAGGGAGGCGCACCGCAGCCCGCAGGAGGGGTGGGTCAGGTCCAGCGGGCACCGGTAGCAGTAGGCCGAGTACCCGAGGACCGAGTTGCCGGCGAAGGCCTGGTGGCCCACGTCCCAGTGCACGAGCATCCGCGCACCCATCGTCTTGCCGTGGAAGCCTCCGCGCAGGGCGCCGATCCGGTTGCGGCCCGGTTCGGCGGTGGCCTGCACCACGCGCAGCGCGGCCTCGACGACCTCCGCGCCCGTGGAGAACAGGGCGTAGGTGTCCAGCCGTTCGGGCAGCAGCCGGGCCAGCAGCTCCAGCAGGGCGGCCCGGTCGGGCGTCGCCGAGTCGTGCACGTTCCACAGGCGCCGGGCCTGCTCGGTCAGCGCCGTCACGACCTCCGGGTGGCCATGACCCAGGGACTGGGTCAGGGTGCCCGCCGCGAAGTCCAGATACTGGTTGCCGTCGAGGTCCGTGAGGACCGGGCCACGCCCCTCGGCGAAGACCCGGCGTCCGACGGCCGCCTCCTCGGAGGCGCCCGGAGCCAGGTGCCGTGCCTCCCGCTCCAGTCGTTCCCGCTGGTGCCGAGCTGTCACTGCTGCTCACACCCTTCCGTGCGAACTGCCCTGTAGCGCATCGCCGTTGGGCGATGCCGGGAGCGAGTCAAACACCAACGCGGCATCCTGTGCAAGAACTTGCTGAAACTTACTGAACGACCTTGCGCCGCTGTGCGGCTTCTGCTTGAGTCGAGATCAGTTCCACCGGTGACACCGCGACTTTCGCTCGGGAGACATCCGTGAGACCACAGACCCCGTCCCTTCCGCGACACCGGTGGCCGCTATGAGAGCCCTGGTCCTGGCGGGCGGCACCGGCAGCAGGCTGCGGCCGTTCACCCACACGCGCGCCAAGCAGCTCCTTCCCATCGCCAACCGACCGGTGGTGCACTACGCCTTGCAGGCGATAGCCGACGCCGGCATCGAGGAGGTGGGCGTGGTGGTCGGCCATCACGGCGACGACATCCGCCGCGCGGTCGGCGACGGCTCCGCCTTCGGGCTGGGCATCACCTACCTCGACCAGCCCGAACCCCTCGGACTGGCTCACGCGGTGGCGATCGCCCGCGACTTCCTGGCGGACGACGACTTCCTGCTGTACCTCGGGGACAACCACCTGGAGGACGGCGTGACGGGATTCGTCCGGCGCGCCGCCGCCCACCGGGACGCCGCCCGGCTGCTCGTGACCCCCGTGCCGGATCCCACCGCCTTCGGCGTCGCGGAGGTCGACGCCGAAGGGGTGGTGCGGCGGCTGGAGGAGAAACCGGAGCGGCCCCGCAGCGACCTGGCCCTGGTCGGCGTCTACGCCTTCACGCCGGCCGTGCACGAGGCGGTGCGGGCCATCCGCCCCTCGGGGCGCGGCGAGCTGGAGATCACCCACGCGGTGCAGTGGATGATCGACCGCGGACTGCGCGTGCGGGCGGAGACCACCACCCGGCCCTGGCGCGACACCGGCAGCGTCGACGATCTGCTGGAGGCGAACCGGCACGTCCTGGACCGGATGGAGGGGCGCGTCGACGGCAAGGTCGATCCGCGCAGCGTCCTGGTGGGCAGGGTGCGCGTCGCGGAGGGGGCCGTGGTGCGGGGATCGCGCATCGTCGGCCCCGTGGTCATCGGGGCGGGTGCCGTCATCAACAACTCCAGCGTCGGCCCGTACACCGCCATCGCCGAGGACTGCCGGGTGGAGGACAGCGCGATCGAGTTCTCGGTGCTGCTCCAGGGCGCGTGCGTGGAAGGTGCCGCGCGGATCGAGCGCTCGCTCATCGGCCGCGAGGCCGTGGTGACCGCCGCGCCCCGTCCTCCCCAGGCCCACCGTCTTGTCATCGGCGACCACAGCAAGGTGCAGCTCACCTCATGACGTCACGCATCCTCGTCACCGGCGGAGCCGGGTTCATCGGATCCGCCTACGTCCGCGCGCTGCTCGGCCCCGCGGGGCCGTCCGGCGTCACGGTCACGGTTCTCGACAAACTCACCTACGCGGGCAGCCTCGCCCGCCTCGACCCGGTGCGCGGCCACCCCGGTCTGGCCTTCGTGCACGGTGACGTCTGCGACGCCGCGACGGTGCGGCGGCTCGCGGCCGGCCACGACGAGATCGTCCACTTCGCGGCGGAGTCGCACGTCGACCGCTCCATCGAGGACGGCACCGGCTTCACCCGCACCAATGTGATGGGCACCCACACCCTGCTGGAGGCGGCGCTGCGGCACGGGGTGCGGACGTTCGTGCAGATCTCCACCGACGAGGTCTACGGCTCGATCCCCGAGGGCGCCGCACGAGAGGAGGACCAGCTCAGGCCCAGCTCGCCGTACGCGGCGTCGAAGGCCGCGGCCGACCTCGTCGCACTGGCCCATCACCACACCCACGGCCTGGACGTCCGGGTGACCCGCTGCTCCAACAACTACGGCCCGTACCAGCATCCGGAGAAGGTGATCCCGCGCTTCGTCGCCACCCTGCTGACCGGCGGTGACCTGCCGGTGTACGGCGACGGGAGGCAGGTCCGCGACTGGTTGCACGTCGACGACCACGTCAGGGCGGTGGAGCTGGTGCGCACGGCGGGACGGCCGGGGCAGACGTACAACATCGGTGGTGGCACCTCGCTGACCAATCTGGAACTCGCCCACCGCCTGCTCCGGTGGTGCGGAGCGGGCCCGGAGCGCATCGCGCACGTCACCGACCGCAAGGGCCACGACCGCCGTTACGCGGTGGACCACGCCAAGATCACGGCGGAGCTGGGGTACCGGCCGCGGGTCGGCTTCGAGGCGGCGCTGGCCGCCACGGTGGACTGGTATCGCTCCCACCGGGCCTGGTGGGAGCCGTTGCTGGAATCCGTCTGAAGGCTGGGTCCGGCCCGCTCGGCCGGGCGCGTCGGGGTGCACGACAGGCTTGCGAACCCCGCGGCAGGGGGCCGGAGTTGGTTGAAGGTAACACCCTGAAAACCGTTGCGAAAGGCTTTGCACGCGGCGCGTTCAAATATTGCCTGCTGAACTGCCTTTCTGACGCGAGGGGTTGACCTGCGGTAAGCGGCGCCGTACGGTCTCGACCGCAATTTCTTGCAGCAAGAACCAACGAACGGCCTTCCCTGGCACGGCGCGTTGTCAACCAAGGCTGATCTCCGGTATCACCCCACCTCCCCACTGGAGCAACCATGGCCAGAAAGACCGTGGCCGCTGCACTCGCCGTCCTGGCGGGAGCCGCTGTGGCCGTCACGGCACCCACGCCGGCGCAGGCGAGCGCGCCCGGCGGCAAGGACGTCACCGCGGTGATGTTCGAATGGAACTTCACGTCCGTCGCGAAGGCGTGCACGGACGAGCTGGGCCCCGACGGGTACGGCTACGTTCAGGTCTCCCCGCCGAACGAACACATCCAGGGCCCTGCCTGGTGGACGGCCTACCAGCCCGTCAGCTACAAGATCGGCACCAAGCTGGGCGACCGCTCGGCCTTCAAGAACATGGTGGACACCTGTCACGCGGCGGGCGTCAAGGTGGTCGCCGACACCGTGATCAACCACATGGCGAACGCCTCCGGGACGGGCACCGCCGGGTCGTCCTTCAGCAAGTACAACTATCCCGGCACGTACTCCGCCGCGGACATGGACGACTGCACGACGCCCATCAGCAACTACGCGGACCGCTGGAACGTCCAGCACTGCGAGATGGGCGGCCTGCCCGACCTCGACACCGGCGAGGAGTACGTCCGCAAGACCATCGCCGGCTACATGAACGACCTGCTCACCCTCGGCGTCGACGGCTTCCGGATCGACGCGGCCAAGCACATACCCGAGGACGACCTCGCCAACATCAAGTCCCGCCTGTCCAGCCCGGGCGTCTACTGGAAGCAGGAGACGATCGGCGCCTCCGGCGAGGCCGTCCAGCCACCCGAGTTCTACAACACGGGCGACGTCCAGGAGTTCAACTACGCCTACGACCTCAAGCGGGTCTTCAACAACGAGAAACTCTCGGAGCTGAAGAACTTCGGCGAGGCATGGGGCCTGGTCCGCTCCGACAAGGCGTCCGTCTTCGTCACCAACCACGACACCGAGCGCAACGGAGGCAGCCTCACCTACAAGGACGGCGCCAACTACACCCTCGCGCACGTCTTCATGCTGGCCTGGCCCTACGGCTCGCCCGACGTCCACTCCGGCTACGAGTTCAGCGACACCGGCGCCGGCGGGCCCGACAACGGCCAGGTGAACGCCTGCTACACCGGCGGCTGGAAGTGCCAGCACGCCTGGCGCGAGATCGCGAGCATGGTCAAGTTCCGCAACACGGCCGCCGGCGCCGCGGTGACCAACTGGTGGGACAACGGCAACAACCAGATCGCCTTCGGCCGCGGCGACAAGGCGTACGTCGCCATCAACCACGAGGGATCCTCCCTCACCCGCACCTTCCAGACGTCCCTCCCGGCCGGCGGCTACTGCGACGTGCAGAGCGGCAAGGGCGTCACCGTCAACTCGTCCGGCCAGTTCACGGCCACCCTCGGCGCCAACTCGGCCCTCGCCCTGCACGTGGGCGCGAAGAACTGCGACACCAGCACCGACCCCGATCCCGACCCGGCCACCGGGGCCTCCTTCAACGTCAACGCCACCACCCAGTGGGGCCAGAACGTCTACGTCGTGGGCAGCACCTCCGCCCTCGGCGGCTGGAACACCTCCAACGCCCTGAAGCTGGACCCGGCGAACTACCCCGTGTGGAAGCTCGACCTGTCCCTGCCCGCGGGCACCGCGTTCGAGTACAAGTACATCCGCAAGGACGCGAGCGGCAACGTCACCTGGGAGAGCGGCGCCAACCGGACGGCCACCGTCCCGTCCAGCGGCGTGATCACGCTGAACGACACCTGGCGCAGCTGACCGCCGTTCCCGGCGACGCACACCGGTCGCCGTGGAGCGCATGGCGCTCACCGACCACGACCGCCCGGCCCGGGGAACCGGTGCCGGGCGGTCCCGCGCCCCGCCGCACGGCGGTGCCCCGTCCTTGCCCGCAACCGACACCCCGAGGAGATGCGTCACGTGGTCGGCAGACCCAGACACCACGCAACCGTCCTGGCCGTCGCGCTGTTCACAGCCGTCCTGCCACCGCTGACGCCCCCGGCGGCGGCCGCCGGGCCGCCCCCGCCGCCGGCGGACGCGACACTCGCGCACCAGCCGGCCCGTCCGGCCGTGAGCCGGGAACAGTTCTACCTGCTGCTGCCCGACCGGTTCGCCAACGGCTCTGCCGGCAACGACCGCGGCGGGCTGACCGGCGACCGTACCACCACCGGTTACGACCCGACCGACAAGGACTTCTTCCAGGGCGGGGACCTCAGGGGCGTCATCGACCACCTCGACTACATCAAGGGTCTCGGCACCACCGCCCTCTGGCTCGCACCGGTGTTCAAGAACAAGCCCGTGACGGTCCGCGACGGCAGGCCCACCGCCAACTACCACGGCTACGCCATCACCGACTTCACCCGGGTCGATCCGCACTTCGGCACCGAGGCCGACCTGTCGGAGCTGATCGACAAGGCCCACTCCAAGGGCATGAAGGTCTTCTTCGACGTCATCACCAACCACACCGCCGACACCATCGACTACGCGGAGAAGCGGTACGGATACCGCAGCAAGGGCGCCTACCCCTACCTGGACACCGAGGGCCGCCCCTTCGACGACAGCACCGGCATGCGGCGAACGGACGCGGACGGCGCCCCCTACACCCCGCGGGTCTCCACCGACCCGCAGGACCGCAAGGTGCCCGACTGGCTGAACGACCCCTCCATGTACCACAACCGCGGCAACTCCACCTTCGCCGGGGAGAGCGCCCTGGACGGCGACTTCATGGGCATGGACGACCTGTGGACCGAACGGCCGGAGGTCGAACGGGGCATGGAGCGGATCTACGAGAAGTGGGTCCGGGACTTCGGTGTGGACGGCTTCCGGGTCGACACGGCCAAGAACGTCGACATGGCCTTCTGGACCCAGTGGGCCACCGCGCTCGACCGCTACGCGGCACGGCACGGACGCCGGAACTTCTTCCTCTTCGCCGAGGCGTTCTCGGCCGACGCCGCCATCACCGCCCCCTACGTCACCCAGGGCAGGCTCGACGCGACGCTCGACTTCCCGTTCCAGGCCGCCGCCCGCAACTTCGCCTCGCGCGGCGGTCCCGCGGACGATCTCGCCCACGTCTTCGCGCAGGACTACCGCTACACCACCGACAAGACCGACGCCTACAGCCAGGTGACCTTCCTCGGCAGCCACGACATGGGGCGCATCGGCACCTTCCTCGCCCAGGACAACCCGGGGGCCGACGACGCCGAACTCCTGCGCCGGGACCGCTTCGCCCACGAGCTGATGTTCCTCTCCCGGGGCAACCCGGTCGTCTACTCCGGCGACGAGCAGGGCTTCACCGGGGCGGGCGGGGACGTGGCGGGCCGCCAGACGATGTTCGCGTCGAAGGTGCCGGACTACCTGGACGACGACGAGATCGGCACCGGCCGGACGGCCGCCTCGGACGCGTACGACACCTCGCACCCCCTGTACCGCGCGATAGCCGCCCTCTCCCGGCTGACCCGGCACCACCCCGCCCTGCGCGACGGCGTCCAGACCGAGCGCTACGCACAGGGCTCCGTCTACGCCTTCTCCCGCACCGACGTCCGCGCGGGACGCGACTACCTGGTCGCCTTCAACAACGCCACCCAGGACCGGACCGTCACCGTCCCGACCGGTTCGCCGGACACGGCGTACCGGGCGCTGTACGGCGCCGCCGGCGCGGTACGCGGCGATGCCGACGGCAGGATCACCCTGACCGTCCCCGCCCTGTCGTCGGTCGTGTACGAGGCGGCCGGGCCGCTGCGTCCGTCGTCGGCCGAGCCGTCGCTCCGGCTCACCGCCCCGGACGCGGGAGCCCACGCAACCGTGGAGATCTCCGCCGACGTCACGGGCGGCGCGTACCAGCGGGTCGTCTTCGCTGCCCAGGTCGGCGACGGCCCCTGGCACACCCTCGGCAGCGCCGACCACGCTCCCTACCGGGTCACCCAGACCATCGCCCCGGACGTCCCCGCGGGAACACCGCTCAGATACAAGGCGGTCGTCGTCGACCGCGCCGGCCGGACCGCCGCCGACCTCGCCACGACGACCGCGGGCCCGGCGGAGGCGGCCCCGAGACCGACGGCCGCACGCCACTGGGCCGTCGTCCACTACCGCCGGTCCGACGGTGACTACGCGGGCCTGCGGCTGCGCACGGCCGACGGCCGGACCGCCGGCTTCACCGGCCGGGACGCCTACGGGGCGTTCGCCTGGCTGGCCCCGGCCGAGGGCGCCGCCGAGATCCCCTTCACCGTGGAGAAGGACGGCGTCCCCGACGGCCCGGCGCGCACGCTGAACTTCGCCGCGACGCCGGAGGTGTGGACCGAGCAGGGCGCCGACGCGGTGACCGGCACCAGACCCGCGGACGCCTACCCGCCCCAGGACACGACGAAGGCGGTCATCCACTACCACCGCCCCGACGGCGACTACGACGGCTGGGGGCTGCACGCCTGGACGGGAGCGGCCGAGCCGCCGGAGTGGAACGACCCGATCCGCCCGGTGCGGCAGGACGCCTTCGGCCTGGTCTTCGAAGTCCCGCTGACCGATCACGCGGACTCGCTCAGCTACATCCTGCACAAGAAGGAGGAGAAGGACGTCCCCTCCGACGAGGCCCTCGACTTCTCCCTCCACGGCCACGAGGTGTGGCGCGTGGCCGGGGACGGCGCCTATCTCACCCCCACCCTCGGCGGCGCCTTCGGCCTGGACCTCGGCACCTCGGCCGCGACCTGGCTGGACGACACCACCGTCGTATGGCGGGGGACCGGTGCCGGCGTCGCCAGTCAGCAACTCGTCTACGCGCCGGACGGCGGCATCCGCATCGAGCACGGCGCGCTGTCGGACGAGGGGCACTGGCTGCGTCTGGTCCCCACGCGGCTGACCGACGCGCAACGGGCCGCCCGTCCGCAGTACCCGGACCAGCAGGCCTTCACCGTCGACCCACGAGACCGCGACCGGATCGCCGAGGCACGGGCGAGCCGCCAGGTGATCGCCACCCAACGAGGACAGGACGGGGCCCTGCTCGGCGCGACGACCGTGCACCCGCTTCCCGGCCGACCCGCGAAGCACACCGAACGAAAGGAAAGAGCCGCACCGTGACCGTATCGAACACCGCCCGGGGCAACCCGGGCGGACCATCGGCAGGCCCGCGCGGCCGGGTGCTCCCGGCCGCCGTGACCCGCTCCGCCACCGCGGCCGTCACCGCCGCACTGCTCGCCACGGCCCTGCACGCGGCCCAGCCCGCGAGCGCCACGGAACGACCGCCCGCTCCGCCCTCCGACGCCCGGCTGGCCGCGACGGCGCCCCGGCACGACATGACCCGCGAGCAGTTCTACTTCCTCCTGCCCGACCGGTTCGCCGACGGGTCTGCCGGCAACGACCGGGGAGGGCTGTCCGGCGACCGCACGGCCACCGGATACGACCCCACCGACAAGGGCTTCTACCAGGGCGGTGACCTGAAGGGCCTGATCAGCAAACTGGACTACGTCAAGGGGCTCGGCACCACCGCGATCTGGCTGGCCCCGATCTTCAAGAACAAACCGGTGCAGGGCAACGGCGAGAGCGCCGGCTACCACGGTTACTGGATCACCGACTTCACCCGCGTCGACCCGCACTTCGGCACCAACGCGGACCTCGCGGAACTCATCCGCAAGGCCCACGCCAAGGGGATGAAGGTCTTCTTCGACGTCATCACCAACCACACGGCCGACACCGTGACCAACACCGAGAACAGGTTCGCGTACCGCGGCAAGGGCGCCTACCCCTACCTGGACACCGAGGGCCGCCCCTTCGACGACAGCAAGGGCATGCGGAAGGTCGACGCCCGCGGCCTGCCGTACACCCCGCGGGTCGCGCCGGCCGAACAGAACGCCAAGGTCCCGGCATGGCTGAACGACCCGGCCATGTACCACAACCGCGGCGACTCCACCTTCGCCGGTGAGAGCACCCTCTACGGCGACCACACCGGTCTCGACGACCTGTGGACCGAACGCCCCGAGGTCGTGCGCGGCATGGAGCGGATCTACGAGAAGTGGGTCGACGACTTCCGGGTCGACGGCTTCCGCGTCGACACCGTCCGCAACGTCGACATGGCCTTCTGGACGCAGTGGGCGACAGCACTCGACTCCTACGCGGCGAAGAAGGGCCGGAAGAACTTCTTCGTCTTCGGCGAGACTCTGTCCTCCGACCCGTCCGTCACCTCGCCGTACGTACGGCAGGGCCGGCTCGACGCGACACTCGACTTCCCGCTCCAGGACGCGATCCGCCAGTACGCCTCCCAGGGCCGGGCGGCCGACCGGCTCGCCGACGTCTTCGCGCAGGACTACCGCTACACCACCGACAAGGCGAACGCCTACGAACAGGTGACCTTCCTCGGCAACCACGACATGGGGCGCATCGGCGGCTTCCTGCTCAAGGACAACCCGGGGGCCGACGACGCCGAACTCCTGCGCCGGGACCGCTTCGCCCACGAGCTGATGTTTCTCTCCCGGGGCAACCCGGTCGTCTACTCCGGCGACGAGCAGGGCTTCACCGGGGCGGGCGGCGACAAGGACGCCCGCCAGACGATGTTCGCCTCGAAGGTGCCGGACTACCTGGACGACGACGAGATCGGCACCGGCCGGACGGCCGCCTCGGACGCGTACGACACCTCGCACCCCCTGTACCGCGCGATAGCCGCCCTCTCCCGGCTGACCCGGCACCACCCCGCCCTGCGCGACGGCGTCCAGACCGAACGCTACGCACAGGGCTCCGTCTACGCCTTCTCCCGCACCGACGTCCACGCGGGACGCGACTACCTGGTCGCCTTCAACAACGACTCCCGAGCCCGGACCGTGCGGATCCCCACGGGCTCCGCCGGCCTGGCCTACCGGGGCCTTTACGGCACCACCGGCACGGTCACCAGCGGCACCGACACCCGGGTGACCGTCACCGTCCCGCCGCTGTCGTCCGTGGTCCTGAAGGCGACGCAACGGCTGGGCAGGCCGGCGGCCCGGCCGTCGCTGGAACTCCACGCCCCCGCGGCGGGTGCCACCGGGGACGTCGACCTCTCCGCGGACGTGAGCGGCGGCGGCCTCGACCGGGTGGTCTTCGCCGCCCAGGTCGGCAACGGTCCGTGGCACACCCTCGGCACCGCCGACCACGCCCCGTACAAGGTCACGCAGCACCTGCCCGACACGGTCGAGCGCGGCACCCCGCTGCGCTACAAGGCCGTCGCCGTCGACCTCGCGGGCCGTACCGCGAGCGACCTCGCCACGACCACGGCCGGCCAGACGGCGCCGCCGCGGCCGCCGAGCGCCCTGCACCGCGACTACGCCGTGGTGCACTACCTGCGGCCGGACGGCGACTACACCGGCTTCGGACTGCGTTCCGCCGGCCAGTCGGCCGAGTTCACCGGACGGGACGCCTACGGCGCGTTCGCCTGGGTGAAGCCGGAGGACGGCGCGCGAAGCCTGACGTACACGGTCACCGGGAACGGCACCGCGGACGGTCCGCAGCGCACCATCGACCTGGGGAAGACGGGGGAGGTCTGGATCCGGCAGGGGGACGACGGCCAGTCGGACACGGCACCGCCGGGGGCGTACCCGGCTCCTGACGCGACCAAGGCCGTGATCCACTACCACCGGGCCGACGGCGACTACGACGGCTGGGGCCTGCACACCTGGACCGGGGCACGGCACCCCACGGACTGGTCGGCGCCGCTCGCGCCGACCGGCAGGGACGCCTTCGGCGTGACCTTCGAGGTGCCGCTCGCCGACGGTGCGACCTCACTCAGCTACATCGTCCACAAGGGCGACGAGAAGGACCTCGCCGCGGACCGGTCGCTGGACTTCGCCACCTACGGCAAGGAGACCTGGCTGATCGGCGGTGACAGCGACTACCTGCTGCCGACGGTGGGCAGCGCACCGGACCTGGACCTCGACACGGCGAAGGCCCGGTGGATCGGCACGGACACGGTCGTGTGGCAGGTGAAGGCCACCGACTCCACCAGCCAGCAGCTCGTGTACGCCCCCGACGGAGGCATCACCGTCAAGGACGGCGCGCTCTCCGACGAGGGGCACTGGCTCCGGCTGATCCCGTCGAAGCTCACGGACGCGCAGAAGGCCGCGTACCCGGAGCTGGCGGACGACCCGGCGTTCACGATCGATCCCCGTGACCGCGACCGTGTTCCGGACGCCCTGCGCGCACAGCTCATCGCCACCCAACGGGCCGCCAACGGCGCGCTCCTCGCCGCCACCGGAGTCCGCGTTCCCTGACGTACCGCGATCGGCGGGTGCCCCTCGCGTCGCGAGGGGCACCCGCCGATCGCTCGGTCTCCGTGCCGGGGAGAGACCGGCTCAGGCCGTGAACACGGCCACGGTCCGGGCCGGGACGGTGAACGTGCCCGAGCCGGCCGTGTAGGCGGAGGACCTCACCACCGAGTCCGTGCCCGCCGCCTGCACGGGATGCAGGCGGTACCGCTTCCCGGACAGCGCCGG
>NZ_JAINRE010000050.1 GCF_020400595.1 Streptomyces naphthomycinicus | reverse complement strand
TAAGAGACTTCGCCGATCGTGACGCCCGATCAGTGTCACCGTTATGACGTGCCTGGGAGGCCGGGCACCCTGGTGCCGCGATGCGCCTCGGTCTGCTGTATGAGAAGGACGGGCGCATTCACGACGCTGTCGTTTTTTCGGCGAGAACTACCGGGTCCCCTCGACCAGCTGCGCAAACTGGCCACTGCCTGGCCCGGCACGGTGGCCGTTAGTTTCCGAGCGGTCACCGTGCCGGGACCTGGGCGAGCCAGAAAGTCAGGCTGGAGATACTTGCCTGTTCGACGCGTTCCAGAACAACGCCCCATGCTGGAAGCGTTGGATCCGACCGCCGGGTGCATTCTCCTCGGGCGCGACGGGAGCCCCGAGGCTGGATCCACCGGCGCCCATGGCCTTCCACTTTGCGTGGATGTCTCCGTAGATCTCGACCGCTCCAGTCTGTGGGGTCCAGAAGATCGACCCCTCCATGAATTGCTTCGCCTTGAAGGTGTTCATGCGGCCAACCCCGCTTGTGAACTCGTCAGTGATCGGATACCCGTACTGTTCGCGACCGATCTGCAGCCAGCGCGCGCCTATGGCACCCCACACACCATGCGCGCCCGTATCGGGGTGCCACGAAATGATGCCACCCGAGAAGTTCACGAAACGACCTACCCCGTCGAAGGTGGGGATCTCACCGGAGAGCGGCCGACCGACCGGTGAATTGCCGGCTCCCAGCGCGATCCAACGGTCGCGGATCGCCCCAAAGATGTCGGGCGACGCGTCGAACGTGACCCGGTAGCGTCCGCCGTCGCCGTTGTACGCGAGCACCTTCGGCACCAGATCTCCGGTGGCTCTCTGCAGTTCAGGTGATTCGTACCGAAGCTCCTGTGTGCCGACGTGGTCGTCGTCGAGGGCGAACGGGATAGGAAGGTCCACCCCGTTCAGCACTTCGTTGATCTCCCTGACCAGCTTCGACCGCACGACGTCGAGCGGCTCGCCGATCGACGACGCCAGCGACTTCGGAATGACGAGGCGCAAGAGTTGCTGGTACTGCTCCGGCACACCGTTGTCGTTCTCTATCACCGAGCCGACGAAGATTGCCTGATCCGGATTGGTCAGTGGTGCCGTCCAGAATGGCTGGAAGGGCTGCCCCTTCGTGTCGCCCTCAGCGAAGTTTTCGAAGATGCCGAACCGCCAGACGTCGAATGAGGGAACCGGTATAGGAATCCCCTCGACGTTGACGTGCGCACCGAGGTTGACAGTGCTCACCAAAACGTAGATCTCGTCATCGCCGACCTCGTCTGTTTCCTCATCGCAGTGAATGTCGCGCAGTGAAACGAATGTCATGATTCAGTCCCATCTAGTCTCGACTGGCATTGGTCGTCCAGCCGCTAGCGTCCACGATTCCGACGGAATAGCACTCATGCGCCGATATACCTGCGGCATTGCTTGCACTGAGCGGCGATTATGCCCGGTCTAGGGTGCGTGGAGCGGCCCTGTTCTCTGCGGCAAGGCTGCAGGCACCGGTCTTCGCTCGGTTGTTCTTCAACCCCCATGCCCTCGTCTCGACTTCACGCTGCCCCCTAGAAACACCCCTACATTCCAGACTGCATCCATTCGCCAGATATCGCGAGTCGCGCCTACGAGCTTCCGCACTCCGTACCCGGCCCACTCGGACGCCTCGACGCCGAGCTGCTCGGCCGCGAACCGCACCACCACGGCCGGCACCACCTCGGGAACACCCCGAGCATCCGCACCGATCCCCACAGCACCGCGAAGCCGAGCCGGTTCGCCGGCGCACGCTTCGAGCGGGCAGCCTCCAGCCCCGGCACGCGGAAGAACTGCTCCAGCTCGCTCGGCGTGGGCTCAGCCGCGAAGCGCCCGTAGCGGGAGACCTGATCGTCCGACAGGAAATCAACTGGCATGTCACGGCAGTAGGCCAGATGACCAGCGCATATGGGCGGAGTCGCCGAACCGGAACCAAGATCGGACCCTTGTTGCTACTGACCGTTCCGATCCTCCTCAGAGGCCGTTCTCTCCCTACACGCACGGTCGCGGTGGACCTCACCGCCCGCCATCCGTGCACCGGAGACTGCTGTCCGCCGTGAAATTCATGGTGCAGACCCTCGCCGCTGCCGGCCGTCAACAGCCCCTGGCCTTCGGAGGTGATCAGGTTCCGGGACCGTGACCTTGGCCGCGTCCGGCCCCGGGCTGATGCCGCTGGTGCGGCGGCTGCTCGGCGGTCCGTTGAGCGGGGGGAGCCTGCCTGCTGGGTGTCCGGCGGACAGTCGTGGACCTCGACCGGGCCGCGGCCGCCGACGGGCGGCTCGGCTCGGCGGCCAACGGGGCGAGCCGCTCCGCCAGGCGGCGGCGGAAGGCATCCTGGGCATCACGGTCCGCAGGCGGGAGAGCGGAGCGGCGGGCCTGCTCCTGGGCGGCGTCGGCGGAGCCGCGGGCGCGGGCACCCAGTCGGCCGTCGGGGACTAGCGGCATGGGCAAGGTGGCTGTGGAGGTCACCGGACCGGACACCAGTGTGCGCAGCAGGGGCCGGGTGACGTCGTACTCGTGCCGGGCGGCGCTCTGGTCGGCGGCCATGGATGCCACCGTGTCGGCGTCCTCGGTGACGGTGCGCAGGACCGGATGGGTGCTCTCGCTGATCTCGCCGCGTCCGGCGAACGCAAGCAGGGTGTCCTGGTGCCGGGCCAGCCACCCGGCAGCCTCCTAAGGCGGAAGCGGCCGCGCCCGGCTCTCCTGGAGAGCGGTGACGTCGGCGGGCGCGGTACGCCAGAGGCCAGTAGCGTCGCGTTCGTTGACGTAGAGGTCGACGCCGGTGCGGTCCGTAATGGTGAGCCGTTGGACGGCCGGGCTGGCCTCGGCAGCTGCGATGGTCTCGGGCATCGCCGTGTACGCGCTGTCGTGCGCGGTGGGTGGCGTCCAGCGCCCCGACTCCAGGTAGCGGTGCAGAGAGTCCAGTCGGCTGCGCTCTGCCCGCACGCCTAACGCGAGGACCTCGACCTCGTACGCGGCGTCGGCGAACTGAGCCGCGGTGGCCATCACTATCTCCGGGTTCCGGAACACGCCTTCCAGGATCAGGCTGTAGCCCTGGGTGCGCGCGTGCTCGATGCTCATCCGTACCCATGCCCCGGAGGCCTGCGCCGTGGCGTTGGGGAACAGCAGCGGTTCGTCGCGCAGCAGCATCTCGTACTGAGGGTGGAAGGCCCGCAGCTCGTCCCCGGTGAGCGGGACGAGGTCATGGTCCCGGCGTCGCTGCTCGGCGGCCGCCATGGCCTGGCTCTTGCCGGCGGCCGGCTGGGCTCCCGCCAGGACCAGAACCGGCTCGTCCCGGGGTGAGTGGCCGGAGAAGACGAAGTCGCGGACGCGTTCCTCGAACCGGGCCCGCAGCTGCGCCTCGGTGAGGAAGTAGTCGCGTGCCTCAGCCACGGGCGTCGCTCAGGCGCGCGAGTTCGGCTTCCCACTCGGCGATCCAGGCGATCAGCTGGGCACGGTCGTGGGCGGGCACGTTCCTCTTCGTGTCGCGCAGTTCCAGGACCTTCTGCCACCAGCGATCGCGTTCCTCGTCGGAGGTCGCGGTGTCCGACAGGCGTGTGTAGCGGCCGGTCAGACGTGTGGCCGTCTCGGCGAAGGTGTCGTAGACGACGGTGGTCGGAACGCCCTGGTAGGGGTCTATCGGTGCCGTGGACAAAAGGACTCCTTGGGGATCGACATGATCATTATGGCGGGCTAGCAGTCGGGGAAGCGGTGCCCGGCGAGGGCGTCGGCCAGGTGCTGCTTCATCTGCTCCCTGAGCGGGCCGTCCGTCCAGTTGAGGTGCCACTCGGCGCCGGTTTCCTGCGCGCTGGGCCGTGCCGCTGTCTTCATCTTCCGCTGCGACGGAGCTGTCATGCCCGGGTTTCCGCTCCAATTCGCCCGCGTCAACGGTTCAACGGCGAGGTCATGCACCGCGCAAGCAATGTCCGCCAGGGCCTCCGCCTTCTCGGCCAGGCCCGGTGCGGCGGTCGTTGACAGCTCCGTGATCTCCATGACCGGCTACCCGGGTCGGCCGACAGCCAGGCGGGGGCACTATGTCGCCTTCGGTGCGCGCCCCGCCCCGCGCCTAGAAGTGGTCGGGCAGCCAGGGTTCGAGCTCCGTGGTGCTACGGATGAGGGTCGAGAGGGCCTTGTCCGATGTGGCGCGTACCCCAGCCATACGTGCTGAGGGGGTGGACCGGTAGCCGCCGGCGTACCAGACCGCGAGCTGACGTCGGGTGAAGGACGCCTGCCCCTCGACCTGGGTGGGACCGATCTCGGCTTCTCCGGCCTTCATCTGGAGCATCCACCGACCCCAGTCGCCGGTCTCGTTCTCGATCTCGATCGGTACGGCGGCAGTGAGGTCGGCGGGCCAGCCGCGGAGCCGGATGGCCTCGGGAATGTTGAGGATACGGAGCATCCAGGGATGCCAGGCTTCGGCGGTGGTGTGGTGGTGGCGGAGTCCGTGAAGCAGGGTGGGGTATGGCGGGAGCACTCCGCGGCGGAACTCGATCGTGCGAGCGCGGGTGTTGTGGCGGCCGAGGAAGGCGAACATGGCGGCGGCGGCGGGCTGACTGGCGGCCCAAAAGTCGTGGACGATCAGGCTCATGCCGTGGCGCTCGTGCCGTTTCGTCGCCAGGGTGAGTAGGCCGGCGGTGGGGTGGCCGGGCCTGGCGAAGCGGTATGCGGTGAGGTCGCTCTTGTCCTGCTTCCACCGGGTCCACCAGCTGGTACGTCGGACCGGGCCGTTCCACTGCCGAGCGAGGTCCCCCTGGAGGGTTTCCGTCTCGTCAGTTCGGCCGTGCTCGATCTCGAAGTCGCCGCCGGTGAAGGACCGCTTGAGCTCGTCGGTCGCAACGGCCTGAGCGAGGACGTCGACGGGGGCCTCCCAGCCGAGGCGGCGGGCGTAGCCGGTGGATGAGGTGACGATGGTCGAGATCACCGCTCCTCGCTCGATGAGGGGTTGCAGCCGTTGGGCGACCATGTCGGTGGCCAGGTGTTCGCCGCGCTCTTCGGGGGCGACGCAGCCGTCGCCGAGGCAGGCGCTGGGTACGGGGGCGCCGCCGAAGAACTGGTCGACGAGCAGGCCGAGGCCGCCGGCGACGACGCGGCCGCTGCGGAGGGCGACCTGGAGGTCGGCGTGCTCGCGCAGGTGGGTGATGTCCGCGATCCGGTGGCCGTAGGCTCGGGTAGCGAGCTGGTTGTACTGCTGCCATAGGCCGTCGTCGGCCGCGGTGAAGGTCAGCTGCTGATTCATGTCCGCCCTTTAGTAGTTGGTGGCGTCGCGGACAGTGTCGGCGTCCAGGGGGATCAGGAAGGTCCGGTTGAAGGCCATGACGGGGGCACCTGCCTGGTTGTGTGCGGTGGTGTGGCAGGTGATTACCCCGTTGTCGGGACTGCTTTGCGAGGTCCTGCGGGTGAGGATCTTGGTTTCCGCGTACAGGGTGTCGCCGATGTGGACGGGTGCGGTGAAGCGGACGCAGTCGACGGCGAGGTTGGCAGTGGTCAGGCCGCTGATGCTGCGGACGGTCATGCCGGCGACGAGGTTGAGGGTGACGCCGGAGCAGACCAGAATGCGGCCCCACTGGGTCTGGCTGCTGTAGTGGGCGTCGGTGTGGATGGGGGCGACGTTCCCGCTCAGGGCGGCGCCGAGGAGGCTGTCGAGTTCGGTGACGGTCCGGCCGGGCCGGTGCTCGATGATCAGGCCGGGGGTGAGCGCGGCGTAGGTGAGGCCGACGCTCTCACGGATCCGGCCGTCTCCGATGGTCCGGTATCCGTGGGGTAGTGCGGTGCTCATGAGGTGTGGTCCGCTTCGGCAATGAGCGCGCGGCTGCGGTTGAAGAAGGGGGTGCCGCGCATCGTTCCGTCGACTGTGGTGACCGAGCCGCCGCTGGCGTCGGCGGCCGCGACGGTGGCGCGGGCCTGTGCGATCTCCTGGGCGGTCGGGGTGAATACGTCGTTGATCACCTCAACATGGCGGGGGTGGACGCAGCCCTTGCCGTAGAAGCCGAGTTCCTTGGCCCGCTCGGCGTCGCGGCGCAGCGTGTGGGGGTCGTCGAGTTCCCAGGTGGGGGCGTCGATGGCGGGGATGTTCGCGGCGGTGGCGGCGTTGATGAGGGCCGAGCGGGCGTAGTGAAGAGCATCCCAGCCCAGGCCGCAGCGGACGGTGGCCGCGTAGTCGGCGGACCCGAAGATGACGCCGCCGAGGCGGGGTGCACGCATGATCTCGGGTAGGTAGTTGAAGGCGCGGGGGCTTTCGATCAGGGCCCAGATGTCTGGGGTGTAGCCGTCGGCGTCCAGGGCGGCGGCGACGAGTTCGATGTCGCGGGCCGCTTCCACTTTGGGGACCACGATCAGGTCGGGCCGAGCGGCATAGGCGGCGAGGGCAGCGAGGTCCTTGATGCCGTCGAGCGTGGTGAGGCTGTTCATCCGGATGCCGAGCGTGCATGGCGGCTCGGCAGGGGTGAAGAAGGCTTCGGAGGCCGTGCGGGCGGTCTGCTTGTCGGCCGGGGCGACGGAGTCCTCGATGTCGACGACGGCGACCGAGGCCCCGGAGGTGCGGGCGCTGTCGAAGCGGTCGGTGCGCAGGCCGGGGGTGATGATCCAGGCCCGTCCGGGCCGGCGGCTGGTGTGGGTCACGGGGTGGTCTACCTTCCGTTGCGCTTGGACGTGATGAGGAGGTCGAGCTGGCCGAGGGTGGCCGTGCTCTTGATGTCGCTGTCGGTGATGTCGATGCCGTAGCGGTCGGTGAGCAGGACGGAGAGTTCCACGACGGCGAGGGAGTCGAATCCGGCGTGGTCGAGGCTGGCGTCGTCGGTCAGCTGGTCGGCGGGCAGCTTGAGGTCGTCGGTCAGGATGCGGGCGAGGTCACCGGTCATGCGGGGCTCCTTGCGGAAGTCGGGTACGGGAGAGGTCGGGCCAGGTGAGGGTGAGGGCACCCCAGGTCAGTCCGGCGCCGAACGCGGTAAGCAGGGTGCGATGCCCGGGGGCCAGGCGACCGTCGGACGAGGCATGGTCCAGCAGCAGCGGGATGGATGCGGCGCCGGTGTTGCCGACCTCGGCCACGTTGCTGAGCCGGCGGTCGTCGGGGACTCCGAGCTGGCGAGCGACGAATGAGGTGATGCGGCTGTTGGCCTGGTGCGGGATGAGGCGGTCGACGTCGGCGAGGTCCCATCCGGCGGCGGTGGCGGCCTGCCGGGAGGCATTGGTCATGCGGTCGACTGCATGCCGGAAGACATCAGCTCCGTCCATGTGCAGGGCACCGGGGCGGTCGGCGCGGATCAGGTCCGCACCGGTGCCGTCGCTGCCCAGCACCATCGGCCCGAGCGCGCCGGTTTCGTCTGCGCTGCCGCGGCGGAGCAGCACGGCACCGGCCCCGTCGCCGAACAGGGGGACGGTGGTGCGGTCGTCGGGGTGGGGGAGGCTGGCCAGGCGGTCCGCCCCTATGACCAGGACGGTGCGCGCTGTGTCGGCGGCGATGAGTCCGGAGCCGGTGGCGAGGGCGTAGAGGAAGCCGGTGCAGCCGGCCGCGAGGTCGTAAGCGGGGATGCCGGTCAGGCCAAGGCGGGTGGCGACGGCGGGCGCGGTGGCCGGGCAGCACCGGTCAGGGGTGGTTGTGGCGACTACGAGGGCGTCCACGTGCTCCGGTTCGCTGCTGGTCAAAGCCTGGGCGGCGGCCCGGATGGCGAGGTCGGCGGTGGACTGGTCTGCTCCGGCGATGTGCCTGCGGGTGATGCCGGTCCGCGAGCGGATCCACTCGTCGGTGGTGTCCAGGCGCGCGGTCAGCTCGTCGTTGGAGACGGTGCACGAGGGAAGGGCGGATCCGACAGCGGCCACCACGGCGGTCGCGGCCTGCGCGGAGACCGGGGTCATCGTGTGGCCGCCTTGAGCTGCCGGGCGACGTCCCCGATGAGGTCTTCCTGGCCGGCCACGACCTGCCGTTCACCAAGGGCGAGGAACAGATCGATGGCATCGACGCCTTCGGTGCGGGCGGCTTCCAGGACCGGCCGCTTGAACCCGGAGAACACCCCGGCCAGCCCGCCGGCCACCGCGATGGAGTCGATGGATGGAGGAGCCTTCATCAGGTGGTCGGCGGCGACATCACCGGCGGCCAGGATCTCGCGCAGGCCGATTCCAGTGTCGAAGCCATGCCGTTCGAGCACGGTCACGAGGGCTTCGAGCTGGGTGTTTCCTGCTCCTGCCCCGAACCCGCGGGCCGTCGCATCGATGACGGATGCCCCCGCTTCCACGGCGGCGAGGCTGTTCGCCACGGCCAGGCCCAGGTTGTTGTGGCCGTGGAAGATGACCGGGACGTCCACCGCGGAGGCGATGGCGTGGATGCGCTCGATGACGTCGGCGGGGAGGTAGTGGCCGGCGGAGTCCATGATGCCGACGGCCTGCGCGCCGTATTTCACCATGAGGGCGCACTGCTCGGCGAGGCGGTCGGGGCTGGTCATGTGGCTCATGAGCAGGACGCCCTGGGGCTCGGCGCCCAGATTGCGGACGGTGGCGAGGTGGCGTTCGGTGACGTCGGCCTCGGTGCAGTGCGCTGCGATCCGTACGACATCGGCGCCGTGGTGGACGGCGGCCGCCAAGTCGCCGGAGGTGCCCCAGCCGGGGGCCAGGAAGACGCCCATCTTCGAGGAGGTGAGGGCTTCGCGGACGGTGGTGAGCATTGTGGCGTCGTCGAGGAGGGCGCGTCCGATCTGGAGGCTGGAGGCGCCCAGGCCGTTGCCGTGGCCGACTTCCACGATCGGCACCCGGGCGGCGTTCGCGGCGGTGGCGTAGGTGCGGAGCTGGTCGGCGTCGAGCTGGTGGCCGACCGCGTGGTGGCCGTCGCGAAGCGTCGGGTCGTGGATCAGGACCTGGGGACGAGGGTCGTTGGGCGTCCTGTTCACGGGCGTGGATCCCTTCATCGGGAGGCGGTGGCTGACTGCTCGGCGAGCAGGACGGCGGCGGCGTTGATGATGTCGATGCTTCCGGCGTGGCTGGGCAGGTGGCGACTGGAGGCGGTCACTTCTACGGCGGCCGCGATCCGGCCCGGGTCCACCGCGAGGGAGGTCACCTTGAACCCGGGCGCGTAGGCCCGCACGGTGTCGGCGGCGGCCGCGATGCTCGTACGTACCGGCGCGGGACGGACGTCGTCGGCGAGGACGGTCATGGCCACCCGGAACGGCGGGGCGGGCCGGGCGGGGCTGATGTTCACCATCACCTTCACGTCCCGGGTGCCGGTGAAGGTCCGGATCGCGGCGGAGGTGGTGGCGATGTACTGGTCGAGGTTGAGGCGGGTAGCCGGACCGGCGCTCGCGCTCGCAGCGGTGGACACCACCTCGATGTAGGTGGGGGTGCAGCGCTGGGCGATGGCGTGGAGGATCGGGATGGACGCCTGCCCGCCGCAGCTGATGAGGTTCAGATGCCGGTGGGCCGCCGAGCGGTGCACGGTGACCCCGGGCACGGTGACCGTCCCCAGACCCGTGGGCGTCAGGTCGATCAAGGTGGTGCCGGTCGGCCGCAGCGCCGCCCAGTTCTCGGCATGGCTGTCGGCATTGGTGGCGTCGAAGACGACATCGAACGGACCGGACTCCACCACGGCGCGGACACCGTCGGCGGTCGTGGGATGCCCCATCTCCGCTGCTCGGCGCAGGCCCAGGCTGTCGCGGCTGCGGCCTGCCACCAGGGCCAGCTCCAGCTTCGAGGACCGGGCGATCTTGCTTGCGAGGTCGACCCCGATCAGACCCGCGCCGAGTACGGCGACGCGCCTTCGTTCTCCAGCAGCCATCGGCCGCTCCTTCGGTCAAGGAAGACAAGGGTGTGGTGCGCAGAGGTACGTGCCTGGTCCGGACTAGTGGACGTGCAGCTCGACCGGCGGCAGGTGCGGCGAACGGGCGTGGACTGTGCTCCCGGCCTCCAGCGGGAGGCTCGCGTGCACGGCACCGGTCAGGACCAGTTGACCGGCCCGCAGGCCATTGCCGAAGCGGTGCAGCCGGCCAGCGAGCCAGACCAGGGCACGCAGCGGGTCGCCCAGGACCGCCCGGCCCTCGCCTGTGGCGACGGCGGTTCCGTTGACGCTGACGACGAGCGGCTCGGCCGCCAGGTCCATGTCGGCGTCCAGGGGCACCATCGGGCCGGTGACCACCCGCGCGCAGGATGCGCTGTCGGCGATGCTGTCCGCGATGGTGATCTGCCAGTCGGTGAACCGGGTGTCGATTACCTCTAGGGCGAGGGACATCTCCTTCACCGCCGCCCGTGCCTCCTCCAGGGCAGGGCCGGCCCCGCTGAGGTCGCTGCCGAGCCGGAAGGCCAGCTCCGCCTCCACCCGCGGCTGCATCAGCGTGGAGCGGTGCAGGGTGCTGCCGGTGTGCAGCACCCTGTGGTCCAGGAGGACACCGGAGTCCGGCTCGTCGATGCCCGCCTGCTCCTGCACGGCCTTGGAGGTCGCGCCGACCTTGTGGCCCACGACCCGTGCACCGGCCGCGACACACCGCGCGACTATGGCCGCTTGGACACGGTAGGCGGTTTCCAGTCGCAAGCCGGGCCATCGCCGGGTCAGCGCCTCTATGGGTACGTTCTCGTGCTCCGCCGCCAGCAGAGTCGCCGCGGTGACGGCGATCCAACGGTCATCTGGCTCATCCATGGAAATCCCTCCCAGGGCATGGGGCACGGTGCGCAGAGTGGGCACGGAAGCAGATCCGGGGCGGCGCTCATGAGGCTGCCGGCCGCCGAGCTCGTGCCTGATGAAGAGTCAACCGCCGGGGACTGCACAGCGGTACGGTGGCGAGCAGGCCAAGCGGTATATCGCGTATATCCCAGACAGGTGCCCATGACCACGCGTACACCGAACGACCAGCTCAGAGCCCTTGTCGCCGAATCCGGTCTCACCTACGAGGCGTTGGCCAAAGCGGTCTGCGCCGTCGCGTCCGAGTGCGGCGCGCGCTTACGCACGAACAAGTCGAGCATCGAGCACTGGATCTCTGGCTCCACGCCCCGCGGGGACACGCCCCGCTTCCTCGCAGTCGCGCTTTCCCGGCGCTTGGGCCGCCTGCTGGCCCCGGCCGACATTGGACTGCCCTCCACAGCCGAGGACGAAAGTGACACCATCGGGCTGTCCCTCGGGGTCGACCCGCTGGATGCCCTGCTGCCCATGTGGAGGTACGAGTTGGACCGCCGCCGTTTCCTAAGGGCCTCCGCCTACTCCGTGGCAGCCGCAGCCCTGCCCCTTCAACATGTCCAGGACATCGCCGCCCGCACCGCCGCCGCGCGCACCGGCCACACCGTCGGCATGGCCGAGGTCGCCGCCGTCCGCGACATGATCAACGCGTTCTCCGAGATGGACGAACGTCACGGCGGACAGCACGGGCGCAGCGCCTTGGTCACCTACCTCCGCGACGACGTCGCCCCGCTGTGCCGGGCCCGATTTCGCACCGACGAGGTCCGCCAACAGATGCTGTCCGCCGCCAGCCGCGGCGTGCACCTGCTGGGCTGGAAATCCTACGATGCCGGCCAGCAGGGCCTCGCCCAGCGCTACTACCTCCAGTCCTACGCCCTGGCCACCGAATCCGGCCTCCGGGGGCACGACGGCTTCGTGATGCGCACCATGGCCATGCAGGGCCTCAAACTCCACCGCCCCGAGCACTGCCTGGGCCTGGCCGAGACCGGCCTGAACCGGGCCAAGGGCCAGGTCGACGCCCAGACCGAAGCCCTCTTCCGTGTCGTCCACGCCCACACCCTGGCCAAGAGCGGCAAACACCGTGCAGCCCTGGCTGCCGCGGAGCACGCCCGCACCCTGCTGACCGGCGCACCGGGGGATGAAGTGCCGTTCTGGGCGCTGACCTGGGGGCCGCCGGCCGCCTCCGTGTACTCCCGCACCGCCAAGGTCCACGAGACCATCGGCGACCACCGCGCCGCCGCCGAGCAGTACGCGCTGGCCGCCGCAGCACGCCCGGCAGCGACCTACGCGCGAATCGTGGCCCTGGACCTGGTCGCGGGCGCCGAGATGCACCTCAAGCGCGGCAGCATCGAACAGGCGTGCGCCACCTGGCACCGGGCCATCGACCACATGGGCAGCGTGCGCTCCGTACGGACCCGCAAGGCCGTCTCACAGATGCGCGGCAACCTCGCGCGCTTCCGGGCTCGCGGCCTGCGGTGCGTGGCCGAGCTCGACGAACGCGGCCGCGCGTTCCTCGCCGGCCCCTGACCCGTGCCGTCGTGCTTCAGCGCCCGCCGGTGAAGCGCCGGACGATCGGCTCCAGGTAGTCCGCGTGCGGTCCGGCCAGGCCGGCCAGCTCCTGCGGCGAACTCACCAGAGCGATGTCGTCGAGCTCGGGCTCACGTCCCTGAGCACGTTCGCCTGCTGCGGCAGCAGCAAAAGCGGCACGCACCGCGGGTTCCGCAAGAGCTGGGGCAATGTAGGTCAGGCCGACGCTGCTGTTCTCCCCGCGGGTGACGGCCCACAGCTTGAGTGCCTCGGCAGGCACGGCGATCCCCAGCTCCTCGACCAGCTCCCGCGCGGCCTGTTCGGCCAGGCTCGACTCATCCAGCACTTCGCCCGCTTGGGGCGGCTCCACGGACCCGCCCGGCAGCTGCCAGCGGCCAGGCGCGGCCGTGGAAGGCGACATCCGGGCCGCCAACACACGGCCATCGGCAGTCGGCTGGACGACGTTCACGAACAGCGAGGGCAGCGCTGCCGCTCCGGGAACGCGGCGAAGGGCGTAATGCCGGTAAGTAAGCCGCACCCAGGAGAGGCGCAGGACGCCCGGACCCATACCTTCCAGCTCAGCGCAGGCCACCACGGGCCCGTCAAAGAGGGTGGGGTTGGCCTGGACTGCCTCGTCCCACACGTGGTCGCGAGCCGCCCTGTCCCGGGCTGACAGCAGCGGCTCCTCCGCTTCCACGAGCTGGAGCCGATCAACATCGAAGAGGTCAATGCCCACGGGGGGCAGCGTCTCGGTCACCGGCTCATCGTAGGGCGCTTTCTCGAAGTGCCGGACGGAATCTTCAGCCGAGGAAGACCGCTTTCAAGATCGTCAAGCCCCGCGCATCACCAGCGAGAGGTGGGCGCGCCGAATCTCGAGGCGGGCTTGGCGCAGACCCTCGTCGGGAGCGTCGTTGACACGGCGAGCCTGGGTGCGGGCATTCCGAGCCGGACGGCTGGGCAGTGAGTGCCGAAAGTGTTGAAAGTGGGAGAGAAACGCTCGGGAAGCGGGGGTGGCTCCTAGGTGTACTCGGTCATGACTTTGGTGACAGTCGGCTGATCGGGGGCTGGCCTGCGAGCGCGGTGTGTCGGCGTCGAGTGTTGTAGAAGGTCAGCCATGGCGCCAGCGCGTGGGCGCGTTCGGTGTTGCTGGCGAACACCTGGCGGTATGCCCATTCGGTTTGCAGGGTGCGGTTGAAGCGTTCGACCTTGCCGTTCGTCCAGGGGCAGTGGGGGCGGATGAACCGTTGCTCGGCGCCCAGGTCGGCCACGGCCCGGCGGAATGTAGTGCTTTTGTGGTAGGTCCAGGCGTTGTCGGTGATGACCCGTTCGATGCGGTCGATGCCGTGGGCGGCGAAGAACGCGGCGGTGCGGGTGAGGGAGCCGGCGCAGGTGTCGGCCTTCTCGTCGGCGTGGATCTCGGCATAGGCCAGGCGGGAATGGTCGTCGACGGCGGCGTGGACGTAGTCGTAGCCGATCCGTGCCTGATTTTGCGCGTAGGTCTTGCCGGCCTCCCGGCCGTGGGCCCGCCATCCTCCGCCGTCCGGGATCCGTCCGGTCTTCTTGACGTCGATGTGGACGAGGTCGCCGGGCCGGGCGCGTTCGTAGCGGGCATGACTGCGGCGTTCGGCACGGATGGGCTGTCCGGTCAGCGGGTCGCAGGATGCCAGGTAGGGGATCTGATGGCGGCGCAGGATGCGGCTGACGGTCCGCGCGGGGACGCCGGTTTCCGTGGCGAGGAAGTCCGGCCCCCGCCGGTGAGCGCGCCGTGCACTGAGCACCGCGGCCTCGATGTGTTCGGGGGTACGCCTCGGGCAGGTGCGGGGGCGGCTGGAGCGGTCGTGCAGGCCGTCCCATCCCTCGGCCCGGAAACGGGCCACCCATCGGTGCGCGCACTGGCGCGACACCCCCAGCTCCTTGGCCACGTGCGCCACCGGACGCAGGTCGTGCACGACACGGCGCACCAGAAGACATCTGCCGTGAGAGGTCAGCCGGGCATTAGCGTGGGTCACCAAGATCTCCGGTTGTGGTGAAGACAGGCATCTCCACTACGCCCGGAGGTCTTCTCTTGATCAACTACCGACGCGAGTTACCAACCTCTTGGCCGAGTACACCTAGGCGCTGTGGGGCCGGCGGGTCGGGGCCTTCTTCGTGGTCGTCTTCTTCGCCGTGACCTTCCTGGCCGGGGGCTTCTTCGCAGGCGTCTTCTTCTTGGCCTTCGGTAGCTCGTGCACCTCGGCGGGCCCTGCATCCTCGCCGCGGGCCGTCTTGGCCTGCTGCACGGAGGCGTTCAGCGCCGCCATCAGGTCGAGGACCTGAGCGGGCTCCTCGGGCTGGGGGGCTTCGGGCAGCGGCTGCTCCTCCCTCTTGGCCTCGATGATCTGGGTGAGCGCCTCGGTGTAGCGGTCGGTGAACTCGGGGCCCTCCAGGGAGTCGGTGGTCATGGTCTCCATGAGGGCGAGCGCGCCGTCGATCTCCGCCTCGGACACCTCGGTGGGTGCCGGCAGCAGCTCGGTGGGGTCACGGATCTCGTCCGGCCAGCGCATCGCGTGCAGGACCAGGACGTCGTCGCGGACCCGGAGCAGGCCAAGGCGCTCGCGGCCCGACCAGGCGTACTTGGCAACGGCCACCTTCGCCGACCGCGACAGGGCCTTCACCAGCAGCTTGTACGGTTTCGCCGCGACCTGGCCGGCCGGCTGCAGGTAGTAGCCCTCGGCGATCCTCAGCGGGTCGATGGACTCCAACGGCACGAATGCGTCGATCTCGATCGCCTTCGCTGTCGGCAGGGGCAGGCTGCTCAGGTCCTCGTCCGTGATCGGTACGACCTGGGTCTTGGTGAGCTCATACCCCCGGCCGATCTCGTCCTGGGAGACCTCGCGGTCCTCCAGTTCACACACCTTCCGGTAGCGGACCCGGCCCTGGTCGGCCAGATGGTACTGGTGGAAGTGGATGCTGTGGTCCTCGGTAGCACTGACCACGTTGATCGGGACGGTCACCAGACCGAAGCTGATCGCGCCGCTCCAGATGGTCCGGGGCATAGGCAAACCTCCGCAGTAGTCCCGAGCACCAACAGCCTATGAAGGACACAGACGTGCCGCACTCCTGGAAGGCCCGCAGCGTCAGCACTGCCGCCTGAGACGGTCACTGCGCCAGCCGTCGCTGCGCTCCCAGGCGACTGACCTGGCTGGGGTCCGATCGGCAAGAGGTCGGCAAGGGCCCTGGAGTACTCCTTCAGCGTGCTGCCCGATCCGGATCCGCTACCTCGGATCTTGCTCGGGCACATCTCCCTCGGCCGTGGTGGCTCCCGTTTCCTGCCCGCACGACCACGGTTCCTGTCGCCTCGCAGAGCGCAGGGCCGGTTGCTGGGGTGTGCACGTGTTGTAGGGGTTTCCTTTCAGACCGCATGAGCGGTTGGCTGGCGCGAGGCGCGGGGGCGAACACGGTCCAGGTAGTAAGAGAGGCGTTTGTCCCGTCCGTCAGGAGCGGTGCCGGTGCGGACGGCGCTGACGGCTGCCCAGCACACCGCGACGGCTTCCTTGAAGAACGCGCGTGCCGAGTCGTCATCGGCGGGGACTTCCACGAGCAGACGCCGTGGTTCCTGTGGGTGTCCGTTCGCCGGGATGCGTGGTGCTGCCGAGTCTGTAGCGAGCCGGTGGGGTAGTTTCCTGCCCTTGGTTCTCGTGCGGGTGGTGTGGTCAGTCTCTGGGCCGCCGGTGGTCGTGACGTGGGGGGCGGACGCAGTGGCGATCATCTCCAGGTGCCTGGCGAATCCCGGCCCCGGGACGGGGATCTCGGAGTCCGGGTGGCGGTCGTAGCCGATGGTGACGGCCCTGGCGACGAAGTCGATGACGGCGGTCGCTGTCTGCGTGTGTCGCCGGGGCGGGGCGGCCTGGGTGAGGCGGCTGAGGATGCGCAGGACGGTCGGAAGGCTGGTATCGGCGGTCACCATGCGGTAGGCCGGGCCGTCTCCCTGGCTTACCAGGCCGGCATCGCGGGATGTGTGCAGGTCGGCCTGTTCCTCCCACAGAGCCGCGGCGTGGGTGTCGCCGATGGCCAGGTTCTGCAGGTAGAGGCAGTAGGAGGCGGGTGCGTCCTCGGCGCCGGCAGCGTACTGCCACCAGAAGCGGGCGCCTTCGTCGAGGCCGGAGAGCTGCAGCACGCAGCCGAGGATCCATGCGGCCCGCGGCTGGGGCAGCTGGTCGGTCAGGAAATCTGCGATCTGCTCCGCAGTGCAGTGCGCGACGACCGTCTCGCACAGCGCTGCAAGGCTCTGTGCGGCGCCTTCATCGGCCGGTTCCGGCCCGTAGCTCTCCCATGGCAGGACGCTGGCGGCGTCGGCGTACTCCTCGTAGTAGGCCATGTCGTCGTAGGGGACTACGTCGGACGGGACGTGCTGGTTGTCCAGCAGCAAGGACTGAGCGAGAAGGTCGTCGATGACGCTCACGGTGATCACTCCGGGGAGTCGGTAGGGGGATACAGGCCTTTCAGCGCCCCGCGGGCGTGGCGCTCCAGACTGTGGGTGAGAGCCGGGGACAGACCGACGATGCCGGGCACGGCGTCCTCGTGGATGCCGCACAGGTAGCGCAGGACGGTGATGTCCATCTGGTCTTGAGGCAGGCGGGCGATGGTGTCGAAGAAGGCCGCGAGCCTATCGATGTGGGCCATGCGGTCGGCGAGGTCGGTGATCTGGGCCTGGGCGGCGGTGTGAAAGGCGGCAGCGCGCAGGTCTGGGTGCCCGTCCCGGTGGAAGGCGCGTGTCATGACCTTTCGGCGCAGCAGCAGCCAGGCGTGGCGGGGCAGGTCGGGGCTGGTCGTCGCTTCGTCCCAGGTGAGCCACAGGACGTCGAAGGTCTCCGCCACGACCCGGTGGGCGCGCTGGTCGGCCTGTAGGAAGGCCCGCGCGTACGCATGGTAGGGACGGCGCATGGCTTGGGCGAAGCCGAGGTGGGCGATGGGAGGCTCCTCCCGACCCAGGGGCTGAACAGCGTCGATGCCCTTCTTGATCCAACTGGTCTTCTTGTCCGCCTCCCGTGCGGCTGCGGTCCACAGACGACGCAGCGGCCACGGGGGGAGGTCGAGGGCCTTCACCACGCTGTAGGTCAGCTCCCAGCCCGGGTAGTAGCCATTGCCGCGCAGGAGTTCGGACAGCCGGGTCTTGGAATAGCCGGAGCGGCTGACGAGGTCATCGAGAGTCAGGCCGCTCGCGGCGAGCCGGCTGCGCAGCGGCTCCAGCCACGTGCGATGGGTCATGCCCGCTTGATCACTGATCGGCCCCGGCGGTCGGCCCCGACGGCTCGGAGGCTCCCCGGGCGGCTCATCAGGCCCCTGCGGCGTCACCGGGGCGGCTCCTCGCTCAAGGCAGGAACAGCCGCCGACGAGTCCGTCAGCGTGTTCCGTCGCGCGTCCGAACCGTGAAAAGCCGTCACGAGCTGCTGGACCAGGAGTCCGAGCGACGGCAACAGCGCGAACATGGCCGCGAGTTGCCCAAGCACGGTCATCACCGTGCTCCACGTGAGGACCGCCGCCACTACGACCACGGTCATCACCTGCCTGGATGTCATGTCACCTTCCCTGAAAGGAAGAAAGGTCTGGAAGAGGCTCCTCCGCGGCGGTGCTGAAGCGCCGCGGAGGAACTGAGCGACAGCATGCTGTGCCAACCCCGGACCACTCAACGTGATCATGAAGTTACGGAACAATGTCCCCGCGGCAACCAGTCGATGCAGCCTGCCCGCTACTGCCAACCGGCCCCACGAGTTGGCAAAAAATGGCAGATGAACACTTTCGGTGGCAAGGTCGTACTTCACGTTGCGGCACGCGCCGGGAGTACCACCATGGAAGTGGACGCCCCGCGGCGTCGCACCTTCCGGTCTGGAAGGCAGCGCGGCCCCCTTGTGCTGAAGAACGACCGAAGGGGACCGCCCCGCTTCCGTCCAGCCGCCCCCACGCGCTGGGCGGAAGCGGGCATCGAGCGGACCCTGCGCACCCGCAACCAGGCCAACCTGTGCGCATCCTTAACGGCCGCTGAGGGCTTCGGTGCGCACTGGGGACGACCACGGCACCGTGGTGGTCCAGCTCGACGGCCGCAAGCACTGGCAGCTGTACGGCACGACCCGCGCACACCCGGTCCACCGCGATGTCGACAGCCCGCCGGGTCGCGCCCGAGCAGACGGTCGCCGGCCTGGCTCTGCACGCGGGTGATGTGCGGTACGTGCCGCGAGGCGTCTGCCATGCGGGCCCTGAGGCAGCACTGTCTTCGCTGCCGCGGCGAACATCGCCGCAGCCGTAGCCCCAGTGTGTCCCGGGACGGCCAGTACCGCTCTGTCACCCGTCCTGCCGTCCGGTCGGCGGGTGAGGTAACCCGGGCACAGGCCCGGCGCACGTTCCGCACCGCAGAAAGCGACCGTCGTGCCAACGCCCGGCACGTCGCGGTGCACGCGGACCTCGGCGCGGGCTATCTCTTGGTGAAACTCGGCCGTCTCCCGGGCCGTCCACGCGCGCGAGCGGCCTCCGGCAACCGCCTTGTTGGCGACGGGCCGGCGGCGCCGCGCGCCATCGACGAGCTCCTTGTCGTAGAGCACCGTGTCGTCACGGGTCACCTGATCACGGTGCATGGGACGGGGAGATCTCACGGACGAGCAGTGGGCGGTACCGGAGCGCCCTTGTTGCCGAAGGGTGCCAGGGCGGGGCGGCCGCCCCGGCCCCGCAGCCGGCCGTGCCCGCCGCGCCGGTGGAGCGCCGGACGCCGCCGGAGGGCTATCGCCGTGCGATCGAGGCACACCGCCAGGCCGCCCGGCCGTCCCTGGCGGACCCGGGCATCGCGGAGGCGGTGGAGCGGCAGACCGCCGCGATGCGGGCGCTCAGCCTCTAGGTGTGCTGACCGGACAGGTTGGTGACGCGGCTGGCTGGTGGTTGGCCGCCGATGCCAGTGTGGGGTCGGTGGTAGTTGTACCAGTGAAGCCAGTCCGGAAACGCTGCCTGTCGTTCGCGGTCTGAGTTGTAGGGCTGCTGGTAGGCCCATTCTTCGAGCAGTGTGCGGTGGAAGCGTTCGACCTTGCCATTGGTCTGAGGGCGCCAGGGCCTGGTCCAGCGGGGGCTGATGCCCAGGTCGCGGCAGGTGTCGCGCCAGGTGTTCTTGGTGTAGGCCCATGCGTTGTCGGTCAGCACGCGTTCGACGGTGATGCCCGCCCAGCCCGATGGAAGCCGCCAGGGCCCAGCGTCGCCGCCAGGCCGCAGTCACCGAAGTCGCCGCCCTTCGCCGTGCCCGTCACGAGGTGCGTGTCAAGCTGCGGGCTCGACGACCGGGCGACGGCGGTGCGGATCACGACCGGCACGTGGCCCGGTTCGCCCGCGAGGCTGCGGTCGCCGGCGGTCTGTCGCACCCGAATATCGTCACCGTGCACGACATCGGATCCGCGATGTACGACGGGCGTCTGTACGCCTACCTGGTGATGCAGTTGCTGCCCGGCAAGTCGCTCAGCACGGTCCTCGAGGCCGGGCGGCTCCCGCTGTCGAAGGCCATGTACACGGCGGCCTGCGTCGCCAACGCCCTGGAGGCCGCGCACGCCGCGGGCCTGACCCACCGGGACATCAAGCCGTCCAACATCAGCGGCTGTTCAGTCCGAAAACAGTCAAAGTCGGGACTACAAGGCCGATCACCCCGTCGGGGGCCGCCCTCGCCGCAGGCCCAGCGCCCGCGACAGGTGGCCGGCGCCGCGCTGACTGGTCGACGTGAAGCTGATGCGTGTGGCGTTCCAGCCGCACCAGAACGGCAAGGCTCGCGGTCCGCTCGCCGACGCCGGAGCCGCAGACGGTGAGCAGGAGGCTGCGTCGACGCTGTTCGCCGACGCTATGGGCTCGCACAAGAACTCCGCCAGCCACCGCACCGTCGACGATCAATCGTCGGCTATGTCGGAGCAGAGTGGGTCTGTCACGCGCTGAGCCGCTGTCAGCTGCCTGAGCATGATTCGGATCATCTGGGTCAGGCGGCCGAGAGTGAGAGCGGAAGCGTCGTCATAGATCATGATGTTGACGGCATTGACTCGTTGACGGTCATCGTCGGGCAGGGGTGGCAGTCCGGCGAGGAGTTCGTGAGAGGGCCGCTCGGCTGCAGCCCAGGCGATGTCGGCGATCCGGAGCCGTTCTACCAGTCCTGCCGTACCTGTCTCTTGGCCGGCGACCGCGTCCACGATGAGCGAGTGGATGCTTAGTGCGAGCAGTGTCTGGAGGAGGGCGTCGGCGGAGTCCGGGTGCAGGGACCAAGTTCGGTAGCGCTCGTGGCGGTCGTTGCGTTCTCCGGGCAGCCGGTCGGCTGCCTCCATGATGTGCCGGCTCCATGCGGTGCACATCGGCCACCAGGCGTTCACGAGCGCCTCTTCCGGTCTCGGTGTCGGGGTGGCGTGCGTGCGGTTGTCGCACGCCACCGGACTGGTGCCTACAGGCAGCGGACCTGGAGGATCTGGCCGCTGACGTCTGCTGACTGCGTCTCGCCGTAGAAGATGGAGCCGATCACGCGAGTCCGGTAGCTGTAGAGGGGGTCGGAGCTGCGGTACTCGCAGGCGTAGGCGGCGGTGGTCGTCCGGTACGGCGGCGGGCACTGATGTTGCGTGTTGGACTGTGCGACGGTGAGCCATCGTCCCGGCCCGGGGTTGTACCACTCGATCTCGGATTCGCTGTTACAGGAGAACGGTGCGTGCGGGGTGCAGCTCTTGATTCCGCCGACGCCGGTCATCTTGCTGCCGCTGTAGTTCGGCTTCTCCGCTCGGAACGTGCAGCTGACTGAGTCGTCCGGCATCGAACCGTCCGGTGTGGTGGCGCCTCCCGCGGAGGCATGGATCGTTTGCTCGATCGGTCCCGGTGCGGGTTCGTCGGCGGCGGCGACGGTCTGGGCTCGTGCGGCGAACAGAAGTGCTGCTGCCATGAGGGTGAGGTGGCGGGGTAAGTGGTCTCTCCGGTTCAACACAACCTCCTGGGGCAACGGCGGGGCGCTAGTAGGAAGGCCACCGAGGGTATAGACGGACCCTTCCCGTCAGTAGAGAGCTTCCGGCCGCGTCGCCTGGATGCTGAGCCCTCGCCCGCGCCGGACAGGAGGCCGGTGCCTAGCCTCCGAGTCGTCGCGGGTCGGCGCCACCGAACACGCCGCGGGGCGGCCCGAGGGTTGGCAACGAGGGTGGCCGGGGTCGACGCGTGGTCGTGGGAGGAGTTGGAGGCCTACGTCGCCGAGCTGTACCGACGGGACGGCTGCACGAAGGTCTTCCTGACGCTGCACGGACTCCGCGGGAGCACGGGCCCCGGTCGGCGGCGGGCTTCCGGCAGCAAAGGAAAGTGCTCCGACGGCGGGGTCGGAGCACGAGGGGGAGATCGCTGGGGAGTCAACTTGCGGATCAGGCGGCGCCGCGGGCGGGGGTGGTGCGCTGCTGCGCTTTGCTGGAGGTGCGGGCAGGATCACCCGCCTCAGGACGGCCCGGCTCTCGTGGGCCGGAAGTACGTCGCAGCCGTCCACGTCGTCCACAGGGCCTCCAGTGCTTCCACGGTCTAGATCATCCCGGCCGCAATGAGCAATCCACGTGAAAACCAACGTTAAATCTAACGAGCAATTGGGGTAGGGTGTGACATGGAGGTGAGCTCTGTGCCCACTGAGAACGAACTGTTCAGCGCCGTCGATGCGCTACTGGAAGAGGTCGCCCAGGACGATCTCCCGACTCCCCAGGAGCGCAAGCGTCTGCGCGAGGCCGCCGGGCTGAGCCAGGAACAGATCGCCAAGGCTCTGAAGAGCCGGCGGGAGACCATCGGGAACTGGGAGTCAGGTGCCACCGAACCGCGGCCGCCGAAGCGTGCCGCATACGCCCGACTACTGGAGGGCCTCGCCGCCCGCTTTCCCCCTCCGTCCCCCGACGCGCCCGCTGCCGACCCGGCACCCGCGCTCCCGGAGGCGTTCACCGGCCCGGCCCCCGAGCCCACCCCGCCCGCGGTTCCCGCGCCCGCTACCGCGCCGCCGCCTCGTCCGAAGACGGCGGCGAACACGACCAGGCCCACCGCGTCGTCACGTCGCCCGGGTGCGAAGAAGGCGGTGGCGAAGAAGACCACGACGACGGCCACGCCCGTGGACCCGCGCTTCGATAACGGCCCGCTGGCGGTCGTCGACTGCGAGGACGGGCAGGTGCTGGCGTACTGCACCGGGGGCCTGGTCCTGGACGTGCCCGCCAAAAGCATCCCGGCCCTAGTGGACTGGACGCTGCGCGAGGCGAAGCTCGGGGCGCCGAAGCTGTCCGGGCCGGGCAAGGACGCCGACCCGCTGATCGTCCTCACTCCGTCCGCGCTGGAGCGCTATGGCCTGCCCGTCACGCTCACGGAGGAGGAAAAGCACGCCGGGCGCCTGCCCGAGGGCCACAAGGTCATCAAGCAGTTGGTCCGCGCGGAGTGGAAGCTGACCAAGCGCGGCTTCGGCCCGTGGGCGCGGATCTACCGGCCCGCGACCGGGTCGGAGCGGGCCTGCGTACAGCTGTGCATCCCGTCGTGGCACGCGCTGGACGCCCGGCACTGGGGCGAGGCCGGGCAGCTCCCGCCGGCCGAACTCGCCCGCGTCCTGGGCGTGTACGCCTCACGCGTGATGACGCCGCGCGGATCCACGGCCGTGACCGGCCTGGAGCTGATGACCGCCCTGCACCCGGCGACGCGCGCTTCCGAGCCCGACGCCGACGGCCGTCGGCACTCCGAGCACAACCCCGGCTCGCTGGGCAAGGACGCCATCGACCCGATGAACTGGCCGCCGTGCGAGGTCCCCGACGGGCACCCGGTCCTCAAGGACATGCCGCGCTTCCACGTGCGCGGCCCCGGCGAGAAGCTGTTCGAGGAGGCGTACGACTGGGCGCGGCCGATGACCGACGCGGAGTGCGCCCTGCGGCACCTGGTCGGCATCGACGTCAACATGGCCTTCGCCGCCGGCGCCAACGGCCTGACCGTCGGCCTCGGTGAGGCAACGCACGTCAAGGCCCCCGCGTTCGACCCGAAGCTGCCCGGCTCCTGGCTAGTCGACCTCAGTCACGTCGACCTGTCGAAGGTGAAGGTCGGCAAGGACAAGTGGGTGGAGCTGGACGGCAGCCTGCTCCCCAGCCCGTTCACGCCGAAGGGCGAGCGCCCCGAAGGGCCGGCCTGGTACGCGACGCCGACCGTGGCGTACGCGGTGGAGCTCGGCTACGAGGTGCGCCCGCTGGAGGCGTGGGTGCGCTACGAGCACGGCCGCTACCTGGACGGCTGGTACAACCGGCTGCGCGACGCCTACCTCGCCACGATGGCCGACCTCGGCGTCGACACCGACCTCGCCCCGGAGGACTTCCTCGCCGCGATGGACGGCTACAAGGCCCGCGACCCGGAGCTGGCCATCGTCGTCTCGGCGGTCAAGGCGACGGTCAAGGGCGGCCTGGGCAAGCTGCGCGAGCGGCCGCGCGGTGAGGGCTGGCGGCCGGGCGAGCCGTGGCGGGCCCTGTCCCGTCCGACATGGCGGCCGGACATCCGCGCGGCGGTCATCTCCCGCACCCGGATCAACCTGCACCGCAAGATCGTCAAGCACGCCGCCTTCACAGGGCAGTACCCGGTCGCGATCCTGTCGGACTGCGTCGTGTACGCCTCCAACGGGCCCTCGCCGCTGGACTTCCTGCCCTATCGGGAGGGCAAGCCGCTGCCCGGCGGCTTCAGACTCGGCGTCAACCCGGGCTTGGTCAAGCACGAAGGCACCCAGAGCGTGCTGTGGGGCGAGGAGGTCCGCGACCGGTTCGACGCCCCGGAGCTCAACCTCGCCCGGTACATCAAGGACGGCACCGTCACCGACGCCGACAACGGAGAGTAGGAGTAGGCGATGAGCCTGTTCGGGGACGGCCTGGACACCGCGGTACAGAAGGCGTTCACCCGCCCGGTACCCAAGAGCGCGCCCGCGCAGATGCGCTACCTGGTCAAACAGCTCAAGGGAACCAGGCCGGTAGCCCAGATGCTGCGCATTTCCCAGCGCACCGTCGAACGGTACGTGAAGGGCCAGCTCAAGAAGCCGCGCCCGGACCTCGCCGCGCGCCTGGAGCGCGAGGTGAAGAAGCGGTGGCAGCCGCAGATCCGTGCCAAGGCCAAGGAGCGCGCAGCGACGACCGGCGGCATCGTCATCGACACCCGCGCTCGGCTCGGCTACACAGCGCCGATCGGCACGACCGACGATGCCCGCATCCGGCACCTGACCGTCGCCCTGCCCCCGCAGTACGCCGCCCGGCTCTTCGAGGCGCGGGAGCAGGGTGTCGCTGAGCAGCGGCTGCGGGAGATTGCCGCCGAAGGGATCAAGGAGGTGTACTACCAGGACAACGGCCGCCGCGCCGGCCAGTTGGAGGAGGTCCGCTTCACCGACATCGAGCACCTTGAGTTCGACCTGTGAGACGTTGCTGTGGGGTGCCGAAACACCGTCAGGGACCCTCCATCTGCCTCCCTCCCTGGGGGCCCGCCACGCTCGTCACTGGGTGAACACGCGGATCGCCCAGTCCGTCACAGCGCGGGAAGTTCCAGTGAAGAATCCGCGGATCGCAGGCGACGCGCCCCCGCACCGACGAGTTCCAGGTGCTGCGCGAGCTGCCACGCTGGAGCAGGCCGGGCCCCGCGAGGGCGACGAAGCCGTCCGGAAGGAGCTCAGCCGCCGCGCCGGGGCGTACGTCCAGGCCGACGCTCGACCCCTGGCTCGCCCACACCCGGGCCGCGCGCGAGGCCACCCTCGACCTCGCCGCGCTCCTCATCCGTGCCGCAGAGCTGGCCGACATCGCAGGGAACCCGGCGTGAACCACGACCACCGAGGTCGTCCCCGTCTGGCAGGCCACCAACGGCGTCGGCCAGCTTTCGAAGACCTGCTCGCTGAGGGCACCGTCTACGCCTGGACCGAGCCACCGTTCGGCGAGACGCTCTGACTCCTGGGCCCCGCGTCTGCCCTGGTCAACGCCGACCGCTGCAGCTCTGGGTCCACCTAGGTGTGCTGTCCCGGGACGTTGGTGGCCTGCGCCGCCGTCATGGCCATGGCCGGACCTTACCCATGCGGTGGGGTGCTGCCGGCGCAGGGCTCCTGCCGAAGGGCGCGGCGTGCTGCCGGGTCGAAGTGTTCAAGATCGAACTGTGTCGCTGGCTCGGGAAACGCCCGTAATCCTCGGCAGGACTCCCGGCCGCGGCGGGACTCACTTGCCTTCCAACGTGCCCACCGCGTCGGGTGCTTGAGGCGCACGAGGCGACCGAATAGAACCTGTGTTCGTCTCAGAGGCACCTGTGATGCTGACTTCTCCTGTGATGTGATCACAACCAGTGATGGATCCGGCACGGATCACACTCAAGCTCGATCATCACGGGGAGAGTTTGGTGCACTTCAAACACATACATGTACTAGCGGCTGGGGCGGTCACGCTGGGCCTGATGGCCAGCCCCTTGACCACCGCACAGGCGACTGAAGCCAGCCCGAGTCCACAGCCCGCAGCGCTCAGCGTCGAGATGACGCCTCTGCATGCCTCCGCGAGCGCCAGCTGTGTGAAGAACGGGACAGCCTTGCTCAGCCGTACGAAGACCTGCCAGTGGGTCGTCGTCAAGGTCACCGCCCGCAAGAATGGCCGCGTCACCGGCACCGCCCAGTTCACTGTCAAGCACCTCATGACCCTGAAGGCCGGCAAACGCGACTGGAGCGAGACTGTCGCCGTGTCCGCCGCCAAGATCACAGGCGGTGGCGCCAAGGGAATCCACATGTCCCTGAAGGCGAAGGGGCTCGGCATCAGCCCCTCCACGAAGTCCACCACCACGCCGAAGGTCAAGTTTCAGAGCCACACGCTGGGGGAGAAGTTCAGCGGCAGCGTCTCGTACCACGACTCCATCGGCAAGAAGAAGTTCCAGCGCAGCCGGATTCAGTACACCTACCACTTCACCAAGCCTGGCTACACCTTCAGCGACCTGCCCATCAAGTCCCAGCCCTACCGGTGTGACGACATGTTCTGGGAGGGCAGAAGGCAGAAGCACACCAAGGCCGCCGGGTGCGTCTTCTACGACTACACGCCCACCGTCAGCTTCAAGGGCCTGAAGAACATCGCCGGCGGCATCAAGGGCCTGCGCAACCGTGGCGGCCACTACGGCCAGCCCGGCAAGCAGCGCCTGCATATCACATGGGATCAAAGGCGCATCAAGGACAACCGCAAGGCGGTCTGCCCCGCCAGCAGGAAGCCCCCCGAGAGGTACCGCCGCCAGGGCCGTACCTCGTGCGA
Organism: Streptomyces naphthomycinicus; assembly: GCF_020400595.1. Lineage (GTDB taxonomy): Bacteria > Actinomycetota > Actinomycetes > Streptomycetales > Streptomycetaceae > Streptomyces > Streptomyces naphthomycinicus. The sequence goes on along the minus strand of NZ_JAINRE010000050.1, from coordinate 23,888 downwards.
CGAGTACCCCATGGCCTCCATCTACGAGGGCGGCACCTACCTGCCGGCCAATCAGCGGGAGACCACCTGGGCAACCCCGGACGAGTAGAACAACCAAGGCAGCCGCATGTCAGCCTTCCGTAAGAGCTACCGTGTCCTGGACCGCGACGGCTTCTACGTGAGCATCTGACTACCCCGCGCCGGACACTCCTGCCGGTGTCCGGCGCGGGCGCCCCTCAGAAAGGCCAACCATGCCGGTTACCCTCCCCTCGGACGACGACATCGCGGTGCCCGTCATCCGCACCGACTTCTCCGACGACGCGGCTTGGGAACGCCTCCTTCAAGCCCTCCAGACGCCCGTGGCGCTGAAGGACCCGAGCGCCCCTGCAGAAGGGGAGCCGGATGCGAACAACGCTGATCACATCGACTTCTTCACCGCGGCCGACGTCCACGTCACCCCCGTCAGCGACCGCCGGTACGAGGGCTTCCAGGCCGACGACGTCCTTCAGCTCGCGCAGGCCGGTCGCGACCTGGACTACGACCACCTCTACCTCGCCGACACCCAAGCCCTCGCCGAAGGCCCGCTGCCCCTACTCGGGATCGACATCGACCCTGAGGGCGAGCGAGCCACCCCTTTCCGCATCCCCGTCCTTAACATCGCCGGCGTCGAGAACAACGTCGATCTCGGGAACATGTACTTCTCGGAGTTCCACGACCACCTTTGGCCTGAACACGACCTGATCGCCGCTCAGCCCGGCACGGCCGTCTGGAACGAATACCAGAGCTTGAACGACGAGGGCTGAGAGCACCAAGCGCCCGGCCGTGCGCAGCGGATGACGGCCTGAAGCATGAGGGAGCAGACAAGACCGACGGCATCCAGCTCGCGACCCCCGACCCCGGTGAGGTCAGCGACGCATGGCCGGAGGAAGAGACCCCTCGCCAGCTGCAGTCTCTGCTGGACCTGGACCGCTGGGTGCGCATGCGCCTGTACTGCCACGCCGACAACCCCGAACCCGGCCTCGGTGACCATGAGGAACGCCACCTGTCTCAGCTGTGGCCTGCACCAGCCGCGGCTCCGGCGCCCCCCGCTCTGAGCGACGAGGACCTCCGAGCGCCGCGCATACTGCCGGCCCCGCGGAGGAGTACGTCATCGAGTTTCCGCTGCAAGCTGACGGCCCCCTCGCTCCCCGAGCCGAACACTGCCGTCATTAGCCGGTCCACCCGGTGCCGTATGCGCCTGCACCTGATCTATACCGCCGGAGATGGCGGCGCACGGTACCGGGCAGAGCAGGAGGTGCAGCGGGCGGAGCAGCCCGGCCCATCACGCTGGGTGGACTGCGCCGACCATCAGCCCGACCACCGAACAGCCCAGGCCATGCTGCAAGCAGCGGCGACCAGGCGCTTCCGCGGCCCGCAGCGCTACGTGTCGGGGTCCTGGTGGAGGTTCAGGAAGCAGCGCAGCCGTACGCCCGGCTCACCTGGCTCCCGGGTCGTACGGTCCGCCGGCGCGATGGCGTTTCGCGCGGCGAGCATCTCCTGGACCGCGAAGGCGGTCTCGTCATCGGCGGCCGCGACCTCCACCACGGCCAGGCCCGGCATTGCCACGTGCGCGTCACGGATCGTCCTCACGCACAGCAGGACGTGCAGGCGCCCGCAGGAGTTCTCCCGACCGGGTAGCGGCGGGCCGGCGGCGACACGCGTGCTGTCGTGGTCCAGGGGCGCCCGGTGCCCGCGGTCGGGCCGGCCAGTGTGGGTCACTGGCCGAACGGCGGCACCTGCGCGGCGCTGATGTCGGTGCGGCGCGGTGCGGCCTGGCCGGGTGCCGCCACCGCCCGGCTGCGTCGCGGGCGACGTCGACGGCGACCTCCAGCACGATGTCGGGTTGCACCAGGTGCACCTCGAGCGCGCGCTGCGTTCCCCATCCCGCGCTGAACGTCTACCCCTCCCACGGGTGCGGGCACGGGCCTGATGGCGGGGTCAGCTGGTCGGCCAGGGCGCGGCCGGCGGCCTGGGACAGCGTGGTGCTGCGGCCGGTGTATTCACGCCCGAGGAGGCTCATACCGGCCTTCGCCGGATGCTGCCCGCACTGCCGCCCGCAGCAGAGGAAGTGATCGTGCGGGGTGCCACCGAGGCGGCACCGGCCCAGGAGACAAGACGCCTCCTCGCGGCGGCCACCATCCTCGGCTCTAGTCAGCGCCAGCGGCTGTATGCGGACCTCGGCGTGCCGGAAGCCTGGGCTCTCCAGACGCCCCCTGACGCCGGGCACCCCCAAGTGGTCGTACGCCGATCGGCGCTGCATCGAGCTCACGCCCGGCCCCAGCCGGGCTGCTCGCGCTACCCACGGTCGACGACGTCGCAGGAGGTGTCCGGTGCGGTCAGGGTGTCGGCGACGCCGGGGCTGTCGTCGCTGGTGGGCATGATCCATGTCCCCCGGTTCCCAGGGCGGTCCTCACCGGCCATGATGATGATCAGGCAGGGAGGCCGGATGCAAGCCACCACCGACTACTACCGCTGTTTTTTGGGGGGGAAAATGCCGCGTATAGGGGTCTACCTTGCGCACCCACGGCCTGGCAGCTTCAACCACGCCGTGTTCGACACCGTTGTGCAACACCTGCGCGACCTTGGATGCGAGGTTCTCGCGCACGACCTCTGTGCCGAGGAATTCGCACCCGGGCTGTCCGCCGACGAGACGGCGACGGTCCGATCTGCCGCAGGCACTCACGACGCGCAGGTGGCGCTCCATCAGGCGGAGGTGGCCACCCTTGACGCGATGGTCTTCGTGCACCCGAACTGGTGGGGCATGCCACCCGCTGTTCTTGCCGGTTGGGTGCAGCGTGTACTCGCGCCCGGCGTCGCCTACAAACTGGGAACGCCGGAGGGGGAGCCTGAAGGGCTGCTCCGAGCCGGCCGGGCCCTCGTCCTGAACACCTCTGATACCCCCGCCGACCGCGAAGAGGCCCAGTTCGGGGACCCACTGCAAAGTATCTGGTCAGCATGCGTCCTGCCGTACGCAGGAGTTGCCGACGTTCGCCGGGTCGTCTTCCGAACGGTCAGCGACTCTTGCGATGAAGCCCGCGCTTCCTGGCTGCACCAGGCACGTCACCACGCCGCTGCACTGCTGGCCTGATACGTACAGCGTGCTGTGCGCGTGCGTTGTACCGATCTGGGTGGTCAGGATGCGGTGGGAACCGCGACATCGAGGCCGCGGGCGGCGACGAGCTGGGCGCTGCCGTCGGCCAGGCGGTAGGACAGGCCCACTACACCGAGGCGGCCGTCGGCCACCCGCTCGGCAAGGACGCGGGAGCGTTCCAGCAGCAGGTCCACGGTGTGCTCGATGTGCTCGGCAAGGATCTCCTCGGCGCTTTCGCGTCCGGCGGCGCGGGCTGCCAGCACGCTCGGGGTCACTCGTTCGACGACGTCCCGGACGAAACCGCCCGGCGTCTGCCCGTTCTCCAGGGCCGAGCAGGCGGCGGCTACGGCGCCGCACGAGTCGTGGCCGAGGACGACGACCAGCGGCGCGTGGAGGACTGCCGCGCCGAACTCGATGGAGCCGAGCACCTCCGTACCGGCGACGTGGCCGGCGGTGCGCACCACGAACAGGTCGCCCAGACCGCGGTCGAAGATGATCTCGGCGGCTAGCCGGGAGTCGGAGCAGCCGAACAGCACGGCGAACGGCTTCTGGGACGGTGCGGTCTCGGTGCGGCGGGCGGCATCCTGGTTCGGGTGCTCGGGAGTGCCGGCGACGAAGCGCTGGTTACCGGCCATGAGCAGCTCGAAGGCGTCGCGGGGCGTCGGCGTCTGGATCTTCTCGGTCATAGCGGCAGACTACGAGGCGGCATCAGCGGTCGCACCGCCTGGTCTTGCCGACCGCAGCAGGCCGGAGCGGGATCGGTCAGGTCTTCTGGCCATCCGGTCCGGGCGGTGTGTTGGGTGCGGGCCGGCTTCCGGCGGGGCGCGCCCACCGATCCGGCCGCCGCGCGGTCAGCTGCACGAACCGACCCAGCTGGGCCCGCATCGGCCCCGGCGGGATGGGCACTGGCTTCGCAGTCGAAAGCGACACCTCGCAGCTCGTAGGTCATCAACGCCCACCTGGCCGCCGACGAACGCTTTACCCGACACTTCCGGCGTGCGGTGGCCGCCGACGTGTCCGCCCGTTCTGTACCGCGTCGGTCATCGACGCCCAGCTCGACGAGCACCCCCTGTTCGTCGTCACCGAATACATCGACGGCCCCACCCTGCACGAGTTGGTGTCGCGGACGGGCCGGCGCTGCGGGGAGGCGCCTGGAGAAGCTGGCGGTCGGCATGGCCGCGGGCCCTGACCACGATCCACGCCACCCAGGTCATCCACCGGGACCTAAAGCCGTCCAACATGCGGCTGTCCCCGGTGGGCCCGCAGGTGATCGACTTCGGTATCGCCCATGCGCGCCCCGGCCGCCGAGGCGCGGGTGCCGGCGCCCGTACGCGATCCGCACCGGATCGCCCACCACACCCACACAGACGAGGGAGACACAGCATGAGCCCCGAGCAGCACGGCGCCGACGCATACGGCCAGGATCTGGCCCGCATCAGCCATCACCAGCACGAGGCCACGACGGCGCTGTTCACCGTCTTCCGGGCCCTGGCCGCCGTCGGGATCACGGACGAGGAGGCCGACGACATCGTGGCGAAGCTGGAGGCCGGAGCGGTAGCCGGCGCCCACACCTGGATCTCCGAGAGCAGCGCCCCGCACGGATCCGAGCAACGCTTCGAAGACGGCTGGTCCTCCGGTGTCCGCGACGTCGCCAGCCGCCTGCTGCGCATCGCCGACACCACCGCCACCGCTCAGCACGCGCACGCCGCCTCCAACGCCCTGCTGCACGTCCACCTCCGACAGCCGGCCGCCGCCCCCCCCGCCCCGGAGCCCCCGGCATAGGAACCGGCCCCGGTCGCAGCGCTGGACGCGAAGGACGTCCTGGCAGCAGCGCTGCACCTGGGCCCTGACCGACCCGGACCACTTCCTCACCCCCGAGGCGTTGGCGAAGATCCTGGCCGCGGCGCTCAGCGCCGTGGGCGAGGACCGACAGTCTCCGAACCCACCCCCATCAGCAGGCAGCCCGGCGAAGCCCGGACGGACGAGTGCACGCCCAGGTGGACATCGCCTCGCCCCGGGGTACCTGCTGGGCAGACGGGAGCATCAGCCAAGGAGCAATGCTGTGCTCGAGCCACTCGACATCAAGGTTCACCAGCCGGCTCCCGACCATTGCGTGGTGACCGTGGCTCACCGCCACCCAATTGCGCCACGCCCTGCAGCAGGCCGTCACGACCTACCCCCGCACCGTCGTCGACCTCGCCGGCGTGCCGTTCTGCGACTGCACCGGCCTGAGCGTCCTGATAGCCGCCAATCGCCGAGCGAAGGAGCGGGGCGCCGTACTCCACCTCCGCTCCGTGCCCTGTGCCGTGGCCTGGCTGCTGCGCCTGACCCACAGCCACCACGCTTTCATCATCGAGTAGACCGCCGTCCCCAGCCGCCACCGCAGCTTCCGCTCCCAGGAGTTCTCCCACCTGGGCTGTTTCACCCGACCGGGTATCGGCGAGCCGGCGATGACACGCGTGCTGCCGTGGTCCAGGGGACTGTGGGTCACTGGCCGAACGGCGGCACCTGCGCGGCGCTGATGTCGGTGCGGCGCGGTGCGGCCTGGCCGGATGCCGCCACCGCCCGGCCGCGTCGCGGGCGAGAGGGGCCTGGCCTGGATCATGCACGCCCACCGGCATGCGCGGGACTACGAACGCCTCATCCAGCACTCGGAGTCGCTGATCACGTGGGCTGCCATCACGCTGATGACCAGGATAATCACCCGCCGGACCTCCCGCCGCAGCGACCAGCAGACCTCACGAGAGCACGAACGGGACTGATCAATTCGGCCCTGCCCATAAGCAGGGCCGCCTCTCTCCGCCGCCGCGTCCCCCCTCTCACAAGAGCCATGCCGTCAGCCAGCTGCTGCCTGCCATGACTGGATAGAGAGGCAACCACCCCGAGACACCACTCTTTCAGGCGCATGCGCGGCAGAAGAACACGTATCGAACCTAAAGAAAAACTGTTCTGGCCACAGTAGACATTGGCTCATCTCAGGGTTACAGTTTCTGTTGTCTCAGGAAGTCGATGAAGGCACGGCAGACACGAAACTGCCGCGCAGGCACGTCAAGCAGGACGCGGACTCGCAGGGGCCGCGAGCAGTACCCGCAGGATCAAGCAGGACAACCGAGTAACCGAAAGTAAGGAGCAGACGCCATCAGGATCGCCTGGGCGAGGAAGAGTCCGCCCGGGTACCGCAGGCCCCGGATTGGAAGGTGGTCCCCGGTCACGCATCCGCGATCCCCGCAGCCCCGCCCTCCCAGGCGGAACCTGCGGACACAGGAGGCCGGCACAGTTCGCCGGTAGATGGTGTTGAAAGCTCGGGGCCCGGGTGCCGTACGGCACCCGGGCCCCCCGACGCGTCCGCTGAAAGAAGAGGTCTATGCCCCCTGCCGATTCCCGTCCCATCGACAACCTCGACGATGACGACTACCCCGCCTACACCATGGGCCGGGCCGCCGAAATGCTCGGCACCACCCCCGCCTTCCTCCGCTCCCTCGGCGAACACCGCCTGATCACCCCACTGCGCTCCGAGGGCGGACACCGCCGCTACTCCCGCTACCAGCTACGCATCGCCGCCCGGGCCCGTGAACTCGTCGACCAGGGCACCCCGATCGAGGCCGCCTGCCGCATCGTGATCCTCGAAGACCAACTCGAAGAAGCCCGGCGCATCAACGAGGAACTGCGCACCCAAGGCCGTGAGTCGCAGTCGAAGACCTCAGCCTGACAGATGACACGCCCTCTCGCCCGTCGGCAAAACAGGCCTGCCCATCGCCCTACCAGGGGCGCCCGGTGCCCGCGGTCGGGCCGGACCGTGTGGGTCACTGGCCGAACGGCGGCACCTGCGCGGCGCTGATGTCGGTGCGGACGCGGTGCGGCCTGGCCGGGTGCCGCCACCGCCCGGCCGCGTCGCGGGCGACATCGACGGCGACCTCCACAGCGCTTCCAGCGCCGCTCGCCGCCGCTCGTACGGCCAGCCGGTCAGGTCGTCCTCTCCCGCGTGGACCAGGTCGAAGACCACGTAGTGTGCCGGCCACTGCCGCGCCGCCCTCTTCGGGGGCCGTGCCCAGCAGGGAGGCGATCAGCGGCAGGTCCACGCCGCCGGTGGCGCCCATCACGGCCGTCAGCGCCGTCTTCGGGTCGTCGGTGGGCTCCAGATCGCCGCGGCGGGCGCCCGGCCGCCGGGTGAGGACCTCGGAGGGCACCGGCCGGTCGTTCGCCCGGTCCCAGTGCTCCAGGCCCAGCACGACGGCGGCGTGCGGATCCTGGCGGAACCAGCCCCAGCCCGTGGGGAGGCGTTCGTCGTCGACCAGGTCGACGCCGGCGGCGCGGGCGACGGCCCTGGCCTCGTCGGTCGGCAGCGCCATCCGGGTCTGCCGGGGCCGGGACAGCGGCCCGTGCGCCGTGGTGTAGGCGGTGCGCAGCCGGGCGAGCTGGCTGCGGACCTCGCGCGCACGGTCGGGGTCGCTGCCGGTGCGGTCCAGCTCTTGCAGCTCGCTCGCGGTGTCACGCAGCGACAGCAGCATCCGCAGCTGCTCGGTGCCACTGGCACCGTCGGCGGCGATGACCCGGATTGGGTCCTCGCCGTTGACGTGCTGCCAGATCTGCCCGTCGTCATCGATGTAGAGGCGGCCGGTGAAGTCCGTCGCGTGCTTCTCGCGGGCCGTCTGCAACAGCAGCGGCGCGCGGTCGGGCCCGTCCTCGTGCGGGACGAGCCCTGGCCGTCGGCGACCGCCGCGGCGGCGGAGGCCTCCATCCGCTCGCGCAGTAGCCGGGGGGCCTCGCCCGGGTCGCCCTGCACCGTCACCCGCGGCCCGTACGGTCCCGCCTCGGACGTCAGGCGGCCCAGCAGGTTCTCCGGGTGCTGGGTGAAGTAGGCGTTTACCGCGAGGGTGTTGCCGCCCAGCTCCCGCTCGGGTGCGTCGATCCACGTCTGGCCGCCCGGCTCCTCGCCCTCCGCGCGGCGGCGGAAGACCAGCACATCGGCGACCACGTCGGTGTCGGCGGTCTCACCGAAGGTGCCCGCCGGCAGGCGGTACGCCGCCGCCAGGTCACCCCAGCGGGACATGGCCCGGCGGGCGGAGGCGTCCTCGCCGTCCAGCGTCCACCGCGAGGTGATCACGGCCATGTAGCCGCCCGGCCGCAGCAGTGCGAGCTGCTTGATGATGAAGCCGTTGTGCAGCGAGTGCCCGGTCGCGCCGTAGCGGCGCTCCCCGAACGGGGCCTGCGCGAACGGCACGTTCCCGACCACCAGGTCGAACGTGCCGACCGGAGCGTCAGTGTCGGTGAACGACTCCGACAGCACGTTGGCGTGCGGGTAGATCCGGGCCGCAATCGCCGCGGTGGTGGGGTCCACCTCAACACCGGTCAGCCGCGCATTCTCCGGGGCCACCCCGAAGAACGCACCGGACCCGCACCCGGCCTCCAGGACCTCCCCGCCGGCGAAGCCGTACGCCGCCAGGCCCTGCCACATCGCCTCAGCGACGCCCTGCGGGGTGTAGTGGGCCGACAGCACGGCCCGGGACGCCGCCCGCCACTCGAAGGGGTCCAGCAGCTCACGCAGCTCGCCGCGCACCCGGTCGTACGACTCCCAGCGGGCATGGTCCGCCTCGAACCGGCCCTCCCACTCGCCGCCGGGTGCGTAGATCGGCTCATCGGGGTCCGGCTCGTCGAGGAACACGGTCGGGACCGAACCCCAGCCCGACCATCGGGCCAGGACGCGCTTCTCCTCGGTGGTGGCGCCGCGCCGGGCGCTCTCCAGCGTCCGCAGCACCTTGACGGCTTCGAGGTTCGCCTCCGCGCGGGCCATCGGGCCGCGCGGCAGATCGGCCGGGTCGGGGCGGAACCGCGCTACAGGTTCTCCAGCTCCCTGCGGATCGCCGCCAGCTCCATCGCCTCCGGACTCAGCGGCGCCGCCGGGCTGTCCGCGTCCTCCGGCGGCGGCAGCATCTCGCGCAGCACCTGCTCCCGCGCCGTTGCCTTGATCTGATCCAGCTGTCCGACCCGAGCCTGGTAGCCCGTCTCCGGCTCCAGGCTCTCCTCCAGGTCCTCCTCCGCCGCGGCGATCGCCTCGCTCATCTGCGCCCCCAGCCTGCGGAAGTACCGGTCCGGGTCCTGCATCGCCGCCAGTTCCTGCGGCCGGAACTCCTCCCAGTGCCTGCGCAGCAGCGTCTCGTACTGGCTCGTCGTCGCCATCGGCCTCGCCTCCCTCTTGCTCGTTGACGGTACCGACCAGCGCCGCCATCTGCGCCGCCAGCCGGGACTGGTCCACCCCGCGCCGGTCGACGTCGCCGCCGGCGGCGCGGACCTGCTCGATCACCGCGTTGATGCCGATGAGCGCGGCACCCATCGTCGGGATGCGCCGCTTGGCTGCCTCCCGCTCCCGCTTGGGCAGGTTGTCGTCCAGCGATTGCTGGCGCAGGTCCTCCGTGGTCCGCTCCGCGATCCGTGCCAGCTCCCCGAGCAGCCCCTCCTCGAAGTAGAACGGGTGGGCCTGCATCACCTGGCTCGTGAGCGGGTTCGCCACCTTCGTCCGTGTCGGCAGCTGGTAGGGGGTGAGGATGTCCAGCACCCGGTCGTACTCGCGGGAGAGTTTCGAAGGCCTGCGTCGCAGCCATGACACCAGCGGGTCGTGGGCGCTGACCGGCAGGTCCACTTCCCGCTCCAGGCCCCAGGTGCGCCGCGGCAGCGTCTCCGGGGCATGGTCGTAGCGCCGGACGAGGGCGGCCATCGCGGCCGGCGCGGAGTCGAAGTCGCCGATGTTGCTGCGCTGGTCGAAGCTGGTCAGGGCGCGGAACTTCCGGCCCTGGCGCTCCACGTAGCCGTAGCCGCGGTCCGAGCCGTCGATCAACACAGTGCGGCGGCCGCCGAGGTTCGAGCCCAGCCTCGCGCGAGCAGCATCCGGGTTTTGCTCCAGGCCCCGCTGGAAGCACTCTGCTTCCACGGCCTTCAGCCGGGCCGCCCGGGCCTCCTTGACCGCCTCGCTGTAGGAGTAGGAGGACTGCTCGTTGGTGGCGTTGAGGCTCGATCCCAGCTCGTCGCTCTCGGCGATCAGGTCTTCCAGCGTCATCTCGCCCACCGGCGTCCGCTCGCCGTAGGACCGCGCCCGCCGGGCGATGCGTTCCTCCTGGACGGCCTTGCGGTAGCCGGTGACCTGGTCGTGCAGCTCGCGCTCGCTCGGCAGGCGTGTCCACGTCCGGCCGATCTGCTCGTGAGTGCTCTCCAGCGCCTCATCGTCCAGATCCGCCGCAGCCGGACCGGCCAGGATGGTCCGGGCGATACGGGCGTACTGCTCGGTACGCACCGACTGGTTGCGGCGCTCCAGCGTCCGGTACTCCTCATCCGAGGAGTGGAACGGCGACTTGTAGAGCGCCTTCTGCCACAACTCGTACTCGGCGGCCAGCTCCTCGCTGCTCAGCTCGGTGACGGCAGGTGCCGCCTCCACCCGGTCCAGCAGCCACTTCTCGTGTCCCTTCCGCAGCGCCTGGTATCGCCTCTCTGCCGCGGCACTGTGGTCCCGTGACCGCTCCACGGCGGCGGCGCCCTCCGCCTCCAACAGTTCTTCGTACGACAGGCCGGTGAGGTCCAGCGGCTCCGGCTCCGGCTCGGGCGGGGGAGCGGGTGCGGCCGCGGCCGGCGGGGTCTGCTGCGCCGGGACGGCCGCGGCCGCCGTCGGCGAGGTGACCAGGTCCTTCGGGGTCTGGCCCGGTCCGAGCACCACGATGTTGCGGTCCTGCCGGGCGAATGCCTGTAGCGCCGCGGCGAGGTTGCGGTCACGGGTCTCCGGATTCCACTTTCGGCCGGTCACCCGCGCCTGCCGCTGCCCGGACCAGTACAGGTTTCCGGCCTTGAGCGCGCGCACGTCATCGTCGTCGTACTTGTCGGTGCCGTACACCGCGGCGACGCCGTCTTCCTCCCACCGCACCCAGACCTTGTCACGTGCGCTCGGGTCGGTCGCTGCCCGGTGGTGGCGCGCAGCCAGCATCGCGAACGACGACAGCCGCCTGTCCCCGTAGCCGTCGCTCACCAGGCGGGCATCACCGACCCGGCCCACCGCGACGTCGCCCTTGCGGGAGCCGGAGGCGATCTCGGTGCCATCCGGACCGAAGACGGTGACCGAGCTGCCCTTGATGAGCGCGTGATAGCCCGTCACTCCGTCGACCGGATCCGCGCCTTCGGGAGGAGGTAATGGACCAGGCGAGGAGGCTGATTCCGTCGCGGATACGGTCTCCGCTTCTGTGTCTACCGTCGCAACTTCATCCGCCATGCGCTTCTCCCCGTGCCACGTAACTCCCGTGGCACGCCAGCAAGCACATGCCACGTCGTCCCCACCGGACCCTACCGACCAAGGTCAAGAACCACGATCCAGATACGCCGGGTTCGGCACGCCGAATGCGGGGCCTCCGAACGCATCGTCTTCGGCCGTGTCTTGGCCAGGTTGGCCGTGCTTTGTCAGTGAGGGTGGGTATGGTCTTTCGTGCACGGCCACGCACAGGCCCAAGCCAGCCTCAGCCCATGACTGGGAGCGATCTGAGGCGAAGGTGCCAGGACCCAGGTCCCAGCGCATCAGCGCGACGAGAGCATCACCGGTCCGTCCCGACGGGCCTTGCCGTATGCCCGCGCAGCTCACCACGTTCTTGCTCGCGTGCATCGGGTCATGGGGAACCGCTGCACGCCGACGAGGAGAACTCGTGGTCAAGCGTCACGGGAAGAAACAGCGCGCCGAGAAGAAGGCGCAGCGCACCGGAGCCGCGTACAGCTCCGCGGCCGCCGGCACCACCCACACGCACACCCCGCTCCCCGACTTGAGCGCCCTGCCGCTCGTGCCGCACGGCAGCTGGAGGGTGCTGGATCTCGACCTCGCCGCCCGGCTGGTCGCCGCCTGCCGGGCCGGGTGCCAGCCGTGCCAGCAGACACTGATCGCGAAGACGGTGAAGGAGAACCGGGCGACGCTCGCCGCGCTCGCCGGAGCCGTCTACGGCGCCCTGCCCACCGTGGGGTTCGCCGCCTCCGACCCGACCCGCCAGTGGGCGCCCGTCGCCCGCACGGCCATGCAGGCCGGGACAGGTGACGAGGCGTTCGCCGCCGTCGACGCGATGGACGAGGCCGCCGCGGCCGCGCTCTTGAACGACGCGCTCGATCACTGGGCGATGGGCGACGTGTCCGTCCTGGCCGATGCCGTCCGCACGGCCGCCGAGGCCCCGCCGCGGCGCAGGCCCGCCGACCCGATGGACGCCTTCCGGGCGGCCGGGATCGACGTCTCACCCTGGACGACCTGGACCTGCCCGACGGCGTCGACGCCTACCACCTGAGTGAGAACTACGGCCTCTTCGTCGGGCAGACCGCCACCCCCGACGGGCGGCCGCTGCCGATGCTCACGCTCTACCCCGAGACCGAGGGCGCCGGGATCCAGGACCTGGAGGCCCGCACCGACGGGGAGCACTGGGGGCTGCACGGCATGCCGGACGTGGACGCGTCCTGGCGGCTACGCGCCACCATCGCCGACCGCTCCCTCCAGGGCCTGGTCCACGTCGCCGACGACGGCGACGACGACGTCGAGCTGTGGCGGGCGGCGCAGGCCGTGAGCCTGCCCGCGGACTGGTGGGCGCTGCTCGAACGAGCCCAGCACGTCCTGGTCGTCGGCCCCGTCAAAGAGGCCGACAACCAGGCACTCCAGGCCGCCGGCGACGCGGGTGAGCTGCTGGCCGTCATCGCGCGTGTGAGCTTCCACTGATGGCCGCCCGTGCCCGCCACGAGCGGCCCCCCCCGCACGTACCTGCCCGGCATCGCGGACGTACGGATCTGCGGCGACGAGGCGACCGTCAGGGCCGTCCTCGAAGCCCTGGGCAGCGTCTTCCGTGCCACCAGCGCTCGGGAGTACGACGACGGCCAGCGCGCCTACCTCCAGCTCGACACCGGCTGCACCGACCCCGACGCGGACTGAGCGTTCGGAAGAACTTGCCCAGGCCAGGGGCACACAGCCCCGGTGCCGTCCGGCGCGCACCCACCTGCACCACGAGATCGCTGTCGCGCCGGGCGGTTCCGGGGGAGCGGGGGTCTGGGGGGCGGCGAAGCCCCCCAGCTGACCTCCAGGGCGTCCACACAGGTGCCCGCGACGGCCGTGAAGCGCCTCGGAAATCGACGAGCCTGGCCACGCGCTCCTCAACCTTGATCTCTGCCGCCACGATCCACACGTGCGCGAGGGACTGTTCCAGCTCCTGGGCGGCGGACGGTGGCGTGGGCCCTTCCAGGGGCGTGGAGAAGAGGTCCGCGAACGGCTCGAAGAAGAGCTGTTCGGTTCCGTCGAGAACTGAGGTCGGCACAGTCAGGTTCCTCCCGGAGGCGATACAGCAGATCGTGGCCGGCCTCAACGGCTGGCCGCCTCTATGGACGGAGTGACATCCCCAGGCGTTACACACCACCTGCCCGACCAGACGAGCGTGTTCGGTCATTGACCCAGTGCCGCTTCCCAAGCGGCGCCCAACCAGATCGCCTGTTGTCGGGTGTTGAAGCCCATCCGATTCCAGTGGAAGAAGATGTGTCGGGCCAGGGCGCCGCGCAGGCCGAGCCGGAGGCGGCCCTCGTGCGCGGCGGTGGCCAGTGCCCGGCCGCCGTCTTCCGGGCCCGCCACCCAACTCCGCAGCGGCGTGAGCGGGCCGTCAGCAAGGGCGGGGGCGGAGGAGGAACCGCTGGAGTTGCTCCGCCGTGGCGTTGACCTTGTCAACCGGCACGTCATCCGGCAGTGGCCGCCGCGCCTCCACCCGCCCCCGAAACGCAGAAAGGTCCCGCTCATCCACCGGAGGGGGGCAGATGAGCGGGACCCGGTCGCTTGCGGTCTACCAGTGAATGCTCTGGCCGTCCGCCGTGACCCGAATGGTGGCCTCCTCCACCGCTGGCGTGCCAGAGGCGTACCAGCGGTGGAGGTGCTCCTCGATGGCATGCCTCGTGATGGCTGCCGGCATCATGCCGGGCCCGGCTGAACGGCTGCCACGATCTCGTTGAGGTGTCGGGGCTGGCTGGTGCCGGCGATGGGTGCGACGTGGGATCCCTGGGAGAGGAGCCAGCGCAGGGGTGCGGCGGGCCCGTGGGTACGGGCCAGGAGGCCGGCGTCCAGCGGCCGGTAGGCGACGTACGGGATGCTGAGGGCGCGGCACATCTCCACGGTTGGATCGTCGCGGTCGGTGGTGTTCAGTACGTTCTGCACCGCGGCGATGGGCCGGTACTTGAGCACGTATCGGATGTCCTCGGGCGTGACCTTGGACAGGCCGATATGCCCGATTTTGCCCTCGTCTTGAAGGGCGTGGAGCACGGCGATCTGGTCGTCGCGCGAGATTTCGCTCGATGCCATATGGACGGAGTGGACGCCCGAGGCGTTACACCTGGTGCGTCAGATGTTTCGGGGAACACAAGAGCCCCGCCCATCCGCCACGGGGGGAGCGGACAGGCGGGGCCGTCTGGGGGCGTCAGGCGACCGCTGGGCTGTGCGCTGCCATGAGCAGGGCCAGCGGGCCGGCAGGGAGGAGGAAACAGCCCTCTTCCACCGCCCGGAGCGCATCGACGATCGGCCACCACATCAGCTTGTAGTCCTGCTCGGATTCTGTGAGCTGCTGGGGGCCGATCGTCAGGTCACGGGCCTCGTAGAGGTGGATGCGCGCCTGCGAGCCCAGGGTGATCGCGTGGGAGCCCAGCGGCCGCCACCGCAGCGCGGTGACACCGGCTTCTTCGCGTAGTTCCCGGCGAGCGCAGGCGAGCGGGCTCTCACCGTCTTCACGGCGGCCGCCGGGCAGGAACAGGTACTCGCCGCCGTGTGCGGGAAAGTCGGCGCTCAGCAGGGCGACCAGGTCGTTCGTGTCACGGGCCACGATCACGGAGGCGTCGCGCAGTGCTCCATCGCTCATGCGGAGCGAGCCTAGCGGTCAGCCGTACACCCAGGAGGCGAACGGCACGTTGAACACGGCGGGGTGGGCGATGCCGCGGCCGTGGTAGCCGTCGTCGCCGTAGGCGTCGCCGTGGTCGGCGCACATGATGACCAGCCACCGGCCCCGCGCGGTCAGTCCGTCGAGGAGCCGTCCCACGTGGGTGTCGGCGTAGGCGAGCGCGGCGGCCTGTGAGGCGACGCTGTCGGTGCTGCTGTCCAGGTAGTGGCCGTGGGGGACGTGTGTAGCGGAGACGTTGACGAACAGGAACAGCGGCTGTCGGCCGTCGTACCGGTCGGCGATGGCGAGGGCCTGGTCCGCCTGGTCGCGGGTGGACTCGATCGCCGGAGAGCAGAACTCCGGCCGCCAGTGCGCTTCGTGGAACATGGCCGGCAGAACGCTCCCGAGGGGGGTCTCCTGGGAAAAGTAGGTGACACCCCCCACGCACACGGTGCGGTAGCCGTGCATGGCCAGCCCGTCCAGGAGGTTGGGCGCGTCGAACACGAACGTCTCGGCCGGGACGTCCTTGAAGGCCGGGGGGCGGCATTCCCACAGGCGGGGCGGCTGCTGTGGCTGGGGCAGCTTGGGCAGGAAGCCGGAGAAGAACGCCATGTGGGCGGGCAGGGTGAAGGTGCCGGGTGTCTGCCGTCGTTCCCACTGCCCGCCCGGGAGGAGACCGGCGAGGCGCGGTGTGCGGCCGTCGGCCAGGGCGTCACGGGCGACGTCGTGCCTCAGAGAGTCGAACGTGACGAACAGGATGTTGGTGCCGGAGGCGATGATCTCAGCGGCGTTGGTCATGGGCGGTCTCCCTCGTTGTCGGGGCGCCAGGGCACGATCGTGCCCTTGGCCTGGTGGTTCACGGGGATGGGAACGCGGTCCTGGGCGATGCGGTCGCGGATGGCGGCCAGCCCGCTGGAGTCGTCCAGCAGGACGCCGGCAGAGGTGTAGAGACGGATCCGCACGATGGTGCCGGTGGCGGTGTGCGTGGACAGCCACGCAGCTGGCCCGCCGATGCTGCGGGCCACATCCAGGAGTTCCGTCTCGGGCTGCGCCCCGAGGTGGCTGACGCAGCAGGCGTAGTGCTCGGCGTTGATCGCCCCCTGGCCGAGCCGTTCCGCGAAGACGCTGCTCACCTCGTGCCCGTCGTGGGCCACGGCCAGGCGGGACGCTCTCTCGGCGACGACCAGGCAGGCGCCGAGCCACCAGCCCACGCCCGGGTGGATCTGGCCGGGGTACTGGCCGACGGCGCCGCCGTCCCGGATGACGGCGGCGGTGTCGATGGGGTTAAGCACGGCTGCGCTCCAGGTCGGCGGCGATCCAGTTGGCGAGCTGTTCGGGCGACCGGTCATCGGTGTCGAGCCACACCGCGCTGCTGTCGTCTTCTGCGACGCGGGCGAAGTTGGCCAGCAGCCGCGGGAGCCGGTCGGGCACCGCGAGGAGGTCGGTGTCGTCCTTGTTCACATCCGTCTTGGTCGCCAGCCGCTCGCGCAGCGCAGCCGTCGAGCAGCGCAGGTAGTACGTCCGGGTGGGCGCCGTCAGGTAGTGCCGGAAGGGCTGGAGAAGCTCGGTGACCGCGTCGACGGGGACGCGGTGGACGGCGGCGTGGCAGGCGATGACGGAGGACAGGTAGCGGTCTGCCACGACGGGGCCGTGGGCCCGGGCCTGGCGTATCCGGTCCGAGGTGTGCAGCACCCCAGACAGGTAGAAGGCGAACTGGGGCAGGGAGCGCAGCCTGTCGTTCACGGCAGACGACCACGCGTCGTGCGGGGTGGACAGCGTGTGGAGGGTCGTCGCGTGCAGGCGTCTGGCGAGCCGGCGGGCCAGCGTCGACTTCCCGATGCCGGAGGTTCCTTCCAGGACGATGAACGGGTGCGGGTCGGCGTCGGTGTAGGCCGGCAGGTAGGGCGGCGGGATCGCGCTCACAGCGTCCCCTCCGTGAAGGAGGTGACGTGCCCGGCCACGGCATCGACCAGGCGTCCCGGATCGGACAAGAGGTCGGTGACGTTCAGCCGCAGGTCGTCGCGCAGCAGACAGGGCTGCACCCCGCCGTCGTGGTCCACCCGCAGGGCCCAAAAACCTTCCACGCACTGCGGGCGCAGCGGGCAGGTGCCGCACTGGCCGACGTGGTGCCGGCCGAGGTTGCGGTGGATGACGTCGATCTCGATGCCGTCGATACGGAAGACGCGCCGGCCCTGGCCCACTCCGGCCACTTCGACGTGCTCGTCCGTGGTGAGGGTGCGCAGATGGGCGACGACGACATCGGCTGACACCGCGGAGGCAGCTCGGCCCTCGTTGAAGTCGGTGCCCACCAGCTCGATGAACTGCACGGGCAGGCGCCGCTCAAGAGCGAAGTCCAGGATGTGCGGAACCTCGGCCACGTTCTCCTTCTGCATGAGCGTGTTCAGCTCCACCCTCGGGAAGGCCTCGCGGGCGGCTTCGATGCCGTCGAGCACGGTTGCGATACCGATGCGCGTGCCGGCGATGGCCCGCAGACTCTCGTCGGAGAAGTAGTGGAGCGACACCTTCACCTTGTCCAGGCGGGTGCGCCTCAGCCACGACTGGTGGGTGCGGATCCGGGTGCCGTTGGTGATCAGCGTGTAGGAACCGTCGGGGCCCTGCTCGGGGAGGTGCTCCAGGATCGGGCGGGCCATGGGGGAGGTCAGCGGTTCCCCGCCGGTGAAGTACACCCGCTTCAGGCCCGCGCTCATCAGGGCGCCGATCAGGTCGAGGTAGGAGTCGGCGTCCAGCGACCGGGGGCGCGGCTGCCGGGAGCGGTCCGTCCTCCGGAGCGGTGGCGGGACGTCACCCTCGTTGTGGCAGAACCAGCAGGCGATGTTGCAGTGAGGCGTGAACGAGACGCGGAGCTGGCCGCGCAAAGCGGCGAAGTTCTGTAAGGCCGTGTAGTCGACGGCGTCGGTTTCCACGGGCGTGGTGAGTTCATGCACGGGGCCTCCAACGAGGAAGGGAGGATGTGGTGAAGCAGCGCGGTTTGCGGCGCGTCGGAGAGGCAGTGCGGCAGAGGAGTCTGAAGGGGCCCGGCCAGGGGCAGTGCGGGCAGCTCGCACAGCTCCAGCTCCGGGCGCGTGGGCGCCTCGGTGAACGTCCCGTACGCCTCGGCCTGCTCATCAGTCAGAAACTCCACCGGCGCGAGGCGGACCGTAGCCAGCGCCGGCACCCGCTCGACGATCTTTCCGTGAACCTCAGCGAGGCCGCGGAACGGTGTGCTAGCCGACCAAGATCAATCCCACCGGGATTTCCTGTACCCCAACTACTCACACCCGGACGCGTGTGCAGGAAGGTAAGTCGATCACGCGCTCGCGGAGCGCGGCGTGAACGAGTGCGGCGGTTTTGGCCCCCCGGACCCCCAACTTTTCGCTGGCCTCGCGGGCGGTCACCGTGCTCATGATGTTGACTCCGCAGAAGGTACGAGGGTCACTCGGCGGCGGTGGTGGCCGGCTCGTGGTGGTCGGTGTCGGCGAGGACGCTGCTGGCGTAGGCGTCCTCCATGACCTGGTTGAACTTCAGGTCGATGGAGTCCTGGCCTTCCTGCCACCGGAAGGAGCCGTGGTTCGTCCAGTAGGCGTACATCGAGGGGAGCTGCATCACACGCTCCGCCTGCATCCGCAGGGCCGGCATGTCGAGACCACCGACACGGAACTTCGTGCTCAGGAAGGCGAGCAGCCGGTTGGCGTGAATGGACTGCATCGCCTCCAGGGTATTCCGGTCCTCGCGCTTCTCGTAGTCCGCGCGCAGCGCGGAGCTGCTTGCCGTGTCCCGGCAGTACGCCTGATGCATCTGAGCCAGCCTCAGCCAGCAGCGAGGCAGAGAATAGCGGTCGAATTTTTCATCTAGATGCCTTTCATGGAGATTCATCCCGGGTGTGGAACCCCGCCCCTCCCCGGAGCCTCGGGTGCGTCGGGTGAGGGACGGGAGTCTTGTGGTCGCCTCAGTCCTCAGCGGACAGGAGCGCGAGAAAGAGCTGGTGGGCGAAGAGGTCGTTCAGCAGCGCCGCGTACGCCGCCGGTTCCGTGGTGAGTGCCGATCGGGCGATGGCGACGATGCCGTGCGCGTAGCCCTGCTCGGCGTACTGGCGGGCCGCCCGCCAGCCGCTTCGCTCCCCGATCGGCGGCGGCTGCCCGGGATCAGAGAACGACGCCGTCGTGAGAGCTATGCCTGCCGCGATCGTGTACCTCTCGATCAGGAAGAGATCGGCCTGACGCTCCTCCACCGACGACGCGAGCACGTACGGAGCGACCCGTACCAGGCGCCCGCGCCTGACGGCGGCGGCGATCTCCGTCATGTAGGTGCGCCTGAGGTCTTCCAGTCCGTCATGCGGCGCCAGGGTGCTGTCCTGGTGAAGACTCACGCTGCTGTCCCCTTGGGATAAGGCCCCGGCCGACGCGCCCGTGGGGGAGACGGAGTACGCGCCGGCCGGGGATGGACCGCGTGCGGTGGGACGGCCATTTCTCACCGCACGCGGGGATCAGGAGATGGTGCTGAGCATCGAGCCGAGGACCGCTTCGTGCGGTGCCGGGCCGGGCCGGAACTGATCGAGATACTGCCGCAGGGGGCCGGGCGGCACGAGCCGGTCGCTGCGCATGCGGCGCAGCCAGTAGGGGCCGGGGGGCTCGGTCTGGTCCATCGGTGGGAGGGCCAGTCTGTGGGGCGAGCCCAGGCACGTGGCGAACTGGTGCGGCGCCCATTCGTCACTCGTTCCGGGCGGCACGAGCCAGATCAGCCAACCGCGTTGGGGATCTTCGATGACGGGCCCGCAGGCGTCCGGCGGGTCGTCTGGCCCCTTCTGGATGTCGTCCATGAGCCGCACCACCGGGTACGCGATGGGCCCGCTCGCCGTGACCACGAGGTCGAAGTACCGGCCGCCGAGGGGAAGGGTGAGCTGCTGGCCCGCGGCCAGGTCCATGAGATGCCGGATCCGGTCGGCCAGCGTGCCCATGTCCGCGGCCGGCTCGTGAGGCGGAGCAGCACTCCCGAGCCACTCGTCCCTGAAGGTGGGCATCGGGGCGGGGCGTGGTGTGTCGACCTGGGGCTTGCGTTGGGGGAGAGCCGTTGTCATGCTGCCTCCGTCCACGTGGCCGGGAGGAGTGCCTGCACGGTCTTGCCCACGGGAGAGCCGTCGTCCAGCAGCATGTGCCAGTCGAGCTTGGCGCCCAGGCGGCGGGCGAAGCCCAGGCCGGTCAGCGCCCCCAACGAGCCCGTTTTCACGGCGGCGAAGTTGGGGACGGAGGGGTCGGCGTCGTCCACCTGGACGAGCAGGTCGCCTGCCTCCAGCACGGTGAGCCGCAGGATCACGCTGCCGTCGGGGAACGGCCGGCCGTGCTTGGCAGCGTTGTCGGTGATTTCGCCGGCCACCCGGGCCGCAGCATCGATGTCCCCCATCCAGTGCGCCAACGTCAGACGGGACCTCGTGTGTATCCGGGTGGCCTGGCGGATACCCGCGGTGGCCGGAAGCCTCTTGCTCCACCTGAAGCGGGGCTCGCCCTCCGGTCGTAAGGCGGTGAGAGTGAGAGTGGTGCTCACAGGGTGGATGCTCTGCACTTCCCGCAGCTCGACGGCCTCGGCCAGCACGGGTGCAGGTGCTTCCCCGAGGCGTGCGGGAGAGGCGGTGCGCTGCGTTCTCGGGTTCACGGGGGCTGGACTCCCTGGTTCGAATTCGCGCTCGGCCATGCTCTCGGCAATGGAGCGGGCGATCAGGCTGTGATCGTTGCTTTACTCGTAAGAGGTAACCGCGCAGTCACGGTCTGCGGGTACCGTTGACAGTAGGTGGGACCGTGAACGCCGTGAACGCCATGGAGCTGTCGGGAGTGATGACATGGCCACGAAGAAACGCACGCCCAACCCGGCCCTAAATAGGCTGCTTGAGCAGGCACGATGGACGCGCACGCAACTGGCGCAGCAAGTTAACCGGCTCGGTCCACAGGCTGGGTTGCAACTCACGTACGACCGCACAGCGGTCGCGCACTGGATCGCTGGCACGCCACCAAAGCCGCAGGTCAGACCCTTGATCCTGGAGGCTCTGTCCGCTCGCTTAGGGCGACCGGTCACGCATGCGGAAGCTGGGCTTCAAGCCGCGCCGTCCGCCGCCGCCTGTCAACCCGTCGACACTGTTGAGGAGTTGATAGACCTAGGAAGGGCAGATATGGACCCATCCCGTCGCGGCGTCCTGACCGCGACTCTGTTCTCTGCCGCGCTTACCGTGCCCCCATTCAGCAGCAGCGCCCGAGCCGCGAACGACCCGGTCAGCCCAGGCAAGGCCACCACCCGGATCGGTGCCTCCCAAGTCGCCTCCGTCCGCTCGATGACGGAGCGGATCGCCAACATCCTGGACGAGTTCGGTGCCGGCCACGCGCGCCCCATGGCAGCCGCCTTCCTCGTCAACACCGTGGGCCCGTGGCTGCGCGCCCAGGCTACGGAGCACGTGAAGCGGGACATGCTCGCCGCCGCCTCAGATCTGACCTACCTGACAGGCTGGATGGCCATGTACGAGAAGGCCCATGGCCTGGGCCAGACGTACTACACCAAAGCGCTCAAACTGGCGGACGAGGCGGGCGACCACGTCACCTACTGCCGCACGCTGCGCGGCATGTCGCTGCAAGCCTCGAATCTCAGGCACGGTCGAATGGCGCTGGAGCTTGCCGACTCTGCGGCCGGGGCGGCTCCTTCGGCCGGCCCGCGGCTGGTCGCCTTCCTGCGCGGGCAGCAGGCGCACGCCGCCTCCATGGTCGGGGATCGACACCAGGCCCACACCCGGTTGCGGGAGGCCGAGGCAGCACTGTCCCAGGCGGACAACCGGCGTGACGCGATCGGTGGCTACGACCAGACCGCCTACCTCTTTCACGTCTCCCACGTGCTGATGGAGGAGGGCGACCTGGAGGGCAGCATTCAGGCGATGAAGCAGTCGATCCGTGTACAGCCGGCGCAGGAGCGGCAAGGCCGCGTTCACGCCTACGCGCTCCTCGCCCAGCGCCAACTGCGATACGGGCACTTGGACGCCGCATGTGACTCCTGGGCGCGTTTTCTCGATGAGTACGAGCATGTCTCGTCCGTCCGCGGGGACGACCACTTCGCCACAATGCGCACGGACCTAGCGCCATACAGTAAGGCACGCGCGGTGAAGGGACTTTCCGGCCGGGCGCGACAGGTCGCGGCAGCCAAGGCTTGATAGGCAGGCGCCTCCGGGGGAGCTGTCGGCAACCCCGGAGGCACATCCCAAAGATACGGCCACGTCGGCACACACGAGGCCGAACGGTCTGAACTCGGGATGCGAATCGCTTTTCAGTCCGAGGTGTCAGGCTAGTCCGGCAGTGCAGCCTCGATGTGCAGGCGCAGGTAGTAGATCGTCAGGCTTCGGCCTCCTCCGCGCGGGCTCTGGCGACGGCGGCGTGGGCCTCGCCGCCGTGTCGCGGACGTGGTGGAGCTGGTTCTCGATCTTCCAGTGGCCTCGGATCCAGCCGGCGAGCTGTTCACCCGTGGCGGCGCCGGGCGGGAGACTGGTGACGAAGTAGAGCCGCTCGATCGTGATCTTCTTGCTGGTCAGGTCCTTGCGCCAGCGCATGACGCGCAGGGCCTGGTGGGCACCGGGGTAGTCGAGGTGCCGGAAGGCGACGGTCTTGAGGTGCCGGACCTCGAGCCGGCCACGGCCGCGAGTGCGGTCCTTGTGGTCCACGCTGATGTCGTGCCACGGCAGTTTCCTCAACTGCGTGAGCAGGCTGGGATGATTGCCCTTCACGACGGCGATGTAGTGGGCGCCGTGTTCGCGCAGCCAGTGGCCGTTGGCGTGCTGGGTGTGGGCGGCGTCCGCGGTGACCACGGTGTTCTTCAGGGCGAGGCCGTCCAGGAGCGGGATGAACGCGGGCGTCTCGTTGCTCTTCGTATCGATCTGGCGTTGGGCGATCACCATTCCGGTGTGATCCATCGCGGCCAGTAGCCACACCGCCTTCCCGCCGCCCGCCCTCGACCCGCGCAACTGCTTCCCGTCGACGGCCACCGCCCGCCAACGGGTCGTCCCTGCCTGGCGTGCCTGGGCCCTGGCTTGCAGGAATGCACTGACGGCGGTGTCGAAGGCGTCGCCATCAAGGCGGCCGAGGAGCCGCATGACCGTGGTGGGATGCGGCACGGTGATCGCTCTGGTGAACGGGTCGATCGAGAAGCCGAGGGCCAGCAGCACCCAGCGAGGCGCGTCCGCGATCCACTCGGTAATCGCGGTCAGAGACCGCGCGCCGGCCAGCACGCCCGCCGCCGCGGCCGCAACGAGCGCCGTCAGCGGGAAACGCCGACCACGACGGTCACGCGGGTCGGGCAGACCCACGAGGAACCGGACAAGGCACACCGCATCGGGCAACGGCTGCGGCGACGAGGTACGGGCCAGTTGCTCCAGGCCCGACGGCATAGGAGAAGATGAGACAGCAGGCACGGTCTTCGGTTGTGGTCACGTGAACTCGACACTCACATGATCAACGAGACCGTGCCTGCCCCCGCATCCAGGCCCACCTGACATGACCGGGCATCACCAAACTCGACAAGGAGGTCGCCACAGACCTCGACATCCACCTGATCCTGGACAACTACGCCACTCACAAGACACCCGCGATCAAGAAGTGGCTGCTGGCACATCCCCGCTTCCACCTGCACTTCACGCCCACCGGCTCATCGTGGCTGAACCTGGTGGAACGGTGGTTCGGCGAACTCACGCAGAAGAAACTCCGCCGCGGTGTCCACCGCTCCGTCCAGGCCCTTGAACGCGACATCAGGGCATGGGTCGCCGACTGGAACGACAAACCCCGGCCCTTTGTCTGGACGAAGACCGCCGACGAGATCCTCGACAAGGTCGCCGCCTACTGCCAGAGAATCTCTGACTCAGGTCA
>NZ_JAINRE010000004.1 GCF_020400595.1 Streptomyces naphthomycinicus | reverse complement strand
GTCCTCGGTGACGTTGATCTTCTCGCCGCGGAACATGGCGTCCCGGAGGCCGAAGACGTCCGTCGCCGTGGCCAGCTCGCGCAGCAGGCGCAGCGTCTCGTCGGTGACCAGATGCTTGGAGTAGTCGATGTACAGGTCGCCGACCCGGAGCGTGTACCCGGTGCCGCGCGCGGGGTCGGCGGCGAACAGATCCCTCAGACGGGTGTCCGCCAGCGCCTCCCGGTGCTTGGCGAGAGCGGTCCATTCGGGCGTCTGGTTGAGCCTGGTACGGCCGTCTGCGTTCATTTCCGACTTCAGCCTTCTTTCGGTACCTGTCCCGCTGCCGGTCCCAACCTAATTGATCAGGGCGCGGGACGAGCGGTCGAGACGCTGGCCTCGGGGGCAACCACTGGTACGTCGCCATGGCGTGCCGGTATCAGCGCGGTGACCGCCGCGGCGAACAGGGCGGCGGCGAGCAGGGCGGGCGCGTTGAGGCCGTACAGCCGGGCCACGGCTCCGCCGAGGAGTGCGCCGAGCGGGGCGCCGGAAGTCGAGGAGGTGCGGAAGGCGGAGGCGACGCGGCCCACCATCGACGCGGGGCTGCGCTGCTGCATCAGCGTGACCTGGTGGACGTTCCAGACCATGTTCATCATGCCGAGCAGCAGCATCCCGGCGACGAGGGCGGGCACATGCCGCACGGAGCCGATGAGCAGCAGCGAACCGGTCTGCACGGCACCCCCGATCAGCAGCGCCCGTACCCGTCCGGTGCGGCGCGCGATCCGCTGGGCGACGAATCCGCCGGCCAGGCTGCCGGCCGAGTAGGCGGTCATGGCGGCGACGTATCCGGTGTTGCCCGCGGCCAGCCAGCGGGTGACGTGCAGCGCCAGCGTGGCGATGAGGGCGCCCATGCCGATGTTGCACAGCAACGTGGCCAGGCAGACCGCGCGCAGCACCCGGTCCTGCCACAGGGTGCGCAGGCCCGCCCGGATCTCCGTGCGCAGGGTGCTGCCGGCCGGGCGTGGCTCCCGCTCCGGGGGACGTGTCCGCAGGGACGCGACGAGGGCCGCCGCCGCCAGATACGTGCCCGCGTCCACCGCGAACGGCGTGCACGCCCCGGCCGCCAGCAGCAGCGGCACGACCGGACCCGCGAGCAGTCCGCCGGCGAGCTGCTGACTTGTCATCAGCCGGGCGTTCGCACTGCCCAGGACCTCGCGCTTCACCAGGGAGGGCAGCAGGGCCGTGGAAGCGTTGTCGAAGAGCGTCTGGAGCGCGGTGAGGGAGAAGGCGAGGACGATCAGCAGCGGGACGGAGGCGTGCCCCAGGGCGACGACGACGGCGAACCCGGCGACGAGCAGCCCTCGTACCGTGTCCACGAGCCACATCGCCCGCCGCTGGTCGACGCGGTCCGCGAGGGCACCGCCGAACAGCCCGAACAGCAGCCACGGCAGATAGCCGCAGGCGGTGACGGACGCGATGACGAGGGGCTCGTCGGTGAGGCTGACCGCGAGCAGCGGGAGCGCGGCCGTGCGTAACGCATCGCCGAAGCGGGAGATCACGGCGGCCGTCCACAGCCGTCCGAATCCCCCGCGCCATGCGGGCGCGCCCCTGTTCACCGTCTCGGCCACAGCCACAGGTCCCCCTCACGATCCGCCGATGCATGAACCGTAAGGGGCACCACTGACAACGGGCCGTCCGCGCTTGCGCGAAACGGCTCCGGCCAGGTGCCCGCGGGCGCCCGGCCGGTGAAGAACTGCTAGATCTCGCCGCGCAGTTTGGCGAGCGCCTCGGCGAGGATCGCCTCGCCGTCCGCGTCGCTGCGCCGCTCCCGTACATACGCCAGATGCGTCTTGTACGGCTCGGTGCGCGGCGGGTCCGGCGGGTTGTCCCGGTCCTGGCCGGCCGGGAAGCCACAGCGCGGGCAGTCCCAGGTTTCGGGAACCTGCGCGTCGCTGGCGAAGCTCGGCTGCGTCTCATGCCCGTTGGAGCACCAGAAGGAGATGCGCAGACGCGGCGCGGACTCGCCGCGCTCGGCCTCGCCCATCGGCCCCGCCCCGACCCGGCTTCCTCGGATCGCGTTGCCACTTGCCACGGTCGTAACTCCCTGCGTGATGGTGCCGCGAAGCGAGTCGGCGTTTCGCTTCGTTGCGAGCGCCTCAGTCTACGTAAGGCCCAACGCGCGTCCAGTGATTGGAGTTACCGGTCCCCACACCCAGACGCAAGCCCCATGATAGGCCGCGCTCAGGAGCACGTACCGAACATGGGGCTTTACGTGTGGAATATACGGAATGTGCCGGGTGTTCGCCCGGTTTGCGCGCTCCGCGCGTCACCTGTCCGTCAGCTGTTCGTCTTCATCAGGATGCCGAGGACGATGATGCACGCGAACCACAGCACACCGATCACGATGGTGATCCGGTCGAGGTTGCGCTCGGCGACCGAGGAGCCGCCGACGGAGGACTGCATGCCGCCACCGAACATGTCGGAGAGGCCGCCGCCCTTCCCCTTGTGCATCAGCACCAGCAGCATCAGCAGCAGGCTGAAGACGATCAGGGCGATCGAGAACCCCAAAACCACGGCTGGACCAACTTCCTCGGATTCGGATGGACGACGGGGGCACAGCGCCTCGGCTGTGCCCCCGCAAGGGTACGACGTATCGCCGCTACCGCCTACTCACGGCCCGCGTCACTGATCGCGGAAGCGCACGATCTTGACGAACTCGTCGGCGTCCAGCGAGGCACCGCCGACCAGGGCGCCGTCGATGTCGGCCTTGGCCATGATCTCGGCGACGTTGCCGGACTTCACGGAGCCGCCGTACTGGATGCGGACCTTGTCGGCCACGTCCTGCGAGTACAGCTCGGCGATCTTCGCGCGGATGGCGGCGCAGACCTCCTGGGCGTCGTCGGCGCCGCAGACCTTGCCGGTGCCGATGGCCCACACGGGCTCGTAGGCGATGACGACGGTCTCGGCCTGCTCGGCCGGGAGGTCCTTCAGCCCGCCCTCGACCTGGGTGAGGGTGTGGGTGACGTGGTTGCCCGCCTCGCGGACGTCCAGCTCCTCGCCGACGCACAGGATCGGGGTCAGGCCGTGCTTGTAGGCGGCCTTCACCTTGGCGTTGACGATGTCGTCGGTCTCGTTGTGGTACTGGCGGCGCTCGGAGTGGCCGATCACCGCGTAGGTGCACTTCAGCTTGGCCAGCATCGGGCCGGAGATCTCGCCGGTGTAGGCACCGGAGTCGTGCTGCGAGATGTCCTGGGCACCGTACTTGATCTTGAGCTTGTCACCGTCCACCAGGGTCTGCACGGAGCGCAGGTCGGTGAAGGGCGGCAGGACGGCGACCTCCACGGCCTCGTAGTCCTTGTCGGCCAGGGCGAAGGCGAGCTTCTGGACGTGGGCGATGGCCTCCAGGTGGTTGAGGTTCATCTTCCAGTTGCCCGCCATCAGCGGCGTGCGCGTGCTCAAGGGTCAGTCCTCCAGTGCGGCGAGGCCGGGGAGCGTCTTGCCCTCGAGGTATTCGAGGGAGGCGCCGCCACCGGTCGAGATGTGGCCGAATGCGGTTTCGTCGAAGCCGAGCGTACGCACGGCCGCGGCGGAATCGCCGCCACCGACGACGGTGAAGCCGTCCGAGTCGACGAGAGCCTGGGCGACCGCCTTGGTGCCCTCGGCGAAATCAGGGTGTTCGAAGACGCCCATGGGGCCGTTCCAGAAGACGGTGGCCGCGTCGGCGAGCTTCGAGGCGTACAGCTCGCGGGTCCGCGGACCGATGTCCAGGCCCTCCTGATCGGCGGGGATGGCGTCCGCGGCGACCGTGGTGGGGTTGGCCGGGGCCTTCGTCTTCAGGTCCGGGAACTCCGGCGAGACGAGGACGTCGACGGGAAGCACCAGCTCGACGCCCTGCTTCTCGGCGCGCTCCAGGTATTCGGTGACGGCCGGGATCTGGTCCTCCTGGAGGAGGGAGATGCCGACCTCGTGGCCCTTGGCCTTCAGGAAGGTGTAGGCCATGCCGCCGCCGATGAGCAGCCGGTCGGCCTTGCCGAGCAGCTGGTCGATGACGGCGAGCTTGTCGGAGACCTTGGCGCCGCCGAGCGCGACGACGTAGGGGCGCTTGACGTCCTCGGTGAGCTTCTTCAGGACGGCGACCTCGGCGGTGATCAGGTAGCCGGCGTAGTGCGGCAGCCGGGCCGGGAGGTCGTAGACGGAGGCGTGCTTGCGGTGGACGGCGCCGAAGCCGTCACCGACGTAGACGTCGGCGAGGGCGGCGAGGGCGTCGGCGAACTCACCCCGCTCGGTGTCGTCCTTGGACGTCTCACCGGGGTTGAAGCGCAGGTTCTCGACGACCGCGACCTGGCCGGGCTGGAGGCCGTCCACGGCGTCGTGGGCGGCGGGGCCGACGGTGTCCTGGGCGAAGGCGACCGGGGCGCCGAGCAGTTCACCGAGGCGTTCGGCGGCGGGCAGCAGCGAGAAGGCGGGGTCCGGGGCGCCCTTGGGGCGGCCCAGGTGCGAGGCGACGATCACCTTGGCGCCCGCCTCGGCGAGGGCCTTGACGGTGGGCAGGACGGCGCGGATGCGGCCGTCGTCGGTGATCGTCCCGTCGGCCAGCGGCACGTTGAGGTCGGCGCGGACGAAGACCCGCTTGCCGCTCACGCCGTCGGCGAGAAGTTCGTCGATCGTCTTCATTGAGTGGACTCCTGAGGAGGGCTCGTGGTGCACCTGATCGTAAAAGGGCGTGGTCAGTACGTGAGAGCAGGGCCCGGACAGCGCGGCCTTGCGCTGCCCGGGCCCTGCTCTCACTTCGTGGTCCTGCTGTTTGCGATCAGAGCTGGTTGCCGACGAAGACCGTGAGGTCCACGAGGCGGTTGGAGTAGCCCCACTCGTTGTCGTACCAGCCGATGACCTTCACGTTCTTGCCCTCCTGGACCATGGTCAGGGAGGAGTCGAAGGTGCAGGAGGCCGGCTCGTTGACGATGTCGGAGGAGACGATCGCGTCCTCGGTGTACTCCAGGAGGCCCTTCAGCTCGCCCTCGGCGGCCTTCTGGAAGGCGGCGTTGACCTCTTCCTTGGTGACCTCGCGGGAGAGCTCGACGACCAGGTCGGTGACCGAGCCGGTCGGGACCGGGACGCGCATCGCGATGCCGTCCAGCTTGCCCTTGAGCTGCGGGAGCACCAGGGCGGTGGCCTTGGCGGCACCGGTGGTGGTCGGGATGATGTTCTCGGCGGCGGCACGGGCGCGGCGCAGGTCCTTGTGCGGGAAGTCCAGGATGCGCTGGTCGTTCGTGTACGCGTGCACCGTGGTCATCAGACCCTTGACGATGCCGAAGTTCTCGTCGAGGACCTTCGCCATCGGGGCCACACAGTTGGTGGTGCAGGAGGCGTTGGAGATGACGTGGTGGTTCGCCGGGTCGTACTTGTCCTGGTTGACACCCATCACGATGGTGATGTCCTCGTCCTTGGCCGGAGCCGAGATGAGAACCTTCTTGGCGCCGCCCGCGATGTGCTTGGCGGCGTCCTCCTTCTTCGTGAAGATGCCGGTGGACTCGATGACGATGTCGACACCCAGCTCGCCCCACGGGATGTCGGCCGGGTTGCGCTCCGAGAGCACCTTGATGGTGTGACCGTCGACGGTGATGGTGTCGGCGGTGTGGGAGACCTCCTGCTTGAGGCGGCCCAGGATCGTGTCGTACTTGAGCAGGTGCGCGGTGGTCGCGGTGTCACCCAGGTCGTTGACAGCCACGACCTCGATGTCCGCACCCTGCTCCAGCAGCGCGCGGAAGTAGTTACGCCCGATGCGGCCGAAGCCGTTGATGCCTACGCGGATCGTCACGAACCGATCTCCTCGTTGGTACGCCGGCCATGCGGTGCCGGCGAGCTCTGTTTGGGATGTCCCCGACCACCACCGACCCTACCTCCCTGAGGGCCCCGGAGTGACATCGAGATGGCGCATACACGGGCAGGCAGTCCGTACCCGCCAGTAGGGGTACGGACCACCTCGGATCGGCAGTGGATTCATCCGTATTTCTTGCGGAATGCCGGGCACTCTCGACGCCATTTTCACTCGTTCGTGAGCGGGTCGGCTCACTTGATGAGTGCCCTTTCCGCGCACTGTTGAGAGGGGGTTCCGCTCACCTGTCGAGCGAGGCGAACGCCTTCCTCAGCAGGGCGGTCCGGTCGGCCGCCGACGCCACCTGTTCGAGGCCGAAACCGAGCAGGACGGTGTCGTCCGTGGTGACCGCTCCATAGGTCTGGAACAGGGTCCCGGTGCGCGCCCATTCCTTGAGGACCGCCGGGCTGCCCGCGGGCGGGCCGGCCGCCCGCCACGCGCCCAGGGACGACTCGAAGCCCTCGGTCTCCTTGGCCGCGCCGCCGGCGACCAGCGAGGCGTCGTCGACGAGGACGCCGTGCCCGCCGCTGCCGGGGTCGGTGACATAGCTGATCGAGACCTCGACGGACCGGCCGGCGTACGCGCTCAGGTCGAAGCTCACCTGCTGCCAGCCGCCGGAGCTGCCGGTGAGGCTGTTCCAGGTACCGGTGGTCCCGGACGCGGTGCAGGCGTTGCCGGCCGGCGTCAGGTAGTGCCTCAGCCACGGGTGCTCGCCGATCAGGAAGCCGGCGCCGCAGTCCGCGGGCACGGCCGCCCTCGTGGCCCCGCCGGCCTCCGGCAGCGTCGTCCAGTCGTCGGCACCCACCGTGTGCGCCTCGACCACCGCGTGGTCGTAACCGGGTTCGGTGTCCCACAGCAGCCGGGTGCTCAGGGCCGGCCTGTCGGCCGCGGCGACACCACTGAGGTCGATGGTGCGGGTGAGGCGCTTGTAGGCGTCGTCGGTGTGCACGGCGGCGGCCATGGCGGCCCCCGTGTACGGCCCGTACGGGTTGACGGTCCCGGCGAACGCGCCGGCGCCCGCGCTCTCGAACTGCGGGTAGGAGGCGGCCGGCAGTTCGTCGGAGGTGACCCCGTAGGTACCGGCCTTGTCCAGCGGATTGCCGGGCGCGTCGCCGAGGGCGCCGGTGAAGCCGTCGAGCGCGCCGGACCCGGTGAACCCGGTGGCCCCCTTGGTCGACGTGCGGTTGTAGGCGCCCAGGTAGTACTGGCTGAAGTCGTCCGACGGGGTGCCGTCGCCGAGGTCGACGCTGCCGCCGGCCAGCTCGCCGGCCTCGATCAGCCGCCCGCCCTCGTTGAGGTAGGCGCGCAGCCGGAGCTGGGTGGCGTTGCCGGGGCCGTTCGCGCCGGAGTAGTGCACGACCGTCCGGAAGTGCCCCAGCACGCCGAGCGCGTCGGGGGCGCCCTGCGTGGCCACGTCCCAGACGAGGGCCTTGTGCCCGGCGGCCTTCAGCGCGTCCGCGTACGTCCGCGCCTGCGTGGCCGCCGTGCCCTCCTCGGCGACCAGGAGGGTGTCCGCCTTCGGCCGCTCGGCGACGGTGTACGTGAAGTGGGTGCTGGAGACCTTCTTCCCGCTCCTGGTCTCGCCGGTGAACCACACCTCGACCTTGTCGCCCGGCTCGCCGTCCCGCACCTTCGCCCGGTACTCGCCGAAGTAGAGGTCGTCCTCGCCGCCGTAGGTCCCCCCGCCCTTCCAGGGCTTCAGCGCCTGGTCGAGCGTGCGGCCGCCGTTGACGCGGTACTTCAGCTCCTTGTCCCGGACCGCCTTGCGGACGACGACCGAGACCTCCTGGTCCGCGCCCCGGGAGTACGACGTGCCGAACGAGGCCGGGGTGAAGTCTGCGGCGTGCAGACCGACCGAGGAGGCCGGCTTGTCGGGGTGCGCGGCGGTCTCGGCGACGGAGAGCGCGAACGGGACGTTCTTGGCGAACTCCTGCTGGATCAGCTTCTCGTCGTCGGGGAAGTTGAAGACCGACCGGCAGTCCTGGCTCTTCCAGGCGTCGTCCGGGTCGAGGTCGGACGCGGTCGCGCAGGTCGACATCTCCGGGGTGAACATCGCCATCCCGTTGACGTTCGACGCGTGGCCGTCCGCCTCGCCGTTGGTGGTGTACAGCTCCGAGGAGACCTGGGAACGGTAGCCGGGGACGGCCGGGTTGCCGGGCGTGCCGGCCAGCGCCTTGTAGAGGACGTCGTCGGGCGTGGGCGTCGCCACCTGCCAGCCGACGCCGTACAGGAGGAGTTCGGCGGCGGAGTGGTAGTTGATGCCGTACGCGAAGCCGATGCGCTTCTCGAAGCCGTCCAGGGCCTTCGTCTCGGGCTCGGAGCCGGGGCTCGCGCCGCGGTAGGTCTGACTGGTGGGGTTGGGGGACGACCCCTCGTCGTCGTAGCCCCACTTGTAGGCGAAGTTGCGGTTGAGGTCGACGCCGTCGCCGGTGCCGATGACGCCGTCGCCGTTGACGTCACGCAGGTTCTTGCGCCACAGGCGGTTGCCGGGGTCCTGGAAGGTGTAGTCGTAGCCGTCCGGGTTGGCCGAGAGCACGAACCACAGCTCGGTCGAGTCGACGATCTTCTTGACGCGCCTGTCGGTCTTGTAGTGGTCCAGGTAGTAGTGCAGCAGCCGCCGGGTCATCTCCGGCGTGATCCACTCCCGCGCGTGCTGGTTGGACATGTACAGCACGGCGGGCCTGGAGCCGTCCTTCGACTTCTTCGCGTTCCTGGTCAGTTTGAGCGCGAGGATGTCCTGGCCCCTGACGGTCCTGCCGATGGACTCGACCTTGGTCAGGCCGGGGTTGGCCTGGGCGGTCCGGAGGATCTCCGCCTTGAGCCCGCCGTTTCCGCCGTACGGGCGGAACACGCCCTGGGCGGCGTCCTCGGTCCGGGCCACCGCCTTGGCCGAGAGGCTGTGCTCCGTCAGGTCGACGCCCTGCTCGCGCAGTTGGGCCGCCTGCTTGTCGGTGAGGTAGACCTCCACCTCCGTCTTCCCGCCCCCGGTCACCCGCTCACCGAGTTCTTGGCCGTCCTGGCCGGCCTTGAGCAGCAGGGGAATCTGCTTGCGGGTGACGTCGGCGCGGAAGACCTTGACGTCGTCCCGGTCGGACTTCGCCGGGCTTCCGCTCTGTGCCTGGGCTGTGGGTGCAAGGCTCGCTCCGCCGATCAGAAGCGCGCCGACAGCGAGGATCGATCTCGCTCTGTGTCTCATGAACTCCCCTAGCGGTGGTCCGCCACAGCGGCGAACAGGGTGCCAGGCTCATGTCACTCGATGATCGAGTCAAGAGCGCGTCACGGACAGGCAAACGGGGACGGTACGGGTGTGAAAGGCCGATGCCGACGGTTCCGAAATGCCGTCGGCACCGGCGAGTTGACGCCGGGCCGGTCAGCCGGCCAGGTTGTCCGCCAGCTCCTCGCTGAGGTTGGCCTCCGTGCC
Organism: Streptomyces naphthomycinicus; assembly: GCF_020400595.1. Lineage (GTDB taxonomy): Bacteria > Actinomycetota > Actinomycetes > Streptomycetales > Streptomycetaceae > Streptomyces > Streptomyces naphthomycinicus. Next base: position 457,993 of record NZ_JAINRE010000004.1, on the reverse strand, counting down.
CGGAATGCCCAGGTCGGTGGCGCGCTTGTCGGCCATCGCCAGCAGACGGCGGATACGGCCCGCGACCGCGTCCTTCGTCAGCGGCGGATCGGCGAGGGCACCCAGCTCCTCCAGGGAGGCCTGCTTGTGCTCCATGCGCAGCCGCCCGGCGGCGGCGAGGTGCTCGGGAACCTCTTCGCCCAGGATCTCCAGGGCGCGCTGGACACGGGCCCCGGCGGCCACGGCGGCGCGGGCCGAGCGGCGCAGGTTGGCGTCGTCGAAGTTGGCGAGCCGGTTGGCGGTGGCCCGCACCTCGCGCCGCATCCGGCGCTCCTCCCAGGCCAGCACGGACTCGTGCGCGCCCAGCCGGGTGAGCAGGGCGCCGATCGCGTCACCGTCCCGGACGACGACCCGGTCCACCCCGCGCACCTCACGGGCCTTCGCGGCGATCGACAGTCTGCGGGCGGCGCCGACCAGCGCGAGAGCCGCCTCGGGGCCCGGGCAGGTCACCTCCAGAGAGGAGGAACGTCCCGGCTCGGTCAGCGAGCCGTGTGCCAGGAAGGCCCCGCGCCAGGCCGCCTCCGCGTCACAGGTGGCCCCCGAGACCACCTGCGGGGGGAGACCGCGGATCGGGCGGCCCCGGCCGTCCACGAGACCGGTCTGCCGGGCCAGCTGGTCACCGCCCGCCACGACCCGTACGACATACCGGGAGCCGCGGCGCAGTCCGCCGGGCGCCATCACGATCAGCTCGGAGCTGTGGCCGAAGATCTCCAGGATGTCCCGCTTGAGCCGGCGTGCCGCCATCGCGGTGTCCAGCTCCGCTTCGATCACGATGCGCCCGCTCACCAGGTGGAGGCCGCCGGCGAACCGCAGAATGGCGGAAACCTCCGCCTTCCTGCAGCAGGTCCGGGTGACGGGGAGCCGGGAGATCTCGTCCTTCACCGCTGCCGTCATCGCCATGGGCCGATCCTTCCATGCATCCGAAAAATACGGTCGTACGCGGCGGCCAACAGCTCCGGATCGTGCCGGGGTGATCCGTCGGTCCGGGCCACCGGCGCCAGCTCGACCGCGGCTCCCAGCCGCTTGGCGGCCTCGGTGAGCGAGTCGCGGTCGGGCACGGCGGCCTCGTCGGCCAGCACCACGTCCAGGGCGAGTTTAGGGGCGTGTCGCCCCAAAACCTCCAAATGACGCTGCGGGGAGAAGCCCTCGGTTTCTCCCGGCTGCGGCGCGAGGTTCAAGGAGAGCACCCGGCGGGCCTTGGTCTCGGTGAGGGCGTCCAGCAACTCGGGGACGAGCAGGTGCGGGATCACCGAGGAGAACCAGGAGCCGGGACCGAGCACCACCCAGTCCGCGTCCAGGACCGCCGCCACGGCCTCGGGGACGGCGGGCGGGTCGTGGGGCACGAGATGCACCGACTGCACCTCGCCGGGGGTCAGGGCGACGGTCGCCTGTCCCCGCACCGTGTCCACGTCCTCCGGACGCTCCGGATCATGCCCCTTGACCAGGGCCTGCAGCTCCAGCGGTACGGCGGACATGGGCAGCACGCGGCCGTGCGCGCCGAGCAGCTTGCCGACCAGGTCCAGGGCCTGCACATGGTCGCCGAGCTGCTCCCACAGGGCGACGATCAGCAGATTGCCGACCGCGTGGTCGTGCAGATCGCCCTGGGACTGGAAGCGGTGCTGGATGACCCGGGACCAGGTCTGGCCCCAGTCGTCGTCGCCGCACAGCGCGGCCAGCGCCTTGCGCAGGTCGCCGGGCGGCAGCACGCCCAGCTCGTCCCGGAGCCGGCCGCTGGAGCCGCCGTCGTCGGCCACGGTGACGACGGCGGTGAGATCGCCGGTGATCCGGCGCAGCGCGGCGAGCGACGCGGACAGGCCCATGCCGCCGCCGAGCGCGACCACCTTGGGCTGGGCGCCGCGCCGGCGGGGACGGGCGCCGCGGGCCTCGGCCGGGCGACCGGCACGCGCGTCGGGCACCATCCGGCGCAGCCTGCTCAGCCGCGGTGTACGTTCCGTCATTCCCGTCCCATGTCCCGGTGCACGACCACCGTCTCCACGCCCTCGGCCGCGAGCCGCGCGGCGAGCTTCTCCGACATCGCCACCGAGCGGTGCTTGCCGCCGGTACAGCCGATGGCGATGGTCACATAACGCTTGCCCTCGCGTCGGTACCCGGCCGCGATGAGCCGCAGCAGTTCGGCGTACCGGTCGAGGAACTCCTTCGCACCGGGCTGGTTGAAGACATAGGCGGCGACCTCCTCGTTGAGGCCGGTGTACGGGCGCAGCTCCGGGACCCAGTGCGGGTTGGGCAGGAACCGCATGTCCGCGACCAGGTCGGCGTCGACCGGCAGGCCGTACTTGAAGCCGAAGGACATCACGGTGGCCCGCAGCTCGGGCTCCTCCTCGCCGGCGAACTGGGCGTCCATCTTGGCGCGCAGCTCGTGCACGTTGAGGCTGGAGGTGTCGATCACCAGGTCGGCGTCGCCGCGCAGCTCGCGCAGCAGCTCCCGCTCGGCGGCGATGCCGTCCACGATGCGCCCGTCGCCCTGGAGCGGGTGCGGGCGGCGCACCGACTCGAAGCGACGGACCAGGGCGTCGTCGGAGGACTCCAGGAAGACGATCCGCCGGGTGACGCCCCGGGTGTCCAGGTCGGCGAGGGACTCTCGCAGATTGTCGAAGAAGCGCCGGCCGCGCACGTCCACGACGACCGCGATCCGCGCCACGTTGCCCTGCGAGCGGGCGCCCAGCTCCACCATCGTGGGGATGAGGGCGGGCGGGAGGTTGTCCACGACGAACCAGCCGAGGTCCTCCAGGCACTTCGCGGCCGTGGACCGGCCGGCTCCGGACATGCCGGAGATGATCACCAGCTCGGGGATGGCCGTCTCCGGGACCCCGGCCGTCTCGCTGCCCGTACTCACCTGTGCTCCGTTGTCCTGGCCCGTGTCCTGGCCGGCATCCGCTTCGTGCCGGACGACATCGTCGCCCGTGTCGCCGTGCGCCTGATCTCGTCGTCCTGTGGGCTGTGCTTCGTGCTCGCTCATGTCTCCTGCCCCCGTCGTTCGTCCGGGGCGCCCGCGGTCACGGGCTCCCCCGAGGAAACCCCCGTCGTATCGGGTTCCTCGTCCTCAATGATCTCTCCGGTCGCCGTGTTCACGGCGGGTGCGGCCGGGGCCGCCTGGGCGAGGGCCACGGCGATCGTCTCGGCCGTCTTCCGGCCTATCCCGGGCACTTCCTGGATCTGCTCGATTGTGGCGGACCGCAGCTTCTTCACCGAGCCGAAATGCTTGATGAGCGCCTGTTTGCGGGTCTCGCCGAGGCCGGGGACGTCGTCCAGCGGGCCCGCGCGGAAGCGCTTGGCGCGCTTGGTGCGCTGGTAGGTGATCGCGAAGCGGTGGGCCTCGTCCCGGACCCGCTGGAGCAGGTAGAGGCCCTCGCTGGTGCGGGGCAGGACCACCGGGTCGTCGTCGCCGGGCACCCAGACCTCCTCCAGGCGCTTGGCGAGGCCGCACACGGCGATGTCGTCGATGCCGAGTTCGTCCAGGGCCCGCCGGGCCGCCGCGACCTGCGGCTGGCCGCCGTCGACCACGACCAGCTGGGGCGGGTACGCGAACTTCCTGGGGCGGCCGTCGTCGTCCTTGAGGGAGTCGGTGATCACATCCGTGCCGGTGAGCGCGCCGTCGCCGTCGGCGAGAGGGGCCTCGGCGCCCGGGCCGGTGCCGCCGTTGCCGTCGGCGCCCGGGCCGGTGCCGCCGGTGACGGAACCGGAGACACCGGAGCCGTCGGTGTCGGAGCCGTCGATGACGGAGTCGTCGGTCCACTCCCCCGTCCGCTCCTTCTCGGCGAGGTAGCGCCGGAAGCGGCGGCTGATCACCTCGTGCATCGAGCGGACGTCGTCCTGGCCGGCGAAGCCCTTGATCTGGAAGCGGCGGTACTCGCTCTTGCGCTGGAGGCCGTCCTCGAAGACGACCATGGAGGCCACCACGTCGTCGCCCTGGAGATGCGAGATGTCGTAGCACTCGATCCGCAGCGGGGCGCTGTCCAGGTCGAGGGCGTCGGCGATCTCCTCCAGCGCACGCGAGCGCGTGGTCAGGTCCGACGCGCGCTTGGTCTTGTGCAGCGCGAGCGCCTGCTGGGCGTTGCGCTGCACGGTCTCCATGAGCGCCTTCTTGTCACCGCGCTGCGGGATGCGCAGCGACACGTTCGCCCCCCGGCGGCCGGTCAGCCACTCCTGGACCGGCTCGACCGGCTCGGGCAGGGCCGGGACCAGCACCTCCTTGGGGACCGCGTCCCCGCTCTCCTCGCCGTAGAGCTGCTGAAGGGCGTGCTCGACCAGGGCGCCGGTGGTGACCTCCTCGACCTTGTCCGTCACCCAGCCGCGCTGACCACGGACCCGCCCGCCACGCACATGGAAGATCTGCACGGCCGCCTCCAGCTCGTCCTCGGCGACGGCGATGAGGTCGGCGTCGGTCGCGTCGGCGAGGACGACCGCGTTCTTCTCCATGGCCTTCCTCAGGGCCCCGATGTCGTCGCGCAGGCGGCCCGCGCGCTCGTACTCCATCTCCTCCGCCGCCTCCATCATCTGCTTCTCCAGACGGCGGAGGTAGGTGCCGGTCCGGCCGGCCATGAAGTCGCAGAACTCCTCGGCCAGCTCCAGGTGGTCCTCGGGGGTGATCCGGCCGACACAGGGGGCGGAGCACTTGCCGATGTAGCCGAGCAGGCAGGGGCGGCCGGTGCGGGCGGCGTTCTTGAAGACGCCGGCCGAGCAGGTGCGCACCGGGAACACCCGCAGCAGCAGGTCGACGGTGTCCCGGATGGCCCACGCGTGCGCGTACGGCCCGAAGTACCGGACGCCCTTCTTCTTGTGACCGCGCATCACCTGCACGCGGGGGAACTGCTCGTTCATCGTGACCGCGAGATACGGGTAGCTCTTGTCGTCGCGGTACTTCACGTTGAACCGGGGGTCGTACTCCTTGATCCAGGAGTACTCCAGCTGCAACGCCTCGACCTCCGTGGACACCACCGTCCACTCGACCGACGCGGCGGTGGTCACCATCGTCCGGGTGCGCGGGTGCAGGTTCGCCAGGTCCTGGAAGTAGTTCGCCAGGCGCTGGCGCAGGCTTTTCGCCTTTCCGACGTAGATCACCCGGCGGTGCTCGTCACGGAACCTGTACACCCCCGGAGAGTCCGGGATCTCACCCGGCCTGGGGCGGTAGCTGGAGGGGTCGGCCATGTCTCACACCCTACTGGCGAGCACCGACACCGCGTCGGGCCTGTGGACAACGCCCGCACCCGTACGGCGGCCCCGCGCCCCTCCTTCCCGGGGACCGGCCTCCCGGGTCCCTCCGGGACGGCCTGGCGGATCTCCGTAGTGCTTTCCGGGGGCCAGGTGGTGCTCCCCCGGCTCCCGAGTGCCTCTGAGTGCCTCGTGTCCGTCCCGAGTGCCTCCTCGGTCTCCCCCGGGGCGGCTTTCCGGGGGCCCGGCACGCCCGGCGGCGTGTTCCGGCCATGCCGGAGGCACGCCGCCTGCCGCCGTCCCTTCGGCGAGGCCCCGGACGAAGCCCGCGGGAGCCCGCGCCGGCCCCGTCCGGCGTGATCGGAACGACTGGGTCCGGCCAGTCGTCCGGAACGGCCGGGTCCGAGGTGTTGTCGGGTTCTGGTCAACACGCTTCAATGCGGAGGAACTCGGGGCCGTGCACACATGCACAAGGGCGCGGCGTGCCCAGTCATGGGCGTCCGCAACGCCCACGGGGGTGGCCCCGCACATCCGCACAGGCGGTCTGACCAGCCGTAGCGACACCTCACAGAAAGGCCCGTCGGCATGCTGCATGCCACAGAGCACGCGGACGTCCCCACCGCGGAACTGGACACGGCCCTGCGGGGCGGCCCCTTCCACGTGGCGCTGCGCGCCGCCATCGCCGCACGCGGGCTGCCGCTCCAGCGCGTGCAGCACCATCTGTCCCGCCACGGGGTGAAGGTGGGCGTCACGAGTCTCAGTTACTGGCAGCAGGGCGCCCGCCGTCCGCAGCGCCCGGAGTCGCTGCGTGCCGTACGGGCGCTGGAGGAGATTCTCCACCTGCCGGACGAGTCGCTGATCCGGCTGCTCGCCGAGTCCGCCGAGCCGGCGGCGGCCGGTCGCCCGGGGGGCCGCTCCTACCGCTCGCTGATCGAGGCCTCGGACGTCCTGGACCGGCTCACCGCCGACCTGGGCTGGTCCCTGGACGGCGGGCTGCACACGCTGGGCCATCACGAATGCGTCCGGATCGGCGCCCGGCGCGAGCTGGTGAGCCGCGAGGCCCACCACATCGTGCGGGCCCACCGCGACGGCGTCGACCGCTTCGTCGCCGTCCACCACGGTGACCCGGGCTGCGACCCGCGCCGCATCACGGTGCGCGCCCTGGAGAACTGCCGCACCGGTCGCCTCCGCTGGGACCAGGACACCGGCGTCCTCGTGGCCGAGCTGCTCTTCGGCACCCGGCTGCGCTCCGGCGACACCTTCCTGTTCCGCTACGGCATAGAGGACGGCACGGCCGGGACGTCCCGCGAGTATCTCCGCCGGTTCGGCTTCCCCGGCGGCCAGTACGCACTGCAGGTGCGCTTCGACGCGGCCGCCCTGCCGGTGCGCTGCCACCGCTTCGCCCAGCACTCGGCGGCGGCTCCGCGCAGCGGCCGGCAGGAACTGTCCGTCACCGGCCCGCACCACTGCGCCCACGTGGTCGAGCCCCGCATCCGGCCGGGCATCGTGGGGATCGCCTGGGACTGGGAATGAGGCTCGCGTGCGGCCGATGGGGAGCATCGGCCGCGCCCCAGGGGGTCAGTCCGCCGGACCGGCGACGATCCTGCCGTTCGCGGTCTTCACGGCCAGCTCGGTCAGGGGCTCGGTGGCCGGCGCCTCGACGACCTTGCCCGTGACGGCATCGAACTGGCTGCCGTGGCAGGGGCAGATCAGGGTCGTGCCCTCCAGCTTGTTGATGGGGCACCCCGCGTGCGAGCAGATCGTGCTGTAGGCCTTCAGCGCGCCGTCCTCGTCACGGCTGACCACCACGTTGTGATCCCGGTAGAGCCTGGCCCCGCCCTTCGCGACCTCGCTGTCGGCACCGAGGTCCACCGGCGCGGTCGGGGCGGCCGCTTCCGGACCGCCGGGGGCCGAGCATGCGGCCAGGCCGAGCCCGGCGACCGGGGCCGCGGCGGCCCCTCGGAGAACGGTACGGCGGCTGGCGGAGGAGCGGGCGGGCATCTGGACTCCACTGGTCAGGGGTGTGCAGGGCGACGATACCGGGGCGGAGGGACGCTCTCGGAGCGGGGCAGGGCGGAGCCGGGGTGGAACCGAGGCGGAGTCCGGCGGCACAGCCGAGGTGGAGTGCGGACGGCGTCGAGAGGGGGGACGGCGTCGGGTGCGGGACGGCGTCGGGTGCGGGACGGCGTCGGGCGGGGGGGGACGGCGTCGGGCGGGGGGGACGGGGAGGCCGGAGAACGACGCGACGTGGGCGTAAACGTTTGCGTAAGCGTTTACGCGGGGGCGGCCATGGGATAGCGTCCCGCCCTGAAGGACGGAGAAGCGGCGTTCGAGCGGCTCCGGCCCGGGTGGACGGGCGGTCGGATGTTCGTTCCCGGGCCGTCACTCGCGGGCTCGCCGGCTCAGGGAAGGAAGCACGATGGCCACCATGGCGGATGTCGCCCGGAGTGCCGGGGTCTCCGTGGCGACCGTCTCCCACGTCCTCAACGGCACGCGCCCGGTGCTGCCCCACACCCGCCAGGCCGTGCTGGACGCGGTCGACGCCCTGGGCTACACGCCGAACACGCTGGCCCGCTCGCTGGTGACCTCGCGCACCCGCTCCATCGGCCTCGCGGTGTCGGCCGTCAGCAACCCGTACTTCACGGAGATCCTCCAGGGCGTCGAGGCCGCCGCTCTGGAGGCGGGCTACAGCCTGCTCATCGCCGATCCGCACGACGACCCCCGGCACGAGCGCAAGGTCGTGCAGCTGCTCCACGAGCGCCGGGTGGACGGCGTGATCGTCGCCCCGTCCGCGGACCCCCGCGACCTCATCGGCTACCTGCGCCGCCACGAGGTTCCCACCGTGTTCCTGGACCGGCTGATCGACGCGCCCGCGGGGGAGGACGGCCGACGGGACCACGACGCGGACGCGGCCTCTCCCCCGGGCACGCCGTGGTTCGACCAGGTCTGTGCCGAGAGCGCAGCGCCGACCGCCCTGCTCGTCGGCCACCTCGCCGGGCTGGGACATCACCGGATCGGCCTCATCGCCGGCCTGCCCGGACTCAGCACCACCGGTGAACGCGTCTCCGGCTACCAGGAGGGCCTGGCCGCCGCCGGTCTGGCCTACGACGAGCGTCTCCTCGTGTCCGGGAACTCCGAGTCGGCCGGTGCGGAACGGGCCACCGCCGCCCTGCTCGGTCTGCCCGATCCGCCCACGGCGCTCGTGACCGCCAACAACGCGATGACCATCGGCGCCCTGCGCGGGCTGCGCCGGGACGGCCGGTCCGTGCCGGAGGACATCGCGCTGTGCTGTTTCGACGACTTCGCCTGGGCCGACCTGTTCTCGCCCCGGCTGACCGCCGTCGCGCAACCCAGCCGGGAGCTGGGGACCGAAGCCGTCCGGGTGCTCCTGGGCAGGCTGGACGAGCCGGACCGGCCGTCCCGGACGGTCCGGCTGCCGTGCACGTTCGTCCACCGCACGTCCTGCGGCTGCCCGGAGGAGCCGGTCGGCACGGCCGGGCGCCTCCCATCATCCACGCTGTCCGAGAAGGGAACCGCCTCGTGATCGTCGTTGCCGGTGAGGCTCTGATCGACCTGGTACCGCAGGGCCCCGGCGCCCTGGCGGACCTGAAGCCGGCGCTCGGCGGCGGCCCGTACAACACCGCAGTGGCCCTCGGCCGGCTCGGTTCCCGCACCGCCTTCTGCTCCCGGACCTCGGACGACGCCTTCGGCGAGGCCCTGCTCGCCGGGCTGCGGCGGGCCGGGGTCGACGTGTCCGGCGTCCAGCGGGGGACGGAGCCGACGACCCTCGCCGTCGCCACGATCGACGCCGCCGGCTCGGCCGCCTACTCCTTCTATGTCGACGGCACCGCCGACCGGCTGTTCACCACCCCCGCCGCGCTTCCCGCCGGCACCCGGGCGGTGTCCTTCGGCACCTGCTCGCTCGTCCTGGAACCGGGGGCGAGCGCCTACGAGGAGCTGATGCGGACCGCTGCCGCACACGGGGTGTTCACCGCCCTCGATCCCAACGTGCGGGCGGGGCTCATCCCGGACGCGGACGCCTACCGGGCACGTTTCAAGAGCTGGCTGCCCTCGGTGACACTGCTGAAGCTGTCCGAGGAGGACGCGGCGTGGCTCGGCGGCACCCCGGGCGAGTGGCTGGCCGCGGGACCGGCGGCCGTGGTGGTCACGCGGGGCGGTGACGGTCTGACCGTGTTCACGCGGGACGGCGGGGAGCATTCCGTGCCCGGTGAGAAGGTCGAGGTCGTGGACACCATCGGCGCCGGCGACACGGTGAACGCGGCCCTGCTGCACGGACTGGCCGTCCGGGACGCGCTGTCCGCGGAAGCGCTCGCCGCCCTCGGGGCGGAGGGCTGGACAAGGCTGCTGCGCTTCGCGGCACGGGCGGCGGCGATCACCTGCTCGCGAGCGGGGGCCGAACCGCCGTTCGCGGCGGAACTGGGTGAGTCGGCCGCGCCGTGAGCGGTCTGCTTTCCCTGTGCTGTTGACAAGGTACGGCCGGGCCCGCGGCGCGGGGGTGGGGCCTTTCGGGCCGCCGGACCGGGCCGGCTGATGAGAGAACGAGCGGTGCCCCGCGGGGAGTTCCCGCGGGGCACCGGTTTTCGATGTGGTGTCAGGAAGCACCGGAGGGCGTGGCTCGACGCCCTCCGGGCCGACCGTCTCAGGCCGTGCGGGTCCGCGTGGTCTTCTTCGCGGGCGTCGCCTTCTTCGTGGTCTTGGCGGCGGCCTTCTTGGTGGCGGTGCTGTTGACCTTGGCCGTCACCGTCTTCTTCGCCGCGGCCTTGGCCGTGACCGTCTTCTTCGCCGTGGACTTGGCCGCCGCCGTCTTCCGGGTCGTACCGCCGCGCTGCGCCCGCACGGGCTCGGCGTCGCTGATGCGGTCGGCGCCGAGGATCTCCCTCAGGAACTTGCCCGTGTGGCTCGCCGGAACCCCGGCGACCTCCTCGGGCGTGCCCTCGGCGACCACCAGGCCACCGCCGGCGCCGCCCTCCGGGCCCATGTCGACGATCCAGTCGGCGGTCTTGATCACGTCGAGGTTGTGCTCGATGACGATGACCGTGTTGCCCTTGTCGACGAGTCCGCCGAGGACCTTGAGCAGCTTGCTGATGTCCTCGAAGTGCAGACCGGTGGTCGGCTCGTCCAGGACGTAGACCGTGCGTCCGGTGGACCGCTTCTGCAGTTCGCTGGCGAGCTTGACGCGCTGCGCCTCACCACCGGACAGGGTGGTGGCGGACTGGCCGAGGCGGACGTAGCCGAGACCCACGTCGTTCAGCGTCTTCAGGTGACGGGAGATCGCCGGGACCGCCTCGAAGAAGTGCATGGCCTCCTCGATCGGCATGTTCAGCACCTCGGCGATGGACTTGCCCTTGTAGTGGACCTCCAGGGTCTCCCGGTTGTACCGGGCGCCGTGGCAGACCTCGCACGGGACGTAGACGTCCGGGAGGAAGTTCATCTCGATCTTGATCGTGCCGTCGCCCGCGCAGTTCTCGCAGCGGCCGCCCTTGACGTTGAAGGAGAAGCGGCCGGGGAGATAGCCCCGGACCTTCGCCTCGGTGGTCTCGGCGAACAGCTTGCGGATGTGGTCGAAGACACCGGTGTAGGTCGCCGGGTTGGACCGCGGGGTGCGGCCGATCGGCGACTGGTCGACATGCACGACCTTGTCGACCTGGTCGTCGCCGTCCACGCGCGTGTGCCGTCCGGGGACGTTCCGGGCGCCGTTCAGCTCGCGGGCCAGGTGCGTGTAGAGGATGTCGTTGACCAGGGTCGACTTGCCGGAACCGGAGACACCGGTGACGGCGGTGAACACGCCCAGCGGGAAGGACACGTCGATGTCCTGGAGGTTGTTCTCGCGGGCGCCGTGCACGGTCAGCTGCCGGGACGGGTCGAGGGGGCGCCGGATGTCGGGGAGCGGGATCGACCTGCGGCCCGAGAGATACGCACCGGTCTGCGACTCGGTGTTGGCCAGCAGCTCCTTCAAGGAACCGCTGTGCACGACCTTGCCGCCGTGCTCGCCGGCACCGGGGCCGATGTCCACGACCCAGTCGGCGACCTTGATCGTGTCCTCGTCGTGCTCGACGACGATGAGCGTGTTGCCCATGTCGCGCAGGCGCACGAGGGTCTCGATCAGCCGGTGGTTGTCCCGCTGGTGCAGACCGATGGACGGCTCGTCCAGGACGTACAGGACGCCGACGAGGCCGGAGCCGATCTGGGTGGCCAGACGGATGCGCTGGGCCTCACCGCCGGAGAGGGTGCCGGCCGCGCGGTTGAGCGAGAGGTAGTCCAGGCCGACGTCGACCAGGAACCGCAGCCGCTCGTTGACCTCCTTCAGCACCCGCTCGGCGATCTTCTTGTCGCGGGCGTTCAGCTTCAGTTCGCCCAGGAAGTCCGCACAGTCGCTGATCGACATCGCGGCGACCTCGGCGATCGACTTCTCCATGATCGTGACCGCGAGGACGATCGGCTTCAGACGCGTGCCCTGGCAGGAGGGGCAGGGCACCTCGCGCATGTAGCCCTCGAAGCGCTCGCGGCTGGCGTCGCTCTCGGCCTCGCTGTGCCGGCGCTTGACGAACGGCACCGCGCCCTCGAAGGGCGTGGTGTAGACCCGCTCCCTGCCGTACCGGTTGCGGTAGCGCACCTCGATCTGGGTCTTGTGGCCGTAGAGCAGGGCCTTCTTGGCCCGCTGCGGCAGGCCCGCGAAGGGGATGTCCGTGCGGAACCCGAGGGCGTCCGCGAGGGCGCCGATCAGCCGGCCGAAGTAGTCCTTGGTGTGGCCGTGCGACCAGGGGTGGATGGCCCCCTCGTCCAGGGACTTGTCCTCGTCCGGGACGATCAGTTCCGGGTCGACCTCCATGCGCGTGCCGATGCCGGTGCACTCGGGGCAGGCGCCGAAGGGCGAGTTGAAGGAGAAGGAGCGGGGCTCCAGCTCCTCGAAGGACAGGTCGTCGTACGGGCAGTAGAGGTGCTCCGAGTACATGCGCTCGCGCTCGGGGTCGTCCTCCGGGAGATCGACGAAGTCGAGCACGACCATGCCGCCGGACAGGCCGAGGGCGGTCTCCACCGAGTCGGTGAGGCGGCGCTTGGCGGACTCCTTCACCGTGAGGCGGTCCACGACCACCTCGATGGTGTGCTTCTCCTGCTTCTTCAGGGTCGGCGGCTCGGAGAGCTGGATGGTCTGGCCGTCCACCCGCGCGCGGGAGTAGCCCTTGGTCTGCAGGTCGGCGAAGAGGTCGACGAACTCGCCCTTGCGTTCGCGCACCAGCGGGGACAGCACCTGGAAGCGGCTGCCCTCCGGCAGCTCCAAAACCTTGTCCACGATGGCCTGCGGCGACTGGCGCGAGATCGGGCGGCCGCACTCGGGACAGTGCGGCTTGCCGATGCGCGCGAAGAGCAGACGCAGGTAGTCGTAGACCTCGGTGATGGTGCCGACCGTCGAGCGCGGGTTGCGCGAGGTCGACTTCTGGTCGATGGACACCGCCGGAGAGAGGCCCTCGATGAAGTCGACGTCGGGCTTGTCCATCTGGCCGAGGAACTGCCGTGCGTACGAGGAGAGCGACTCCACGTAACGGCGCTGGCCCTCGGCGAAGATCGTGTCGAAGGCCAGGGAGGACTTGCCCGACCCGGACAGGCCCGTGAAGACGATGAGCGAGTCACGAGGCAGGTCGAGCGAGACATTCTTCAGGTTGTGCTCGCGCGCGCCACGGACGATGAGACGGTCGGCCACGCCGGTCCGCACCTTTCTTGAGAGAAGTGACAGGGGCGGGGCCCCCGTGCTTCTTCAGACTAGGGGGAGCCACTGACAACGCCGGTCGGATTGCCCGGTTGCATAACAACCCCCGGTCTTCCAGCATGCCCGACGCCGCTCTCGACGATATAGCACGTGCATTCGATTTGCGGACGAGGTTCGTCACCTTCACCCGAAGGTGTGGCCGCACTAGGGTCGGCGTCATGATTGATCACGCTCATGACCTGGCCCGTGTACAGGAAGCGACGAATCGGCTCCTCACCGCGGTCGCCGGACTGGACAACGCCTCGCTCGCCGAGCCGTCACGGCTTCCGGGATGGAGCCGCGGGCACGTCCTCGCCCATCTCGCCCGGAACGCGGACGCGCTCGTGAACGTCCTCGAAGGCCGCCCCATGTACGAGAGCGCCGTGGCACGGGACGCCGACATCGAGCGGGACGCCCCGCGGCCACTGGCGGAGCAGGTCGCCGACGTCCGGGAGAGCGCGGCCCGCTTCCGGGCGGCCGGGGACGCGCCCGCGGACTGGACGCGCACGGTGGAGCTGCGCAACGGCGTCACCGACTCCGCGTCCCGGGTGCCGTTCCGCCGGTGGGTGGAGGTGGAGCTGCACCACGTCGACCTCGGGACCGGCTACGAACTGGAGGATCTTCCGGAAGAGTTCCTGGAGCGGGAGACCGGCTTCCTCACCGACCGCTTCTCCGGGCACCCCGGCATCCCGGCGACCCGGGTCACGGACGGCACGCGCGCGTGGGCCACGGGGCGCGCGGCGGACGAGCCCGAGATCACGGTCACCGGACGGCCGGCGGACCTGGTGGGCTGGCTCGCCGGACGCCGTGACGGGTCGGCGCTGGAGGTACGGGGCGGGGCGCTGCCGAAGCTGCCCGCGCTCTAGGCGCACGGCCGCCCGGACGGCCGTCGCGGGCCCGCCCGGCGGCCGTGCGCGGGCCCGGCCGCCGGACAGCCGTCCACCAGGGCTCCCCCGCTATAGGCTGACCGTCATGACGTACTCCGGAGAGGTCAAGGTCGGCGGACCGGCGGATGTGCACGAGCTGAAAGACCTGATGATCACCAAGATCGCGGTCGGCCCGATGGACAACAACGCCTATCTGCTGCGCTGCCGGGCCACCGACGAACAGCTCCTGATCGATGCCGCCAACGAGGCGGGGACGCTTCTCGGCATGATCGGTGACGACGGCATCGCGTCCGTCGTCACCACGCATCAGCACGGCGACCACTGGCAGGCGCTGGCCGAGGTCGTCGCGGCCACGGGCGCGCGCACGTACGCCGGTCGGGACGACACCGCCGGCATCCCGGTGCCCACCGACGTCCCCGTCGACGACGGCGATGTCATCAGGGTGGGCCGGGTCGAGCTCACCGCGCGCCACCTGGTGGGGCACACACCGGGTTCGATCGCGCTGGTCTACGACGACCCGCACGGCCATCCGCACGTCTTCACCGGCGACTGCCTCTTCCCGGGCGGTGTCGGCAACACGCGCAAGGACCCGAAGGCCTTCGCCAGTCTGATCCACGACGTGGAGACGAAGATCTTCGGCGTGCTGCCGGACGAGACCTGGGTGTATCCGGGTCACGGCAACGACACCACGCTGGGCGCGGAACGGCCGCATCTGCCGGAGTGGCACGCGCGCGGGTGGTGAGCGGACACGGGGCGCACGCCTGGCACTCGCGCCCGGCGTGCACCACTCCCGCGCGCCCCGTGTGAACCTTTCGCCCGCACCGAGCCCCCGTGCGCACTCCCGGAGAGCCGTCGTCCGCAGTCAACTGGTAGCAGCCCCGCGCAGGATGACGGCTCCTGAGCGGTAGGGGCCGCCGGTCTCCAACCCCGCCCTCGGCCGGCGGCCCAGGCCCGCCCACGCGCGCGTGGACGCCGTACCGCCGCGTTCACACAGCCGCAACACCCGTTCCCAGTATGCGGACAACGACCGTCGTGACCTGGACAAACGCGGCTTTCGCTGTCACTCTCCCGCCATGCATCCTGCCCCTCGCGCCCTGCGCGGCGCGGCCGCCGCCGCCACCGTAGCCCTGCTCGCCACCGCCCTCGGCTGTGCTCCGCAGCCGGAGGAGAAGGCATCGGCCGCCCCGTCCGGTTCGGCCGCGCGGAGCTGTGCCAAGGGCAAGCTCGCGACCGAGACGTCCGGGAAGCTGACGATCGCGACGGACGAACCGGCGTACGAGCCCTGGTTCAAGGACGACAAGCCCGCCAACGGCAAGGGCTTCGAGTCGGCGGTCGCCTACGCCGTGGCGAAGCGACTGGGGTACGACAAGAGCGCGGTCGTATGGCAGAGCGTGCCCTTCAACAAGGCCTTCGCGCCCGGGGAGAAGACGTTCGACTTCGACATCAACCAGGTGTCGATCAGTGCCGAGCGCAAGAAGGCCGTGGACTTCTCCTCCGGTTACTACGACGTGCGTCAGGCCGTCATCGCGCTCAAGGGCAGCAAGGCCGCCGAGGCGACGGGCGTCGCGGACCTGAAGAAGCTGAAGCTGGGCGCCCAGGTGGGCACCACCAGCCTCGACTACATCAGCGACCTCGTGAAGCCGACGCAGGACGCGGCCGTCTACGCCAAGAACGACCAGGCCAAGTCCGCGCTGAAGAACGGTCAGGTCGACGCCATCGTCACCGACCTGCCGACGGCGTTCTACATCACCGCGGCCGAAGTGACGGATGCGAAGATCGTCGGCCAGTTCGAGAACCAGGGCGGCACGCCCGAGCAGTTCGGACTCGTGCTGGACAAGGGCAGCGCGCTGACCTCGTGCGTGACCGGCGCCGTCGACGCCCTGCGCAAGGACGGCACGCTGGCCCGGATCGAGAAGCAGTGGCTCTCGGACGCCGTCGACGCTCCGGTGCTCAAGTGACGCTCACCAAGGGAGAGTCGGCCCGGGAAGGGGCGGACGACGAGGGTGACATGACCGGTGGCACCGGTGACGGTGCCTCAGGCGACGCCTACGTCCCCTCCGAGCGGCGGCTGGCGCGTGAGCGCTACAGACGCGTACGTGCCCGGCGTGCCACGGCCGTCGCGGCGCTGTCGACCCTCGTCACGGCCGCCGTGCTCTATCTGGTCGTCGTCGGAGCCCCGGGGTGGCCGCGCACCAAGGAGACGTTCTTCAGCGCGCACTACGCGCGCGAGGCGCTGCCGAAGGTCCTCGAAGGGCTGTGGCTGAACGTCCGTCTGCTGCTGATCTGCGGTGCCGCCGTCCTGGTGCTGGGCATGCTGATCGCGATCGCACGGACCCTGCGCGGCCCGGTGTTCTTCCCGCTGCGGGTGCTGGCGGCGGCCTACACCGACTTCTTCCGCGGTCTGCCACTGATCATCAACCTGATGATCGTGGTCCTGGGCGTGCCGGCACTGCGGCTGCAGGGTGTGACGGTCGATCCGGTGCTGCTCGGCGGTACGGCGCTCACGCTGACGTACTCGGCGTACGTGGCGGAGGTGTTCCGGGCCGGCATCGAGTCCGTCCACCCCTCGCAGCGGGCGGCGGCGCGCTCGCTGGGTCTCACCAACCGCCAGGCCCTGCGCTACGTCGTACTGCCCCAAGCGGTGCGCCGGCAGGTGCCGCCGCTGCTCAACGACCTGGTGTCGCTGCAGAAGGACACCGGTCTGGTGTCCATCGGGGGCGCGGTGGACGCCGTACGGGCGGCCGACATCATCGTGGGCCGCAGTCTGAACTACACGCCGTACATCGTCGCGGGGCTGGTGTTCGTGGCGCTGACCATTCCGATGACCCGGTTCACCGACTGGGTGACGGCCCGGATGGACCGGCAGCGGGCCCAGGGAGGATCCCTGTGAGCGCCTGGGGAGGATCCCGATGAGCACACCGGAGAGCAAGCCCGTGAGCACGCCGGAGAGCAGGCCCGTGAGCACGCCCGTGAGCGATGCTCCCGTGCTGCGGATGGAGTCCGTCCGCAAGACCTTCGGCGGCTCGCCCGTCCTGCGGGACGTCGACCTGGAGGTCGCCCCCCACTCGGTGACCGCGCTGATCGGCGCCTCCGGCTCGGGCAAGTCCACGCTGCTGCGCTGTGCCAACCTCCTGGAGGAGATCGACGACGGCGCGATCTGGCTGGACGGCGAGGAGATCACCGACCCGCGGGTGGACCAGGACGCGGTCCGGCGCCGGATCGGCGTCGTCTTCCAGGCGTACAACCTCTTCCCGCACCTGACCGTGCTCGACAACATCACGCTCGCCCCGCGCCGGGTGCACGGTGTCTCCCGTGCCGAGGCCGAGGAACGGGCCAGGGCACTGCTGGAGCGCCTCGGACTCGGCGACAAGTCGGACGCCTATCCGGACCGGCTGAGCGGCGGCCAGCAGCAGCGTGTGGCGATCGTACGAGCCCTCGCGGCGCGGCCCCGGCTGTTGCTGCTGGACGAGATCACGGCCGCGCTCGACCCCGAACTCGTGGGCGAGGTGCTGGAGGTGGTCCGTGGTCTGAAGGACGAGGGCATGACGATGGTCCTGGCCACGCACGAGATGGGGTTCGCGCGGGACGTCGCCGACCAGGTGTGCTTTCTGGAGGGCGGGGTCGTGCTGGAGCGTGGCACCGCCGAACAGGTCTTCGGCGACCCGCGCCAGGAGCGCACCCGGCGGTTCCTGCGGCGGATCGTGGAGGCGGGCCGGCTGTAGTCCCGGGCGTGGGGCTACACGTCCGCCCGCACCGCCCCGAGCAGGGCCGCGACCCGCTGCACGCCGAACACATAGCCCTGCACTCCGCAGCCGGCGATCACGCCGTCGGCGCGCAGTGAGACGTACGAGTGGTGCCGGAACGACTCGCGCTGGTGGATGTTGGAGATGTGCACCTCCAGCACCGGCAGGCCGTCGCAGGTGTTGAGCGCGTCCAGGATGGCGACCGACGTGTGCGAGTAGGCGCCCGGGTTGATGACGATCCCGCAGTGGTTCAGCCGTGCCTCGTGGATCCAGTCGACCAGTTCGCCCTCGTGGTTGGACTGCCGGAAGTCCACCGTGCCGCCGTGCGCGGCCGCCGCCTCGGCGCACAGCGCCTCGACGTCGGCCAGGGTGTCCTTGCCGTAGATCTCGGGCTGGCGCTGGCCGAGCAGATTCAGGTTGGGCCCGTTGAGGATCATGATCGGGGCGGTGGCCAGGGTGCGGGGCACGGTTCCTCCGGTCGGTTCGGGGCGGTGCGTCTACGACCGCTGCTCGCACCCGGTCTATCACGCCGACCAGGGCGGTCGGCGGGCCGTGCACGCCGGTCGCCACGGCGCTCACCCTGGTCCCGTGATCACCTCCGTACGCCCCCGTAACCCTCGATCACGGTGGGTAGTTGACGCGGCATGCACGATGTACGCGCCGTGAGCACCCCGTCCATGCTGCGGCTCGCCGCCGCCTCGCTCGCCGGGACAGCGATCGAGTTCTACGACTTCTTCGTCTACGGGACCGCGGCGGCCCTGATCCTGGGGCCGCTGTTCTTCCCGACGTTCTCCCCGGTCGCGGCGACGCTGGCGGCGTTCGGGACGTTCGGGGTCGGGTTCGTGGCCCGGCCGCTCGGCTCGGTGCTGTTCGGGCACCTCGGGGACCGGCGCGGTCGGCGGCCGGTGCTCGTCGCCTCGCTGCTCCTCACCGGCGCCTCCACGGTCGCGGTGGGCTGTGTGCCGACGTACGGGTCCATCGGCGTGGCCGCGCCCGTGCTGCTGCTCGTCCTGCGCTTCCTGCAAGGGCTGGGGCTCGGCGGGGAGTGGGGCGGGGCGGTACTGCTGACCGCCGAGCACGCTCCCGCCGGGCGGCGCGCCCTGTGGTCGAGCTTCCCTCAGGTGGGGCCGGCGCTCGGCTTCGTCCTGGCCAACGGGGTGATGCTCGCGCTGTCCACGACGCTGTCCGACGCGGAGTTCGCGCGCTGGGGCTGGCGCGTGCCGTTCTGGGCGGCCGGCGTGCTCGCGCTGACCGGTCTGTGGCTGCGTTCGTCCCTCGCGGAGAGCCCCCGGTTCCTGGAGATCGACGAGCCCGCGCGCGTCCCGCTCGTCGAGGTCGTGCGGCACCACGGGCGGCTGGTGCTGCTGACCGCGGGAGCGCTGGCGGTCGGGTACGCGGTGTTCTACGCGGTGACGACCTGGTCGCTGGCGTATGCGACGGAGCGGCTCGGCGTGAGCCGCACGGTCATGCTGATGTGCATCATGGGCGCGGTGGTGGTGAACGGCGTGCTGACGCCCGTCGTGGCGCTCTTCGGCGACCGGTACGGGCGCCGGCCGATGTGCCTGACCGGGTGCGTGGCCTGCGTCCTGTGGATGTTCCCGATGGTCGCGCTGCTGGCGACCGGTGAGCCGCTGCTGATGTTCGTCGCCATCCTGGGCGCCCTGCTCGCCTTCGTCACCATGTTCGCGGTGATCGCCGCCTATCTGCCGGAACTGTACGAGCCCCGGGTGCGCTGCACGGGCGCCGCTGTGGGCTACAACCTCGGCGGGGTCCTCGGCGGCGCCCTCACCCCGATCGTGGCCACGGCGCTCGCGGAGCGCGGCGGACGGGTCCCGTGGGGCGTGGGGGCGTATCTGACGGGCATCGCACTGGTCAGCCTGGTGTGTTTCGCGCTGCTGCCGGAGACCCGGCCCGTGCCCACGCCGGCGGTCGAACCGGTCACGGGCTGACCGGAGGCCGTGCCGGACGGAGGCGGCGCCGGACGCACGCGGGGTGGGCTGGGCCTGGGGTGGGCCGGGCGTGGGGTGGGCCGGACGCGGGGTGAGCCGGGCCCGGAGTGGGCCGGGCGTCGGCTACGGGTTGATCGCCAGTTCCAGGTAGGCGGCGAACACCACCAGGTGGACGCCGCCCTGCAAGGGCGTGGCCCGGCCTGGCACCACGGTCAGGGAACTGACCACCACCGTGAGCGCGAGCAGCAGCATGTGGGTCGAGCCGAGGCCCAGGACGAGCGGCCCCGACAGCCAGACGGAGGCGAGCGCCACGGCGGGGATGGTCAGGCCGATGCTGGCCATCGCGGAGCCGAGCGCGAGGTTGAGGCTGGTCTGCACCCGGTCACGGCGTGCCGAGCGCAGCGCGGCGATCGTCTCCGGCAGCAGGACGAGCAGGGCGATGATCACACCGACCACCGCGTGCGGCAGCCCCGCCGCCGCCACGCCCGTCTCGATGGTGGGCGACACGCCCTTGGCCAGGCCGACCACTCCGACGAGGGCCAGTCCGAGCAGGCCGAGGCTGATCCAGGCGGTGCGCGCGGGCGGGGGTGTGGCGTGGCCGTCCGCGGTGATGACCTCGCCCTGCCGCGTGATGGGCAGGAAGTAGTCACGGTGCCGCACGGTCTGGGTGGTCACGAACAGCCCGTACAGGATCAGTGAGGACAGCGCCGCGAAGGTCAGCTGGACCGAGGAGAACTCGGGTCCGGGCTTGCTGGTGGTGAAGGTCGGCAGCACGAGGCTGAGCGTGGCCAGCGTCGCCACGGTCGCCAGCGCCGCACCGGTGCCCTCGGGGTTGAAGACCGCCGTGCCGTGGCGCAGGGAGGCGACCAGCAGGCAGAGCCCGACGATGCCGTTGCAGGTGATCATCACGGCGGCGAAGACGGTGTCCCGGGCCAGGGTGGAACTCTTGTCGCCGCCGTCGGCCATGAGGGTGACGATCAGGGCCACCTCGATGATCGTGACGGCGATGGCGAGCACCAGGGACCCGAAGGGCTCGCCCACCCGGTGGGCGATCACCTCGGCGTGGTGCACCGCCGCCAGGACGGCACCGGCGAGTACGAGGGTCACCAGGGCCACGACCGCGCCGGGCAGGTCCCGGCCCCAGGTGAAGACCAGCAGGACGACCGCGAGCACCGGCACGAGGATCGTCCATTGACGGTTGAGCGACCGGAGCCGAGTGATCATGCGGCGATGGTCGCAGAGGCGTACAGGGTTCGCATTCCGTTCTTTCCGGATACCTCTCATCCTTTCCGGTGCGGGGGCCCGGTGCCGGTGGGACCGGGCCCCGCGTCGTGAGGAGATCCCCCTGAGGGGCTACGGGGAAGCGTGGGCTTCCGGCGCGGCGGTCAGACGTCGGCCCTGTCCTTGCGGGCGTCCTCGCCTTCGGCGTTCGCCGCTTCCGCCGCCGCCTGCTTCCTGGAGGCCAGCAGGCTGGTGACCGTCGTGACGGCGAGGACCGCGCAGATCACGCCGAGCGAGACGGGGATGCTGATCTCGGGCACATGGACACCGGACTCGTGCAAGGCGTGCAGCACCAGCTTGACGCCGATGAAGCCGAGGATGATCGAGAGCCCGTACGAGAGGTGGACCAGCTTCCTGAGCAGCCCGCCGATGAGGAAGTACAGCTGGCGCAGACCCATCAGGGCGAACGCGTTGGCGGTGAAGACGATGTACGGGTCCTGGGTCAGTCCGAAGATCGCGGGGATGGAGTCCAGGGCGAACAGCACGTCCGTGGTGCCGATGGCGAGCATCACGACCAGCATCGGCGTCATGACGCGCTTGCCGTTCTGCTGGATCCACAGCTTGGTGCCGTGGTACTGATCGGCCACGCCGAACTTGCGCTCCGCGGCCTTCAGCAGCTTGTTCTCCTCGTACTCCTCGTCGTCCTCGTCCGCTCGGGCCTCCTGGACCAGCTTCCAGGCGGTCCAGATCAGGAACGCGCCGAAGAGGAAGAACACCCAGGAGAAGCTCGCGATGATCGCGGCTCCGGCGGCGATGAAGACGGCCCGCAGGACCAGGGCTATGAGGACACCCACGAGCAGGACGCGCTGCTGGTACTGGGCGGGCACCGCGAACTTCGCCATGATCAGGACGAAGACGAAGAGGTTGTCGACGCTCAGCGACTTCTCGGTGATGAAGCCCGCGAAGAACTCGCCGGCCGGCTGTCCGCCGCCGAAGACGAGAAGACCGAGACCAAAGAGCCCGGCCAGGGCGATCCAGACGGCTGTCCAGATTCCCGCTTCCTTGATCGACACCTCATGCGGCTTGCGGCCGATGAAGAAATCGACCGCGATGAGCGCGGCGAGACCCACGATGGTGAGGACCCACAGGGTCAGCGAGACTTCCATTGCACCTCCGGCAGTAGTCACGGCAAACACATCAGCGTTGTCGCTGCCGGAGGTCTCTTCCACCCGCGATGGGCCGACGCCCCGGGACTCGAACCGGTCCGTATTGACGGGTGCGCCGCAGTCAGGGAGTACTCCCCTCCGTACGGAAGACAGTACCCCAATCACCAAGGAAAGGTAAAGCGCTTGGCAAAGGAAAGGCCAAGTTGCCTGGTCAGTGGATCTTTACTGTTGCTTGGTGCGGGCCCTGACCACCTCGGCCAGCACTTCCCGCAGGATGCGGCCGCCGACCGGGGCGAGCGAGGGCTCGTACGTCCAGGCGTGACCGACCCAGGGATCGGCGAGGTGATCGTCGGGGAGCGGAGTGAGTCGCAGCAGCGAACGCCACAGGGGGTCGAGCAACGGCCCGTAGGCGGCGGCGTCCTCCCGGTCGGCGACCAGCAGGAGATGCACGCCGACGGCCGGTCCCTCGTCGGCCAGATAGCGCAGCCGGGTCACCGACCGCTCGTCGAAACCGTGCGGGAAGTCGTTGACGATCAGAAGCTGCTGTGCGGTGTCCACGTCGGCCGGCAGCGACTCGGCCGCGCCGCCGCGCACCGCCATCTGCACCAGGTCGACCCGCCGGGTGAGCCCCTCCAGCAGTTGCGCGACCCCCGCCGCTCCCGTCGCGGGCGGCGCCGCGAGGGCTCCCGCCTGCGTCAGCGGCAGCAAGGCCCGGGCCCCGGCACCCGCCGGGTCGATGACCCGCACGGCGAACGCCCCGGCGGGGTGGACGGCCAGCAGGCGCGCCGCGAGGGCGACCGCGGCTTCCAGGGCCAGGTGCCGCAGCTCGGCGGAGTCCGGAACCTGGTCGTCGTCGGCTGCCGCGGGACCGCTGTCGATCCACAGGCCCCGTTCCAGTGGCAGCCGGACCAGCAGGGGAATCCGCAGGGGGACGCTCTCGGGAAGGTGGAGATCACCGAGCCGCAGGGCCATGGGCGGGTCGGCGGGGACGCGATAGGCGTGCCAGACAGGGTTGTCCCACCGGGCGTAGGCGGGCGGCAGCGCGGGCTCGACCACCTCGGCTTCGGCCGTGAGCTGACCGAGGTCGCGGTCGAGAGCCGCGCGCGCCTGGTCGGCCAGTTCGGTCCGGCGAGCGTGGGCCGCCTCGCGGGCGGCGTCCCCCGCCGTGCCGAGCCGCCGACGCGGGTCGGCGAGGGCGTGGTCCAGCTCCTGCTCCAGCCGGGAGTCCGCGAACTCGACCGCCCTGCGGTAGGCGGCCGTGGTCCGGGCCAGGTCCTCGAACATGCCCCAGACCTGGTTGTACAGCCGCTCCTCCATCGACCAGCCCACGGCGTCTCCGGCGACGGGCCGGGCGGGCTGTCCGTCGGCGGGCGACGGAGCCGGGGGCGGGAACGGAGCGTCACGGGTGCGACGCGGGTGCGTGTAGTCGACCTGGCTGCCGGGAGGCTGGGGCGCCGGACCACGGCCGTCGTCAGGGTTCTGTCGGGCGTAGGCGGGTGACGGCTCCGCCGCCGGGGCGGAAGCGGAAGCCCCGTGCGGAGCCGGAGAGGCGAGGGGGGTGGCAGAGGTCAGCGGCGTCGGAGGGGTCTGCGGCGGGGCCGTGGAGGCGGTTCGCGACGCCGGCTCGGCCGACGGGGCGGGGATCGGGCGGGGCAGGCCGCGGGCGGCCGCCTCCTGGATGGTCGTCGCGAGGTCGCCGGCGTCGCGCAGCCCCTGGTCGGCGAGGAGTGCGGGAAGGCCACCCGCATACCCCTGGCCCATCCCACGCACTTTCCAGGCGCCCTGCCTGCGGTACAGCTCCAGGGCGATCACCGCGGCCTCGGCGTCCAGGCCGGTGAGCGTGAAGCAGACGAGTTCGGTGCCGTCGACGCTGTTCACCGTGGTGTGCGGGGCCGGGACGGCACCGAAGCGCAGCGGGCCCGCGGTGCCGGTGGGCAGGGCGAGGAACACGCCGACGCGGTGCACGGCCTCGGGCAGTACGCCCAGGTCGACGGAGAGGCCGAGCTCGGCGGCGGCATGCCGGGGCACCTCGACACCGGGCTGTGCCGGGGTCCCGGGGTGGGCCACCCACTCGCGGCCGTGCACGGTGCCGTGTTCGTCGCCGAGTGCGGCTCCGGCCAGGACCGGCACCCCGGCCGAGATCCGGATCTCCAGCCGGACCCGGGGCAGCGGGTGGTTCTGCCCCCGCACCAGCTCAGCCGTCATCGCCGTCGCCCCCCGTGTCGTTACCGTCGTGCGTTCCGCGCCCGGTGGGCCGGCGGTCCGGTCCTAGAGGTGCGGAAGGATCGTCGGCATCAGGTCCTGGAAGGTGCGGCCGTTGGCCGGGGCTCCGATGGCGGTCATCGTCCAGCCGGAACCTGCCCGGTGCACCTTGGCCATGATCTGGGCGGTGTACTCGCCACCGCCGGCCAGGGTGTAGCGGGCCAGTTCCTGGCCGGTGGTCTCGTCCACGAGCCGGCAGAACGCGTTCTGCACTTCCTGGAAGGTCTGGCCGGTGAAGGAGTTCACCGTGAAGACGATCTGGTCGATGTGGACCGGGACGCGCTGCAGGTCCACCAGGATCGCCTCGTCGTCCCCGCCCTGGCCGACACCGCCCACGAGGTTGTCACCGGTGTGGCGCACGGAACCGTCGTCGCTCACCAGGTGGCGGAAGAAGACGACGTCCTCGGGCTTCCCGCCGGCGAAGAGCACCGCCGAGGCGTCCAGGTCGATCTCGCGGGTGCGGGAGCCGAACAGGCCGCGCCGCTTCGCCGCCTGCCAGCCGAGCCCCATACGGACCGCGGTCAGGGAGGCCCCGTCCTTCTTCTCCAGGCTGATGGCCTGACCCTTGGACAAGTTGACGGACACGGCTGAATCCCCTCTCGACGGTCCCCTGTTGCCGCGCCGAGCCGCTTGCTGCGCACCGCGCGGTTGTCCAGAACCCTACGCAGGGCCACCCATAGTGCCGACCCCGGCCCGCGCTTTGTGTCGGTGTTGCAACACTTGGCGGATATGCCGAGGCCGGCAGCGGCACGGAGGGTCAGGCGATGCCGGCCTCCCGCATCTGGCGCAGTTCCTTCTTCATCTCGGAGACCTCGTCGCGCAGCCGGGCCGCGATCTCGAACTGCAGCTCCGCGGCGGCGGCGCGCATACGCTCGGTCATCTCCTCGATCTGCTCGGCCAGTTCGGCGGCCGGACGGTCCGTGGGCACCGCCTTGCCCTTGGCGGCCTTCGCACCCTTGGCCGCCTTGTCGCCGAGCGAGGGGACGGGGGCCTTGGCTCCCTTGCCGTCCTTCGTCTTGCGGTAGCCGGAGCCGAGGAGCTGTTCGGTGTCGACCTCCTCGCGGGCGATCTGCGCCACGATGTCGTTGATCTTCTTGCGCAGCGGCTGCGGATCGATGCCGTTCGCCTTGTTGTAGGCGATCTGCTTCTCCCGGCGGCGGTTGGTCTCGTCGATGGCCTTCTCCATCGCCGGGGTGATCTTGTCGGCGTACATGTGGACCTGGCCGGAGACATTGCGCGCCGCGCGGCCGATGGTCTGGATCAGCGAGGTACCGGAGCGGAGGAAGCCCTCCTTGTCCGCGTCCAGGATCGCCACCAGGGACACCTCGGGCAGGTCGAGGCCCTCGCGGAGGAGGTTGATGCCGACCAGGACGTCGTACTCGCCGGCGCGCAGCTCTCGCAGCAGTTCGATACGGCGGAGGGTGTCGACGTCGCTGTGCAGATAGCGCACCTGGATGCCGAGTTCCAGGAAGTAGTCGGTGAGGTCCTCGGCCATCTTCTTGGTGAGTGTGGTGACGAGGACCCGCTCGTCCTTGTCGGTGCGCTTGCGGATCTCGTGCACCAGGTCGTCGATCTGGCCCTCGGTGGGCTTGACCACGACCTCCGGGTCGACCAGGCCGGTCGGGCGGATGATCTGCTCGACGACGCCGTCCGAGCGCGACATCTCGTAGGTGCCCGGGGTGGCCGACAGGTAGACGGTCTGGCCGATGCGCTTCTGGAACTCCTCCCACTTCAGCGGACGGTTGTCCAGGGCGGAGGGCAGGCGGAAGCCGTGGTCCACGAGGGTGCGCTTGCGGGAGGCGTCGCCCTCGTACATCGCGCCGATCTGCGGAACCGTGACGTGCGACTCGTCGATGACGAGCAGGAAGTCGTCCGGGAAGTAGTCCAGCAGGGTGTTCGGCGGGGAACCGGGCAGACGGCCGTCGAAGTGCATCGAGTAGTTCTCCACGCCGGAGCAGGTGCCGATCTGGCGGAGCATCTCGATGTCGTACGTGGTGCGCATCCGCAGGCGCTGCGCCTCCAGGAGCTTGCCCTGCTTCTCCAGCTCGGCCAGGCGCTCCCCCAGCTCCTTCTCGATGTCGTTGACGGCCCGCTCCATGCGCTCGGGACCGGCGACGTAGTGCGAGGCGGGGAAGACGTAGAGGTGCTGGTCGTCGCTGATGATCTCGCCGGTGATCGGGTGGAGTGTGGACAGCGCCTCGATCTCGTCGCCGAACATCTCGATACGGACGGCCAGCTCCTCGTAGACCGGGAAGATCTCGATGGTGTCGCCGCGGACCCGGAAGGTGCCCCGGGTGAAGGCCATGTCGTTGCGCGTGTACTGGATGTCGACGAAGCGGCGCAGCAGCTCGTCCCGGTCGATCTCGTCGCCGACCCTGAGCGGGACCATGCGGTCCACGTACTCCTGCGGAGTGCCGAGGCCGTAGATGCAGGACACCGAGGCGACCACGACGACGTCACGGCGGGTGAGCAGCGAGTTGGTGGCCGAGTGGCGGAGGCGCTCGACCTCCTCGTTGATCGAGGAGTCCTTCTCGATGTAGGTGTCCGACTGCGGGACGTAGGCCTCGGGCTGGTAGTAGTCGTAGTACGAGACGAAGTACTCGACCGCGTTGTTCGGCAGCAGCTCGCGGAACTCGTTGGCCAGCTGGGCGGCCAGGGTCTTGTTCGGCGCCATCACCAGCGTGGGGCGCTGGAGCTTCTCGATCATCCACGCGGTGGTGGCGGACTTGCCGGTGCCGGTCGCGCCCAGGAGAACGACGTCCTTCTCGCCGGCCTGGACACGCTTGGCCAGGTCGGCGATGGCGGTCGGCTGGTCACCGCTGGGCTGGTAGGGACTGACGACCTCGAAAGGCGCCACCGTGCGTTCGATGTGGGAAACGGGCCGCATGTCATCCACCGTACGACCCCGCACTGACAACGGGTCCCGGTCAGCGGTTCTGCGGGGTGCGGGAGCCGTGGTGCTCGGGCCGGCGAGCCGGGCGGCGTCCCTCGTGGAAGGCGGGGCGGCGGTCCGTGTGGGAGGCGACGGCCGCGGCCGGTACGCCCGGTTTGTGCTCGACGGGCGTCCAGTGGCGCCGGCCCATGACCATCAGGGGGTCGAAGATCACGACGACGCCCGCGAGGAGCAGGAAGGCGAGCGGGCCGATCAGCATCGGCGCGAGCGCGGAGGCCGCGGGCGCGCCGCCGGCGGAGGGGGAGGTCCCGTCGAGGTGGACGCTGAGGGCGGCCATTCCGGTGTAGTGCATGCCGCTGACCGCGAGCCCCATGACCAGGCTCGCGCCCACGCTCCACAGGAAGCCGCGCACCTGCCCGGCGGCCCACAGGGCGGCGGTGGCGGCGACGACCGCTATGACGACGGAGGCGGCGACGGTGAACGTGTTGTAGCCGAACCGTCCGGGGAAGTGGACGCCCGCCATGCCGAGGTAGTGCATCGAGGCGACGCCCAGACCGGTGATCGTGCCCCCGGTGAAGAGCGGGGTGCCGGTGGCGCCCCGGTAGCCGACGATGAAGATCCCGACACCGACCATGACGACGGCGAGCCCGAGGCTCGCGTAGGTGAGCGGCTTGTCGTAGTGGAGCGCGGTCTCCTTGACGGTGAAGCCCATCATGGCGACGAAGTGCATGGTCCATATGCCGGAGCCGATCGCCGCCGAGCCGAGGGCCAGCCAGGCGGGGCGCCGGGAGTGGGTGACCAGCAATGCCCGTGTGGTGCAGCGCAGGCCGAGGGCACCACCGAGACAGGCCATCAGATAGGCCACCAACGGGGTGACGGCCCCGTAACTGAATCCGTCGACCGTGCCTTGCATCCGCGGCTGCCCTTCCGCTTTCTTGCGTCCCGGAATACCTGAAAGTGCCCCCGTCCCAGGACCGCGCGGGCGGTCAGGGTTGTCGCAGAGAGTATGACCCCCACCGGAATGGTCGAACGATTTTCCGGCAAAGAAACACGGCCTTGCCCCAGATGTGCGGCACCGGTGTGCGGCCTTGGACATCTCCATTCAATCTGTGGTCATCGTGCGCCCGGGTGTCGTTGACCCTCTGCTGTCAGGCTGGAGCCGTCGGTATCCGATCGACGCGAGGAGTACGCATGTACGCGCGCGTAGTAGCCGCCACGGCCGCCGCGGTCCTGGGGACGGTGACCGTCCTGCTCAGCCCCACGTCCGACGCACGCGCCCACGAGGACCGCGTGCCCACGGTGATCGCCCACCGGGGTGCCTCCTCCTACGCGCCCGAGAACACGCTTCCCGCCATCGACAAGGCCGCCGAGCTGGGCTTCTCCTGGGTCGAGAACGACGTCCAGCGCACGAAGGACGGCGAGCTGGTCGTCCTGCACGACGACAGCCTGCGGCGCACGACGGACGTCGAGGACGTCTTCCCCGGCCGGGCGCCGTGGAAGGTGAAGGACTTCACCGCCGCCGAGATCGCCCGGCTGGACGCGGGCAGCTGGTTCTCCCCCGCCTACGCGGGCGCGCGCGTGCCGACGCTGCGGCACTACATGCGCCGGGTCGAGCACAACCACGAGAAACTGCTGCTGGAGATCAAGAACCCGGAGTCGTACCCGGGCATCGAACAGCAGACGCTGAAGCTCCTCGGCGACGAGGGCTGGCTGGACGGCAGGCACCTGGGGCGGCTGGTCGTGCAGAGCTTCAGCGCGGACAGTGTGCGGGCGGTCCACGAACTGAGGCCCGCGGTCACCACCGCCTACCTCGGTACGCCCGCCGTGGCGCGGCTGCCCGAATTCGCGCGCTTCGCGGATCTGGTCAATCCCTCCTACGGGGCGCTGACCACGGACTACGTCTCGGCCGTGCACGCCGTCGACGGGCCGCACGGCCGGCGGCTCGGGGTGTTCGCCTGGACGGTGGACGACGCGGCCGCCGCCCGCGGCGTCGCGGGCTACGGGGTCGACGGGATCATCAGCAACAAACCCGACGTGGTGCGGGCGGCGCTGGATTCGGACTGAGCCGGGCGGCGTTGTCAGTGGTGGGTCGTACCGTGGGCCCATGGACAGCCATGGGCAGGACGAGCGGCGGGTGGTGTGGGCCGTGGTCGGCACGGATATCGGTCCGCTGATGCTGGCGGCGACCCGGGACGGCCTGGTCAACGTCGTCTTCCACGCTTCGGACGCGGTGCGTGACCGGGCGCTGGAGCGGCTGGCCGCCCGGCTGGGCGGCGAGCCGGCGGAGGATCCCGGGTCACCGCTGCTTGCAGAGGCGATACGCCAGGTCGGGGCCTACTTCACGGGTGAGCGGCACGACTTCGACCTGCCGCTGGACTGGTCGCTGATCTCGGGGTTCAACCGGCAGGTACTGCGTGAGCTGGCGTCCGGTGTGCCGTACGGCAGCGTGGTGGGATACGGCGATCTGGCGGGCCGGGTCGGGCAGCCCGGCGGGGCTCAGGCGGTCGGCGCGGCGATGGGGGCCAATCCCCTGCCGGTGGTGGTGCCGTGCCACCGGGTCGTCGAGAGCGACGGCGGCATCGGCGGTTTCGGGGGCGGACTGGAGACCAAGCGGAAGCTGCTCGCCCTGGAAGGTGTGCTGCCCGAGCCGCTGTTCTGACCGGTCCGGACGCGGTCGGTCCTCATGGTGCCCGGCCTCGAAGGCGGCGCCGTCTGCCTCACTGAACTGCGGAAGACGCTGCCCGGCTCCGCCGGCGGCGCCGCCCGCCCCGGTCCTTCATGCGCCCCGCGGCGCCGGCCTCCTCCAGGGGTCACACGCGTTTATCCGCGGCCGGCGACCGCCAGAGATGAGGAAGGACCGACGGACAGGAGGCGGGCACATGGTGCTGGTGGTGTCGGAAGAAGTCCGGGAGGCGATCGACGCGCGGCGGCCGGTGGTGGCCCTGGAGTCCACGATCATCGCGCACGGCCTGCCCCGCCCGCGCAATCTGCACGTGGCGCATGAGCTGGAGGAGGCGGTGCGGCGGGAGGGCGCCGTGCCGGCGACCATAGCCGTGCTCGACGGGCGGCCCCGGGTCGGCCTGGACAAGGACCAGCTGGAGCGGGTCGCGAACGAGGACGGCATCCGCAAGCTGGGCCACCGGGACCTGCCGCTCGCCGTGGCGGCGGGAGCGAGCGGGGCGACCACCGTGTCGGCGACGGCACAGCTGGCCGCGCTGGCGGGGGTCCGGGTGTTCGCCACCGGTGGGCTGGGCGGTGTGCACCGGGAGTGGACGGTGACCCAGGACGAGTCGGCCGACCTGGGCCTGCTGGCGCGCACCCGGATCACGGTGGTGTGCGCGGGCGTGAAGTCGATCCTGGACGTACCGGCGACGCTCCAGCGGCTGGAGACACTGGGTGTGGCCGTCGCCGGGTACGGCACGGACCGGTTCCCCGGCTTCTATCTGTCGGACTCGGGCCATCCCGTCGACTGGACCCTGGACACCCCGGAGCAGGTCGCCGCCGTCATGCGCGGCCAGGACGCACTGGACGCGCCGGCGTCGGCGCTGATCGTCGCCCATCCCGTCCCGGAGGCGGAACAGCTCGATCCCGAACTGCACGCGCGGGTCCTCGCCGAGGCGCTGGGCGCCTGCGCGGAGCGGGGGGTCACCGGTCAGGCGGTCACACCGTTCCTGCTGGACTACCTGGTCCGGCACACCGACGGAGCCTCGCTGAGCGCCAACCTGGCGGCGGTGCGCGGCAACGTACGGCTGGCGGCGCGGATCGCCACGGCGTGGACCAGGGGGTGAGCACGGGCCGGGACGGAGCGCTGCTGGTGGTCGGGGACGTGGTCACGGACGTGGTCGCCCGGCACCGGGGACGGCTCGCGGCCGGCACCGACACGGCCGCCGTGATCCGGACGCTGCCGGGCGGCGCGGGCGCCAACGTGGCCTGCTGGGCCGCCCACGAGGGCTGTGCGGACGTACGGCTGCTGGGGCGGGTGGGCGCGGACGCCGCCGCGTGGCACGAGCGGGAGCTGGTCGCGGCGGGGGTGCGGCCCCGGCTGGTGGTGGATCCGGAGGCGGCGACCGGGACGGTGATCTGTCTGGTCGACACGGCCGCGGCGGCCGAGCGGACTTTCCTGACGGACAGCGGTGCGTCCCTGCGGCTCGGCCCCGCCGACTGGTCGGACGCGTTGCTCGACGGCGTGGACCGGCTGCATCTGTCGGGGTATCTGCTGTTCACGGAGTCCAGCCGGGCGCTCGCCGAGAGGGCTCTCGCGGCGGCACGCGCGCGCGGTGTGCCGGTCAGTCTGGACCCGGCGTCCGCCGGCTTCCTGGAGGAGCTGGGAGCGGATCGCTTCCTGGCGTTCGCCCGGGAGCTGGACCTGCTGCTGCCGAGCCGGGACGAGGCATGTCTGTTGACGGGCCTGCCGGAGCCGGCGGACGCGGCGGCCGAGTTGAGCCGTCTCGTGCCGCTGGTGGTGGCCAAGGCGGGCGCGGACGGGGCGCTGGTGGCGCGGTCCGGCACCGTACGGGCCCGGGTCCCGGCCGTGCCCGTGACACCTAGGGACACCACGGGCGCGGGTGACGCCTTCACCGGTGCCTTTCTCGCCGCCCTGCTCATGGGCGCGGCCCCCGAGGAGGCGGCGGCACGCGGCTGCCGGGCGGGCGCGGAGGCGGTGCGGGCAGTGGGCGGCAGGCCGTCTCGTCGGGGCGAGGGGAGCCGGGCGGACGGGGACGCCCCGATCCGGTCCCCGGGCGCGGGCACCCTGCCGACGGCGGTGAGGACGGTCCTGGCCCCCGAGTGCCGCGACGCAGACGATCAGGCCTTGTAGCCCCATGCGGAGATCATCGGCGCGGTGAGCAGGTCCATGCCGCCTGCCTCCACGTTGGCCAGGTGCTGGTCGATCTCCGCGTCGGTGGCCAGGCCGGCGGTGACGAGCCGGTCGCGGATCTGACGGACCGTCGCGGCTTCCAGCGCGGTGCAGGCGGGCGAGGCGACGGGGAAGTACGCGTCGGCCTCCACACCGTGCAGCCCGGCCTCCCGGAGCAGCCGCGGGATCTTGCGGCCGTAGGACAGGTCGGCGCCGCGGTCGGCGAGCAGCTTGCGGAAGCCTCGGCGCAGCCGGTTGGCGAGCCGCTGCTCGGGGCCGTACTCGTCGGGGCAGGTCAGGGGCTGGAGGGCGGGGTCGGCGTCCTCGATCAGCAGTCGCCCGCCGGGACGCAGGGACTTGACCATCGAGCGCAACGCCCGTTCCCGGTCCGGCACATGGACGAGGACGAGCCGGGCGTGGACCAGGTCGAAGCCCTCTCCCGGCGGCTCCTCGGCGCCCACGTCGTGGACGCGGACCTCCACCGGCGGCCGAGCCCCCGGGGCGAGCCGCGTGGTGTCGATGTCGGTGGCGACGACCTCGCCGGTCGGCCCCACCTTCTCGGCGAGCCACGACACGACGGACGTTCCTCCGGCCCCGACTTCCCAGCAGCGCCGGCCCGGCCCGATGCCGAGTCCTTCGAGGTGCCGGAAGGTCGTGGGGTCGAAGAGGGCGGTGAAGGCGTCGAAGCGCCGGCCCGCCTCGGTCTGCTGGTTGTCCAGGAGGTACCCGTCGGATCGTGTCATGCTTGCGATCATCCCAGTCACCCGTCTTGTCCGGTTCGGCCCATCCTCCGTCCACAGGCGGGAACAAAGCGGAATTCTCTGTTCCCACAGGCTTGCCCGCGCTTTGCCCGCGGCTGGCAGACTTGCCGGGCAAGGCGCGGAAGCGTCGCGAGGAGATCCACGCGAGGAGATCCAGATGTCGATGGCAGGGAATCTGCGGAAGGTCACGGGCCTCGGCCGGGTCGGCGGGCTGCGCAAGGTGGCGCGGCTGGCCCGGCGCCGGCCGCGCGTGGACCTGAGCCATCCCGCCAGATCGCCGCTGGGCTCGTCGGTGGTGAACTGCGTGACGTATCAGGACGGCGTGCGCGTGCCCGAGTGCGCCGACCTGGTGGATGCCGTGCGG
The DNA here is from genome assembly GCF_020400595.1 of Streptomyces naphthomycinicus. Lineage (GTDB taxonomy): Bacteria > Actinomycetota > Actinomycetes > Streptomycetales > Streptomycetaceae > Streptomyces > Streptomyces naphthomycinicus. The sequence goes on along the minus strand of NZ_JAINRE010000004.1, from coordinate 424,919 downwards.
CTGGTGCGCAAGACCGGCGAGGGCTTCGTGTGGCTGGGGCTGCACGAGCCGACGGACCGTGAGTTCGCGGGCATCGCCGAGCTGTTCGATCTGCACCCCCTGGCGGTGGAGGACGCGGTCGAGGCGCATCAGCGGCCGAAGCTGGAGCATTACGGGGACACGCTCTTCGCGGTGTTCAAGACCGTTTGCTACGTGGAGCACGAGCAGCTGACGGCGACCAGCGAGGTGGTGGACACCGGCGAGATCATGGTGTTCACCGGCGAGGACTTCGTGATCACGGTACGGCACGGCCGGCACGGCTCGCTGGGGCCGCTGCGCGAGGAGCTGGAGGCGGATCCGCACCAGCTGGCCAAGGGGCCGGCAGCGGTGCTGCACGCGATCGCCGACCATGTGGTCGACGAATATCTGAACGTCACGGACGCGGTGCAGGCCGACATCGACCAGGTCGAGACGGACGTGTTCTCGGAGAACGGCGCGCGTCTCGACCCGGGCCGGATCTACCAGATGAAGCGTGAACTGCTGGAGCTGAAAAGGGCGGTGGTGCCGCTGGGCCGCCCGGTGGAGGACCTCGCCACCCGGCCGATCCGGGCCGTCGCCCCGGAGATACAGGCCTACTTCCGGGATGTTCTCGACCATCTGATCCGGGCCAAGGAACAGATCGCCGCGTTCGACGAACTCCTCAACTCCATCCTCCAGGCGCATCTCGCGCAGGTGACCGTCGCACAGAACGAGGACATGCGGAAGATCACCGCCTGGGCCGCGGTGGTCGCCGTGCCGACGATGGTGTGCGGGGTGTACGGCATGAACTTCGACCACATGCCGGAGCTGCACTGGCGGTTCGGCTACCCCCTGGTGATGAGCGTGATGGCGGGGGCGTGTCTGGCGCTGTACCGGGGCTTCCGACGCAACGGCTGGCTCTGAGCACCGGCGCCCGGCGGGGCCGTCCCGGCAGGGTGCGGCCAGATCGGCGAGCGGCTGGCCGGGGCGGCCGGCCCGGACCTCGGGCAGCGCGTCCGGATCACCCGCTCCAGGCGGGGTGGCGTGGGTCGTCGGCGCGTACCAGTACGTCCGCCGTCCCGGCCGGGTCGGTCTCGGACTCGTAGCGGTCGAAGGCCGGCAAGGTCCAGTGGTCGTCCTCCGGGGTACGGCGGCGCAGGGCGCCCGGCGAGAGAAGGAGGTGCACGGTGAGATCGAAGGGGAACCAGTGGCGCAGCAGGAGGGGGCCGTGGAGCAGGAGGATCCCGCCGGGCGGGAGCTGGACGTAAGGGCTGCGGGTGGCCCGGTCGGTGGCCGGATCCCACAAGTCCGGCAGGACCCTCCCGCTGCCTCCGGGATCGAGCGGGCCGAAGACCTCGCGCCAGAGGGCACCCGTGTCGAACCATCCGCTGTAGTACGACTCCGCGTCCCGCCGCCCGTGTTCCAGCCGCAGGGAAGCGGGACGCAGGAAGCCCTCGGCCCCGATCACGAGCGAGGGCCGGCCACGGACCCGCAGCGCCTCTCCGACACGCGCGGCCAGATCTCCGGGCCGAGCGGCCGGGGCACCGTCGAAACCGGCGCGCTGCCAGGCCCCTGTCTCGTCCGGTGCCGCACCGGCCAGCCGGTCGGCTAGCTGCTCGGCCAGTCGGTCCCAGGTGATCGCTTCGAGTCGCACGGGGCCCATGATGCCGGGTGCCGGCGTCCCGGTCCCGGCCGCGGTCGGGAGCGGCGGTGTCGGTCAGTCGAGGGAACCGGCCGCGCCGCGGGCCGCGAGCAGGGCCGGGAGATGGGTCTCGCTCCAGGCGCGGGCCGCGTCGAGCAGGGGGATGAGGGTGCGACCGAGGGAGGTGAGAGTGTATTCGACGCGGGGCGGGTTCTCGTCGTAAGCGGTGCGGGTCACCAGGCCGTCGCGTTCCATCGCGCGCAGAGTCTCACTGAGCACCTTGGGCGTGACCGCCTTGAGCGGGACCCGCAGTTCACCGAAGCGGCGCGGACCGTCCTGAAGACAGCGGATCACCATGCCTGACCACTTGTCGCCGACCCGGAAGGGCATCGCGGAGGACGGACAGAGGGGGTGGAACATGTCGGGATCGAGTGGTGCGGGACGGTCGCGGTCCGTCGCGTCGGTCATCCGTCGAGGGTAGCGCCGGTTCCGTTGCGGTAACCGGGGGTCTGCTTCCTAACGTCCTGGTCGGACGCGAACAGCGTGCGCCGAATGGGAGGTTGGGATGAGCGGAATCGTGGTCTTCGGTGCCGGGGGCCGGGCCGGCCGGGCGGTGACCGCGGAGGCACGCGCGCGAGGGCACGCGGTGACGGCCGTGGTGCGGGATCCGGCGCGGTATCCGGATCTCGGCGCGGAGGGCGTCACTGTTGCGCGGGGCGATGTCACGGAGCCGGGGTCGGTCGCCAGGACCGTCGCGGGGCATGCCGGTGCCGTGCACGCCGTCTCGCCGTTCAGCGGGTCGGAGCAGGGCTTCGAGACGCTGGACCCCGGATTCTTCGTGGCGGCGGCCGACGCGCTGCTCGACGGACTCGCCACGGCCGGCGTGGGCCGGCTCGTCGCGGTCGGCCTGGGCGCGAACCTGCTCGGCGCGGACGGGCGGCCGGTGATGGACGACCCGCTCGCGTTCCCGCCGGAGATCAGGCCGTTCGCGCGGGCGCACACCGCCGGGCTGCACCGGCTGCGGGAACGCGGGGACGGGCCCGTCGACTGGGTGATGCTCACCCCCGCCGGGCACCTGGAGCACGGCGGTGCCCGGACCGGACGGTACCGCTTCGGCGGGGAGCGGCTGCCCGGCGGCGATCGTGAGCCGTGGCTGTCGTACGCGGATCTCGCGGTGGCGTCGGTGGACGAGATCGAGAAACCGACGCGGCACCGTACGCGGGTCTCGGTGTTCAACTACCGGGAGGCGAAGGGATAGTTCGGGGAAGCAACAGGAGCGGCAGGAAGAGCCGGAGGGAGGAGCGCGTAGGGGGCGGGAGCGAGTGCGGCGGCGGAGTCGGAGGGGTCGGAGGGGTCGGAGGGGCGGCGAACGAGGAGACGGCGTGGGAGGCGTGGGCGGGGACGGGGAAAGTACCGCCTATGGCGCTCCCCGCAACTCCCCACTCCCCCGGCCGGCTCGTCGTCTTCCAGCCGTTGAAGCGCAAGCGGTGTGCCGGCTGCCGGCGCGGCCCGCTGTCGCTGCTGGTGCTGGAGGAGGGGGTGCCGCGGTGCCTGGACTGTGCCGACCTCGGGCATCTGGTCTTCCTGCCGCGGGGCGACACCGCTCTGACCCGCAGGTCGCGGGAGGAGAGCGCGTTGTCGGTCGTGGTGGTGCGGTTCAACCGGCGCAAGAGCCGCTACGAGCGTCAGGGCGTGCTCGTGGAGGAGGACGCGCTGGCCCGGGCCGAGGCCCGCTGTCTGGCGGACGCGGAGGCGCGGCGGCGTCGGCGGGCCCGGGACGCGCGGCACAGGGCGGCGGAGGACGAGCGGTTCGCGGCCGCGTTCGCGGCCGAGATCCTGCGGCTGTTCCCCGGCTGTCCGGCCGAGCGGGCCCGGGCGATCGCGGCCCACGCGTCGGTGCGCGGCAGCGGGCGGGTCGGGCGCAGCGCGGCCGGGCGGGCGCTGACCGAGGGAGCGGTGATCTCGGCGGTCGTGGCGGGCGTCAGACATGTGGACACGCCCTATGACGAGCTGCTCATGACCGGGACACCGCGGTACGAGGCACGGCGTCGGATCGCGCCGGTCGTGGAGAGCGTGTTACGGGAGTGGCAGGAGGCCGGGGAGCACGCGGGCTGAGGCGGTGGCAGGCTGAGGCCAGCGCTCGGGGTGGGGTTCGGTGGCAGGCTGAGGCCGGCGCTCGGGGTGGGGCTCGGTGGAAGGCTGAGGCCGGCGCTCGGGGTGGGGCTCGGTGGCAGGCTGAGGTTGGCGCTCGGGGGCCGGGCTTTCGCCGTGGCCGGTTCCCGGTGCCGGGGCGTTCACCGGAAGTGCGGGTGAGGGCGGAGCCGGGCGCGGCCCGGGGGATAGGGAATGGGGGGCGTGGAGATGATCGACGGGCCGTTCTTGGTGCTGGTCGTGGTGGGGAGCCTCGGGGCCGGGCTGGTGGCCGGCGTCTTCTGCGGGTTCTCGGCCTTCGTGATGCGGGGGCTCGCCGCGCTGCCGCCCGCGCAGGGGGTCGCGGCGATGAACGCGATCAACGTCGCGGCGCTGCGGCCGGCGTTCATGGCGGTGTTCATGGGGTCGGCGGTGCTGAGCGCGATGATCGCGGTGGTGACGTTCGTCGTGTGGCCGGACGAGGGGAAGGTGGAGCTGCTGCTGGGCAGTGCGCTGTATCTGGTGGGCGCGTTCGGGCTGACGGCGGTGGCGAACGTGCCCCGCAACGACCGGCTCGCCAGGCTCACCCCGGGGGCGCCGGAGGCGGCCGTGTACTGGCCGGTGTACGTGCGCGAATGGACCTTCTGGAACCACGTCCGGACCGCCGCCTCGGCCGCGGCGTCCCTCGTCTACATAGTGGCCCTCGTCTGAGCCCCTTCCATGCGTCCTGAGTCCCGCCTCACCTGGGCTGAGGATCCCCGGGGAGAAAGCGCTGTCCGCCACTCTGCGCGGCCGTCGGCGCGGACGTATCGTGGCCGGAAGAGTGCCGCCCGATGAAGCACGGCCCTTCGTACACCCGGTGCCTTCGGTGCCCGTACGCGAGGAAGACGCCATGGCCGATCCCAAGGGGTTCATGACCACGCCGCGCCAGGAATGGCCGCGGCGGCCCGTCGAGCAGCGGGTGCGGGACTGGGACGAGGTGTACGTCCCGGGAGCACTGCTGCCCATCATCAGCAAGCAGGCCGATCGCTGCATGGACTGCGGCATCCCGTTCTGCCATCAGGCCTGCCCGCTGGGCAATCTCATCCCCGAGTGGAACGACCTGGTCTCCCGGGAGGACTGGCGGGCCGCGAGCGACCGGCTGCACGCCACCAACAACTTTCCGGAGTTCACCGGGCGGCTGTGTCCGGCGCCGTGCGAGGCGGGGTGCGTGCTGGCGATCAACCAGCCGGCCGTCACCATCAAGAACGTCGAGTGCGCGATCGCGGACAAGGCGTGGGAGGAGGGTTTCACCCCGCCCCGGCCGCCCGAGCGGCTGACCGGGAAGACGGTCGCCGTGATCGGCTCCGGGCCCACCGGGCTCGCCGCGGCGCAGCAGCTGACCCGGGCCGGGCACACGGTCGCGGTGTACGAGAGGGACGACAGGCTCGGGGGGCTGATGCGCTACGGCATCCCCGAGTTCAAGATGGAGAAGCGGCATCTGGAGCGGCGGATCGAGCAGATGCGGGCCGAGGGGACGAAGTTCCGTACGTCGACGGCGGTCGGCCGGGACGTTCCGGCGGACGAGCTGCGGACCCGCTACGACGCGGTGGTGATCGCGACGGGTGCGACGGCGTGGCGGGAACTCGACGTGCCGGGCCGGTCGTTGCACGGGATACACCAGGCGATGGAGTATCTGCCGCTGGCGAACCGGGTGTGTGAGGGCGATCTGGAAGTCTCGCCGCTGTCGGCCGCCGGCAGGCATGTGGTGATCGTCGGTGGGGGTGACACCGGGGCGGACTGTCTGGGCACGGCGGTGCGCGAGGGGGCCGCGTCCGTGACCCAGCTGGACATCTACGCGCAGCCGGGTGCCGCGCGCGACGAGGACATCGAGCCATGGCCGACGTATCCGAAGATCTACCGGCTGTCGGCCGCCCACGAGGAGGCGGGGGAACTGGGCACGGCACCGGCGGCGGACGCGGACGCGCGGCTGTTCGCGGCGTCCACGCTCCGTTTCGCCGGCGACGAGAGGGGGCATGTGCGGTCGCTGCATCTGGTGGAGGTCGACGAACGGCGCCTCGCGGTGCCGGACACCGGGCGGACGCTCCCCGCCGACCTGGTGCTGCTCGCCCTCGGCTTCTCCGGTCCCGACCGGGAGGACGGGCTGGTCGACCAGCTGGGGCTGGCGCTGCTGCCGCGCGGCACGGTCGCCCGGGACGACGGCTTCGCGACCAATGTCCCCGGGGTGTTCGCCGCCGGTGACGCGGCGCGCGGGCAGTCGCTCATCGTGTGGGCGATAGCGGAGGGACGGGCGGTCGCGGCGGCCGTCGACCGCTATCTGACGGGGAGTTCCCGGCTCCCGTCCCCGATCTCGGCCACGGACCGGCCGATGGTGGTCTGAGGTCTCGTCAGGGGACGGGCCGAGGGGGACGACGACGCGACCGGGCGGCGACTCACGGGGGATCCACGAGGGGATCCCCAGGGGACGGTGTCAGCCCTTGCGCTCATCCGTGCCCGCCACCTTGCCCGTGGCCAGGGCCACGCGGTTCCAGGTGTTGATCGTGAGGATCAGGGAGAGGACGTGGGCCAGTTCCTCGTCGTCGAACTGGGCGGCGGCCTCGGCGTAGACGGTGTCGGAGACGCCTCCGTCGGCGACCAGGGTCACCGCCTCCGTCAGGGCGAGGGCGGCCTGTTCCTTCGGGGTGAAGAAGTGCCGGGCCTCTCGCCAGACGGCGACCATGTGCAGCCGGTCCTCGCTCTCGCCGGCCTTGCGGGCGTCGTTGGTGTGCATGTGCAGGCAGTAGGCGCAGTGGTTGAGATGGGAGGCGCGGATCTGGATCAGTTCGACGAGGGCCGGGTCGAGGCCCTGACGGGCGGCGGCGTCGAGACCGATGACCGCGCGGAAGACCTTCGGGGCCGCCTTCGCGAAGTCCAGGCGGGTCCGGGCGGCCTCGGCGGCGGCGATCCCGGTGGTGATGTCGGCGGTGATGTCAGCGGCGGTGGTGGCGTTCGTGTTCGTCGTCATGTCTTCAACCTACGGGCCGAAAAGACCGGCTGTAGGGTGCATTTCCATGACGGAATCGTGGGTCAATTCCGCGGAGCGGATCGGTGCCGATCTGCACCTTGAGCTGTCGGGACCGGGGGGCCGGCGGGCGGCGCTCATCAGGGCGCTGCGGGACGCCGTGCGCGGCGGCCGGCTGGCACCGGGCACCCGGCTGCCGCCGTACCGGTCATTGGCGGCGGACCTGGGCGTGGCCCGCAACACGGTGGCCGACGCGTACGCGGAGCTGGTCGCGGAGGGCTGGCTGACCGCCCGGCAGGGTTCCGGGACGCGGGTCGCCGCGGGGGTGCTTCCCGTGTCGTCCGGGCGGCGGGGGAACGCCGGGCCGCCGCGCCACGCCGTGCGGACACCCGTGCAGGCGCCCCTCCGCGCGCAGGGGCCGCGGCACGACCTGCGGCAGGGCTCGCCGGACGCGTCTGCGTTCCCGCGCGCGGCCTGGACGGCCTCCTACCGCCGGGCGGTGCAGGAGGCTCCGAGCGAGGCGTTCGGCCCGGGCGATCCCGCCGGGCGCCGGGAGCTGCGGGAGACGCTGACGGAATACCTGGCACGCGCGCGCGGGGTGCGGACCGAGCCGGACCGGATCGTGATCTGCTCGGGCTTCGCGCACGCGCTGCGGCTGCTCTTCGGCCGGGGCACGCGGGAGGGGCCGGGCGGGGGCGGGGTGCTGCGCGGTCCGCTGGGCGTGGAGGCGTTCGGGCTGGGCTTCCACCGGGAGCTGCTCGCGGCGGCCGGCGTGCGGACCGTCCCGCTGCCGCTCGACGAGGACGGTGCGCGGGTGGAGGGGCTGGGGCGCGAGCGGGCCGTGCTGCTCACGCCCGCCCATCAGTTCCCGACCGGCGGCCCGCTGCACCCGGAGCGCCGGGCCGCGGTGATCGACTGGGCCCGCGCACGGGGGGCGGTGGTGCTGGAGGACGACTACGACGGCGAGTTCCGGTACGACCGCCGGCCCGTCGGCGCGCTCCAGGGTCTCGACCCGGACCGGGTGATCTACATCGGGTCGGTCAGCAAGAGCCTGTCACCGGCGCTGCGGCTGGGCTGGATGGTCCTGCCGCAGCGATATGTGGAGCCGGTGCTGACGGCGAAGGGCGAGCGGGAGGCGTGGGCGAGCGTCCTGGACCAGCTCGCTCTCGCGGATTTCATCGCCGGTGGATCGTACGACCGTCATGTACGGCGCATGCGGCAGGCGTACCGGCGCCGCCGTGACCGGCTCGTCGCCGCCCTCGCCGAGCACGCGCCGCACATCGAGGTGACGGGCATCGCGGCCGGGCTGCACGCGGTGCTGCGGCTGCCGCCCGGCACGGAGCGGTCGACGCTGAAGGCCGCCGTGTGGCAGGGCGTCGCCCTCGACGGTCTCGCCGCGTTCCGGCATCCGCGGAGTCCGGCGGCGGCCGTGGACGGCCTGGTGGTGGGGTACGCGGCCCCCGCCGAACACGCCTACGGGGCGGCACTGGAGGCGCTGTGCGGGGTGCTGCCGCCGGGGTGAACCCTAGGGCCTGTCTGACAATTCCCGTCTGCCGCGCGACGGGAATTGTCAGACACTCGCTCGGTGGGTATGCCGGTGCCGATGATCTCGTCCGGGTCGCGCACATCGGCCTGCAGATACTCGGTGACGCCCTCCGGGGTGCTGCGCAGCAGGGCCGCCGCGTGGGCCGGCACGATCGGGTCGTTGTCGCAGTAGACGACCCGGGCGCCGGGGGCGGTCCGCTGGGCGACCTGGTGGAGGTTCGGCTCGGTGGGTATGCCGGTGCCGATGTCCGGGAACTGCCGTACGCCCTGCTGGGCCAGCCAGCGCGTGGCGCGGTGCATGAACGCATGGTTGACCCGGGCCATCACCGGCACCCTGGGTTCCAGGGCCGGTATCTGCCGTCCCATCGCCTCGTCGACGGGGTAGTTGTCCTTGCCGCCGAGATATCAGTCGTACATCCTCGCGGGGTGCGGCTTGCTGGTGTCGATCTCGATGGCCGTCGGGTCCTGCCCTGTCATGCGGCACTCCGTGAGCGTCGGACGCGTGGGACGGTCAAGTTGCTTTCACCATGGATAAGTCGAGCAAGGCACAAAAACCGCCGACGGGCCTCGGGGCCGGTCCGCCGGTGAGTTCAGGACAGCAGGAAGTCGGCCTCCCCCGCCTTGGCGCCCTCGATGAAGGCGGTCATCTCGGCCATGGTGTAGATCAACGCCGGGCCGTCCGGGTCGGTCGACTGGCGCACGGCGATCCGGCCGTCGGCCAGCTTCATCGCCTCCAGGCAGTTGCCGCCGTTGCCGCCGCTCCAGGGCTTGTGCCACCCCTCGCTGCCCAACTCCCGCGCGGGCATGCCGTTGTAGACGCGACCGCGCGGCTTGATGCGATCCATTCACAGCTCCTTGCGGAGATCCCGGAGGATCTCCTTCGTGCGTTGTGCCGTAGCGGCCTGCGCCGCCATGCGGTCCATGACCTCCAGGTGGGTCGCCACCTCGGTGCGCGCGTCCAGGTAGACGGCGCCGGTCAGGTACTCGCTGTAGACCATGTCCGGCAGTTCTGACATGGCAAATCGGAACAGCACGAAGGGCCCGTACGTTCCCGGGTGCGGCCCGTTCTCGAACGGGGCGATCTGGAGCGTCACATGGGACAGCTTCGTGGCCTGGAGCAACTTGTCGATCTGCGCGCGCATCACCTCCGGGCCGCCGACCGGGCGGCGCAGGGCGGTCTCGTCCATCACCGCCCAGAAGCGGGGGGCGTCGGAGCGGGTGAGCAGGTCCTGGCGTTGCATGCGCAGCGCGACGTGCCGCTCGATGTCGTCCGGGCTCGTCTGGCCGATGGCACCGGATTTCAGCACCGCGCGCGCGTAGTCCTCGGTCTGGAGGAGGCCGGGGACGAAGTGCGGCTCGTAGGAGCGGATCAGGCTGGCCGCACCCTCCAGGCTCACGTACATCGAGAACCAGTTCGGCAGGATGTCGTGGAACCGCTGCCACCAGCCGGGCTTGTTCGCCTCCTCGGCCAGCTGGACGAAGACCTCCGCCTCGTCGTCGGGGACGCCGTAGGCCTTCAGCAGCAGTTGCAGATACGGGATCTTGAGGGAGACCTCGGCCATCTCCATGCGGCGGACGGTGGCGGGGGCGACACGGAGGACACGGGCGGCCTCCTCGCGCTTCAGTCCGGCGCGTTCCCGCAGGTCCAGCAGGCGCCGGCCGAGGACCACCTGGCCCACCGTCGGCGCGGACCGCGGTTCGCTCACGCTCCCACCTCCACCGAAAAGCCTCCACCGAAAGGTTCCTGACAGCCCAACGGCGCCGTTACAGCCCTACGGCGCCATTCGAAGATTCATTCGAAGACCGGGTCGGATCTCCGAGGACTCCAATTGGCGCCGCGCGTGGTGCTGTTGCGAGCAGTGTGCCACGGCCTCTGACCGAGTCATACTGCACTCTGCAATTTTCAGAGTGACCCTTGCCAAGTGTCCACGGCGGGGAGATAGTGGCAGGCGTGATTCCGTCCGCGCCCTTAGGAACAGACGCCGCCGCAGACCCTGCCGGTCTCGGCGCCGCCGGGAGTCCCCCCACGCAAGCCCGTTCGGGCCTGGGGGGAGGAACATCCCCCCTCGGGGGCGCCGCCCGGCGCAGGTTCCACTTCGAGCTGGCCGCACATCCGGGTTCCGCCGCCCAGGCGAGACGCCTGACGCGCGCCCGGCTGTCCGGCTGGTCGGTCTGCGCGGACACCTGTGACACCGCGGCTCTGGTCATGTCCGAGCTGGTCACCAACGCGATCGTGCACACGGCCAGCAGCCGGGTCGTGTGCGAGCTGCTCGACCACGACGACACGGTGCGCATCGCCGTACGCGACGAGGGCTGTGCTCCTGGCGAACCCCATCCGTCCCCGCAGCGACCCGACGAGGAGCACGGGAGGGGGTTGCTTCTCGTCGACGCGCTGTGCCGGGCCTGGGGGGCCCAGGAGCACGGCCCCGGCCTGCTGGTCTGGGCCGAACTGCCCCGCGGGGCCGACACCGGCCACGGCACCGCCGAGCCGCACGCCGACCTGGGCTGGGGCGCCCGTCCCAAGCCGGGCCGCCCCGGCGACTCCGACGACGACCAGCCGGCCGAGGCGAGCCGACGGGAGCCGGAGCGGGACGGGCACGGGGAGCCGGAACAGGACCGGCACGGGGCGGCGGAGCAGGACCCGCATGTCACCCGTCCGGAACAGCTTCGGCACACGGCGCCCGAGCAGCGGCGCTACCGCGCCCCGGAGCGGCGGCTTCCCGGGGAGCGGCCGTGACGGGCATCGGCGGCTCGGAGCAGCCCGGCGACATGGCGGCCGGCCGGGAGCGCGGTGCCGGTGAGCGCGGTGCCGGTGAGCGCCGCAGCGGCGGGCGCGGCGGCGGCGGGCGCTCGCTCGGCGAGCATGCCATCGGCCTGGACACCCTGGTACGCCTGCAGCGCCGGCGACCGGCCCCCGACCGGGGTCACCGGCTGTCGCTGCCGGACGGTATGACGGCTCCGCTCGGCTGTGACGCCGTGGCCGTACCCGACCGCCTCGGCCCGCTCGTCGTCCCCAAGCTGCCGCGGGTGGGCTGCGTGTACACCGACGGCTCCCACTGGTGGTGGATCGTTCCGTCGGACTCCGACTACGCCCTCCCCTGGCCGTCCCCGGCCCGGTACGCCACGGGCGCCCTGGTCACCGGCACCGCCCGGCTGATCCACCGCCCGGAGGGCACGGCCCCGTACACCCCGCCGATCCCGCTGTACCTGGCCCTGTGCCGGGTCACGGGAACGGCACCGGACTGGTCACGGGCCGTCTCCGCGTAGCCACAGCCGTCCTGGCGCGAGCGGCGCTCGCCGCCCGGCGTTCCCCTCCGGTCCGGCCCCGTATCGCGCTCGCGCTTCCTCCGCGCCCCCCGTACTCCTTCTCGCGCCCTGCCGAGGCGCGGCCCCGGCGGCGATAGTGGCCGTTCAGTCGGGGTCCGGGAGGTCACGGTGCGGAAGAGACGCGAGGCGGCCGAGCCCGTGGTGTCGGCGTCGGAACGGCTGCTGTTCGGCGGGCCGCTGCGCTACGACATGGGCTGGAACCAGCACGCGGACGCCTTCCTGGCGCTGAGCTTCCGGGCCATGCTGGTCCGGCTCCCCGGAATGCTTGCGTCCAGCCTCCGGCTCGCCCGGCAGGCCGACATGGGGGCCGCGCGGGTGGTAATGGCCGCCGAGGTGGGCCGGGGCGCGGCCCAGGCGGTGAGCCTGCTGGCCGTGAACAACGCGCTCGGCAAGCTGCTGACCGGCTCGGACATCGAGCAGCGGCTGCGTTCGGCCGGCCCCGCCCTCGTCGTGATGGCCGCCGTGATGCTGGTCGCCGCGCTGCTGCGGGCCGCCTCCACCTATGCCACGGGGCGGCTGGAGCCCAAGGTGGAGCGGGTGGCGACGGAGCTGTACCTGGAGCGTGCGGCCAACGTCGAGCTGGCCGCGATCGAGGACCACGCCTTCCACAAGCTGCTGGACACGGCCCAGTACGGCGCCCGGTCCGCCCGGCACATGATGAGCTACAGCGCCCGGGTGATCAACGCGATGATCTCGCTGGTCGCCGCGGCGAGCGTCCTCACCGTGCTGCATCCGCTGCTGCTGCCCCTGCTGGTCACCATGACCCTGCCCAGCGCCTGGAGCGCGCTGACCAACGCCCGGCGCCGCTACGAGTCCTTCCACACCTGGGTGCAGCACGCCCGGGCCGGCCAGCTGATCAGCAGCCTGCTCACCGAGCCGGCCGCCGCCCCCGAGATCCGGGTGCACGGCGTGGGGCCGTTCCTGCTGCGCCACTTCCGGTCCATGTCGGAGACGGCGGAGGCGGAGCAGGCCCGGCTGTCCCGGCTGGCCGCCCGGACCGGTCTGATCGCCGCGGCCTGGACGGGCCTCGCCACCCTCGCGACGTACGCGACGCTGGGCGCGCTGCTGCTGGCCGGTGCGATGGCCCTGGCGGTGGCGGGTACGGCGGTGATCGCGATCCGTACGGGCGCGGCGAGCCTGGACACGCTGGTCCTGGAGATCAACCAGCTGCACGAGGAGGCCCTGTTCGTGGGTGACCTCGAGCGGATGTACACCGCGGCGGCCGAGCGGGCGATCCCGGTGGGCGGGGAACCGCTGCCGGACGATCCCAAGGAGATCCGCTTCGAGCACGTCACGTTCAGCTATCCGGACGATCCGCGCCCGGAGCCGGCGGACGCCCGCTCGGACGAAGCGCGGCCGCGGACCGCCCGCCCCGCCCTCGACGACGTCACCCTCACCCTCCCCCTCGGCCGCATCATCGCGCTCGTCGGGGAGAACGGCTCGGGCAAGACCACGCTGGTCAAGCTGCTCGCGGGGCTGTACACGCCGGACCGGGGCCGGATCCTGTGGGACGGGGTCGACGCCTCGCGTGCCGACCGGCGGCTGCTCGCCGAGCGCATCGCGATGGTGGCCCAGGACTTCAAGCGCTGGCCGTTCACCGCCCGGGTCAACGTGGCCGTCGGCCGCTCCGCCGCACCCATGACCGAGGAGCGCCTGGCCACGTCGATCGCCGAGGCGGGGGCCGAGGAGGTGGTCGCGGAGCTGCCGCGCGGCCTGGACACGCTGCTGGCCCGGAACTTCAGCGGCGGGCACGAGCTGTCCGGCGGCCAGTGGCAGCGGCTCGGCATCGCCCGGGCGGCCTATCGGCGCGGGAGCATCCTGATCGTGGACGAACCGACGGCGGCGCTGGACGCGCGGGCCGAGCTGGAGGTCTTCGAGAAGATCCGCGCGCTCGCGGGCGGCGGGCAGACGGTCGTCCTGATCACTCACCGGCTGGCCTCGGTCCGGCATGCCGACCTGGTGCACGTGCTGGAGCACGGACGTCTGGTGGAATCCGGCGCTCCGGAGGAGTTGCTGGCCGGCGGCGGTGTCTACGCGGAGCTGTACTCGCTGCAGGCGCGGCAGTTCACGGCGGAGAGCCCGGCAGGGACCCCGCGGAAGGTACCCGCGCCGAAGCCGGCCTGAGTCGCCCCGGCGCCACCCGTCCCCGGCCCCGGCACCCGGCCCCGGCCCCGCCCTCGAACGCGGAGTCGGAGTCGGAGTCGGAAGGTCGGCTCACTCGGCCGTCTCGCCGCCGCGGACGATCACCAGGAACGTGTCCGTCGCGAGGTCCATGACGACCTCGGCGGGCAGGCCTTCCATGCGCCGCGCGTGCGCGAACTCCTCCGCGGGCCAGGAGCCCCGCGGACCACCGGCGGGAAAGCGTTCGAGCACCGTTCGCCCGTTCACCATCTCGCACCTCCAGAAAGCGTCGTCCGTAATGGAGTTAACGCTCTGGAGAGGGCAAAGGCCTCGCTCAGTCACCCGACTGAGACATTACCGACACGGGTTCGGGGCGGACCGTGAGGATCCGTTCACCTTGTGACACGAACCGCACCCTCCGTGTCAGAAGTCGTACTCGTCGTGCAGGCGGAGCCGGTCGCTGCCGAGGGGTCTGCGGCCGAGTGCGGTCAGGTCGAGCAGGGCCGCCGTGGTGCCCAGTTCGTCCAGCCCCTCGTCGTACACCGAGTAGGTGTGGAAGACCCGGTCGTGGTCGCGCAGGAAGCAGCTGAGGCCCGGGCGCTCGACCTGGCCGCCGCCCTGGTCGACGGTGGCCTCGAAGTCGAGGTTGAAGTCGCCGTGCGACGAGGAGTACCAGGGCACCGCCCAGCCCATCCGCGCCTTGAACGGCAGGATCCGTACGAACGGCGCCCGGGAGACGGCCGCGAAGGAGGTGTTCCGGGCACGCAGATGGGCGAGGTGGCCGACCTGGTCCAGGAAGGCCGCGCAGCACGGGCAGCCGGCCGCCCACTCCGGCGCGAACATGAAGTGGTGGACGACGAGCTGGGCCCGTCCCTCGAAGAGGTCGAGCAGGGTGGCCTTGCCGTCGCCGCCCTCGAAGACGTACTCCGGGTCGACCTCGACCATGGGCAGCCGCCGGCGCTCGGCGCCGAGGACCTCGCGCGCCCGTCTGACCGCCTCCTCCTTGCGCAGCAACTCCTCGCGCGCCGCGCGCCACTGCTCGCGCGAGACGATCTCCGGAAGCGACATGGGCCCTCCTGTCCGACGGTCGGTTCGGGATGGTGACCGCCGACGGGAGCGGAACTCATCGCCGGACAGGGTGAATTTTTCGGCCAACCCTCGGCGGCTTGTTCCATGCGGCGCCCGGCACCTGCCGGGGCGGGGGCCCGTACGGCTACGCGGCGGTGGGCAGCGGTACCCGTACCCCGCGCCGCTCCAGCTCCCCCACCGCTTCTCGCAGTTGGCGAAGGTGCCGGGGGGTGAGCCGCCCGCTGTCGTCGAGGTGCACGGCGCAGGCGGTGGTGGTGTCCACGAGCCGTTCCAGTTCCTCGGCGACGGCGTCCGTGCCCGCGGTGTGCCGGGCGAGGGCGGGCAGTTCGGCGGCGGAGACCGCGATGGCGGTACGGGCTTCGGCGAGGGTGCGATAGGCCTCGCGGCGCAGCGCCCACCGTTCGGCGCGGTCGTCGGTGTCGCCGAGGACGTGCAGGAGATAGGCGTGCGCGGCGCCGCCGGCCGCCGCGAGCCGGTCCGTCACCCCGCCGCCCCGCTTTCCCGGCATCGGCAGATGACCGACGACCAGTACGAGCGCGCAGGCCAGCAGGGTCTCGCCGATCCGGCTGACCGATGCCTGCGGCTCGCCGCCGGCCATCACCAGGGCGAGGACGAGGACGGTGACGACGGCGGTGAGCGCCGCGAAGTGCCGGGTGGCGACCGGTACGACGGCACCGCACACCGCCACCAGCGCGATCAGCCCGGCCGGGCGGGGCAGCAGCGCGGCGAGGCCGGCGAACACGACGGCGCCGAGCACGGTGCCGGCGGCCCGGCACAGCACGCGTGAGGCGAGCGGGCCGAGGTCGGGCTTGACGAGGAAGACCGCGGTGGCCGGCAGCCAGTACCAGTGCGCGTGCTGCCCGTACCAGCGGGTGTGGTGCAGGGCCTGGGCGATGGCGGCGCTGGCGCCGAAGCAGAGGGCGACGCGCAGTCCGTACTCGCGGCCGCCGGCACCGAGCGCGGCCCGCAGCGCGTGCCGGACCCCGCGGCGCCGGCCGAGCAGCCCGCGCTCGGCCCCCTCGCCCCGGTCGAAGGCCTCGGCGGCACGCAGCAGGGCGTCGTCCAGGGCGCGCAGGGCGGGGACCATGGGGGTCCCGCCGCGCGCGCGGAGCCGGGCGTCGGGGAGGTGCGGCGCGGGCAGCGGGCCGGGCCCGAAGTCGCCGCGGACGGCGGCGGCGAGCCGCCGGGGTCCCTCCGCCGCCCGCGCCGGGACGGGCTCCCCCGCCCAGTGGAGGGCGGTGGCGGCCTCGGCGAGGGGCAGGGCCGCCGCGAACCGGGCGTGCAGCCGGCGCTCGGCGGCGGATCCGGCGTACCGGCGCAGCCGGGGGCCGGCGAACGCGTCCCGGGCGACATACCGGCGCCACCCGGCACCGGCGAACGTGTCCCGGGCGACATACCGGCGCCACCCGGCACCGGTGAACGCGTCCCGGACGGCGTACCGGTGCGACCCGGCACCGGTGAACGCGTACCGGCGCAGCCGGGGGCCGGTGAGGGCGTCCTGGGCGTGGTCGAGTGCGGCGGTCAGCGCGGCCCGCCGGGCCGTGGCCCGCTCGCCGCCCGCGGCGTCGACGAGCGCGGCGATCGCGTCGTACACGTCGGCGACCGCTGCCCGCTCCCCGTCGAACCGGAAGTCCCCGGCGAGCGAGCCGGGGGTGGGCAGGGCGAGCCGCAGCACCAGCAGCCAGCCGGCGCCGGCCAGGAAGGCCAGGGCCCGCTGCCAGCCGCTCTCGGCCGCGGGCATTCCGGCGCCGACCGCCGCGGCGACGAGCAGCTGCGTGCCGGCGGCGGAGGCGACGGGCCCGACGGCGCTGACACCGCCGGCGACCAGCCCCAGCGCGGTGAGCGCCAAGGTCAGCGGTACGGCGGCGAGCCCCTGCCCCGCGTACGTCCCCACGAGCAGTCCCAGGGCTCCGGCCAGGGCGGGGACGCCGAGTCGCCGGACGGACGCCCGCCGGCTTCCGGGCCGGTCGTTGATGCCGGCGAGCATCGCGCCGATGGCGGCGAGCACCCCGTCGGCCGGCTGTCCGAGGAGCAGCCCGGCGAGCAGCAGCGGCCCCGCGGCCAGCGCTCCTCGGCACACCGCGCTCCAGGGGACGGGACCGCGCTGGGCACGGAAGGCGTGGGCGAGCCAGAGGGGTACGGCGAGCCGGGTCACGGGGCTCCTGTTCATGCGAGGGCGGGGTGGGCCTTCGGACGACGGTGGCCGGTGGAGGTGGTTCCACGGTAGATCGCGTTCGCCGAGCAAACGGGACGATCACGTTTCAGGGAGGTGAAAGATGCCGCAGGCGTCCGGTTTCTTTATGAACGCAATGCCGCTCTGCCCTCGGTGCCGCCACGAACCGTCCTCACGAAGGGGACGGTCGCACCCGGCGCAGCGCACCGGCGATGATCTCCTCGGTCTCGGCCACGGCGGCGGTGAGGGCGGCGGACTCGGCACGCAGCGCGCCCACCACCGCGTCGATCCCGCGCAGCCCGGCCCGCTCCAGCAGCCGTTTCTCGTTCGTCACCCACTCCCCGCGGGCCGCGAGCACGGCGTGGGCGCACTGGGCGGCGGCCGTGGCGAGGGCTCCGGCGGTCTCCGTGAGGCGGCCGTGCGGGGCGTGGTGGGCCTTGGCGTAGGAGAGGGTGGCGCGAGCGGTGCCGGACCAGCGGTCGGCGGCGGTGCGGCGCAGCGCCGGGGGATATCCGGCCGGGCGCGGGAGGCCGCCCCGCAGCACCTGGTTGAGCGCCAGCTCGGCGACGACCAGGTAGCTGGGGATCCCGGCCAGGTGGAACAGCAGCGGCTCCACCCGGAAGCGGCCCTGCCGTGCCTCGGCCAGTTCGTGTTCGACGACGTCCAGGTCCCGGTAGTGCACGTCGACCCGGCGTCCGTCGATGGTCAGCCAGGCGCCGCCGTTGAAGACACCGCCGCCCCAGCCGCCGATGCCGGACACCTCGCCCGGCCAGCCGACGGCGCGCAGGTCGTCCGGGTCGAAGGGACCGCGGTAGTAGACGGCCAGGTCCCAGTCGCTGTCCGGGCGGTGGGTGCCCTCGGCGCGGGACCCGCCGAGGGCCACGGCCCGGACGGCGGGGAGAGCGGCCAGGCGGTCGGCGGTGGCGGCGAGGAAGTCGGCGTCGGAGGTCTGGGGCATGTGTCCAGCCTGGCGCAACCCCGCGGAGGCCCGCTTCCGGATTTCCGGCGGAAATCGACTTGTCCGGGGACGGGTCGTCGATTTGAGTTCGTGATCGTGACAGCTTTGACCGATCTTGTACGCCCGGATCGCTATCCGCGCTCGTCCCGCTACGACCCGGCGTGGCTCGTCGGCCTCGACATGGGGCCCCATCCGCTGTGGCTCCTGGAGGACCTGGCCCGGGATCTCGATCTGCGCCCCGGGATGCGGGTCCTGGACCTCGGCTCCGGCAAGGGCGCCACGTCGGTGTTCCTGGCCCGTGAGTACGGCGTGGACGTGGTCGCCGCCGACTGGTGGATCCCCGCGCAGGACGCGGCCGCGGTCTTCGCGGAGGCGGGGGTCGCCGACCGGGTCGAGGCCGTGCGGACGGAGGCGCACGTCCTGCCGTTCGAGCCGGAGAGCTTCGACGCGATCGTGAGCATCGACGCCTTCGAGTACTTCGGCACGGCGGACGGCTACCTGCCCTATCTGGTGCGGTTCCTGCGCCCCGGCGGCCAGCTGGGCATGGCCACGCCCGGCATGACCCGGGAGGTCCGCGCGCTCGGCGCGATCCCCGACCACATCAAGCGGGTGGTCGGCTGGGAGGCCATCGCCTGGCACACGCCCGAGTGGTGGCGCTTCCAGTGGGAGATCACCGAACTGGTGGACGTCACGTCCGCCCGGCTCCAGGAGGACGCCTGGCGGGACTGGCTGCTGTGGGCGCGGGCCTGCGCGGAGCGGCAGCCGGACGGCCCGGCGGCCCACCGGCCCGTGATCGACATGCTCACCGAGGACGGCGGGGAGTTCCTCTCCTTCGCCCTGGTGACGGCCCGCAAGAGGTGACCGGGCCCGACCGGCGCGTCCGGACGGTAATTCGGATGCGGGCGGGGGCGTGCGCGTCCCATCATCGGTGAGGCCGTTCGTCGATCCCTGCCAGGAGCCGCTTCCGTGATCCAGCGCGTCACCGTCCCCGCCCTCTTCCCGCCGCCCGCCTACGCCCACGCCTCCGTGGTCGAGGCCGGCACGAAGCTCGCGTTCCTCGCCGGAGCGGTGCCGCTCGACGCCGACGGCGAGCTGGTGGGGCCCGGGGATCCGGTGCGCCAGGCCGGGCAGGTGATCGCCAATCTGCGCGAGCAGCTGCTGGCCGTCGGCAGCGACCTGGATCAGGTGGTGGCGACCGACGTGTACGTGGTCGCCAGTGAGCCCGCCACCCTGTCCGAGGTGTGGAACGTGGTGGAGGCCTCGGGTCTGAGCCGGGGTCCGCACGCGTCGACGCTGCTCGGGGTCTCCTGTCTCGGGTACACCGGCCAGCTGGTGGAGATCACGGCGACGGCCGTGGTCCCCGAGCGGGAAGAGGGCGGCCGATGACGGACGCGGTGGTGCTGCGCCGTGCCGCGGCGGCGGACGCCCGCGCCGCCGCGGACGTGTATCTGCGGTCCTTCGACGCCGCGTTGCCGACGGTCGTCCGCGCGCACACCGACGACGAGGTCCGGGACTACATCCGGGACATCGTGGTCCCCTTGCGGGAGACCTGGGTCGCGGAAGCGGCCGGGACGGGTGTCGTCGGCCTGATGGTGCTGGAAGGGGACCTGCTGTCGCAGCTGTACCTGGCCCCCGAGTGGCGGGGGCGGGGTATCGGGGACCGGTTGGTCGCGCTGGCCAAGGAGCGCAGCCCGGGCGGGCTGAGCCTGTGGACGTTCCAGGTCAACGGGCCCGCCCAGCGCTTCTACGAGCGGCACGGTTTCCTCGCCGCCGAGCGCACGGACGGCAGCGACAACGAGGAACGCGAACCGGACGTCCGTTACGTCTGGCACCCCTGAACCTCCCGCACGCCCGTCACCTCCGGCACCCCCGAGCCTCCCGCACGCCCGTCACCTCCGGCACCCCCGAGCCTCCCGCATGCCCGTCACCCCCGGCACCCCCGAGCCTCCCGCATGCCCGTCACCCCCGGCACCCCCGACCCTCCCGCATGCCCGTCACCCCCGGCACCCCCGACCCTCCCGCACGCCCGTCACCCCCGAGCCTCCCGGACATCCGTCGCCTCGGTCCCTGAGCCCCCGGGCGTCCGTCGCCTCCGGCGCCCCGGAGACCCCGGGCCCCGGAACCGTGCGTCCCGGCCGGCCCCACGCCCTTCTCTTGGGCAGCGGCTTCTCGTAGCCGCCCGCCCGGCTCGTCGTCAGCCCCAGGCCCACCAGCGACTCCGCGAGCTTCACCGCCGCCCCGACCCCGTCCACGACGGGCAGCCCCAGCTTCCGGCCCACCGTCCGCTGCAGGCCCGTCATCCCGGCGCAGCCGAGGACGAGGACCTCGGCGCCGGCGTCCCGGACGCGTTCGGCGGCGGCCAGGAACGCGGCCTGCGTGCGGGCCGGATCCGCGGCGAGGTCGAGTACGCCGAGGCCGGTGCCGACGACGGCGGCGCAGTTGCGGGCCACGCCCGCGGTCTCCAGGCTGTCCTCGATCTGGCCGCGGGACCGGTCGAGGGTGGTCACGACGCCGTAGCGGCGCCCGAGGAGACAGGCGAGGTGGGCCGCGGCCTCCGTGATGTCCACGACCGGCACGTCCACCAGCTCCCGTACGCCTTCGCGCCCGTGCTCCCCGAACCCGGCCAGCACGACCGCGTCGTAGGGGGGACCGTCGTAGGTCCGCAGCGCGTCGAGGACGGCCGCGGCCGACAGATAGCTGTCCAGCCAGCCCTCGGCGGACTCGGGGCCCCAGCCGGGAGTCAGCCCGGCGACGGTGGTGCCCGGGGCCGCGGCGCCCCGGGCGCCGCGGACGATCTCCTCGGTCATCTCCCGCGTGGTGTTGCAGTTGGTGACGACGATCCGCACGCCCGTCAGCCCTCCTCCGCCGCAGCGCGCTCCCGGCGGCACAGCGCCGCGTACAGCGCGGCCGCGAGCGCGGTACCGATGAACCAGGAGTAGGGGGACACCGCGCTGAAGCTCCGCACGAGCGCGAGGACGGCGGCGACCGCGGCGGAGGGCAGGAACGCCCACAGCGCCTTGGGGTTGACGCCCCTGCGGTAGTGGTACGGGGTGCCGGGCCGGGCGTCGAAGAGCGCGTCGACGTCGATCCTGCCGCGCTTCACCCAGTAGTAGTCCACCATGATCACGCCGAAGAGCGGGCCCAGGAAGGCACCGAGGCCGCCCAGGAAGTAGTTGACGACGGTCGGGTTGGAGAAGAGGTTCCAGGGGGTGACGACCAGGGCCGCCACCGTGCTGATCATGCCGCCCACCTTGAAGGTGATCTTCTGCGGCCAGACGTTGGCGAGGTCGTACGCCGGTGAGACGAAGTTGGCGACGATGTTGACGCCCATGGTGGCGACGGCGAAGGTCAGCGCGGCGACGACGAGCACCCAGGTGTTGCCCACCCTGGCGACCAGCTCCGCCGGGTCGGTGACGGCCTGCCCGAACGCCTCCAGCGAGCCCGCCGTGACGATCACCGAGACGACCACGAACGCGGTGGAGTTGACCGGCAGACCCCAGAAGTTGCCGCGGCGGACGGTCCTGTGGTCGGGCGCGAAGCGGGAGAAGTCGCAGAAGTTCAGCATGAGTGTGCCGTAGGTGGCGAGGATCAGGCCGATCGCGCCGAACCACTGCCGCCACTGCTCGCCGGTGGAGACCGGGTGCGGGGTGGAGGTCAGCGAGATGCTCCAGTGGGCCTCGGCCAGCACCCACACCGCCAGCGCGATCATCACCAGCCAGATCGCCGGGCCGCAGAAGTCCTGGAACTTCCGCACCGACTCCATGCCCCGGCTGATGATCAGCGCCTGGAGCAGCCAGAGCGAGACGAAGGAGATCCAGCCGAGCGCGTCCAGGCCGAGGAAGGAGTGGCGCGTCAGCGACTCCAGGTCCGGCCAGGCGGCCAGCAGCATCACGTTGACGGCGACGGAGGCCAGATAGGTCTGGATGCCGTACCACATGATGGCGATCACCGCCCGGATAAGCGCCGGGACGTTGGCGCCCCAGACGCCGAAGCTGATGCGGCTGACGACCGGGAACGGTACCCCGTGCCGCTGGCCGATCCTCCCCATCCGGTTCATGCCGGCGTAGATCAGCACGAAGCCCACGAGGAGGGAGGTGAAGACCTGCCAGACGTTCATACCGAGGACCAGCAGGCCGGCGGCGAAGGTGTAGTTGCCGAGGTTGTGGACGTCCGACATCCACAGGGCGAACAGATCGAAGACCTTCCAGTTCCGCTGCTTCGCGGGGGCGAGGTCCTCGTTGACGAGGCGGGGGTCGGGGCCGGACACGGGGGCGCCGGTGGCTTGGGCGCGGTCGGCGAGGGACACGAGGCCTCCATGGGCGAGGGGACGGAGGACGGCGGCCGTTTGGTATACCAAACTGCGGTCATGGTCCCGCCGTCAAGCGTTCGGACCGATGTCGTTGCCATGACGGCCCCGTAAAAGACCGCTCACTTCGGCGAAGATGGGCGCATGACGAAGACCGAACCCCTGGGCGCGGTACGCGAACGGGTCCTGGCGAGCCTGCGGGAGGACATCATCGCCGGCCGCCTCGGCCCCGGTGACCGGCTCGTCGAGCGGGAACTGGCCGAGCGGTTCGGTGTCTCGCGGGTGCCGGTGCGAGAGGCGATCCGCGCCCTGGTCGCCGAGGGCTTCGTCCTCTTCGAGTCGGCCCGCCGCACGGTCGTGCGCCGGCTCACCCCGGCCGATGTCCGGGAACTCTTCGAGCTGCGCGAGGCGTTGGAGGTGTACGCGGCGGGGCTGGCGGCGGTCCGGGCGACCCCCGAGGGGCTGGCGGAGCTGCGGGACCTGCTCGACCGGGCGGCCCTGGCGACCGAGGACGAGGACGCCGAGGCGATCACGGACATCAACACCCGCTTCCACGACCGAGTTCTGGCCATGGCCGGCAACGGCCTGCTGATCTCGGTCATGGAACCGGTCGACGGCCGCCTGCGCTGGCTCACCCGGCGGAACGAGGAATGGCCCCAACTCCTCGCCGAACACCGCGAGCTGTACGAGGCCATCGCCTCCGGCGACCCGGACCGTGCCCGCGCCCACGCACTCGGCCACGTCCGCGCCAACTACCGCTCGACGGTACGCCACCTGTTCGGCGAGGACACCCAGGCGGACTGAGAAGAGCCGCGGGGACTCGTCACGGCAGCCCGGCCGCCTCCGCCGCCCCGCGCAGGACCTCGCGCAGCATCTCGGCGGTCAGCCGCCCGGTGAAGGTGTTGCGCTGGCTCACATGGAAGCAGCCGAAGAGGTCCAGGCCGTCGAGCGCGACCCGGGTGCCGTGGGCGAAGGCCGGACGCGGGCGGGGCACGGTCCAGCCCGCGTCCGCGAACGCGGGCAGCGCGGC
Source organism: Streptomyces naphthomycinicus (assembly GCF_020400595.1). Lineage (GTDB taxonomy): Bacteria > Actinomycetota > Actinomycetes > Streptomycetales > Streptomycetaceae > Streptomyces > Streptomyces naphthomycinicus. The sequence continues at coordinate 401,600 of NZ_JAINRE010000004.1, read as the reverse complement.
CTGCCAGCCGAAGGCGCCCAGGACGACCGCGGCCTTCAGCGTGGGCCGCAGCAGCGTCAGCTCCTGGACCAGCCAGGGCCGGCAGGTGTCGCGCTCCCCGGGGGTCGGCTTGTTGGCGGGCGGCGCGCAGTGCACGGGCGCGGTGACCCGCACGCCGTGCAGCTCCAGGCCGTCGTCGGCGCTGACCGAGGTGGGCTGCGAGGCGAGCCCCACGTCGTACAGCGCCTGGTACAACACGTCTCCCGAGCGGTCCCCGGTGAACATACGGCCGGTCCGGTTGCCGCCGTGCGCGGCCGGGGCCAGCCCGATGATCACCAGCCGGGCGTCGGCCGGGCCGAACCCGGGCACCGGCCGCCCCCAGTAGGTCCAGTCGGCGAACGCGGCGCGCTTCGTACGGGCCACCTCCTCACGCCAGTCGACCAGCCGGGGGCAGGCCCGGCAGTCGGCGACGCGCCGATCGAGCCGGGCGAGGGCGCTGCTGTCGTCCATATCGTCACCGTATGCCCCGTGAGGCTGACCTGAACGGGGTGGATCGGTGCGGCCAAGGTGGCATGGCAGGTGCGGCACGGCGGACGGGGGCAGGCGCGGCGGCACGGCGGGCGGTGGCACGGGCAGGCGGTGGCAGCGCGGTGGCACGGGCAGGTGGCAGCGCGGCGGCACGGCGGACGGGGCAGCGCGGTGGCACGGCAGGCGGAGACACGACAGGCACAGACACGGCAGGCGGAGGCAGGCGCGGTCACCGAAAAACGCTTCCGGCTCGGCGGCCCCCTGGCGTTAAGGTCGGGACATGGCTTCCGAGGATGCGGACGAGACCGTGGACCGTGCGACCGGCGAGGAATCCGGCGGCGGAACCGGCGGGCCTGGCGGGTCGGACGGGCCTGGCGGGTCCGACGGGTCTGGCGGGTCCGACGGGTCTGGCGGGTCTGGCGGGTCTGGCGGGTCTGGCGGGTCCGACGGAACGGGCCCCGCCCCTGCCGGGCAACCGCTCGATCCCAAGATCGCCGCGGCGGTGGCCGCGGCCGAGGCCGCCGGGCCCGGCCACGGCGAGTCCGTCCGCGTCGACAGCTGGATCTGGGCCGTCCGCCTGATCAAGACCCGCTCCCTCGGCGCCACCGCATGCCGGGGCGGACATGTCCACGTGAACGGCGAGCGGGTGAAACCCGCCTACTCCCTGCGCGTCGGCGACGAGGTACGGCTGCGGCACGAGGGCCGGGAACGGGTCGTGATCGTCAGGCGCCTGATCCGCAAGCGGGTCGGTGCGCCCGTCGCCGTCCAGTGCTACATCGACAACTCCCCTCCGCCTCCGCCCCGCGAGGCCGTCGCCCCCGCGGGTCTCCGCGACCCCGGCGCCGGCCGCCCCACCAAGCGTGACCGCCGCGAACTGGAACGCCTCCGCGGCCTTGCCCAGGGCGCCCCCGGAGGCTTCGCCGGCTTCACCGGACCGGGCGGGTCCGGTGGCTCCGGCGGACGTGCGGGGCGCGGGGGACGCGGGGGCTCCGGAAGCACAGGGACACACGGTGGCTCGGGCGCTCCCGGCGGCTCGGGTGGGCGCCCGCGGGGGCGGTGACCGGACGAGGAACCACCCGGCAGGGCCTCCTCCTCTCCCCCCGCCGAACCGCGCTCGTCCCCATCCCGGGCTCACGGCACCCGGGTGGCGAGCGCACTTCCTCCCGGCCGGGTCCGACGCCGGTGGTGGTGTCACCGTCGGCTCAGCAGCCGCAGCAGGTCTCCGTTGTGCGTCCGGCGGGTCCAGGCGATCAGGGCGAGCGGTGCGATCAGGATCAGCGGGGTGGCCGCGTTCTGGCCGTCGAAAGCGGTGAGCTGGACGATGAACGCTCCCACCATGAGCGCACTGAGAGCGACCGCCGCCACGGACTGGAGCACCGGGATCAACAGCGCGACCGCTCCGGCGAGTTCGAGCGCGCCGATGGTGTACATCGCCCCGCTGCCCCAGCCGATCTTGTCGAAGGACTCGACGGCCGTGGGGTGCGCTATGAGCTTGGGCAGGGCGCTCGCGATGCCGAAGAACAGGGCGAGCAGGATCTGCACGGCCCGCAGCGCGACCCGGGCCGCCCGCGCCCGGCCGGTGGGCGAGGCGACGGAGGCCACGGACGTCGGGGAGCTGGCGGGGGCGGTGGTCTCGGACATGAAGGTCTCCTGGTGAAGCGGTGCCGGTTGCATTCATGGAGGTAGACCGATCAGAGGCCGAGAACTCATCGCCGGCGAGACCATCACATCGCCCTGCCTGCCCGCCCTGCCCGCCCTGCCTGCCCGTCCTGGCCGTCCGCCCGTCCTGCCCGCCCTGCCTGGCCGCCCTGCCTGCCCGTCCTGCCCGTCCGCCCTGCCTGCCCGTCCTGTGCACCCTGCCCGCCCCTACGCCGCGCGCACCGCCCTCACCCACATCCCGTCCGGTGTCAGATAGCTGTCCACCTCCAGCCCCGCCTCCGCCAGCGCCGACTCGAACTGCTCCTTCGTCAGCGGTCTGGCCAGGAACGTCTGTGTCCAGACCGCGTCCGGGAACTCGTACTCCGCGCGGACGGAGTTCACCCCTTCCCCGGCCGGCTCCACCGACGCGATCCGTATCGTGAAGCCGCTGGGGTCGACCCGCTCCCTGGGTACGTCGGTGTGGTAGTCCGGGCCCTCCCGCTGGATGAGCACGCAGCCGCCCTCCGCCACATGCGAGGCGCAGGTGCGCAGCATGCCCCTGCGCACCTCCTCGTCACCGCTGTGCACCAGGAACGACGCGAGCATCACCACGTCGAACTTCTCGCCGAGGTCGAGCTTCTCGACGGCGGCGCACACCGTGCGTGCCCCGCGGACCCGGGCCAGCATGTCGGCGGACTCGTCCACCGCCGTGACCGTGAAGCCGCGCTCCAGCAGGGGGTGGGTCACCCGGCCCACCCCGCTGCCCAGCTCCAGGATGTGCGCCCCGGCCGGCACCGCCGCCGCGATGACGTCCGGCTCGTCGCCCACCGGGAGCCGTGTGTACAGCTCGACCGCGCAGCCGTCCGGGGTGATCGCTCCCGGTCCCGTGCCCTCGTATCCCTCACGCATGCCGATCCTCATGCCCGGACAACGGCCCGCCCCCGCACGCCCGTTCCCCCACTCCCCCAGTTCACTCGTTTGAGCGATTCAGCCCGGAACGGGAACCCTGCTCGGTGCCGGCCGGGACGCCTCGGCGGATCCGGCCGTCGGGTGTTGATGGACGTGCGCGTCGAAGAGTACGTTGCCAGCAGGAGCAGTGATCCGATGCGTACGGGCAGTGAACCGGTGACCGCGCGCAGTGCACTGCGGGCGCGATTCTGGCTGAGCGTGTGGGGACTGGTCTGGGCCGTCTTCGGCACGGCGGCGTTCGCGCTGCTCGGGCGCCCGGGCTGGGCGGCGGCCTGCGGCGTGCTGTGGCTGCTGGTCACCATCGACATGACCATGATCGTGCGACACATCCGGCAGGGCCCGCACTACCAGCCGGGGCGGGACGTCCCGCCGTACCCGCCGCCGGAGGGCCGGCCGCCGTATCCGGGGCCGCCGAGGCACCGCCACCCCTGACCGGCACGACCCACCGCCCAGCCGGCCGACCGGCTCCGCCGTCGCCCCACGCAGTCGCCGTCGCCGTCGTCCCACGGTCGGCGAAGCGACCGTGCCGTCGCCGCACTCCGTCGGCTCGCGGGACGTCAGTCCTCGAAGCGCGCCGCCTGGAGATACCGCGGGTTGGGGTCGAGCGCGGCGGCCAGCCTGAAGTGGCGCTTGGCCTGGTCGGGGCGGCCCTGGCGCTCGTAGGTCCGGGCGAGGGCGAAGTGCGCGAACGCGTTGTCCGGCTCGCGCTCCAGCACGATCGTGAACTCCAGCTCGGCGGGCCGCAGTTGCGCCGCCGCGAAGAAGGCGCGGGCGCGGAGCAGACGGGCGGCGGTGTTCTCGGGGTGCGCGGCGATGACTCCGTCGAGCAGCTTCACCGCGCCCCGCGGATCCCGCGCGTTGAGCAGCTGCTCGGCGGCGCGGAAGTCGATGACATGCGTCTCCGGAGTACGTCCGGTGGAACCGCTGGTCTCGGGCACGGCTGAGTCCTTCCCTTGCTCCAGCGCTTCAACGCCCCGCGGCCGCCGCCTATTCCGCGCCCGCGGCGTCCTGCCGGGCCCGGCGTGCGAGATCGTCCCAGACCTCGGCGACGCGCTTCCTCAGCGCGTCCAGGGGGACGTCGTTGTCGATCAGGATGTCCGCGATCTCCCGGCGCTGCTCGCGCGTCGCCTGCGCGGCCATCCGTGCGCGGGCGTCCTCCTCGGTCGTCCCGCGCAGCCGCACCAGCCGGTCGAGCTGGGTCTCGGGACTCGCGTCCACGACGATCACGACGTCGTAGAGCGGGGCGAGACCGTTCTCGGTGAGCAGGGGCACGTCGTGGACCACCACGGCGTCCTCGGCCGCGGCGCTCTCCAGTTCGCGGGAGCGGGTGCCCACCAGGGGGTGCACGATCGAGTTCAGGACCGCGAGCTTCTCCGGGTCGGCGAAGACGATCGAGCCGAGCCGGGGGCGGTCGAGGCTGCCGTCGGCGGCCAGGATGTCCGCTCCGAAGGCGTCGACCACGGCCGCGAGGCCGGGAGTGCCCGGCGCCACGACCTCACGCGCGATGCGGTCCGCGTCGATCAGCACGGCCCCGTGCTCCACGAGCAGCCGCGACACCTCGCTCTTGCCGGCGCCGATGCCACCGGTCAGGCCCACTGTCAGCATGAGCGGAAGCCTAGACGCTCCGCTCGGCGGTCGGTCCGACGGGTGCGGGCCGACGGAGCCGGTCGCGCCCGCGCGGTGGGGGCCGCACCTCGATGCGGCCCCGCGCCTTCGCGGGCGCGGGTCAGTTGTCTCCCTCGCGCTCCGCCAGGAACCGCTCGAATTCCTGCCCGATCTCGTCGGCGGACGGGATTTCCACGGGCTCGGCCAGCATGTTGCCCCGGGTCTCGGCACCGGCCGCCGCGTCGAACTGGTGCTCCAGGCCCTGGACGAGCGCCGTCAGTTCCTCGTCGCCCTCCTGGATCTGCCGGTCGATCTCGGTCTGGGTGCGGTGGGCGTCCGTGCGCAGGGAGTGCGCGACACCGGGCAGGACCAGGCCGGTGGCGGCCGTGATCGCCTCCAGGACGGTCAGGGCGGCGTCCGGGTACGCGCTACGGGCGATGTAGTGAGGGACGTGCGCCGCGACTCCCAGGACGTCGTGTCCCGCCTCCATGAGGCGGTACTCGACCAGCGACTCGGCACTGCCGGGCACCTGCGCCTCCTCGAAGGGGCTGCGGTGGCCGGGGACCAGGTCGGTGCGGTTGCCGTGCGGGGTCAGGCCCACGGGACGGGTGTGCGGCACACCCATCGGGATGCCGTGGAAGTTCACGGACAGGCGCACGCCCAGCCGCTCCACGATCTGTCGCACCGCCGCCGCGAACCGCTCCCACTCCACGTCCGGCTCGGGACCGGACAGCAGCAGGAAGGGGGCACCGGTGGTGTCCTGGACGAGGTGGACTTCGATGGCCGGGGTCTCGTATTCCGTCCAGCGGTCCCGCTTGAAGGTCAGCAGGGGCCGCCGGGCCCGGTAGTCCACGAGCCGGTCGTGGTCGAAACGTGCCACGACCTGGTGGGGCAGTGAGTCGAGCAGCCGGTCGACGATCTGGTCTCCGGTCTCGCCCGCGTCGATGTATCCGTCGAAGTGGTAGAGCATGACAAGGCCCGCCGATTCCTGGGACAGCGCCATGTCGACCACGGCGAGGCCCTTCGGCTCCCATGCGTACAAACCCTGCGGATCAAGCACTGTGACCGCTCCTCCTCGTGTTCCCCAGGAACAACGCGCCCTGAAACGCGGGAATTCCCGCGACACGCCGCTGATCTGCGATCTCGCGCAGGACGTCTTGACGCCCCGTCACCTGGTCCGTACCTTCACGGCCATCGACGTTCACAGTGACGTCCATTGTTCATGTAGGAGAACGATCGATCCGACAGGAGAGCCCCCATGCGCCTACGCACACCGCTCACTTCCCTGCTCGCCACGACGCTCGCCGCCGGCGGCCTGCTGCTGACCGCGGGCGGCCCGGCCTCGGCCGCCACCACGATCGAGGTGACGACCGCGGCCCAGCTGAAGACCGCACTCGGTGCCGCCGCCCCCGGCGACACGATCCACCTGGCGGACGGCACCTACACCGGCAACTTCAAGGCGACCGCACCGGCGACGGCCTCCGCCCGCATCACCCTCACCGGCTCCCCCAGGGCCGTGCTCACCGCCGGCGGCGGCTACGGGCTGCACCTGAACGGCGCCTCCTACTGGACGGTCACCGGCCTGACCGTGACCGGCGGCCAGAAGGGCATCGTGATCGACACGGCCAAGGGTGTCGTGGTGGACGGCGTCACGGTGCACGACCTGGACATGGAGGGCGTGCACTTCCGCAACTCCAGCACGGACGGCGTGATCAGGAACGCGAAGATCTACGACACCGGGAACGACGGCCGGGGCATGGGCGAGGGCGTGTACGTGGGGACCGCGAACACGCTGTCCGACAAGAGCGACCGCATCCAGATCCTGGGCAACACGATCGGCCCGGACGTGGGCGGCGAGAACATCGACATCAAGGAAGGGACGACGGGCGCCCAGATCATCGGCAACAGCTTCGACGGCAGCGGGCTGACCGGCGCCAACTACGACGACTCCTGGGTCGACGTGAAGGGCAACAACGTCCTCGTCCAGGACAACACCGGCAAGAACACCACCAACGACGGCTACCAGACCCACACCCAGCAGTCCGGCTGGGGCTGCGGCACGGTGTTCAAGGGCAACAAGTCGACATTGTCGGGTGCCACCGGCTCCACCCAGCTCGCCATCGACGTCACCAACAACAGCACGAGCTGCCGGACGACGGTCTACACCGGCAACACGGTGACCGGCGGCAAGGGGCTGACGAACATCCCGGTCACTTCCTGACACTCCGAGAGGGACGCCCCCCGGGAAAACACTGAGGGGCCGCACCCCGAAAGGTGCGGCCCCTCAGCACTAACGGCTAAGCCTCAGCGGCAGCGATCAGCTCTGGCCGCCGGCCAGCTTCTCGCGCAGCGCGGCAAGCGCCTCGTCCGAGGCGAGCGCGCCGGACGTGTCGGCACCCTCGGAGGAGTACGAACCGCCGGTCGCGGCCGGAGCCGCAGCCTCGCCACCCTCGGCCGCGGCAGCGGCGTCGGCCTCGCGGGACTTGATGACCTGCTGCTGGTGCTGCTCGAAGCGGGTCTGCGCCTCGGCGTACTGGCGCTCCCACTCCTCGCGCTGCTTCTCGTAGCCCTCGAGCCAGTCGTTGGTCTCGGGGTCGAAGCCCTCGGGGTAGATGTAGTTGCCCTGGTCGTCGTAGGACGCGGCCATGCCGTACAGGGTCGGGTCGAACTCGACCGAGGCCGGGTCGGCACCGAAGGACTCGTTGGCCTGCTTCAGCGAGAGGCTGATGCGACGACGCTCGAGGTCGATGTCGATGACCTTGACGAAGATCTCGTCGTTGACCTGGACGACCTGCTCCGGGATCTCCACGTGGCGCTCGGCCAGCTCGGAGATGTGGACCAGACCCTCGATGCCCTCGTCCACGCGGACGAACGCACCGAACGGAACCAGCTTCGTGACCTTACCGGGCACGACCTGGCCGATCTGGTGGGTGCGGGCGAACTGCTGCCACGGGTCTTCCTGGGTCGCCTTCAGCGACAGGGAGACGCGCTCGCGGTCCATGTCCACGTCGAGAACCTCGACGGTGACTTCCTGGCCGACCTCGACAACCTCGGACGGGTGGTCGATGTGCTTCCAGGACAGCTCGGAGACGTGGACCAGACCGTCGACGCCACCCAGGTCCACGAAGGCACCGAAGTTGACGATCGAGGAGACCACACCGGAACGGACCTGACCCTTCTGGAGGGTCGTGAGGAACGTCTGGCGGACCTCGGACTGGGTCTGCTCCAGCCAGGCACGGCGGGACAGGACCACGTTGTTGCGGTTCTTGTCCAGCTCGATGATCTTCGCCTCGAGCTCCTTGCCCACGTAGGGCTGGAGGTCGCGGACACGGCGCATCTCGACCAGGGAGGCCGGGAGGAAGCCGCGGAGGCCGATGTCGAGGATGAGACCACCCTTGACGACCTCGATGACGGTACCGGTGACGATGCCGTCCTCTTCCTTGATCTTCTCGATGGTGCCCCAGGCACGCTCGTACTGGGCGCGCTTCTTCGAGAGGATCAGGCGGCCTTCCTTGTCCTCCTTCTGGAGGACCAGGGCCTCGATCTCGTCACCGACGGCGACGACCTCGTTCGGGTCGACGTCGTGCTTGATCGAGAGCTCGCGGCTCGGGATGACACCTTCGGTCTTGTAACCGATGTCGAGCAGGACCTCGTCCCGGTCGACCTTCACGATGACGCCGTCGACGATGTCGCCGTCGTTGAAGTACTTGATCGTCTCGTCGATCGCGGCGAGGAAGGCTTCCTCGTTACCGATGTCGTTGACCGCAACCTGCGGGGTGGTGGCGGTGGTCTCGGTGCTGCTCGTCATGTGGGAAAGGGCTCCGGTACGGACATTGAAGTCGTAGGTACTGCTTACGCCGGGAGCCCGTTTCGCTCTGCAGAAGCCGGACAGCCAAGGAAGCGCCACATTGAGCACCGGGTGCCCGGTGGCGCCTCGACAACCGAGGGGACATACATACAGATGCGAGCGCAGCCTGCTACGTCTGAGGTGCGCAGGCTCGCAGCGCAACTTGTAGCATACGGGGGCAGCCGGACAGGGTCAATGCGCGAAGGCGCACACCCGGGGCGGATCGCCGCATTCCCGGCGCAAGATTCACCCCAACAGGCCGCACGGAACCGGGAAACCCTCCCGTGCGGACCTCCGGCGAGTTGGACGGAAGAGTACGACGAGGGAGCCGATCATCCAAGAGTCCGAAGCGCACGACCCTGAGGTCTCCGAGGGTTTCGAGCCGGAAGCCACGCGACGCGACGCCGATGTCACGGAGAGTTCCCGCGCCAATCGTGGCTGGTGGGACCGCAACGCCGACGAGTACCAGATCGAGCACGGCACGTTCCTCGGCGACGACCGCTTCGTCTGGGGCCCGGAGGGCCTGGACGAGGTGGAGGCCGAGCTGCTCGGTCCGGTGGAGGAGCTGAAGGGCAAGGACGTCCTGGAGATCGGCGCGGGCGCGGCGCAGTGCGCGCGCTGGCTGGCCGCCCAGGGCGCGCGGCCGGTGGCGCTGGACCTCTCGCACCGCCAGCTCCAGCACGCGCTGCGGATCGGCGGATCGTTTCCCCTGGTCTGCGCCGACGCCGGCGCGCTGCCCTTCGCGGACGGCTCCTTCGACCTGGCGTGCTCCGCGTACGGGGCGCTGCCGTTCGTGGCCGATCCCCGGCTGGTGCTGCGCGAGGTGCGCCGGACGCTGCGGCCGGGCGGACGGTTCGTGTTCTCGGTGACGCACCCGATCCGCTGGGCGTTCCCGGACGAGCCGGGCCCCGAGGGTCTCTCGGTGTCCGCGTCCTATTTCGACCGCACGCCCTACGTGGAGCAGGACGACCAGGGCCACGCGGTCTACGTCGAGCACCACAGGACGCTCGGCGACCGGGTGCGGGACGTCGTGGCCGCCGGTTTCCGGCTGGTGGACCTGGTGGAGCCGGAGTGGCCGGCCTGGAACACCTCGGAGTGGGGCGGCTGGTCGCCTCTGCGCGGGAACCTGATCCCCGGCACGGCGATCTTCGTGTGCGAGCGGGACTGAGGGCTGCCGCCGAGCGCCTCCTCTCACCTCACGTGCGCGCACGCGCGCGTGCGCGGCGTGCCCGATGCCCCGCACGGGTGCCCGCGGCCCCGTACGTACGCGTGCGGGGCCGTTCCGGTCGTCGTACGACACTGGGGGCGTGATCCGTGACGACGCTCTGGACGCACTGCCCGTGCGGTCCGCCCTGCCCGCCCTGACCGACGCCCTGGAGGATGCCGGCACCGCCGTGCTCGTGGCACCGCCCGGCACCGGCAAGACGACGCTCGTGCCGCTGGTGCTCGCGGGACTGGTCGGGGGCGGGCCGGCACGTCGGGTGGTGGTGGCCGAGCCGCGGCGGATCGCGGCGCGGGCGGCGGCCCGGCGGATGGCGTGGCTGCTGGGTGAGCAGCCAGGCCGGAGCGTCGGCTTCACGGTGCGCGGCGAGCGGGCCGTGGGGCGGCACACGCGCGTGGAGGTCGTGACGACCGGTGTGCTGCTCCAGCGGCTCCAGCGGGACCAGGAGCTGGCCGGTGTGGACGTCGTGGTCCTGGACGAGGTCCACGAGCGGCATCTGGACGCCGACACGGTGGCCGCGTTCCTGTGGGACGTACGGCAGGCGCTGCGACCGGAGCTGCGGCTGGTGGCCGCGTCGGCGACGACGGACGCCGAGGGGTGGTCGCGGCTGCTCGGCGGGGCGCCGGTGGTCGAGGCGGCGGGTGCGGCCCATCCGGTGGAGACGGTGTGGGCGCCGCCGGCCCGTCCGGTCCGGCCGCCCCACGGGATGCGGGTCGATCCGGCGCTGCTGGCGCATGTGGCGTCGGTGGTGCGGCGGGCGCTGGCCGAGCGGAAGGGGGACGTGCTGTGCTTCCTGCCCGGCACGGGCGAGATCGCGCGCGTGGCGGGCCTGCTGGGGGATCTCGGTGACGTCGACGTCCTCCAGGTGCACGGGCGGGCGCCGGCCGCGGTGCAGGACGCGGTGCTGACGGCCGGCGAGCGGCGCCGGGTGGTGCTGGCGACGGCCGTCGCGGAGTCCTCGCTGACCGTGCCCGGGGTGCGGACGGTGGTCGACTCGGGGCTGGCGCGGGAGCCGCGGGTGGACCACGCGCGCGGGCTGAGCGGTCTGACGACCGTGCGGGCGTCGCGGGCGGCCGGACGGCAGCGGGCGGGGCGTGCCGGGCGGGAGGCGCCCGGCGCGGTGTACCGGTGCTGGGCGGAGGCCGAGGACGGCCGTCTGCCGGCGTTCCCCGCTCCGGAGATCAAGCTGGCCGACCTGACCGCGTTCGCTCTTCAGACGGCCTGCTGGGGCGACCCGGACGCCTCCGGCCTCGCGCTGCTCGATCCGCCGCCGGGCGGCGCCATGGCGGCGGCGCGGGAGGTGCTGTCGGCCGTGGGAGCGGTGGACTCGGCCGGGCGGCCGACGGAGTCCGGCGTGCGGTTGGCCCGGCTGGGGGTGCACCCTCGGCTGGGGCGGGCGTTGCGGGACACGGCCGGTGCGGGTGCCGAGGTCGTCGCTCTGCTGTCGGAGGAGGTGCCGCGGGAGTATGGGGACGATCTCGCGGCTGCTCTGCGGCGGGTACGGCGCGGGGGTGACGCCTACGCGGGGCGGTGGGCCGCGGAGGTACGGCGGCTGCGCGCCGTCTCGGCGGAGCCGGCCGGCGCCCCGGTTCCCGACTCCGTGCCGCGGGCGGACGTCCGCGCGGTGCCGGGCGCCCGGGCGGTGGGGCGCGGGCCCGCGGAGGCGGCCGGCGGCGGGGAGGACGGGGTCGTCGGGCTTGTCGCCGCCCTCGCCTTTCCCGAGCGGGTGGCCAGACTCGACGGTGGCTCGTATCTCATGGCGTCCGGGACCCGGGCCGAGTTGTCCGACGGATCCGCTCTGCGGGGCGCTCCCTGGATCGTCGTGGCCGTCGCCGACCGGCCCTCCGGCAAGGGCCACGCGCGCGTGCGGCTCGGCGCCGCCGTGCCGGAGGACGTGGCGTCGGCCGCCGCCGGGGCCCTGCTGACGGAGCGGGACGAGGTGCACTGGGCCGACGGGGAGGTCGTGGCCCGGCATGTCGAGCGGCTGGGGGCGATCGAGCTGGCCGTGCGGCCGCTGAAGGGCGCCGAACCGGCTCTCGTGCGCGGCGCCCTCCTGGAAGGGCTGCGGCAGGACGGCCTCGGGCTGCTGCGCTGGTCTCCCGACGCGGAGGTGCTGCGGCAGCGGCTGGCGTTCCTGCGCGCGCGTCTCGGGGAGCCGTGGCCGGACGTGTCGGACGCGGCGCTCCACGCGCGCGTGGACGCATGGCTGGAGCCGGAGCTGAGCAGGGCCGGGCGGCGGGCCGATCTCGGCCGTATCGATGCCGGGCAGGCCCTCGCGCGGCTGCTGCCGTGGGCGAGCGGGGAGGCGGCCCGGCTGGACGAGCTGGCGCCCGAGCGGATCACCGTGCCGAGCGGGTCCAGGATCCGGATCGACTACGCGGACCCCGAGCGTCCGGTCCTCGCGGTCAAGCTCCAGGAGATGTTCGGGCTGCGGGAGACGCCGGCGGTGGCGGGCGTGCCGCTGCTCGTGCATCTGCTCTCCCCCGCGGGCCGGCCCGCCGCCGTCACGGCCGACCTCGCCTCCTTCTGGCGGGACGGCTACCGCGCCGTCCGGGCCGAGCTGCGCGGCCGGTACCCCAGGCATCCCTGGCCCGAGGACCCGGCGACGGCGGAGCCCACGCGGCACACCAACGCGCGGCTCAGGCGCTGACCGGTTCGGGTTCCTCCGACCGGGTGGGGGCGGGGCCCCGCGGGCGGCGGGCGCGGGCCTCCAGCCAGAGGGAGAGGGCGAGGAGCAGCGCGCCGAGGACGAGGGAGCCCCAGGGGACGTACGAGGTGAGCGCCAGGACGAGGGTGCGGTTGTGCCGGACCAGGGCGACCGTGTGGTCGATGTAGTCCTCGCGCATCTTCACGTGCCCGGCGAAGGCGGTGACCCGGGCGCGGCCGCCGAGCAGGGTGCCGCCGCGCAGTTCCTCCTGGTGGATCTCCTCGCCGTAGACGGGCGCGCCGGTGACCGGTTCGACCCAGAACCTGCGGACCGTGGAGTACCAGCGGGTGGTGCCGGTCCTGGCGACCGACTCCGGCGTGATGCCCCGCACGGGCATGGTCTTCGGCATCGCGACCCTGGTCCAGGGGACGGTCTGCTCGAAGAGGTAGACCGTCAGGCCGCGGAAGGCCCGGGTGCCCTCGTAGTGGATGGGGCTGGTGGTGCGGGTCTGCGCGTCGAAGTACTCGTAGTCCCGTTTCTGCGTCAGGAAGGGCCACTTGAACTCGATGCCCTCGCGTTTCACCGGGTCGCCGTCGACCGTCTCGCCGGTGGCGTGGACGGGGTCCTGGCTGTGGGCGTCGAAGATGTACCGCTCGGGCACCTTGGAGACCATCTTGCCGTCGGGGCCCTGGACGTAGGACAGGCCGTCCCAGACGACGACCGGCCGGCCCGCCGTCCTCTCGATCTTCTCAGCGGCCTCCACGTCGCCCTTGAGGGTCTGCACGATGGTGACCTTGGAGACCTTCTTCGCGCGCATGGTGCCGTAGTCGAGGAGGGTGGCGTCCCTGGCCTCCAGGACCATGTCCTGGTACTGGTTCGCGGGGATCCGCGCCAGGCGCGGGAAGGCGTACCAGCGCAGGAGCGGGGCCAGCGCCGCGCAGAAGACGGCGCAGGCGAGCAGGACCAGGCTTGCCTTGCGGCGCATGGGGGCCTCCCTCCCGGACGGGCGCGGCTACGGGTGCGCGGGCACCGTCGTCAGCAGCGGCTTGGGGGACGTACGGCCCGACGGGGAGCCCAGCGCGCTGATCGTGAGGACCACGGCGAGGGCGAGGGCGAGACCGGTCGCGGCGGCGATCAGGGCGCGCATACGGGGCCTCCCGGCGGACGGTCGGTGTCCTGGGCCGTGCTGATGGTGCGTCAGGTCCGGCACCGTAGCAACGGGCGGGCGAGATGAGAACAGCGGTGCACGCACGAACGAGGGCGCCCTCCCCGCCGATGCGGGAAGGGCGCCCTCGTGTGGCCTCAGGAGGAGGCGGACGGGCTCGGGGCGGGGGTCTCGGTGGAGTCGGCGGCGGCCGTGACCGTCAGCTCCACGGTGAGCGTCGCGCCGCCCGTGGTGGTGATGCGGAGCAGGAAGGTTCCGGTGGTGTCGTCCGCGTACAGCTTCGGCAGCGTCAGCAGGCCCTTCGCGTCCGTCTGGAGGCCGGTGAGCGTGCGTACGCTCTTGCCGTCGGCGTCCTTGAAGGAGGGGCCCTTGTCGTTCTCCGTGGCGTCGGTCGCGGACTTGACGAGGGTGGCGGTCGCCGCGACCTTGCCCGCGACGGCGCCCTTGTACGTCGCCTTCACCTGGACCTGGTCGGCGAACTCGCCGCCCGCGGTGCAGGTGAGCGGGGTGTCGGTGGTGCGGGCCAGGGTGTCGGCGGCGCGCGCGGTGACGGTGGCCGTGTAGTCGACGCCCTTGACCGAGCGGCCCACGACGGCCGCGGTGACCTTGAAGTCGCCGGTCTTCTCGCCGGCCTGGAGCGCCGGGGCGAGTGCGACCCCCTTGGCGTCGGTCACCACCGTGGCCACGGTCTCGCCGCCGTCGAAGGTGGCGTCCGTGTCGCCGGTGATGGTGAACCGGACCCTGATCTTGGCGACCGACTTGCCCGCCTTGGTCTCGGCGCGGGTGCCGATCCGCTCGGTGAAGGCGTCGCCGGCCGTGGCCGTGAGCTTCTCCGTGCCCGCGTCCTCCAGGTGGTCCACCAGGTCCGTCTGGCTCGGCGGGGTCGGCGGGACGGGCGGGACCGGCGGCTTCGGCGGCTTCGGCGGCTTGGGAGCGGGCGTCTCGTTGCCGCCGTTCCCGTCGTGCCCCTTGTCGCCGCCGGGCTTGTCGGGCTTCTGGCCCGGCTCGGTCCGCGGGGGGCTCGGGGGCGTGGGGGGCGCGGTGTGGCCGGAGCCGGTGTCGCTGCGGTGCTCGGGCAGGTCGCCGGAGCCGTCGGGGACGGAGTGGGTGCCCTTGCGGTAGTACTCCATCCAGTTCAGGACCAGGTCGAGGTAGTCCTGCGAGTTGTTGTAGCTGAGGATCGCGCGGTGCAGGCCGTCCTCGGTGGACATGTCCCAGCTGTTGCGGCACAGGTAGTGGCCCGCGGCGAGCGCGGCGTCGTAGATGTTGTTGGGGTCCTTCTCGCCGTCCCCGTTGCCGTCCCGGCCGGCCCAGGCCCAGGTGGACGGGATGAACTGCATGGGCCCGACGGCCTGGTCGTAGGCGCTGTTGCCGTCGTACGCGCCGTCGTCGGTGTCCGCGATGAGCGCGAAGCCGTTGCCGTCGAGCTGCGGGCCCAGGATCCGGTGCAGCGTGGTGCCGTTCGCGTCGACCTGTCCGCCGCGGGCCTGCCCCGACTCGACGTTGCCGATGGCGGCGAGCAGTTGCCAGGGCAGGTTGCAGCCGGGCTTGCTGGAGCGCAGTTCGGCTTCGGCCTTCTTGTAGGCGTCGAGCACGGTCGCCGGGATGCCGGCCTCGGCCCCGCCCCGGGAGACGGGGGTGCCGGCGCCGGCGGAGGGGCTGGGGTTGGGGCTGTTGAGGGGCGGCAGGTCCGTGTAGTACGGCGAGTTGCCGGTGGCGTTGCCGCCGGCGGACCCGTCCGGTACGGGGGCGGAGGCGCCGGTCGCCGTCGGTCTGCCGTGGTCCTCGCCGGCCACTCCCGGTGCCTGGGACGCGGAGAGAGCCGCGACCGCCGCCGCGGCCACCGCGGTGGTCGCCGCTCCCTTGCGCAGTCGCCTGCCGAAATGCGCCGCCATAGAGTGAACCCCTCCCGTGGACGCCCGCGCGTCCGTCTCCGCCTGACTGCCTCGCTCTGGTGTGACGGTCGAGCCGGTGCTGTGGTTGCCCCTGTGCCGCCCTTCCATCCATGCGACGTGTGTACGACCGTGCGTCCCCGCACGGCGACCCAGGTGACCCTACGGCAACTTGCTTTGAGCGGGCACCTGTTCACGTCCGTATTTCACCGGTTGGCCAACTGTCGTTGCCCGAACGGCCCCGGACCGCGGTCACGCATACTGGCCGGAACTGATCAGCGGCGCCGGAGTCCGGGCCGTCGACGCTCTGGGGGCTCTGTTGCCGTTCACTCTCAGCCATGCGGCGGCCGTGCTGCCCGCGATCCGCCGGGACGGGCGCGGCCGGGGGCCGCTGGTGCCCGCGGTGCTCGTCACGGGCTCCTTCGCGCCCGACATGCCCTACTACGCGGCCGGTGTCCTGCCGGGGGGCATGGAGTTCGGCACGGTCACGCACGCGTTCGCCGGAGTCGTCACGGTCGACGTGCTCATCGCCTGGGTGCTCGCGGGGCTGTGGCTGCTGGTCCGGGAACCGTTGCTCGCGCTGCTGCCGCGGGCCCGGCAGGGCCGGCCGGCCGGGCTGCTGCGCTGCGGCGCGCCCCGCGGGCGTGCGGGGGCCGTGCCCGTGGGGTGGTGGTACGTCTCCGCGGTGTCCGGTGCGCTCACGCATGTGGTGTGGGACGCGTTCACCCATCACGACCGCTGGGGTACGCGGCTGATTCCGGCCGTCGGGCGGGCCCGCCCGGCGGGCATGCCGCTGTTCACCTGGCTTCAGTACGGGTCGTCGGTGGCGGGTGCCCTGCTGATCGCGGGGTTCGTGGTGCGCGCGCTGCGCCGGGCGCCGGACGGGGAGCCGGCGGGGGTGCCGGTGCTGTCCGCGCGGGACCGGTGGTGGGCGCTCGCGGTGATCGGCGGCTGCGCGCTGGCCGGGGCGGTGCAGCGGACGGCGCAGTGGTGGGAGGAGCGCGGTACGGCCGCACGGCTGTGGGAGCTGGTGCCCACCCTGTGTTTCGGGGTGGGCGCGGGAACGGTGCTGGGGCTGCTGGTGTACGCCGCCGGGGTCAGGGTCTGGCGTCCGGCCGCTGGTCCCGGGGATCCCGGTGAGGTGGTCGGTGCGGGGCGGGAGCGGCCGGGCGCTCGGTGAGGGACGCGACGAAGACCGTGAGGGTGGGCCGGGGGCGTGACCTCGGGAGCACGGCGAGGGTGAGGGCGAGGTAGCCGCGGGCCAGGTCGGTCCACTGGCGCCAGTCGGGCAGCGGGTCCGGGCGGCCGGCGAGCCCGCGCCGGAGATCCTCGGTGACCGTGCGGACGGTCGTGGCCAGGTCGGCCGGGATGCGGGCGGTGCTTGCGTCGGCCGCGAAGGCCGGGACCGGTGCGGCGGGCATGGCCTGCGCCGAGGCGGTGTCCGCCCAGACCCCGGTGGCTGCCTCGGGCGTCCGGTGATGAAGCATGCGTATACCCATGCCCGCAGTGTTGCGGCTGCGGGGGGTGCGGGGCGTTTTGGCGGGGGCCACGAGAGTGACGGGTCCCTCGGGCGGTCCGGCCCGGTGGGTGCGGGTGGCGTAAGGGGCCTCTCTCGCCGCGACGGGCCCGGCGGCACCCTCGGCACCGCCGGCGCTCGTCGCGGGAATCGGTCACCGCCGCGACGGAGAAACTCCACCGGCCCGGGCCGGCCCTACCCGAACTAGTGCGCGGCCGACTCCCAGTCCGGGCCCACGCCCACCGAGACGTCCAGCGGCGCCCTCAGCTCGACGGCGCCGGCCATCTCGCGGCGGACGATCTCCTCCGCCGCCGCCCGCTCGCCGGGCGCGATCTCCAGCACGATTTCGTCGTGGACCTGGAGGAGCATGCGGGACCTGAGGTCCGCCGCGCGCAGCGCGCTGTCCACCTTGAGCATGGCGATCTTGACGATGTCCGCCGCCGTGCCCTGGATGGGCGCGTTGAGGGCCATGCGCTCGGCCGCCTCGCGGCGCTGCCGGTTGTCGCTGTTGAGGTCGGGCAGATAGCGCCGGCGTCCGAAGAGCGTCGCCGTGTAGCCCGTCGCGCGGGCCTCGTCCACCGCCCGGCGCAGATAGTCCCGGACCCCGCCGAAGCGTTCGAAGTACGCGTCCATCAGGGCGCGGGCCTCGGCCGCCTCGATGTTCAGCTGCTGGGAGAGGCCGAACGCGGACAGGCCGTAGGCGAGGCCGTACGACATCGCCTTGATCTTGCGGCGCATCTCCGCGTCCACCGCACCGGGCTCGACGGCGAACACCTGGGAGGCGGCCGTGGTGTGCAGGTCCTCGCCGGAGGTGAACGCCCGGATCAGGCCCTCGTCCTCGGAGAGGTGAGCCATCACGCGCAGTTCGATCTGGCTGTAGTCCGCGGTCATCAGGGACTCGAAGCCCTCGCCGACCACGAAGCCCCGGCGGATCGCCCGGCCCTCGTCCGTGCGGACGGGGATGTTCTGGAGGTTCGGGTCCGTGGAGGACAGGCGTCCGGTCGCGGCCACCGTCTGGTTGAACGTGGTGTGGATACGGCCGTCGCCCGCGATGGTCTTGATCAGGCCCTCGACGGTGACCCGCAGCTTCGCCTGCTCACGGTGGCGGAGCATGATCACCGGGAGCTCGTTGTCGGTCTGGGTGGCGAGCCAGGCCAGGGCGTCGGCGTCGGTGGTGTACCCGGTCTTGGTCTTCTTCGTCCTGGGCAGGGCCAGCTCGCCGAAGAGGACCTCCTGGAGCTGCTTGGGCGAGCCCAGGTTGAACTCGTGGCCGGCCGCCGCGTGCGCTTCCTTCACGGCCTGCTGCACCGCGCCCGCGAACATCTGCTCCATCGCTTCGAGATGCGCCCGGTCGGCCGCGATGCCGTGCCGCTCCATGCGGGCGAGCAGCGCCGAGGTGGGCAGCTCCATGTCACGGAGCAGATCGGCGGCGCCCACCTCCCCCAGCCGGCCCTCGAAGGCCTCGCCGAGGTCCAGGACCGCGCGGGCCTGGACCATGAGGGACTCGGCCTCGGCACCGTCGTCCGCGCCGAAGGCGAGCTGGCCGTCGGCCGCGGCGGCCGGGGCCAGCTCGCGGTGCAGGTACTCCAGGGACAGCGCGTCCAGGTCGAAGGAGCGGCGGCCGGGCTTGACCAGGTAGGCCGCGAGCGCGGTGTCCATGCTGACGCCCTCGACGCTCCAGCCGTGCTCGGCGAGGACGCGCATCGCGCCCTTGGCGTTGTGGAACACCTTCGGGCGGTCCGGGTCGGCCAGCCAGGCCGCGAACGCGTTCTCGTCGGCCTCGTCCAGTTCGGACGGGTCGAACCAGACCGCCGCTCCCCCGGCCGCGGCGAGGGCGACCTCGGCGACGGAGCCGGTGCCCAGCGCCCAGGTGTCGACGGTGGCGACGCCGAGGGTCCCGGTGCCGTGCCCGGCGAGCCAGGGGGCCAGCTCGCCGGTGCCCAGGACCGTGCCGTCGATCTCGACGCCCTCGGTGACCACCGGGGTGGCCTCGGCCTCCTCCGTGCCCGGGTCGACGGCGAAGAGGCGCTCGCGCAGGGACGGGTTGCGGATCTCCAGGGTGTCCAGGACCATCGCGACGGTCTTGCGGTCGTAGGGGGCGCGCTCCAGGTCGGCGACCGTCTTCGGCAGCTCGACCTGGCGCTCCAGCTCGGTGAGGACACGGTTGAGCTTGACCGACTCCAGGTGGTCGCGGAGGTTCTGGCCGGCCTTGCCCTTGACCTCCTCGACCCGCTCGACCAGCTCGGCGAACGAGCCGAACTGGTTGATCCACTTCGCCGCGGTCTTCTCGCCGACGCCGGGGATGCCCGGGAGGTTGTCGGACGGGTCGCCGCGCAGGGCGGCGAAGTCCGGGTACTGGGCGGGGGTCAGACCGTACTTCTCGAACACCTTCTCCGGGGTGAACCGGGTCAGCTCCGAGACGCCCTTCGTCGGGTAGAGCACGGTGATGTTCTCGGTGACCAGCTGGAAGGAGTCGCGGTCGCCGGTGACGATCAGCACCTCGAAGCCCTCGGCCTCGGCCTGGGTGGCGAGGGTGGCGATGATGTCGTCCGCCTCGAAGCCCGCCACGGCGAAGCGCTGCGCGTGCATCGCGTCCAGCAGCTCGCCGATCAGCTCGACCTGGCCCTTGAACTCGTCCGGGGTCTTGGAGCGGTTCGCCTTGTACTCGGTGAACCGCTCGGAGCGCCAGGTCTTGCGGGAGACGTCGAACGCCACCGCGAAGTGCGTGGGCGCCTCGTCACGCAGGGTGTTGGCCAGCATCGACGCGAAGCCGTAGATCGCGTTCGTCGGCTGGCCGGTCGCGGTCGTGAAGTTCTCCGCGGGCAGCGCGAAGAACGCGCGGTAGGCCAGCGAGTGCCCGTCCATGAGCATCAGCCGGGGACGGGGACCGCCGGGGGTCTTGTCGGTCTGCTTCGGTGCTGTCTCTGCCACGCCTCCGATCCTGCCACGCCCCACTGACAGTCCGGGCCGCGCGCCTCCGGAGGATGTGAGAGCCGCCACAGCGTCCGAAGCGCCGCCGGTGAGAGCGGGGAGGGGACCGGCGCCGAGGAGACGGCCGGCGGAGAGGTGCGGGCGTGGTGTCCTCCGTCGGCCCGGCCGGCAGCGACGCCGGTCCGCCGTGGGAGGATCGTCGGCGTACTTCTCACACACGGTCGGAGTACTTCTCACACGCAGTCGAAGGGGAGCGTGCGATGGCGACGAAGCCGCCCAAGGGTGATCCGGTTCAGGACGCGCCGCAGGTCGCGGAGCCGAAGCACGCGGCGGCGGGGCTGCCGGCCGTCGGGCACACGCTCCGCATCGCCCAGCAGCAGATGGGGGTGCGGCGCACCGCGCTGACGCTGCTGCGGGTGAACCAGAAGGACGGCTTCGACTGCCCGGGCTGCGCGTGGCCGGAGCCGGACCACCGGCACGCGGCGGAGTTCTGCGAGAACGGCGCCAAGGCGGTGGCCGAGGAGGCCACACTGCGCCGGGTCACGCCGGAGTTCTTCGCCGCGCACTCCGTCGCGGACCTGTTCGGCCGCAGCGGCTACTGGCTGGGTCAGCAGGGGCGGCTCACGCACCCCATGTATCTCCCCGAGGGCGGCACGCACTACGAGCCGGTCTCCTGGGAGCGGGCCTTCGGCATCGTCGCCGACGAGATCGCCGCTCTCGGCTCCCCGGACGAGGCCGTCTTCTACACGTCGGGCCGCACCAGCAACGAGGCCGCGTTCCTCTACCAGCTCTTCGCGCGCGAGCTGGGCACGAACAACCTGCCGGACTGCTCGAACATGTGCCACGAGTCGTCCGGGTCGGCGCTCGGCGAGACGATCGGGATCGGCAAGGGCAGCGTCCTGCTGGAGGACCTGTACCAGGCCGACCTGATCATCGTCGCGGGCCAGAACCCGGGCACGAACCATCCGCGCATGCTCTCCGCGCTGGAGAAGGCCAAGGCGAACGGCGCGAAGGTCGTCAGCGTCAACCCGCTGCCCGAGGCGGGCCTGGAGCGCTTCAAGAACCCGCAGACCCCGCAGGGCCTCCTCAAGGGCACCGCCCTCACCGACCTGTTCCTGCAGATCCGCATCGGCGGCGACCAGGCCCTCTTCCGTCTCCTCAACAAGCTGATCCTGGAGACCGAGGGCGCGGTGGACGAGGAGTTCGTCCGCGAGCACACCCACGGGTACGAGGAGTTCGCCGAGGCGGCCCGCGCCGCCGACTGGGACGAGACGCTCACGGCGACCGGCCTCACGCGCGGGGAGATCGAGCGGGTCCTCGGCATGGTCCTCGCCTCGAAGCGGACCATCGTCTGCTGGGCCATGGGGCTCACCCAGCACAAGCACGCCGTGCCGACCATCCGCGAGGTGGTCAACTTCCTGCTGCTGCGCGGCAACATCGGCCGCCCCGGCGCGGGCGTGTGCCCGGTGCGCGGGCACAGCAACGTCCAGGGCGACCGCACCATGGGCATCTTCGAGCGGCCCGCGCCGGCCTTCCTGGACGCCCTGGAGAAGGAGTTCGGGTTCGCGCCGCCGCGCGAGCACGGCTTCGACGTGGTGCGGGCCATCCGCGCGCTGCGCGACGGCGAGGCCAAGGTCTTCTTCGCCATGGGCGGCAACTTCGTCGCCGCCTCGCCCGACACCGAGGTCACCGAGGCCGCGATGCGCCGCGCGCGGCTGACCGTGCACGTGTCGACGAAGCTGAACCGCTCGCACGTGGTCACGGGCGCGCGGGCGCTGATCCTGCCGACGCTGGGACGGACCGAGCGTGATCTGCAGAGCAGCGGCGAACAGTTCGTGACGGTGGAGGACTCCATGGGCATGGTGCACGCCTCGCGCGGGCGCCTGAAGCCCGCGGGCCCGCAGCTCAGGTCCGAGCCGGCGATCGTCTGCGGTCTCGCGCGCCGGGTGCTCGGCGAGCGCAGCGTCGTGCCGTGGGAGGAGTTCGAGAAGGACTACGCGGCCGTCCGGGACCGCATCGCGCGCGTGATCCCCGGTTTCGAGGACTTCAACGCGCGCGTGGCCCGGCCCGGCGGCTTCGCGCTGCCGCACGCCCCGCGCGACGAGCGCCGCTTCCCGACCGCCACGGGCAAGGCCAACTTCACGGCGGCGCCGGTGGAGTACCCGAAACTGCCCGAGGGCCGGCTGCTGTTGCAGACCCTGCGCTCGCACGATCAGTACAACACCACGATCTACGGGCTGGACGACCGCTACCGGGGTATCACGGGCGGGCGCCGGGTGGTGCTGGTGCACCCCGAGGACGCGCGGTCGCTCGGGGTCGCCGAGGGGGCGTACGTCGACCTGGTGAGCGAGTGGCGGGACGGGGTGGAACGGCGGGCGCCCGGTTTCCGGGTCGTGCTGTACCCGACGGCCCGGGGATGTGCGGCGGCGTACTACCCGGAGACGAACGTGCTGGTGCCGCTGGACGCCACCGCCGACACCAGCAACACTCCGGCGAGCAAGTCCGTCGTCGTACGTCTCGAAGATCACACCGGGCCCGCGGCCGGTCGTCTGGAACAATCGGCGACCGACTGAGCGTTTGCTCAGCGAGCGGACAGGTGGAAGAAGAACGGAGCCGGCCCCATGGGTGAGCAGCAGCGAGTGAAGTTCCCGCAGGAGGTCCTCGACGAGTACGCGGCGCTCGGCGTGGACCTGCCCGCCCTGTTCTCGGCCGGACATCTGGGCACGCGCATGGGCGTGCAGATCCTGGAGGCCTCCGCGGAGAAGGTCGTCGGGACCATGCCGGTGGAGGGCAACACCCAGCCGTACGGCCTGCTGCACGGGGGCGCCTCCGCGGTGCTGGCGGAGACCCTGGGCTCGGTCGGCGCCATGCTGCACGGCGGCAGCTCGAAGATCGCGGTGGGCGTGGACCTGAACTGCACGCACCACCGCGGGGTCCGCTCGGGCCTGGTGACGGGTGTGGCCACGCCGGTGCACCGGGGCCGGTCCACGGCGACGTACGAGATCGTGATCAGCGACGAGGAGGGCCGCCGCGTCTGCAGCGCCCGGCTGACCTGCCTGCTGCGAGACGTGCGGCCCGGCGAAGGCGTCCCGGAGCAGACCACCGGAAGCTGAACTCCCCCGCGGGGAAACCGAGTCGGACCGAACGCACCGGAAGCCGGGCGTCCGCGGCCGGAGCGTTGCCCCTCGCCGTCCCTCCCCTTAGCTTCGGCTCATGGGACGGCGAGGAGGCCCCCTGCCGGGGGTGGGATTCCGGGCGGCCGGGGAGTCGACGGGCCGTCGGGCGCGGAGCGCCCGCACCGGCCGCCGTCGGCACGGGACCCCGGGCGGAGGTCCCCGGACATGACCGGCATCGGCCCGCTGGAGCCCGGCGAGGGCACACGCGCGTGGGACGGTCCGCGGGCGGAGGGCCGGCGGCCGGCCGAGGGAGCGCCCGCCACCCCGGCCGCCCGGTACACGCGAGACGCCCTGTACGCCGCGTATGCCCGGTACGCCCGCCACCGGTGGATCGCCTTCACCCTTCTCGCCGCGATCGCCCTTCTGGCGGGCGGCGGTTATCTCGCCGCGACGCGCCCGCAGCAGCGGCCGCACAGCGCGCACTCCCCCGCACCGGCGCCGTATCCCGTCCAAGTGGTGGACGTGACCTACCTCGACGGCCGGACCACTCCGGCGGGCGCCCCGCCGCGCAGCTTCAGCTTCGCCGTTCTACTGAGCGTGACGTCCGGCCCGCCGGTCACCGTGACCCGTGTGGCACAGCCGTACGCGGGACTCTCGCTGACCACGGAGCCGTCAGTTCCGTTCCAGACAAAGGCGGGTTCCGCCCGCAAGGTCACGATAACGATGCACGTGACGAAATGCGGGAAAGCCCCCAGGAACGCCAGCCTCCCTTTCCTGGACGTAACTCTGCGTAATACGCGCGCAATACAGACGCAGAGCTTCATCCCGGGCCCGCGGTACGCGGAGGACCTCTCGGGCGCCCTGGAGGTAGCCTGCAGCAACAGTTTCGGGTAATCACCAAAACAGCCGAGACACCTGAATGGATCATGGCGGGTCCTGCGGGTTCTCAGAATGCGGACGCCGCGAATCCACCTGAATTCCTCCTTCCCGCCCACCCGGTACCGCTCTGCATTACGCCGTGTCATAACAAGAGCGTCACAGCCTCGGTCAGACACTCCTCCACGTTCCCCACACACGCTTAGAGTCACGGCCAGTCACCGCGCCTTCCGAATCACCATTCAGCGCGGCGCGCGACTCGGCCGCTTCCACGGGGAGGCGGTTGTGCCTGGGGAAAGGACTGATCGTGCGTCAACGTTCGCTTATCGCCATCACCGCCGCGCTGGCGGCGGGAGCGCTCACCCTCACCGCCTGCGGCTCGCGCGACAGCGGCGACAAGAAGGGCTCGGACTCCGGCAACGGCGGCGGCACGACCGTCGTCATCGGCGTCGACGCCCCGCTGACCGGCGACCTGTCCGCCATGGGCCTCGGCATCAAGAACTCGGCGGACCTCGCCGCCAAGAACGCCAACAAGCAGAACCTCGTCAAGGGCGTCACCTTCAAGATCGAGGCGCTCGACGACCAGGCGCAGCCGTCCGCCGGCCAGCAGAACGCCTCCAAGTTCGTCTCCGAGCCCGAAGTCCTCGGTGTCGTCGGCCCGCTGAACTCCTCGGTCGCCGAGTCGATGCAGAAGGTCTTCGACGACGCCAAGCTGGTCCAGGTCTCCCCGGCCAACACCGGCCCGGGCCTGACCCAGGGCCCGGACTGGCAGACCAAGAAGGTCCGCGGGTACAAGTCGTACTTCCGCACCGCGACCACGGACGCCATCCAGGGCCCGTTCGCCGCCCAGTACGTCTTCAACACCGCCAAGAAGAAGAAGGTCTTCGTCATCGACGACAAGAAGACCTACGGCTCCGGCCTCGCCGCCACCTTCACCGAGGAGTTCAAGAAGCTCGGCGGCAAGGTGGTCGGCACCGAGCACATCAACCCCGACGCCAAGGACTTCTCCGCGGTCGCCACCAAGGTGAAGAACTCGGGTGCCCAGGTCGTCTACTACGGCGGCGAGTACCCGCAGGCCGGCCCGCTCAGCAAGCAGATCAAGGCCGCCGGCGCCAAGATCCCGCTGGTCGGCGGTGACGGCATCAAGGACGACACGTTCATGAAGCTGGCCGGCTCCGAGGCCACCGGCGACCTGGCCACCTCCGTCGGCGCCCCGGTCGAGGACCTCCCCTCCGCCAAGCAGTTCGTCGCCGACTACAAGGCCGCGGGCTACAAGGAGGAGTACTCCGCCTACGGCGGTTACGCCTACGACTCCGCCTGGGCGGTCATCGAGGCCGTGAAGAAGGTCGCCGACGCCAACGGCGGCAAGCTGCCCTCCGACGGCCGCGCCAAGGTCACCGAGGCCATGCAGGGCGTGTCCTTCGACGGTGTGACCGGCAAGGTCTCCTTCGACGAGTTCGGTGACGCGACCAACAAGCAGCTCACCGTGTACGCCGTGAAGAACGGTGCCTGGGTTCCCGTCAAGTCCGGTACCTACACCGGCTGATCCACGCCCGACCCACTCAAGAGCCGCGCGGGGCGCTGTTCCACTGGCGCCCCGCGCGGACTCGCATCCGGCCACTTCCCTCGCACTTTCCGAACGCTCGGAGGACATGCGGTGAACGAACTGCCGCAGCAGCTGGTCAACGGCCTGCTACTAGGATCCATGTACGGGCTGGTCGCCATCGGCTACACAATGGTCTACGGCATTGTCCAGCTCATCAACTTCGCCCACGGCGAGATATTCATGACGGGAGCGTTCGGCGCTCTCACCGTCTGGCTCTGGCTTCCCGGCGGCACCAGCATGTGGCTCGCGCTGCCGCTGATGATCGTCGGTGCCATCATCGTCGCGGTCGCCATCGCCGTCGGGGCGGAACGGTTCGCCTACCGGCCCCTCCGCACCGCCCCGCGCCTCGCGCCCCTGATCACCGCCATCGGCCTCTCCCTCGCGCTCCAGCAGGCGGTGTGGGCCTGGTACCCGGAGGCGAAGTCCGCGCGCACCTTCCCGCAGATCCCCGGCGGCCCGTTCGAGATCGGCAGCGTCACCATCCAGACCGGCGACATCTTCCTGGTCGCCGCCGCCCCGATCAGCATGGCCGTCCTGGCCTACTTCGTGATGAAGACGCGCACCGGCCGCGGTATGCAGGCCACCGCCCAGGACCCGGACACCGCCAAGCTGATGGGCGTCAACACCGACCGCATCATCGTGATCGCGTTCGCGCTCGGCGCCGCGTTCGCCGCGGTCGGAGCCGTCGCCTACGGCCTGAAGTACGGCGAGATCAACTTCCGCATGGGCTTCATCCTCGGACTGAAGGCGTTCACCGCGGCCGTCCTCGGCGGCATCGGGAACATCTACGGCGCCATGATCGGCGGCGTGGTCCTCGGCGTGGCCGAGACCCTGGCCACCGCCTACATCGCCGACATCCCGGGCATGGACAAGTTCGGCAGCCAGTCCTGGGCCGACGTCTGGGCCTTCGTACTCCTCATCCTCGTACTGCTGTTCAGGCCACAGGGCCTGCTCGGCGAGCGCGTCGCGGACAGGGCGTGAGACCGATGACCACACAGACCAGCGCACCCGACACTCCCGGCGCCCGCAAGGCCGACGCCCCCACCGGCCTGATCCCGCTGCCCGAGAAGGCCGCTCGCGCCCTCGCCCTCGGCGGCAGCGTGCTCACGATCGTCTCCACCTTCCTCGCCTGGACGTGGACGGCGGAGTTCCCCGGCGACCTCACCGTCTACGGCTACCCCGGCGGCCTCCAGGTCCTCGTCCTCATCGGGGCGATCGTCGCCACCCTGTTCGCGCTCTCCTCCTACGGTGTCCGCGGCCTCGGCTGGCTGGCGCCCTCCGGTCCCGACGCGGCCCTGAAGTTCGCCACCCTGGCCACCTTCGCCACCAGCTGGTACACGATCCTCTCGATCAGCACCGAACTCGGCGGCCTGGTCAACCTCGAACCCGGCGGCTTCCTCGTCGCCGCCGGCAGCCTCGTGGCCCTGGCCGGCGCGCTCGCCCTGCCCTTCCAGCGGCCCGAGCCCGAGCCGATCGACCCCGACGACAGCGGCTGGGAGAAGTTCAAGCACGGGGCCGCGCACCAGTGGGAGACCATCAAGGCGGTGTTCTCCGCCGGTGCGCCGCGGCCCGTGCGCGCGCTGCCGGCGTACGCCGAGATCCTGATCATCGTCGCGATCCTCGCGCTCGGCCTGACCGTCTTCACCTACGGCATCGGCACCGAGTACGACGAGCAGTTCATCGGCTTCCTCATCACCGCGGGCCTCGGCTTCGCCGCCCTCAACAAGGCCGGCCTGATCGCCCACGCCTCCCAGATCACCTCCCGGCACCAGTCCATCACCACCACCGGTGCCTTCGTCGCGGCGGCGCTGTTCCCCTTCACCCAGACCGACGACCAGTACGCGACGCTCGGCGTCTACATCCTCATCTTCGCCACCGTCGCCCTCGGCCTGAACATCGTCGTCGGCCTCGCCGGTCTCCTCGACCTCGGTTACGTCGCCTTCCTCGGCGTCGGCGCCTACGCGGCGGCCCTGGTCTCGGGCTCCCCCAGCTCGCCGTTCGACGTGCACTTCCCGTTCTGGGCCGCGGTCCTGGTCGGCGCCGCCGCCTCGCTGGTCTTCGGTGTGCTGATCGGCGCCCCGACGCTCCGGCTGCGGGGCGACTACCTGGCCATCGTCACCCTCGGCTTCGGTGAGATCTTCCGCATCACGGCGAACAACCTCGACGGCACCTCCGGGCCCGACATCACCAACGGCTCCAACGGTGTCTCCTCGATCCCCAACCTCGACGTCCTCGGCTTCGACTTCGGTGCCCAGCACGACATGGGCGGCTACACGATCGGCCGGTTCGCCAACTACTTCTTCCTGATGCTGATCATCACCGCGATCGTGGTGCTGGTCTTCCGCCGCAGCGGCAACTCCCGCATCGGACGCGCCTGGGTGGCCATCCGCGAGGACGAGACCGCGGCGCTCGCCATGGGCATCAACGGCTTCCGGGTCAAGCTCATCGCCTTCGCCGTCGGCGCCTCGCTCGCCGGTCTCGCCGGTACGGTCCAGGCCCACGTCACCTACACGGTGACGCCCGAGCAGTACCTGTTCGCCGGTGCCATCCCGCCCAACTCGGCCTTCCTGCTCGCCGCGGTCGTCCTCGGCGGCATGGGCACCATCAGCGGCCCGCTGATCGGCGCGGCCCTGCTCTACCTGATCCCGAACAAGCTCCAGTTCCTGGGCAACTACCAGCTCTTCGCCTTCGGTGTCGCGCTCATCCTGCTGATGCGGTTCCGCCCCGAGGGCCTCATCCCGAACCGGCGCCGCCAGCTCGAATTCCACGAGGACGCGGAAGCACCCACCCTCCTGACGAAGGCGGGGGCCTGACCACCATGACCACCGACACCACCACGAAGGACACCTCCGCCGCCGCCCCCGTGCCCGGCGAGACCGTCCTCGACGCCCGCGGTGTGACCATGCGCTTCGGCGGCCTGACGGCCGTACGCGGCGTCGACCTCACCGTGAACGCCGGCGAGATCGTCGGCCTGATCGGCCCCAACGGCGCCGGCAAGACCACCTTCTTCAACTGCCTGACCGGCCTGTACGTGCCCACCGAGGGCGAGGTCCGGTTCAAGGGCGAGGTCCTGCCGCCCAAGTCCTTCAAGGTCACCGCGGCCGGTATCGCGCGCACCTTCCAGAACATCCGGCTGTTCGCCAACATGACGGTTCTGGAGAACGTGCTCGTCGGCCGCCACACCCGCACCAAGGAAGGCTTCTGGTCGGCCGTGCTGCGGGGTCCCGGCTACCACCGGGCCGAGAAGGCGTCCCGGGACCGGGCCATGGAGCTGCTGGAGTTCGTGGGCCTGGACCACAAGTCCGAGCACCTCGCCCGCAACCTGCCCTACGGCGAGCAGCGCAAGCTGGAGATCGCGCGGGCCCTGGCCAGCGAGCCCGGTCTGCTGCTGCTCGACGAGCCGACGGCCGGCATGAACCCGCAGGAGACCCGGGTCACCGAGGAACTGGTCTTCGCCATCCGGGACATGGGCATCGCCGTCCTCGTCATCGAGCACGACATGCGCTTCATCTTCAACCTGTGCGACCGCGTGGCCGTGCTCGTGCAGGGCGAGAAGCTGATCGAGGGCGACAGTACGACCGTCCAGGGTGACGAGCGCGTGATCGCGGCCTACCTCGGTGAACCGTTCGAGGACGCGCCCGGCGCCGAGGAGGTGGCCGAGGTGGAGGCCGCCGAGGCACACGCCGAGGCCGCGGCGGAGGCACCCGCCGACACCCCGGCCGACGCCGACGCCACCGCGGAGGCACCCGCCGACACCCCGGCGGAGGCGGACGCCGATGCCGCCGCGGAGGGCGCCGAGACCACGACCGACGCCGCGCCCGGCAAGGAGAACGACCGATGACCGCACTGCTGGAAGTCGAGGACCTGCGGGTCGCCTACGGCAAGATCGAGGCCGTCAAGGGCATCTCCTTCAAGGTCGAGGCCGGCCAGGTGGTCACGCTCATCGGCACCAACGGCGCCGGCAAGACCACCACCCTGCGCACGCTGTCCGGGCTGCTGAAGCCGGTCGGCGGACAGATCAGGTTCAACGGCAGATCGCTGAAGAAGATCCCGCCCCACCAGGTGGTCTCGCTGGGCCTCGCCCACTCCCCCGAGGGGCGGCACATCTTCCCGCGCATGAGCATCGAGGACAATCTGCGCCTCGGCGCGTTCCTGCGCAACGACAAGCCGGGCATCGAGCGGGACATCCAGCGCGCCTACGACCTCTTCCCCATCCTCGGGGAACGCCGGAAGCAGGCCGCCGGCACCCTCTCCGGCGGTGAGCAGCAGATGCTGGCGATGGGCAGGGCGCTGATGTCCCAGCCGAAGCTGCTGATGCTGGACGAGCCCTCGATGGGTCTGTCGCCGATCATGATGCAGAAGATCATGGCGACGATCGCCGAGCTGAAGACGCAGGGCACCACGATCCTGCTGGTCGAGCAGAACGCCCAGGCGGCGCTCTCCCTCGCCGACCAGGGTCATGTGATGGAGATCGGCAACATCGTCCTGTCCGGCACCGGCCGGGACCTGCTGCACGACGAGTCGGTCCGCAAGGCCTACCTGGGCGAGGACTGACCGTTCGGACACGACGAGGCCCGCGCCCCTCTTCTCCGGGGGCGCGGGCCTCGTCGTGGGACGGCGCTCAGCCCTTCTTCGCGGACTTCTTCTCCTCGTTGTCCGCGATGACCGCCTCGGCGACCTGCTGCATCGACATGCGGCGGTCCATGGAGGTCTTCTGGATCCAGCGGAAGGCGGCCGGCTCGGTCAGGCCGTACTCGGTCTGGAGGATGGACTTGGCGCGGTCGACCAGCTTGCGGGTCTCCAGCCGCAGGGTGAGGTCGGCGACCTCCTGCTCCAGCTGCTTCAGCTCGGTGAAGCGGGAGACGGCCATCTCGATGGCCGGGACCACGTCGCTCTTGCTGAAGGGCTTGACCAGGTAGGCCATGGCACCGGCGTCCCGGGCGCGCTCGACGAGGTCGCGCTGCGAGAAGGCGGTGAGCATCAGGACCGGCGCGATGGACTCCTCGGCGATCTTCTCGGCCGCGGAGATGCCGTCCAGCTTGGGCATCTTCACGTCCAGGATGACCAGGTCCGGCCGGTGCTCCCGGGCCAGCTCGACGGCCTGCTCGCCGTCGCCGGCCTCGCCGACGACGGTGTACCCCTCCTCCTCCAGCATCTCCTTCAGGTCGAGCCGGATCAGGGCCTCGTCCTCGGCGATGACGACACGGGTCGTCAGCGGAGGCACGTGCGACTTGTCGTCGTCGGGCGCGTCTACGGGCTGGGGCGACTCGGCGGTCACAGGGGCTCCTCGTTCAGGCAGGGGTACTGCTGACAAGAGCCTACCTAGCTACGGTATGGTGGACGCGCGGAGGGTCGGGGGAAACCTTGGATTCTGCGAGCCCCGGTAGCCCAATTGGCAGCAGGCAACGGATTCAAAACCCGTACAGTGTCGGTTCGAGTCCGACCCGGGGCACTTTTCCTTGGATTCCAAGGTCAGTGTTCCGTAGGGCCCCTCCGGGTGAGGGGCCCTGTTTCGTTCACTGCGGGCTGTCGTCCTCGCCGATGTGATGGACCCGGACCATGTTGGTCGAACCGGAGACGCCGGGCGGCGAGCCCGCCGTGATCACCACGACATCACCCTTGCGGCAGCGGCCGTACTTCAGCAGCAGTTCGTCCACCTGGTCGACCATGGCGTCCGTGGAGTCCACGTGCGGGCCGAGGAAGGTCTCCGCGCCCCAGGTGAGACTGAGCTGGGAGCGGGTGGCCTGCTCCGGGGTGAAGGCGAGCAGCGGGATCGGCGAGCGGTAGCGGGAGAGGCGCCGGGCGGTGTCTCCCGACTGGGTGAACGCCACCAGGAACTTCGCGCCCAGGAAGTCCCCCATCTCGGCGGCGGCCCGGGCGACCGCGCCGCCCTGGGTGCGCGGCTTGCTCCGCTCGGTCAGCGGCGGCAGCCCCTTGGCCAGCATGTCCTCCTCCGCCGCCGCCACGATCTTGGCCATGGTACGGACGGTCTCGACCGCGTACTTGCCGACGCTGGTCTCGCCGGAGAGCATGACCGCGTCCGTGCCGTCCAGGACGGCGTTGGCGACGTCGGAGGCCTCGGCGCGGGTGGGCCGGGAGTTCTCGATCATCGAGTCGAGCATCTGGGTGGCGACGATCACCGGCTTGGCGTTGCGCCTGGCCAGCTTGACGGCGCGCTTCTGGACGATCGGGACCTGCTCCAGCGGCATCTCGACGCCCAGGTCGCCGCGGGCCACCATCAGCCCGTCGAAGGCGGCCACGATCCCGTCGAGGTTCTCCACCGCCTGCGGCTTCTCGACCTTGGCGATCACCGGGAGCCGGCGGCCCTCCTCGGCCATGATGCGGTGCACGTCCCGGACGTCGTCGCCGCTGCGCACGAAGGAGAGGGCGACGACGTCGAAGCCGGTGCGCAGCGCCCAGCGCAGATCGTCCTCGTCCTTCTTGGACAGGGCGGGGACGGAGACGGCGACGCCGGGGAGGTTCAGGCCCTTGTGGTCGGAGACGACCCCGCCCTCGACCACCCGGGTGCGGACACGGGGCCCGTCGACGGCGGTGACCTCCAGGCAGACCTTGCCGTCGTCCACGAGGACGCGCTCGCCGGGGGTGACGTCCGCGGCGAGGCCGGCGTAGGTGGTGCCGCACCGGTGGCGGTCGCCCTCGACGCCGTCCTCCACGGTGATGGTGAAGGTGTCGCCGCGTTCAAGGAGTACGGGACCTTCGGCGAATCGGCCGAGCCTGATCTTCGGGCCCTGAAGGTCGGCGAGGATTCCGACGCTGCGGCCGGTCTCGTCGGCCGCCTTTCGTACCCGCTGATATCGCTCCTCGTGCTCGGCGTGAGTGCCGTGGCTGAGGTTGAACCGGGCGACGTCCATTCCGGCCTCGACCAGTGCCTTGATCTGGTCGTACGAGTCGGTGGCGGGCCCCAATGTACAGACGATCTTTGCTCGGCGCATGAGTCGAGCCTAGGGCTTACCCGTGGGTAGAGAATTGGCCCTGTGTGACTACTCAACAGACTTTGGGCAAAGGGTTATTGACAACTGTTGAATTGTGCGGGCGGTCGCTCTGATGAGCGAATTAAGCGCCGGTGATCACAAACGCGGGGGACGCATGCTGAATTGCGCGCTCACCTGAGCGGAAATCCGCAGCTGCGGCACCTCCAGGTCGAGGGGCTCGGCGGGCTGCTCCTGCTCGGCGAGGGAGGCCCGTCGCATCCCGCGTTCGAAGGGGGCGCGGGCCGGGCGGGAGCGCTCGACGCCGGTGTCGGCGAGTTCGAGGAGGGCGGCGAGCGAGGTGCCGAGGGCCTCGGCGTACTCCCGGGCCCGCTGGAGCGCGTCGCCGACCGCCCGCCGCCGGGCCTCGGCGTGCACCGGCGAGTCGGGCCGCAGCGACCACCAGGGGCCGTCGACCCGGGTCAGCTCCAAGTCGGCGACGCGGGTGACGAGTTCGCCGAGGAGAGTGAAGTCGGCGAGCTCGGCGCTGAACTGGACCCGGCCGTGATGGCCGCGCACGCGCTCGCCCCGGCCGTCGGCGAGTTCCGGGGTGATCGAGGCGGCCCCGGTGGACAGTCGCGTCACGGCGTCCCCGTAGGACCTCACCAGGTCGAGGGCGCGGGTGTTGCGGCGGGTGAGGTCGTCGAGCGTGGCCCGGCGGTCGCGGCCCCGGGCGCTCACCGTGACGGCTATCCGGGCGAGTTCGGGCTCGACGTCGAACGCGGCCTCGCCGCGGACCACGAGAAGGGGGACGTCGGCGGTGCCGTACGGGGTGGTCATGGCCCCACTCTGGCACGCGGCGGCCGCCTGGGCGGCCGGGGTCCGGGGAACAGGTCACCAGATCGCAACCTCCCGGACCTGTTGCCGTAAGTCATGCTCAGGTCAGAATCTACGCGCGTTGTCCATTCGCCGAGGAGACCGAGACATGCCCTTGAACCGCCGCAAGTTCCTGAAGAAGTCCGCCGTCACCGGAGCCGGAGTGGCGATCGCCGGCGCCGCGGCGGCTCCGGCGGCCGAGGCGGCGGAGGGCAGGAAGCCCGGACACCCCGTGAAGCGGTACTCCCTGACCGTCATGGGCACCACCGACCTGCACGGCCACGTCTTCAACTGGGACTACTTCAAGGACGCGGAGTACGCCGACAAGGCGGGCAACGCGATGGGCCTGGCGCGCATCTCCACGCTGGTGAACCAGGTGCGCGAGGAGAAGGGCCACTGCAACACCCTGCTGCTGGACGCCGGTGACACCATCCAGGGCACTCCGCTGGCCTACTACTACGCCAAGGTCGACCCGATCACCGCCAAGGGCGGCCCGGTGCACCCGATGGCCCAGGCGATGAACGCGATCGGGTACGACGCGGCGGCCCTCGGCAACCACGAGTTCAACTACGGCATCGAGACGCTGCGCAAGTTCGAGGACCAGCTCGACTTCCCGCTGCTCGGCGCCAACGCCGTGGACGCCAAGACGCTGCGGCCCGCCTTCCCGCCGTACTTCATGAAGACGTTCCACGTGCCGGGCGCGAAGCCGGTCAAGGTCGCCGTGCTCGGCCTGACCAACCCGGGCATCGCCATCTGGGACAAGGCCTACGTCCAGGGCAAGCTGGCCTTCCCGGGCCTGGAGGAGCAGGCCGCCAAGTGGGTGCCGAAGCTGCGGTCGATGGGCGCGGACGTGGTCGTCGTCTCGGCGCACTCGGGTGCCTCCGGCACGTCGTCCTACGGCGACCAGGTGCCGTACGTGGAGAACGCGGCGGCCAACGTGGCCAAGCAGGTGCCCGGCATCGACGCGATCCTGGTCGGCCACGCGCACGTGGAGATCCCGGAGCTGAAGGTCGTCAACGAGCGGACCGGCAAGACCGTCGTGCTGTCCGAGCCGCTGTGCTACGCCGAGCGGCTCACCCTTTTCGACATCGAGCTGGTGTTCGCCAAGGGCCGCTGGGAGGTGGAGTCGGTCTCCGCCTCGCTGCGCAACTCCAACACGGTCGCCGACGACCCGAAGATCACCAAGCTGCTGCACGACGAGCACGAGAAGGTCGTCGCGTACGTCAACCAGGTGGTCGGCCGGGCGACCGTGACCCTGACGACCGTGGACGCCCGCTACAAGGACGCCCCGATCATCGACCTGATCACCGAGGTCCAGGAGGACGTGGTCAAGGCCGCGCTCGTGGGCACCGAGTACGCCTCGCTGCCGGTGATCGCCCAGGCCTCGCCGTTCTCCCGGACCTCCGAGATCCCGGCCGGCGACGTCACCATCCGGGACCTGTCGAGCCTGTACGTCTACGACAACACGCTGGTCGCCAAGTTGCTGACGGGCGCCCAGGTGCGTGCCTACCTGGAGTACTCGGCGGAGTACTACGTCCAGACGGCCGCGGACGCCACGGTCGACGTCGAGAAGCTGACCAACGCGAACAACCGCCCGGACTACAACTACGACTACGTCTCGGGCCTGACGTACGACATCGACATCGCCCAGCCCGCCGGTTCGCGGATCAAGAACCTCGCCTTCGAAGGGGCCGCGCTGGACGACAGCCGGCAGTTCGTGCTCGCGGTGAACAACTACCGTGCCAACGGTGGCGGTGCCTTCCCGCACGTCGCCACCGCCAAGGAGCTGTGGGCGGAGTCGACGGAGATCCGTACCCGGATCTCCGAGTGGGTGACCGCGAAGGGCGTCCTGGACCCGAAGGACTTCGCCTCCGTGGACTGGAAGCTGGTGCGCAACGGCACGCCGGTGTTCTAGGGGTCCCGCGGCCGGCGGCTCACCTGCCCTCGACGAGGGGGGTGAGCCGCTTGGGCTGCCTGCCCCCCGGCACCCGGGCCGCCGGCTCGTCGAGCCCGAACGAGGTGAAGGCCGTTCGGGGCGGCAGTGGATAGGGGTCCTTGCCGGTCACCGAGTTGAGGATGGTGGCGCTGCGCCAGGCGGCGAGACCCAGGTCGGGCGCGCCGATGCCGTGGGTGTGCAGCTCGGCGTTCTGGACGTGGACGGAGCCGGTGACCGAGGGGTCCAGGACGAGCCGGAACTCCTCGTCGATGCGCGGGCGTTCGCTGCTGTCGCGGCGGACGTAGGGGTCGAGGCCGGCGAGCAGACGGTCGAGGGGGCGTTCCCGGTACCCGGTGGCGAGGACGACGGCGTCGGTGGTGAGCCGGGAGCGGCTGTCCTGCTGGAGGTGCTCCAGATGCAGCTCGATCCTGGTGGTGGCGATCCGGCCCGCGGTGCGGACCCGGACGCCGGGGGTGAGGACGGCGTCGGGCCAGCCGCCGTCCAGGGTCCGCCGGTACAGCTCGTCGTGGATGGCGGCGAGGGTGCCCGCGTCGATGCCCTTGTGCAGCTGCCACTGGGCCGCGACCAGCCGGTCGCGGACGGGCTCGGCCAGGCCGTGGAAGTAGCGGGTGTAGTCGGGCGTGAAGTGCTCCAGGCCGAGCTTGGAGTACTCCATCGGGGCGAACGCCTCGGTGCGGCCGATCCAGTGCAGCTGCTCCCGGCCGGCCGGACGGTGCCGGAGCAGGTCCAGGAAGACCTCGGCGCCGGACTGTCCGGAGCCGACGACGGTGACGTGCCCGGCGGCGAGCACGGAGTCGCGGTGGTCGAGATAGTCGGCGGCGTGGACGACGGGCACGCCGGGCGCCGCCACCAGGGGGATGAGGGGATCGGGCACGTAGGGGGCGGTGCCGATGCCGAGGACGATGTTGCGGGCGTACGTACGGCCGAGGGCCTCGGCCTCGCCCTCGGCGTCGAGCTGGGTGAAGTCGACCTCGAACACGTCCCGTT
This sequence comes from Streptomyces naphthomycinicus, assembly GCF_020400595.1. Classification (GTDB taxonomy): domain Bacteria; phylum Actinomycetota; class Actinomycetes; order Streptomycetales; family Streptomycetaceae; genus Streptomyces; species Streptomyces naphthomycinicus. The sequence continues at coordinate 365,314 of NZ_JAINRE010000004.1, read as the reverse complement.
CGGGGTTCCAGCGCACGGAGTCGACCTGATGGCGGAAGCGCAGCCCGGGCAGCCCCTGCGCCACCCAGCGGCAGTAGGCGTCGTACTCGGCGCGCTGGATGTGGAAGCGCTCGGCGAAGTAGAAGGGGAAGAGCCGGTCGCGGGTCCTGAGGTAGTTGAGCCAGCTCCAGGGGCTGGTGGGGTCCACGAGGGTCACCAGGTCCGCGAGGAAGGGCACCTGGACGGTGGCGCCCTCGATGAGCAGTCCGGGGTGCCAGTCGAAGCCGGGGCGCTGATCGTAGAAGACCGCGTCGAGTTCGGCGAGCGGATGGGCGAGGGCGGCGAGGGAGAGGTTGCAGGGGCCGATGCCGATGCCGACCAGGTCGCGGGGCGAGGTGGGCTCGTGGCATGGGGGGTGGGTCATCCGGGGGTGCTTCCTTCGGCGAGTTTGAGCAGGTGGGCCAGGTCGTCCGGCCGGGTGTGGGGGTTGAGGACGGTGGCCTTGAGCCAGAGCCGTCCGTCGAGCCGGGCGCGGCCGAGGACGGCCCGGCCCTCGTACAGCAGCCGTCGGCGCACGGCGGCCACGGCGTCGTCGTCCGCTTCGGCGGGCCGGAAGAGCACGGTGCTGACGACGGGCCGGTCGTACAGCTCGAAGCCGGGGTGCTCGCGGACGAGCTCGGCGAATTCGCCGGCCCGGGTGCAGACCCGGTCGACCAGGGCACCGAGTCCGCTGCGGCCCAGCGTCCTCAGGGTGACGGCGATCTTGAGGATGTCGGCGCGGCGGGTGGTGCGCAGGGAGCGGCCGAGCAGGTCGGGAAGTCCTGCCTCGGAGTCGTCGGCGGCGTTCAGATAGTCGGCGTGCTGGTGGAGGACGGCGAGTTCGCCGGGGCGGGCGACGGCGAGGAGGCCCGCGGCGACCGGCTGCCAGCCGAGTTTGTGCAGGTCCAGGGTGACGGTGTGGGCGGCTTCGAGGCCGGCGAGTCGGTCGCGGTGCCGGTCGCTGAAGAGGAGGCCCCCGCCGTAGGCCGCGTCGACGTGCAGCCGGACGCCGTGCGCGTCGCACAGGCCGGCGATCTGGGGCAGCGGGTCGATGAGCCCGGCGTCGGTGGTGCCGGCGGTGGCGGCGACCAGCAGCGGACCGGAGAGGGTGGTGAGGGCCTGGTCGAGGGCGGCCGGGTCCAGGGTTCCGTTCGGTGCCGGGAGTACGACCGGGTCGGGCAGGCCGAGCAGCCAGGCGGCGCGCGGCAGGGAGTGGTGGGCGCCCGCCCCGCACACGAGCCGCACACTGCCGCCGTGCGCCTCGCGGGCCAGCAGCAGGGCCAGTTGATTGGACTCGGTGCCGCCGGTGGTGACGAGGGCGTCGGCGAGGCCGGCCGTTCGGGCGAGGGTGCGGGCGACGGCGGCTTCCAGGGCGGAGGCGGCCGGTGCCTGGTCCCAGGAGTCCAGGGAGGGGTTGAGGGCGCTCACGGCGAGGTCGGCGGCGGTGGCCAGGGCGAGCGGGGGGCAGTGCAGATGGGCCGCGCAGAGGGGGTCCGCCGGGTCGGCGGCGCCCGCGGCGAGGGTGTGCACGAGGGCGCGCAGGGCGTCCGGGTCGCCGGTGTCCGGCAGGACGTCCCCGAGGGCATCGGCGACGCGCGCGGCGACGGCCTCGGGTCCGCCGGCGGGCAGCGGTCCGCCGCGCTCGGCGACGCCGGCCGCGAGCGCGTCGAGCACGGTGCCGAGGAGGGGGCGCAGGGCCTCGGGGCCGCCGGGGCCCGAGGCGAGCGGCGGCGGGCTCACGGACGGGCCCGCGTCCGCCCTCGGGGCGTCCGGGCCGGAGTCGGGGGGCGGCCTGCGCGTGGCCTCTCCTCCGCTCATGGGCTCTCCTCCGGGCAGGGGAACGCCCGGCGGGCTCGCGGGGCCCGGGGCTTCCGGCTTGTGGGTGGAGTTCCAGCTTGTACCGGAAGTGAGCCCCGTGTCCCGAAAGCCCGGCGAACGGAACCCGAAAGTGTGTACTGCCGTACCGGGAGGAGCTGTTGAGGGGGGTGCGGGCGAGCCGCCGGCCGCCAGGGCCGGTCGCCGGATCCCGCCGTCGCCGGGAGGGCGGGGCGGGGCGGCCGGGGCGGCGGCGGCAGGACCCGGAGGGTTTCCGCGGGGACCGGGCCGGATCCGGGCCGCGGTGTCCGGTGCGGCGCGTCGCCACGTGCCGGATCCGGGCCGCGGTGTCCGGTGCGGCGCGTCGCCACGTGCCGGACCCGGGCCGGGTGTCCGGTGCGGCGCGTCGCCACGTGCCGGACCCGGGCCGGGTGTCCGGTGCGGCGCGTCGCCACGTGCCGGATCCGGGCCGCGGTGTCCGGTGCGGCGCGTCGCGACGTGCCGGACCCCTCGCGCACCGGGCGTGCCTGGATGCGACGGCGCGGCGCGATGCCGTGCCGGACGCCGCGGCGCCGGGCCGGGCCGGACGAAGCCCGCTAGGCCCGGAAGTCCGCGGTGTGGTCGTGGGCCCACCGGGCGAAGGTGCGGGCCGGGGTGCCGGTGAGCCTCTCCACCGTGCCGGTGATCTCCGGGGGCACGCCCACCGTCTCCGCGAAGCTCTCCAGCAGCCGTTCCAGCATCGGCGGCGGCACGTGCGGGAACAACTCCGGGCCCGCCTCGGCCGGATCGGTCTCCACGAACGTCAGCTTCCGGCCGAGCGCCTCCCCGATCGCCGCGACCTGCTCGGCGTTGCCGGTCGCCGCGGGGCCGGTCAGCCGGTGCGCGGCTCCCTCGTGCCCGTCGTCGAGCAGGACGCGCTCGGCGACGGCCGCGATGTCGTCCTCGTGGATGGGTGCGGAGAGCCCGTCCGCGAAGACGCCCCGGACGGTGTCGCCCGCGCGGATCTGCGGCGCCCACTGGAGCGCGTTGGTGGCGAAGGCGTGGGGGCGCAGGAACGTCCAGGCGAGCCCGCTGTCCCGGATCCGGCGTTCGGCGGTGGCGTGCATGACATGGATGGGGTGGGTCTCGTCGGCGCCCTCCCGGATGATGCCGCTGGAGAGCAGGACGACGTGCCGTACGCCGTGCTCGCGGGCATCCGCCAGCAGCGGGGCGGAAACGGCCTGCGCGTACAGGAAGAGCTTCGTCGCCCCGGCGAACAGCGCGGCGGGGTCGTCCGGCCGGAACCGGACCACCTCGGCCCGCCCGGGCAGCGCGGCCCGCCGCGGGTCGCGGGTCAGTGCCCGGACGGGCGCTCCCGCGGCGAGGAGACGGTCGACTAGGGCACGGCCGACATTGCCGGTCGCGCCGGTCACTACGATCACGGTGCTGCCTCCGGAAGGCTCGGTCGATCGCTGATCACCCGAGCCTAGGGAGGGCGGCCGGTCCGCCGCATCGTCGGCAGGGACCAGCCGCGCCCTACGTCGTCCGGCCTACGCCTCCTGCGTCCGCCCCCGTTCCGCCTGGCCCTCGCGCACCTTGAGGGCGCGGGACAGGTCGTCCAGGCGGTCGGCGAGGGTGCGGCGCAGGGCCGGGGTGAGGTCGGTGTCGCGCAGGCAGTCCTCGCCGAGCCGGACGTTCTCGGCGTCGACGGCGTGGGCCGGGAAGCACCAGCGGCCGGCGGCGACGGCGATGGCGGGCCCGCGACGGGCGGCGAGGCCGACCGCCGCCGGGTAGAAGCGCGGCACGTACTCCCGTACCAGGTCGGCCTGTTCGGGCTGCCAGAAGCCCTGCGCGGTGGCCGTGAAGAGGTAGTTGGACAGGTCGTCGCCGGTGAACATCGCCTCCCAGGCCGCGCGCTTGGCCTCCGGGTCGGGCAGGGCGGCGCGGCAGCGGGCGGCGCCCTCCTGGCCGGTGGCGCTCGGGTCGCGCGCCAGTTCGGCGTCGATGGCGGCAGCGTCGGTGGCGCCGAGCACGGCGAGCCGGGCGAGGATGCGCCAGCGCAGCTCGGGGTCGAGCTCCGGCCCGCCGGGCACCGTGCCGTCGGCGAGCCAGGCGGCGATGGTCTCCGGGTGGGCGGTCACGGCGATCAGGTGCCGTACGGCGATCAGCCGCAGGCCGGGGTGGTCGCCGTCCTCGGTGCGCCGCAGCAGGTCACGGCAGAGGGAGGTGAGGGTGGCGAGGGCGGCCGGGCGGTCCTCCGGTGCGAGGTACTGGTCGGCGAGCTGGCCGGCGGCGAAGGCGAGGACGCCCTGGGCGACGGCCAGGTCGGTCTCGCGCGGCAGGTGGGCGCGGGCCGTCTCCAGGAAGGCCGCGGGCGCGAGTTCGCCGTCGCGGACGGCGTCCCGGAGCGCGTTCCAGACGACCGCGCGGGTCAGCGCGTCGGGCAGGCCGGACAGGCCGGCGCGGACCGTCTCGAAGGACGTGGCGTCGAAGCGGACCTTGGCGTAGGTGATGTCGCCGTCGTTGAGGAGGACCAGCGCGGGGCGCTTGCCGATGGGCTGCGGGGCGGCCTGCGGGACGTCGAGGTCGATGCGCTCGCGCAGCACCAGCCGGCCCTCGTCGGCGACGTCGTGGTCGTACAGACCGGCGCTGAGGCGGTGCGGGCGGCTGCCGGCGCGGTCGGCGGTCAGCGTGCAGGTGCCGTCGGCGGCGGCGATCACCGGGGTGAGCGTGTCGACACCGGTGGTGCGCAGCCAGCTGTCGGCCCAGGCGTGCACGTCCCGGTCGGTGGCCGAGGCGAGGGAGTCGATGAAGTCGGCGAGGGTGGCGTTGCCGAACTTGTGCCGCTTGAAGTGGGTGTTGATGCCGGCGAGGAAGTCCTTCTCGCCGAGCCAGGCGGCCAGCTGGCGCAGCGCGGAGGCGCCCTTGGCGTAGGAGATGCCGTCGAAGTTGAGCAGGGCGGAGGCGGTGTCGTCGACGTTCTCGGGGGCGACCGGGTGGGTGGTGGGCCGCTGGTCGGCGTCGTAGCCCCAGGCCTTGCGGGTGACGCCGAACTCGGTCCAGGGGGTGCTGAAGCGGGTGGCCTCGGCGGTGGTCTGGTAGCCCATGTACTCGGCGAAGGACTCGTTCAGCCAGATGTCGTCCCACCACTTGAGGGTGACGAGGTCGCCGAACCACATGTGGGCCATCTCGTGCGCGATGACCATGGCGCGGGTCTGCCGCTCGGTGTCGGTGACGGCGGAGCGGTAGACGAAGTCGTCGCGGAAGGTGACCAGGCCCGGGTTCTCCATGGCGCCCGCGTTGAACTCGGGGACGAACGCCTGGTCGTAGGAGTCGAAGGGGTACGGCTCCTCGAACTTCTCGTGGTAGCGGTCGAAGCACGCGCGCGTGATGTCGAGGATCTCGTCGGCGTCGACGTCCAGGTGGGGCGCGAGCGAGCGGCGGCAGTGGATGCCGAAGGGCAGTCCGCGGTGCTCGGTGCGCACCGAGTGCCAGGGCCCGGCGGCGACGGCGACGAGATAGGTGGAGATCAGCGGGGTGGGCGCGGCCTGCCAGACACCGTCCGCGCGGCGCTCGGTGACGCCGTTGGCGAGGACGGTCCAGCCCTCGGGGGCCTTGACCGAGACCTCGAAGACGGCCTTGAGGTCGGGCTGGTCGAAGGCGGCGAAGATCCGCTGGACGTCGTCCATGAACATCTGCGTGTAGACGTACGTCTCACCGTCGCTGGGGTCGGTGAAACGGTGCATGCCCTCGCCGGTGCGGGAGTAGCGCATGACCGCCTCGACGCGCAGCTCGTGCTCGCCCGCGCCGAGGTTCTTCAGCGGCAGCCGGTCCTCGCTCAGCGACTCCGGGTCGAGCGGCTGTCCGTCGAGCGTGACACTGCGCAGCTCGGCGGGCTTCAGCTCGACGAACGTGTCCCCGTCGGACCGGGCGGTGAACCGGATCGCGGTGCGGGATGCGAAGGTCTCGTCGCCGGTCGTGAGGTCCAGTTCGACCGTGTACCGGTGGACGTCGAGGAACTGTGCTCGGGCTTGCGCTTCGTCGCGCGTGAGTACGGACATGCAGGCCATGCTGCCTGATGGGACCGGCAGCGGACAGGGGCGGGGCAGTACACGGCTTTTGTCCCCTGCGTGCCCTCTGGCATGCTCGGGTCAGTCGCGGGCCGGCGCCTGGTCGCCTCCCGGCCCGCCCTCCTGCGCCGGCCGGCCGTTGTGGGTGTCCTCGGCGATCCGCTCGTGGTGCCGGATCACCTCGGCGATGATGAAGTTCAGGAACTTCTCGGCGAACGCCGGGTCGAGCTTGGCGTTCTCGGCGAGGCTGCGCAGCCGTTCGATCTGCCGGGCCTCGCGGGCCGGGTCGGCGGGCGGCAGCTGGTGCAGCGCCTTGAGCCGGCCCACCTGCTGGGTGGCCTTGAAACGCTCGGCGAGCATGTGGACGACGGCCGCGTCGATGTTGTCGATGCTGTCGCGCAGCCGGTCCAGCTCCTGGCGGACCTCGGGATCCACGGCACCGGTGCCGGTGTTGCTGGTGGTCATGAGGGTCAACCCTATGTGCTGGAGCGGCCCGGCCCTACGGGGTGTCCGGGGACTGGATCATCGGCGGATCGCCGGGATCCGGAACGCGGTCGCTCCAGCCGCCGGGCACGGCACGGCCCTGCTGTGCGCGGAACCGGACGGGGGCGAGGCCCACCCTGCGGGTGAACAGCCGGGAGAAGTAGGCGGGGTCCTCGTAGCCGACGCGGCGGGCCACGGCCGCCACGGGCAGCTCGGTGGCGGCGAGGAGTTCCTTGGCCCGGGCGAGCCGGATGCCGAGCAGGTAGTCCTTCGGGCTGCACCCGGCCGCCCGGCGGACCGCGCCGCGCAGCTCGGCGGTGGTCATCCCGTGCCGGGCGGCGTGGTCGGCGACGGTCATCGGCGCGCAGGCGTCGCGGGCCAGGGCCGCCAGCACCTGGTCGCCGTCCGGGGCGAGGTCGGCGCGGGCGCGGCGCAGGGCGACCAGGAGCTCGTGGACGGCGGCGCCGGTCTCCACCTCCAGCAGGGGGTTGCCGCGGCGGGCGGCACGGGCGATACGGGCGATGACCGCGCGGGGGCCGGAGGCGTCGGAGAGCGGGACGACGGGCCGGTCGGCCTCGATGTAGCCGAGTTCGCCGTAGGCCGCCGTGGCGGGCCCGGCGAAGTCGACGAAGCCCTCGTCCCAGCCGGCGCCCGGGTCGGGCGCGTAGTGGTGCGGCACGCCGGGGGTGAGCCACAGCAGCGCGGGCGCGGTGACGGTCGTACGGCGGCCGTCGGCCCCCCGGTACCAGCCGCCGCCCGCGCTGATCACCACGGCCACGTGGTGGTCGAGGGTGCGCGGGCCGACCGTGGGCAGCGCGCCGTGCTGGAGGCCGACCCCCAGACAGACCAGGCCGAGGCGGTGGTGGGCGGGGCCGGGGCTGAAGAACCGCATCCAGGTCTGGTACATCGGCGCTCCTCCCGCCCGGCCGCGCGGCGCGTTTTTGTCCAAGCAGCGCCGATCTTCGTCCATGGCGCCGGTCGCCGGAAGGGGGTGAGGCTGGGGCCCACGAGCGAGGCCGCGTTGAGGGAAGGCGCATGAGCGAGTTTTCGGTGGGGGAATCCGCGTTCCTGCTGGACGGGCGCCCGGTACGGCTGCTGTCCGGGGCGCTGCACTACTTCCGGGTGCACGAGGCCCAGTGGGGGCACCGGCTGGCGACGCTGCGGGCGATGGGCCTGAACTGCGTGGAGACGTACGTCCCGTGGAATCTGCACCAGCCGCGTCCGGGGGAGGTCCGGGACGTGCGGGCGGTCGGCCGGTTCCTGGACGCAGTCCGCGAGGCGGGCCTGTGGGCGATCGTCCGGCCGGGGCCCTACATCTGCGCCGAGTGGGAGAACGGCGGGCTGCCGGCGTGGCTGACGGGCGAACGGGGCACGCGCGCGCGTACGCGGGACGAGCGCTACCTGGGCCACGTCCGCGACTGGTTCCGGCAGCTGCTGCCCGAGATCGTGCCCCGCCAGCTCGACCGGGGCGGCCCCGTGATCATGGTCCAGGTGGAGAACGAGTACGGCAGCTACGGCAGCGACACCGGCTATCTGGCGGAGCTGGCCGGCCTGCTGCGCGCCGAGGGGGTCACGGTCCCGCTCTTCACCTCGGACGGCCCCGAGGACCACATGCTGACGGGGGGCTCGCTGCCCGGGGTACTCGCCACCGTGAACTTCGGCTCCCACGCGCGCGACGCCTTCGCCGCGCTGCGCCGCCACCGCCCCGAGGGCCCGCTGATGTGCATGGAGTTCTGGTGCGGCTGGTTCGACCACTGGGCCGGCGAGCAGGTCGCACGCGATCCGGCCGAGGCCGCCGCGACCCTGCGGGAGATCCTGGAGTGCGGGGCGTCGGTGAACCTCTACATGGCGCACGGCGGCACCAGCTTCGGCGGCTGGGCGGGCGCCAACCGGGGCGGCGGACTGCACGAGGGCCCGCTGGAGCCGGACGTGACCTCGTACGACTACGACGCGCCCGTCGACGAGTACGGCCGCCCCACGGAGAAGTTCCGGCGCTTGCGGGAGGTGCTGTCCGCGTACCACCCGGGCCCGCTGCCCGATCCGCCGCCGCGGCCCGCCGCGCTGGCCGCGCCGGCCGGGGCCGTGCTCACGGACTGGGCGCCCCTGGACGGCGTGCTGGAGGCGCTGGGCGGCGCGGAGACGGTCTCACCGGTGCCGCCGTCCTTCGAGGAGCTGGGGGTCACCCGGGGTCTCGTGCGCTACACGGTGGACGTGCCCGGGCCGCGCCGGCCCTATCCGCTGACCGTGCGCGGACTGCGGGACCTCGCGGTGGTGTACGTCGACGGCGAGCGGGCCGGGGTGCTCACCGAGGAGGAGCCGCGGCTGAAGGAGCCCGTCGCGGGTCCCGCGCGCGTGGAGCTGTGGGTGGAGTCCCTGGGGCGGGTGAACTACGGGCCGCGGCTCGGCGAGGCCAAGGGCGTCACCGGTGGCATCCTGCACGAGCGGCAGTATCTGCACGGGGTACGCGCGCGCGGGCTGGATCTGGACGCGTTCGCCGGCGGTGTGGCCGCGGTGCCCTTCGGCGCGCCGCCCGGCAGGGGCGCGCCGGGGCTGTACCGGGGGACGGTCACGGTCCGCGGGGCGGGGGACGCGGTGCTGGAGCCGGCGGGGCTGACCCGCGGCTTCGTCTGGCTCAACGGCTTCGCTCTGGGCCGTTACTGGTCGGTGGGGCCCCAGCGGACGCTGTACGTGCCGGGCCCGGTGCTGCGGGAGGGCGAGAACGAGGTGTGGCTGCTGGAGCTGGACGGGGGCGGACCGCAACGGCCGGCGCCGCGTCTGCTGCCGGTGTGACGGACGCGAGGAGGAGGGCCGCAACGGCCGGCGCCGCGTCCGCTGCCGGTGTGACGGACGCGAGGAGGAGGGCCGCAACGGCCGACGCCGCGTCCGCTGCCGGTGTGACGGACGCGAGGAGGAGGGCCGCAACGGCCGACGCCGCGTCTGCTGCCGGTGTGACGGACGCGAGGAGGAGGGCCGCAACGGCCGGCGCCGCGTCCGCTGCCGGTGTGACGGACCGGCTCCTCCTGCCTCCGCGGGGGCCGCTGCCCGCCTACAGTGGAGGGGAGTTCCGGCGTCTATGGGGGTGCCGACGTGGCGAACGGCGGACCGGTCGAGCACGGCTACCCGCATCTGGAGACGGTGCGGGCCGCCGTCACCGCGCTGTACCAGCGTCTGTCCCGCGACACCATCGAGTCGTTCCCGGTCAGCGTGGCCCCCGCCGACGTGGCCTTCTGCGACACCGACGACCTGCATCTGGGCGCGCAGCGCGTGGCCCGGGAGATCGTGCGGCACTTCCGGCTGCCGGACGCGCGGCTGATCGTCGGCTTCCGGGAGATGACCCACGCGGCGAACGTGGAACTGGCCGCGGGTCCCGAGTACTTCGTCGAGCTGAACGACCGGTTCCGCACCCATCGCCGGGACATCGGGGCGGCGCTCGCCCACGAGGTGGCGCACGTCTACCTGCACCGCCTGGACCTCGCCTTCCCCACCACGGCGGAGAACGAGATCCTCACGGACACGGCGACGACCTACCTGGGCGCGGGCTGGCTGCTGCTGGACGCCTACCGGGAGGACGGGGTCTCCTCGCAGAAGCTCGGCTATCTCACCCCGGAGGAGTTCGGCTACGTCCTGGCCAAGCGGGCGCTGCTGTTCGGTGAGGACCCGTCCGTGTGGTTCACCAGCCCGCAGGCCCACACCGCCTACGCCAAGGGGATGGCCCGAGCCCGCCGGGACGAGCAGCAGCCGCCGCTGACCGGGGCCGGCTGGGCGGGCCGCCGCCGCTACGCCCACGACCGCCGGCACGCCGTCGGCGCGCCGCCGACGGCCCCCTACAGCTTCGCCCCCGATTCCGCCGGGCAGCTCCGCGTCTCCTTCCCTTGCCCCACCTGCCATCAGCGGATCAGGGTGCCGGTCCGGGGGCGGGTACGGGCGCGGTGCGGGTTGTGCCGGACCGTGCTGGAGTGCGACACGTAGCCCGGCCGTGGCACCTTCGGCCGCACCCGCCGCCCTGGCTCGCCTCCGCTGCCCCACGTCCCGTGACCCCGACCCGGCGGGCTGTCTCACGCCCCGCGGACGCGTCCCGGCGGCCGCCCCACGTTTCTTGGACCCGACCCGGCGGGCTGTCTCACGTCCCGCGGACGCTTCCCGGCGGCCGCCCCACGTTTCTTGGACCCGACCCGGCGGGCTGTCTCACGTCCCGTGGACGCGTCCCGGCGGTTCGGCCGCGGTGAGCAGTTTCCGGGCCGTCTCCCCCGCCTCGGCCGGGGTCCACCGGGCCTCCCGGTCGGCGGTGGGGCCGGGGCGCCAGCCCTCCATGACGGTGATCCGGCCGCCCTCCGCCTCGAACACCCGCCCGGTCACCCCCGCGCTCGCGGCCGAGCCGAGCCAGACCACGAGCGGGGAGACGTTCTCGGGCGCCATGGCGTCGAAACCGGTCGCCGGTGCCGCCATGGTCTCGGCGAAGGTACGTTCCGTCATGCGGGTGCGGGCGGCCGGCGCCACGGCGTTGACCTGGACGCCGTAGCGCTCCAGTTCCGCCGCCGCGACGAGCGTGAGGCCGATGATCCCGGCCTTGGCGGCGCTGTAGTTGCCCTGCCCGACCGAGCCGAGGAGACCGGCTCCGCTGCTGGTGTTCACGATCCGGGCCCGGGGGGCGCGCCCCGCCTTGGCCTCGGCACGCCAGTACGCGGCGGCGTGCTTCAGGGGCAGGAAGTGGCCCTTGAGGTGGACGCGGAGCACGGCGTCCCAGTCCTCCTCCGCCAGGTTGACCAGCATGCGGTCGCGCAGGAAGCCGGCGTTGTTGACCAGGGTGTCGAGGCGTCCGTACGTCTCGACGGCGGTCCGTACGACGGAGGCGGCGCCGTCGGTCGTGGCGATGTCGCCGCCGTGCGCGACCGCCTCGCCGCCGGCGGCACGGATCTCCGCCACGACGGCGTCCGCGGGGCTGGTCGCGCCCGGCACCCCGTCCAGTCCGACGCCCAGGTCGTTGACGACCACCCGGGCACCCTCGGCCGCGAAGGCGAGGGCGTGCGCGCGGCCGAGCCCGCGGCCCGCTCCGGTGACGACGACGACGCGGTCCGCGCAGATTCCGCTCATCTCAGCTCTCCTTGCCGGCGGTCGGGGCGTCCGGGACATCGGGTCGGTGGGCGGCGGCCAGGAAGGCGGGCCGCTCCCCGCCGCCGTGCACGTGCAGGCTCGCCCCGGTGATGTAGGCGGCGGCGCCGGAGGCGAGGAAGACGGCGGCGGCGCCGACGTCGGAGGGAAGGGCCAGCCGGCCCAGCGGGACGGTGCGGGAGACGGCCGCGATGCCGTCGGGGCCGCCGTAGTGCGCGTACGGCGGCCCGGTGTCGACCATGCCGACGACCAGCGTGTTGACACGGACCCGCGGCGCCCACTCCACGGCCATGGAGGCGGCCAGGTTCGCGAGCCCCGCCTTGGCCGCGCCGTAGGCGGCCGAGCCGGGCGAGGGGCGGGCCCCGCTGACGCTGCCGACCATGACGATCGAGCCCCCGCTGCGTCTGAGGTGGTCGTACGCGGCGAGGGAGGCGGTCAGCGGGGTGATCAGGTTCAGTTCGACGACCTTGGCGTGCCGTTCGGCGTCGGCGTCGGCGAGGCGCCGGTAGGGGGTGCCGCCGGCGTTGTTGACGAGGACGTCCAGCCGGGGCAGTCCGGCGAAGAAGGCCCGGACGGCGGGCGGGTCGCGCAGGTCCAGCGGGGCGAACTCGACGCCTTCGCAGGGGATTTCGGGTGGCCTGCGGGCGCAGGCCAGCACCCGGGCGCCCGCGTCGGCGAAGGCCCGGGCGATGCCTGCGCCCACCCCTCTGGTGCCTCCGGTGACCACGACGGTGCCGCCGCGCAGCGAGTTGTCCACAGGGCCTCCCGGTTGTCCGCGCCGACTGCTAGCTTCGAAGCCTCGTACCTAACAAATGTTTGGTGGAAAGGTAGCTGATGCGTCCATGGGTGTCTCCCGTTCGTCCCCGGAAAAGGGGATCGCCGTGGTCACCGTCGACTACCCGCCGGTCAACGCGGTGCCGGTGCGTGGCTGGTTCGCCCTGGCCGAGGCGGTGCGCGCGGCCGGCCGGGACCCGGAGGTCCGGTGTGTGGTGCTGGCCGCCGAGGGACGCGGTTTCAACGCGGGCGTGGACATCAAGGAGATACAGACGGCCGGACAGCAGGCCCTGATCGGCGCCAACCGGGGCTGCGCGGAGGCGTTCGCCGCGGTCTACGAGTGCGAGACGCCGGTGATCGCGGCGGTGCAGGGCTTCTGTCTGGGCGGCGGGATCGGCCTGGCGGGCACCGCGGACGCGGTGGTGGCGAGCGAGGACGCCGCCTTCGGACTGCCCGAGCTGGACCGGGGCGCGCTGGGCGCGGCGACGCATCTGGCCCGGCTGGTCCCGCAGCACCTGATGCGCGCGCTGTACTACACCGGGCGCACGGCGAGCGCCGCCGAGCTGCACGCGCACGGCTCGGTCTGGCGGGTGGTGCCGCGCGCGGAGCTGCCGGGGGCGGCGCTGGAGCTGGCCCGGGAGATCGCCGCGAAGGACGGACGTCTGCTGCGCATGGCCAAGGCCGCCATCAACGGCATCGATCCGGTCGACGTGCGCCGCAGCTACCGCTTCGAGCAGGGCTTCACCTTCGAGGCCAACCTGAGCGGACTGGCCGGCCGGATCCGCGACACGTTCGGGAAGGAGGGGGTGTAGATGGGCGACAAGACGATGACCGCCGAGGAGGTGGTCTCCCGGCTGGCGAGCGGAATGACCCTGGGCATCGGCGGCTGGGGCTCGCGCCGCAAGCCGATGGCGCTGGTGCGGGCACTGCTGCGGTCGGGCATCGGCGATCTGACGGTCGTCTCGTACGGCGGCCCGGACGTGGGCGCGCTGGCCGCCGCCGGCCGGATCCGCAAGCTGGTCACCGCGTTCGTCACCCTGGACTCCATCCCCCTGGAGCCGCACTACCGGGCGGCGCGCGAGCGCGGCGGCCTCGAACTGGCGGAGGTCGACGAGGGGATGTTCCAGTCGGGGCTGCGCGCCGCCGCGCAGCGCCTGCCCTTCCTGCCGGTGCGCGCGGGCATCGGTTCGGACGTCATGCGGGCCGGCCCGGGGCTGCGGACGGTGACGTCGCCGTACACGGACGGGGAGACGCTCGTGGCCATGCCCGCGCTGCGGCTGGACGCGGCTCTGGTGCACGTCAACCGCGCCGACCGGCTGGGCAACGGCCAGTGCCTGGGCCCCGACCCGTACTTCGACGACCTGTTCTGCGAGGCGGCGGACGCGGCCTACGTCTCCTGCGAACAGCTCGTGGACACGGCGGAGCTGACGAAGGCGGCCGCCCCGCAGTCGCTGCTGCTCAAGCGGCTCGCGGTGACCGGTGTGGTGGAGGCGCCGAACGGCGCGCACTTCACGTCCTGCGCGCCCGACTACGGCAGGGACGAGGAGTTCCAGCGGCTGTACGCGACGACGCCCTGGCCGGAGTTCGCCGAGCGCTTCCTCGGCGGGACCGAGGAGGACTACCGGGCGGCGGCGGGGCGATGGCGGACGGAGCAGGAGCGATGAGGGCCACCCGCGCCGAGTACTGCGTGATCGCCTGTGCCGAGGCCTGGCGGGGCGCCGGGGAGATCCTGGCGAGCCCGATGGGCGTGATCCCGTCGCTGGGCGCACGGCTGGCGCGGCTCACCTTCGCGCCGGACCTGCTGCTGACCGACGGCGAGGCCCTGCTGGTCCGCCCCGACGGCACCGCCGAGGGCTGGCTGCCCTACCGGCAGCATCTTGAGCTGGTGGCGGGCGGGCGGCGGCACGTGATGATGGGCGCGAGCCAGCTCGACCGGTACGGCAACCAGAACATCTCCCGCATCGGTGACCGGGCGCAGCCGCGCAGACAGCTGCTCGGTGTGCGCGGTGCCCCGCTCAACACGCTCAACAACCCCACGAGTTACTGGGTGCCGAGACACTCCCGGCGGGTGTTCGTGGAGCGGGTCGACATGGTCTGCGGAGTGGGGTACGACCGGGCGGCCGGGCTGGGCGGCGCGGCCCGCTTCCACCACCTCGCGCGGGTCGTCTCCGACCTGGGCGTCCTCGACTTCGCCACGCCCGACCACTCCATGCGGCTGGTCTCGGTGCATCCGGGGGTGAGCGTGGCGCGGGTGCGGGAGGCGACGGGGTTCGCGCTGACCGTGCCCGACGAGGTGCCGGACACCCGGGAGCCCGAGGCGGCGGAGCTGCGGCTGATCCGTGAGGTGCTGGACCCGGCCGGGACGCGCACCCGCGAGGTGCCGGAAGAGGGGGGAGGCTGATGGAGACGGCGCTCACCCGGCTGGTGGGGGTCCGCCATCCGATCGTCCAGACCGGCATGGGATGGGTGGCCGGGCCGCGCCTGGTCGCGGCGGCGGCGAATGCCGGGGCCCTCGGCATCCTGGCCTCCGCGACGATGACGCTCGACCGGCTGCGGGACGCGGTGCGGGAGGTCCGGTCCCGTACCGACGCGCCGTTCGGGGTGAACCTCCGGGCCGACGCGGGCGACGCCGCCGACCGGGTGCGGATCCTGCTGGAGGAGGAGGTCCGGGTGGCGTCCTTCGCCCTGGCCCCCTCCGCCGAGCTGATCGCCGGGCTGAAGGCGGCGGGTGTGGTGGTGATCCCGTCCGTCGGCGCCCGGCGGCACGCCGAGAAGGTGGCGGCCTGGGGTGCGGACGCGGTGCTCGTGCAGGGCGGCGAGGGCGGCGGGCACACCGGCGAGGTGGCGACGAGCGTGCTGCTGCCTCAGGTGGTGGACGCGGTGCGGATACCGGTGGTGGCGGCGGGCGGCTTCTTCGACGGGCGGGGGCTGGTGGCGGCGCTGGCGTACGGGGCGGCCGGGGTGGCGATGGGCACCCGGTTCCTGCTGACCTCCGACTCCACGGTGCCGGACGCGGTGAAGGCCCGGTATCTCGCGGCGACGGTCCGGGACGTCACGGTGACCCGGGCGGTGGACGGCCTGCCGCACCGGATGCTGCGCTCTGATCTGGTGGCGGCGCTGGAGCGGTCGGGCCGGATACGCGGCCTGGCGCACGCGGTGCGGCGGGCGGCCGGTTTCCGGCGGCTGTCGGGGCTCACCTGGCGGCAGCTGGTCCGGGACGGCCTCGCCCTGCGGCACGGCAAGGAGCTGTCCTGGAGCCAGGTGCTGCTCGCCGCCAACACGCCGATGCTGCTCAGGTCGGCGATGGTGGACGGCCGTACCGACCTCGGGGTGATGGCCGCCGGGCAGGTCGCCGGGGTGATCGACGACCTGCCGTCGTGCGCGGCGCTGGTGGAGCGGATCATGAGGGAGGCGGAGGAAGTGCTGACGGGCCTGACCGGGCTCGGCGCCGTGCGGTGAGTGTCACCGCGGCCCGACCGCGGGGCGGTGCCCCCGGGCGCCGGTCAGAGCCGTTCGACGATCGTCACGTTCGCCTGGCCGCCGCCCTCGCACATCGTCTGGAGGCCGTAGCGGCCGCCGGTGCGCTCCAGTTCGTGCAGGAGGGTCGTCGTCAGCCGGGCGCCGGTCGCGCCGAGCGGGTGGCCGAGGGCGATCGCGCCGCCGTTGACGTTGACCTTGGCGGGGTCGGCGCCCGTCTCCTTCAGCCAGGCGAGGACGACGGGCGCGAAGGCCTCGTTGATCTCCACGAGGTCGATGTCGTCGATGCTCAGGCCGGTCTTCTTCAGGGCGTGCGCGGTGGCCGGGATGGGTGCGGAGAGCATGCGGATCGGGTCCTCGCCGCGCGCGGAGAGATGGTGGACGCGGGCACGGGGACGCAGCCCGTGGTCCCGTACCGCCCGTTCGGAGGCGAGCAGCAGGGCGGCGGCCCCGTCGGAGACCTGGGAGGAGCAGGCCGCGGTGATGGTGCCGCCGTCGAGGACGGGGCGCAGCGCGGCCATCTTCTCCGCGGAGGTGTCGCGGCGCGGGCCCTCGTCGACGCGGACCCCGCCGTAGGGGACGGTCTCGCGGTCGAAGCGGCCGGTGTCGATCGCCCAGATCGCGCGCCGGTGCGAGCGCAGGGCGAACTCCTCCTGCTCCTCGCGGCCGATGCCCCACCGGGCGGCGATCATCTCGGCGCCGGCGAACTGGTTGACGGGCTGGTCGCCGTAGCGGGCGCGCCAGCCGGTGCTGCCGAGGAAGGGGCCGTCGGTCAGGCCGAGGGGGACGGCGGCCTGCCGGGAGGCGAAGGCGATGGGGACCTGGGTCATGTTCTGCACCCCGCCCGCGACCACCAGGTCCTGGGTGCCGGAGAGCACGGCCTGCGCGGCGAAGTGCAGGGCCTGCTGGGAGGATCCGCACTGGCGGTCGACGGTCACGCCGGGCACCTCCTCGGGAAGGCCCGCGGCCAGCCAGCAGGTGCGGGCGATGTCCCCGGCCTGCGGCCCCACGGCGTCCAGACAGCCGAAGACCACGTCCTCCACCGCGGCCGGGTCGATCCCGGAGCGTTCCACCAGTTCGCCGAGCACATGCGCGCCCAGGTCGGCCGGGTGGACCGCCCCGAGCCCTCCCCCGCGCCGCCCGACAGGTGTCCGGACCGCTTCGACGATGTAGGCCTCGGCCATGGCAACTCCCTCTCAGGAAAGGGCTATTCGCGTACGGCGATCCCGTCCAGCACCATCGACAGGTACTGACGGGCGATCTCCTCGGGGCTGTGTCCTCCGCCCGGCCGGTACCAGGAGGCGGCGACCCACACGGTGTCCCGCACGAACCGGTAGGTGAGCCGGACGTCCAGGTCGGCGCGGAAGACCCGGTCGGCGACCCCGCGTTCCAGCGTGCTGAGCCACGCCTTCTCGAACCGGCGCTGCGACTCGGCGAGGAAGGCGAACCGGTCCTGGGCGACGAGCTGTTTGCTCTCCTTCTGGTAGATGGCGACGGCCGCGCGGTGCCGGTCGATCTCCCGGAAGGATTCGGTGACCAGCGCCTCCAGCGTCTCGCGGGGGCCGAGTCCGGCGGCGAGGACCGTGTCGTAGCCGCCCCACAGCTCGTCGAGGAAGGTCCGCAGGATCTCCTCCAGCATCGACTCCTTGGAGTCGAAGTGGTAGTAGAGGCTGCCCGCGAGCATCCCGGCGTGGTCGGCGATCCTGCGGACGGTGGTGGCGTTGTAGCCATGTTCGGCGAAGACCTCGGCTGCGGTGTCGAGGATTTCTCCGCGCCGGGCCGCTGCCGCGGTCACCTGGGGCTTCTTCTTGGTCGGCACGCACCCATTGTGGTCTGCTCCCGCCGTCAGGGGTGCTGGCTGCTGACGGCGACGACCTCGCCGGTCATGTAGGAGGAGTAGCCGGAGGCGAGGAAGACGATCACGTTCGCCACCTCCCAGGGCTCCGCGTACCGCCCGAGGGCCTCCCGTTCGGTCAGCTCGGCGAGCAGGGCGGCGGACGTGACCTTGGCCAGATGGGGGTGCATGGCGAGGGAGGGGGCGACCGCGTTGACCCGCACCCCGAACGCGGCGGCCTCGACGGCCGCGCACCGGGTCAGTGCCATCACGCCGGCCTTGGCGGCGGCGTAGTGGGCCTGCCCGGCCTGGGCGCGCCAGCCGACGACGGAGGCGTTGTTCACGATCACGCCGCCGCCGGTGCCCCGCATGGCGCGCAGGGCGGCCCGGGTGCAGCGGAAGGTGCCGTTCAGGGTGACGTCCAGGACGCGGGACCACTGTGCGTCCGTCATGTCGACGAGGTCCGAAGTGCCGCCGAGCCCCGCGTTGTTGACGACGACGTCCAGCCGCCCGTGCTCGGTCACGGCCGCGTCGAACAGGGCCCGCACCTGGGCCTCGTCGGTGACGTCGCACGGCACCGCGGCGACCGCGCCGGGGAACTCCCGGGCCAGTTCGGCCTCGTGTTCCGCCAGCCGGCGCCGGTGGGCGTCGCTGATCAGCACCCGTGCGCCCTCCTCCAGGAAGCGGCGCGCGGTGGCCCCGCCGATGCCGGTGCCGGCCGCGGCGGTGACGACGGCGGTACGCCCGCGCAGCAGTCCGTGCCCGGGTTCGGGGGCCGGGCTCTCGACGCCTGTCATGGGCCCACGCTAACCTACCAAACACTTGTTAGGGAAGGATGGTGACGGCGGTGGACCTGTCGCATTCCAGGGCCGACGAGGAGTTCCGCGCCGCGGCCCGCGCCTGGCTGGCCGAGCACGTCCCGCGCACGCCGCTGCCCTCCCTGGAGACGGCGGAGGGCTTCGCGGCGCACCGCGCGTGGGAGGCGGAACTGGCCGCGGACCGCTGGTCGGTGGTGTCCTGGCCGGAGCGGTTCGGCGGGCGGGACGCCTCGCTCGCCGGCTGGCTGGTGTTCGAGGAGGAGTACTGGGCGGCGGGCGCGCCCGGCCGGGTCGGGCAGAACGGCGTCAGCCTGCTCGCGCCGACGCTCTTCGCGTACGGCACCGAGGAGCAGCGCGCGCGGGTGCTGCCGCCGATGGCCACCGGCGAGGTGGTCTGGGCGCAGGCGTGGTCCGAGCCGGAGGCGGGCTCGGACCTCGCCGCGCTCGCCTCCCGGGCGGTCCGGACGGACGGCGGCTGGCTCCTGCGCGGCCAGAAGACCTGGTCGTCACGGGCGGCCTTCGCGGACCGGGCCTTCGGTCTGTTCCGCAGCGATCCCGGCGCCCCCGAGCCGCACCAGGGCCTCACGTACCTGATGTTCGGCCTGCGGGACCCCGGCGTCACCGTCCGCCCGATCGGCCGTCTGGACGGCAAGCCGGCCTTCGCCGAGCTGTTCCTGGACGACGTGTTCGTCCCGGACGAGGACGTGATCGGCGAGCCGGGCCAGGGCTGGCGGATCGCCATGTCCGCCACGGGCGACGAACGCGGGCTCACGCTGCGCTCCCCGGGCCGTTTCCTCGCCGCGGCCGGGCGGCTGCGGGAGCTGTGGCGGGCCCAGGGGTCACCCGGGCACGCCTCCGCCCGGGTGGCCGACGCCCTGATCGCGGCCCGCGCCTACCAGCTGTTCGCCTACTCCGCCGCCGCCCGGGTCCTGGACGGCGCCCGGCTCGGCCCGGAGTCCAGCATGAACAAGCTGTTCTGGTCCGAGCTGGACCTGGCCCTGCACGAGACGGCGCTCGATCTGCTGGGCGCGGAGGGCGAACTGGCGGACGGCGCCTGGTCCGAGGGGTACGTCTTCTCGCTGGCCGGGCCCATCTACGCGGGCACGAACGAGATCCAGCGGGACATCGTCGCCGAGCGGCTGCTCGGCCTGCCGAAGGGACGCCGCTGATGCGCTTCCTCCTCGACGCCGACCAGCGCGCCTTCGCCGGCTCGCTGCACGCGATGCTGACCGCCGCGGACACCCCGGCGGTGATCCGGGACTGGAGCCGCGGCGACCATGCGCGCGGGCGTGCGCTGTGGTCGCGGATCGCGGAGGCCGGGGTGTTCGGTCTCGCGGTGCCCGAGGAGCACGGCGGGCTGGGTCCGCGTCCGGTCGAACTGACCGTGGCCTTCGTGGAGCTGGGCCGGCACGCGGTGCCCGGTCCGCTCGCGGAGACGGTGGGGGCGGCCGTACTCCTCGGCGAGCCTCCCCTGGCCAAGCGCTTCCTGCCCGGACTCGCGGACGGGACGGACCTGGCGACGGTGGCGGCGCCCGGCGGCTACGCGGTCGACGGCGACGCGGCCACCCTGCGGCTGTCGCCGGCCCCCGGCGGCCTGTACCTCGGCACGGCGGCCCCGGGCCCGGTACGCCGCTCCCTGGACCCGGCCCGCCGGCTGACCGCGCTCGCCCCGGCCGGCGAACTCCTCGCCCCGGCCGTGCCGTACGACCGGGCGCTCACCTGGATCCGGCTGGCCACCGCCGCCCAGGCACTCGGCGTCGGACTCGCCCTGCTGGACCGGACGGTCGCCCATGTGCGCCGGCGCACTCAGTTCGGGGTGCCCATCGGCTCCTTCCAGGCCGTCAAGCACCGTCTGGCCGACGCGATGACCGCCCTGGAGTTCGCCCGCCCCCTGCTCTTCGGCGCGGCGGTGTCCCTGCGCCCGGCGGAGGTGGCCGCGGCCAAGCTCTCGGCGTGCGAGGCGGCGTACCGGACGGCCCGGACGGCACTCCATCTGCACGGCGCGATCGGGTACACGGCGGAGTACGACCTGTCCCTGTGGCTGACCAAGGCGCGGGCACTGCGTGCGGCGTGGGGGACGCCGCAGGAGTGCCGGAGCCTGGTGCTCGCGGACGGGTTCCGGGAGGCGGTCGGCGGACGGGCCGGCGAGGCGGGCGGCGTCCGCGGCTCATGACCGGCGCCGGCGACGAACCGCCGTACCCGCGTCCCGTGCCGCCGCCCGCCCGGCGGAGCGCATCCGCGCGCTCCGGCCCGGTCTCCCCGACGGGCGGTTCAGGCGGATCCGCTGCGGGGCGCGGCCCGGTCCGGCGCCACGACGCCCGCCTCGCGCGCGGCCGAGAACCACCTCGGGAACTCGCCGACCATCCGGTCGTACAGCTCGGCGTCGGGGACCCGCCGCGGATCCGCGCCCGCGTGGAAGAAGCCGGCGTTGTCCACGATCCGCTTGCCGGGCACGGCGAGTTCGTCCAGCTTCCGCAGGAACTCGAACTGCCGGCTGTCCGGGTCGCCGAAGCCGACGAACTGCCAGAACAGCGGGAGTTTGGCCGCCTTGCACAGATAGCGCTCGGCGGCGAGCTTGTTGACCGGTCCGCCGTCGGTCTGGAAGACGACCAGGGCGGGCGCGGTGGAGCCGCTGTCCAGGTAGTGGTCGATGACGGCGTCCATCGCCAGGTGGTAGCTGGTCCTGCCCATGTGTCCGAGCCCGGACACGATCCGCTCTATCCGGCCGTGGTGGTCGGCGAGGGCGATGTCGGACACGGCGTCGACGTCGGTCGAGAAGAACACCACCGGCACCCGGCCGTCGTCGTCCAGATGGGCGGACAGGCCGAGCACACGGTCGGCGAGCGCCTGCACACTGCCGTCCTTGTAGTACGGCTTCATGGAGCCCGAGTAGTCGACCACGAGGTAGACCGCCGCCCGCAGCCCGTCCAGCCCGTGCCGGGCGAGGGACGCCCCGGCGCTCTTGTACAGGCTGACCAGTGCGGGTGCGCTCTGCTCCACCTTGGTCAGGCTGATGGCGGCCATGGGGGCTCCTTCACGACGGTCACCGCGGGAGGACACGACGGCCTTCCCTCGCGGGAGTGCTGTTCCTGGCCGCGGCCCTCTGCGGGGAACTGCCGACCTGCTGGGACATGCGGCGGCGCCTGCCCGAGTCCGGTCGGGGACTGGTGGGCAGGCGCCGTCAGTGTTCCGTACGCCTTTGTACGGGACGTATGCGGGGGACCTCAGGTCCCTGGTGTGCGCGTCAGACCGCCAGGGAGCGGTCCGTCGGGCGGATCGGGGCCGGCAGGTCGCTGGCTCCGGTCAGGTGGCGGTCGACTCCGCGGGCGGCCGAGCGGCCCTCCGCGATCGCCCACACGATGAGGGACTGGCCGCGGCCGGCGTCACCGGCGACGAACACACCCGGCACGTTGGTCTGGAAGTCGGCGTCGCGGGCGATGTTACCGCGTTCGTCGAGGTCCAGGCCGAACTGCTCGACCAGGCCGTTCTCCCGGTCGGTACCGGTGAAGCCCATGGCGAGGGTGACCAGCTGGGCCGGGATCTTGCGCTCGGTGCCCGGCTTGGAAGTCAACTTGCCGTCGACGAACTCGACTTCGGCCAGGTGCAGCCACTGGACGTTGCCGTCCTCGTCGCCCTCGAAGTGGGTGGTGGAGGCGGAGTAGATCCGCTCGCCGCCCTCCTCGTGCGCCGAGGTGACCTTGTAGAGGATCGGGAAGGTCGGCCAGGGCTGGTTGACGGCGTGCCGCTCGTCGTTCGGGCGGGGCATGATCTCCAGCTGGGTGACGGAGGCCGCGCCCTGGCGGTGGGCGGTGCCCACGCAGTCGGCGCCGGTGTCACCGCCGCCGATGACGACGACGTGCTTGCCCTCGGCCGAGATCGGCGTGGTGACGTAGTCGCCCTCCTGGACCTTGTTGGCCAGCGGCAGGTACTCCATCGCCTGGTGGATGCCCTTGAGCTCGCGCCCGGGGACGGGCAGGTCACGGGCGGTGGTCGCACCGGCGGCGATCACGACGGCGTCGTACCGCTTCTTCAGGTCGGTCGCCTTCAGGTCGCGGCCGATCTCGACGCCCGTGCGGAAGCGGGTGCCCTCCGCGCGCATCTGCTCGATACGGCGGTTGATGTGCCGCTTCTCCATCTTGAACTCGGGGATGCCGTACCGGAGGAGACCTCCGATGCGGTCCGCGCGCTCGTAGACGGCGACCGTGTGGCCGGCCCGGGTCAGCTGCTGGGCGGCGGCGAGACCCGCCGGACCCGAGCCGATGACCGCCACCGTCTTGCCGGACAGGCGCTCCGGGATCTGCGGGGCGACGTCCCCGGTCTCCCACGCCTTGTCGATGATCGAGACCTCGACGTTCTTGATGGTGACCGGCGGCTGGTTGATGCCCAGCACACACGCCGACTCGCAGGGGGCCGGGCAGAGGCGACCGGTGAACTCGGGGAAGTTGTTGGTCGCGTGCAGGCGCTCCTGGGCGGCGGCCCAGTCCTCGCGGTAGGCGTAGTCGTTCCACTCGGGGATCAGGTTCCCCAGCGGACAGCCGTTGTGGCAGAACGGGATGCCGCAGTCCATGCAGCGGCTGGCCTGCTTGCTGATGATCGGCAGCAGGGAGCCGGGGACGTAGACCTCGTTCCAGTCCTTCAGGCGCACGTCGACGGGACGGGACTTGGCGACCTCACGGCCGTGGTTCAGGAAGCCCTTCGGGTCAGCCATTGATCGCCGCCTCCATCATCTTCTCGGTGATCTCGGTCTCGCGGAGACCGGCTCGCTCGGCGGCGTCCTTGGCGGCGAGCACTGCCTTGTACGTGCTGGGGATGATCTTGCTGAACCGGGCGGCGGCCGCGTCCCAGTCGGCGAGCAGCTTCTCGGCGACGGTCGAGCCGGTCTCCTCGGCGTGGCGGCGCACCACGTCGTGCAGCCACTGCTTGTCCGTGTCGTCCAGCGCCTCGACCGCGCCGGCGTTGCCGGCGTTGACGTTGTCGCGGTCGAGGTCGATGACGTAGGCGACACCACCGGACATGCCCGCCGCGAAGTTGCGGCCGGTCGGGCCGAGGACGACCGCGTGACCGCCGGTCATGTACTCGCAGCCGTGGTCGCCCACGCCCTCGGAGACGACCAGCGCGCCGGAGTTGCGGACGCAGAACCGCTCACCGGTACGGCCGCGCAGGAACAGCTCGCCGCCGGTGGCGCCGTAGCCGATGGTGTTGCCCGCGATGGTCGAGTACTCGGCGAGGTGGTCGGCCGCGCGGTCCGGGCGGACGACGATCCGGCCGCCGGAGAGGCCCTTGCCGACGTAGTCGTTGGCGTCGCCCTCCAGGCGCAGCGTGACACCGCGCGGCAGGAAGGCGCCGAAGGACTGGCCGGCCGAGCCGGTGAAGGTGATGTCGACGGTGTCGTCGGGCAGGCCCGCGCCGCCGAACTTCTTCGTCACCTCGTGGCCGAGCATGGTGCCGACCGTGCGGTTGATGTTGCGGATGGCGACCTGGGCGCGCACCGGCTGGGCCTCGGTCGCGTCGTTCGCGGCCAGGGCGTCGGCGGCCAGCTTGATCAGCTCGTTGTCCAGGGCCTTCTCCAGGCCGTGGTCCTGGGCGATCAGCTGGTGGCGGACGGCACCCTCGGGCAGCTCGGGCACGTGGAACAGCGGCTGGAGGTCCAGGCCCTGCGCCTTCCAGTGGTCGACCGCGCGCTGGACGTCCAGCACCTCGGCGTGGCCGACGGCCTCCTCGATGGAGCGGAAGCCCAGCTCGGCCAGCAGCTCGCGGACCTCCTCGGCGATGAACTTGAAGAAGTTCACGATGTACTCGGCCTTGCCGGCGAAGCGGTCGCGCAGGACCGGGTTCTGGGTGGCGATGCCGACCGGGCAGGTGTCCAGGTGGCAGACGCGCATCATGACGCAGCCGGAGACGACGAGGGGGGCGGTCGCGAAACCGAACTCCTCGGCGCCGAGCAGCGCGGCGATGACCACGTCACGGCCGGTCTTCAGCTGGCCGTCCGTCTGGACGACGATCCGGTCGCGCAGTCCGTTGAGCAGCAGGGTCTGCTGGGTCTCGGCGAGACCCAGCTCCCAGGGGCCGCCCGCGTGCTTCAGCGAGGTCAGCGGGGAGGCACCCGTGCCGCCGTCGTGGCCGGAGATCAGCACCACGTCCGCGTGCGCCTTGGAGACACCCGCGGCGACCGTGCCGACGCCGACCTCGGAGACCAGCTTGACGTGAATCCGCGCCTGCGGGTTCGCGTTCTTCAGGTCGTGGATCAGCTGGGCGAGGTCCTCGATGGAGTAGATGTCGTGGTGCGGCGGCGGGGAGATCAGGCCGACGCCCGGCGTCGAGTGACGCGTCTTGGCGACCCACGGGTAGACCTTGTGGCCGGGCAGCTGGCCGCCCTCGCCGGGCTTGGCGCCCTGGGCCATCTTGATCTGGATGTCGTCCGCGTTGACCAGGTACTCGGAGGTGACACCGAAGCGGCCGGAGGCGACCTGCTTGATGGCGGACCGGCGCGCCGGGTCGTACAGGCGGTCCGGGTCCTCGCCGCCCTCACCGGTGTTGGACTTGCCGCCCAGCTGGTTCATGGCGATGGCGAGGGTCTCGTGCGCCTCCTTGGAGATGGAGCCGTACGACATGGCGCCGGTGGAGAAGCGCTTGACGATCTCGGACGCCGGCTCGACCTCGTCGATGGAGATCGGGGCACGGCCGGAGTCGAAGCCGAACAGGCCGCGCAGCGTCATCAGGCGCTCGGACTGCTCGTTCACCCGGCTGGTGTACTTCTTGAAGATGTCGTACCGGCCGGTGCGCGTGGAGTGCTGGAGCCGGAAGACCGTGTCCGGGTCGAACAGGTGCGGCTCGCCCTCACGGCGCCACTGGTACTCGCCGCCGATCTCCAGCGCGCGGTGCGCCGGGGCGATGCCGGAGGCCGGGTAGGCCTTGGCGTGGCGGGCGGCGACCTCCTCGGCGATGACGTCGATGCCGACGCCGCCGATCTTGGTGGCGGTGCCGTTGAAGTACTTCTCCACGAAGGCCCCGTCCAGGCCGACGGCCTCGAAGACCTGGGCGCCGCGGTAGGAGGCGACGGTGGAGATGCCCATCTTGGACATGACCTTCAGGACGCCCTTGCCGAGGGCGTAGATCAGGTTCTTGATGGCCTTCTCGGGCTCGATGCCGTCGATGAAGGTGCCCGCGCGCAGCAGGTCCTCGACCGACTCCATGGCCAGGTACGGGTTGACCGCGGCGGCGCCGAAACCGATGAGCAGGGCGATGTGGTGGACCTCGCGGACGTCACCGGCCTCGACCAGCAGGCCCACGTGGGTGCGCTGCTTGGTGCGGATCAGGTGGTGGTGGACGGCCGCGGTGAGCAGCAGCGACGGGATCGGCGCGTGCTCGGCGTCCGAGTGCCGGTCCGACAGGACGATCAGGCGGGCGCCGTTGTCGATGGCCGCGTCGGCCTCGGCGCAGATCTCCTCGATGCGGGCGGCGAGGGAGTCGCCGCCGCCGGAGACCCGGTACAGGCCGGAGAGCGTCGCGGCCTTGAAGCCGGGCATGTCGCCGTCGGCGTTGATGTGGATGAGCTTGGCCAGCTCGTCGTTGTCGATGACCGGGAAGGGCAGCACGACGGACCGGCAGGAGGCGGAGGTGGGGTCGAGCAGGTTGCCCTGCGGGCCCAGCGACGAGCGCAGGGAGGTGACCAGCTCCTCGCGGATCGCGTCCAGCGGCGGGTTGGTGACCTGCGCGAACAGCTGGGTGAAGTAGTCGAAGAGCAGCCGCGGGCGCTCGGACAGGGCCGCGATCGGCGAGTCCGTGCCCATGGAGCCGATCGGCTCGGCGCCGGTGCGGGCCATCGGCGCGAGGATGACGCGCAGCTCTTCCTCGGTGTAGCCGAAGGTCTGCTGGCGGCGGGTGACCGAGGCGTGGGTGTGGACGATGTGCTCGCGCTCGGGCAGGTCGCCCAGCTCGATCTCGCCGGCCTCCAGCCATTCGGCGTACGGGTTCTCGGCGGCGAGGGACGCCTTGATCTCGTCGTCCTCGATGATGCGGTGCTCGGCGGTGTCGACGAGGAACATCCTGCCGGGCTGGAGGCGGCCCTTGCGGACGACCTTGGCCGGGTCGATGTCGAGGACGCCGACCTCGGAGCCGAGGACGACGAGGCCGTCGTCGGTGACCCAGTAGCGGCCGGGGCGCAGACCGTTGCGGTCGAGCACGGCGCCGACCTGGGTGCCGTCGGTGAAGGTGACGCAGGCGGGGCCGTCCCAGGGCTCCATCATCGTGGAGTGGTACTGGTAGAAGGCGCGCCGGGCCGGGTCCATGGAGTCGTGGTTCTCCCACGCCTCCGGGATCATCATCAGCACGGAGTGCGGCAGCGAGCGGCCGCCGAGGTGCAGGAGTTCGAGGACCTCGTCGAAGGAGGCGGAGTCGGAGGCGTCCGGCGTACAGACCGGGAAGACGCGGTCCAGCTCGCGGTCGCCGAAGAGGTCGGAGACCAGCTGGGACTCGCGGGCGCGCATCCAGTTGCGGTTGCCCTTGACGGTGTTGATCTCACCGTTGTGCGCGACGAAGCGGTACGGGTGCGCGAGCGGCCACGACGGGAAGGTGTTCGTGGAGAAGCGCGAGTGGACGAGCGCGACCGCGGAGGCGAAGCGGCGGTCGGACAGGTCCGGGAAGAAGGGCTCCAGCTGGCCGGTGGTCAGCATGCCCTTGTAGACGATCGTCCGGGCGGACAGGGACGGGAAGTAGACGCCCGCCTCGCGCTCGGCCCGCTTGCGCAGCGCGAACGCCTTGCGGTCCAGGGCGATGCCCTCGCTGACGCCGTCGGCCACGAAGATCTGCCGGAAGACCGGCATGGTGGAGCGGGCGGTGGCGCCCAGCAGCTCGGGGGCGACCGGGACCTCGCGCCAGCCGAGGACGGTGAGGCCCTCCTCGGCCGCGATCGTCTCGATACGTGAGACGGCGTCCTCGGTCCCCTCCTCCGGCAGGAAAGCGATGCCTACGGCATAGGAGCCCGCCACGGGAAGGTCGAATCCGGCCACTTCCCGGAGGAAGGCGTCCGGCACCTGGGAGAGGAGACCCGCGCCGTCGCCGGAGTCGGGCTCGGAGCCGGTGGCGCCCCGGTGCTCCAGGTTGCGCAGGACGGTGAGTGCCTGTTCGACCAGCGTGTGGGACGCCTCGCCGGTGAGGGTGGCGACGAAACCGACGCCGCACGCGTCGTGTTCGTTGCGGGGGTCGTACATACCCTGCGCAGCAGGGCGAGCATCCATGAAGGACCAGTTCTGGCCATTCGCGGAATGCTGGGACGGCTGGCGCGGCGTACGCATCGGCTCTCCCGTCGTCGTCATGTGGCATGTGGCAAGTGCCGAGGGACGACGTTGGCCCTCTGCGTGAGATCAAAATTTCGTGCAGGTTACATGATGGGACGGTTGCCGGGAACCGGATACACCATTCCAACATGCGGACGCCGCGGTCGCAGCGGGAGTGCCGCGCGAACGCAGCGGGTGCCGCGCGGTGGCGGCGACTGCCGTGCGGTGACGGCGGGGGTGCCGCACGGTGACGGCCGGTGTCTGCTGGGGGGACCGTACGGACAGGATCGGTCGGATCGGCGTCCGGCGGCCCGAAAGGGGGGCCGGGGGGAGCGTCATCGCCCACCCCGCGGGGGTGCGGCAGGCCTCATTGCCCACAGCGCTTACGGCTCATGCCCGGTGGTCACGCACTCGAAACCAGCGAGTAACGGGTATTTATGCGGCCCAACGCATAGGTACCGGTCGCCCTATCCTACGGCCGTTCCGAACAGACTGCCCAGGGCGTACGTCACACCGGCCGCCGCACCGCCCAGCGCGAGCTGCCGCAGACCGCTGAACCACCAGCTGCGCGCCGTCACTCTGGCCACGACGGCACCACAGCCGAAGAGCCCCGCGAGCGCGAGCAGCACGGCGGGCCAGAGCGCGGACGCGCCGAGCAGGTACGGCAGGACGGGCAGCAGCGCGCCGAGGGCGAACGACCCGAAGGACGAAACGGCCGCGACCAGCGGCGACGGCAGATCGCCGGGGTCGATGCCCAGCTCCTCGCGGGCGTGTATCTCCAGGGCCTGCTCGGGGTCCGCGGACAGCTGCCGGGCGACCTGCCGGGCCAGCTCCGGCTCGACACCGCGGGCCACGTACAGCGCGGCCAGCTCCTCCTCCTCGTCCTGCGGGTGCTTGCGCAGCTCGCGGCGCTCGACGTCCAGCTCCGCCTCGACGAGTTCACGCTGGGAGGCGACGGAGGTGTACTCGCCGGCCGCCATGGAGAAGGCTCCGGCGGCGAGCCCCGCGAGACCGGTGACGACGATGGCCTGCCGGCCCATGGCTCCGCCGGCCACGCCCGTCATCAGGGCGAGGTTGGAGACGAGGCCGTCCATGGCACCGAAGACCGCGGGGCGCAGCCAGCCGCCGTTCACATCGCGGTGCGTGTGGTTGTCGCGATGCGCCTCGTGCAGCGCGGCCTCGGTTTCGATGATCGCCATGCGGGCCCCCAGGGAAGCTTAGCCAAAGCTAACTTTGGACGAGTTCTACTTTTCGACAGCGCAAAATCTACGCCCTTCATTCCCTCGTCGCCAGCAAGGAAAGGCTCGGCTAACCTGCGGTTTCCCGATGCGACGCTCATTTGTGCGAATGAAAGCTCAGATGCCGAGTGGGTGACAGAGACGCGCCGAAGGCACGCGCGGAGACCTCCTGTGGGACACATCCGCAGAGGGTCCCGTGACCCCGCCGAAGGAGGCCGTCCATGGCATCGATCGCCTGCACTCCCCCGGTCCCGGCGCCCGGGGACGCCACCGGGCTGCGCGAGCGGGCCCGCGGTGCGCTGCTCGGCCTGGCCGTGGGCGACGCGCTCGGGGCACCGGCGGAGAACCTCAAACCCTCCGAGATCCGCGCCCGCTGGGGCCGGATCACCGGGTACGTGGCCGAGCAGCCCTGCGGCACCGACGACACCGAGTACGCGATCTTCTCCGGTCTGCTGCTGGCCCGGCACGGCTCGGCGCTCACCCCGGCGGACGTGGAGGCGGCCTGGCACGCGTGGATCGCCGACCGGGCCGAGGGTCCCTTCCGCGGCGCGGGCTTCAGCGAGCGGGGCACGCTGGAGAACCTGCGCCGCGGCCTCGCCGCCCCGATCTCCGCCCAGCACCGGCACGCCTGGAGCGACGGTCTGGCGATGCGGGCGGCCCCCTTCGGGGTCTTCGCGGCCGGCCGCCCCGCGGAAGCGGCCCGCCTGGTGGCCATCGACGGCTCGGTCAGCCACGAGGGCGAGGGCATCTACGGCGGCCAGGCGGTCGCGGCGGGGGTGGCGGCGGCGATGACGGGCGCCACGGTTCCGGTGGTGATCGCCTCCGCCCTCGCCGTCGTCCCGGACGACTCCTGGACGGCGCGCTCGCTGCGGCGGGCGGTGGCGGTGGCGCACCACGGCGAGCGCGCGGTCCGTTCCGCGGTCGTCATCGGCGGCTATCCCTGGACCGACCTGGCCCCCGAGGCGGTCGCCCTCGCCTTCGGCGCGTACGCGGCGGCCGACGGCGACTTCAGGGAGGCGGTCCTGACGGCCGTCAACATGGGGCGTGACGCGGACACGACGGCGGCGGTGGCCGGCGCCCTGTCCGGTGCGACCCAGGGCCTCGCCGCGATCCCCCCGGCCTGGGCCTCGGCCATCGGTCCGGCCCGCGGCCGCTGCCTGCCGTCCATGGCGGGCCACCATGTCCTGGAGGTGGCGGACCTGCTGCTGGAGGCGCGGCCTCCCACCACCCGGCCGGCCCCGCCCGCCCCGGCCCTCACCGCGGCCCCCGTCACCCAGCCGCCCCCGGCCCTCACCCCGCCGCACACCACCCAGCTCCCGCCTCCGCTGCCCGCCGCTCAACCGGCCGAGTCCGGTGGTGGGCGGGCCGGACACCGGGAGGCCGCGCAACGCGCGGAACCCGGTGACGGACGGACGGGGGATCGAGGGGCAGCCCAGCCGGACGACTCCGGTGACGGACGGACGGGGGATCGGGCCGCCGCACCACCCGCCGGACCCGGTCCCGGAGGGGCGGAGGGCCGAGGGGCCGCTCGGCCCGACGAGGCCGGTGACGGGTGGGCGGGGGGCAGGGGGGCCAGGGGGCGGAGTCCTCTGGTGGGGGCCGGGGGCTCCGGGCAGGCGGACGGCGAGGGCCGGTCGTGACGTCGCGCCGGATCGAGGGGCTGCTGCTCGGCCTCGCCGCAGGGGACGCCGCCGGCTGGCCCGCCGCCCGGCACCGGGCCGCGCGGATGCCCGAGTGGACCCGCCGCCTCACCCGCGAACTGGACACCTTCGCCGAGCAGAACGCCACCACCACGCTCCCCGTGCCGATCGCCCTCAACCAGCCCCCCGAACCTCTCCGTCTCGGCCCCTCCGACGACGCCGAATGGGCGGTGTTCGCCGCGGAGGCGGTCCTGCGGGCCGGTGACGACGACGTCCTCGGCGACCTCAGCCGGGCCCGCCGGATGCGCGCCGCCATCGACCTCACCTGGACCGCCGTGGCCTCCGAGGTGGCCGCCGCCGCGGACCGCGCCCCGGAGATCGAGTCCGCCGTCCTGCCCCTGCGCGCCCGCATCTCCGTCCGGGCCGGCCTCGGCAACCTCGCCACCGGCCTGCGCCCGCCCGCCACCGGCCACGACAACCCGCACTACTTCGACGACGCGGCCTGCGTCCGCGCCTGTGTCCTCGCCGTGGCCCACCCCGGAGACCCCCGGGAGGCCGCCGCGCTCGCCGAGTTCGACGCCCGCTACACCCAGGACGGCGACGGCGTGCACGGCGCGCGGGCCATGGCGGCGGCCCTCTCGCTCGCCCTCGCCGACGCGGACACCGACACCTGTGTCACCGCCGCGCTGGCCGAACTCCCTGCGGACACGGAGATCGGCCGCAACACCCGCCACGCGCTCGCCCTGGCCGCGGACAGCGACTCCGCCTTCGCCCTCGTCCCCCTCCTGGAACACCAGATCGTCGATCACGTCTACAGCTACGGCATCGCCGCCGCCGAGACCGTCCCCGTCGCCCTCGCCCTGACCACCGCCGCCCGGGGCCGTATCGCCGAGGCCGTACCGGCCGCCGCCTGTCTGTCCCGGGTCGCCGACTCCGCCCCCGCCCTGGCGGGCGCGCTGACCGGGGCCCTCGGCGGCGGCGCGGCCGTCCCGCGTACCTGGCGCGACGCCTGCCGCCTCCTGTCCGGCTGCACCCTGCCCCGCCTCACCGGCACCGACCTGGTCGAACTCGCCGGACTCCTGGAAGCCGCACAACCGGCCCGGCCAGGAGGATGATTCGGGGCATGACGCCCAAACGAGAAGAAAGCAGCGGCCCAGGTCGGAGCTGCCTCGCCGACCGGATCACCGGGGCCCTGGTGGGAGCCGCCGTCGGCGACGCCCTCGGCGGGCCGGTCGAGGGCTACTCCCCCGACCAGATCGTCGAGCGCCACGGCGGCCGGGTCCACGGCATCGTCGGCCCCTGGCACGGCGACGCCTGGCGCACCGCCCGCCCCGTCGCCCCGTACCACAAGGGTGACGGCCACGTCACCGACGACACCCTGATGACGCATGCGCTCATCCGGGTCTACGAGCGCGTCCGCGACCACCTCGACGCGTACGCGGTGGCCGACCACCTGGTCCCGGACCTGATGACCACCCCCCGCTGGATCCCGGAGCTGGAGGCCGAGGCCCTGCCGCTGCACCGCCTCTTCCTCGCCGAGAAGTGGCTGGTGGCCCGGCTGGCCTACGGTCACGCCGACCCCCGGGAGGCGGGCGTCGGCAACATCGTCAACTGCGGTGCCGCGATGTACATGGCCCCGGTCGGCCTGGTCAACGCGGCCCACCCGGCCGCCGCCCACGCCGAGGCCCTGGACGTCGCCGGCGCGCACCAGTCGTCGTACGGCAGGGAGGCCGCCGGTGTCTTCGCGGCCGCGGTGGCCGCCGCGACCGCACCCGGCGCGACCCCGGACTCGGTCGTGGCCGCCTGTCTGTCCCTGGCGCGGGACGGCACCCGCGAGGCGATCGAGAAGGTGTGCGAAGTCGCCGCCGGTCACCGGGACTTCGAGTCGGCGCTCGGCCCGCTGCGCGCGGCGGTGGCCCCGTACGACACCGTCGGTCCGGACTACCGCGCCCCCTCGCTCGGCGCCCGCCGCCCCTCCCGGCTGCACTCCGTCGAGGAACTGCCCGTCGCCCTGGGCATGCTGGTCGTGGCGGGCGGCGACTACCGGCACGCCGTGCTGGGCTCGGTCAACTACGGCCGGGACTGCGACTCGATCGCCACGATGGCCGGTGCGCTCGCGGGCGCGCTCGGCTCGCCCGTGCCCGAGGAGTGGGCGAAGACGGTCGCGGACGCCAGCCGCCTGGACCTGTGGGCGCCGGCCCGCGCCCTCACCGAGGTCGCGCACGAGATCTTCGAGCGGGACGTGCGCCGGCGGCGCGCCCATGAGCAGGCGTTCACCACACTCGGAGGCCGGCCGTGCTCCGACTGACCTGGGTCCAGCCGGAGGACCTGCTGGGCCACGAGCTGCGCCAGGCCCGGCTGGACGGGCGCGAGCCGTCGGCGATCGAGGCGCGCTGGCGGGCGGCGGGCGGGCCGGACGCGCCGGAGCGGGCGGGCGCGTCCGCGCACCGGGTGTCCCGCTATCTGCGGCTGCTGGCCGAGGATCTGCTGGACGAACTCGCCGATCTGCCCGGCCGTTTCGCCGAGGACGAGCCGACGGACCTGGCCCGTATCAAGTCCCGGTGCCCGGACTGGCCGGCGCCACCGGCCCCCCGGCAGCTGCCGGGGGGCGGCCTGGGACAGCAGGGGACACCCGGCCCCGGACAGCGGCCGGCACACGGCCTGGGACAGCAGGAGGCACCCGGCCCCGGACAGCGGCCGACGCACGACCTGGGACAGCAGGCGGTACCCGGCCCCGGACAGCAGCCCGCACACGACCTGGGACAGCGGCCGGCACCCGGCCCCGGACAGCAGGGGCCCGGCCGCGCCCGTCCGGCGGAGTCGCCCCCCGTCCCGTCCCGCGTCGCCCCGGACCGCCTCCCGGCCGCCCTGGAAGCCGCCTGGCTGGGCAGGGCCATCGGCTGCCTCCTCGGCAAACCGGTGGAGAAGCTTCCGCTCGACGGCATCCGGGCTCTCGCCAGGGCGACCGGCAACTGGCCCCTCGCCGCATACTTCACCGCCCGGGGCGTCCCCGCGGACCTCCTCGCCGCCCACCCCTGGAACCGCCGCTCGGCCGCCACCTCCCTCGCCGAGAACATCGACGGCATGCCGCCGGACGACGATCTCGACTACCCGCTCCTCAACCTCCTGCTGCTCCAGCGCCACGGACGGGACTTCACCACCGACGACGTGGCGCGGCTCTGGCTCGAAGAGCTGCCGCCCGGCCGTACCTTCACCGCCGAGCGGATCGCCCACCGCAATCTCCTCGCCGGCATCGAACCCCCGCACACGGCCCGGCACCGCAACCCGTTCCGCGAGTGGATCGGCGCCCTGATCCGCGCCGACATGCACGGCTGGAGCAACCCCGGCGACCCCGCGGCCGCCGCCGGACAGGCGCACCGCGACGCGGTCCTGACCCACACGGCCAACGGCGTGTACGCGGCGATGTTCACGGCCGCCGTGATCGCCGTCGCCACCACCGGCACGCACGACGTCCACGCGTGCCTGCGCGCCGGCCGCACGGTGGTCCCGGCCCGCTCCCGCCTCGCGAGCGCGCTCGACCACGCCATCCACCTGGCCACCGTGACCCGCGACTTCGACGAGGTCGTGGACGCGCTCCACGCCCGCTACACGCCCGCCCACCACTGGGTCCACGCCCTGCCCAACACCGCCCTGATCGCCGCCGCCCTCACCCACGCCGACGGCGACTTCACCGGCTCCGTCTGCCGTGCGGTGTCGGGCGGCCTGGACACCGACTCCGCCGGGGCGACCGCCGGCAGCATCGCCGGCCTCCTCGCCGGTTCCCCCGCCGCGCTCCCCGACCGCTGGCGGGCCCCGCTGAAGAACCGGCTCGCCACCACCGTCGCCGACTTCGACGGCACCGGCTTCGACACCCTCGCCCACCTCACCCACCTGGAGGCGACCCGCCCATGACCCACATCGCCGTCCTCGGCAGTACGAACATGGACCTCGTCACCTATGTCGCCAAGGCCCCGCAGCGCGGGGAGACCGTGACCGGACGGGAGTTCCGCACGATCCCCGGCGGCAAGGGGGCCAACCAGGCGATCGCCGCGGCCCGCGCGGGCGCCACCGTCTCGATGATCGGCGCGGTCGGCAACGACGCCTTCGGCCTGCGGCTGCGCGACACCCTCGAACACTCCGGCGTGGACACCGACTTCCTGCGCACGGTGGAGGGCCCCTCCGGTACGGCGCACATCGTGGTGGACGACGAGGGCGGCAACGCGATCGTCGTCATCCCCGGCGCGAACGGCACCGTCGACCACCTCTCCCCCGGCGACGAGGGGGTGATCGCCACCGCCGACGCCCTGCTGCTGCAACTGGAGATCCCGCCGGCCGCGGTCGTCGCGGGCGCGGAAGCCGCCCGCCGGCACGGCGTGCGGACGGTTCTCACCCCGGCCCCGGCGCAGCCGCTGCCGCCCGAACTCCTCGCCGTCATCGACCTGCTGGTGCCGAACGAGTACGAGGCGGTCACCCTCACCGGCCGCACCGACCCGCGCGAGGCGGCGGCCGCCCTGCTGGACCTGGTGCCGCAGGTCGTCGTCACCCTGGGCGCCACCGGCTGCCTGTTCCTCGCCCGCGGCGCCGAACCCCTCGTGGTCCCCGCGCCCCGCGTGACCGCCGTCGACTCCACGGGCGCGGGCGACACCTTCGTCGGCACGCTCGCCGTGGCCCTCGCCGAGGAGAAGCCGGTACGGGAGGCCCTGTCCTGGGCGGCGGCCGCGGCGGCGATCTCCGTCCAGCGGGAAGGGGCGTCGGCGTCGATGCCGTACCGCCCCGAGATCGACGCCCAGTTCACCGCATGAGTACGACGACACGGACGTCTCCGGCCCTGGACGGCCTGCGGGTGCTGGACCTGGCGACCCTCTTCGCGGGGCCGATGGCCGCCACGCTGCTGGGCGACTTCGGCGCGGAGGTGATCAAGGTGGAGCATCCCCGGCGCCCCGACCCCTCCCGCGGTCACGGCCCGGCCAAGCACGGCGTCGGCCTGTGGTGGAAGGTGCTCGGCCGCAACAAACGGGCCATCACCCTCGACCTGTCCACGTCCGGGGGCAGGGACACCCTGCTGCGGCTCGCCGCCACCGCCGACGTGGTGATCGAGAACTTCCGCCCCGGCACCCTGGAGCGGTGGGACCTCGGCTGGCCCGAGCTGTCGGCGGCCAACCCCCGGCTGGTCCTCGCCCGGGTCACCGCCTTCGGCCAGTTCGGCCCGTACGCTCATCGCCCCGGCTTCGGCACCCTCGCCGAGGCGATGAGCGGTTTCGCCGCGGTCACCGGCGAACCGGACGCGGCCCCGACGCTGCCGCCGTTCGGTCTCGCCGACTCGGTCGCGGGCCTGGCCACCGCGTACGCCGTGCTGACGGCACTGGCCGCGCGCGAGCGCACCGGCACGGGCCAGGTCGTCGACATGGCGATCATCGAACCGATCCTGTCGGTCCTCGGCCCGCACCCCACCTGGTACGACCAGCTCGGCTACGTCCAGGAACGCACCGGGAACCGGTCCGCGAACAACGCCCCGCGCAACACCTACCGCGCCGCCGACGGCACCTGGATCGCCGTCTCCACCTCCGCCCAGTCGGTCGCGGAGCGGGTGCTGCGGCTGGTGGGGCGGCCGGAGCTGATCGAGGAGCCCTGGTTCGCCACGGGGGCCGGCCGGGCCGCGCACGCCGACGTCCTGGACGAGGCGGTCGGCTCCTGGATCGCCGCCCGCCCCCGCGCCGAGGTCCTCGCGGCCTTCGAGAAGGCGCAGGCCGCGGCGGCGCCCGTGCAGGACGTCCGGGACGTCCTGGCCGACCCCCAGTACCAGGCCCTGGACACGGTCACCACCGTCGCCGACCCGGAACTGGGACCGCTGCGCATGCAGAACGTCCTCTTCCGTCTCTCCGCCACGCCCGGCGCGATCCGCTGGGCCGGCCGTCCGCACGGCGCCGACACGGACGCCGTACTCACCGAGCTGGGCCTCGCCCCCGCCGACCTCGCGGCTCTGCGTGCGGCGGGCGCCCTGTGAGCCGCCACCCGCTGACCTGGCTCTACGTCCCCGGCGACCGCCCGCACGTGGTCGCCAAGGCACTGGTGGCGGGCGCCGACGTGGTGGTGGTCGACCTGGAGGACGCGGTCGCCCCGGACCGCAAGGGGTACGCCCGCGCGGCCACCGCGGAACTCCTGGCGGAGCCGCAGCCGGTGCCGGTGCACGTCCGTGTCAACGCCCCGGAGAGCCCCTGGGCCGCCGCCGACCTCACCGCCCTGACCGGTCAGCCGGGCCTGGCCGGTCTGCGGCTGCCGAAGGTGACGGCGCCGAAGGAGGTGCGGCAGGTGGCCGTGGCCACTCCGGTCCCCCTCTTCGCGCTGCTGGAGTCGGCCCTCGGCATCGAGCACGCCTACGCCATCGCCACCGCCCACCCGGCCCTGCGGGGCATCGCCCTGGGCGAGGCGGACCTCCGGGCCGACCTGGGGGTGCGGGCCGACGCGGGGCTCGACTGGCCGCGCTCCCGGGTGGTCGTCGCCGCCCGTGCGGCGGGTCTCGCCCCGCCGCCCCAGTCGGTCCATCCCGACATCCGTGATCTGGACGGCCTCGCCGCTTCCTGCGTCCACGGCCGCGCCCTCGGCTTCCTGGGCCGCGCCGCGATCCATCCCCGGCAGCTGCCGGTGATCGAGCGGGCCTATCTGCCCACTCCGGCGGAGATCGAGCACGCGGAAACGATCATCAAGGCGGCGGCGGCCGACCCGGGCGCCCAGGCCCTCCCCGACGGCCGCTTCATCGACGCGGCGGTGGTGGCCATGGCCCGGCGGACGCTGTCATTGACCAGCAGGACGTAGACCACCACCAGCCCCCGACGCCCCCGCCCACGCGGCACCGACGGCCACCACGGGCCGGCCCCGCCGCCAGGCGGCATCCCCCGCGACCCCACCGTCACCGGCTCGTCATACGCCGAGGGCGCCCGGAAGAGTCCGGGCGCCCTCGGTGTCGTGGAAACCGGTGGTCAGCTCTTCTTGGCCGATTCCGCCTCGTCCTTCGGTGCCGGTGACGGCACGGAGTCGCCGGCCTTCTCCCCGGCTTTCGCCTCGGCCCGCTCCCCGGCCTTCTCGCCGGCCTTCTGGTCGGCCTTGCTCTCGCCCGCGCCGTCGCCCTCGGCAGCGGGTTCCGTAGGCTCGGCCGAACCGCCGGAGGCACCCTCGGAGGCAGCGCCGGCGACGCCCGGCTCGACCACGGCCTCCCGCCCCGGCCGCTTCTTCGCCGACATCACGATGTACAGCACCGCCAGCAGGAAGACGATCAGCGCCGTCCAGACATTGAGGCGGAGGCCCAGGATGTGGTGGGCGTCGTCCACCCGCAGGTACTCGATCCAGCCGCGGCCCGCGCAGTACGCGGCGACGTACAGGGCGAACGCCCGGCCGTGGCCCAGCTTGAAGCGGCGGTCCGCCCAGATGACGAGGAGGCCGACGCCGATGCACCACAGGGATTCGTAGAGGAAGGTCGGGTGGTAGTACCCCGGCACCCGGCCGCCCTCGGAGGAGGTGATGTGCAACGCCCAGGGGAGGTGGGTCTCATGGCCGTACAGCTCCTGGTTGAACCAGTTGCCCCAGCGGCCGATGGCCTGTGCGAACGCGATGCCGGGGGCGACGGCGTCGGCGTACGCGGGCATCGGGATGCCCCGGCGGCGCGCGCCGATCCACGCGCCGAGCGCGCCGAGCGCGATGGCGCCCCAGATGCCCAGGCCGCCCTCCCACACCTTGAAGGCGTCCACCCAGTCACGGCCCTCGCTGAAGTACAGCTCGTAGTCCGTGATCACGTGGTAGAGCCGGCCGCCGACCAGGCCGAAGGGCACGGCCCAGACGGCGATGTCGGCGACCGTGCCGGACTGCCCGCCGCGGGCGATCCAGCGCCTGTTGCCGTACCAGACGGCAACGAAGACGCCGATGATGATGCAGAAGGCGTAGCCGCGCAGCGGGATGGGGCCGAGATAGTGCACCCCGTGCGACGGGCTGGGGATGTAGGCAAGGTTCATGGCAGGTCCGACGCTACCGTGCCGGGCCGTGGGGACGGCAAGCAGCCCGGCTACGGGTCCATAACGGGAGCGTGAGAAACGCTTACCCGCGGCCGGCGCTCTCCACCATCTCCTTGAGCTTGGCCGGAGTCATCGTCCGGTCCTGGTAGATGTCCTTGCCGTCCAGCAGGACCGTCGGCGTGCTGCTGTACCCGGCGGCCGCCATGGCCTGGTGGGACTTGTCCACCCAGCTGTCGTGGGTGCCGTTCTCGACGCACTTGCGGAAGGCGGGGGTGTCCAGGCCCTTCACCTTGCCGGCCAGCTCGATCAGCTTGTCGTTGTTCGCGAAGGCGTCGTCGCTCTCCTGCGGCTGGTTCGCGTACAGCACGTCGTGGTACTCGCGGAACTTGCCGGCGTCCTGGGCGCAGGCGGCGGCGTTGGCGGCGCGCAGCGAGCCGGTGCCGCCGAGGTTGCCGTCGATCAGCCGGACCAGGTGGTATTCGATCCTGAGCTTGCCGGCGTCGGCCAGTTCGTGGAGTGTCGGCCGGTACGCCGCCTCGAAGGCCTGGCAGGCCGGGCAGCGGAAGTCCTCCCAGACGGTGAGCGTCGACTTCGCGCCGTCCTTGCCGACCGGGATGGCGAGGCCGTCCTTGCCCTGCGCGCCCGAGGGTGCCACGGTCGGGCCCGCCTTGCTGCCCTTGTCCTTGCCGGCGTTCGCGGCGACCACGCCGATCACCGCCGCGAGGCCCAGCACGCAGACGACGCTCGCGCTCACGATCAGCGTGCGCCGTCGCTTCTCCGCGGCCTTCTGCTTCTCGCGTTCGACCGCCAGCCGCTCCCGGGCGGTGCGCTTTCCGTCACGGTTCTTCTCGCTCACACCCCCAGAACGAACCGGGGAGGCGCAGCGCGCCTCCCCGGCCTCAGGTCCACTCGTTCGAGTGACCGAATCATCCGATACGGGACATCGCCGGCGGTCAAGCCTGCCCGCGCACGCCCTTCGCCAGCTCCCCGGCCAGCTCGCGGACCGCCGCGATCCCGGAGGCGTGGTCCGGTGCGTCCAGCATCCGCTTCACGAAGGCCGAGCCGACGATGACCCCGTCGGCGAAGTCCGCGACCTCGGCGGCCTGGGCCGGGTTCGAGACGCCGAGCCCGACGCAGACGGGCAGCCCGGTGCCGGTGTCACGGGTGCGCTGGACCAGTTCCCGGGCCTGCGCGCCGACGGATTCGCGGGTGCCGGTGACGCCCATCAGGGAGGCCGCGTAGACGAAGCCGCTGCCCGCCGCGGTGATCTGGGCGAGCCGCGCGTCCTTGCTGCTCGGCGCCACGACGAAGACGGTCGCGAGGCCGTGCTTCTCGGCGTGCTCCCGCCACAGGGCCGACTCCTGCACCGGCAGGTCGGGCAGGATGCAGCCGGCGCCGCCCGCCTCGGCCAGCTCGGCGGTGAACCGCTCGACGCCGTACCGGTCGATGGGGTTCCAGTACGTCATGACGAGCACCGGCTTCCCGGTGGCCTCGGACGCCTCCCGGACCGTACGCATGACGTCCGCGATCTTGACCCCGCCCCGCAGGGCGATGTCGTCGGCGGTCTGGATGACCGGACCGTCGAGCACCGGGTCGCTGTGCGGCAGGCCGACCTCGACGACGTCGGCGCCGCCGTCGAAGACCGCCTTGATCGCCTCGATGCCGCCGTCCACGGTGGGGAACCCGGCCGGCAGGTAGGCGATGAGCGCGGCGCGGCCCTCCGCCCTGGCGCCCGCGAGGGTGTCGGTCAGCGACTGGATGTTCCCGCTCACTTGGCGTCCCCCTCGATCTCGGCGGTGTCCGCTTCGTTGGCGGCCACCTCGGCGTCGGTGTCGTAGAGGCCGAAGTAGCGGGCGGCGGTGTCCATGTCCTTGTCGCCGCGGCCGGACAGGTTGACGACGATCAGGCCGTCCTTGCCCAGCTCCTTGCCGACCTCCAGGGCGCCGGCCAGGGCGTGCGCGCTCTCGATGGCCGGGATGATGCCCTCGGTGCGGGACAGCAGGCGCAGGGCCTGCATGGCCGCGTCGTCGGTGATCGCCCGGTACTCGCCGCGGCCGGAGTCGCGGAGGTAGGAGTGCTCGGGGCCGACGCCCGGGTAGTCCAGGCCGGCGGAGATCGAGTACGGCTCGGTGATCTGGCCCTCGTCGTCCTGGAGGACGTACGACCGGGAGCCGTGCAGGATGCCGGGCTCGCCCGCGGTCAGCGTGGCCGCGTGCTCGCCGGTCTCGACGCCGTGCCCCGCGGGCTCGCAGCCGATGAGGCGGACGCCCTCGTCGGGGATGAAGGCGTGGAAGAGGCCGATGGCGTTGGAGCCGCCGCCGACGCAGGCGACGGCCGCGTCCGGGAGGCGGCCGGCGCGTTCCAGCAGCTGGCGGCGGGCCTCGACGCCGATGACCCGGTGGAAGTCGCGGACCATGGCCGGGAAGGGGTGCGGTCCGGCGACCGTGCCGAACAGGTAGTGGGTGTGGTCGACGTTCGCGACCCAGTCCCGGAACGCCTCGTTGATGGCGTCCTTGAGGGTGCGGCTGCCGGACTTCACGGCGACGACCTCGGCGCCGAGCATGCGCATGCGGGCGACGTTGAGGGCCTGGCGGCGGGTGTCGACCTCGCCCATGTAGATCGTGCAGTCGAGGCCGAACAGCGCGCACGCGGTGGCCGTCGCGACGCCGTGCTGGCCGGCGCCGGTCTCGGCGATGACCCGGGTCTTGCCCATGCGCTTGGTGAGCAGGGCCTGGCCGAGCACGTTGTTGATCTTGTGGGAGCCGGTGTGGTTGAGGTCCTCACGCTTGAGGAACACCCGGGCGCCGCCCGCGTGTTCGGCGAACCGCGGGACCTCGGTCAGGGAGCTGGGGCGGCCGGTGTAGTTGGCCAGCAGGTCGTCGAGCTCGCGGGCGAACTCGGGGTCGTGCTTGGCCTTGTCGTACTCGACGGCGACCTCGTCCACGGCGGCGACGAGGGCCTCCGGGATGA
Organism: Streptomyces naphthomycinicus; assembly: GCF_020400595.1. Taxonomy (GTDB): domain Bacteria; phylum Actinomycetota; class Actinomycetes; order Streptomycetales; family Streptomycetaceae; genus Streptomyces; species Streptomyces naphthomycinicus. Next base: position 323,811 of record NZ_JAINRE010000004.1, on the reverse strand, counting down.
ACTTGCCGCCGAACGCGCCGAAGTAGCCCTCGACGCTGGGAACCTGACCCTCCGGGTCGGGGAAGAAGAAATCACTGGGCATGCCAGAACCTCACGGTGAGTGCACGGAAGAAGACACGTCGCGCCGTGGGGCGTCGGGGTTCGTCAGTCGGCCGCCGGCCCGTCGTGGCCGGTCGCGCAGTTCCCCGCGCCCCTGAAGGTCGGCTGCTGCCATCGCATGCCGTTCACCTGCCCGGGTTCGTCACCGATGACGTAGCGCACCCTGCGGCCGTGGACACGCCTCGCCGGGGCGCGGCAGCCCCTCGGGCGGCAGCCGCGCGCCAGGCGGGCGTACCGGTCCACGGTCGTCACGGTGAGGGTCATCGTCATCAGCCTAGCGGGTGATCAGCCCCGGCCGTGGCGCAGCGCCGGGTGCTCGCCGGCCGCCACCAGGTCGGCCACGGCCGCCTTGGGGTCGCGGCCGGTCACCAGGGACTCGCCGACCAGTACCGCGTCGGCGCCCGCGTTGGCGTAGGCGATCAGGTCGTGCGGGCCGCGGACTCCGGACTCGGCCACCTTCACGAGGTGCGCCGGGATCTCCGGGGCCACCCGCTCGAAGGTGCCGCGGTCGACCTCCAGCGTCTTCAGGTTGCGCGCGTTGACACCGATGATCTTGGCGCCCGCGTCCACCGCCCGCTCGACCTCGTCCTCGTCGTGCACCTCGACGAGGGGGGTCAGGCCGATGGACACCGCGCGCTCGATCAGCGACTCCAGGGCCGGCTGGTCGAGGGCCGCCACGATCAGCAGCGCGAGGTCGGCGCCGTACGCCCGGGCCTCCCACAGCTGGTAGGAGGTGACGATGAAGTCCTTGCGCAGGACCGGGATGTCCACCCGCGAGCGGACGGCCTCCAGGTCGGCGAGCGAGCCGCCGAAGCGGCGCTGTTCGGTGAGGACGGAGATGACGGCCGCGCCGCCCGCCTCGTAGTCCGCGGCGAGTCCGGCCGGGTCGGCGATCGCCGCCAGCGCGCCCTTGGAGGGGCTGGAGCGCTTGACCTCGCAGATCACCTTGACGCCGTCGCCCTTGAGCGCGGCCACCCCGTCCTTGGCGGCGGGGGCCTTGGCCGCGCGCTCCTTGAGCTCGTCGAGGCTGACGCGTGCCTGCCGCTCCGCGAGGTCGGCACGGACTCCGTCGATGATCTCGTCGAGCACACTCACGCGAGCGGCCCCCTTTCAGACGGTGGTTCCTGCGGGCTCTGAAAACCCGTGGTCAATGCGATGGTATCCGCAGGAGGGCCGAGGCTTCGCATCCGGCGGACGCCCGGTCCCACTACCTGGACATTCGCTATTCGATCAAGGATGAAGCCAGCCACCGAACGGCAGATTCCGGACGATCGTGAACAGCAGCAGCACGACGCCGGCGGCCCACAGGTGCGCCGGCCCCGGACCGGTCCGCGGCGGCCGGCCGCGCGCCGCGCGGACCACCCAGACGGTCCACAGCACGGCGAAGCCCGCACCGGCCGCCACGCCCAGCGCGTTGTCGCGCAGCGCGGCGGCGAGGTCGCCGTGGACGACGGCGTGGGCGCTGCGCAGTCCGCCGCAGCCCGGGCAGTACAGGCCGGTGAGGGCGTACAGGGGGCAGACGGGGTAGTGGCCGGGTTCGTTCGGGTCGACGGCGCCGACGTACGCGAGGGCCCCGGCGACGGCCGCGAACAGCCCCACCGGGACGGCCGGCCGCCGCCGGACGGGCGCGGGGGCCGGGCCGGGGACGCTCGGCGGGTCCGGGGACGGAACCGTACGGCTGTCGGCGCTCACCCGGGCATTGTGCCCCGCCGCCGCGTCCCCCGCGCGGCAGACGACGAGGGGCGGCCCGCACCCCTGAGGGATGCCGGCCGCCCCTGGTCGGAAAAGCGCCGTGCTCAGCCCTCGGCGGCGGCCGGCTCGCGGGTCGCGGCGGGAGCGGCGTGCTGGAAGGAGTGCGTCTGCTTCGGCTGGCCGAGGCCCATGGCGCGCATGGCGGCGCCGACCACGCCACCGAGGACCACGATCGCCATGCCGGCCCAGAAGCCGACCGGCTGGGCCATCACCATGAAGGCGCCCGCGACGCAGAAACCGATGAAGGCGATGATGACACCGGTCCAGGCGGCCGGGGTGTGACCGTGGCTGCTGCCCGCCATGACTTGCTCCTCGTTGCTGTATACGTGTCGAGCCGGACGCTCGCCGTCCATTGTCCCGTACGCGGGCACGTGCCGGACGCGGGGGTGGCGTCTGGTTCGCCACACGTCTGGTTCACCACATGCCCGCGCCGCACGTCCGTTTCACCGCGTGTCCGCGCCGCACGTCCGGTTCACCACATGCCCGCGCCGCACGTCCGTTTCACCACATGCCCGCGCCACGCGCGTCCGTTCCGCCACGGAGCCGGTACGGGGTTCCGCTTCAGGTGCCCGTCGGGTCCTCGCCCCGGTCCAGGGCCTTCCAGATCTCCTCGGGCCGCTCCGGGTCGGCCGGCCGGGCCGTGCGCCGGGGGCGGGCGGTGCCGCGCTCGTAGCGGCCGGACATCGCGGGCCAGCGGCTGCCGTAGCGCAGGGCGAGCAGCCCGGCGAGCAGGATCAGCAGACCGCCGGCGGCCGCGACGTAGGGCCAGCCGGTGTGGCTGAGCGCGTCGACCGTGGCGGAGGTGTCGCCGCTGGCCTTCGCGGCCTTCTCGTCCAGCGCGGAGCTGTCGGAGGCGGTCAGGAGGGCCGCGGCGGCGATCCCGGCACCGGAGAGCGCGAGCAGCCCGGAGACGGCGAGGCGGCCCGCCCGGCGGACGGCGAAGACGGCCACGAGCGCGGCAAGGCCCACTATGGCGAGGGCCGCGGGGACGCCCGTGACGTCACTGCCCTTGGCGGTCAGCGGGAACGCGCCGCCGGCCACCGTCGCGGTGCCCTCCGCCCAGCGCTGCCGGGTCGCGAGCAGCGTCACGGCCGCGCCGAGCGCGCCGGACAGGAGGGCCGCGGCGAGGCTCCGCCGGCCGGACCGGGCGGGCGCGGCGGCTTCGGACGAGGGGTGAGGTGCAGCTGTCACGTACTCCACTATCGCCTGAACCCCGTGCGAACCGGCACCCGGGGTTGCCGTGACGTGCGTCCCGCGGCCGGGAAGGGCCCTACCGCCCCAGGCGGTTCGCCGTGTGCACCGCCCGCAGCACGGCCGCGGCCTTGTTGCGGCACTCCTGGTCCTCGGCGACCGGGTCGGAGTCGGCGACGATGCCGGCGCCGGCCTGGACGTAGGCCGTGCCGTCGCGGAGCAGGGCCGTACGGATGGCGATCGCGGTGTCGGAGTCGCCGGCGAAGTCCAGGTAGCCGACGCAGCCGCCGTACAGGCCGCGCCGGGAGGGCTCCAGCTCGTCGATGATCTGCATGGCCCGGGGCTTGGGGGCGCCGGAGAGGGTGCCCGCGGGGAAGCAGGCGGTGAGCACGTCGAAGGCGGTGCGGCCGGGGGCCACCTTGCCGGTGACGGTCGAGACGATGTGCATCACGTGCGAGTAGCGCTCGATGGACATGAAGTCGACCACCTCGACCGAGCCGGGCTCGCAGACCCGGCCGAGGTCGTTGCGGCCGAGGTCGACCAGCATCAGGTGCTCGGCGCGCTCCTTGGGGTCGGCGAGCAGCTCGTCGGCGAGGCCCTGGTCCTCCTGCGGGGTGGCCCCGCGGTGCCGCGTGCCGGCGATGGGGTGGACCATCGCGCGGCCGTCCTCGACCTTCACCAGCGCCTCCGGGGAGGAGCCGACGACGTCGAACCCGTCGAAGCGGAAGAGGTACATGTACGGCGAGGGGTTGGTGGCCCGCAGGACCCGGTAGACGTCCAGGGCGCTCGCGGTGCACGGGGTCTCGAAGCGCTGGGAGGGCACCACCTGGAAGGCCTCGCCCGCGCGGATGCGCTCCTTGACGTCCTCCACGGCCCGCTGGAAGTCGGGGCCGCCCCACCGGGCGGTGTACTCGGGCAGCTCGGAGGGCGGGAGGTGGGCCGGGGGCTGGGCGACCGGGCGGGAGAGGTCGGCCTCCATGGCGTCCAGTCGGGCCACGGCGTCGGCGTGGGCCTCGTCGACCCCCGTGTCGAGGTCGTTGTGGTTGATCGCGTTGGCGATCAGCAGGACCGAGCCCTCCCAGTGGTCCATGACGGCGAGGTCGCTGGTGAGGAGCATGGTGAGCTCGGGCAGCCGCAGGTCGTCGCGCTCGCCGGGGCCGATCTTCTCCAGGCGGCGGACGATGTCGTAGCCCAGGTAGCCCACCATGCCGCCGGTGAAGGGCGGCAGGCCCTCCTGGTGGGGGGTGTGCAGGGCCTGGAGGGTGGCGCGCAGGGCGGCGAGGGGGTCGCCGTCGGTGGGGACGCCGACGGGCGGGGTGCCCAGCCAGTGGGCCCGGCCGTCGCGCGCGGTGAGCGTGGCGGAGCTGCGGACCCCGACGAAGGAGTAACGGGACCAGGACCGGCCGTTCTCCGCGGACTCCAGCAGGAAGGTGCCGGTGCGCTCGGCGGCGAGCTTGCGGTAGAGCGCGACGGGGGTGTCGCCGTCGGCGAGGAGCTTGCGCGTCACCGGGATGACACGGCGGTCGGTGGCGAGCTTGCGGAAGGTCTCTAGGTCCATGGCCGCTGACCTTACTGACCGGATCCGGATGCGCCGGTATCGGCGGCGCCCAGCAGCACGTCCTCGTCGAAGCAGGTGCGCGCGCCGGTGTGGCAGGCGGCGCCCACCTGGTCGACCTTGACCAGCAGCGTGTCGGCGTCGCAGTCCAGCGCCACCGACTTCACCCACTGGAAGTGGCCGGAGGTGTCGCCCTTGACCCAGTACTCGCGGCGGCTGCGCGACCAGTAGGTGCAGCGCCCCGTGGTGAGCGTCCGGTGCAGCGCCTCGTCGTCCATCCAGCCGAGCATGAGCACCTCTCCGGTGTCGTACTGCTGGGCGATGGCGGGGACGAGCCCGTCGGCGCTGCGCTTGAGCCGCGCGGCGATCTCCGGGGCGAGGCTGCTGGGCCGGGGGCTACCGGTCGTACTGGTCATGGAGGCCATTGTGCCGCGCCGCGCCGGCCCGGTCCGGACGCCGTCCATTGGGCGGACCGATCACGTGGCCGTAGGCTTTCACCATGTCGACCTTCGCCAAGCGTGAACGGCTCCTGCTCGCCGACCTCTTGGACACCGTCGGCCCGGACGCCGAAACCCTCTGCGAGGGCTGGCGGAGCCGGGATCTGGCCGCCCATGTGATCGTCCGCGAGCGCCGCCCGGACGCGGCCGGGGGCACGCTGCTCAAGCCGCTCGCGCCGCGCCTGGACCGGGTGATGGCCGAGTACGCCGCGAGGCCGTACGAGGAGCTGATCCAGCTGATCCGTACCGGCCCGCCCCGGTTCTCGCCGTTCCAGCTCAAGCAGGTGGACGAGGCGGCCAACGTCGTCGAGTTCTACGTCCACACCGAGGACGTCCGCCGTGCCCAGCCGGACTGGACCCCGCGCGAGCTGGATCCGGTCTTCCAGGACGCGCTGTGGTCGCGGCTGGAGCGCGTCGCGCGGCTGGTGGGCCGGGGGGTGCCGACGGGCCTGGTGCTGCGCCGCCCGGACGGCCAGACGGCGGTGGCGCACCGGGGCACCCCGGTGGTCACGGCCACCGGTGAGCCGTCGGAGCTGCTGATGTTCGTGTTCGGCCGGCAGAACGCGGCCCGGGTGGAGCTGGACGGCGACACCGACGCGATCGAGCGCCTGCACGAGTCCAAGCGGCTGGGCTTCTGAGGCGGCCCGGCGTCCGGGAGAGCGCCGCGGCACCGGCCGCGGTCAGCGGGGGAGTTCCGCGCGGCGCAGACCCGGCACGAGGAGGGCGACGGCTCCGCCCAGACCGCAGACGGTCGCGCTGACGGCGTAGACCGGGCCGAGTCCCCAGGCGCCGATCGCGGCGGCGGCGAAGGGCATGCTCAGCGGGGTGAGGCCGAGGCTGACCAGGCTGGAGACGGAGGTGACCCGGCCGAGGTAGGCGGGGTCGGTCCTGGTCTGGAGCAGTGCGCCGCACAGGGCGCCGCTGAGCCCGGTGAGCAGGCCGACGAGCACGGCCGTGGCGACGGCGGCCGTGAGGGCGGGGACGTAGGCGAGAGCGCCGACGGCCACGGCACCCGTGGTGCACGCGCATCCGATGACCAGCCCGGCGCGGGGCAGCCGGCCCCGGACGGCCAGCAGCAGCGAGGCGGCCGAGGCGCCGACACCGAACCCGGCGAGCACCCAGCCCATGCCGGCGGCGCCCCAGCCGCGCCGGTCGGCGAGCAGGGTCAGGCCCACGTTCAGGGGGCCGACGAAGCCCAGGTCGCCGAGGGCGATGGCGAGCATGAGCGGGCCGAGGACCCGGTGGCCGCGGATGTAGCGCAGCCCCGCCTTCAGATCGCTCCAGGGGGTGGTGGCGGGCGGGGACGCGGCGGAGTCCCCGTCGTCGGTGCCGGTGGCGTCGGCGGGCAGCTCCCGGACCCGGAGTGACATCAGCAGCGGCACCGACAGGGCGATGAGGAGCCCGGCGAGAGCGAACGCGGCCGGGGCACCGCCGGCGGCCACGGCGAGGCCGCCGAGCGGGGCGCCCACGACGCTCGCGAAGCGGATGGCGAGGCCGCGCATGCCGTGGACGCGGGCGAGCTGGTCCTTACCGGTGATCCGGGCCGGGAGGGCGCCCACGGCGGGCATGAACACGGCGTCGACGACGCCGAAGACGAGCGCCAGCAGGGCGAGCGGCCACAGGCCGGGGCGTGTGAGGAACAGCAGGGCGGCCACGGCGAGGACGGCGGCGCAGCGTACGGCGTCACTGCCGATGACGACTCTTCGCGGCCCGAGCCGGTCGGCCACGACTCCCCCGCCGAGCATCAGCACGGCCCTGGGCAGCGCGCTGGCCGACATCACCAGTCCGGCCTGCGCGGGGCTGCCGGCCTGGACGGCGGCCCAGGACAGGGCCAGGTAGTAGACGCTGTCGCCCAGCATCGAGGACGTGTAGGCGGCGAGCCAGCGCAGGACGTTGGGGTCGCGGTGGGCTCGCACGCCGGCGGGCGGTATGAGCGTGGCGGTCATGGCGGAGCCGTCCTCTCAGACGCGGAACGGGAAGCCGTACACGTGCAGCGCGACGTGTTCACGTCCCGCGGTGTCGCCCGCGGCCTCGCGGGCGCGGCCCTGCTCGTCGTACCGCTTGAGCAGGGCGATCAGGTCCTTCTTCAGGTCGGCCAGTTCGCCGGCGGTGAGCCGGAGCAGCGACTCGGCGTCGAGGGCCGCCTCGTTCCACTCCGGCTCCCAGTGGGCGCGTTCGTCGAGGTACCTCCGGTACAGCTCGGCGCGCTGGTCCAGGAACAGCCGAGAGGCCGCCAGGTGCGCCGCCGCCTTCTCGGGGGCGTCGCGGAAGTCCTCGTCGCGGATGGAGATGCCGTCGGAGGAGGGCTGCCACCAGCGTTCGCGTGCGTCGGCGCTGCGCGGCTCGGCCTCCTCCACCAGTCCGTGCTCGGCCAGCTTGCGCAGGTGGTAGCTGACCAGGGAGACGGCTTCGTCGACCTGTTCGGCCAGCTGGGAGGCGGTGGCCGCCTCGCTGACGAAGAGCAGGCGGTACAGCTTCATGCGCAGGGGGTGGGCGAGCGCCTTGAGGGTGCCCGTGTCCGTGATCCGGCGGTCTTTTTCGCTGGCCATGCACATGACCCTAGATACGAAAGAAATATTGCGCAACAAGTCTTGCGCAATATTTCTTTCGCATCTGCTCACGAGAAAGCCCCGGCCGCCTCGGGCCGGGGCCGTCGCCGACGCCTACCGGACGGGGTGGCCCGCCCCCCGCAGCGTCTCCTTCACCTGGCCGATGCGCAGGTCGCCGAAGTGGAACACCGACGCGGCCAGGACCGCGTCCGCGCCCGCCGCGACGGCCGGCGGGAAGTCGGCCAGCTTGCCGGCGCCGCCGGACGCGATCACCGGGACGGTCACGTGCTTGCGGACCGCCGCGATCATCTCCAGGTCGTAGCCGTCCTTGGTGCCGTCCGCGTCCATCGAGTTGAGCAGGATCTCCCCCGCGCCCAGCTCCGCGGCCCGGTGCGCCCACTCGACGGCGTCGATGCCGGTGCCGCGCCGGCCGCCGTGCGTGGTCACCTCGAAGGTGCCCTCGGGGGTGCGGCGCGCGTCCACGGACAGGACCAGCACCTGGCGTCCGAAGCGCTCGGCGATCTCGCGGATCAGGTCGGGGCGGGCGATCGCGGCGGTGTTCACACCCACCTTGTCGGCGCCCGCCCGCAGCAGCTTGTCGACGTCCTCGGCCGTGCGGACGCCGCCGCCGACGGTCAGCGGGATGAACACCTGCTCGGCGGTGCGGCGCACCACGTCGTACGTCGTCTCCCGGTTGCCCGAGGACGCGGTGATGTCCAGGAACGTCAGCTCGTCGGCGCCCTCGGCGTCGTACACCTTGGCCATCTCGACGGGGTCGCCCGCGTCGCGCAGGTTCTGGAAGTTGACGCCCTTGACGACCCGGCCGTTGTCCACGTCCAGGCAGGGGATGACTCGGACCGCCAGGGTCATGAATCCACGGCTCCTCTGTGTGCTTCTAGTTCCACTTCGACCAGGATGCGCGGGTCGACGAAGCCCTCCACGACCAGCAGGGTCGAGACCGGGCGCACCGAGTCGAAGACCTCCTTGTGCGCCCGGCCCACGGCGTCCACGTCCCGGACATGGCTCAGGTACATCCGCGTCCGGATCACGGACTCGATGCCGAGCCCGAATCGGCCGATCGCCTCCAGCGCACCGGCGAAGGCCACCTTGGCCTGCTCGTAGGGGTCGCCCTCCCCGTACAGCACGGTGCCCTTGAAGGACGTCGTGCCCCCCACCAGGACGCGGTCGCCCGCCGCCACGGCGCGTGCGAAACCGAAGGACTCTTCCCAGGGACTCCCGCTCTGCTCGCGCCGTACGGCATCACTCATGACGACACAGCCTCCAAGGCCTCTTCCAGGGTGAACGCCTTCGCGTACAGGGCCTTCCCGACGATGGAGCCCTCGACACCGAGGGGTACCAGCTCGGCGATGGCGCGCAGGTCGTCCAGGGACGACACGCCGCCGGAGGCCACGACCGGGCGGTCCGTGGCCGCGCACACGTTCCTCAGCAGGTCCAGGTTCGGACCCTGGAGGGTGCCGTCCTTGGCGATGTCGGTGACGACGTAGCGGGCGCAGCCCTCCTTGTCGAGACGCGCCAGCGTCTCGTAGAGGTCGCCGCCGTCGCGGGTCCAGCCGCGGCCGCGCAGGGTGGTGCCGCGCACGTCCAGGCCGACCGCGATCTTGTCGCCGTGCTCGGCGATGACCTTGGCGACCCACTCGGGGGTCTCCAGGGCGGCGGTGCCGAGGTTGACCCGGGTGCAGCCGGTGGCGAGGGCGGCGGCGAGGGTGTCGTCGTCGCGGATGCCGCCGGACAGCTCCACCTTGATGTCCATCGCCCTGGCGACCTCGGCGATCAGCTCACGGTTGTCGCCCGTGCCGAACGCGGCGTCCAGGTCGACCAGGTGCAGCCACTCGGCACCCGAGCGCTGCCAGGCGAGGGCGGCCTCCAGCGGGGAGCCGTAGGAGGTCTCGGTCCCGGACTCGCCGTGGACGAGGCGTACGGCCTGGCCGTCGCGGACGTCGACGGCGGGGAGGAGTTCGAGCTTGGCCATGGTCTACAGGGTTCCGATCCAGTTGGTGAGGAGCTGGGCGCCGGCGTCGCCGGACTTCTCGGGGTGGAACTGGGTGGCCCACAGGGCGCCGTTCTCCACGGCGGCCACGAACGGCCTGCCGTGCGTCGACCAGGTGACCTTGGGGGCCTCGATCAGCGGGTTGTGCGTCTCCAGGGCCCAGTCGTGGACGGCGTAGGAGTGCACGAAGTAGAAGCGGGCGTCGGTGTCCAGGCCCGCGAACAGCCGCGAGCCGGCGGGGGCGTCGACGGTGTTCCAGCCCATGTGGGGCACGACGTCGGCCTGGAGCGGCGCGACCGTGCCGGGCCACTCGTCCAGGCCCTCGGCCTCCACGCCGTGCTCGATGCCGCGCGCGAAGAGGATCTGCATGCCGACGCAGATGCCCATGACCGGGCGCCCGCCGGACAGCCGGCGGTCCACGACCCAGTCGCCGCGGGCGGCCCGCAGGCCGTCCATGCAGGCGGCGAACGCGCCGACGCCCGGCACCAGCAGGCCGTCGGCGTTCATCGCCCGGTCGAAGTCACGGGTGATCTCGACGTCGGCGCCCACGCGCGCGAGGGCACGCTCGGCGGAGCGGACGTTGCCGAAGCCGTAGTCGAAGACCACGACCTTCTTGGTGCTCAATTCCACACCTCCAGCCGCAGCACGCCCGCGACCAGGCACATGCCCGCGCCGATGGAGAGCAGCACGATGAGGCTCGTGGGCATCTTCTGCTTCACGAAGGAGACGATGCCGCCGGCCAGGAAGAGGCCGACGACGATCAGGAGGGTCGACAGACCGTTCATGGGTTACAGCGCGCCCTTCGTGGAGGGGAGGATGCCGGCCGCGCGCGGGTCGCGCTCGGAGGCGTAGCGCAGCGCCCGGGCCAGCGCCTTGAACTGGCACTCCACGATGTGGTGCGCGTTCCGCCCGTACGGCACGTGCACGTGCAGCGCGATCTGCGCCTGGGCGACGAAGGACTCCAGGATGTGCCGGGTCATCGTCGTGTCGTACTCGCCGATCATCGGCGCCATCTTCTCGGGCTCGGTGTGCACGAGGTACGGGCGGCCGGACAGGTCGACGGTGACCTGGGCGAGGGACTCGTCCAGCGGGACCGTGCAGTTGCCGAAGCGGTAGATGCCCACCTTGTCGCCGAGGGCCTGCTTGAAGGCGGCGCCCAGCGCGAGGGCGGTGTCCTCGATGGTGTGGTGGGAGTCGATGTGCAGGTCGCCGTCGGTCTTCACGGTCAGGTCGAACAGACCGTGCCGGCCGAGCTGGTCGAGCATGTGGTCGTAGAAGCCGACACCGGTGGCGATGTCGGTCCGCCCGGTGCCGTCGAGGTCTATCTCGACGAGGACCGAGGTCTCCTTGGTGGTGCGCTCCACGCGTCCTACGCGGCTCATGCCTCAAGCTCCTTCGGGGGCGTGGGGGTGTCCCCCACACAACACTGCACATCACGGACCGCGTCCAGGAACGCGTCGTTCTCCTCCGGGGTGCCGGCGGACACCCGCAGCCACCCCGGTACGCCGTTGTCCCGGACGAGGACGCCCCGGTCGAGGATCTTCCGCCAGGCCTCGTGGGCGTCGTCGAACCGGCCGAACTGCACGAAGTTGGCGTCGGACTCGGTGACCTCGAAGCCGATCGCGCGCAGCTCGGCGACCAGCCGGTCGCGCTCCGACTTCAGCTGCTCGACGTAGCCCAGCAGCGTGTCGGTGTGCTCCAGCGCGGCCAGCGCGGTCGCCTGGGTGATCGCCGACAGGTGGTACGGCAGCCGGACGAGCTGGACGGCGTCGACGACGGCGGGGTCGGCGGCGAGATAGCCGAGGCGGAGGCCCGCGGCGCCGAACGCCTTCGACATGGTGCGGGAGACGACCAGGTGCGGGCGGCCCGCCAGCAGCGGCAGCAGCGAGTCGCCGTGGCTGAACTCGACGTACGCCTCGTCCACGATCACCATGGACGGCTTGGCCGCCTGGGCCGCCTCGTACAGCGCGAGGACCGACTCGGGCGGGACCGCGTTGCCGGTGGGGTTGTTGGGGGTGGTGATGAAGACGACGTCGGGCCGGTGCTCGGCGATCGCCCGCTGGGCGGCGGCGAGGTCGATCGTGAAGTCCTCGCCTCGCGGACCGGAGATCCAGCCGGTCCCCGTCCCGCGCGCGATGAGGGCGTGCATCGAGTACGAGGGCTCGAAGCCGATGGCGGTCCGGCCCGGCCCGCCGAAGGTCTGGAGCAGCTGCTGGATGACCTCGTTGGAGCCGTTGGCGGCCCAGACGTTCTCCGGGCCGAGCGGGTACTTGCCCGTCTTCGTCAGATATCCGGCCAGCTCGGTGCGGAGCTGGACCGCGTCCCGGTCGGGGTAGCGGTTCAGGCCGCGGGCGGCCTCACGGACCCGCTCCGCGATCCGCTCGACCAGCGGCTCGGGCAGCGGGTAGGGGTTCTCGTTGGTGTTCAGCCGTACGGGGACGTCCAGCTGGGGCGCGCCGTAGGGGGACTTGCCGCGCAGCTCGTCCCGTACGGGGAGATCGTCGATGCCGGTCACTTGCTCGTCGGTACCTTCCAGCCGAACCTCGCCTTGATCGCCGCGCCGTGCGCGGGCAGGTCCTCCGCCTCCGCCAGCGTCACCACGTGATGCGCGACCTCGGCCAGCGCGTCCTCGGTGTAGTCCACGATGTGGATGCCGCGCAGGAAGGACTGCACCGACAGGCCCGAGGAGTGGCAGGCGCAGCCGCCGGTGGGCAGGACGTGGTTGGACCCGGCCGCGTAGTCGCCCAGCGAGACGGGGGCCCAGGGGCCGATGAAGATCGCGCCCGCGTTCTTCACGCGGTCGGCGACCGCGGCGGCGTCGGCGGTCTGGATCTCCAGGTGCTCGGCGCCGTACGCGTCGACCACCTTCAGGCCCTCCTCGATGCCGTCCACGAGGACGATCGCGGACTGCCGGCCCTTGAGCGCGGGCACGATCCGGTCGTCGATGTGCCGGGTGGCCGCGACCTGCGGCTCCAGCTCCCTCTCCACCGCCTCCGCCAGCTCGGCGGAGTCGGTGACCAGCACGGCCGCGGCGAGCGGGTCGTGCTCGGCCTGGCTGATCAGGTCCGCGGCGACGTGCACCGGGTCGGCGGTGGCGTCCGCGAGGACCGCGATCTCGGTGGGGCCGGCCTCGGCGTCGATGCCGATCTTGCCGGTGAAGTAGCGCTTGGCGGCGGCGACCCAGATGTTGCCGGGGCCGGTGACCATGTTGGCGGGCGGGCAGGACTCGGTGCCGTGCGCGAACATCGCGACGGCGGTGGCGCCGCCGGCCGCGTAGACCTCGTCCACGCCGAGCAGGGCGCAGGCGGCGAGGATCGTGGGGTGCGGCAGGCCGCCGAAGTCGGCCTGGGGCGGGGAGGCGAGCGCGATCGAGGCGACACCGGCCTCCTGGGCCGGCACGGCGTTCATGATCACGGAGGACGGATAGACCGAGCGGCCACCGGGCGCGTACAGCCCGACGCGCTCGACCGGCACCCACTTCTCGGTGACCGAGCCGCCGGGCACGACCTGGGTGGTGTGCGTCGTACGGCGCTGCTCGCGGTGGACCAGGCGGGCGCGGCGGATGGACTCCTCCAGGGCGGCGCGCACCGCGGGGTCGAGACCGGCGAGGGCGTCGGTGAGCGCCTGGGCCGGGACACGGACGGATTCCAGCCGTACTCCGTCGAATTTCTCGGCGAAGTCGATCAGCGCCGCGTCGCCACGATGATGCACGGCCTCGCAGATCGGACGCACCTTCTCCAGGGCGGCCGAGACGTCGAAGTCGGCTCGGGGCAGCAGGTCGCGCAGGGCGGGGCCCTCGGGGAGGGCGTCGCCGCGCAGATCGATTCGGGAGATCACAGTCCCAATTCTCTCAGACCGGCGTCGGCGGCCGTCCGCGCGTATCAATGGCTGATACAGAACGTGGGGCAATGACTGGTACATAGGCTGGCCGGAACCCGGAAGATCAGCTTCACGTCTGGTGTTCGGGGGGTCACGCAGCGGGCATGAACGGCTGTACGAAACCGCTGAAATCCACTGCACCAGGAGGGAGAGCGGTGACCGAGGGGGCCGGCATCCGCACCGGGGACCTGCCGGACGACCTGACCGCGACCGAGGCGGGCATGTGGCAGGCCTTCCGCAACGGCAGCGTGTACGACCTGAGCAGCGGCGAGTACGCGGTGGACGATCCGCACGGCGGACACCCCTGGGGTCCGGAGCGGATCGTCCGGGCCCGCATCGTCTGCTGGCTGCTGCTGGACGGCCCGCCGGCGCTCGCGGGCCGGGTGTCCGCGCTGAAGCTCGTGGGCGTGCGGATCACCGGCGCCCTGGACCTGGCGGGCGGCCAGGTCACGCCGTACGTGGAGCTGCGCGGCTGCCGTTTCGACGAGGAGGTGCGGCTGCCGGAGGCCCGGTTCACGACCGTACGGCTGGTGGACTGCGCGGTGCCGCGCCTGGAGGCGGCCCGGGTGCACACCGAGGGCGACCTGCATCTGCCGCGCTGCCGGTTCCAGAACGGGGTCCGGCTGACGGACGCGCACATCGGCACCGATCTGCTGCTCAACCAGGCGGTCGCGTACCGCGACCGCAGCGGACGGTCGATCGCGGCGGACGGGATGACCGTCGGCCAGGACCTCCAGGCGGAGATGCTGGAGTCGCACGGCGAGTTCAGCCTGCGCGGCGCCCAGATCGGCGTCTCGCTCAGCCTGCGCGGCGCCAGGCTCGCCAACCCCTACTCGCGCTTCGCGCTGAACGCCCCCCAGATGTCGGTCGAACGCACCCTGTACCTGACCCCGGCCGGCGTGGGCAGCCCGCTGCTGAGCGGCACGACACCCGCGCGCGGCACGCGCATCCAGCGGTTCGAGTGCCAGGGCGGGGTACGGCTGGACGACGGACGGTTCGGCGACGCCGTCGACCTGGAACGGGCCCGGTTCGACTTCACCGACGACCAGGAGCTGTCGCTGCGCCGGGTGCAGACCCCGGAGCTGCGCTTCCTCGGGGACCGGCCGCAGCGCGGCAAGGTGGTGCTGTCCGGCGCCCGGGTCGTGAACCTGGTGGACCGCGCGAGCAGCTGGCCCGGTCCGGGCAGCCTGCACATGGGCGGCTTCACCTACGAGAGCCTGGTGCCGCAGGGCCCGTTCCCGCTGACCCGGCGCCTGGACTGGGTGGCGGCGGCCACCGCCGAGTACGCCCCGGAGCCGTACGAGCGGCTGGCCTCGGTGCTGCGCGCCGCCGGGGAGGACGAGGACGCGCGCGAGGTGCTGCTCGCCAAGCAGCGGCGGCGGCGCGAGACGCTGCCGGTGGCGGCCAAGCTCTGGGGCTACGTCCAGGACTGGACGGTGGCCTACGGTTACCGTCCGGGCCGGGCCGCCGTGTGGATGGCGGTCCTGTGGGCGGCGGGCACGCTCGCGTTCGCCCACGCGGACCATCCGCCGGTCGGCTCCGGGGGCCACCCGGCCTGGAGCCCCGCGCTGTTCACCCTCGACCTGCTGCTGCCGGTGATCGACCTGGGCCAGACCGCCCAGTGGCAGCTGCGCGGCGGCTGGCAGTGGCTGGCGGCGGCGATGATCCTGCTGGGCTGGGTCCTGGCGACGACGGTGGCGGCGGGCGCGAGCCGGCTGCTGCGGCGGGGCTGAGACCCTCTCCGCTCCACACGATTCGCTCACATCGTCCACACATCATGTGAACATGTACGTTTTACCGGTCCTTGACCGTATGGCGTACAACCTTCGATGACTTGGCAATGCCCTCTGGCGCCGCCCCGACCTGCGGACTTTCAATGGTCGACACCATGGCTCTGCTGCCCTCGTTCATCCGCCCCACCCGGATGACCAAACGCTCCGCGCGCCCGGCCGGCCGGCCGGCCGGGTACGAGGCCGTGCTCGACGCGCCCGACGCCCGGCTCTCCCCCGCGCTGGTCGCGGCCGGCCGGGGCGAGTACGCCGCCGCGGCCGGCCTGCTCGCCGCCACCCGCGGCGCGGCCGAGTGGGAGGACCGGGACCGGCACGTCCGGCGCCTGGCCGCCTTCGCCCGGTCCCGGCCCGAGTGGTACGAGGAGTGGCGCGCCGCCGCCCCGGACGACCCCGGGGTGCTGCTGGTCGGCACCCAGCTGGCCGTGGACCGCGCCTGGCCCTCGCCGGCCCGCGCCGAGCTGCTGCGCGAGGTGAGCCCGCTGATCACCGCCGCGGCCCGCGCCGACGACCGCGACCCGGTGCCCTGGCGGATCGCGCTCGACCACGCCCGCGGCTCGCGGGCCGGACACCGCTACTTCGGGGAGCTGTGGGAGGCGGCCGTGCGGCGCGCCCCGCACCACTACGGCTGCCATGTGGCCGCCCTGCGCTATCTGAGCGTCTCCTGGCACGGTTCCCACCACGAGTGCTTCGACTTCGCCGACCGGGCCGCGCAGGACGCCCCGGCCGGGTCACCGGTCCAGGCGCTGCCGGCCCGGGCGGCCTTCGGCTATCTCACCGACGGCTGCGGCCCCGCGGTGCCCCGGGCCCGGCTGGACGCGGCGGCCGACCGTGCGATCGCCCTGTCCGAGCGGCTCCCGGCGGCCGACCCCGGACCCGCCGAGATCCGCAACAAACTGCTGTACGTCCTGCTGCGGCTGGACCGCCGGGAGGACGCCCGCACCCAGCTCGGCCTGATCGGTCCGTACGCCACGTCCTTCCCCTGGGACCGGTTCTCCGACGACCCCCTCGGCCACTTCCTGCGGCTGCGCGAACACCTGGAGACGGCGGGTCCGCGGCCCGTCCCCGCGGGGCTGCTGCCGGCGTCTCCGGAGCCTCAGGGCGGCCACGGCGGACACGCCCGCGGCGCCGACCATTAGGCTGGGGCGCCGTGACCACCGTCCGTCTCCCGCTCTTTCCGCTGAACTCGGTGCTGTTCCCCGGGCTCGTGCTGCCGCTCAACGTCTTCGAGGAGCGTTATCGCGCCATGATGCGCGAGCTCCTGAAGACTCCCGAGGACGAGCCGCGCCGGTTCGCCGTCGTCACCATCCGCGACGGCCACGAGGTCGCGCCGAGCGCCCCGGGCATGCCGGATCCCACGGCACAGCCCGATCGGGGCCCGGCCGCGGGGTTCGGCCCCGAGCCGCTCCGGTCCTTCCACGGGGTGGGCTGTGTGGCGGACGCGGCGACCGTCCGGGAGCGGTCCGACGGCTCGTTCGAGGTGCTGGCGACCGGGACGACCCGGGTGCGGCTGCTGTCCGTGGACGCGTCCGGTCCGTTCCTGACCGCGGAGCTGGAGGAACTGCCCGAGGAGCCCGGGGACGAGGCCGGCGCGCTGGCCGAGGGCGTCCTGCGCTCCTTCCGGCAGTACCAGAAGCGGCTGGCCGGCGCCCGCGAACGCTCGCTGTCCACCGGTGCCGAGCTGCCGGACGACCCGGGCGTGGTGTCGTATCTGGTGGCGGCGGCCATGGTGCACGACACGCCGACCAAGCAACGGCTGCTCCAGGCCCCGGACACGGCGTCCCGGCTGCGGGACGAGCTGAAACTCCTTCGCGCGGAGACGGCCATCATCCGTAACCTGCCGTCGCTGCCCGCGTTCGAGCTGACGCGGGCGCCGACGAGTCTGAACTGAGGAACACCGGGAAGGCCGAGGCCGAGACACTCCGATGGCGAAGAAGTCGAAGAAGCAGCAGCAGTCCGGGGGTACGCCCGCCACGGTGGCGCTGACGGGGGCGGGCGTGGACTTCACGGTGCACGCCTACGACCACGACCCGTCCCACCCCTCCTACGGCGAGGAGGCGGCGCAGGCGATGGGCGTCTCCCCCGACCGCGTCTTCAAGACGCTGGTGGCCGACGTGGACGGCTCCCTGGTGGTCGGCGTGGTGCCGGTGGCCGGCTCCCTGGACCTGAAGGCCCTGGCGGCGGCGGTGGGCGGCAAGCGGGCGGCGATGGCCGACCCGGTCCTCGCCGAACGCACCACGGGCTACGTCCGCGGCGGCATCTCCCCGCTCGGCCAGCGCAAGAAGCTGACCACGGTCCTCGACGACTCGGCCCGGGCGCACGCCACGATCTGCGTGTCGGCGGGGCGGCGGGGGCTGGAGGTGGAACTGGCCCCGGCGGACCTGACCGAGCTGACGGACGCGATCCTGGCCCCGATCGGCCGCGGCTGACTCCCCGCCGCCACCCTCGCACGCGGCCTTTCCTCAGGCCGAGGCACGTGGTGTTCCGACGGCCGGGTCGGCCGTGAGGCGCCTTTACGCAGGCCGAGGCGCGTGATCGGTGTTCCGGCGGCCGGCCGTGAGGCGCCTTTCCGCAGGGCAAGGCGGGTGGGCGGTGCTCCGGCCGGGCCGGCCGTGAGGCGCCCTTCAGCGGGCCGAGGCGCGTGATCGGTGCTCCGGCCGGGTCGGCCGTGAGGCGCCTTTCCGCAGGGCAAGGCGGGTGGGCGCGAGGGCGGGACGGGTCCGGGGCGGAGCCCCGGGGGTCAGGCCTGCGGGTACGGCGCCTCGGGATCCCGGGGCCCGAACAGCGCGGTCAGCCCCAGGTGCGCCAGCAGCCCCGCGAACGGCCAGGCCAGCAGCGCCCCCTTCGCCGAAAGCTTCAGCGGCGCCGAGAACGTCACCCCCTTGCCCACGGACTGCGCATGGGCGAGCACGTCCGACTCGGGACCGAGCCACACCCCCAGCCGCCAGGCCAGCCACGACCCCAGCAGCCCGCCGAGCCCCAGCGCCACGACGACCGGCACCCCGCCACGCCGCCGCAGCAGGAACACCACGACCGCGCTGACCAGCCCGAACGCCAGGCCCAGCAGAGCGAACGTACCGTCCACCCCGATCGCCTGCTCGCCCTCGGAGTCCTTCAGGTAGACGACCCAGCTCTTGTCGACCTCGTCCCCCACCAGCGGCACGTGCGGCGCCAGCCACCACCACAGCAGCCCCAGCAGCACCCCGCCGAGCACCGACGCCACCGTGATCACGGCGGCCGTCCGTATCTCCGCTTTCATCCCGGGACCGTCCTGTTCGTAACCGGCTTCCCCGGGTGCCCCGGCCGGCGGCGGAGCCTGCCGGACCTGGTGCGCGGAGTCGTCGTGCGGCGGCGGAGGCGGAGTCAGCGGTGCGGTCACCCTGCCATCGTGCCAGGTCGTGCTGTGGGCCGCGTCACCGGACGGCGGCCCTGCGGTACGCCCAGGTCGCCACGGCCAGCGAGACGACTCCGACACCCGCGCACACCCCCAGGTCAACGAGGACGACGGCCCAGTCCGGGTGTGCCCCGAACGTCCGGGCGTACGCCTCCACGCCGTACGTGGACGGCAGCAGGTCCCGCGCCAGCCGGACGATCTCCGGCATCCGGTCGGCCGGCAGCACACCCAGCAGCAGCGCCGCCGACATGCCCAGCTGGCCCAGGAGCGTGGCCAGCTCCGGCCGGGGCGCGAGCAGCCCGCAGGCGGCTCCGAGCCCGGCCAGCGCGGCCCCGGCGAGCGGGATGACGGCCACCAGGATCCACAGGTTGGACAGCGGCAGCCCGAACAGCGCACATCCGAAGACGGCGGTCACCAGGGTCCCCGGCACGGTGAAGGAGGCGTACGCCGCCGCCGCGCCCAGCACCACCGCCGCCGGCGGCACCGGCAGCGTGGCGTAGTGGTCGAGACCGCCGCTGGCCCGCAGCTGCCCGAAGTACTGCGACAGCAGGTTCAGCGCCACATAGGCGACGACCAGCACGGACGACCCCGCCACCACGGACTGGGCCTCAGGGCCGCTGTCGACGACCCCGCGCATCATCACGGCGATGCCGACGGACTGGAAGGTCGCCACGAACAGCAGCGGGATCCGCGCCACCCGGGCCCGGGACAGCTGCGCCCGGTAGACGGCCGCCAGCGACGGCCACAGCCGCGCCGGCGGCCCCAGCTCGGCCGCGCCGGACGCCGGCTCCGGCACGGCCCGGGAGCCGCCCGACAGGACCTCGGCGGGTACGACACTCACGACGAGCTGCTCCTCTTCCCTACGGCAGTCGCGCTCCGAACGGCGGTCGCGAAGACCCATACGCATGCGGCGGCCGGCGCGCTCATGCCTTCACCAGCCCCTGCCGGGCCGCTCCGCCCAGCGCCAGATAGACGTCCTCCAGGCTGGGCGTGGCCAGCGTGAAGTCGTCCAGGGCGGCGAAGGCGGCCCCGCCGGTCACCGTGGCGACGACGGCGCGGGCCTCCTCGGGCGCGAGCCGGAGCGTCCAGCGCCGGCCGGACTCCACGGCCCGCTCGCGCAGCACCGCGACCTCGGGCACCTCCAGCGGGGCCCGTTCCCGCCACACCAGCTCGACCCGCACCTCGCCGGCGACCCGCGCCTTCAGCCCGGCGGGGGTGTCGCAGGCGATGACCCGGCCCTGGTCGAGCACGGCGACCCGGTCCAGGACCGTCTCGGCCTCGATGACGTTGTGGGTGACCAGCAGCACGGTCGTCCCGTGCTCGGCCCGCCGCCGGTCCACGGCCGCCCAGACCGCGCGCCGGGCCACCGGGTCCATGCCGGTGGTCGGCTCGTCCAGCACGAGCAGCGTCCGCCGGCCGACGAGGGCGGCGGCGAAACAGGCGAGCCGGCGCTGCCCGCCGGACAGCTTCTTCAGCGCCCGCCCGGCGATCGGGGTCAGGCCCAGTTCCTCCAGTACGGCGTCCCGCTCGGCGCGCGCCCGCCGTGCGTCCAGGCCGCGCAGGCGCCCGGTGGTCTCGGCGGCGAGGGAGACGGTCAGCTCGTCCAGGGCGGAGGACTCCTGGCCGAGGTAGGCGAGGATCCGGGCGGCCCGCTCGGGGTGCCGCACGATGTCGTGGCCGAGCATCTCGACGCTGCCCGTGTCCGGCCGCAGCAGCCCGGTGAGCTGCCGTACGAGGGTGGACTTGCCGGCGCCGTTCGGGCCGAGCAGCCCGAAGACCTCGCCGCGCCGCACCTCCAGCTCCACGCCGTCGGTGGCCCGTACCTCGGGGGTGCCCGGCGTGCCCCGTCGGCCCTTCACGGCCGGGTAGGTCTTGCCGAGCCCGCGCACGCGTACGACCTCGTCGTACCGAAGTGCCTGTCCCGCGCGCGTAATCACAAGGGACGAGACTACGGGGTCGGGGGCCTTTGCTCGCCTTCGGGGGCGGCTACGCGGCTTCGGCCGGGGCGGTCGCGGGGCTCGGCCGGCGGTGGGCACGAGGCCCGGCCGGGGCGGTCGGGGTTCAGTCGGCAGGGGGGCGCGCGGCCCGGCCGGGGCTGTCGGGGGGGGTTCAGTCGGCGGTGGGCGCGGGGCCCGGCCGGGGCGGTCGCGGGAGGTTCAGTCAGCGTGGACGCGGGGCCCGGCCGGGGCGGTCGCGGGGTTCAGTCGGCGGTGGGCGCGTGGGGCTCGGCCGCGGCGGGGATGTCGAACTCGCGCCAGAACCCCGCCCGAATGGCGTAACGGTCGTGCTCGTCGATCTGGTCGTCCTTGTGCGCGAGCAGCCCGAACCGTGCCGCGTACCGCAGCAGCTCCCCGTCGATCCGGTGCGGGATGCGCGGATACATCTGGGACAGCCGCTGGAGATGGCTCTGGTCGCCGAGCCGGGACATCCAGCGGCGGGCGAAGACCTGCCCCACCTCGTACGGGTCGCCGCCGACGGTGGTGATGTCCTCCTCCCGGTCGGCCCACCGCTGCTCGGCGGTGGTGAGCTGGGCCAGGGTCGGCATCGAGGCCGCCTCGGCGGGCTCGGCGACCACCCCCGGCCGGTCGACCCAGCCCTTGTCGGAGGACCAGCGCAGGGTCGCGGTCGCCGGCTGCACGGGCTGGGCGCCGGGAGCGCGCAGCGCGGCCAGGTCCTTGGGGGTGGGGACGCCCTTGGCGGCGGGGACCCGTTCCGCGGTGCCGTTCTCCGTCGCGGTGGCCGCCGGGTGCGCGGGCCGCTCGGCGGGCCGCTCGGCCGTCGCGGCGAGCGCGGACTCGGGCAGCGGCGCGGAGAGGATCGCGGCGATCTCGGGGCGGGGCGCGGGCGGCGGGGCGCAGACTCCGGTCAGCTCCTTGGCGCGGACGGCCTGGGTGATCCAGGCACGGTCCAGCACGCGCCGCTCGTCGGCCTCGGCGACCAGGTCCTCGGACTGGTTGTAGTCGCCGTCGGCGGCCTGGACGGCCCACAGATGGACGGCGACGCCGTGCTCCTTGGCCGCCATCATGCCGGGCAGCAGATCGCCGTCGCCGGTGACGAGGACGACGTCGGAGCAGGCGCGGTTGCGGGCCAGCTCGGTCAGCTCGGCGTGCATGGCGGCGTCCACGCCCTTCTGGGCCCAGCGTCCGTCGCTGCGGGTGAGGGCGCCCAGCCGGACGGTGACCCGGGGCATCACGCGCAGCCGGCGGTGCTCCGGCTGGGGGACCCGGTCGGGTGCGCCGTCGAACCAGTAGATGCGCAGCAGGGGGCGCTCGGTGTCGGACTCGGCGCGTTCCCGCAGGGCCTGGATCAGTGCGGTGTGGTCGACGGTGATCCGGGATCGCGAGGGCTCACCGGCGAGGAGGCTGGCGGCGGCACCCAGCAGATACCCGGCGTCCACCAGGACGATGCAGCGGTCCACGCGACTCACCCTCTTCCCGGGAGGTTTTGCTTACGGACTTCCTTCGAGTCTGCCCGACCGCGCGGGGGTTAACGGCCCGAACTCGATCTTCGGCGTGGCGTTTGTGGTATCCGCCCGCCCACCCGCCCTGTCACACACGGTAATTATCCGACATGCGCCCGATGTCAGCGTATGTGAATCTGAAGCCGGCCCTGGCCCCTAGATCCCCCACAGGAGGCAGATCACCATGGCCAAGAACAAGAACCGCAAGCAGGGTGGCCCGCAGAACCGCGCTTCGCAGGCCGAGCCGGCCCACGAGCACGCGCAGCGGCCGCAGGAGACGCAGGAGTCTCCCGTGTCGCACATCCAGGGCAGCCCCGCGGATGTTGCTCGCAAGAAGCAGAAGAGCTTCGGCCACAACTAAAGGGCAGTTGAAGCCCGGGCACACAGAAGGGGCGCACCTCTCACGGGTGCGCCCCTTCGCCCTGCGGGGACCTCAGCCGGCCAGGCAGGACGGGCCGAGGAGCACCTTCAGGTCGCCGAAGAGCGCCGGGTCGGGCTTGACCCGGTGGCGGTCCAGGCGGAGCACGGTGGTCTTGCGCGGGCCCTGGAGCCTGATGCGGACCTCGCTGTCGCCCTTGTGGTGGCTGAGGATCTCGCCGAGGCGGCTGACCATCGGCGGGGTGACCTTCACGGTGGGGATGGTGAGGATCACCGGGGCGTTGGTGCCGGCGTTGGACAGGTCCGGGACCTGGAGTTCCATGGCGACGAGCCGGGGCACGTCCTCGCGCTTGTCGAGGCGGCCCTTGACGAACACCACGGCGTCCTCGACGAGTTGGGTCGAGACCAGCTGGTAGGTGGCCGGGAAGAACATGCACTCGATGGAGCCGGCGAGATCCTCGACGGTGGCGATCGCCCAGGCGTTGCCCTGCTTGGTCATCTTGCGCTGGAGACCGGAGATGATGCCGCCGATGGTGACGACCGCGCCGTCGGCGTGCTCGCCGCCGGTGAGCTGGGAGATGCCCGCGTCCGCCTTGTCGGACAGGACGTGCTCCAGACCGAACAGCGGGTGGTCGGAGACGTACAGGCCAAGCATCTCCCGCTCCTGGGCGAGCAGATAGGTCTTGTCCCACTCCTCGTCGGTGAACTGCACGTCGAGCCCGAAGCCGGGCTCGTCGCCGCTGTCCTCGCCCATCCCGCCGAAGAGGTCGAACTGTCCCTCGGCCTCCTTGCGCTTGACCGCGACCACGTTGTCGATCATGGGCTCGTACTGCGCGGTCAGCCCCTTGCGGGTGTGCCCCATGGTGTCGAAGGCGCCCGCCTTGATCAGCGACTCCGTGGTCCGCTTGTTGCACGCCACCGCCTCGACCTTGTCGAGGTAGTCGGGGAAGGAGGCGTACTTCCCCTTCGCCTTGCGGCTCTTGATGATCGACTCGACCACGTTGGTACCGACGTTGCGGACCGCCTCCAGGCCGAAGAGGATCACGTCGTCGCCCTGGGCCGCGAAGTTGTGCACCGACTCGTTCACGTTCGGCGGGAGCACCTTGATGCCCATGCGGCGGCACTCGTTGAGGTAGATCGCCGACTTGTCCTTGTCGTCCTTGACCGAGGTCAGCAGCGCGGCCATGTACTCGGCGGGGTAGTTCGCCTTCAGGTACGCCGTCCAGTACGACACCAGGCCGTACGCGGCCGAGTGCGCCTTGTTGAACGCGTAGCCGGCGAACGGCACCAGCACGTCCCACAGGGCCTGGATCGCCTCGTCGCTGTAGCCCTTCTTGCGCGCGCCCTCCTGGAAGAGCACGAAGTTCTTCGCCAGCTCCTCGGGCTTCTTCTTGCCCATCACACGCCGCAGGATGTCGGCCTCGCCGAGCGAGTAGCCGGCGATGATCTGGGCGGCCTTCTGCACCTGCTCCTGGTAGACGATCAGGCCGTAGGTGACGGCCAGGACCTCTTCCAGGGGCTCCTCCAGCTCCTTGTGGATCGGGGTGATCTCCTGGAGCTTGTTCTTGCGCAGCGCGTAGTTGGTGTGGGAGTCCATGCCCATCGGGCCCGGACGGTAGAGCGCGGAGACGGCGGAGATGTCCTCGAAGTTGTCGGGCTTCATCAGGCGCAGCAGGGAGCGCATGGGGCCGCCGTCGAACTGGAAGACGCCGAGGGTGTCGCCGCGCTGGAGCAGTTCGAAGGTCTTCGGATCGTCGAGCGGGAGGCTCAGCAGATCGATGTCCACGCCCTTGTTGGACTTCACCATCTTGACGGCGTCGTCCATGATCGTCAGGTTGCGCAGACCCAGGAAGTCCATCTTCAGCAGGCCGAGCGACTCGCAGCTCGGGTAGTCCCACTGGGTGATGGTCACACCGTCGGTGTGCCTGACCCACACCGGGACGTGCTCGGTGATGGTCTCGCTGGACATGATCACGCCGGCCGCGTGCACACCCATCTGCCGGACGAGGCCCTCGACGCCCTTGGCGGTGTCGATGACCTTCTTCACGTCCGGCTCGTTCTCGTACATCCCGCGGATCTCGCCCGCCTCGCCGTAGCGCGGGTGCGAGGGGTCGGTGATGCCGTTGAGGTCGATGCCCTTGCCGAGGACGTCGGCGGGCATCGCCTTGGTGAGCCGGTCGCCCATCGCGTACGGGTAGCCCAGGACGCGCGCGGAGTCCTTGATCGCGTTCTTGGCCTTGATCTTGCCGTAGGTGCCGATCATGGCGACCTTGTCGGCGCCGTACTTCTCCGTCACGTACCGGATCACCTCGACGCGCCGGCGCTCGTCGAAGTCGATGTCGACATCGGGCATGGAGACGCGCTCGGGGTTGAGGAACCGCTCGAAGATCAGGCCGTGCGGGATGGGGTCGAGGTCGGTGATGCCCATGGCGTACGCGACGATCGAGCCGGCCGCGGAGCCACGGCCGGGGCCCACCGCGATGCCGTTGTTCTTGGCCCACATGATGAAGTCGGCGACCACGAGGAAGTAGCCCGGGAACCCCATCTGGATGATGACGTCCATCTCGTAGTCGGCCTGCTTCTGCCGGTCCTCGGGGATGCCGCCCGGGAAGCGGCGCTCCATGCCGCGGCGGACCTCCTCCTTGAACCAGGTGACCTCGGTGTAGCCGTCGGGGATGTCGAACTTCGGCATGAGGTTCTTGGCCTCGAACATGCCGGTGGTGTCGACCATCTCGGCCACGAGGAGCGTGTTGGCGCAGCCCTCCTGCCAGGCGTCCGAGGAGTCGATGGCGTACATCTCCTCCGTGGACTTCAGGTAGTAACCGGTGCCGTCGAACTTGAAGCGGTCGGGGTCGGAGAGGTTCTTGCCGGTCTGGATGCACAGCAGGGCGTCGTGGGCGCCCGCCTCGTGCGCGTACGTGTAGTGCGAGTCGTTCGTGACCAGCGGCGGGATGCCGAGCTTCCTGCCGATCTCCAGCAGGCCGTCACGGACCCGGCGCTCGATGTCGATGCCGTGGTCCATCAGCTCCAGGAAGTACTTGTCCTTGCCGAAGATGTCCTGGTACTCGGAGGCCGCCTTCAGGGCCTCGTCGAAGTGGCCGAGGCGCAGCCGGGTCTGGACCTCGCCGGAGGGGCAGCCCGTGGAGGCGACGATGCCCTCGGACCACTGGGCGATGGTCTCCTTGTCCATCCGGGGCCACTTCTGGAGCCAGCCCTCGGCGTACGCGTCCGAGGAGAGCCGGAAGAGGTTGTGCAGACCGGTCCGGTTCACCGCCCACATCGTCTTGTGGGTGTAACCACCGGAACCGGAGATGTCGTCCCGCTTCTGGTGCGGCTGGCCCCACAGGATCTTGCGCTTGTTGCGCCGGGACTCGGGGGCGACGTACGCCTCGATCCCGATGATCGGGGTGACTCCGGCCTTCTTCGCGGAGTGGAAGAAATCGTAGGCGCCGTGCAGGTTGCCGTGATCGGACATGGCGATGTGCGTCATGCCCATGTCGTTACAGGCGTTGAACATGTCCTTCAGCCGCGCCGCCCCGTCCAGCAGCGAGTACTGGGTGTGGACGTGCAGGTGCGTGAAGGGCGGCTTCGACACGGTACGGGCTCCCGGGGAAACACTCGGCGACGGGCTGGCGGACAGTTCTGGGGTCAGCGTCGAAGTCTATGCCTCGGGACTGACACGCGGACGGCTCGTCCGCGTACCTTCACCAGCGAGGGTCACGGGCACTCCCGCGCGCCCTCGTCCGTTGGAGACGGCAGAAACGCTGTCGTACAGGCAATGCACCAGGAGGCACCCCGCGATGTCGGTCCCCCAGCTCGACGACGAGCAGCGCGGCGAGGAGATCCTCGCCGTCTTCGACACCGCCTTCGGCCGGCTTCTGGCCGCCGACCCGGCCGCGTTCCGGGTGAAATTCCGCAAGATGGCGGCCTCGGCCTTCGCGTTCTACCGGGGCACGGCGTGCCTCTTCTACCACGACCTCGACGCCGAGAAGCGCGGCGGCCCGTACCTGGACGACCGCACCTCGCGGGTGTGGATCCACGGCGACCTGCACGCGGAGAACTTCGGCACGTACATGGACTCCAACGGCCGCCTGGTCTTCAACGTCAACGACTTCGACGAGGCGTACGTCGGCCCGTTCACGTGGGACCTCAAGCGCTTCTCGGCGTCCATCGCGCTCGTCGGCTACGCGAAGGCGCTCAGCGACGCGCAGATCACCGAGCTGGTGACGGTCTACGCCGCCGCCTACCGCGAGCGCATCCACGCCCTGGCCACGGGTGCCAAGCGGGACGAGGTGCCGCCGTTCACGCTGGACACCGCGCAGGGGCCGCTGCTGGACGCGCTGCGGGACGCCCGCTCGCTGACCCGCTTCGAGCTGCTGGACTCGATGACCGAGATCCGTGACTTCGAGCGCCGTTTCGCCTCGGGCGGGGGCTCCATCGAGCTGGACGCGGCCACCCGCTACAAGGTCCTGGCGGCCTTCGACGGCTACCTGGAGACGCTGCCGGACTCCTCCCTGGCCCGCCCCGACTCGTACCGGGTCAAGGACGTCGTGGGCCGCCGGGGCATCGGCATCGGCTCGGCGGGCCTGCCGTCGTACAACATCCTCCTGGAGGGCCACAGCGACGCCCTGGAGAACGATGTCGTGATCTACATCAAGCAGGCCCAGACCCCGGCCGTCTCCCGGCACATCACGGATCCGGCCATCGCGGAGTACTTCGCGCACGAGGGCCACCGCACGGTGATCTCCCAGCGCGCCCTCCAGGCCCACGCCGACCCGTGGCTCGGCTGGACCGAGCTGGACGGCTCCGGACAGCTGGTCGCCGAGGTCTCGCCGTACGCCGTCGACCTGGACTGGGGCGACATCGACGACCCGGAGGAGATCGCGGCCGTCGTCGCCGACCTCGGCCGGGCCACCGCCACGATGCACGCGGCGGCGGACGACACCTCCGGCGAGTCCCTGGTGCCGTTCTCCACCGAGCGGGCCATCGACGCGGCGCTCGCGGCCGACGAGGAGGGCTTCGCGCCCCTGCTGGTGGACTTCGCGCACGCCTACGGCGCACGCGCGCGTGCGGACCACCAGATCTTCGTCGACCTGTTCCGCAACGGCCGGATTCCGGGGCTGTAGTCCCGGCGGATTCACAGGCACCCTTTAGGGGTCCCTTACTCGCGTACGTGACACACTCTTCTCTCGCTATGGACATATCCGGGACTCAGCTCAGAGCCGTGCGCGCGGCGCTGTTCACGGCCTTCGTCGTGACGCTCAGCACCGCGTCGCACGTGCTGCTGTCCCGTACTCCGCTGCCGCTGGCGACCGTGAGCGCGGTCGCCGGCGGGGTGTTCGTCACCGCGTACGCGCTGGCGGGCCGCGAGCGCGGCTTCGGCCGGATCGCGGCTCTGCTGATCCCGCTGGAGCTGGCCGCCGACACGGTGTTCACCACCGGCCAGCACGCCTGCTACGGCCGGGCCGGCGGCCCGGTCGCGGGCCCGCTGCGCGCGGTCGGCCTCGACGTGCTGTGCGAGGGCTCGGTGGGCACCCCGCTGGCCCAGGTGGCCGGCGGTCCCGAGCGCGCCGGGGTGCTCCTCGCGCACGCCAGTCCGGCCGCCGCCTGGCTGCTGCTCGCCGCGCACATCGGCGTGGGCCTGCTGGCCGCCGCCTGGCTGCGCCGGGGCGAGCGGGCACTGACCCAGCTGCTGCGCGCGGTCGCCGCCACCACCTTCCGGCCGCTGCTGCTCGCGGTCGCCGCGGTCGCCGTGCGGCCGCTCCCGGTCCGCCGGCTGCCGCGCCCGGCTCCGCGCCGCGCCGCCGCCCGCGACCGGCTCCTCGTGCACTCCTTGGGGCGGCGGGGACCGCCGTGCTCACCGGCCTTCGCCTGAGCACGGACAGTCCCCCTTACGTATCCCGCGTACGACGTGTGCGCGTCCCCCATGGAGATCACCACTATGAGCAAGCGGAACAGCCAGGCCGCGAAGACGGCGGCCCGGGAGCGGCTGCGCGTGGAGCGCGAGCGGCAGGCCAAGCGTGACAAGACCAAGAGGCAGGTCGTCGTGGCCGCCTCGGTGGTGGCCGTGCTCGCCGCGGCGGGCGGCATCGGCTACGCCGTCGTCCAGATGAACAAGCCCGGCTACTGGGAAGGGCTGAAGGACGCCAAGGTCACCGCTCCGGCCCACACCACCGGCGCCAAGGGCACCACCGTCGTCATCGGCAAGGACACCGCCAAGAAGACCCTGAAGCTCTACGAGGACCCGCGCTGCCCGGTCTGCGCCTCGTTCGAGCAGACGGTCGGCCCGACGGTCAAGAAGGACCTCGACGCCGGCAAGTTCAAGATCCAGTTCGTCGGCGGCACGTTCCTCGACGGCGACGCGCTGAGCAAGGGTCAGATCGGCTCGCGCGGCGAGGGCTCGAAGAACGCCATGAGCGCCCTGGGCGCCGCGCTGAACGTCAGCCCCCAGGCGTTCCTCGACTACAAGACGGCGCTCTACTCCGCGAAGTACCACCCGGACGAGACCGACGACAAGCTGAAGAACGACGACTACCTCCTCAAGGTGGCGGACAGCGTCCCCGCGCTGAAGAACGACACCACCTTCCGCAACGCGGTGAAGAAGGGCACGTACGACGCCTGGGCTCTCGCCATGTCGAAGGAGTTCGACACCAACAAGGACGGGGTGAACGCCACTCCGAGCCTGGTCATGGACGGCAAGAAGCTCACCGCGGGCAGCCAGGGCAACGCGCCCATGTCGGTCGCGGACTTCAACACCGCCCTCGACGCGGCGCTCAAGGGATAGCCGGGCCGTGCCGTGGCCGCCTGCCGGACGGGAGGCGGCCACGGCACCGCGGAATCGCGTTGTTCCTCCCGAGATGCGTGATGTATACATGTCACGCAAATGATCTTTGCGTGACCACTTGGGGGAATTGACATGCGACTGCGCACCATGTCCGTGGCGGGCTCCTTCGCCACGGCCGCCGCCGCGATGCTCTTCGCGGCCGGCCCGGCCTCGGCGGGCACCGACGTGTACGTGGACACCACGGACCCGTGGAACGCCGCCGCCGCCGGATTCGCCTCCGACGGCGAGGTGTTCACCGTCTGCGACAACCGCTCGGACGGCCTGCGGGCCGGCGGCCACATCGGCTGGACCGACTCCTCGGCCTCGCACTGGGTGCCGCTGGAGGACACCAACGGCGCCGGCAACTCGTGCGCCAGGAAGGACCTCTCCATCGGCGAGGGCATCAAGGTGACCGTGGAGATCTGCGTCAAGGACGGCGCCGACGGCGACCCGAAGTACTGCGCCACCAAGTCCGGCAAGGCCTGACGCGGACGGCCGCGTTCGCGCCCGGGACCGATACCGGGTGGCCCGTGGCTGAAGGGCGGGCGAACTTTTCCGGGTTCGCCCGCCCCGGCGCGTACCGATCAGTAACCTGATCGACCGTGACCAGTCGATACAGATCCTCCGAGGCCGCCCGCGGCCTCGACTCGCTTGCTCCTCGCCGCCGTACGGTCGTCAAGGCCGCGGCGGCGACCGCTGTCCTCGCCGGGCCGCTGGCCGCCGCGCTGCCGGCCCGCGCCGCCACGGACGCCCCCGCCTTCCTGCACGGTGTCGCCTCCGGCGACCCGCTGCCCGACGGCGTACTGCTGTGGACCCGGGTGACCCCGGCCCCGGAGGCGATACCGGGTTCCGGGCTCGGCCCGGACACCGAGGTCGGCTGGGTGGTGGCCCGGGACAAGGCGCTCACCGCCATCGTCGCCAAGGGCTCCACCACCGCGACGGCCGCCTCCGACCACACCGTGAAGGCCGACATCCGCGGCCTGGAACCGGCCACCGACTACTGGTTCCGTTTCTCGGCCGGCGGCACCGACTCCCCGGTGGCGCGCACCCGCACCGCGCCGGCGGCGAACGCGGACGTGTCCTCCCTGCGCTTCGGCGTGGTCTCCTGCGCCAACTGGGAGGCGGGCTGGTTCTCCGCCTACCGCCACCTCGCAGCCCGCAACGACCTGGACGCCTGGCTGCACCTCGGCGACTACATCTACGAGTACAAGTCCGGCGAGTACGGGACCCGGGGCAAGGTCGTCCGCCCGCACGCGCCGGCCAACGAGATCCTCACCCTCGCCGACTACCGCATCCGGCACGCCAAGTACAAGACCGACCCCGATCTCCAGGCCCTGCACCTGAAGGCGCCGGTCGTCGCCATCTGGGACGACCACGAGTTCGCCGACAACGCCTGGTCGGGCGGCGCGGTCAACCACACCGAGGGCGCCGAGGGCACCTGGACGTCCCGTCAGGCCGCCGCCAAGCAGGCCTACTTCGAGTGGATGCCGGTCCGTCCGGCCATCGCCGGCACCACCTACCGGCGGCTGCGCTTCGGCAAGCTCGCCGACCTGTCCCTGCTGGACCTGCGCTCCTTCCGCTCCCAGCAGGCGTCCACGGCGAGCGGCTCGGTGGACGACCCGGACCGCACGCTGACCGGGCGCGCCCAGCTCGACTGGCTGAAGGCCGGCCTGAAGGCCTCCGACACCAGGTGGCGGCTGGTCGGCAACTCGGTGATGATCTCGCCGTTCTCCTTCGGGTCCCTCTCCGCCGACCTGTTCAAGCCGCTCGCGAAGCTGCTCGGGCTGCCGCAGGAGGGCATCGCCGCCAACACCGACCAGTGGGACGGCTACACCGACGACCGCCGTGAACTCCTGGCCCACCTGCGCTCCAACGCCATCGGCAACACCGTCTTCCTGACCGGTGACATCCACATGGCGTGGGCCAACGACGTGCCGGTGGACGCGGGCACCTACCCGCTGTCGGCGTCCGCGGCCACCGAGTTCGTGGTGACCTCGGTGACCTCCGACAACCTGGACGACATCGTGAAGGTGCCCGAGGGCACCGTCTCCGCGATCGCCTCCCCGGTCATCAAGGCCGCCAACCGGCACGTCCACTGGGTGGACACCGACCGGCACGGCTACGGCGTGCTGGACATCACCGCCGACCGCGCGCAGATGGACTACTACGTCCTGTCCGACCGCACCGACCCCGACGCCGCCTCCAGCTGGGCCCGCTCCTACCGCACCCGCAGCGGCACGCAGAAGATCGAGCGGACCTACGACCCGGTCTGACGCCCCCGGTCCGGCCGCCCGCTACAGGCTGTCGAGGAAGCCGAGCGCCACCCGCCAGGTGGCCTCGGCGGCCTCGGCGTCGTAGTCCGGCAGCTCGGGGTCGGTGTACAGGTGGCCGGCCCCGGCGTACCGGTAGACCTCCACGTCGGCGCCCGCCCGGCCCATCTGGAGGTACCAGGCGCTCAGCCAGTCGTCCGTCTCGAACGGGTCCGGCTCGGCCACGTGCAGCTGCACCGGCAACTCGTCCACGTGCGCGTTCGGCGCGATGTCCGACGTGCCGTGCAGGAGCAACAGTCCGCGCGCCTTGTCGTCGCCGAGGGCGAGGGTCTGGGCGACGGAGGCGCCGAGCGAGAACCCGGCGTACACCAGCCCCCGGTCCGAGTAGGGGGCCGCCGCCAGCACGGCCCGCTTCAGCAGCTCCTCCTTGCCCACGGTCTCCTTGAACTCCATGCCCTCCTCGGCGGTGTCGAAGGTGCGCCCCTCGAAGAGGTCCGGCGTCCACACCTCGTGGCCGGCCGCGCGCAGCCGGTCCGCGGCCTCGCGCACCGCGGGCCTGAGCCCGTAGGTCGAGTGAAAGAGCATGATGTTCATGAGGCCATGGTGCCAGCCGCACTCGCGGGGGCCTGATCGCGGCCGTACCCTGCGCGTCTCGAAATTCACATGTTCATGCCCCGCCGAAGCTGGTTACGTTCGGAGACATGGAGACCGTACTCCGCCCCGTGATCGTGGTCGGCAGCTCCGTGGTTCTCACCGTTCTCATCGGCTGGGCCACGGACGTGCTGCTGCGCAAGGCCGACGCCCGCCATAACGAGACCCCGCTGTGGGACCTGCTGCGGCGGGGCCGCGTCCCGTACCAGATGGTGCTGTGCGCGGCCCTGCTCAGAGGCTCCTACGACCA
Source organism: Streptomyces naphthomycinicus (assembly GCF_020400595.1). GTDB lineage: Bacteria > Actinomycetota > Actinomycetes > Streptomycetales > Streptomycetaceae > Streptomyces > Streptomyces naphthomycinicus. Next base: position 291,268 of record NZ_JAINRE010000004.1, on the reverse strand, counting down.
GGCCGAGCTGTTCCAGGAGCACCGCGTCGGCGTCGGACGGACGCTGACCCTGGTGCTGATCGGGGCCGCGGCCTGGCTGGTGATCCGGATCGCGGCGGCCGTGGTCGAGACGACGTACAGCCGCTACGCCCGTGCCCATCACGACGCCGCCCGGGTCCGTCGCGTGCGCACCCAGGTGACGCTGATCATGCGGGTGGTGGCGGCGACCGTCGGGGTGGTCGCCGTCGCCGCGATGCTGCTGACGTTCCCGGCGATGCGCGCGGCCGGCGCGTCCCTGCTGGCCTCCGCCGGAGTCCTCGGCATCGTGGCCGGTGTCGCGGCCCAGTCCACGCTCGCGAACATGTTCGCCGGGCTCCAGATCGCCTTCGGCGACATGGTCCGGCTCGGGGACACGGTCGTCGTGGACGGCGAGTGGGGCACGGTCGAGGAGATCACCCTGACCTTCCTGACGGTACGGACCTGGGACGAGCGCCGGATCACCATGCCGGTGTCGTACTTCACCTCCAAGCCCTTCGAGAACTGGTCCCGCGGCACCCCGCAGATGACCGGGATCGTCTACTGGCACCTCGACCACAGCGCCCCCGTGGAGGCGATGCGCGAGAAGCTGCGGGACATCCTGCGCGAGTGCCCCGCCTGGGACGGCCGCGCGTGCAGTCTGCAGGTGACGGACTCCACGCCGAACACCGTCCAGGTGCGCGCGCTGGTGACGGCGAAGGACGCGGACGACATCTGGACGGTGCGGGTCACGGTCCGGGAGCAGATGATCACCTGGCTGTCCATGGAGCACCCGTACGCGCTGCCCCGGGTGAACACCGCGGAGGCGGTGCTCCCGCCGCACCACGTGCCCTCCCCCGACGGGACCTCGCTGCGCAGGGCCTACGACTTCCCGCGCACCGGCCGGGGCTGACCCGGCGAAGCCGGGCCGGCCGGGGCTCGATGGCCGGGACTGACCCGGCGGAGCCCCGGCCGGCCGGGGCTCAGTGGCCGCGCTCGGCGCCCCCGTTCACCTGGATCACCTGCGAGGTGACGTGTCCCGCGGCGGGCGAGGCCAGCCAGCGCAGGGTCTCGGCGACGTCTCCCGGTATTCCGGCGCGGCCGGTGGAGGTGTCGCCGATCAGCCTCGTGCGCCGGGCCTCGTCCATGGTGTCGCCGAAGAACTCGGTGTCCTCGACGTATCCGGGGGCGACCACGTTCACGGTGATGCCGCGAGGGCCCAGCTCCCGGGCCAGGTCGTGGGCGTAGGGATGCAGTCCGGCCTTGGCCGCCGCGTAGGCGCCCGTGCCCGAGCCCCGGTAGGCGGCGATGGAGCTGACGAAGAGCACCCGCCCGCCGGGCTCGGCGAGCCGGCCCTTCAGCGCCTCGGTGAGGAGCGCCGCGGTCAGGACGTTCTGCCGGAAGTTGACGGTCCAGTCGTGGGCGACCCGGTCGAGGGGGTCGTCGCTGCCGGCCCCGGGCTCCAGCTGTCCGGCGCCGCCGGCACCGTGGACGAGCACATCCACGGTGCCCAGCTCCTCGGCGACGAACCGGGCGACCGCGCGGACCTGGCCGGGCTCGGAGAGGTCCGCGGCGTAGGTGAGCGCCCCGGGGACCCCGGCCTTCTCCAGCACCTCCGCCCGCCGCCCCAGCAACAGCACCCTGTCCCCGTCCGCCGCGAAGGCCTGTGCCGTCGCCCGTCCGATGCCCGTGCCTCCACCACTGATCACGATGTTGCGAGTCATGATCCGAGCGTAGGAGCGTCGCCCCGGCGGTGCCGGGCATTATCCACGGACTCGGCACGTCCGTATGACTGATCGGGTGACCGTCGAGGCGCCGTTCACCGCAGACTGCGCACGTCGAGATGGCGCAGCACCCGGTCCACGATCTCCGGATCCGCCCCGGCCTCGCTGCGCGCCGCCAGCACCTCGTGCCGCGCCGCGCTGAGCATCTCCGCCTGGATGCGCCGCACCCGCTTCAGCCGCTTGGCCCGCTGCCGCTGCGCCTCGCGCCGCTCCTCGTCCCCCATGTCCGGGCTGATCCGGATCCCGATGTCGAAGGCCCGCCGCAGCATCTGCTCGGACAGCTCCTCGGGCAGGTCCTCCACCTGCTCGATCTCCCGCAGCCGGCGCTTCGCCGCCTTCGCCGCCCGCACCGCCAGCTCCTTCTCGAACTCCTTCTCCCGTTCGGCGTCGGCCCGCACCCCGAGCCGCTTCACCAGCCACGGCAGGGTCAGCCCCTGGACCACCAGCGTGACGATGATCACCCCGAAGGCGATGAAGATGATCTCGTCCCGGTGGGGGAACGGGGATCCGTCGTCCGTCGTGAGCGGCACGGCCAGCGCCAGCGCCACCGAGGCCACCCCGCGCATCCCGGACCACCACATCACGACGGTCTCCCGCCAGCTCACCGGGATCTCCTCGTCGTAGTCCCGGCGGGCGTGCAGCCGCTTGGTCAGCCAGGTCGCCGGCAGCAGCCACAGCAGTCGCACGACGACCACCACGCCCACGACGGCGGCGGCCAGGCCGAGCATCGTGCCCCACCGGCCCTCGGCCGTCCGGATGGCGTTGTGCAGCTCCAGGCCGATGAGCCCGAAGGCGACGCCGGTGACCAGGGTGTCGATGATGTCCCAGAAGGTGTGCCCGGCGAGCCGGGTCAGCACGTCGTCGGCGCCGGTGGCGTACTCGGCGAGGAAGAGTGCCGTGGTGAGCACGGCGAGCACCCCGGAGCCGTGCAGCTTCTCCGCGAGCACGTAGGAGGCGTACGGCACCAGCAGGGTCATGCCGATCTGGAGGGTCGGATCACCGAGCAGGTCCATCAGCCTGTTCGCGCCCCAGCCCAGCACCAGGCCCACGGCCACCGCGACGACGGCCGACAGGACGAGATCGAGTCCGGCCCGCCAGGGCGAGAAGGTGCCGCTCACGGCGGCGGCGATCGCCACGTGGTACAGCACGATGGCCGTGACGTCGTTGAAGAGTCCCTCGCCCTCCAGGATGGACACCAGGCGGCGCGGCAGCCCCAGCTGTCCGGCGACGCTGGTCGCGGCGACCGGGTCGGGCGGGGCGATCAGGGCACCGAGCGCCACGGCGGCGGCGAGCGGCAGGCCGGGCACGATCGCGTGGGCCATGAACGCCACGCACACCGTCGTCACGAACACCAGGGCGACGGCCAGCAGGAAGATCGGGCGGATGTTGGCCGCGAACTGCCGCCAGGAGGTCCGGCGGACGGCCGCGTAGAGCAGCGGCGGCAGCAGGGCCGGCAGGATCAGCTCCGGCGGGATGTTCACGTTCGGCACGAAGTCGGCCACCGCCAGCACCCCGCCGAACAGTGTCATCAGCACCGGCGCCGGCACCCCGAACCGGTCCCCCAGCGGGACGCTCACCAGGGCCCCGAGCAGCAGTACGAACAACAGGACCAACTGATCCACGGCCGGCGCTCCGGGGGTCGACGATCACACGCAGACCTCAAGCCTGCCACGGGGCCGCGCCACGGCCGGGCCGACGCCACGCGGCCCCGCGGCCCCGCGGCCCCGGCGCGGACCGGCCCGTCCGGACCCGGCGGGGGCCGTGGGTGCGGGGCCGGCCGCCGCGGCTACAGGGTCCGGCGCATCGCCCGGTGCGGTATGCCGGCGTCGGGGAACTCCGGGCCGTACGCCGTGTAGCCCAGCCGCTCGTAGAAGCCCAGGGCATGGGTCTGGGCGTGCAGGTCCACCGCCGTGAGGCCACGCGCGCGTGCCGCGTCCTCGATGGCGCGCACCAGGGCGGCGCCGACGCCGAGCCCGCGCGCCTCCCGGGAGACGGCGAGCCGCCCCAGGGAGCCGACCGAGAGGTCCCCGCCGGTCTTCGCGGCCGCCGCCTCGCCGTACAGCAGCCGGCCGGTGCCCAGCGGCGTCCCGTCCTCGCGGACCGCCAGCACATGCACGGCCGAGGCGTCGTGGGCGTCGTACTCGATGTCCTCGTCGACGCCCTGCTCGACCACGAAGACCTCCTTGCGGACCGCGAAGCAGGCCTCGCGGTCGGCGGGGTCCTCGGCGACCCGGACCGTGCGGCGCGGGCTCACGCCCACGTCTCCTCCCGGACCTGGTCGAGGGCCTTCTCCAGGTCCTCGGGGTAGCCGCTCTCGAACTCCACCCAGCCGCCGTCCCCCGGGTGCTCGAAGCCGAGGCGTACGGCGTGCAGCCACTGACGGGTCAGGCCCAGCCGCTTGGCGAGGGTGGGGTCGGCGCCGTAGGTGAGGTCGCCGACGCAGGGGTGGCGGTGGGCGGACATGTGGACGCGGATCTGGTGGGTGCGGCCGGTCTCCAGCTTCACGTCCAGCAGGGAGGCGGCGCGGAACGCCTCGACGAGGTCGTAGTGGGTCACCGACGGCTTGCCGTCGGCCGTGACCGCCCACTTGTAGTCGTGGTTCGGGTGGCGGCCGATCGGGGCGTCGATCGTGCCGCTCGTGGGGTCCGGGTGGCCCTGGACCAGGGTGTGGTAGCGCTTGTCGACCGTGCGCTCCTTGAACTGGCGCTTGAGCGAGGTGTACGCGTACTCCGACTTGGCGACCACCATCAGGCCCGAGGTGCCGACGTCCAGGCGGTGCACGATGCCCTGGCGCTCGGCGGCGCCAGAGGTGGAGATCCGGTACCCCGCGGCGGCGAGACCGCCGATGACGGTCGGGCCGGACCAGCCCGGCGAGGGGTGCGCGGCCACACCGACCGGCTTGACGATCACGACCACGTCGTCGTCGTCGTGCACGATCTCCATGCCCTCGACCGGCTCGGCGACCACCTGCACCGGCGCGGGCGCCTGCGGCATCTCGACCTCCAGCCAGGCGCCGCCGCGCACCCGCTCGGACTTGCCGACCACCGCGCCGTCGACCTGGACCTTGCCGGCCGCGGCCAGCTCCGCGGCCTTCGTGCGGGAGAAGCCGAACATGCGGGAGATGGCGGCGTCGACGCGCTCGCCCTCCAGGCCGTCGGGCACGGGCAGGGTACGGATCTCGGGAATCGTGCTCACCCGTCGAGTATGCCGGACGGGTGCGGGCCCACCGAACGGGCCTGTGGACAACCACCCCGCGACCGGCCCCCCGGCGGACCGTGCCGCTCAGTCCTTGTGGACCGTGCCGTCGGGGTCCAGGCCGCGGAAGGACAGCAGCACGATCAGGATGCCGCCGCACACGATCGCGGAGTCGGCGAGGTTGAACACGGCGAAGCCCTTGGGCGCGATGAAGTCCACCACCTCGCCCTCGAAGACCCCCGGCGCCCGGAAGATCCGGTCGGTGAGGTTGCCGAGCGCGCCGCCGAGCAGCAGGCCGAGCGCGACCGCCCAGGGGAAGCTGTACAGCTTGCGGGCCAGGCGGATGATCACCACGATCACGGCCGCGGCGATCAGCGTGAAGATCACCGTGAAGGCGGCGCCGAACCCGAAGGCCGCCCCGGGGTTGCGGATCGCGTGCAGTTCCAGCAGGTCCCCGACCACCCGGATCGGCGCGTGGCCCTCCAGCCGGGACACCACGAGCATCTTGCTGACCAGGTCGAGGGCGTAGGCGAACGCGGCCACCGCGAACAGCACGGCGATCCGGCGACCGCGGCCGGTCCGCCGCGCCGCCGGGGTCTGCCGCTCGCCCGCGCCGGCCTCCCCGGAAGCACCGGAGCCGGCGGCCGCCGCGGCCGCCGCCGTCTGTTCGCCGCCGCCGTCCGGGGTGTCCGGCGTACCGATGATGCGCTCCGCCTCTGCCACGTGAGTCCCTCAACCTAGGTGCCTGACTGAGGACGAGACTACGGCACGCCCCTGCGGGCCCTCACGCTCAGGAGCGCCGTTCCTGCTTCTGCTTGCACTCCACGCACAGGGTGGCCCTCGGGAACGCCTGCATGCGGGCTTTTCCGATGGGGTTGCCGCAGTTCTCGCACAGGCCGTAGGTGCCCGCGTCCAGCCGTTCCAGGGCACGCTCGGACTGGGTGAGCATCTCGCGCGCGTTGGCGGCCAGCGCCAGCTCGTGCTCGCGCGTGATGTTCTTGGTGCCGGTGTCGGCCTGGTCGTCGCCGGCGCCGTCCCCCGAGTCCCGCATCAGACCGACGAGGGACTCCTCGGACGAGCTGATCTCCTCCCGCAGCCGCGTCAGCTCGGACTGGAGCTCCGCGCGCGCCTCGGCGACCTCTTCCGGGGTCCAGGGGTCCTCGCCGGGGCGCACCGCCAGCTCGCCGGGCTCCGCCGCGGCGGCCCGAGCCTTGGGAACGGCGGACTGGTCCGCCGTGGCCGTGCCAGGAGTCTTCTTCGCAACCACCGTCGTGGCTCCCGTCTGCTTCGCGGCCCGCGCCGCGCCCGCTTTCTTGGCCGTGCTCTTCGCGGCCGCCTCCGGTTCCGCGGCCTTGCCGGCGGCGGCCTTCCCGGTGGCGGTCTTCCTTGCGACGGTCTTCTTCGCGGCCGTCTCCTTCGTGACCCTCTCCTCGACGGCCGGCTCCTTCGCGGCCGGCTCCTTCGCGGCCGTCCGCTTCACGGCCTTCCGTGCGGCGGCCGGCTCCTTCGCGGCCGCCCTTCTCGCTCCGGCCTTCGGTGCGGCGGCGGTCTTCCCGCCGGCCGTCCTCCCGGCCGCCGTCCGCGCGGCGGCCGGTTCCTTGACCGCCGCGTTGTTGGCGGCCTTCTTCCCGGCGGCCGGCGTATCCGGGGCCGTCTTCTCGGTGGCAGGCCTCGCGCCGGTCTTCCCGGTCGCCGGCTGCTGTACGGCGGTCTTCTTCGCCACCATGGCCGCGGCCCCTTCACATACTGTGATCTCGCTCGCGAATCGGTGCTGGGACGATAAATCGACTTGAGTCCCGCGGCAACGGGGCACACCGCCCGATTCGCTCGCCCGTGCCCCCCGAGCCACGGACCTGCATCCGTTGTGCCCAGCTCCCCGACCGGTAATCCGCCGGGCCCCCCGCGCCCGGACCGGGCCGGTCACGGTCTCGCCATTCGGGTCACCGTGGCCGGTCCGCGGGCCCGCGCGGCCACCCCGTGGAAAACCGGTCCGCCGCTGTCCGTGCGGCGCCGTACACTGGGCGGAGCGAGAAGCGTGGATGGGGACGAGTAGCGGCGTACGCAGCCCAGAGCGACCCGGGGACGGTGTGAGCCCGGGGGCGAGCGCGACGTGAAGATCACCCCGGAGCCGCCGGAAGAAAGCCGCAGCCGCGAGGCCACGGCCGGTAGACCCGGTTTCGCGACCCCAATGAGGGGGCTCACCGGCGCGTACGGCGCGGCGGAGGGCCAAGGAGGGTGGTACCGCGGGAGCGCGCCGCACACGGCGTAGACAGGAACGAAGGCTCTCGTCCCTCCGACGGAAGGCAGCAAGTCCGTTGGAGGATGCTCGCAGATGACAGCGCCGACGTACCGCCAGGTGCCCGCACAGGTCGACCTGCCCGCTCTTGAGCACGCCGTGCTCGACTTCTGGCGCGAGCAGAAGATCTTCGCCAAGAGCCTGGAGCAGTCCGAGGGACGCCCGGAGTGGGTGTTCTACGAGGGCCCGCCCACCGCGAACGGCATGCCGGGCGCCCATCACATCGAGGCGCGCGTCTTCAAGGACGTCTTCCCCCGCTTCCGCACCATGCGCGGCCACCACGTGGCCCGCAAGGCCGGCTGGGACTGCCACGGCCTGCCCGTCGAGCTGGCCGTCGAGAAGGAGCTCGGCTTCTCCGGCAAGCAGGACATCGAGGCGTACGGCATCGCCGCGTTCAACGACAAGTGCCGCGAGTCCGTCACCCGGCACACCGACGCCTTCGCCGAGCTGACGACCCGCATGGGCTACTGGGTCGACCTGGACGACGCCTACCGGACCATGGACCCCGAGTACGTGGAGTCGGTCTGGTGGTCGCTGAAGGAGATCTTCAACAAGGACCTGCTGGTCCAGGACCACCGCGTCGCCCCCTGGTGCCCGCGCTGCGGCACCGGCCTGTCCGACCACGAGCTGGCGCAGGGCTACGAGACGGTCGTCGACCCGTCCGTGTACGTCCGTTTCCCGCTCACCTCCGGTCCGCTCGCCGGCGAGGCCGCGCTCCTGGTGTGGACGACGACCCCCTGGACCCTGGTGTCCAACACGGCCGTCGCCGCGCACCCCGAGGTGACCTACGTCGTCGCCACCGACGGCGAGGAGAAGCTCGTCGTCGCCGAGCCGCTCGTCGCCAAGGCGCTCGGCGAGGGCTGGGAGCCGACGGGCCAGTCCTTCACCGGCGCCGAGATGGAGCGCTGGACGTACCAACGCCCCTTCGAGCTGGTGGAGTTCCCGGAGCCGGCGCACTACGTGGTGAACGCCGAGTACGTCACCACCGAGGACGGCACGGGTCTGGTCCACCAGTCCCCCGCCTTCGGTGAGGACGACCTCAAGGTCTGCCGCTCCTACGGCCTGCCCGTGGTGAACCCGGTCCGCCCCGACGGCACCTTCGAGGAGGACGTCCCGCTGGTCGGCGGCGTCTTCTTCAAGAAGGCCGACGAAAAGCTCACCGAGGACCTCTCGCAGCGCGGCCTCCTCTTCAAGCACCTGCCGTACGAACACAGCTACCCGCACTGCTGGCGCTGCCACACCGCGCTGCTCTACTACGCGCAGCCCTCCTGGTACATCCGCACGACGGCCGTCAAGGACCGCCTCGTCCAGGAGAACGACAAGACCAACTGGTTCCCGGAGACGGTCAAGCACGGCCGTTTCGGCGACTGGCTGAACAACAACATCGACTGGGCGCTGTCCCGCAACCGCTACTGGGGCACCCCGCTGCCGATCTGGCGCTGCGAGGACGACCACCTCACCTGCGTCGGCTCCCGCGCGGAGCTGACCGAGCTGACCGGCACGGACCAGTCGGGCCTCGACCCGCACCGCCCGTACATCGACGAGGTCACCTTCGCCTGCCGCCACGACGGCTGCGGGAGGACGGCCACGCGCGTGCCCGAGGTCATCGACGCCTGGTACGACTCGGGTTCGATGCCGTTCGCGCAGTGGGGCTACCCGCACAAGAACAAGGAGCTGTTCGAGAGCCGGTACCCGGCGCAGTTCATCTCCGAGGCGATCGACCAGACCCGTGGCTGGTTCTACACGCTGATGGCCGTCGGCACGCTCGTCTTCGACAGGTCGTCGTACGAGAACGTCGTGTGCCTGGGCCACATCCTGGCCGAGGACGGCCGCAAGATGTCCAAGCACCTGGGCAACACCCTGGACCCGATCCCGCTGATGGACCAGCACGGCGCGGACGCGGTGCGCTGGTTCATGGCGGCCGGCGGCTCCCCCTGGGCCGCGCGCCGGGTCGGCCACGGCACCATCCAGGAAGTCGTCCGCAAAACGCTGCTGACGTACTGGAACACGGTCGCCTTCCAGGCGCTGTACGCCCGCACGTCGAACTGGGCGCCGTCCGCGGCGGACCCGGCCCCGGCCGAGCGCCCGGTGCTGGACCGCTGGCTGCTGTCCGAGCTGCACGCGCTCACCGACCAGGTGACGCAGGCACTGGAGGCGTACGACACCCAGCGCGCCGGCAAGCTGCTGTCCGCCTTCGTCGACGACCTGTCCAACTGGTACGTCCGCCGCTCCCGCCGCCGCTTCTGGCAGGGCGACAAGGCCGCGCTGCGCACACTGCACGAGGTGCTGGAGACGGTCACCAAGCTGATGGCGCCGATCACCCCGTTCATCACCGAGCGGGTGTGGCAGGACCTGATCGTCCCGGTGACCCCGGGCGCGTCCGAGTCCGTGCATCTGGCCGCCTGGCCGGAGGCGGACCTGTCGGCGATCGACCCCGAGCTGTCGCGGCAGATGGTCCTGGTCCGCCGGCTGGTGGAGCTGGGCCGCGCCACGCGCGCGGAGTCGGGCGTCAAGACCCGTCAGCCGCTGTCCCGGGCGCTGATCGCGGCCACCGGGTTCGAGGCGCTGGACCCGGAGCTGCACACGCAGATCACCGAGGAGCTGAACGTCGAGGGGCTGGCGTCGCTCAGCGAGGTCGGCGGCAGCCTGGTCGACACGACCGCGAAGGCCAACTTCCGGGCGCTCGGCAAGCGGTTCGGCAAGCGCGTCCAGGACGTGGCGAAGGCCGTCGCGGGCGCCGACGCCGCCGCCCTCTCCCTCGCCCTGCGCGAGGGCACGGCGTCGGTGGAGGTCGACGGGGAGACCGTCACCCTCGCCCCGGACGAGGTGATCATCACCGAGACCCCGCGTGAGGGCTGGTCGGTGGCCTCCGACTCCGGTGCCACGGTGGCGCTGGACCTGGAGATCACCGAGGAGCTGCGGCAGGCGGGCCTGGCCCGCGACGCGATCCGGCTGATCCAGGAGGCCCGCAAGAACAGCGGCCTCGACGTCGCCGACCGCATCGCCCTGCGCTGGACCTCCACGGACCCGGCGGTGGTCGCGGCCCTCGCCGAGCACGCCGGACTGATCGCCGACGAGGTCCTCGCGACCGACTTCGCCCAGGGCGAGGCTGACGACACGTTCGGCGAGCCCTTCGCCGACGAGGGTCTGTCGCTCACCTTCCGCCTGCGCAAGGCGTAGCGGCCGGACGACCGAAGGCCCGGCCCCCAGTGTCTGGGGGCCGGGCCTTCGGCGTCACGGAAGAACGACCGGGTGCGCCGGGGCGGGCCGGATTCGAACCGGCGTCCTCCTAGATGCCATCGAGGCGCGACGACCGTCTGCGCTACGCGCCCCGGCGCACGGAGAACGTTACACGGGGCGATCATCGGAGGCTCGTCTCCTCCGATGGGCGCCGGGCGGGAGACCGTCGTGCGCGGTTCCCCGCGCCCCCGACCTGCGTCCGCGCAACCCGCGTAAAAAGGGCGGGCCCCCGGACCGAAGTCCGGGGGCCCGCCCTGCTGACGCTGCCGACGCCGTTGTCGTACTGGTCTCAGTGAACCGTCAGTTGTCGTCCTCGTCGATCAGGAACCCGCGCATCGGCGAGGGGGCCTGGCCCATCGGGGACGGACCCTGCGGCCGGACCGGAGCCATGGGCTGGGTCATCGCCGGGGTCATCTGCTGCTGGCCGCCGTACGACGGGGCGGACGGAGCGGACGAGCCGCCCATCGTCTGGTTGCCGCCGTAGGACGGGGCACTCGCGCCGGCCGGAGCCATGGAGGGCGCCGGGGACGGCGGCAGCGAGGCGGTGGCCGGGGTGCGCGGCGGGGCCAGGGAGTCGTCGGCCTGGGTCTCCAGCTGACGCAGCTGGGACTCCAGGTACGACTTCAGGCGCGTGCGGTACTCGCGCTCGAAGCCGCGCAGGTCCTCGACCTTGCGCTCCAGCGTGGCGCGCGCGGACTCCAGGGAGCCCATGGCGACACGGTGCTTCTCCTGCGCGTCCCGCTCCAGGGCGTCGGCCTTGGCACGGGCGTCACGCTCCAGACCCTCGGCGCGGCTGCGGGCCTCGCCGACGATCTTGTTGGCCTCGGAACGAGCCTCGGCGATCGCCTGGTCGGCGGTCTGCTGGGCCAGCGAGAGGACACGGGCGGCGCTGTCGCCACCGGGGCCCTGACCGGGGCCGCCCATCGGACCGCCCATGGGGCCGCCCATCGGGCCGCCCATCTGCTGCTGCATGGGCGGCTGTCCGCCCATCGGGCCCTGCCCCATCGAGCCCTGGCCCATCGAGCCCTGGCCCATCGGACCCTGGCCCATCGGACCCTGACCCATCGGACCCTGGCCCATCGGACCGGGACCCTGCGGGCCACCCTGACCGCCGGGGCCGGCGGGCAGCTGCGGGGCACCGCTCGGCAGCTGGGGCGGACCACCCATGGGGCCACCCATCTGCTGCTGCGGCGGGCCCGATATGCCGGCGGGTACCGGAGCGCCGGGACCTCGCATGCCCTGCTGCTGGGGGTGCTGCTGCTGCTCCTGCTCCGGAGGCTTGCGCATGTTCTGCTGGTTCTGCGCGGCGGCACGGGTCGCCGCGGCCAGCTTGGCGCGCAGGTCCTCGTTCTCGCGGAGCAGACGGGTCAGTTCGGCTTCGACCTCGTCGAGGAAGGCATCGACCTCGTCCTCGTCATAGCCTTCTCGGAGGCGGACGGTCGTGAACTGCTTGTTCCGCACGTCCTCGGGGGTCAACGGCATCTCTTCACCTCAACGTAGTCATCGGCAGTCGGCAAGACCGGATCGTCCACCCTCATCTCACGAAGCTGTGCGCGACGGAGATGAGAATGTAGACGATGATCATCAGTACGAAGAAGGACAGGTCGAGCGCCACGCCCCCGAGACGCAGCGGCGGGATGAACCGCCGCAGAAGCTTCAGCGGTGGATCGGTGACAGTGTAGGTGGCCTCCAGTACGACCACCATCGCCTTGCCGGGTTGCCACGAGCGGGCGAACTGGAACACGTAGTCCATGACGAGCCGGAAGATGAGCACGACGAGGAACACCATCAGCGCGATGTAGATCACCTGCGCGAACACGCTCATGGCCTGTGGTTCCCTCTCCCCTGTCCTGTGCTCTTCCGTACTTCTGTCGGGTCGTGCGTCTCAGCTCTGGTTGAAGAACCCGCCCTCTGCGATGCGGGCCTTGTCCTCCGCCGTGACATCGACGTTAGCAGGAGACAACAGGAACACCTTCTGCGTCACCCGCTCGATGCTGCCGTGAAGACCAAACACCAAACCGGCCGCAAAGTCGACAAGTCGCTTCGCATCTGTGTCGTCCATCTCAGTCAGATTCATGATCACCGGGGTGCCCTCACGGAAGTGTTCCCCGATGGTACGGGCCTCGTTGTAGGTCCGGGGGTGAAGCGTGGTGATCCGGTACGGCTCTCGTTCGGACACGACCTTGGGCATGATCACCGGTGCGTTCTTCTCCAGGGACTGGCGTTCTTGTGTGATGGATGCCACGGGCGCGATGCGCGCCGGACGTCCGGATTCCGCGGCGAGCGAAGCCGAACGAGCCACCGGCTCGCGAGGCGCGGGCGGTTGCACGATTCGCACCTCTTCGTCCCTTTGGGACTGATGTGCGCCGTGCGACTGGTGTGACGACTCGTGCCGTCGGTGGTCCCGCTCGGGCTCCGGGTCCAGTTCGGGCTCGAAGTCGTCGTCGGGGTCGAATCCGCGGCCGTCGTACCCATCGTCCTCCACGAGGCCGAGGTAGACCGCCATCTTGCGCATCGCGCCGGCCATGCTCTGAGTCCTCCGCTCTGTGGTGGATCGACTGACGACTGCCAAATGCCCGCGATCCACGTGGTCGTTGTGCCCGGCTTGGCGGACACTGACCATATTTTCTGCTGTGGTCCGACTTCCTGGCGACGTTACCCGAGCCTCGGGCGGACTCCGAGTACCGCCGTACCGACGCGCACATGTGTCGCTCCGGCCGCCACGGCCTGTTCGAGGTCCGCACTCATCCCTGCCGACACCATGGTTGCAGTCGGATGGGCGCGGCGCAGGTCAGTCGACAAATCCATGAGGCGCCCGAACGCCGCCTGTTCACGCCCCGCGTACTCCCCGGCGAGCGGGGCGACGGTCATCAGTCCGTCGAGCCGCAGTCCCGGCGCCCCGGCGACGAGGTCGGCCAACTCTTCGATTCCGGCCGGGGCCACACCACCCCGGTCCCCCCTGCCGCCCGCCTCGGCGTCGAGCGCCACCTGAAGCAGACAGCCCACCTCGCGCTCCGCCCGCACCGCCTCCTTCGACAGCGCGGCGACGAGCCGGGAACGGTCGACGGACTGCACGACATCGGCGTAACCGACCACGGAACGGACCTTATTGGTCTGCAACTGGCCGACAAAGTGCCATTTCAGGGGCAGATCCGCACAGGCGGCGGCCTTGGGCGCGGCGTCCTGGTCGCGGTTCTCGGCGACGTGGCGCACACCGAGTTCCGACAGGATCCGCACATCGCTCGCGGGGTAGGTCTTGGTGACCACGATCAGGGTCACCTCCTCCCGCCCGCGGCCGGCCGCCACGCACGCGGCGGTGATGCGCTCCTCCACCTTCGCCAGGTTTGCGGCGAGTTCGCTCTTACGGTCCGTCATGCCCCATCAGTCCAGCCACACATAGCCCGCGAGCCGCCCGGTGGCGCGGTCGCGGCGGTACGAGAAGTGGTCGCCCGACTCCAGCGTGCACACCGGCGACTGCGCCCGGTCGCGCACCCCGAGCCGGTCGAGCTGCGCGTGCACGCCGGCGCTCACGTCGACGGCCGGCGTGCCCCAGCTCGTCTCAGCGTGCGCCGCCGGCTCGACCGCCGCCACCTCGGCGCGCATCGTCTCCGGCACCTCGTAGCACCGGCCGCAGACGGCCGGTCCGGTCCGGGCGACGATCCGGCCCGGCTCGGCGCCGAGTTCCACCATGGCCCGTACGGCGGCGAGGACGACTCCCTTGACCATGCCGGGCCGGCCCGCGTGGGCCGCGGCGGCGATCCCGGCGACCGGGTCGGCGAGCAGGACCGGCACACAGTCGGCCGTCAGGACGGCCAGGCCCAGTCCGCGCCGGGCGGTGACGATCGCGTCGACCTCCGGCACCGGGCTCTCGCCCCACGGCTCGTCCACCACGACGACGTCGGCGCCGTGCACCTGGTTCATCCAGACGACCTGGTCCGGGTCCAGGCCGAGCGACTTGGCCGCCAGCTCGCGGTTGCCGCGCACCGCCTCGGGCGCGTCGCCCACGGCTCCGCCGAGGTTCAGCTCCTCATACGGAGCGGCGCTCACCCCGCCCCACCTGTCGGTGAAGGCGAAGTGCGCGCCGCTCACGCTCTCGCGCCGTCCTATCACTTGAGGAAGTCCGGAACGTCCAGTTCCTCGGCCGCGCTGTCCGCGTAGGAAGGCCGCGGCGCCGGAGTGACGGGCGGGGCGACCGGGATGTCGGCCACCGGCTCGGGCGCCGGCTCCGGCTCCTCCTTCGGCTTGACGCTGCCCAGCGAGCCGAAGGACGGACGGCTGGGCTCGCTCGGCCGGGCCGGGGCGGGCTCCTCGCGGCGGCCGGCGGCCGGCGCGGAGGACGAGCCGAGGACGTTGTCCCGGCGGGCCGGCGGCTGGCCGCCGTCGAAGCCGGCCGCGATCACGGTGACACGGACCTCGTCGCCGAGGGCGTCGTCGATGACCGCGCCGAAGATGATGTTGGCCTCGGGGTGGGCGGCCTCGCTGACCAGCTGGGCGGCCTCGTTGATCTCGAACAGGCCGAGGTCGGAGCCGCCGGAGATGGAGAGCAGCACGCCCCGGGCGCCGTCGATGGACGCCTCCAGGAGCGGCGAGGAGATCGCCATCTCGGCCGCGGCCACCGCGCGGTCGTCGCCGCGGGCCGAGCCGATGCCCATGAGGGCGGAACCGGCCTCGGACATGACCGACTTGACGTCGGCGAAGTCCAGGTTGATCAGACCGGGGGTGGTGATGAGGTCGGTGATGCCCTGAACGCCGGAGAGCAGGACCTGGTCGGCGGACTTGAAGGCGTCCAGGACCGAGACCTGGCGGTCCGAGATGGACAGCAGCCGGTCGTTCGGGATGACGATGAGGGTGTCGACCTCTTCGCGGAGTTCGGCGATGCCGTCCTCGGCCTGGTTCGCGCGGCGCCGTCCCTCGAAGGTGAACGGGCGCGTGACCACGCCGATGGTGAGGGCGCCGAGCGAGCGCGCGATGTTGGCCACGACGGGCGCGCCGCCGGTGCCGGTGCCGCCGCCTTCGCCGGCCGTCACGAAGACCATGTCGGCCCCCTTGAGGACCTCCTCGATCTCCTCGCGGTGGTCCTCGGCGGCCTTGCGGCCGACGGCCGGGTTGGCGCCGGCGCCGAGTCCGCGGGTGAGTTCGCGGCCCACGTCGAGCTTGACGTCGGCGTCGCTCATCAACAGCGCCTGCGCGTCGGTGTTGATGGCGATGAACTCGACACCCTTGAGACCGACCTCGATCATCCGGTTGATGGCATTGACACCACCGCCGCCGACACCGATGACCTTGATGACTGCGAGGTAGTTCTGCGGTGCTGCCACGTCGAAGGCCTCTCGCCTCGAATTACGTTGTCGTCGCCGCGCGGTGCCCCGCGCCGGGACGACAGATGCCGAATGGGACGGTCCGTAGCGCCGACCCGAACCCTAACCCTGAAGTTTAGGGTTACCAGTGTGTCTGTTCTCTGGAGTCTTCTGAACAGGACACTAAGTCGACAAGTGGCGCCCGTTCAACGAACACGCCGAACCTCCCGTTTTTCTTTTCACCCTATGTGATCAGCCGTAGCAGTGCCCAACCAGGGTGCTGGCCTGCGCTGATGTGCGTCAACTCCCCGATGACGCCGGGGCGGTGGGGACGCTGACATCGAAGTACCGCGCGCCGGGAGCTGCTTTCATGAGAGCCGTGAGGGCCCGCGCCTTGGCGGGGCCGTTCTCGCCGCTTCCCCATGCCACCGTGCGGCCGTCGCCCAGCCGCAGCGAGATGGCGTCGTAGGAACGGACTTGGACCGTCCGGGTGCTCCGCGCGACGGCGGCGGGCAGGTCACCGGCGGCCCGGACGGCCTCCCGGACCAGCCGGGCGGTGCCGAAGCGCCGGAAGCTCGCCGCCCCCGAACCGGTCCGGGAGGCGGACAGTTCCAGCATGGGAACGCCCTTCGGCGCCTGCGAAACCGTTGCGAACCGGACACCGTCGTCGTCGACTTCGACGAAGTCCCCGCCCTTTCGGACGAGCAGAACCGGAGTACGTTCGATCACTTTCAGACCGATTCCTTGCGGCCAGGACCGAACCACATCCACAGTGTCAATTCGGGGCAATTTCCGGCGAAGCCGGGCTTCGATGGCATCCGTGTCGACGGACACCATCGGGTCCCCCACGGGCACGTCCGCCGCCTCGCGGACCTCGGCGGGGGTCAGCACGAGGGTGCCCGACACCGAGACATGCCGGACCCGCAAGTACGCGGAGCCGTACAACGCCCAGGCGGAACCAACCCCGACGAGCACGAGAAGGGCCAGAACGACGATCACACGAAGCCGCAGTCTCCCGAGCCTGCGGGCGGGCGGCGGGCCGGACGACTCCTGCTGGCGTTTTCCGCGCTCGGCGGTAGTCGGTCCGGCCACCCTCACTGCCCTTTCGTCATACGGTCCTAACGGCGCGAGGCGATCGCCTCGTACACCATGCCGACGAGCAGGTCGTCGGCGTCCCGGCGGCCGAACTCGCTTGCCGAGCGGGACATCTCGTACAGCCGGTGCGGGTCGGCGAGCACGGGCAGCACGTTCTGCTGCACCCACTCGGGCGTGAGTTCCGCGTCGTCGACGAGGAGCCCGCCGCCGGCCTTGACCACCGGCTGGGCGTTGAGCCGCTGTTCGCCGTTGCCGATGGGCAGCGGAACGTACGCGGCCGGGAGCCCGACGGCGGAGAGTTCGGCGACGGTCATCGCGCCCGCGCGGCAGAGCATCATGTCGGCCGCGGCGTACGCGAGGTCCATCCGATCCAGGTAACTTACCGGGATGTAGGGGGGCATCCCCGGCATCTGGTGCACCTGCGGCAGTTCGTTCTTCGGGCCGACCGCGTGCAGGATCTGGATCCCGGCCTGCTGGAGCCACGGGGCGACCTGCTGGACCACCTCGTTCAGCCGCCGGGCGCCCTGCGAGCCGCCGGAGACGAGCAGCGTGGGCAGGTTGGGGTCCAGGCCGAAGCGGGCGCGGGCCTCCGGGCGGGCGGCGGCGCGGTCCAGCGTGGCGATGGAGCGGCGCAGCGGGATGCCGATGTAGCGGGCGTCGCGCAGCTTGCTGTCCGGGGTGGAGACGGCGACCCGGGCCGCGTACCGCGAGCCGATCTTGTTGGCCAGGCCCGGGCGGGCGTTGGCCTCGTGGATCACGATGGGCACCCCGAGGCGCTTGGCGGCCAGGTAGCCGGGCAGCGCGACATAGCCGCCGAAGCCCACCACGCAGTCGGCCTTGGTGCGCTCCAGGATCTGCTCGGCGGCCTTGATCGTGCCGCGCAGCCGGCCCGGCACGGTGATCAGCTCGGGTGTGGGCTTGCGGGGCAGCGGCACCGCCGGGATCAGCGCCAGCTCATAGCCGCGCTCCGGGACGAGCCGGGTCTCCAGACCGCGCTCCGTGCCCAGGGCCGTGATCCCCACGGTGGGGTCCTGCCTGCGCAGGGCGTCCGCGAGGGCGAGCGCGGGCTCGATGTGGCCGGCGGTCCCCCCACCGGCGAGTACGACATGCACCGAAATTCACCGCTCTCCGGACGAACGCGCCGCCGAGGCACGCCGTCTCATCGTGTTCCATCTCCGAGGCCCCCGCTCGGCACCGGAGCCTCCCGCCCGCTTTCTACCAAAGCGAGGTTGCCGCATCGCAAGCGCTGCCCGCGCAGCGGGCTCGTCGCGCGCGAAGGCGATCAGCAGCCCGATGGCGAACATGGTCGGCAGCAGGGCGGACCCTCCGTAGGAGAACAGCGGGAGAGGGACGCCGGCGATCGGCAGCAGGCCGAGCACCGCACCGATGTTGATCACCGCCTGGGCGGTGATCCAGGTGGTCACGCCTCCCGCGGCGTACCTCACGAAGGGGTCCTCCGTGCGTCCGGCCACGCGGATACCCGCATAGCCTAGAGCCGCGAACAGGGCGAGCACCGACAGTGTCCCCGCCAGGCCCAGTTCCTCGCCGGTGACGGCGAAGATGAAGTCCGTGTGGGCTTCCGGGAGTTGACCCCATTTTTCCACACTCGCGCCGAGGCCGGAGCCGAAGAGTCCGCCGGAGGCGAGGGCGTAGATGCCGTGCACGGCCTGCCAGCAGTCGGCGACCCCGGCCTTGGGCTCGGTGGCGCCGATGCAGGCGAGCCGGGCCATCCGGTTGGGGCTGGTCTTGATCAGGAGCACACCGATCAGGGAGGCGACCGACAGTACGCCGGCGAACAGCCGGGTCGGTGCCCCCGCGAGCCACAGCAGGCCGAACAGGATCGCTGTGAGAATGATCGCGGTGCCCATGTCCCCGCCGAGCATGATCAGGCCGAGCAGCAGGAAGGCGACCGGCACCAGCGGCACCAGCATGTGCTTCCACTGGGCCAGCAGCTTCCTCTCCTGCTTGCGGGCGATCAGGTCCGCGCCCCACAGCACCAGGGCGAGCTTGCCGAACTCGCTGGGCTGGATCTGGAAGGAGCCGCCGAGGGAGATCCAGTTCTGGTTGCCGTTGACCGCCATTCCTATCCCGGGCACCTGCACCAGGGCCATCAGGAAGACGGCGCCGGCGAGGATCGGGTAGGCCAGGGCCCGGTGCAGCTTCACCGGCATGCGGGAGGCGGCGAACAGCAGTGCGCCGCCGATGAGCGCGGCGAGGAACTGCTTGCGGAAGAAGTACGACCCCGGCAGCGACAGCTGGAGCGCGGTGATCTGGGAGGCCGAGTAGACCATCACCAGGCCCAGCACGGTGATCAGCACGCTGCCGCCGACGATCAGGTAGTAGGCCGTCAGCGGCCGGTCCCAGGCCTTCCGCGCGCGTGTGTAGAGCCGCTGGACGGGGTTCTCGCGCGGGGGGCTGGAGACAGCGGGGCGCCGGGACGCCCGCTGTACGGGCGGTTTGCCGGTACGGCTACCGGGCATCGGCGCCTCCACTGAACGTCGACCGTCCCACGCGTCCCTCCCTAGATCCGCCCGGCAGGCGGCCGGGGTCAGGCGTCGAGTTCGCGGACCGCCGCCGCGAACGCGTCACCGCGCTGGTTGTAGTTGGTGAACATGTCCATGGAAGCGCAGGCCGGGGCCAGCAGCACCGTGTCTCCGGGCCGAGCCAGCCGCTTCGCCTCCGTCACCGCCTGAAGCATCGCCCCAGTGTCGGTCCGGTCGAGGTCGACCACGGGTACTTCCGGCGCGTGTCGCGCGAGGGCGTCGCGGATCAGGGCACGATCGGCGCCGATCAGGACCGCGCCCCGGAGCCGCTTCGCCGACCGGGCGACCAGCTCGTCGAAGGTCGCGCCCTTCGCCAGACCACCCGCAATCCATACGATCGGTTC
This sequence comes from Streptomyces naphthomycinicus, assembly GCF_020400595.1. Classification (GTDB taxonomy): domain Bacteria; phylum Actinomycetota; class Actinomycetes; order Streptomycetales; family Streptomycetaceae; genus Streptomyces; species Streptomyces naphthomycinicus. The sequence goes on along the minus strand of NZ_JAINRE010000004.1, from coordinate 271,480 downwards.
ATATGACGCCAACGAAGCTTCCGCGGCGTGGGTGTTGGTCGCCTTGGAGTCGTCGATGTACGCGACCCCGTCGATGTCCGCCACGTGCGCGATGCGGTGCGCGTCGGGGCGGAAGGCCCGCAGGCCGTCGCGCACGGCGGTGGCGGGCACCCCGAAGGCGCGCGCCAGCGCCGCCGCGGCAAGGGCGTTGGCGATGTTGTGCGGGGCCGGCGGGTTGACGTCGGAGACCTCGGCCAGCTCCTGGGCGTTCTTCTGCCGGTTCTCGACGAAGGCACGGTCGACCAGGATGCCGTCCACGACACCGAGTTGGGAGGGACCGGGCGTGCCCAGGGTGAACCCGACGGCCCGGCAGCCCTCTTCCACGTCGGCCTCGCGCACCAGGTCCTCGGTGGCCTTGTCGGCGACGTTGTAGACGCAGGCGACCTTGTTGCCCTCGTAGATACGGCCCTTGTCGCGCGCGTACGCCTCCATGGAGCCGTGCCAGTCCAGGTGGTCCGGCGCGAGGTTGAGGACCGTCGCCGAGTGCGCCCGCAGGGAGGGCGCCCAGTGGAGCTGGTAGCTGGACAGCTCCACGGCGAGCACGTCGTACCGCTCCTCGCCGAGGACCGCGTCCAGCAGGGAGACGCCGATGTTGCCGACGGCGGCCGTGCGCAGGCCCGCGGCCTCCAGGATGGAGGCGAGCATCTGGACGGTCGTGGTCTTGCCGTTGGTGCCCGTGACGGCGAGCCAGGGGGCCGCGTCGGGCCCGCGCAGGCGCCAGGCCAGCTCCACGTCGCCCCAGACCGGCACACCGGCCTTCCCGGCCGCCAGGAACAGCGGCTTGTCGGGCTTCCAGCCGGGGGCGGTGACGATCAGCTCGGTGCCCTCCGGCAGGGTGGCCCCGTCCCCCAGGCGCACGGTGATGCCGAGCGCCCGGAGTTCCGCGGCCTGTTCACGCGCGCGTGCGTCGTCGCCGTCGTTGACGACCGTGACGACCGCCCCGCGCGCGTGCAGCACCTTCGCCGCCGGGACGCCGGAGACACCGAGCCCGGCGACGGTGACGTGCTTGCCCTGGAAGTCGAAGAGCTCCGAGGTGGAGGTCACTTGTCCGCTGCCCATCCCGCGTAGAAGAGGCCCAGTCCGACGATCACACAGATGCCCTGGATGATCCAGAATCGGACCACCACCAGGACCTCGGACCAGCCCTTGAGTTCGAAGTGGTGCTGGAGCGGTGCCATCCGGAAGACGCGCTTGCCGGTGAGCCGGAACGAGCCGACCTGGATGACGACCGACATGGTGATGAGGACGAACAGGCCGCCCATGATGGCCACCAGCAGCTCCGTGCGGGAGAGGATGGCCAGACCCGTGAGGACACCGCCGAGCGCGAGCGAGCCGGTGTCGCCCATGAAGATCTTCGCCGGCGAGGTGTTCCACCACAGGAAGCCGAGGCAGGCACCCATCAGCGCGGAGGCGACCACGGCGAGGTCCAGCGGGTCGCGCACCTCGTAGCAGGCGCCCGGGTTGGTCAGGGTGCCCGCGTTGGCGCAGGACTCCTGGAACTGCCAGACGCCGATGAAAGTGTAGGCACCGAAGACCAGCACGGAGGCGCCGGTGGCGAGGCCGTCCAGACCGTCGGTGAGGTTCACGCCGTTCGACATCGCGAGGATCATGAACAGCGCCCAGACGACGAACAGCACGGGGCCGATCGACCAGCCGAAGTCGGTGATGAACGACAGCTTGGTGGAGGCCGGGGTGTTGCCCCGCGCGTCGGAGAACTGAAGCGACAGCACGGCGAAGGCGATGCCGACGATCAGCTGGCCGGCCATCTTCGCCTTGGCCCGCAGACCCAGCGACCGCCGCTTGACGATCTTGATGTAGTCGTCGAGGAAGCCGACCAGGCCCATGCCGAACATCAGGCCGAGGACCAGCAGTCCGGAGTAGGTCGGCGCGTAACCGGTGATGAGCTTGCTCAGGAAGTACGCGGCGATCGTCGCCAGGATGAAGGCGATACCGCCCATGGTCGGCGTACCGCGCTTGCTGGCGTGCTCGCGCGGGCCGTCGTCACGGATGTACTGGCCGTAGCCCTTGCGGGCGAGGAGCTTGATCAGCAGCGGGGTGCCGATCAGCGTCAGGAAGAGGCCAATGACTCCTGAGAACAGGATCTGCTTCATCATCGGGCGGCGACCTCACCCTCGGCACCGGCCTCGATGAGCGCCTGGGCGACGCTTTCGAGCCCCACCGAACGGGACGCCTTCACGAGGACGACGTCCCCCGGGCGCAGCTCGCTGCGCAACAGGTCGATCGCCGCCTGTGCGTCGGACACGTGCACCGACTCCTCACCCCACGAACCCTCGTTATATGCGCCCAATTGCAGCCAGGAGGCCTCAATCCCCCCGACGGCGACGAGCTTGCTGACGTTGAGCCGGACGGCGAGCCGTCCGACGGCGTCGTGCTCGGCGAGCGCCTCGTCCCCCAGCTCGGCCATCTTGCCGAGCACCGCCCACGTGCGGCGCCCCTTGCCCATGGCCGCGAGCGCCCGAAGGGCGGCCCGCATGGACTCGGGGTTGGCGTTGTAGGCGTCGTTGACGATGGTCACGCCGTCCGGGCGCTCGGTGACCTCCATGCGCCAGCGGGAGAGGGAGCCCGCCTCCGAGAGCGCGAGGGCGATCTCTTCCGCGGACATGCCCAGCTCATGGGCGACGGCGGCCGCGGCGAGCGCGTTCGACACGTGGTGCTCACCGTACAGGCGCATGGTCACATCGCTTGCACCGGAGGGTGTGTGAAGCCTGAAGGCGGGCTGTCCGCTGTCCGTGAGTCGTACGTTCTCGGCGCGTACGTCCGCTTCGGCCGACTCTCCGAAAAGGACCACCTTCGCCTTGGTACGGGAGGCCATGGCCCGGACCAACGGGTCGTCGGCGTTGAGGATCGCGGCCCCGCCCTCCTCCGCCGGGGGCAGCGCCTCGACCAGCTCGCCCTTCGCCTGGGCGATCTGCTCGCGCCCGCCGAACTCGCCGATGTGGGCGGTGCCGACGTTGAGCACCAGGCCGATCCCCGGCGGGGTGAGGCCGGCGAGGTAGCGGATGTGCCCGATGCCGCGGGCGCCCATCTCCAGCACGAGGAACTTCGTCTCCTCGGTGGCGGACAGGGCGGTCAGCGGCAGCCCGATCTCGTTGTTGAGCGAGCCGGGCGTGAAGACGGTCGGCGCCTTGCGCCCGAGGACCTGGGCGATGAGGTCCTTGGTGCTGGTCTTGCCGGCCGAGCCGGTCAGGGCGACGAGGGTCGCGCCGAGCCGGCGGACGACGTGCCGGGCGAGGGCACCGAGGGCGGTCTGGACGTCGTCCACCACGACGGCGGGGACGCCGACCGGCCGGGAGGCCAGTACCGCGACCGCGCCGGCCTCGGTCACCGCCCGGGCGTAGTCGTGGCCGTCCACGCGCTCGCCGACGAAGGCGGCGAACAGGCTGCCGGGCACCACCTCCCGGGAGTCCCGGACGACCGGTCCCGTGACCTGCACGGACGGATCCGGTATGTCGTGCGTCTGCCCGCCGACGACTGCTGCGATCTCGGCGAGGGAGAGGGCGATCACAAGTTCATCCCTGGGTCTTCTGGATAGCTTCGCGAAGCACCTGGCGGTCGTCGAAGGGACGGACCACGCCGGCGATGTCCTGGCCCTGCTCGTGACCCTTGCCCGCGACCAGCACGGTGTCGCCGGGGGCGGCACGGCCCACGGCGGCGGCGACGGCGGCGGCCCGGTCCTCGAAGAGGAGCACCTCGCCGCGTTCGTGCGCGGGCACGGAGGCCGCGCCCTGGAGCATGGTCGCGAGGATCGCGAGAGGGTCCTCGGAGCGGGGGTTGTCCGAGGTGAGTACGGCCGTGTCGGCGAGCCGGGCCGCGGCGGCGCCCATCGGGGCACGCTTGGTCTGGTCGCGGTCGCCGCCGCAGCCGAGGACGATGTGCAGGCGGCCCTTGGTGACCTTGCGCAGCGCCTTGAGCACCGACTCCACCGCGTCGGTCTTGTGGGCGTAGTCGACGACCGCGAGGTAGGCCTGCCCGGCGTCGACGCGCTCCAGACGGCCCGGGACACCCGGTACGGCGGCGATCCCGTCGGCGGCGGCCTGCGGGTCGAGGCCGGCGGCGGCGAGGGCGACGACCGCGGCGAGGGTGTTCGCCACGTTGAACGGGCCCGGCAGCGGCGACCTGGCGTGGACGCGCTCGCCGTTCGGGCCGAGCACGGTGAACGTCGAGTCCATGGGGCCGACCTGGACGTCCTGGGCGCGCCAGTCGGCGTCGGGGTGGCCCTCGGCGGAGAAGGTGACGACCGGCACGGTCGCCTCCTCGGCGAGCCGGCGGCCGTACTCGTCGTCGGCGTTGACCACGCCGAGTTTGCTGCGGTGGGGTGTGAAGAGCTGTGCCTTGGCCCGGAAGTAGTCCTCCATGTCGGAGTGGAACTCCATGTGTTCCGGGCTGAGGTTGGTGAAGACGGCGACGTCGAAGACGCAGCCGTCGACCCGGCCGAGGACCAGGGCGTGGCTGGAGACCTCCATGGCGACCGCCTCGACGCCGCGTTCACGCATGACGGCGAACAGGGCTTGCAGGTCGGTGGCCTCGGGGGTGGTGCGCTCGGACTTGATGCGCTCGTCGCCGATGCGCATCTCGACGGTGCCGACGAGTCCGGTGGCGCGCGCCGTCTTCAGGCCGCCCTCCACCAGGTAGGCGGTGGTGGTCTTGCCGGAGGTGCCGGTGATGCCGATCTGGAGCAGATCGCGGCCGGGGCGGCCGTAGATCGTCGCCGCCAGTTCGCCCATCCGCGCGCGCGGGTCGTCGACGACCAGGACGGGCAGGCCGGTCGCGGCGGCGCGCTCGGCGCCGCTCGGGTCGGTGAGCACGGCGACCGCGCCGAGGCCGGCGGCCTGGTTGGCGAAGTCGGCGCCGTGCAGCCGGGCGCCCGGCAGGGCGGCGTACAGGTCGCCGGGGCGGACGGCGCGCGAGTCGTGGGTGATTCCCGTGACCTCGGCGGAGCCGGCCGGAGCGGCGGCACCCAGCTGATCGGCCAGTTCCGCGAGGGGTGTGGCGGAGACCTGAACCGGTCGCGGCGGTCCCGGATATGTCACGGAAGCGCCCTTCTGGGTGGTTTGGGACTGATCAGCGTGTGGCACGGCGGTGAGCGTACCGGGCGTACCCGCTCCGGAGCGAAGTGAGGGGTTCTCGGCCCCGTGGTTCCCGTCGTCGGGGGTGATCGTTGTCACGAGCTGGTTCCTGGTGTTTCCGTGCTGATCAGGGGGAGCTGATCAGGGCTTGTATTCGACGGGCAGGCTGGCGGCCTTCGCCCCGGTCGGCGGGACCTGGAGGGTCTTCAGGGCGAACTCCATCACCTGCTTGTAGATGGGACCGCAGATCTGGCCGCCGAAATAGTTGCCCGAGGTGGCGTTCTGGATGGCGCAGTAGACGGTGATCCGCGGCTTGTCGGCGGGGGCGAAGCCGGCGAACGACGAGGTGTAGCCGCGGTAGCGGCCGGTGGCCGGATCCACACGGTTGGCCGTGCCGGTCTTGCCCGCGACCCGGTACCCGGGAATGCGGGCCTTCACGCCGGTGCCCTGCTCGTCGTCGACGACCGACTCCAGCATCTGGGCGACGCTCTTGGCGGTCTTCGCGCTGATCACCCGGGTCTGCCGGGGCTTCGGCGCCGGGGTGAAGCGCCCGTCGGCGCCCTTCGTGCCGCGCACCAGGGTCGGCTCGACGCGCACGCCGCCGTTGGCGATGGTCGAGTACACGGAGGCGGCCTGCATGGCGTTGATGGAGAAGCCCTGGCCGAAAGGGATCGTGTACTGCTGCGAGGTGGACCACTTCTGCGGCGCCGCGAGGATGCCGGGGGTCTCGCCGGGGAAGCCGAGCCCGGTGTAGCCGCCGATGCCGAACTTGCGCAGATACGAGTAGAGGGTCTTGTTGGCCTCGGGCTGGCTCTTGCCGAGTTCGCCGGTGGCCAGGATGGTGCCGATGTTGCTGGACTTGGCGAGCACGCCGTTGAGCGTGAGGTGCCAGGTGCGGTGGTCGATGTCGTCCTGGAAGAGCCGGTCGCCGCGGTGCAGCCGGTTGGGTACGACGACATGGGTGAGCGGGGTCGCCACGTTCTGCTCCAGCACGGCCGCCATCGACATCACCTTGGCGGTGGAGCCGGGCTCGTAGGCGTCCTGGACGGCCGCGTTGCCCATGGCCTCGCCGTCGGCCTTCGACAGGTCGTTCGGGTCGAAGCCGGGCGAGTTCGCCATGGCCAGGATCTGGCCGGTGCGGGTGTCCTGGACGATGACGTAGCCGCGGTCCGCCCTGGACTTCTTCACCTGCTCGGAGATCGCGTTCTGGGCGGCCCACTGGATGTCCCGGTCGATGGTCAGCTCGACGTCGGCGCCGGGCACCGCGGGCGTCTCCGTGGACCCGGCCGTGGGCACCTCCCGCCCGCCGGCCTGGGCGTAGCGGACCTTGCCCGCTTTCCCGGACAGCTGCTTGTCCAGCTTCTGCTCGACGCCGCCGCCGCCCCGGCCGTCGGCGTTGACCCAGCCCAGTATCCCGGCGGCCAGGTCGCCGTTGGGGTACACGCGCTGGCTGCTGGGGTCCGCGAAGACGCCGGCCAGCACGTTGACGGTGGCGTGGTCCGTCTCGCCCTTGTGGGCGAGGGCGGTCTTCAGGTCCTTGATCTGCTTCCAGACCTGCGGGGTCTGCCGGGCGGCGAGCCGGGTGTAGCGGGAGTTCCTGTTCTCGGGCCGCAGCTTCTCGACGATCGCGGCCTGGTCCTGGCCGAGGATCGGGGCGAGCAGCGCGGCGGCCCGTTCCGGGCCGTCGGCGATCTTCAGCTGCCGGGCGCCGAACATGGTCGGGTCGGCCGTGATGTCGTAGGCGTCCTCGCTGACCGCGAGGGCGACACCGTCGCGGTCGGTGATCTCGCCGCGCTCGGCGGCCAGGGTGTGCACCACGTACCGGTCCTGCTCGGCGCGTGCCGTGTAGGCGCTCGCGTCGACGGCCTGGACCTGGAGCAGCCGGACGACGAAGGCGAGCAGCACCAGGGTCAGGGCGAGGCCGACCAGGCGCAGCCGGGGCCGGGGGCTGCCGAGCCGGAGCGGGTGCGGGGGCATGGGCCGGGCCCCGCCGGGGCGCCGGACCGGCCGGGCGCCGGGGCCCGGCTGCCGCCGGACGGCGTTCCGCGGCCGGGGCGGCTTGGCGGGTCCTGGCACACGGCGGCGCGGCGGTTCCCTGTCGGACACTTCCGTCACCTGCCGGGGGTCGGGGTGGAAAGGGACTGGGGGGCGGCGGGCGGCGCGGCCGCCGGGACGGACGCCCCGGGGACCGCCTGCGGCCCGGGCGGCGCGGCGGAGGCGACCGGCGCGGGGGGCGCCGGGGCGGTGGGCGGCGCCGTGGGGGCGGGGGCGGCGGAGAGCCCGACGGCCGGGATCAGCGCGTCGGGGGCGAGCGGGCCGGAGAGGGTCGCGGCTTCGGGGGCGGCGCTGGGGACGCCCTTGACGGTGCCGTCGGGGCCGAGGAAGGCGGGGTCGCCGCCGGGGACCATGCCGAGTTCGCGGGCGCGGCGCTGGAGGGCGTCGGGGGCCGAGTAGGCGTCGATGTCCCGCTGTAGGGCCTGCTCCTCGTCGGTGAGGTTCTTCGTCCGTTTCTGCAGGTCGGCGAGTTTGAACGAGCCCTCGCTGAGCGCGGAGTTCAGCACCAGCAGTCCGATGAGGCCGCCGCCGAGGAGCACGACGACGAGCAGGACGAACGGGGTGCGGGCGGCACGGGCGCGGCCGGCCGGGAGGAGCCGGGCGAGTCGGGCGGCCCTTCCCTTCAGCGCGGGTTTCCTGCTCACTGCTCCCCCGGTGCGTGGGGGATGCCGCTCCCCCGGTGTGCGGGCGAAACCTTCCGACCCGTCTCGCTCACTCGACGTCCTCCCTGATGCGCTCGGCACCCCGCAGTCTGGCCGGAGCGGCGCGGCGGTTCTCGGCGATCTCTTCCTCGGTGGGAAGTTCGGCACCGCGGGTGAGCAGCTTGAGCCGCGGCTGGTAGCGCTCGGGCACGACGGGCAGTCCGGGCGGCGCGGTGGAGGTGGCTCCGGCCGCGAACACCTGCTTGACCAGCCGGTCTTCGAGCGAGTGGTACGACAGCACGGCGACGCGCCCGCCCACGTCCAGGGACTTCACCGCGGCCGGGATCGCCCGCTCCAGGACGGACAGTTCGCCGTTGACCTCGATGCGCAGCGCCTGGAAGGTGCGCTTGGCCGGGTTGCCGCCGGTGCGCTTGGCGGCCTGCGGCAGGGCGTCGCGGATGAGTTCCACGAGCCGCGCGCTGTTGTCGAACGGCTCCTTCTCGCGCTCCCGGACGATCGCGGAGACGATCCGCTTGGCCTGCTTCTCCTCGCCGTATGCGCGCAGGATGCGGACCAGTTCGCCGGCCGGGTAGGTGTTGAGGACCTCGGCCGCGCTGATGCCGGTCGTCTGGTCCATGCGCATGTCCAGGGGGGCGTCCTGGGCGTAGGCGAAGCCGCGGTCGGCCTCGTCGAGCTGCATGGAGGAGACCCCGAGGTCGAACAGCACGCCCTGCACGCGCGCGATGCCGAGCCGGCGCAGCACGTCGGGCAGCTCGTCGTACACGGCGTGCACGAGGGTGGCGCGGTCCCCGAACGGCGCCAGCCGCTCGCCGGACAGGCGCAGCGCCTCCTTGTCCCGGTCGAGGCCGATCAGCCGCGCGTCGGGGAACCGGGCCAGCAGCGCCTCGCTGTGCCCGCCGAGGCCCAGGGTGCAGTCGACGACCACCGCTCCCGGGCGCTCCAGGGCGGGCGCCAGCAGGTCCAGGCACCGCTGGAGCATCACCGGGACGTGTCGACTCTGGCTCAAAGGGGGCCTCTCAGGATCCGGCGTGGGATACGCACCGCCGCGGGTCCCCGCCAGCTCGTGTGGGGGTGGCCTGCCGGCGCCGGAAGCGTCAGCCGACCGGGAGCGGAAGGAGGCCGAGCCGTACGTACGCGCCGCGCACGTGGGGAGACGGTCCGGGCGCATGCCGGGATCTCCGGGGGTTTCACCAGCAGGGAGAGCCGCGCCTCCCGCTTCGCGCCACTTTAGTCCACCCTGTCTCGCGGTCAATCAACCGGCCTGCGCGTCGCGTACCCCGCAAGGTGCGGGGCGGCAATTCGAACGCATTCATCCGTCCGGTAGTGCTTCGCCCTCCCTGTGGGTTAGCTCACAACAAGCCGCGATGACGTTCTTTGTCCCCTCTCACAGCAGGCCGGAGCGCTGCGTGACCAGTAACGTCGTCGGTATGACGACTTCTGCAGCGGTACCCACTGGATCCGAAGGCGCCATAACGACCGGCGGCACCGTGACCGACCGTCTCGTCGAGGCCAACGGGCACTATGCCGAGGCCTTCACGGACCCCGGAATGGACGCCCGTCCCGTTCTGCACGTCGCCGTGGTCGCGTGCATGGACGCCCGCCTCGACCTGCACAAGGCCCTCGGCCTGCACCTCGGCGACTGTCACACCATCCGCAACGCGGGCGGTGTGGTCACCGACGACGTCATCCGGTCGCTGACCATCAGCCAGCGCAAGCTGGGCACGCGCAGCGTCGTGCTCATCCACCACACCGGCTGCGGCCTGGAGTCCCTCACCGAGGAATTCCGCAGCGAGCTGGAGATGGAGGTGGGACAGCGTCCGGCGTGGGCGGTGGAGTCCTTCCGGGACGTGGACCAGGACGTGCGCCAGTCCATGCAGCGGGTGCGCACCTCGCCCTTCCTGCTGCACACCGACGACGTCCGCGGCTTCGTCTTCGACGTGCGCACCGGTCTGCTGCGCGAGGTCGACCCGGCCTGATCCACGAACCGGCCGTCCGCCCCGGAACGCGTCCCGCCGTCCGTGTCGAAAGCGCGGTCGAAAAAGTCGTAAGACCGACATCCTGAGGGCAGTTGTCCACAGGCGAGTGACACGAATCGGTAACGGCAGCAAGAATGCGGGGTGCGGCATCACGCGGAACCTTTCCCGCGTGGTGTCCGTGTTTCGGGGTGGGCCGGTTTCGCAGCGAGAGCGTCGGCCCGGAATGAACGGGCCGAGGAGGGCCGGGTGTCGACCTATGACGATCCAGCGAGCCATGGGGGCGTCCCCGACCGGGCGTACGCGAGGGTGGGGGATGATCTGACCGCCACGGTGGAGCGGGTGCGCGGTTCGATCGAGAGCGTGATCGAGGGCAAGCCCGAGGTCGTGCGCCTCGCGCTGACCGTGCTGCTGGCCGAGGGCCATCTGCTGATCGAGGACGTCCCCGGTGTGGGCAAGACGATGCTCGCCAAGGCGCTGGCGCGGTCCATCGACTGCTCGGTGCGGCGCATCCAGTTCACACCGGACCTGCTGCCCTCGGACATCACGGGTGTGTCCATCTGGGACCAGCAGCGCCGGGACTTCGAGTTCAAGCCCGGCGCCATCTTCGCGCAGATCGTGATCGGCGACGAGATCAACCGCGCCTCGCCCAAGACCCAGTCGGCGCTGCTGGAGTCCATGGAGGAGCGGCAGGTCACCATCGACGGGCGGACCTACGAACTGCCCAGCCCCTTCATGGTGGTGGCCACGCAGAACCCGGTCGAGATGGAGGGCACCTATCCGCTGCCCGAGGCCCAGCGCGACCGCTTCATGGCCCGCGTCTCCGTCGGCTACCCGAGCGTGGAGGCCGAGCTGCAGATGCTCGACATCCACGGCGGGGTCAGCCCGCTGGAGGACCTCCAGCCGGTGGCGCACGCGCACGAGATCGTGAAGCTGGTCGAGGCGGTGCGCGGGGTGCACGTCTCCGAACCGGTCCGGCGCTACGCGGTCGAACTGGTCGCCGCCACCCGCACGCACCCCGATCTCAGACTCGGCGCGTCCCCGCGCGCGACGCTGCACCTGCTGCGCGCGGCGAAGGCCGCCGCGGCCCTCGCCGGCCGGGAGTACGCGCTGCCGGACGACGTGCAGGCACTGGCCGTCGCCGTCCTCGCCCACCGTCTGCTGCCCACCGCCCAGGCGCAGCTCAACCGCCGTACGTCCGAACAGGTGGTGCTGGAGATCCTCCAGCACACGTCGGTGCCCGCGGCCCCGGGCCGGCAGAGCGGCTTCCACGGCCTCGGCCGCACCATCCCGGCCTATCCGCAGCAGCCTCCGCGGAGTCTGTGATGAGCTCCGGGGGGCCCGGGCCGGCGGAGACCGACCGCGGGGAGACGGGCGGGGTCCGTACGGCTCTGTCGGGTCTGACCACCCGCGGCCGGTCCTTCCTCGCGGCCGGGACGGCGGCCGCGGTCTGCGCGTTCGTGCTGGGACAGAACGACCTGCTGCGGGTCGGCCTGCTGCTCGCCGCGCTGCCCCTGATCTGCGCGACCGTGCTGTACCGCACGCGCTACCGGGTGGCCGCGAGCCGCCGCCTCGCCCCCGCGCGCGTCCCGGCCGGCAGCGAGGCCCGGGTCCACCTGCGCATGGACAACGTCTCCCGGCTGCCCACCGGTCTGCTCATGCTCCAGGACCGGGTGCCCTACGTCCTCGGGCCGCGGCCCCGGTTCGTGCTGGACCGGGTGGAGCCGGGCGGCCGCCGCGAGGTGTCCTACCGGGTCCGCTCGGACCTGCGGGGCCGCTATCCGCTGGGCCCGCTCCAGCTGCGCCTCGCCGACCCCTTCGGCATGTGCGAACTGACCCGTTCCTTCGCCACGTACGACACCCTGACGGTCATCCCGCGCGTGATGCCGCTGGCCCCGGTCCGCTTCGGCGGCGAGGCCAAGGGGTACGGCGACGGACGGCAGCGCTCACTGGCCCTCGCGGGCGAGGACGACGTGATCCCGCGCGGCTACCGCTACGGCGACGATCTGCGCCGGGTGCACTGGCGGTCCACCGCGCGCTACGGCGAACTGATGGTGCGCCGCGAGGAGCAGCCCCGGCGCTCCCGGTGCACCGTGCTCCTGGACACCCGCGGCGGCGCCTACGAGGGAGCGGGTCCGGACTCGGCCTTCGAGTGGGCCGTCTCCGGGGCCGCCTCGGTACTGGTGCACATGCTGGAACGCGGCTTCTCGATACGGCTGCTGACCGACAGCGGCAGCGCGGTGCCCGGCGAGGGCGGCGACGGGTTCTCGGGCACCGGCCAGGAGACGGCGGACGCGGCCGGACTGATGATGGACACCCTCGCGGTGATCGACCACTCCGACGGCACCGGTCTGTCCCGGGCCTACGAGATGCTGCGCGGCGGCGGCGAGGGACTGCTGGTCGCCTTCCTCGGCGACCTGGACGAGGAGCAGGCCACGACGGTCGCCAAGATGAGCCGGCGCAGCGGCGGCGCCGTCGCCTTCGTGCTGGATCCCGACACCTGGGTGCGGGAGACGACCGACGTGCCCCGCCCCGGCGACCGGCACGCGGAGCGGCTGCGCCTGCTGCGCGAGGCGGGCTGGACGGCGCTGAGCGTGCCGCGCGGCGCCTCGCTGGACGAACTGTGGCGGCAGGCGGACCGGGAACGTGCCGGCCTGACCGTCATGAGCGGGGAGGCACGGGGATGAGCGGGCGGGCACGACTGGCACTGTGCGCCGCGGCGGCCACCCTGATGGCCTCCTGCGCGCTGCTGCCGCTGGTCGCCGAGCCGACCTGGCTGCTCCAGCTGGTGCCGCTGGTGGCCGTACAGACCGGGGTGGGCGCGGCGGCCCGCCGGGTACCGCTGGGCCGGGCGCTGACCGTGGGGGCCCAGGCCCTGGTCACCCTGATGCTGCTCACCCTGGTGTTCGCCCGGCAGCACGCGATCGCCGGGCTGATCCCCGGCCCGGACACCTTCCGTACCTTCGCCGCGCTGCTGCGGCAGGGCGCCGACGACGTCAGCCAGTACGCGATACCGGCGCCGGTCACCGACGGCATCAAGCTGATGCTGATCGGCGGCGCGCTGGTGATCGGGCTGCTGGTCGACGTCCTCGCGGTGACCTTGCGCAGCGCGGCCCCGGCCGGGCTGCCCCTGCTCGCGCTGTACTCGGTGGCCGCGGGGCTGTCCGGCGGCGGCGCGGACTGGCTGTGGTTCCTCGTCGCGGCGGCCGGCTATCTGATGCTGCTGCTCGCGGAGAGCCGCGAGCGGCTCGCCCAGTGGGGCCGGGTCTTCGGCGGCGCGCCCCGCTCCCCCGGCGCCCCGGATCCGGGGGCCCTGGCGCCGGTGCGCACCGGACGCCGGATCGGCGCGGTCGCGCTCGGCGTGGCCCTGGTGGTGCCACTCGCCCTGCCCGGGATACACGGCGGGCTGCTGGACGCCACGGGCACCGGCGTGGGGGCGGGCAACGGCCGCGGGGGGACGATCTCGGCGGTCAACCCGCTGGTGTCGCTGCGGGACAACCTCAACACGAACGACGACCGCCAGGTGCTGACCCTGCGGACCAGCAGCAACGACATCTCCGACCTGTATCTGCGGATCGTCTCCCTGGACGACTTCGACGGCACCACCTGGTCGCCGGCCCAGCGGCCCGTCGTCGGCGTGCCGGGCAAGCTGCCCACGCCCATGGGGCTGAGCACGGAGATAGGGCGCGGCGAGGTCCGGACGACCGTCACGGCGGCGGACACGTACGCCCAGAACTGGCTGCCGATGCCCTACCCGCCGAGCGCGGTGAAGGTCGACGGCCGGTGGCGGTACGAGCCCGTCGGGATGACCGTCGTCGGCGACCACGGACAGACCACGCGCGGCGAGACCTACCGGGTGACCAGCCTGGACGTGCGGCCGACCGCGGCCCAGCTGGCCGCCGCGCCGGAGCCGCCGGCCACCTTGCGGAGGCAGTACACCAAGGTGCCGGCCGCGCTGCCGAAGGTGGTGGCGCGCACCGCCCGGGAGATCACCGCGGGCGCGAGCAGCCACTACGCCGAGGCCGTCAAGCTCCAGGACTACTTCGCCGTCACCGGTGGCTTCCAGTACGACACCTCGGTGAAGGTGGGCCGCGGTCCCGACGCCATAGCCAACTTCCTGAAGAAGAAGGAGGGCTTCTGCGTCCACTTCTCCTTCGCGATGGCGGCGATGGCCCGCACCCTGGGCATCCCGGCCCGGGTCGCGGTGGGCTTCGCGCCCGGCACCCCGCAGGCCGACGGCTCGGTCGCGGTGAACCAGAAGGACGCGCACGCCTGGCCCGAGCTGTACTTCGAGGGCGTGGGCTGGACCCGCTTCGAGCCGACCCCCACCCGTGGCACCACACCGTCGTACACCCAGTCGGACACGCCCGGCACCTCGCTGCCGGACGAGGCGCTGCCGTCCAAGGGGGCGTCCTCGGCGCCCTCGGCCGCGGCCTCGCCGAGCGAGAGCTGCGACGGCGCGCTGCGCAAGCTGGACGCCTGCGGCAGCCCGTCCGCGGCGGCGGTCCCGCACCCCGAGGACGACGGTACGGACCCGTGGTGGTGGGTGCTGATCGGGCTGGGCGCCCTGCTGGTCGTGGCCGTGCCGCTGTCGCCGCTGCTGTGGCGGGAGGAGCTGCGCGGACGCCGGCTGGGCGGGCACGGCCGGGACGCGCGGGGCGCGGCGGCGCACACGCTGGCCGTCTGGCAGGAGCTGACGGACAGCGCCTGGGACCACGGCATTCCGCCGGACGAGTCGCTGACTCCGCGCAAGGCCGCCGACCGGATCGTGCGGCTCGGGCGGCTGGACCCGGTGGCGGGGGCCGCCGTGCACCGGGTGGCGGACGCGGTGGAGCAGGTGCTGTACGCGCCCCGGCCGCGCCCGGCGACGGGAGCGGCGCAGGACGTGCGCCGGGTGATCGAGGCACTGCGGGCCACGGTGAACACCGGGACGCGGCTGCGGGCGCGGTTCCTGCCCCGTTCCTCGGTCCGGGTGCTGTGGACGCTGTCGGCCCGCTGGGCGCGGGTACGCGCCCGGGTCGCGGCGGCCCGGCCGACGCCCCGGCGGCCGTCCGGACAGCGGGGCTAGCGGAGCCGGCGGAACACCCGGCCGGAACCACGCACGGTCGCGACGGCGCGGAGCCGGAACGACGCGGAGGGGGGGGGCCCCCCCGGGGGGCCCCCCCCCCCCCCTCGGCCGCGTCCAGGAGTTCGCGGGGGTGCCGCATATCCTCCGTTCTCCAGCGGTAGAAAGCACCTTGGTGGCAATCTGCTCAACAGCAGATACGCAAAGTGCCAAGTAACAGGCAGTCAGCCGGAGGTGCGCGTCCCGTGGCGTCCAATGTCAATCCCACCGTCAGGCGGCGCCGGCTGGGCCAGGAGCTGCGCAGGCTCCGTGAGCTCAAGGGCATGACGGCCGAAGAAGTGGCGGAGCGGCTGCTCGTGTCGCAGTCGAAGATCAGCCGGCTGGAGAACGGCCGCAGAAGCATCAGCCAGCGCGATGTGCGCGACCTGTGCGGGGTCTACGAGGTCGAGGACCAGCGGATCGTCGATTCGCTGATGGAGATGGCCCGGGACTCGCGGCAGCAGGGCTGGTGGCACACCTTCGGCGACATCCCGTACAGCGTCTACATCGGGCTGGAGACGGACGCCGAGTCGCTGCGGGTGTACGAACCCCAGCTGGTGACCGGCCTCCTGCAGACCCGCGCCTACGCCGAGGCCCTGGTGCAGGGCGCGTTGCCGGAGACGTCGACCGCCGAGATCGAGAAGCGTGTCCAGGTCCGGATGCGCCGACAGGAACGTATCACCGCCGAGCACAACCCCCTCCGGCTGTGGGTGGTGCTGGACGAGGCCGCGCTGAAGCGGGTCGTCGGCAGCCGGCTGGTGATGCGGGAGCAGCTGGAGCATCTGATCGAGATGTCCCAGCTGCCGCACGTCACCGTGCAGGTGCTGCCCTTCGAGGTGGGCGCGCACCCCGGGCTCAACGGCCAGTACGCGATCCTGGAGTTCGCCGACGCCGCCGACTCCAGCGTGGTGTACCTGGAGGGCGTGACCAGCGACCTGTACCTGGAGAAGGCGCAGGACGTGCAGAAGTACGCCGTGATGTACGAACATCTGCGGGCACAGTCCCTCAATGTGGAGGCATCCCGGCAATTCATCGCAGACGTGGCGAAAACGTACGCCGACTGAGGCGGGGTCACAGAGGGCGCGGAATCGTACACTGTCGGTCCGCTTCAGCGGAAGGCTCATTTGGAATATGCCATCCGGTTGAGTGAACGGATCCTCCGCCAGGACCAGTTGCCCGGTAGCGTCGATCACGCCAATCAGACGACACGGTTGGCGTGAACCGCACTACTGCAACTCGCAACAGGAGTGGACATGGCACTGATTCAGGGCGCTTCGGAGACGTGGATGAAGTCTTCCTATTCCGCGGGCAACGGCGCCTGCGTCGAGGTCAAGTCGCCCACCGCCGCCGAACTCGCCGTCCGCGACTCCAAGGTCTCCGAGGGCCCGATCCTGGCCTTCCCCGCCGACGCGTGGAACGCCTTCGTGACCTCGGTCAAGGCGTGAGGGGTAGTCCCTGACCCTGACCGTCACAACTGCACACGCACCACCGGCAGAGCCCTCTCGACCAGTCGCCGTCCTTGCCGAGAGGGCTCGCCCTTTTCCAGGCCCCGGTCACCGCACCGGGAAGGCCACGTCACACACCGGGTCCTCGCTCCCCGCCGCCTCCCAGTCCGCGAAGTAGACCTCGCGGCAGGGTCCCGCGGCCTCCAGCCCCTCCCGGGCCAGCCACTGCTCCACCGCCTCGAACGCGGCCAGGATCTGCGGATGCGCCACCTGGGCCTTGGTGATCCGGGTGCAGGCCAGCCGGACCGCCGGCTCCACCCGAACCGTCGTCTCCCAGGCCCGCCCCCGCCGCTCCGCCCAGGCCCGCGCCGCCGCCTCGTCCGCCACCGGTACGCACGACTCGGCGGGACCGTCGCTCTCCATCGACACCTCGGAGTGGTAGACGACGAACGGCGCCCCCGTGACGCCCCCGCACTCCCGCGCGGCGGCCTCCAGCCGCCCCAGCGACGCGCCGATCCAGGTCGGCAGTTCGTCCGCCAGCGTGTGCCGTGACTCGGTGATCACCACCTGCGCCGGCACGTCCACGGTCTCGATCACGAACTTCTCGTACATCTCGCGGTTCCTCCCCGACAGTCGACCACGGAGGTACTCGGCGAGAGTCCGCTGCCCGGCCACCCGGGCCTCCACGTCCGCCCAGTAGGCGGCGAGCAGATCGGCGGCCTCGGCGCCCTCGGCCGCGATCACCTCGGCGATCGTGGCGAGCGGCATGTCCAGCCGGCGCAGCAGGGCCACCAGACGGGCCTGCCCGGCCTGGCCGGGGCGGTAGTAGCGGTAGCCGCTCGCCTCGTCGACATGGGCCGGGGCCAGCAGGCCGAGCCGGTCGTACAGCCGCAGGGCCTTGGCCGACAGCCGGGCCCGCGCGGCGAACGCCCCGATGCCGATCAGTTCCTCGTCCACGGCACCGGCTCCTTCCGCCTCGCGTCGCTCTCGTTCCTCCGTCACCGGGCGGTTCCGTCCCGCCCGGCGAGGAGGACGCTCGTCCTTGCCCCAAGGGCAAGGTCAAGCCGGGCTCAGCCGAGCTGGGCCTCGATCGCGGCGACGACCTCGGCGGACTCCGGCTCGGTCTGCGGCGAGAACCGCGCGACGACCCGGCCGTCCCGGCCGATCAGGAACTTCTCGAAGTTCCAGCGGATGTCGCCGCTGTGCCCCTCGGCGTCGGCGAAGCCGACCAGCCGCTCGTACAGCGGGTGCCGGCCGTCCCCGTTCACCTCGACCTTCTCGGTCAGCGGGAAGCTGACGCCGTACGTCGCCGAGCAGAACTCCGCGATCTCCTCGGCGGTGCCGGGCTCCTGCCCGAGGAACTGGTTGCAGGGCACGCCCAGCACGGTGAAGCCCTGCTCGGCGTAGCGCTCCTGGAGCTTCTCCAGCCCCGAGTACTGCGGGGTCAGCCCGCACTTGGAGGCCACGTTCACGATGAGCACGGCCTTGCCCGCGAACTGCGGCAGCCGCGCGGAGCCGCCCTGGAGGGCCCCGATCTCGGTGTCCAGCGGGGAGCCGTTGTGGTCGGTAGTCGTCATGGGCGGATGCTAGCCCCGCCGGGTGACGTCCCCGTGCCCGCCCTCCGCCGGCACGCGCCCGTGCCCGCCCTCCGCCGGCACCCGCCCGTGTCCGCCCTGCACCGGCCCACGTCCGTGTCCGTCCTGCACCGGCACACCCCCGTGCCCGGCCTCCACCAGCACGTCCCCGGCCGCGGTCCGCGCATACAGCACCGACCGCCCCGCCCGGCGCCGCGCCGCCAGCCCCGCCTCCCGCAGCACCTTCAGATGCCGGCCCACCGAACCCAGCCCCTGCCCGGTCACGGCGGTCAGCTGGCTCGTGCTCATGGGGGAGCCGAGCAGCACCAGCACCTCCGCCCGGGCGGGCCCGAGAAGCGCGCCGAGGCCCGCGGGCACCGCGCGGTCGCCGTCCCCGGCCAGCGCACCGGCGCAGGGGTAGACCACGGCGTACCGCTGCCGTTCCTCCCAGGCCACCCAGCCGTGCCGCTGCGGGGTGACCGGCACGAAGAGCAGCTCGGCGCCCGAGATCTCGCGGGGCGGATACTCGTGCAGGTTGACCTGGAACCGGTTGTCCCCGAGCCAGCGCGTCCCGCCCGGCCGCAGCGAGTCCAGCACGCTCGCCCAGCCGCCCTGGCTCACCCGCGCGGTCCGCGCCGTCACGTCCGCCTCCAGCACCTGCCGGCGCCGCCCCCAGTCCGGCCGTACGGCCTCCTCCCACACCCACGCCAGCAGCACGGCAGCCCGCTCGGGCAGATCGTCCCGGTCCAGCACGGCGGGCAGCGGACCGGCGAGGGAGGTGCGCAGATGGGCACGGGCGGCGGCGGGGGAGACCTGCCGGACGCGGGCGACCTCCCTGGCGAACGGCTCCCCGGCACGGGGCGTGGGCGTCAGGAAGTCGGCGATCCAGTTCCGGCCGAGCCCCGCGCGCACCAGCCGGGCCGTCACCGGGTCCGCCGCCAGCCGCGCCCGGTAGCCGGGCAGCCGGGCGCGCAGCCACGCCTGCTCGCCGGGATGGGCGCCCGCCCCCGCGTGCAGCAGCTTCAGACAGGCGAACGTCTCGGCGAGCGGGGAGATGACGAACCGGCTGCGGGCGAGGGTGTCCGCGTTGAGCCGCCACCACCCCACGAGCGCCTCCCCGTACGACCTTTCGCGCGCCGGCGAAACAATAACCGCTGCGCCACGGTCCGCCCGAGACTCCGGACCATGCCCAGCTACCGATCCCTCTTCCGCACCCCGGAGTTCACCCCGCTGTTCCTCGGCGCCGCCGCCCAGAACGCCGCCGGCACCCTCGGCGGGCTGGCCCTGGGCACGCTCGTGTACCGGGCGACCGGCTCGCCGCTGCTGTCGGCGGTGAGCATGTTCGGCCCCTCGCTCGCCCAGGTGCTCGGCGCGACCTTCCTGCTCTCCGGCGCCGACCGGCTGCCCCCGCGTACCGCCCTGTCCGCCATCGCGCTGGCCTTCGCGGCCGGTACGGCGGTCCAGGCGCTGCCCGGCCTGCCGACCGGCGCGCTGTTCACCGTCGTCCTGCTGCTGGGTCTGGTCGCCGCTCTCGGCGGCGGGGTCCGCTGGGGCCTGCTGAACGAGATCCTCGGCAAGGACGGCTATCTGCCCGGGCGTTCGGTGTTCAACATGTCGAGCGGTCTGGTGCAGATCACCGGGTTCGCCACCGGCGGCGCCCTGCTGACCGCGCTCTCCCCGCGGGCCTGTCTGCTCCTCGCCTCGGCCCTGTACCTGACGGCCGCGCTCACCCTGCGCCTCGGCCTGGCCGCCCGCCCGCCCCGGACCGCGGGCCGACCCTCCCCGTCGGCGACCTGGCGCACCAACGCCCTGCTCTGGTCGTCCCGCCCGCGCCGGCTCACCTATCTGGGCCTGTGGGTGCCCAACGGCCTGGTCGTCGGCTGCGAGTCGCTGTACGTGCCGTACGCCCCCGACGCGGCCGGTCTGCTGTTCGCCTGCGGGGCGCTCGGCATGTTCGCCGGGGACGTGACGGTCGGCCGGCTGCTGCCCGCCGCCGTACGCCCCCGTCTGGCCACCCCGCTGCTCGTGCTGCTGGCCGCGCCGTACCTGCTCTTCTGGGCCCACCCGCCGCTGCCCGTGGCGGCGGTGTGCGCGACGGTGGCCTCCGTGGGCTTCGGCGCGAGCCTGGTCCAGCAGGAACGGCTGATGGCCCTGACCCCGGACGAGCTGGCCGGTCACGCCCTGGGGCTGCACTCGGCCGGCATGCTCGCCCTCCAGGGGGTGAGCGCGACGCTCGCCGGGACGGTCGCCCAGCTCACCTCGCCGTCCCGGGCGATGACGGTGCTGGCGGCGGTCTCCCTGGCCGTGACCGGCGTGCTGGCTACGGCCGCTCGGCGGGCTCCTGCAGCCGCCGCGCCGGAACCTGCCGCTCGCTGACGCCGGGGACCGTGTCGGTACCGGGTCCGGCACCGTGACCGGCCTCCACGGCGTGGCCGGCCTCCACGGCGTGGCCGGCCTCCACGGCGTGGCCGGCCTCCACGGCGTGACCGGTCTGCTCGCCGGGGTCCGTCGTCCCGTCGCGGCCGGTCTGCCGACCGGGGTCCGTCGTCCCGCTGCCGCCGGCCTTCGTGCCGAGGTCGGCGTCGATCTTCTGCACGGCCCGGTCGAAGTACCGCAGCAGCTCCACCGGGAACGGCATCACCAGCGTGGAGTTCTTCTCGGCCGCCACCTCGACGACGGTCTGCAGCAGCCGCAGCTGCATCGCCTCGGGCGTGTCCGACATGATCCGGGAGGCGTTGGCGAGCTGCTGCGCGGCCTGGAACTCGCCGTCCGCGGTGATGACCCGGGCCCGCCGCTCCCGCTCCGCCTCGGCCTGCCGCGACATGGACCGCTTCAGCGACTCCGGAAGCTGTACGTCCTTGATCTCCACCCGGTCGATGTGGATGCCCCACCCGGCGGCCGGACTGTCGATCATCAGGGCGAGCCCCTCGTGCAGCCGCTCCCGGTCGCTCAGCAGGTCGTCCAGATCGCTCTTGCCGATGATGGACCGCAGGGACGACTGGGCGACCTGTCCGACGGCGAAGGTGTAGTCCTGGACCTCGATGGCCGCGCGCACCGGATCGGTGACCCGGAAGTAGACGACGGCGTCGACCTTCACCGACACGTTGTCCCGGGTGATGCCCTCCTGGGTGGGCACGGGCATGGTCACGACCTGCACGTTCACCTTGCGCATCCGGTCGGCGAACGGGATCAGGAAGGTGATGCCCGGCTGCCGGTGACCGGGCAGCGCCTTCCCCCACCGGAACACGACCCCGCGCTCCACCTGGTTGACGACCCGCATCCCGCTCTTCAGCACGAGCAGCAGGAGAACGGCGACGACCACCACTCCCACGACGGCGCCTTCCATGGCACTCCCCTCAACGACGCGATCCGGTCAACGGGGAGGACACCCGGGGCGGCCCGGCGGATGCGGCGGGCGCATCAGGGAAGCGTAAAGAAACGACGGCCGGTGCGGCCCGGCGAGCGCACTGCCGTCCTCCCGTGACGGACGTATCGTCCGTAAGGGGGGAGGTCCGGTGCCTCGCCGCCGGAGCCGCCCTCCCCTCGCCGCCGGAGCCGCCCTCCCCTCGCCGCCGGAGCCGCCCTCCCCTCGCCGCCGGAGCCGCCCTCCCCTCGCCGCCGGAGCCGTCTCCTCCCGCCCCGGCGCCGTCTCCTCTCGCCTCCGGGGCCGCCGAAGCCTCCGGTCCCGGCGAGGCGCGGATCGGCGTGTGGCGGGTACCAGTACAGGCAGGGCGCCCGCCGTTCCGGGCGGTCGGAAAGCTCGCCGGCCGGCGCCCGCACGGAAGGGTGAAGCGTGTCCCACACGGCCACCGACGCTCGCTGTCCGGGCTTCGGCCCGGACGTGCTGGACGCTGTCCTGGACCGGTGCGCGCGGGAGACCGGTGCCTACGCCAGCGCGCTCTACGTCCTGTCCCCGGACGGACAGGTCCTCCAGCTCGCGGTGCTGACCGGAATCTCCCGGCGGATCGCCTCGCCCTGGGCGCGGGTCCCGCTGCCGGCCGCGACCCCGGTGAGCGACGCCGTGCGGCAGCGGCGCCTGGTGTGGCTCGGCAGCCAGGAGGAGCTGGCGCGCCGCTACCCGCAGCTGGCACTCGTCCTGCCGCACCCCTTCGCCGTGGCCGCCGCACCGATCGGCACCGGACGCCGGACGTGGGGCGGCCTGGTGCTGCACTGGCCCAGCACGCACCCCCCGACACTGAGCGACCAGGAACGCGAGGCGATCGCCGGTACCTGCCACCACCTGGACCTCATCCTGCGGCAGGCCGCCGACAGCGGGCACCGCGTACGGGCCGGGCCCGAGCCGCGGATCCGGCCGGCCCCCCACAGCCGCACCGCCGGACCGGCCGAGGCCCAGGCCGCGGTCGACTTCGCCGAGCGCCTGCCCAGCGGCTGCTGCGCCCTCGACCCGGACGGCAGGATCACCTTCCTCACCACCGCCGCGGCCCGGCTCCTCGGCGTCGGCGTCCCCGACCTGCTGGGCGCCCGGCCGTGGGAGGCGCTCGCATGGCTGGACAACCCGGTCGCCGAGGACCGCTACCGGTCCGCGGTCCTCAGCCGCCGGCCGACGTCCTTCACCGCCCGGCGCCCACCGGACCAGTGGCTGTCCTTCCACCTGTACCCGGACGCGTCCGGCATCAGCGTGCGCATCGTGCCCGCCTCCTCGGCCGATGCCGTGGCCCCGCCGCACCTGGTGTACCCGGCGCCCGCCGCCGAACCCGGCCGCGCCACGGCCCTCTACCACCTGATGCACCTCGCCGCCACGCTCACCGAAGCGGTCGGCGTACAGGACGTGGTCGACAGGGTCGCCGGCCAGGTCCTGCCCGCCTTCGGCGCCCAGGCGCTCGCGCTGATGGTCGCCGAGGAGGGCAGACTGCGGATCATCGGCCACCACGGGTACACCGCGCGGCTCATGGACCGCTTCGACGCGGTCCCGCTCACCTCCGACACTCCCGCGGTGCACGTCCTGACGACGGGCGTGCCCAGCTTCTTCGGCACCTTCGCCGACCTGAGACTCGCCTATCCTCCCGCCGTCCTCCAGGACGACATGGCCGCCTGGGCGTTCCTGCCGCTGATCACCTCCGGCCGGCCGGTGGGCTCGCTCGTCCTCGCCTACGACCGGCCGCGCGCCTTCCCCTCGGGGGAGCGTTCCGTACTCACCTCGACGGCGGGACTGATCGCGCAGGCGCTGGACCGCGCCCGTCTCTTCGACGCCAAGCAGCGGCTCGCCCACAACCTCCAGGCCGGTCTGCTGCCCCGCACGCTGCCCCGCGTCCCGGGCCTGGACGTGGCCGCCCGCTATCTGCCCGCCAGTTACGGCATGGACGTCGGCGGCGACTTCTACGACCTCATCCGCCTCGACGGGACCAGCGCCGCCGCGGCCATCGGGGACGTCCAGGGCCACAACGTGCAGGCCGCGACCCTCATGGGCCAGGTCCGCACCGCCGTCCACGCCGGCGCCGGCGCACCGCCCGGCGAGGTCCTGCGCCGCACCAACCGCCTGCTCACCGATCTCGACGCCGGCCTGTTCACCAGTTGTCTCTACGTCGCCCTCGACCTCGCCCGCCACCGTGCCTGCCTGGCCACCGCGGGCCACCTCCCGCCGGTGCTGCGGCACCCCGACGGCCACACCGAGATCCTCCGGCCGCCCCCAGGGCTCCTGCTCGGGATCGACCCCGCCGCCGACTACCCCACCAGCGACGTCCTCCTGCCGCCCGGCGCCGTGCTCGTCCTCTACACCGACGGACTCGTCGAATCCCCCGGCGCCGACATCGAGGACGCGATCGGCGTCCTCGCCGGCGAACTGGCCCGCGCCCGCGACCGGACCATGGACGCCCTGGCCGACACGCTCATCGCCCGTGCCCGGCAGTCCCCGGTCCGCACCGACGACGTCGCCCTGCTGCTGATCAGCCCGCAGGAGACGGAGATTGCCCCATGACTGGTACGGCCCGGCTGCGACCGCCGTGGCCGCCGTGGCCGCCGTGGCCGCCGTGACCGGCGACCGGTGAGGCCGGCTCGGCTCCCACCGGTCGCCGGGGGGCGACCGGGACCCGTTACGGCGCCAGGGTCCTGTTGAAGCCCTTGTCCAGATACGGGTACTGGTCCACGACGAAGCCGTTGTGGACGAGGCGGCCGATGCCGCCCTCGTCACGCCAGACCTGATCGGAGGAGCCGAAGGAGAAGCCGCCGAACTCCTGGCGGACCTCGTCGGTGTAGACCCGGTAGCGCTGGCCGGGCTGGATGACGGTCCCCGACGGGAAGGGGTAGGTGCGACCGGTGGGCTTGGACTCCACGATCCAGCCGGTCAGGTCCTGGGGTGCGCCGCCCCGGTTGAAGATCTCGATGTACTCGTCGGGCTGCCCGGTGCCGTTGCCCAGGTAGCGCAGGTCGGAGATGATCACGTCCGGTTCGTCGAAGGTGAACATGCAGACGATCTCGGCGAAGTTGACCCCGCCCTCGGGGCTGCGGAACTGCCGGACGATCTGGCCGCCGCGCTTGAACCCGCTCAGGACGGCCTTGTACTGCTTGCCGCCGATCGTGACGGGCTGCGGGTGGATGAACTCCTGGAGGTCGACCAGATCGTCGTCCGCCGGGCTGGTGCCGGTGCTGTTGGGTGTCTCGTTGTGGTGGAAGGCGAAGGTCAGGTCGGTCGTACTGCCGTCCTCGAACATGACGTTCACGGAGAGCTGGACGTTGAACTGGGAGGGGCTGACGCTGGTGGGGAGGTTGCGGTGGACGAAGGTGCCGACGACGAACTCGGTGCCGTCGAGTTCGACCTCCGCGGCCGCGCCGCGGAACTGGTAGCCGCTCTGGGAGCCGCTGCTGCCCCATCTGAGGTCCGCGGTGCCCAGTCCGTTGACCGGGGAGATGGCCGGGGTGGTGGCGGGGAAGACGCCGGAGGTGACGACTGTGGTCATGGTGTCCGACTCCTGTTCTCTCAGTCCTCGTCCTCGATGACCTCGGCCTTGAGCTTGGCCGGAGGCGCGGTGCCGATCTGCGCGACGCCGTCGGTGTAGCGGCCCGCCTTGGCGCCGTCGACGGCTTCGAGACCGCAGGTGTAGACGATGCAGTCCTTGTCCTGGTCGGTCGTGTTCAGGTGCACGTGGAAGGTGAAGGTCAGGGTGCGGCCGTCCGCGCTGACCTTGGCCTGGACGGGCGGCAGGTTGCCGCCCGTGGTCTGGTCCATGCGCTTGTACTGGGCGCCCACCATGCCGTTCCAGCGGAATCCGGTGGGCGCGGTGAAGACGTGCTCGCGCTCACCGGCGTCCACGGTCTCGCTCCAGTTCGGGGTGCGGACGCAGACGTTGATGATGGTGCCGAGGCCACCGGGGGCGTCCTCGACACCGCCTTCCTGCCAGACCACCAGGTCCAGCTTCTGCGCCCGGCCCTGCTCGTAGCCCCAGTCGTAGCCGTTGGCGTAGTGGTCCTTCTCCCCGCGTGAGCCGTCGCGGGGCGGGTCGGCGTACGGGCGTCCGGCGAGTGCGTCGGCGCGTCCCTGGTCCTCTCCCCGTTTGTAGGCTTCCTTCTTCCCGGACTGCACTTCAGTGGCCATCTCCGAGTCCTCCTGCGATGTGATCGAAGCGTGCGGTGAAACGGGACGTCCCGGCACGGATCACCCCGGCCCGCGGCGGCGAGCGGGACCTGGCGCCGCACGCCGCACGCCGCGCGGTTCACACGGCACAGGGCACGGAGCACGGGACGCCGTGGAACGGTGTCCGGGAGACGAAGCGCGGGGCGCCGGCCGGCGGCTGCGGCCGGGGCGTTGCGCGGGCGGACGGCATGCACGGGGCCGTCATCCATGTCCATGGGTAGCCCGGGCGCGTGCGCGGTATGCCGTTCGTTCCCCCATATGGAATGCAGGATCGGTCCTGCGTCACTTGTTCGAGTGGAGCTGAGGCATACGGGGGCGCACGGAGCCGTCCGTCCCGGCCGGGCCCCCGGCCGTCCGTCCCGGCCGGGCCCGCAGCCGTCAGTCCCCGGCCGCGGTCTCCCTCGTGCGGGTGGCGCGCTCGGTGCGCTGCTCCGGCGGGTGCCGGTCCGGCCGGTATGCAGGGGATGTCAGCGACAGCTCGGAAGGGAGACGGACATGCGGGTGACGAGGCGGTGTGGAGCGGCAGGAGCCGTCCGGGCGCCCCTGCGGCGCTGCCGGGCGGTGACGGCGTGAAGGCGAAGGCCGCGGACCGGCTGCCCGCACCGGTCTCCCCGGACCCCAAGGAGCCACTGGTCACCGTGGCGGGCAACGGCACCGCCGGATTCTCCGGGGACGGCCGGCCGGCGACCGAGGCGCAGCTGGCCTTCCCCGCGGACGTGGCCGTCGGACCAGGGGCTGTCTTCATCGCCGACCACGCCAACCACCGGGTCCGCCGGATCGACGCCACGGGTGTGCTGACGACGGTCGCCGGGGACGGACTGCGGGGTTTCGCCGGGGACGGCGCGGACGCGGTGCGCGCCCGCCTGGGCTTCCCGGCCGCCCTCGCGGTCGACGCGGACGGAGGTGTGTTCGTCGCCGACGAGATGAACCACCGGGTCCGCCGGATCGACCCTTCGGGTGTCATCGACACCGTGGTGGGGGACGGCTCGCGCGGCGGTGAGGGCGACGGGGGCCCGGGCGTCCGTGCCCGGCTGGACGCCCCCTGTGCCCTCGCCGTGGACGGCGCCGGCTGCCTCTACGTCGGCGAAGCGGGCACTCCCCGGGTACGCAGGATCGGCCGGGACGGGGTCGTCGGCACGGTCCTCGCGGCGACCGGACTGGCCCCGGGCTCCGGTGCGGCCGACGCCGGCGAGGCGTTCCTGCCCGCGGGGCTGGCGACCGACGGGGCGGGGCGGCTGTACGTCGCCGACCCGGTGGGCCGCCGGGTGCTGCTGCTGGACACGGACGGGACGCTCCGGGTGCTGGCGGGACCGCCGGACGGGAGCGCCGGCGCCACGGCGGTCGACTGGAGTGCCCCGTGCGCCGTGGCGGTCGACGCGCCGGGTGCGGTCTACGTCGCCGACGTGAACGGACACCGCGTCTGGCGGCTGGCCGACGGAGCGGCCCGCGTCGTAGCGGGACCGGAACCGGAGGCCGGTGCGGCTGCCGAGGCGAGGGAGACGAGGGAGACGGGGGAGACGAGGGAGACGGGGGAGACGAGGGAGACGGGGGAGACGAAGGGGGCGACGGAGGCGACGGGTGGGAAGGAGGCGGCGACGGCCGTGCAGACGGCTGTGGAGACGGCGGCGGAGACGGCTGTGGCGGAGGCAACCGCGGTGGTGGACGCCGTCGTCGGCATCCCGCCCGTCTATCCGTGCGGTCTGGCCGTGGACCCGGCCGGCCGGCTGCTCGTGGCGGACAACTTCCACCACCGGATCGCGGCCCTGCCCCTCACCACCACCGCCCCCGAGCCAACCGAACCGAAGCCGGACGGGAAGCCGGAGCCGGACGGGACACTGGAGCCGGACGGGAAGCCGGAGCCGGACGGGACACCGGAACCCGGCGAGAGGCCGGAGCCGGACGACGAGAAGCCGCGGCCGGACGCGGAGAAGCCGAAGCCGGACGACGGGGAGAAGCCGAAGCCGGACGACGAGAAACCGAAGCCGGACGACGAGGAACCGAAGCCGGACGGGAAGCCGAAGCCCGACCCGGAGGCCGAGCGCGTCCAGGGCGCGGACCAGGACGCCGGTGCGGTGGCGGCCGCACGGCTGCTGGTGCGTCAGGAGGTCGGACTGGAGATCCCGCGCGGCGGCAGCGAGTTGATCCACGTACGGGTCTCCTCCATGGACGCCTGGTCCCCCGGCCGCGTGGAGCACCGCTTCACCGCTCCGACGGGACTCATCTTCGACGGCCGGGTGACCTGCGCCTACTACCGCGTCGACGGCTCCGTCGCCGCCGCTCCGGAGCCGACGGCGGCGGTGCGCGAGGGCGGCAGGTCGCTGACCGTGACGGACGTGCCGCGTCTGAACACTCCCGGCAACCCGGCGGCGGCCCTGGTGTACACCCTCGGTGTCCGGGCCGGGACGGATGCCGTGCCGGGCCGGTACACGGACGGGCGAGCGGTGATCGCGGGACAGCCGGAAGTGCGCCTGAAAGCGAACGTCCTCGGGGACGACGAGGACTAGCGGGCTTTCGTCCGGACCGGACCGGCCCCGGGCCGAGGCCGGTCCGGTCCGGACGAAACCCCTGGCGGAAGGCAGGCGTGCCACGGCGGGCCGTCCACGGCGGAGTGCCCGTCGTGGACGGCTCCCGTCGGTCTCAGCCCCACCCACGGAGGTGAACGTTTCTGCGATCCCCGGTCACTCTTCTGAATGTCACTGCATGTGACAGATCAATAACAGTGCGTTAGCTTTCGAGGTGTGTCCACGCCGACCCTTTCTGGGCTCGGGCCCCCGGGCCCCTTCCCGCGCGCCCCGCTGACCCATCCACTCGACCGCAAATGGCTGCACTACGCGTTCCTGTCCCGCTCCGGCAGGCAGGCCCTGATCGCCAACCTGTCCGTCCTGGGCTCCTCCGGCGGCACGGTCTTCGCGGATCCCGGCGCTCCGGCCACCGGACGACGCAGCGGCACCGGTACGGCGGCCGAGGGACAGCACATGGCGATCCTCCTGGTCTACGAGGAGGGGCACGGCTGGAGTGCCACACAGTTCAACGCCGACCAGCCCGAACTCCCCTGGTCCGCTTTCCGGTTACCGCATCCGCACGGCGAGCCCGGAGCGTTCCGGGTGGCGGCGCGGTCGGCGGGACCGGCGGTCGACGTACGACTGTCCCGGACCAGCAGGCCGTGCACCTCGCAGTGCGCGCCCTTCGGCGAGGACGAGCACCTGCGGTGGCAGTCGGAACCCGGCGTCCTGGGCGAGGGCACCCTGCGGCACGCCGACGGAACGGTCACGCGGACGGATCTCCTCGGCTATCACGAACGGGTCCGCGGCCGCTGGTCGTGGCCCACGCTGGGCGGCTGGGTGTTCGGGTTCGTCAACGACCCGTCCGGCCCCGCCGGCGCCGCTCCGCCCTCCGCGGTGGTCTTCACCCTGATCCAGCCCACGCGTCCGGCGGACGCGGCCAACGGATCGGTGATGCTGTGGCGCGACGGACGCATGATCCGGCACTTCCCGCGCCGCAGTCTGCGCGTCGCGGTCAGCGGCAGCCTGGACCGCGACCGGGTGGTGATGGTGCCGCCGCTCGCGGACGTGCTGGGCACACCGCCCATGGCCGAGGTGCCCGGCCGGCTGCTGATCACCGCCCGGCTCGGCGAGGACCGTCTCGTCCTCGACTTCCGTTCGCGCACGGCGGGCCGGATCGCCAACCCCTCGGAGACGAGCCTGCGCCCGTTCAGCGTGCACGAGACGCTCGGCCCGTGCACGGTCGAGGGCCGGGTCGGCGGACGCGCCATCGGCTTCAGCACCGAGGGCATCGTGGAGTTCGCCGGTGGCGCCCATGACTGAGACCATGCCCGCCTTCACGGGTGCCCGGCTGCTGGACGAGACCGTCACCGCCCTGTCCGACCGGGCGCCGGCCATCCTCGCCGCCGCCGCCGACCAGCTGCGCGGCATCCGGCTCGGCCTGCACTTCAACGACGACAGCCACGCCACGCTCACCGCGCGGCACAGCCGTATCGTCGTGACCCGGGACCGCTGCCCCGACCCGGACGTCGAGGTCGTCTTCGACGACCGGGCCATGAATCTGCTGTTCGACCTCCAGCGCCCGCCCGTCGACCAGGTCCTGCCCGACAGCCTCGACGTCCGCGGCTCCCGGGAGGACGCGCTCGCCGTCTGGCGCGCCTTCACCCTGCTGGCGCAGCGCGCGGCGGGCCTGCGCAGCATGCAGGAGCTCTGGGGCGCCTATCGCGAACAGTCCCCCCGGCTGTGGGGCGGCGCGACGCCCGGCAGCCGGGAGCCCGCCGCCGGGCCGGTCGACTGGACGGCGCTGGACTTCCTCGCCCGGCGCTCGCCCGAGGACGCGCCCGCACCGCCCGCGCTGATCGGCGACACCACCGTCAGGCCCCCACGCCTGCTGTGGGACGGCCGTACCAGCACCAGCTGGTCGCTGGAGGACACCGTCCGCGACGCGGACCTGATGGAGACCATGCGCCGCTGCCGGGCCCGCACCGCCGAGGAGATCGAACGGCTGCTGCCGGACCGCGAACCCCGCGCCGAGCTGTACGACCTCATGCGCTCCTACCCCGCCCGGCAGGGCAAGGGCCTGCGCCCCACCCTGACCATCGCGGCCTGCGCCGCCTTCGGCGGGCGCCCCGACGACGCCGTACGCGCCGCCGCCGCGCTGGAGCTGTTCCACAACGGCTTCCTCGTCCACGACGACATCGCCGACGAGTCCACCCACCGGCGCGGACTGCCCACCATGCACGAGGAACACGGACTGGGCCTGGCCGTCAACGTGGGCGACGGGCTGAACCTCCTCGCCGTCGACGCCGTCCTGTCCAACCTGGAGACGCTCGGTCTGGTGCGCACCCTCGGCCTCATCCACGAGGCGGTGCACATGTGCCGGGAGTCCATCGAGGGCCAGGCCATGGAACTGGGCTGGATCCGCCACGACGTCGTCCCCGAGGCCGACGACGCCTACTTCACGATGAGCACCAAGAAGACCGGCTGGTACACCTGCATGAGTCCCTGCCGTATCGGCGCCGTCTGCGCCGGAGTCACCGACCCGGCCGTACTGGGCCGGTTCGACGAGGCGTTCCGTCTGATCGGTATCGCCTTCCAGATCCAGGACGACATCCTGAACCTGGTCGGCGAGGAAGCCCTCTACGGCAAGGAGCCCCTCGGGGACCTGCTCGAAGGCAAGCGCACCGTGATGCTGATCCACCTCTTCCGCACCGCCCGCGCCCACGAGCGGCCCCGCCTCTTCGACGTCCTGCGGCAACGCCGTACCGACAAGACCCAGCAGCACGCCGAGGAACTCCTGGCCGCCATGCGGCGGCACGGCTCCATCGAATACGCCACCGATCTCGCCGACCGGCTCGCCGCCGAGGGCATCGCCCGCTTCGAGGAAGACCTGCGGATCATCCCGGAGAACGAAGGCAAGGCCGTCCTGCGGCAGATCGCCCACTACGTCACCTCAAGGCCACTGTGACCACGACGACCACACCCCCGCCGGCCGACGACACCACCGGCCCCCTGACCCCCGCCGACCACCGGGCGTTCGCCTCCCTCGGCCAGGTCAACAGCTGTGTGCGCCGGTGCCTGTGCACCCTGGCCCGGCACGGCGTGGCCCTGCGCCGCGACGAGCCCGAACGCGCCCGCGCCCTGCTCGGCACGCTCAGGAACTGGCCCCTCTACAAGGGCGGCCAGTTCCTCTTCGACCTCATGGAGTGGGAGGACCTCATGGTGGACGGCGACCCTCCGCCGCCGATGTCCGCCGAACGGATCGTCGCCGCCTGCACGCTGCCCGTGCAGTGGCTCGCCGCCGCCACGGCGGAGGCCTCCGCGGCGGAGCAGCTGATCCCCGGGCAGCGCACCGCCGCCGCCTTCGAACTCCCCCTCCGCCTGCTGGCCGGCACTGCCCGTGCCGCCTTCCAGGGCGCCGCGCAGGACCTCACGGACCTGTTCGGCACGCCCGCTCCCCGGAACGGACCCGCCGCCCCCGCCGAACACACGACCACCCCGGACACGCATACGGACACCGGCACGGACACGCATACGGATACCGACGGCGGCACCGGCACCGGCACCGGCACCGGCACCGGCACCGACGCGGACGACGGCAAGGACGCCGCCGCCGGTGCCGACGCCGCCGCCGGCGCGGGCACCGGGAGTGCCGACGAGGTACTGCCGCCCCTGGAAGCCGGCTTCTACCTCTACGAGGACATCGTCCTCGGCCTCCTCGCCGATCAGGCACCCGCCACCGCCCCACCCGCATCCGACGAGGGCGGATCCCCGGCCCGCGCCACCCCGGACGAGGGCGGATCCCCGGCCCGCGCCACCCCGGACGAGGGCGGATCCCCGGCCCGCGCCACCCCGGACGAGGGCTGATCCCCGGCCCGCGTCACCCCACCGGAGCTCAAGGCACCCGACGTCGACCCCGACGGGGCGCCGAGCCCGCCCCAAGCCCGCCACCGGCGGATCCGCTCGCGCGGACAGCGTCAGCGACAGAGCGGACAGCATCAGCGACAGAAGGGACACCATGGCCACGCAGACCCAGACCCCCGTCAAGGAGGGGTCCGAGAAGAAGCTCTGGATCACCCAGCAGGGGATCGTCGAAGACGCGCCGGGAGGCGTACCGGCCCACCTCAGCTTCGGCGTTCTCAACACGGTTCCCGACCCGGTGAACCCCGGTGACGTCACCTTCGCCCTCAAGGCGCCCACCGGGTTCGCCTTCACCGGCTGGCTCTCCTGGGCCTACCACGACGTCAACACCCTCCAGGCCAAGGGCAACCTCAAGACCACCCAGGGCACCCTGGGCAACGGAGGCCGCACGCTGACCTTCACCCACAACCCGTCCCTGTCCAGCAACCAGGAGTGCCTCGGCTACGCGGCCCAGGTCACCGCCATCGACGGCGCGTCGCCCGGCCGCTACACCGACGGGGAGCTCCGCGTGGGCACCGCCGACCCGGTCAAGCTCAAGGGCCGCGTCCTCGACCCCGACGAGGACTGACCCTCGCCGCACGACCCGATCCCAAGGGTGGCTCCGGACCCGAACCCGGAGCCACCCGCCGGTCCGGATCGGCGGCGACCGTCCGGCGCATTCCAGTGCGGCTCTCGTGGGCCCGCGTCATGACGTACCGTCAGCTATTCGCACTCCGACACGACTTCAGAAGCTCTGCAGGTGTCGATTCCGGCCCCGCCGCGCGCGGAGTCATATCCGATACCGCCATCGAGGCTGTCGTCTCCGTAATCGCCGTGGAGACGGTCGTTACCGGAACCGCCGATGAGCCGGTCCCCTCCACTGCCGCCACTGAGGAGATCGTTGCCGGTCCCGCCGTTGAGATAATCGTGGCTGCCGGAACCGTTCAGAATGTCGCTCCCCGGCCCTCCTTGGAGAGTGGAGGGGAGATAGGTGAGGTTGGAGACCTTGTCGTTGCCGTCTCCGGCGTCCACGGAAATCCGCTTCACGCCGTTTGCGCCCGTGGTGGAGAAGGTGTCGGGTTCCGAGACGGTGTCCGCGAAGTCGTACACCTTGACCACTCCGTAGGGATCGCCTCCGTGCAGCACGATTTCGTTGTCCACACCCGGCGCCGCGTGAATGACGAGGTAGTTCCCGAAGAGCTCGTATCTCGCGCTTGTTTCACGCGGCGGGCCGAGGACTCCCTGGGCTCGCGCTGCCACGCTCGGCGCGAAGGCTGTCACTGCGGCGATCGCACATGCTTGAGCGCACAAGAAGAACCGATGCATGAGACTCACCACTGCAAGGATGCTGGTGACCAGCGTGTACGCGGGCAGGCCGTCGATCGGCTCTGCACGGTGGTGGGTAGAGACACGCCACCACTTGCAGTTTCCCACTGTGGCGGCCTCGCTGCATCTGGAGTTGTCACGATGACGGTGACCGGATTGCGGACATTGTGTGCTCAACCAATAGTGTCCGGGGTGCCCGTGGGTGATGACGGCAACCGCGACAGCCCCGCGAGGTCGCGTTCGGCACACCTTTGATGTCGAGCGGCTCTCCGCGGAATTCGGGCGTGCGTGGTCCGGTCGCCGGGTGAAGGCGCCATCGCCCTCCCGTTGGCACGCCTGTGCGGTGAACTCAGGCAGCCATATGGCTCATTCATTCGAGTCGAGCTCCTCGGACGAGGTACCCAGCGTCAACTCTGCTTGACGTGATCAGGAACCTCAGGCGGGCCGCCCTTGCGGTCGCGCTCCTCGTCGTGCCCTTCATGGCACCCACTCCGGCCCAGGCGCAAAATCGTTCCGCCCCCGTGTACACCCTCCCGGTCGCGGGAGCGGTACAAGTCCTCCCCGTGGCCGCGGAGGTACGGGACGGGTATCAGCGCACGAGCTTCAAGCACTGGAACGCGGGCCAGAACCCGACCGACGGCTGCAACACCCGAGCCGAGGTACTCCTCGCGGAGGCCGTCGAACCTCCCGAAGTCCTGCCGGGCTGCAAGCTCTCCGGCGGACGCTGGTGGTCGTACTACGACTCCAAATGGATCACGCAGGCCGCCGCGCTGGACGTCGACCACATGGTGCCGCTGGCCGAAGCCTGGGACTCCGGGGCATCGCAGTGGACGGCGGCGCGGCGGGAAGCCTATGCGAACGACCTGGACGTACCGACGTCGCTCGTCGCCGTGTCGGCCGCCTCGAACCGCAGCAAGGCCGACCAGGACCCGGCCCAGTGGCTGCCGCCGACAGCCGACGTCATGTGCCGCTACATCTCGGAATGGGTCGGCACCAAACTCCGCTGGGGCCTCACCGCGGACGCCGTGGAACTCGAAGCACTGAACCAGCTCGCGGAGGCGTGCCCCGGTACGACCGTGAGCTACGAGCCCGCCGCTTAGGCCCGCGGCTCCGCCGCGGCAACGGACGATGCCGCGGGACATCCCCGGAACACGAGAGGCCCCGGAATGATCCGGGGCCTCTCGCGCGGCCGATCAGACCACCGGCGGTCCCGCTTCGATGCGGCGGCGGCCGGGGCTTCAGGAACAAATGCGGTGGCATCGAGTACGAGAAAAACTCGTACCGCTCAGCGCCATGACCTCCCTTCGCCCGTTTTCACCCGCCAGGGGCGGCGCCACCGGGCACGCAAGACCCTCCTCGCGGTAAAGCGCGCCGGCGAAAGCCGACGTCCCCCGCTTCGGTCCACAACGGCTCCCGGACCGTACCGGCCTGGCAGGACCCCGGACCCGGCAAAGGTCCTGTCTCCGAGGCCGGCGCCCGTAAGGCGCACCGTGCAGGGCCATAAGATGCAATTCGGAATGAAGTATGTGATGCCGTGCGGTACAGCGGGCACTTTTCGCTCGCCCTCCCGTCTGCGGCGCCGTATCACCCCATCCTGTTGGCCGGACGCTCGCGGCGGGCGACTTGAAGAGGAGTGACATGCTCACGCGTGAGTCCCTTGCCCGGACCGCCGCGGTGCTCTGTACGGGCGCCGTCGCCGCGCTTGCCCCCATCGCGCTGGCCGCCCCCGCTTCCGCCGCGATCCTGCCCGTGGCGTGCAGCGAAGCCGCCCTGCAGAACGCCATCAACACCGCCAACAGCACGCCTGGAAGCGACACGCTCAACCTCGCGCCTGGCTGCACCTACCGGCTGACCACCGAACTGCCCGCCATCACCTCGCCGATCGTCATCAACGGCAACGAGGACACGATCACCCGGGTGTCGGGAACGTTCCGCATCCTCACCGTCAACGGCGGCAACCTGACCCTGGTGGGGGCCACCCTCACCAACGGCGACGCCACGGGCAGTTCGGTCCAGAACGGCGCCGGTGGTGCCATCGTCGTCACCGGTAATGGCTCCCTGACCCTTCTCGGCGACCTGATCGCGAGGAACCACGCCAACTTCGGCGGCGGCATCAGCGTGTTCGGTGGCTCCCGGGCGCAGGTGAACGGGAGTGCCTTCACGGGCAACACGGCCGCGGTGAACGGCGGCGGCATCGCCAGCGACGGCAATACGACCGTCAACGCCAGCAACCTCAGCGGCAACACGGCCGGCAACGTGGGCGGTGCCATCGCCAGCACCGGGACGCTGACGGTCAACGGCAGCACCCTCATCAACAACTCCGCGCCGAACGGCGGCGGCGGTCTGGCCAACGGCGTGACCGCCCAGCCCGGCGGCACCGCCACCGTGACCGCCAGCGTCATCAGCGGCAACTCGGCCGCCGGTGCGAACCCCGGTGGCATCTACAACAACGGCGGCACCGTGAACCTGCGCGCCACCGTGGTCATCCGCAACACCCCGAGCAACTGCCTCAACAGCCCGAGCCCGGTCCCCGGCTGCTTCGGCTGACCGCCGGCGCCCGCCGCCGACCACCGTCGTGCGGCCCGGCGCGCACCTGACACAGACCTCGGAAACCGTCGGGGCAGCGATGCCCCGGCGGGTTCGAAAACACCCCACCACGCAATCGAACGGCCCCCGACCAGGCAAGACGGTCGGGGGCCGTCGTGCTGCGGGCGCCCGGGTGGCGACGCGGCGCCAGGGGGGGCGTGTCCTGTCCGGTGTACGGCTCCGAGGCGCGCCTGCGCTCGCTCTATCCGGCGAACCGCGCATCCGATGGATGGCAGCGGCGTGGTGCGTTGCGATGGACTACGAGTCGCTCATCCGCGGTCGGGACGCACGAGGAGCAGGGCGCAGGCTGTCCGGGGGGTGCCCAGCTTGCGATCGCATCTCGACAGCGCGGAGCACCGAGGGGACGGGTTGCTTCGGAACACCGCGCCAACTCGTTCGTCGTCCGCACGAGTCAGGGGTTGGCAATGACGCTGTCACAGTGGCAGGGAGCGTTGGAGTGGCTGGCCGCCGCGGCCAAGGACCCGCGCGCGTGCCGCGACGACTGGATGCACGGGGTGACCGGGGTACACCTCCTGGCCACCGGACGCCTGTGGGACGTCCTGACCGTTCCCGAGCGCCTCGGCCTGTACACCGCCGAACTGCTCCACACCGTCTCGGTGGCCGAACGGGGACCGGTGCTGCACGACGGCCGGGGCCACCGCGTGGGATTCCTCGTACCGCCCGACCCCTCCGCCCTGTGGGCCGGTCACCATCTGAGATACGTCTCGAAGGGCGGCTGGATCGCTGCCCCCGCCCCGCACTGCCGGTGGGGGACACTGCACTGGCTCGTCCCGCCGGACGGAAGCGGCGCACTCACCCCGCCAGAATTCCTGGAATCGGCCCTGGATCGAGCCCTTCGCGCCATGGCCCGCACCCACGGCTGCTCCCGCCGCCATCTGGCCCCATGCCGCCGGACAACCGAGCCGGCCGCGAACCCCACGGAAGAGCGAAGCCCGGACCACTGCGGATGACCCGCGGGGGGCACCGGGCGCGAGGCGATGCCCCACCTGAGCCACGGATCGGCCATGCCGGCCGCGAGGCGTCGACGGCACCGCCCTGGGAGGGTGACGTGTACGTCGAACCGGAGGCCGGAGGATGGCAGACGGTCGCACCGTCACCGCTGCCATGTACGGGCGCAGTGGCCGGAAGACCGCCCGCTGTTCGTACGCTTCTCGGCCACGGACCCCGAGCACCCGGGAATTCGGCACGAGGCAATGAGGTTTTCTCCTATATGGGAGATCAATGCACCAATGCCGCTTTCGCCGCGCCCCAGGACGAGTCGATGCGGGCGCTGCTCGCGGCCGACCGTGTCGGCACGCTGCACCAGATATCCGCCCTTGTCCGCGAGTTCGAAGGGATCGTCGAGGCGAACGCACTGGTGGCCATTGACGACGAGCACGACCCGGAGGGCGCGAGCACGGCCTTCGAGCGTGCGCATGTCGCCGCCCTGCTGTCCCAGGCGCGCGAGCATCTGAACGATCTCGATCGCGCCCTGGAACGGCTGGAGAGGGGCGACTACGGGCGCTGCGAGCAATGCGGTGAGCCGATCCCTACGGAGCGCCTCGAAGTCCGCCCGGCGGCGAAAACCTGTGTGCGCTGCGCGTCCGTAGCTCGTTGAGGGGTGCCGCGTGTGGCACGGAGCCTGGAACGCCGAAGGGCCGGCTTGGGAGGGAATCCCTCCTGAGCCGGCCCTTCTCTCTGTGCCCCCGGCAGGATTCGAGCCTGCGACACCCGCTTGAGGAGTTCGATCGCGGCCCCCATGGTGCCGTGGCGTGGCTCTGTGGTGCCTCTGCACTCGGCCGTCAAGATCCGCCAATGTCCGGGCCTGTTACGCCAGCGGTTGAGACGGTTCACCGTGAGCGCCCTTGCTTACGCCCGCTTCGCGCAAATGGTCCATACGGGGCATAGTTGTAACCGTTGGTGAGTGAGAGGACGCGGATCGTGAACGACTTTTCCCGTCGCAGACTGCTCAAGACGACGGTGGCCGCAGGTGCCGGCGCGGTGGTCGTGCCGGCCGTTGCGGCGGCCGAGGCCCCCGGTGCGAGCGCCGTGACGGAGGGCACCGTGAGCGAGGGGCACGGGGACCAGTGCCCACCGGCGAAGCTGAGCGGCCGCATCGTCCGCCCCGACGACCCCGGGTACACGGACGCGCGCCTCGGCTGGGACCAGCTCTTCTCCCACTATCCGCTGGTCATCGTCTTCGCTCAGAAGACCCAGGACGTGGTCAACGCCCTGACCTGGGCGCGGCAGAACGACGTCGCGCTGCGGATCCGGAGCGGCCGTCACAGCCTTGAGGGCTGGTCGAACGTCGACAGTGGCCTCGTGATCGACATCAGCGAGCTGAAGTCGGTCCACATCGATAGCGCCGCTCGCGTCGCGACGGTGGGATCCGGGCTCAACCAGCTGGAAGCGGTGACCACGCTCGCGAAGCAGAACTTCGCGGTGACGACCGGTACCGAAGGCAGCGTGGGCCTGGTCGGCGCGACGCTCGGCGGTGGCTTCGGCTTCCTCACCCGCTGGCTCGGCATGGCCTGCGACAGCCTGATCGGCGCCGAGGTCGTCGTCGCGGAGGGCGGCGAGTGCGCCAAGGTGATCAAGGCCGATCTCAACCACAACGCGGACCTGCTCTGGGCGCTGCGCGGAGCGGGTAACGGCAACTTCGGAATCGTCACCTCCCTGACCTACAAACTGGCCCCGCTCAAGAGCGTCACCTACATGCAGGTCACATGGGACGGAGTCGGCGACCTGCGCAGGATCTTCGAGGCTTACCAGCGCACGGCGCCGTACATCGACAACCGCCTTGGCACCCAACTCGAAATTCACCCGAACCAGATCCTGCTGTTCGCGGTCCTCGCGGAAGGAACACCCGCGGAGGCGAAGAAGCTGCTGGCCCCGATCCTGTCGATCGACAGCCCCAAGGTGACGGTGCGGGTGGGAAACTGGGGCGACGTGTATGCGGGCTTCCAGACCCCGATCGCGGTCGAACCCGCGTACTGGAAGTTCTACTCGCAATTCACCAGGAAGCCGTTCCCGGCCAAGGCGATCGACGTGATCACCTCGTTCATGAAAAACGCGCCCACGGACAACAGCAACTACTTCGTTCAGGCGTTCGGGGGTGCGGTCAGGAGGACCCCCCGCGGCGGCACGGCGTTCCCGCACCGCGACGCGCTCTTCTACGCCGAGCCCGGCGCCGGCTGGGGCAAGCGCAGTGACCAGCCGGGCGTCCGTGACCCGCTCACCCCGAAGGCCCAGGCCTGGATCGCCGAATTCAGCCAGGCACTGCGCCCCTACGTGGACGGCGCCTACGTCAACGTGCCGAACATCGGCATGCAGGACTGGGAGACCGCCTACTGGGGATCCAACGTCGGGCGTCTGCGCAGGATCAAGGCGGATTACGACCCCCGCAACGTCTTCCGGTACGACCAGAGCATTCCGCCCGCGTCCCGCTGACCGAGCGCGGCCCGAGAACGGCCCCGGCCTCGGTTCTCGGTCGGGGGCCGCTCGTGTGTCCGGGTGACGTGACTGTCCGGTGTTCCCCGTGGTTCCTCGCTCGATCGGGCACGGCTGGGGCACGGCCACCTTCTGATCCGTAGCCTGCTCCACAGAGATCGATCGAGAAGGACCCCGCGGGCCCGTAGTGGCACGCCTGTGGCACGCCCCCCCGAAACGCCGAAGGGCCGGCTCGGGAGGGAATCCCTCCGGAGCCGACCCTTCTCTCGGTGCCCCCGGCAGGATTCGAACCTGCGACACCCGCTTTAGGAGAGCGGTGCTCTATCCCCTGAGCTACGAAGGCGTGGGCGCTCGGTCCACAGGGTACCGGATCACGGCGTGGGTGGGGTGGGGTGCGGGACGGTGGTTCAGGACGTGGGGACGTGGGTGAAGCGGGACGCCGCGTGGAAGTCCCGCTGGACGCGGTCGGCCGTCGCGTGGAGGGCGGGGAGGAGATCCTCGACGCACTCCTCCAGCGTGCGGCGAGCCGCGTGCGTGGCCACGTTCAGCGCCGCGACCGCACGGCCCGTCCGGTCCCGTACCGGTACGGCGATGGAGCGCAGGCCCGTCTCCAGTTCCTCGTCGACCAGCGCGTAGCCCCGGGTCCGGATCTCGGTGAGCGCGGGGGAGCCGGGGGCGGCGAGGTTCGCCAGGAGCACGCGGCCCAGTGAGGTCGCGTCCGCCGGGAGCCGGGTGCCCACGGTGATGTGCACGGTCAGCACACGGCTCGTGCCCGCGCCTGCCGTGTACTGGATCTCCTTGCCGTCCCGCGTCAGCACCGCCAGCGCCGTCGGCTCGTGCAGCCGGTCCGCGAGGGTCCGCAGATGCGGCTCGGCCAGGCGGGGCAGCGTCGTACGGGACAGCGGCGGGAAGCCGAGGTCCAGAACGCGGGGCGTGAGGGCGAAGGTGCGGTCGGGCCGCGCGGCCACCAGGCCCAGGTGCTCGTGGGTGAGCAGCGCCCGGCGCGCCGTGGCCCGGGACAGGCCGGTCGCCCCTGCCACCTCCGTCAGGGACAGTGCGGCGCGTCCCTCGCCGAACGCCGTCAGCACCGTCAGACCTCGGGCCAGCGACTCCACGAAATCCCGGCCCAGTTCGTACTTCGACGCCGTCGTCCAGGTCGCGAGGCCGGCCGGCGCGGGCCCCGGCTCGGGCGCGGGTGCGGGTGCGGTGCGCAGGTCGGCCTCCATCGCCGCCACCGCCGTACGGAGGCGGGGCAGCAGGCTGGTGCGCAGGCCCGCCGCCGAGTGCCGGCTGGTGTGGCTGACCACGCTCGCCGCGCAGGCCAAGCGGCCGGTGTCCGGGTGCCGTACCGGGACGGACACCGCGACCAGTCCCGGTTCGATCAACTGGTCGTCCAGCGCCCAGCCGTCCCTGCGGGCCGCCGCCACCCGCTCCACGAAGGCGGAGTCGCCGGAGAGGGTGGGGGTGGGGAGGGAGGGGGCAGAGCGGTCGGCGGTGAGGTCGAGGGTGGTGGTGCGGTCGGTGGCGGGGTCGGCGGAGGGGGCGTAGGCGGAGCCGGTGGTGAGGCCGGTGGCGGAGGGGGCGGTGGCTGCGGCCGGGGTGGGTTCGGTGCGCGCGATGGCTGAGCCGGCGGTGGGTTCGGTGCGCGGGGGGACGGCGGGGAATGCCGTGTCCTGCGGGTCTCCGGCCCGGCGTGCCCGCCAGTGGGTCCAGTCGGCCTCCGTCCACTCCGTCGCGAACAGCGCGCCGGGCGCGGTCCGTTCGGCCGGGAGCAGGTCGCCGATGCGGAAGCTGACGGACAGCGCGCGGCGGCGGGTGGCCTGGTGGATGAAGCGGATGCCGTCGAGGTCGGCGACCGCGAGCGACACCGACTCGTCCAGCTCGTCGGCGAGGGCGTCGGCGTGCGCGCCGAGCAGCGCGGGCAGGCGCAGGGCGGCCAGGTAGGCGTTGCCCAGCTCCATCACCCGGGGGGCGAGGACGACGTCCTGGCCGTCGAGGCGGACGTAGCCCATGCGGGCCAGGGTCGCGGTGATCCGGTCCACCGTGGAGCGGGCGAGGCCGGTGGCCCGTTCCAGTGCGCTCGGGCTCAGCGTGCCGCCGGCCTCCGCCAGCCGCCGCAGCACACCGACTCCGCGCAGCAGGGGTCCGACCGCCTCCGCCGGCGTCCCGGCCCCGGCACGGGCGTCGGCGTCCACTGCGGTCATGGCGGGCATCGTCTCTCCGGTACGGCGTCGGGGCACGCCCACGGTAGACCCGGCCGGAGCCACCCGCGGGGTCTCCCGATGCAGGCCCCAGTGCCCCAAGCCCCCCAAGCCCTCACCCGCAAGCCCCCATCCCCTAAGCCCTCACCCTCAAGCCCTCACCCTCAAGCCCCCATCTCCCAAGCCCTCACCCCCAAGTCCCCATCCCTTCCCCCCTTCGCCCCTCCCCCCTTCGCCCCCTCGCCCCCTCGCCCCTTCGCCCCCTCACCCCCGAGTCACCCGCACCACGTAGTTCTCGTCCTCGTCCGTGCTCATCACCTGCACCTTGATCCCGTGGCGTGGGTCCTTGAAGGTCTCGCCGGGGGTGAAGGGGGCGTCGGAGAGTTCCGCGTGGACGTTGGGGCTGCGGGTGCAGCCGCCGCTGTCGCGGTGGCTGTCGAAGACCGATACCGGGCCGCGGCCGGTGTCGACCGTGGCGTCGATCTTGTATATGAGGACGCCCGGGCGGCACACCGCCTCGTCGTTGCCGCCCTGCGCGCGCACCTCCATCGCGTAGGTGGTGCGCGCGGTGACGGGTATCAGGATCAGTTTTCCGCCGTCCGGCCGGTACAGCGGGGACAGGGTGTACTCCGCGCTGCCCTTCGCCGCCGCGCAGCCGACCTGGCCGCCGTCCAGCCAGCCCAGCTTCCACTTGTGCCAGCCGAGCAGATCGTTGTTGGCGCCCCAGTCCTCGCTCATGATGTCCCAGTGCCCGACCGAGCCCCCGCCCTCCTGCGTGTAGAGGTCGGGCAGGCCGAAGGTGTGGCCGTTCTCGTGCGGCAGCACCCGGTAGCCGGTGCGGGAGAAGGAGCCGGAGCCGTCGTCCTGGCGGGAGTAGACGAAGGACGCGTTCGCTATGCGGACACCGTCGGCCACCGGGGCGTCGTCGTTCCCGGCGAAGGTCACGGACAGCACGGTGTCCAGGGCGGAGGGGCCGGCGTTCGGGGTGACGAGCACGTTCAGCAGGTCGTAGCTGCGGAAGTCCACCTTCGGGTCGGCGGCGGCCACGATGTCCTGGACCAGGTCGCGGTAGCCGGGGTCGAAGGGGGCACCGCGCTCTATGCCGTACGCCCGGAACGACTTCGGCATGCGCAGCCAGCCGGTGACGGGTGTCTCGGGGCGGTAGTCGAGCCGGCCGTAGGACGCGGTGCGGAACCATTCCTGGGTCTGCGGGAAGAACTCGTGGAAGCGGTCCATCGCCGTGCCCTGGCCGGGCGCGTCGGAGAAGTCGACCATCAGGGTCAGGGCGCGGACCGTGCCGGTGGAGCGGGAGTAGCCGGAGGGGGTGGGCAGTCCCTCGGTCATCTGCACGTCCAGGCCGCCATGGATCATGCAGGGTACGAGTGCGGAGGAGCGGGCCAGGTTGATGGGCCCGGCGGTGGTGGGCGCCGTCAGGTGTCCGGTCCCGGCCGAGGTGCTGACCGCGAGGGTCAGTGCGGTCACCACGGACTGGGCGGCGACACGGCGCCGGCGTATGCGGCTGCGGGGCGGCGGCTGCGGCTGCATGCGGGAACCTTTCGCGCCAGGGCAGCCGCCGGTCTCCGGCTGCACCCTTGCGCTCACCCTGTGTCGAGGGTGCGGCGGGCGCGCGCTGGACGAGACCGAAGGTGGGAAAGCCGGTCCGCGGTGGGGTGAATCCCGGCCTCCGGTGATTGTGTCTCAGGTCACATGGATTCTTTCGGGCGGCGGGAAATAACCGGGGACGGTTTCCCCGTTTAGCCGTGTGTCCGAGTGAAACGGGGACCGAGTCCCCGGATCGCCCCCATCGCCTCACGTTCAGGCTCGACCGAAGGAGCACGCCGTGTCCGCCACGACCGCCACCGCCGTGCGCAAGGTGTCCCGGCCGCGCGCCGATGCCCTGCGCAACCGGGAGCGGATCGTCAACGCCGCCCGCGAGATGTTCGTCGAGCACGGCCCCGACGTGCCGCTCGACGAGATCGCCCGCCGGGCCGGCGTCGGCAACGCCACGGTGTACCGCAACTTCCCCGACCGCGACGCCCTCGTCCGCGAGGTCGTCTGTTCCGTCATGGACCGTACGGCCGAAGCGGCCGAACTGGCCCTCGCGGAGACCGGGGACGCCTTCGCCGCCCTGGAGCACTTCGTGCACGCCGCCGCCGACGAGCGGATCAGCGCGCTGTGCCCCATGGTGTCGAGCACGTTCGACCAGCACCACCCCGACCTGGAGGCCTCCCGCGAGCGCGTCGAGCAGCTCATCGAGGAGGTCATGGGCCGGGCCAAGGCGGCCGGGCAGCTCCGGCCGGACGTCGGCGTCGGTGACCTGATGATCGTCGTGGCGCAGCTGAGCCGGCCCCCGGCCGGCACGGACTGCCTCCGCGGCGACCGCTTCATCCATCGCCATCTTCAGCTGTTCCTCGACGGTCTGCGGGCTCCCGCCCGTTCCGCCCTGCCGGGCCGGGCCGTCGGCATCAAGGAGCTGCGCGACTCCTGACCGATCAGTTCAGCCCTCGCGTCCAGTCCACCTCACGG
This sequence comes from Streptomyces naphthomycinicus, assembly GCF_020400595.1. Classification (GTDB taxonomy): domain Bacteria; phylum Actinomycetota; class Actinomycetes; order Streptomycetales; family Streptomycetaceae; genus Streptomyces; species Streptomyces naphthomycinicus. Next base: position 227,463 of record NZ_JAINRE010000004.1, on the reverse strand, counting down.
TGCGGCAGTCCGTAGCGCCGCTCCCCGTCGCTTCACCTTTCCGCCTTACTCCGTTTTCTCGCCATTTTTCGACACCGTCTTCTCGCACCGTCTTCCGTCACGTCACGAAGCCTCGAAGTCCCGAAGTGGGTATCTCCATGTCCGAAGCAGCCCTCAAGGCTCCCGGCGTCGCCGTCCCGAGCGGTGACACCAACCGCTGGAAAGCGCTCGTCTTCATCGCGCTCGCCCAGCTGATGGTCGTCCTGGACGCCACCATCGTGAACATCGCCCTGCCCTCCGCCCAGACCGACCTCGGCATATCCGACGGCAACCGGCAGTGGGTCGTCACGGCCTACGCCCTCGCCTTCGGCGGTCTGCTCCTCTTCGGCGGCCGGATCGCCGACCTGTGGGGCCGCAAGCGCGCCTTCGTCCTCGGCCTGGCCGGATTCGCCGCGGCCTCCGCGCTCGGCGGGGCCGCCACCACCGGCCCCATGATGTTCGGCGCCCGTGCCCTCCAGGGCGTCTTCGGCGCGCTGCTCGCCCCGGCCGCGCTGTCCCTGCTCGCCGTGATGTTCACCGATGCCAAGGAGCGCGCCAAGGCGTTCGGCATCTACGGCGCCATCGCGGGCGGCGGCGGTGCCGTCGGCCTGATCCTCGGCGGCTTCCTCACCGAGTACCTGGACTGGCGCTGGACCTTCTTCGTGAACATCCCGTTCGCCGTGGTCGCCGCGGCCGGCGCCTACTTCGTCATCCGTGAGCCGGAGGGCGGTCGCAACCGCTCCACGCTCGACATCCCCGGCGTGATCCTGTCCACTTTCGGCCTGGTCGCCCTCGTCTACGGCTTCACCCGCGCCGAGTCCGACGGCTGGGGCGACACCGTGACCGTCTCGATGTTCGTCGCGTCCGCGGTGCTGCTGATCGCCTTCGCGCTGGTCGAGTCCCGGGTCAAGGCCCCGCTGCTGCCGCTGCGTGTGGTGACCGACCGCAACCGCGGCGGCATCTACCTCTCCCTCGGCCTCGCGATCATCGGCATGTTCGGCCTGTTCCTCTTCCTGACCTACTACCTCCAGGTCGTGAAGGGCTACTCGCCGGTCAAGACCGGGTTCGCGTTCCTGCCGATGGTCGGCGGCATGATCACCGGCTCCACCCAGATCGGCACCCGGCTGATGACCCGCGTCCCGGCCCGGCTGCTGATGGGCCCCGGCTTCCTGGTCGCCGGTCTCGGCATGCTGCTGCTGACCCAGCTGGAGATCGACTCGTCGTACGCCGCCCTGCTGCTGCCCGCGATGCTGCTGCTCGGTCTCGGCATGGGTACGGCGTTCATGCCGGCGATGTCCCTGGCCACCCAGGGTGTCCAGCCCCGTGACGCCGGTGTCGCCTCCGCGATGGTCAACACCTCGCAGCAGGTGGGCGGCGCGATCGGTACCGCCCTGCTGAACACCATCGCCTCCTCGGCGACCACCTCGTACGTCAAGGACCACATCGCCGGCGCCACCGCCGGGCCGCAGCAGAAGCTGGTCCAGCTTCAGGGCCTGGTGCACGGCTACACCGCGGCGATCTGGTTCGCCGTCGGCATCCTGGGCCTGGCCGCCCTGATCGCCTTCACCTTCGTCAACGCCGGCCGTCCGGGCTCCACCCCGGTGGCCTCCGGCGAGGGTGTCGAGGACGAGGTGCCGGTACCGGTGGTGGCCCACTGACCGTGAGCCGTTAGCGGAGCCAGGGCAGGTCCGCACCCGCTTCGTTGGGCTGGAGGCCCTCGGCGACGATCTCCATGATCTCGCCGAGGGCCTTCTGCTGTTCCGGGCTCAGCCGCTCGAACAGCGCCTGCCGTACGGCGTCCACGTGGCCGGGCGCGGTGCGCCGCAGCACCTCGAAGCCCTCGTCGGTGAGCACGGCGAACTGGCCGCGCTTGTCGGAGGGACAGTCCTCGCGGCGCACCCAGCCGCTCTTCTCCAGCCGGGCGATCGCGTGCGAGAGCCGGGAGCGGGTGATCTTCGCCTGCATCGCCAGCTCGGTCATCCGCAGCCGGCGGCGCGGTGCCTCGGCGAGACCGACGAGAAGGCCGTAGTAGATGTGCGGCATGCCGGCGTCGCGTTGCAGCTGCCGGTCGAGGTGGTCCTCCAGCAGGTAGGTGGCGTGCAGATAGGCGCGCCAGATGCGCTGCTCCTCGTCCGTGAGCCAGCGGTGCCGTGCGGCGGGGTCCGGTGCCGTGTTCATGTGTCCCACTGTACGAGGCATCTCCTTGAAACTTGAACAAGTGAGGGGTAGAGTCCCGGACGGAAGCTTGAGAGTTAAAGCATCTGAGTCCGGTGCGTGCACGAGATCCAGTGCCCGCATCGACGTGGAAACCACCGGAGCCGCCGCGATGACCGCCACCGCCCAGGAGCGCATGCCCGCCCTGTACCTCAGCCACGGCGCCCCGCCGCTCGCCGACGACCCGGTCTGGCCCGGCCAGCTCGCCGCCTGGTCCGCCGGTCTGCCGCGCCCCAAGGCGATCCTCATGGTCTCCGCCCACTGGGAGGAGGCCCCGCTCGCCCTCGGCGCGGTCGAGACCGTCCCCCTCGTCTACGACTTCTGGGGCTTCCCCGAGCACTACTACCGGGTCACCTACGCCGCCCCCGGCGCCCCCGCGCTCGCCGACTCCGTCCGCAAGCTGCTGCGCGCCCCCGGCATCCCCGTCCAGGACATCCCCGGCCGCGGCCTCGACCACGGCGCCTACGTCCCCCTCGTGGAGATGTACCCGGCCGCCGACATCCCCGTCCTCCAGATCTCCCTGCCCACCCTCGACCCGGTCCGTCTCATGGACATCGGCCGCAAGCTGGCCCCGCTGCGCGACGAGGGCGTGCTGATCGTCGGCTCCGGCTTCTTCACCCACAACCTCGCCGCCCTGCGCCACACCGGCCCCGGCGTGCCGAGCTGGTCGTCCGAGTTCGACGACTGGGGCCGGCGGGCCCTGGAGGCCCGCGACTGGGACGCCCTGCTCGACTTCCTGAACAAGGCCCCGGCCGGCCGTTACGCCCATCCGCGCACCGAGCACTTCGCCCCGCTCTTCGTCACCATGGGCGCGGCGGAGGCCGACGGCGGGCCGGACGCGCCGAAGTCGGTGATCGACGGGTTCTGGCTGGGGATGGCGAAGCGGTCCGTGCAGTTCGGCTGAGCTACAGCCGTTTCTCGTACCAGGCCACGTCCCAGTAGCGGCCGAACTTGCGGCCCACCTCCCGGAAGGTCCCGGCGTGGCGGAAGCCGAAACGCTCGTGGAGCCGGGTGGACGCCTCGTTGGGCTGGGCGATGCCCGCGTAGGCGCGGTGTACCTCCTCCGCGGCCAGGGCCGTGAACAGGGCGTCGTAGAGGAGTGTGCCGATCCCGCGCCGGCCCGCGTCCGGGGCGACGTACACCGAGGTCTCCACGGACGTCAGGTACGCCGCCTTCGGCCGGTAAGGGCTGGATGTGGCGTACCCCAGAATCCGCTGTGAGTCCCCGGCCGTGGCAACCATCAGCCGGTGCGGGCCGTCTTCCGGGTGGGAGAGCAGCCAAGGGCGGCGCTCTTCCGGAGTGAAGACCGCGGTATCGAATGTGATCGCCGTCTCACGGACGTAGTGGTTGTAGAGGGCCGTGAGGGCGCCGAGATCCCCCTCGACTCCTGGCCTGACCTGCACCTCGGCACGTTCCGACGGCATCTCGCCTCCCTGCGCGGCCGACAGGGTACTGCATGATCAGAAAAATTGAGGGGCGGGTTGGGAATTCTGTCCGGATTCCAGTCGTTGTTTCCCACGGATGCAGGGCACCCGGAGAGAGTCCCGGAAGACCCCTTCAGTGCCGAGCGTTCGCCCCGGACCACCCGCCAGCCCACCAACGCAAGGGAGCACGCATGGCAACCCGTGCCGTCGCCCGTCGTCAGTCCGCCACCGGCGAGACGGCCGACTCGGCAAGCAGTGTTCGCGCTCATGGCGGCGAGATCGCAGACCGCGACCTGGTCGGCATGTACCTCGACGAGATCGCGCGCACGCCGCTGCTCGACGCCGCCAAGGAGGTCGAGCTGTCCCAGACCATCGAGGCGGGTGTGTTCGCGCGGCAGGTTCTCGACGGGTTCGAGGAGAGCACGTCGGACGCCAGCCGCGAGGAGCTGGAGGCGCTCTACGCCGCCGGTGAGCGGGCCAAGGACGTCTTCATCCGCTCCAACCTCCGCCTGGTCGTCGCGGTCGCCCGACGCTACCCGCGCAGCGGCCTGCCGCTGCTGGACCTGGTCCAGGAGGGCAACGCCGGCCTGGTGCGCGCGGTCGAGAAGTTCGACTACCGCAAGGGCTTCAAGTTCTCGACGTACGCCACCTGGTGGATCCGGCAGGCCATCACCCGCTCCATCGCCGACCAGTCGCGCACGATCCGGCTCCCCGTCCACCTGGTGGAGGAGCTGGGCCGCATCCGCCGCGTCCAGCGCGAGTTCAACCGCGAGAACGGCCGCGACCCGGAGCCCGCGGAGATCGCCACGGAGCTGGGCTCCACGCCGGAGCGCGTCATCGACGTCCTCGACTGGGCCCGCGACCCCGTCTCGCTGAACATGGCGGTGGACGACGAGGGCGAGACCCAGTTCGGCGACCTGCTGGAGGACACCTCGGCGGTCTCGCCCGAGCAGTCCGTCCTCACCCTCCTGCGCAGCGAGGAACTGGACGACCTGATCGGCCGTCTGGACCAGCGCACGGCCTCCATCATCAAGATGCGGTACGGCATCGACGACGGCCGCGAGCGCACCCTGACCGAGGTCGGCAAGGAACACGGCCTGACCCGCGAGCGCATCCGCCAGATCGAGAAGCACGCCCTGCTCGAACTGAAGAAGCTGGCCCGCCAGACCGGCTTCGACGCGGCGGCGTAGAGGAGGGCGGAGGGCACAGGGAGCGGCCGGGAGTGTCGTAGCAGGCGTACGACCGTGTCGCAGAGGCCACCCGGCGTCACGCGCGGGCGCGCACGCCGGGTGGCGAAAGACGGCGCAAACATGACGTGGTCCCGTCGCTTCAACGCCCGGGCCGGAGGGAACAACCCTTCCGGGCCCGGCAGCGGGCCACAGGAACCGCACTCCCCACTGCACCGCACCCTTGCCGACGGCCGGTCCCCGGGCCGGCCCACGCGAGCCATGTCCCGACGCAATCCCCCCCCGGCGCCGGGACTTCCCGAGCCGGGCTTCGGCGCCTATCCCCCCCCGGGCGCCGGAGTCCGGCCTCCTCCTGTGCGGGGCCCCCGACATGCTGGAGCGGCGGCCCACCCCGTACCTGAACCCCGGGGTGGACCGCCGGATGGCAGATTCTGCCACACGGGCATAGCCTGCCCGGATGAGCACCACCCCCAGCGCCGCCCACCAGCCGTTTTCCGCCTCCGCGCCGATGTCCCTCACCGAACGCCGGAAGGCCGAGACCCGGATGGAGATCGCCCGGGCGGCGGCGGCCCTCTTCGTCCAGCAGGGCCTGCGGGCGACCCGGGCCGAGGACATCGCCCAGGCGGCGGGCATCGCGCCGCGCACTTTCTACCGCTACTTCGCCACCAAGGAAGAGGCGGTGGCCCCCCTCTACGCGGCCGGCGCCCAGCGCTGGATCGAGGCGGTCCGCACGGCCCCGGCCCCCCTCGCCCTCCCGCAGGTCCTGGAACACGCCGTCCGGCACACCCTGACCCCCGGCATCGGCGTCTCGGCCGCGTCCTGGGAATGGCTGCGCACGCTGATCCGGCTGGCCGACACCAGCCCCGCCCTGCGCAAGGTCTGGGCAGAGGTGTGCCAGGCGTCGGAGGGGGCGCTGGCGGAGATCCTGGCGGCACGGACGCGGGGCACGCGGACGGAAGGCGGCGCCGTGCCGCCCGCCGGTTCCGACGCCGCCGGCCCGGTACGGCTCTCCCCGCGGCTCCGCTTCGCCGCGGCGGTGGCCGGCGCCGCCGTCCGTGTGGCCGTGGAGTCCTGGGCCGCCACGACGACCCCGCCCACCGGCCCCGAAGGCCCGGCGGCCCTCGCCCTGCGCAACCTGGGCGCGCTGCGGGACTTCGCGTGGAGCGAGAGCGAGTAGGTCTCCGAGCCTCCGTTTCCCCCGGGCGTCTCCGAAGGTCGGTGGCTCCGCCCGGTGTCTCCGAAGGTCGGTGTCTCCGCCCCGGTGTCTCCGAAGGTCGGTGTCTCAGCCCCGGTGTCTCCGAAGGTCGGTGTCTCCGCCCCCGGGCGTCTTCGAGGCGCCGGCGTCCGTCCGGGCGTTCTTCGTCGCGCCGGCGTCTACCCGGCCGTCTCCGCGCCCGGAACGGCCGTACCGGCCGTCGCCGCCCTGCTCAGCCGTCCCCCCAGCTCCCGTACCGACTCCACCAGTCTCTCCGGCCCCCGCACCGCGAACTCGTACCCCGTCATGGCCAGCCGCACCGCCAGCCACTCCATCGGATCGCCGGTGGTGCCCCGCAGGACCGAGCCGCCCGCGCCGTCGTCCTCGGGCACCCCGAACCACTTCGGCAGCCGCGCGGAGACCTGTTCCGCCGGCGCGGCGAACCGCACCTCGAACTCGTACGTCTCCTGCCGTCGGTGGATCGACTGCCGCAGATACTCGGCGGCGTTCCCCGTCGGCAGCTCCCGCGGTACGAACCGGACCCCGGTCGCGAACGGCTCGCTCACCCGGTCGACCCGGAAGGTGCGCCAGTCCGCCCGGTCGAGGTCGTAGGCGACCAGGTACCAGCGGCGCCCCGTCGAGACCAGCCGGTGCGGCTCGGTCAGCCGCCGGGAGGCGCTGCCGTCCTTGTCGCGGTAGGCGAACCGCAACCGCTCCTGTCCCGCCACCGTCGACGCCATCACGGTCAGCGTCTCCGGTGCGATGCTCGGCCCGTCCCCGCTGGTCAGCTGCGTGGTCGCGGCCTGAAGCGTGGACACGCGGTGGCGCAGCCGGGAGGGCAGCACCTGCTCCAGCTTGGCCAGGGCCCGTACGGACGCCTCGTCCACCCCCTCGACCGCGTGCCCGGCGCCGGCCCGCAGCCCCACCGCGATCGCGACCGCCTCCTCGTCGTCCAGCACCAGCGGCGGCATCGCCTTGCCCGCGACCAGCCGGTACCCGCCGTCCGAGCCCTTCGTCGCCTGCACCGGATAGCCCAGCTCCCGCAGCCGGTCGACGTCCCGCCGCACGGTCCGCCGGGAGACCCCGAGCCGGTCCGCCAGCTCGCCGCCGGGCCACTCGCGGGGCGTCTGGAGGAGGGAGAGGAGCTGGAGCAGCCGTGCCGGAGTGTCCGTAGTCATGAGTACGAGAATGCCGCAGCTATAGGACACGATCTGACCTAATGAGCCCCTACCTTGGGGACATGACCTCCACGGACACCAAGGCCCTGAAGGGGCGCGGGGAACTGCGCGACCAGCCAGGCACGACAGACACTCCGGCACCGGCGGCCACCGCCACGGCGCCCTCCGCCCCGCTTCCCGACCGAGCCCGCTGGCTGGCCCTGGCCATCGTCATGACCGCCGCCTTCATGGACCTGGTCGACGTCACGATCGTCAACATCGCCATCCCGTCCATCGAGCGGACCGCCCACGCCTCGGTCAGCCAGATCCAGTGGATAACCGCCGGCTACGCCCTCGCGTTCGCCGCCGGTCTGATCACCGGCGGCCGGCTCGGCGACATCCACGGCCGCAAGCGGCTGTTCCTCATCGGCATCGCCGGTTTCACCGTCGCCTCCGCCCTGTGCGGCTTCGCCGCGAACCCGGAGATGCTGGTCGCCTCCCGCATCCTCCAGGGCGGCATGGCCGCGCTGATGGTGCCGCAGGTGCTGTCGATCGTGCACGCCACCTTCCCGGCCCACGAACGCGGCAAGGTCTTCGGCCTGTTCGGCGCGATCGTCGGCCTCGGCGCGGTCTCCGGTCCGCTGCTCGGCGCGCTGCTGACGGAGTGGAACATCTTCGGCCTCGAATGGCGCCCCATCTTCCTGATCAACCTGCCCGTCGGGGTCGTGGCCTGGTTCCTGGGCCGCCGCTTCATCACCGAGTCGAAGGCCCCGAAGGCGCTGAAGCTGGACCTGGTGGGCGTCGCCCTGGTGACGCTGGGCCTGCTGATGCTGCTCTACCCGCTCACCCGCGGACGCGAGCTGCACTGGCCGGTGTGGGGGTACGTCTCGATGGTCGGCGCGGTCGGTGTCTTCGTGGGGCTGGTGGCGTACGAGCGGCGCAAGGCGGCCCGGGACGGGTCCCCGCTGATCGAGCTGTCGCTGTTCCGGGTGAAGAGCTTCGCCGCCGGCATCGCCGTCCAGACCGTCTTCGGGGTCGCGCTCGGCATCTTCTTCCTGGTCTGGACCCTGTACATGCAGATCGGCCTGGGCTGGAGGCCGCTGCGGGCCGGGCTGACCGGGGTGCCGTTCTCGCTCGCGGTGTCCACGGCGGCCGGTCTGTCGGTGCAGCAGCTGGTCCCGCGCTTCGGCCGGAAGGTGCTCCAGGCGGGCGCGCTGGTGATGGGCGTGGGCGTCCTGATCTACCTGTGGGAGGCCCACCGCTACGGTCTCGCCATCGCCTCCTGGCAGATGGCCCTGCCGCTGGTCGTGATGGGCACCGGCATGGGGCTGATCGTCGCCCCGCTGACGGACGCGGTGCTCTCGGAGGTGCCGCGCGAGCACGCCGGATCCGCCTCCGGCCTGATCAACACCGTGCAGCAGATGGGCAACGCGCTCGGTCTGGGGCTGGTCTCGGTGGTGTTCTTCGGACGGATCGGCGACCGGCTGACCTCGGCCGAGATCGGCCCGGCCTTCGTCGCCGCCTTCCAGTACGCGCTGTGGTGGGTCGCCGGGATCATGGGCGTGATCTTCCTGCTGATGTGCGCGCTGCCGAAGCGTCCGGCCCAGCATGTGGAGGGCGCCGGGGAGGAGACCGCGGCGACCGCGCGGAAGCCCGAGCTGGTGGCCTGACCAGGCAGAACGTCGAGCCCGGCACCGGATGGTGCCGGGCTCGACGCCGTCCGGGCGGAAACCCGCGCCTTCGCCGCCCGGCGGGCCGTGCGTCCCTCGTGCCCGGTGACCTGGTGACCTGGTGACCTGGTGACCCCATGACCCGGTGATCCGTTGACCCGGTGACCTGGTGAGTCGGCCGCCCGTCTGTTTCCGCCTGGTGACTCTGCCGCCCGCCCGCTTCCGCGCGGTGGCCGGCCGGGCTTCCGGCGATCGAAGTCCGTTCATGCCTGGATCAAGCCCGAATCTGTTTACTTTCCGGAAGGCCGGGCGTAGCCTGCCGCTGAAACCACACGTTCGGGCATCACTCGGAAGCGGAACGGAAGCGACCGGCTTTCGGGAGACGGGGCCCGACGGCACCAGGCGGAGGCGAGACGGACATGTACGCACCGGAACGGCAGCAGGAGATCCTCCGGCTGGCCCGTGACGGCGGCCGGGTGGACGTGCTGTCGCTGGCCGAGGAGTTCCAGGTCACCGCGGAAACGATCCGCCGGGATCTGAAGGCCCTCGACCGCGCCGGCCTCGTCCGCCGGGTGCACGGCGGTGCCATCCCCGTCGGCCGCCTCGACTTCGAGCCCGACCTCGCCGAACGCGAGTCCACCGCCGCCGACGAGAAGGACCGCATCGCCAAGGCAGCCCTCGCCGAACTGCCGGCCGAGGGCACGATGATCCTCGACGCCGGTACGACGGTGGCCCGCCTCGCCGCCGCGATCCCGCTGGAGGCCTCGCTCACCGTCGTCACGCACAGCCTGCCCATCGCCGCCCGCCTCGCCGACCACCCGGGCATCCAGCTCCATCTGGTCGGAGGACGCGTACGGCACCGCACCCGCGCCGCCGTGGACGCCTGGGCACTGCGCGCCTACGGCGAGATCCGCGCCGACGTGCTGTTCGTCGCCGCGAACGGCTTCTCCCCCGCGCACGGTCTGACCACTCCGGACCTCGCCGAGGCCGCGGTCAAGCGGGCCGCGGTCGCCGCCGCCCGCCGCGTGGTGCTGCTGGCCGACTCCGCCAAGCACGGTCAGGAGCACTTCGCCCGCTTCGGCGGTCTGAGCGACGTGGACCTGCTGATCACCGACAGCGGGCTCAGCCCGGAAGACGCCACCGCCATCGAGCGCGGCGGCACGGAAGTAGTGCGCGCATGATCCTCACCGTCACCCCCAACCCCTCCCTCGACCGCACCTACGAGGTCCCCGCCCTGGCGCGCGGCGAGGTCATCCGCGCCGACGGCGAGCGCATGGACCCCGGCGGCAAAGGCGTGAACGTCTCGCGCGCCGTCGCCGCCGCGGGCCGGCGCACGGTCGCCGTCCTCCCCCTGGGCGGTGCGCCGGGCGCGCTCGTCGCCGATCTGCTCGACGCGCAGGGCATCGAGGTCGCACCCGTCCCGGTCGCCGGCGCCACCCGTTCGAACATCGCGCTCGCGGAGGCGGACGGGGTCCTCACGAAGATCAACGCGCCGGGCCCGGAACTGTCCGCGGAGGAGCAGGAACTGCTCCTGGACACGGTCCGTGAGCAGTCGCGCGACGCCGACTGGATCGCCTGCTGCGGCAGCCTCCCCCGGGGACTCGCGCCCTCGTGGTACGCCGATGTCGTCACACGGGCGCACGCCGGGGGTGCGCGCATCGCGCTGGACACCTCGGGGCGTGCGCTCCTGGAGGCGCTGCGCGCGCGGCCCGACGTGGTGAAGCCGAACGCCGAGGAACTGGCGGAAGCCGTCGGGCGCCCCCTCGCGACCGTGGGCGACGCGCTCAAGGCGGCCGAGGAGGTGCGCGCGCTGGGCGCACGCGCCGTGCTCGCGAGTCTGGGCGCCGACGGTCAGCTCCTGGTGTCCGACACGGGGACGTGGTTCGGCAGCGCGCGCGTGTCCGCCGTCCGCAGCAACGTCGGTGCCGGCGACGCCTCCCTGGCCGGCTTCCTCATCGCGGGCGGCGCCGGCCCCGGGGCCCTCGCCTCCGCCGTCGCCCACGGCGCCGCCGCCGTCGGGCTCCCCGGCAGCGTGATGCCGACCCCCGCCGACCTCGACCTCGCGGCGGTGACCGTCACCACGGAGATCCCCCGGGACCGCGAACTGACGGAGCCGACGCCATGACGGCCCCCGCCCCGCCCCGCTCCACCGCTTCAGCCCCCCACCCCACCCCTCACCCCACCCGCGTCCCCCTCTCCGCCCACCCCGCCCCCCGTCCTTCCTCCGCCCACCCCGCCCCCCGTCCTTCCTCCGCCCGCCCCACCCCCGTCCCCTCCTCCGCCCACCCCACTCCCCGGGCGATACGCGTGCATAGGAGCCCGCGATGAGCGACATGATCACCGCGGACCTGGTCGACCTCGACCTGTCCGCCGACACCAAGGAAGCGGCGGCCCGTGCCCTCGCCGAGCGCATGGTGGCCCTGGGCCGGGTGACCGACCTGGAGGGCTTCCTCGCCGACGTGGCCGCCCGCGAGGCCCAGATGCCGACGGGGCTCGACGGCGGCATCGGCATTCCGCACTGCCGCAGCGCCCACGTCACCGAACCGACCCTCGCCTTCGGCCGCAGCACCCCCGGCATCGACTTCGGCGCCGCGGACGGTCCGGCCGACCTGATCTTCCTGATCGCGGCACCCGCCGGCGCCGACGACGCCCACCTGACGATCCTCTCCTCGCTCGCCCGCCAGCTGATGAACGCCGAGTTCACCTCCGCGCTGCGGGCGGTGGACGCCGCGGACACGGCGGCGGCGCTGATCCGGGGGGACGAGGTTCCGTCGGGCGCGAACGGCTCGGCCGCCGCCGGAAGTACGGATGCCGCTGCCGGAAGTACGGACGCGGGCGCCGGGCGTACGGACGCGGGCGCCGGGAGCACGGACACGGGCGCCGGGCGTACGGACGCGGGCGCTGCCGCCGAGGGCACCGTGAGTGCCGAGGATGCCGGGAACCCCTCCGAAGACACCGCCGCGACGCCGGTGGCGGCCTCCACCGGCGCCGCGGCGGCCGGCACGGCACGCACACCCGACGCGCCCACCGCGGGCGCGTACGCCTCCACGCACGCCCCTACTGAGGGAGCGCGCGCCTCGACGCACGCCCCCACCGCGCCCACTCCGCCCGCGACCGTCGGCAACGGTGCCGGCGGCACCGCCGACGATGGCGAGCGCCCCTTCCGCATCGTCGCCGTCACCTCCTGCCCGACCGGTATCGCCCACACCTACATGGCGGCCGAGTCCCTGGAGAACGCCGGCCGTGACGCGGGCGTCGAACTGGTCGTCGAGACACAGGGCTCGGCGGGTTTCACCCGGCTGGACCCGGCGGTGATCGCGGCGGCGGACGGTGTGATCTTCGCGCACGACGTCCCCGTACGCGACAAGGAACGCTTCGCGGGCAAGCCCACCGTCGACGTCGGCGTGAAGGCGGGCATCAACCGCCCCGCCGAACTCGTCGCGGGCGTCCGGGAAAAGGCGGCGCGCGGCGAGGCGGGCGCCCCGGCGCACGAGCCGGCCGACACGCCGGTGGAGCGCGCGGGCGGCCCCACCGACAGTTACGGCACCAAGCTCCGCACCTGGTTGATGTCCGGCGTCAGCTACATGGTCCCGTTCGTCGCCGCGGGCGGCCTCCTCATCGCCCTGGGCTTCGCGATCGGCGGCTACGAGATCAAGAAGGCGCCGTCGGTGATGGACCACTTCGTGTGGACCCAGGCCGACAGCTGGGGCGCCCTGCTCTTCCAGATCGGCGGCGTGGCCTTCGGGTTCCTCGTCCCGGTCCTCGCCGGGTACATCGCGTACGGCATGGCGGACCGGCCCGGCCTCGTCCCCGGCTTTGTCGGCGGCGCCGTCTCGCTGACCATCAACGCGGGTTTCCTGGGCGGTCTGGTGGCCGGTCTGGTCGCCGGCGGTGTGGTGCTGGCCATCCAGAGGATCGACATCCCGGCGGCGTTGCGCGGCATCATGCCGGTGGTGGTGATCCCGCTGATCTCCACGGCGATCGTCGGATTCCTGATGTTCGTGGTGATCGGCAAGCCCATCGCCAGTGCCCAGAAGGGCCTGACCGACTGGCTGAACGGCCTCACCGGCACCAACGCCATCCTGCTGGGCGCCCTGCTCGGCCTGATGATGTGCTTCGACCTGGGCGGCCCGGTCAACAAGGTCGCCTACACCTTCGCCACCGCCGGCATCGCCGTCGCCAGCCCCGGCGACTCCGCCATGAAGATCATGGCCGCGGTGATGGCGGCCGGCATGGTCCCGCCGCTGGCGATGGCCCTGGCCACCACCGTGCGCGGCAGGCTCTTCACCCCGGCCGAGCGGGAGAACGGCAAGGCCGCCTGGGTCCTGGGCGCCTCCTTCATCTCCGAGGGCGCGATCCCGTTCGCGGCGGCCGACCCGCTGCGGGTCATCCCGTCCGCCATGGTGGGCGGCGCGCTCACCGGCGCCCTGTCGATGGGCTTCGGTGCCACCCTGCGTGCCCCGCACGGCGGCATCTTCGTGGTCCCGCTGATCGGCAACCCGTTCCTCTACCTCCTGGCGATCGCGGCCGGCGTCTGTGTCACCACGGCCCTGGTGGTCCTCCTCAAGGGGATGCGCAGGCAGGCATCCGAATCCACGGCCGCCGGCCCCGCCGGGGACCCGGCCACCACGGCGGAGGAGCCCCAGCAGCCGATAGCGGCCTGACCGCCGCACCGCCGCACCGCGGTGTCTTGTCCCTTTGGTTCGCTGTGAGTTGTTCACGGCACCTGCGAGATACGTCACGGTCCGGGGCCAAAGTCCCGGACCGTGGTGTGTACTGGGGCCCATGCCCGAGAACGCCCCGACTCTTCAGCTGATCGGCATGGCCGTCCTCACGGCGGCGGCCGTCGCGTGGGCCGCCGTCCTGCTGCGCCTGCTGCGCCGTACCGGCATCCAGACCACCGGCCGGCGCCCCACGATGCCGCTCCCGGCCCTGCCGCGTCAGAACCGGGTCGGTCCCCCGCAGGAGTCCGTCGAGCTGACCCCCGCGGAACAGGACGCGTTCGCGCGCCTGGTGCGCAGACTCGCCGGCGGCTGACGGCGCGGGCCGCCTCCGCCGTCACCCCTGCCGTGCCGCGCGCCGCCTCCGCCGTCACCCCTGCCGTGCCGCGCGCCGTTCCATCGCGTCCCGGGCCGCGTCCTCCGACATGTACACCTCGCACATGTGCCGCCCGTCGGGCGTCGCCGTGTGCTCGACCTCCCACAGGGAGATCTCCGTTTCGCCGGGCAGCAGGAAGGCGTGCTCGTACAGCGCGTAGTTCAGCCCGGCCCGTCCGGCCCGCCCGGGGCGGCCGAACGCCTGTGTGATCTCGTGTGCGGTCGCCGTCGCCAGCAGCGCCGCCGTCTCCGCGCCGGGGCGGTCGGGGTTCTCCGCGCGGCGCAGAAGCCGGCGCGCGTGGTCTGCCGAGTCGCCGGAGTCGAACACGTGCCGGGGTTCGGGGATCGCCCACAGCCGCATCAGCGCCGGCAGTTCGAAGTCCCGCGTGTCCGGCAGCAGCCCGAGGCGTGCCGTGGCGGCCTGAAGCTCCTCCTCGTCGACGTACACCTCGTGCTCCGGGGCGCCGCCGGGAGTGTGGTTGTGCGCGAGCTCCCACAGCGTGACCGCGGAGCCGTCGGCGAGCAGCCAGGTGTGCCGGTACGTCTCACGGTGCAGCCCCGCACTGTGGTACGCGGAGTGCAGCGAGCTGTCGTGCGCCAGCGCGCAGTCGAGGTGCCGTATCACCTCGTCGGGCAGTTCGAAGGAGTTCAGGGCACGGCCGAGGAGTCGCGCGAGATGCTCCTCCGGAGACTCGGGCGACTCGGCTGGTTCGTACGCTGCGGTCTCGTACGGAACGCTCAAGGCATCTCCCGGCGTTGCTGCATGTCACCTTGTGGGTGCATACCGTAGCCCCTCGGTCGGACATCATGTCCGGGAACCGAGAAAACGTACGCCGGGAAAACGCGCGGGCCGCGCGAAAAGTTCCCGCGCGGCCCGCCGTTCCGTCAAAACTGGCCGCTCAGGCGGCACTTCCCGCGGTCCAGGCGCTCCACGACATGTTCCAGCCGTTGAGACCGTTGTCGGGGGCGACCGTGGTGTCGGGGGAGTTCTTCACGATCACCACGTCCCCGATGAGCGAGTTGTCGTAGAACCACTTGGCCGACGTGGCGCCCTGCGCCCCCTGCACGTCCGCGAGGCCGACACAGCCGTGGCTGGTGCCCTCCCGTCCGAACGGCGGGTTGCCCTTGTTGTACCAGTAGTTGCCGTGGATGAACGTCCCCGACGACGTCAGCCGCATCGCGTGCGGCACGTCCGGGATGTCGTACTCCCCGCCGAAGCCGACCGTCGAGCCGTTCATGCGGGTCTGCACGAACTTCTCGGAGATCACCATCTGCCCGTTGTACGTGGTGTGCTGCGGGCTGCCCGCCGAGATCGGCACCGACTTGAGGGTCTTGCCGTCCCGCACGACCGTCATGGTCTGCGCGTCGACGTCGACCGTGGAGACCTGCGACCGCCCGACCGTGAAGGAGACGGTCTTCTTCTGCACCCCGTAGACGCCCTTGGCGCCCTGGACGCCGTCCAGGTCGATGTTCATCGTGACCTTGGACCCGGCCTTCCAGTAGTCCTGCGGCCGGAAGTCCAGTCGCCGGTCCCCGAACCAGTGACCGGCCACCTGCTGGCCGCTGCTGGAGTTGACCGTGATGTGCGACTGCACGGCCTTCTTGTCGGTGATCGACTTGTCGAAGGTGAAGGAGACCGGCATGCCCACCCCGACCGTGGCGCCGCCGTCCGGCGTGTAGGTGCCGATGAAGCTGCTCCCCGAGGTGACGGTGGTGAAGATGGAGTTCGCCGCCGCCGGACGCCCCTCGGCGTCCTTGGCCCTCGCGTTTATCTCGTACTTCGTGCCGCGCTCCAGCTGCTGCTTCGGCTTCCAGGTGCTGCCGTCCGCCGATATCGTTCCCGGAACGTCCTGTCCCGAGCCCGACACGGACATCTTCACCTCGGTCAGCTTGCCGTCGCTGACCTTCACCCCGGTGGCGTTGATGGACGCCCCGGTCGAACCGTCCTTGGCCGAGATCGCGATCGCCGCGGTCGACGTCTTCGGGGAGTCCTTGCCGCCCTTGCCGTCGTCGTTGTTCGCGTTGGCACTGCCGCCGCACGCGGTCAGGGTGAGGGCGCCGACCATCAGGGCGGCACAGGCCCCGAGTGCGCGCCGCGCTGCAATGTCCGGCGTTGTCACGGGCTGCTCCAGGTTCATGTGATGTGCGTGATCCGTTCCAGTCGTGAGGAAAGAGGGCGTCGGCACCGGAGGAGGTTCCTTCCGGCACCCGGTGAACGCCATCACGTGACAGAACCGCGACAATCAACCCCCGGGCCCCGAGCCCCGCCCCTAGGGGCGGCCCCTCTGTCCCGGCCCGTACAACTCCCCGTACGACGGCCACATTCCGCCCGGTCCCTCGACCGGCCCGGCGGCCCGCACGGCCCGGACGATCGCGCGCGTCACCAGATCCGCGCCGGCGGCCAGGACGTCGTTGAGCGCCAAGGGGTGGGTGCCGAGCGGGCGTGTGCCGGTCGCCAGGGCGAACACCGTGTCACCGTCGTGCAGGAGATGCACCGGACGCACGGCGCGCGCGATCCCGTCGTGCGCCGTACCCGCCAGCTTCTGCGCCTGGGCCTTGGAGAGGTCCGCGTCCGTCGCGACCACCGCCAGCGTGGTGTTGAGGGGTGGCCGCGGGTTCCTGGCGGCGGCCTCGTCCAGGAGCCGGCGGGCGGCCGCGTGGACGCGCTCGCCCGGGTACTCCACCCGGCCCTGGAACAACTCCCCGTAGAGCACGCCCGTTCCGGGGTCCAGCACCGCTCCCGCGGCGTTCGCGACCACCAGCGCCGCCACGGTGATCCCCGAGTCCAGCACCGTACTCGCGGTGCCCACGCCGCCCTTGAGCAGCCCGGCGACGGCACCCGTGCCGGCGCCGACGCATCCCTCGGGCACCCGCGCGCCCGGCGCGGTCGCCGCCGCGGCCTCCACCGCCGCACGTCCCGTGGCGGCGTCCGGACGGGCACGGAAATCGCCGCCGCGCCCCAGGTCGAAGACGCACGCGGCGGGCACCACCGGCACCACGTGCGCCGGGTCCGCCCCCACGGGCACTCCGCGCCCCCGCTCCTCCAGCCAGGCCATCACCCCGGACGCCGCGTCGAGCCCGTACGCGCTGCCTCCGGTCAGCACGATCGCGTCGACCTTCCGCACCACGTTGCGCGGGTCGAGCGCGTCGGTCTCCTTGGTGCCGGGGCCGCCGCCGCGCACGTCCACGGCGGCGACGGCGCCTCCCTCGGGCGCGAGGACGACCGTGGTGCCGGTGAGCCAGCCGTCGCCGCTGCGGGTGGCGTGCCCCACCCGCACCCCGGCGACATCCGTCAATGCGTCAGCTGTCATGGTGGCCAGTCTGACCCAGTCCGGGTGGGCCCTTCGAGGGTTCAGCCGGCCGACGCGGAGGCGCTCGCCGCATGCTCCCGTCTGGTCATGCGTGCCGTGAGGAACACGCCGATCGCCACCGCGGCCGAGGAGACCAGTCCCGCCGCGAGCACCGCCCACTCGCCCAGGAAGGTGCAGCAGATCACCAGCAGTGCCGTGACCGGCAGCACCAGCTGCTGGGCGAGGCCCACCTTGAAGTGGCGGGAGTGCAGCGCCCACACGGTCAGCAGGTACAGCGCGGTCGGCAGGGTGACGGCGGCCGAGGCGGACAGGGTGGAGATGTGCGCGGTGCCGACCGTCTGTTCCACGGCCACCTCCAGGCCGGCGCCGATCGCCGCCGCCGAGGAGAAGACCAGGTAGTGGCCGTAGCCCCAGATGAACGCCCGCTTGCTGGAGCGCAGGTGGCCGTGGATGGGGACCACGAAGTAGATCCACCAGGCGGAGAACACGATCAGCAGGCCGCCCGCCGCGATGGGCAGCAGCTCGGCCAGCACGTCGTGCTCGTCCACGGCCGACTTCACGGCGACCGTGGCCGCGGCGACCGTCTCGCCGAGCACGATGATCGTGAACAGTCCGTACCGCTCGGCGATGTGATGCGGATGCCAGGCGGTCTCGTGGTTCCGCTCGGCGAGGACCGGCACACACAGCTCCGCGACCGCCATCACGAGGAACACCCAGGGCCGGGCCGGCTCCGGCAGCAGTACCAGCCCGAGCCAGCCCACCTGGCACAGCAGTACGCCGCACGCGTACCGCTGCGCCATCGACCGCTCCGCGCCCCCGGCCGACCTCGCCGCTCTCAGCCACTGTCCGACCATCGCCAGCCGCATGATCACGTAGCCGAGCCAGACCAGCAGGAAGTCATGGTGCGTGAAGGCCCGGGAGATGCCGGCTGCCAGCACGAGCACACCGGCGATCTGCACCAGGGTGACGACCCGGTAGAGGGCGTCGTCGTTGTCGTACGCCGAGGCGAACCAGCTGAAGTTCATCCACGCCCACCAGATGGCGAAGAAGGCCATCGCGTAGTTGAGGATGCCTTCGCCCGCGTGTCCCGCCGCGACGGCGTGCACCAGTTGCACGCCCGCCTGCGCGATCGCCACGACGAAGCACAGGTCGAAGAAGAGCTCTAGCGGGGACGCGACGCGATGCGCCTCGTCGCGTCCGCGCGCGGTGAGGCGCCGCAGGGGGTGGGAGGGGGGCCGTGGTGCGCCCGAGGAGGCGGGAGCCGGAGTGGAACTCGACGTCATGGTCCCCAGCACAGCAGAAATCGGCCACGAAATCTTGTGCACGGATTCACAAGGGGGAGGAGGGCCTGGTGGCGCCGGAGGCGGGCGTCCCGTGGGGCCGTCCCCGCGGGAGCCGTACCCTGGTGGCATGAGCACCGCCCCCGAACCCGAGCCCCGTGCACCGAAGCCCGCGCTGGTCTTCGACGACCCGCTGGACCAGCAGACCTCGGACGACACCGACCGCGGGTGGGGCGAGCGCTCGGACGGCGACAGTGCCGCCGACCTGAAGCGCTTCCTCGACGAGAAGCCGCCCCACCACCTCTGAGCCGCCCGCGGGGGCGCCGCTAGCGCTCGTCGTGCCCGGATCCGCGCTGCGCGACCAGCGCGTCGCGGATCTCCTTGAGCACCTCCAGCTCGCTCACCTCGATGACCTCCTTGGTGCCCTCCCGCGCCGCCTTCCGGGCCGCCTGCCGGGCCAGGTACTTCGACATCGGCAGGACCATCAGGAAGTACACCACCGCCGCGGTGATCACGAAGGTGAGCGTGGCTCCCAGGACGGAGCCCCACATGATCGGCACACCGCTCTTGACCGTGCCGTCCGCGCCCACCTGGCACGGGTCCTTCAGGCAGGAGCTGTAGTTGTCGAGGTTCTGTGTGCCGATCGCTCCGACCAGCGGATTGATGATCCCCTTCACCACCGCGTTGACGATGTTCGTGAAGGCCGCGCCGATGACCACCGCGACCGCAAGATCGACGACATTGCCGCGCATCAGGAAGGCCTTGAAGCCGTGCCAGACGCTCGGTTCCTTCTTCGCGCTCACCTGGGGGACTCTCCTCGCATGCACAGGGTGTGGAACGAAACGCTCCGCAACCTACGGCACGGTGCGGCCATGGTGCCCTCTTTCGTAACTCGATCGAGGGACTTGACAGCAGGCCGTCGACGGTAAGTACCTGCTGCTTCAACACAGTGTCACCGCCAGACGTGCGGTGGCGCTCGCGCCGACCAGCCCCGCCGCCGTGGCACGGGGCGCCGACAGCACGACCAGCGCCCCGCTCTCGGCCGCGCCGGACGGCGGCTCCGGCACCCCGGTCACCCGCACCGCGCGGGCGAGCACCCGTACGCGGCTCCCGGTCGACGGGTCCTCCGCGGCGATGACGTCGACCCGGTCACCGGGCCGCAGCAGGTGCACGGTGGCGGGGTCGGCGATCCGGACCGGCGCAGACACCAGGTCCACAGGAGCGTGCCGGCGTGCGGTGTCCGCCTGCCGGTGCCCCTGCGCTCTCTCCGTGCCGTGCGGCTGAGCCTCGGTCCGGGGCCCCGCGGCCATCAGTGCCGCGGCGGTCACCGCGAGCCCGGCGGCGACGGCCCGCCCAGGGTGCCGTGCCAGCCGCTGGAGCCGGTACCGCCCGCCACGCACTCGCACGGGACCGAACGAGGGCACCTCGCGGGTCGCCGGGGCGTCCGCGCCCAGCGGGCGCGGCAGCCGGAAGAGGGGCGGTGAGGCGGGGCCGGGGGAGAGGGCTGGCGGAGTCGGGCGCGGGGTCGAGAAGGGAGCGGAAGGAGCGAAGGGAGCGAAGGACGAGGAGGGCGCGGAGGGCGCGGAGGGCACGGAGGACGAGGGCATGGGGATCACCGCCTGCGACGAGGGATTCGGCTTGTGATGCCACGATGGCGCTTCACGCCGGATCCCGCCGGAGCCGGTGGACCACGGGCGGATTGTGGACAACCCGCCCACCCGAACGAGAAGTTCCGCCCCCTCCGGCCGCCCCCGGCTCCCTCAGTGGCCAGCCCCCGGACCGTCCTCCGACCTGCCCCGGACTGCCCTCCGACCGGCCCCGGACCGTCCTCCGACCGGCCCCGGACTGCCCTCCGACCTGCCCCGGACCGTCCTCCGACCTGCCCCGGACCGTCCTCCGACCTGCCCCGGACCGTCCTCCGACCTGCCCCGGACCGTCCTCCGACCGGCCCCCAAACTGCCCTACCGCCGGCCCCCGGACCGCCCTACCGCCGGCCCAGGACCGCCCTACGGCAGCGCGAACCCCGGATCCATCCCGCCGAGCGCGTTCCCGCACGGACAGTCGCGCGCCCCGGTCTCCGGCAGTGCCGCCACCGCGTCGAACAACACGCTCCGCAGCCGGTCCACATTGGCGGCGAACACCCGCAGCACCTCTTCGTGCGAGACGCCCTCACCGGTCTCGGCGCCCGCGTCGAGGTCGGTGACCAGGGTCAGCGAGGTGTAGCACAGCTCCAGCTCCCGGGCGAGCGCCGCCTCGGGATGGCCCGTCATGCCCACCACCGACCAGCCCTGCGCCTGGTGCCACAGCGATTCGGCGCGCGTCGAGAAACGCGGGCCCTCGACCACGACCAGCGTGCCGCCGTCCACCGGCTCCCAGTCCCGTCCCCGGGCCGCCTTCAGCGCGGCGGCCCGGCCGGTGGGGCAGTAGGGATCGGCCATGGACACGTGCACGACGTTCGGCACGGTGCCGTCGGGCAGCGGCAGCCCGTCGAAGTACGTCTGCGCCCGGGACTTCGTACGGTCCGCGAACTGGTCCGGTACGAGCAGGGTGCCCGGGCCGTACTCCGGACGCAGCCCGCCCACCGCGCACGGGCCGAGCACCTGCCGCACGCCGACCGAGCGCAGGGCCCACAGGTTGGCGCGGTAGTTGATGCGGTGCGGCGGCAGATGGTGACCGCGGCCGTGCCGGGGCAGGAAGGCGACCCGCCGGCCGGCGATCTCGCCGAGGAACAGGGAGTCGCTGGGCGCCCCGTAGGGGGTGTCCACCTGGACCTCGGTCACGTCGTCCAGGAAGGAGTAGAAACCCGAACCGCCGATTACGCCGATCTCTGCGTTCGCCATGACCAGCACATTAGCGGGCCACGAATCCGCGGGGCAGCCGGAGTCCGCTCACGCCGAAGACCCTGCCGTCGTAAGACGGCAGGGTCCGGGGTGGGAGATCTCAGGCCGCGGAGCTGCTGGCGGAGCTCGACGAGGATGCCGAGGACGACGAGGAGGACGACGAAGACGACGTCGAGGACGGCTTCGCGTCGGACGACGAGCCGGACGGCTTCGACGCCGGGCTGCTGCTCGACGTGGAGCCGCGGGAGTCGTTGCGGTAGAACCCGGAGCCCTTGAAAACGATGCCGACCGCGGAGAACACCTTCTTCAGGCGGCCCTGGCAGTTGGGGCACACGGTCAGGGCGTCGTCGGTGAACTTCTGCACCGCCTCGAGGCCCTCGCCGCACTCGGTGCACTGGTACTGGTAGGTCGGCACTGTCTTCCTCCTGGCACTCTCACTCAATGAGTGCTAACGACGGTCCATAGTGACGTATTCCCGGGGATCAGTCCACCGTCACGGGGACGCGGTGACCGACGCCACGCGCGACCGTACGGTTCCGCTGGGGGGCGACGAGCCGCGAGCGCAGGGACACCAGGGTCGCCAGCGCGAGCACCGTGCCGGCCATGGGCACCAGGAATCCCGCACCCTCCCACAGCCGGTCCTCCAACTGGCCCGCGACCGTGACGGCGGCGGCCTGGCCGAGTGCGACCGCGCCGGTCAGCCAGGTGAAGGCCTCGGTGCGGGCGCCGGCCGGGACCAGGCCCTCCACCAGGGTGTAGCCCGTGATGAGCGCCGGTGCGATGCACATGCCGACCAGCAGGCCGAGCGCGGCCAGCAGCAGTACGGAGTGCGCCGTCCACAGGGCGGACGCCGCCAGCGCGAGCGCCGCGTAACCGACGACCAGACGCTTCTGGGGGGCCACCTTCCAGGCGATCGCGCCGCAGGCGACGCCGGACAGCATGTTCCCGGCGGCGAAGACGCCGTACAGGACGCCGTTCAGGCCGGGCTCGCCGATCGACTCCGTGAAGGCCGCCAGCGACACCTGCATGCCGCCGAAGACCGAGCCGATGCCGAGGAAGGTCACCACCAGGACGCGCACACCCGGGACGCGCAGGGCCGACGCGTGCTGCACGCGCGCGTGGCCGCTCTCGCCGGTCACCGACGGCTGCGTGCTCTTCTGCGCGGCGAACAGCAGACCGCCGACGAGGGTCAGCGCGGCCTCCGTGACCAGGCCCGCCGCCGGCGCCACGGTGGTGCACAGGGCGGTCGCCAGCAGGGGGCCGAAGACGAAGGTCAGCTCGTCCGTGACCGACTCGAAGGCCGCCGCGGTGGTCATCAGGGGCGACCCCTGAAGCTTCACACCCCATCGCGCCCGCACCATCGGGCCGACCTGCGGCACGGAGGCGCCGGTCGGGACGGCCGCCAGGAAGAGCACCCACAGGGGCGCGTGCGCCAGTGCGAGAGCCGTCAGGGAGAGGCCGGAGACCGTGTGCACCAGCACGCCGGGGATCAGCACGGCACGCTGGCCGTAGCGGTCGGCCAGACGGCCGCTGTACGGCGCGAAGAGCGCCATGGAGACCCCGGTGGCGGCCGCGGCGGCGCCTGCCGCGCCGTACGAGCCGGTGGTGTGCTGAACGAGCAGCACGATCGAGATGGTGAGCATCGCGAACGGCTGACGTGCCGCGAAGCCGGGGAGCAGGAACGTCCAGGCACCGCGGGTGCGCAGCAGCTGTCCGTATCCGGGGCGGGGCGACGCCGGCGAGTTCTCCGCCGGGTCGGTGGTGACCGTGGATGCCACGGCCCGTGCCTTTCTTCGCCTGGTAGCGCGCCCGTGCGGGGGCGCCGAGAGCTGTCCTCTTGCGCAGAACTGCGGTAGATACCGGCGCCTCCAGGGAGGGCTTTCCGGCCGCCATACGGTCGCGCCAGCTCTGCATCAGACAGAGTTGGTTCGATCAGGGTGCCCTTTATCCTACAGGGATCAAGACCTTGTGCACCTGTGAAACCGAGCACCGTGGGGCCCGTTCACCTGCGATTGGTGCGGGTGTGAATCGGGTGAAACACCCCCGTAACGCGCGGCTTCCCAGCTGGCGCGCATCCCGCGGCCCGTCCGGTGCGCGTCTCCCTGCGAGGGGCGCCTCTCACCGCCCGGCGCGCGTCTTCCCGTGAGGGGCGGCGCTCACCGTCCGGCGCGCGTCTTCCCGTGAGGGGCGGCGCTCACCGTCCGGCGCGCGTCTTCCCGTGAGGGGCGGCGCTCACCGTCCGGCGCCCGCCCCGTTCGCGCCCAGCCAGCCCGCCAGCTTGCCGCCGTGGGCGACCGCGCGAAGCCGCCGTTCCGCCGCGTCGCGCACCGGATCGGTGGCGACCACCAGCAGCTCGTCGCCTCGCCGCAGCACCGTCGAGGGCAGCGGCACGAACGACTTCTCCTCGCGGACGACCAGGGTGACGGCCGCGCCGGGCGGCAGCCGCAGCTCGCTGACCTCCACGCCGTGCATCCGGGAGCCCTCGGGGATCGCGACGGACAGCAGGTGCCCGCGCAGCCGCTCCAGGGGTGCCGACTCGATGCCGAGGTCGGAGGCCTCGCCCTCCTCGCCCAGCCGCAGGGTGCGTGCCAGCCAGGGCAGGGTCGGACCCTGGACGAGGGTGTAGACGACGACCAGGACGAAGACGATGTTGAAGATGCGGCGGCTGCCCGCGACGCCGTTCACCATGGGGATCGTCGCCAGGATGATGGGCACGGCGCCGCGCAGGCCCGCCCACGACATCAGGGCTTGCTCCCGCCAGGGCACCCGGAACGGAGCCAGGCTGAGGACCACGCTCAGCGGCCGGGCCACCATGGTCAGCGCCAGTCCGATGACCAGGGCGGGCCAGACGTCGTCGCCCAGTTCGTGCGGGGTCACCAGCAGGCCGAGCACGACGAACATGCCGATCTGGGCGATCCAGCCGAGCCCCTCGGCGAAGCCGCGTGTGGCGGGCCAGTGGGGGAGCTTGGCGTTGCCGAGCATCATCGAGGCGAGGTAGACGGCCAGGAAGCCGCTGCCGTGCCCCAGGGCGCCGGCGGCGTACGCCGTGACGGCGATCGCGAGCACGGCGATCGGGTAGAGGCCGGACGCGGGCAGGGCCACGTGCCTGAGCCCCCAGGAGCCGATCCAGCCCACGAAGATCCCCATGGCCGCGCCGATGGCCAGCTCCAGCGCGATCTCGCCCAGCAGGACGTACCAGTGCTCGATCGGGCCGGCCGTGGAGAAGGCGACGACCAGGATGACCACCGGGGCGTCGTTGAAGCCGGACTCCGCCTCCAGCGTGCCCGTCACGCGCGCGGGGAGCGGAATTCTCCGGAGCACCGAGAAGACCGCCGCCGCGTCCGTCGACGAGACCACCGCGCCGATGATGAGCGCCTGCCGCCATTCCAGCCCGACCAGATAGTGCGCGCCCGCCGCGGTCACCCCGACGCTGACCGCGACTCCCACCGTCGCCAGGACCGAGGCGGAGGAGAGGACCGGCCGGATTTCCTTCCACTTCGTGCCCAGGCCGCCCTCGGCGAGGATCACGACCAGGGCCGCGTATCCCATGACCTGGGTCACTTCGGCGCTGTTGAAGTGGATGTCCCCGATGCCGTCCTGGCCCATGAGGACGCCGATCCCCAGGTAGACGAGCAGGCTGGGGAGCCCGCTGCGTGAGGAGATCCGGACGGCCGCGACGGCGACCAGCAGGACGACGGAACAGACGAGCAGGAGCTGGTTGAGGTGGTGGACAGTCAGCGGGCGCCTCCTCTGGTATCTCCGGTTACTTCGTTACCTTACCTAACTCTTGACGCTTTCTTGACGTTCGCCGAGGCAAGATCGAACGCTCGTGCGCGCCGGTTCCCGACTCCGCGTCAAGCGGGACAGGGCCCTGCGCCTATGGTTGCTCCAGCGCTCATTCAAAGTCACAGCCCGACCTGCCGCTCGCGTTAGGACAGCAAGGACAGCGATGCCCCCCAACACCACCGCCACAACGGGTGACAAGCCCGCCAAGTCCGGCAGGAAGAGGGGGCGCAAAGCCCGACTCGTCGTGCTTGTGCTGGTACTGGCCCTCATCGGAGGCATCGCCTACGGGGCTTACTGGTCGATCAGCACGGTCCGCGCCTCCTTCCCGCAGACCACCGGTTCCATAAAACTCGACGGCCTGTCCGGGCCGGTCGACGTGAAGCGGGACGGCTACGGCATCCCGCAGATCTACGCCTCCTCGGACGAGGACCTGTTCATGGCGCAGGGCTTCGTCCAGGCGCAGGACCGGTTCTACGAGATGGACGTGCGCCGGCACATGACCTCCGGGCGTCTGTCGGAGATGTTCGGCAAGAGCCAGGTCGAGAACGACGAGTTCCTGCGCACCCTCGGCTGGGACCGGATCGCCGAGCAGGAGTACGACCACAAGCTGTCGGCCTCCACCAAGAAGTACCTCCAGGCGTACGCCAAGGGTGTCAACGCCTACCTCCAGGGCAAGGACGGCGAGGACATCTCGCTGGAGTACGCCGCCCTGGGCTTCTCCAACGACTACAAGCCGGCGAAGTGGACCCCGGTCGACTCCGTCTCCTGGCTGAAGGCGATGGCCTGGGACCTGCGCGGCAACATGCAGGACGAGATCGACCGCGCCCTGATGACCAGCCGCCTGGGCCCGCAGCAGATCCAGGACCTGTACCCGGCGTACCCCTACGGCCGCAACAAGCCGATCGTGCAGGAGGGCCAGTACGACGAGCTGACCAAGGCCTTCCAGCAGGGCGGCACCACCGGCACCTCCCAGGGCACGACGGGCGCGACCGGCACGACGGGCGCGACCGGCACGACCGGCACGACCGGCACCACGGGCTCCTCCCAGGGGACCACCGGCACCACCGGCACCACCGGCACCACCGGCACCACGGGCGCCACCGGCTCCTCCCAGGGCGCGACGGGCACGGCCGGCACCTCGGCCTCGGCGGGGACGGATTCGGCCCTCACGGGCCAGCTGGGCGGCCTGCACGAGGTCCTGGACGACCTCCCCACGGCCGTCGGCGTGAACGGCCAGGGCATCGGCTCCAACTCCTGGGTGGTCGGCGGGCGGTACACCATCTCCGGCAAGCCCCTGCTCGCCAACGACCCGCACCTGTCGGCGTCCCTGCCCTCCGTCTGGTACCAGATGGGCCTGCACTGCCGGACCGTCTCCGACAAGTGCCGCTACGACGTCACGGGCTACACGTTCGCCGGCATGCCCGGTGTGATCATCGGCCACAACGCGAAGATCGCCTGGGGCATGACCAACTCCGGCGTCGACGTCACCGATCTCTACCTGGAGAAGGTCAGCGCGAACGGCTACCTGTACGACGGCAAGGTCCGGCCCTTCAAGACCCGCGAGGAGACCATCAAGGTCGCCGGCGGCAAGGCCAAGACGATCGTCGTCCGCCAGACCCAGGACGGGATGCCGCTGCTGTCCGACCGCGACGACGAGCTCGTCCAGGTCGGCAGGAAGGCCACCGTGAACACCGCCGCGCCCGACCGGGGCGACGGCTACGGCATCGCCCTGAGGTGGACCGCGCTCGACCCGGGCACCTCCATGGACGCGGTGTTCGCCCTGGACAAGGCGGCCGACTGGAAGGACTTCCGCGCGGCGGCGGCCCTGTTCGACGTGCCCTCGCAGAACCTGATCTACGCCAGCACGGACAACCACATCGGCTACACCCTGCCGGGCAAGATCCCCACGCGGTCCGCCAAGGACGACGGCACCATCCCGGCGCCGGGCTGGGACTCGAAGTACAGCTGGAAGGGCTTCGTCAAGCAGGACGAGCTGCCCTACGAGTACGACCCCGAGCGCGGCTACATCGTCACCGCCAACCAGGCCGTGGTCGACCAGGACAAGTACCCGTACACGCTGACCGCCGACTGGGGCTACGGCACCCGCAGCCAGCGCATCACCGACCTGATCGAGTCCAAGATCAAGGGCGGCGGCAAGATCTCCACCGACGACATGCGGCAGATGCAGCTGGACAACAGCAGCGAGATCGCCAAGCTCCTGGTGCCCAGGCTGCTGAAGCTCAACCTCGACGACCCGGACGTCCGCCAGGCGCAGAAGCTGCTGGAGGGCTGGGACTACACCCAGGACGCCGATTCCGCGGCGGCCGCGTACTTCAACGCCGTCTGGCGCAACATCCTCAAGCTCGCCTTCGGCAACAAGATGCCCAAGGAGCTGCGCGCCAAGGGGCAGTGCCTGTGGGTCGACAAGATCGACAGCACCGGCCCGCTGGACGACGACACCAAGGTCCGCGAGTGCGGCCAGCGCGATGGCGACCAGGCGCAGCCGGACGGCGGCGACCGCTGGTTCGAGGTCGTGCGCACCCTGATGGAGAAGCCGGACAGCGACTGGTGGAAGGCCCCCGCGTCGGGCACCCGCCCCAAGGCCGAGAACCGCGACCAGCTGTTCGCCCGCGCCATGATCGACGCCCGCTGGGAGCTGACCGCCAAGCTCGGCAAGGACATCGACACCTGGAGCTGGGGCCGCCTGCACCGGCTGTTCCTGAAGAACCAGACCCTCGGCACCGAGGGACCCAAGGTCCTCCAGTACCTCCTCAACCGCGGCCCCTGGAAGCTCGGCGGCGGCGAGGCCACGGTGAACGCGACCGGCTGGAACGCGGCCGGCGGCTACAACGTCGTCTGGGTGCCCTCCATGCGGATGGTGGTCAACCTCGCCGACCTCGACAAGTCCAAGTGGATCAACCTGACGGGCGCCTCCGGGCACGCCTTCAGCGCGCACTACACGGACCAGACCGGCAAGTGGGTCAAGGGCGAGCTGCTGCCCTGGTCCTTCACGGGCAAGTCGGTGGACAAGAGCACGAGCGACACGCTCGTCCTCCAGCCGTGAGCCGCTGACGGTGCACTATCGGGAAAGGGCCCTCCACGCGCGCGTGGAGGGCCCTTTCCCGTACGCCGGGGGAGCCTTCCCGGCCCCGCGGGGCGGCGGGCCGGGAATCCGGCGCGGTCCCGGCGCGGTCCCGGCGCGGTCAGGGGTGCGCGAAGCGGCGCACGCCGGAGGGCGTCACCACCGCGTGCACCGGCTTGTCGTGCGGCTCCGCCGGGACGTGCGCGACGACCTCCGTGTCGTACAGCAGCACCACGAGCCGGGGCCGCGCGTCCGCCCGCTCCAGCCGGGCCAGGACGCGGTCGTACGAACCTCCGCCGCGTCCCAGGCGCATCCCGCGCGCGTCCACCGCGAGCCCGGGCAGCAGGACGACGTCCGCGGCCGTCACGGCGTCCGGACCGAGTCGCGCGCCGGAGGGCTCGAACAACGCCATCTTCCCGCCGTGTTGCACCCGGGCCACGGAGTCCGGGCCGGTGTACTCGCCCCAGTCCAGGTCGTTGTCGGGCAGGAGCGCGGGGAGCAGGACGCGTACGTCCCGCGCGCGCAGTGCGTCCAGCAGCGCGAGCGTGCCGGGTTCGTTCCCGACCGAGACGTACGCCGCCACCGTGCGCCCGCGCGCCAGCTCGGGCAGGTCCAGGGCGCGCTCCGCCAGCGCGCGGTCCGCCTCCCGGACGTCATCCTCCGTCAACCTGTTCCTCACCGTGAGGAACTCTCGCCGCAACATGCGCTTGTCAGGCTCGCCCGCAGGTCCCACGTGTACCACTGGTCGTTCGCGCACCCTTCTTAATGCAGGTCATATGAGGGTCAAGCATCCGGAGCCACTGATTCCCCTCAAAGGCACCGGATATGGTTGCGGGCATGACTCAGTCCCACCCCAGGATCAGCAAGGCTGTCATTCCCGCAGCCGGCCTCGGCACCCGGTTCCTGCCGGCTACCAAAGCCACTCCCAAGGAGATGCTGCCGGTCGTAGACAAGCCGGCGATCCAGTACGTGGTCGAGGAGGCCGTGTCGGCGGGGCTCGACGACGTCCTCATGATCACCGGACGCAACAAGCGTCCCCTGGAGGACCACTTCGACCGCAACTACGAGCTGGAGTCGGCGCTCGAGAAGAAGGGTGACGCCGAACGGCTCGCGAAGGTGCAGGAGTCCAGCGACCTGGCCACCATGCACTACGTGCGCCAGGGCGACCCCCGGGGTCTCGGTCACGCCGTGCTGTGCGCGGCCCCGCACGTCGGCCACGAGCCCTTCGCCGTCCTCCTCGGTGACGACCTGATCGACCCCAGGGATCCGCTGCTGCGGCGCATGATCGAGGTCCAGGAGCGGCACGGCGGCAGCGTGATCGCCCTCATGGAGGTCGCGCCCGAGCAGATCCACCTCTACGGCTGCGCGGCCGTCGAGGCCACCGCCGACGGTGACGTCGTGAAGGTGACCGGCCTGGTCGAGAAGCCGGACCCGGTGGACGCCCCGTCGGCCTACGCGGTCATCGGCCGCTATGTCCTCGACCCGCACATCTTCGACATACTGCGCAAGACCGAGCCGGGCCGCGGCGGCGAGATCCAGCTCACCGACGCCCTCCAGCAGCTCGCGCAGGACGAGAAGGTCGGCGGTCCCGTGCACGGCGTCGTCTTCAAGGGCCGCCGCTATGACACCGGCGACCGTGGCGACTACCTGCGTGCCATTGTCAGACTCGCGTGCGAACGTGAAGACCTGGGCCCGGACTTCCGGACCTGGCTCCGCAGTTACGTAGCCGAGGAGATGCAGCAATCTTGAGCAGCGCCGCGACCCGCCCCGCCGGCCCGGACGACCTGTGGTCGGTGGACGAGCATCTGGAGGACATCCTCTCGACCGTCCGCCCCCTGGAACCCATCGAACTGCAACTGCTCGACGCCCAGGGCTGCGTCCTGGTCGACGACGTCACGGTGCCGGTCTCCCTGCCGCCGTTCGACAACAGCTCGATGGACGGGTACGCGGTGCGGGTAGCGGACGTCGCGGGCGCGGGCGAGGAGTTCCCGGCCGTCCTGGAGGTCGTCGGGGACGTCGCGGCGGGCGCGGCCGATCCGGTGCGGGTCGGGCCCGGTCAGGCCGCGCGCATCATGACCGGCGCGCCCCTGCCGCCCGGCGCCGAGGCCGTCGTCCCCGTCGAGTGGACCGACGGAGGGCTCGGCGAGGGCCCGGTCGGCGGTATGCGGGCGCGCAGCCTGGCCCCCGAGGGCGCCGAGGGGCATGTGCACGTGTACCGCCCCGCCGAGGCACGCGCGCACGTGCGCGACCGGGGCAGCGACGTGCGCGCCGGCGACCGGGCCCTGGCGGCCGGGACGATCCTCGGCCCGCCGCAGATCGCGCTGCTCGCCGCGATCGGCCGCGGCACGGTACGCGTGCGCCCGCGCCCGCGCGTGGTCGTGCTGTCCACCGGCAGCGAACTCGTCCAGCCCGGCGAGGAACTGGCCACCGGCCAGATCTACGACTCCAACAGCTTCGCCCTCACCGCCGCCGCCCGGGACGCGGGCGCCATCGCCTACCGGGTGGGTGCCGTCGCCGACGACGCCGAGACCCTCCGCTCCACCATCGAGGACCAGCTCATCCGCGCGGACCTGCTGGTGACCACGGGCGGGGTGAGCGTGGGGGCGTACGACGTGGTCAAGGAGGCGCTGTCCTCCGTCGGCGACGAGGACGAGGCGGGCAGCGGCGTGGAGTTCCGCAAGCTGGCCATGCAGCCCGGCAAACCCCAGGGCTTCGGCTCGATCGGCCCCGACCACACCCCGCTGCTGGCGCTGCCCGGCAACCCCGTGTCGTCCTACGTCTCCTTCGAGCTGTTCGCCCGCCCCGCGATCCGCGCCCTGATGGGCCTCACCGATCTCCACCGGCCCCGCACGCGGGCCGTCCTGAAGGCGGACGCGCCGCTCCGCTCGCCCAAGGGGCGCCGCCAGTTCCTGCGCGGGACGTACACCGACGGGGAGGTGGCTCCGGTGGGCGGGGCCGGTTCCCACCTGATCGCGGCGCTGGCCCAGGCCGATGCGCTGATCGTCCTCCCCGAGGACGTGGAGGCCGCCGAGCCCGGCGGCGAGGTGGAGGTCGTGCTGCTCGGCTGACGTGCGCGCGGGCCCGTCCGAGGGACGGTCCTGGTCCGGTGCGAGCGTCGGCTTGGCGGTAGCGTGTCGCGCACAGCAGGCCCGCGCTCCGCACCGCGACGGGCCCGGACCGGGAGCGCCACACACCATGACTGTGCCTTCCCGGGGGGAGACCCCCGGATCCTCTGTGCCGGAACGGCTGACCCACATCGACGAGGCGGGTGCGGCCCGCATGGTCGATGTGTCGGGGAAGGACGTGACCGCGCGCACCGCCCGTGCCAGCGGCCGGGTCCTCGTCTCCCCCCGGGTGGTGGAACTGCTGCGCGGTGAGGGGATGCCCAAGGGAGACGCCCTGGCCACCGCGCGTATCGCCGGGATCATGGGTGCCAAGCGCACTCCGGATCTGATCCCGCTGTGCCACCCGTTGTCGGTGTCCGGTGTGAAACTGGACCTGTCGGTCGCGGACGACGCCGTGGAGATCCTGGCCACCGTGAAGACGACGGACCGCACGGGTGTGGAGATGGAGGCCCTCACCGCCGTGACGGTCGCCGCGCTCACCGTGATCGACATGGTCAAGGCGGTCGACAAGGGGGCGGTCATCACGGACGTGCGGGTGGAGGAGAAGACGGGCGGCAAGTCGGGCGACTGGAGCCGGTCATGACATTCGACGAGGGCACCGCGGGCGCGCCGCGGGCACCGTACGCCGCGCTGGTCGTCACCGCCTCCAACCGGGCCGCCGCCGGCGTCTACGAGGACAAGGGCGGCCCGCTGATCGTGACGGGCCTGCGGGGGCTCGGTTTCGCCGTGGACGGGCCGCGGGTGGTGCCGGACGGGGATCCGGTGGAAGCGGCGCTGCGGGCGGCCGTGGAGGCGGCGTACGACGTCGTCGTGACCACCGGAGGCACCGGTGTCTCGCCCACCGACCGCACCCCCGAGGCGACCCGCGCCGTGATCGACTACGAGGTGCCGGGCATCGCGGAGGCCGTCCGCGCGTACGGACGGGAGAAGGTGCCGGCCGCCGCGCTGTCCCGGGGGCTGGCGGGAGTCGCCCGGGGGACGCTGATCGTCAACCTGCCGGGGTCGGCCGGCGGCGTGCGGGACGGCCTCGCCGTCCTGGAGCCCCTGCTCGTCCATGCCGTCGACCAGATCCGCGGCGGTGACCACCCCAGACCCGGTAGTGGGGGTGCGAGCTGAACAGCCCTTCCTGGCCCGTCGTACTGGCGGACGGCGATGTC
Organism: Streptomyces naphthomycinicus; assembly: GCF_020400595.1. Classification (GTDB taxonomy): domain Bacteria; phylum Actinomycetota; class Actinomycetes; order Streptomycetales; family Streptomycetaceae; genus Streptomyces; species Streptomyces naphthomycinicus. The sequence goes on along the minus strand of NZ_JAINRE010000004.1, from coordinate 194,921 downwards.
GTTCTCCGGCCGATAAAACTGCGCGACCAGCGGGCCTGGCGCGAGGTGAACCGGCGCAACCGCGACTGGCTGCGCCCCTGGGAGGCGACGATCCCGCCGCCCACGCCGAGCGGACCGATCGCGCACCGGCCGACGTACCGCCAGATGGTCCGGCACCTGCGTTCCGAGGCCGGCGCGGGCCGGATGCTGCCGTTCGTCATCGAGTACCAGGGGCAACTGGTCGGGCAGTTGACGGTCGCCGGGATCACCTGGGGATCGATGTGCTCGGGCCATGTCGGCTACTGGGTGGACGAGGCGGTGGCCGGGCGCGGCGTCATGCCGACGGCCGTCGCGCTCGCGGTGGACCACTGTTTCCGCACCGTCGGCCTGCACCGGATCGAGGTCTGCATTCGTCCCGAGAACCGGCCGAGCCGGAGGGTCGTGGAGAAACTCGGATTCCGCGAGGAGGGGCTCCGGCCGCGTTATCTGCACATCGACGGCGCCTGGCGCGACCATCTCGTCTACGCGCTCACCGCGGAAGAGGTGCCCGACGGGTTGCTCGCGCGGTGGCGGCGGGCACGCTCCCGGAGGCACGCCGAGCGGCCCGCCGGCGACGGGGGCGCGACGGGCACGCCGGACTCGGCGCGGAATCCGCGGAACGCGCCCGAGAATCCCGCCGAACGGCCGTAAATTGAATATGTGTTCGAAATTGATCGGCCGCTGACCGCCTCGGAGCGCTGAATTCACGCCCGATGGCGGTCCCCTGATCGCATCGGTCGCAAAAAATGCTGGAAATATCAGCCAGATCGTGCGACACACCGGCCCAATTGGCGGATGGCCTCACGCAAACCCCTCTACCGTGTGAGGCGTGAGCAGCAGCGGCCTCATCTACGCAGTCATCGTCGGGGCCTGGGCCGCCTACTTGGTGCCGATGTGGCTCCGTAGGCAGGACGAGCTGAACGAGGCCCGTCCGACGGAACGCTTCAGCACCGCCATCCGGCTGCTTTCCGGACGGGCGGGCATGGAGCGTCGGTACGCCAGGGACCTGCGGGCGCGCTCCGCCCAGGAGGGGGAGCCGGAAACCGGCGATCCGGACGCCGTCACCGACTCGGTGGACGTCCGGGCCTTCGCCATGCCTCCGACCCGCCGTCAGGCCGGCGTCGGAACCGAGCCCGAGGTGCCCGGCGGCACGGAACCAGCGCGTGACCAGGACGCCGCACCGGCGCCCCAGTCCGCCCCCGCCCCCGCGCCCGAGCCCACCACCGGGACCACGCCCGCGCAGCAGCGCGAACCGAGCGCACGGCCCACCCCCTCGGCGCAGGCCGCCGCGGCGCGTGCCCGCCGCACGAAGGTGCTGGCACGCCGCCGGCGCACCACCGTGATGCTCTTCCTCGGCTTCACGCTCGGCGCGATCGTCGCCGCCGTGGGCGGCCTCGCCTTCCTGTGGGTGCCCGGCGTGCCGGCCGTGCTGCTCAGCGCGTACATCGCCCATCTGCGGGTGCAGGAGCGCCGCCGCTTCGCCTACCAGATGGACCGCCGGCGAGCCGAGGTCGCCGCCCAGCGCCTGCGTGAACGCCAGCCGCGCCGGCGCGCGCCCCTCGACGAGGACCTCGGCGCCGAGGAGCCCGACCAGGTCCAGGAGACAGGGACGGACACCGGTCTGTCCGCGCTCGCCGCCGACCGGCGCGCCCTCGTCGAGCAGACCGACCACGCGGAGTGGGTCGACCAGCAGCGCGAGCGGCAGCGGAGGCCGGGGCACGGGGGCAGCTGGGATCCGGTGCCGGTGCCGCTGCCCACGTACGTGACCGCGCCCGTCGCCCCGCGCGCCACCTCCGACGTGGACCTCGGGGCGCCCGACACCTGGAGCTCCGCGCGGTCCAGCGCGGTCGTGCCGGAGCACGAGACGGGCCAGACGCCGGAGAGCGGGGCGGCCGAGCCGGAGCGGGTGTCCGGGGACAAGCCGGCGGAAGGCCGCGGCGGCACCCAGCCGCGCGGCCGGACGCGCTCGCGCGGCGGGAGCGCCGGCGCGGCCTCGGCGCGCCGGGCCCGTGAGCGCGGACGCACACCGCTCTTCGACCAGTACGAGGACGGCGAGCGTCCGCGCGCCGCCAACGAGTGACGGAGCGCGCTCCCCGCCCGGACCGCCCCCGTCGGCGACCCGGCCTCTGACCAGTCAGGGAGCGGATTTCCAAGCACCGCGATCGGGATGCTAGAGTTTCACTCGTTGCAAGGGCCTGTGGCGCAGTCCGGTAGCGCACCTCGTTCGCATCGAGGGGGCCAGGGGTTCAAATCCCCTCAGGTCCACGCACGACTGTTCCCGAGTCAGCTCGGGAATGGTGGACGAAGATCCCGCCGATCATCACGATCGGTCGGGATCTTCGTCGTTTACGGGACGGAAGGCGCGGACGCCTCGCCGGTCCGGGTCGGCAGTGGCGGGGATCACATCGCGGGGCGCTCCGAAGCGTCTCCCGCGGACGGTCTCCGCACCGGGGGTTGAACCGCAGGGGGATGACGGTGGAGATTCGCCACCTGGTCACGTTCCAGAAGGTCGCGGCGCTGCTGAGTTTCACACGGGCCGCGGAGGAGCTCAGCTACGCGCAGTCGAGCGTGACGACGCAGATCCGCGCGCTGGAGACCTCGCTGGGCGCGGAACTGTTCGACCGCCTCGGCGGCCGGATCCGGCTGACCCCCGCCGGGGAGAAGCTGCTGGAGTACGCGGATCAGATCCTGGCGCTGGTCGAGACGGCCCGCGCGGACGTGGCCGGCGGGGACGGCCCGTCGGGGACGCTCGTGATCGGCACGATGGAGAGCGTCACCTCCTACCGCATGCCCCCGCTGCTGGAGTTCTTCCACCACCGCTATCCCCGGGTGCAGCTCTCGCTGCGGCCCAGCCTGTGCGCCGGGACCCGGCACGCGCTCCGCCAGGGCGCCTTCGACATCGGCTTCCTCATGGAGCAGGAGACGCAGCACCCGGGGCTGGAGTCGGTGGTGCTGGCCGAGGAGCCGCTGGTGCTCGTCGCGGCCCCCGGTCATCCGCTGGCGGGGCGGCCGGAGCTGTCCGCGGACGATCTGCGGTCGGTGTCCGTCCTGGCCACCGAGGAGGGATGCGCCTATCGCGACCTGTTCGAGGCGGAGCTGCGGGACACGGAGAGGGCGCCGTTCCTGGAGTTCGGCACCATCGAGGCGATCAAGAAGGGCGTGGCGTCCGGACTCGGAATCGCGCTCCTGCCCCGGGTCACCGTGGCCGAGGAGCTGGACCGGGGCGAGATGACGGCGCTGTCGTGGGAGGCCCCCTTCGCCGTCCGCACCCAGCTGGCGTGGCGCGGAGGCAGGCGGCTGTCCCGGGAGCTGAGACTCTTCGTCGATCAGGCGGTGCGGCTGATGCGCGAGGAGGGCGTGCCGGCGGCCGGCTCGGGCTGAACCGGGCCCGCCACCGGGCGCCGGCCGACGCCCCACCCCAGATTGGTGCCCAGGGAGGCCGCCACGATCAGGGGAATGCCCAGGGCCTGCGTCCAGGTGACGTGGTGGCCGTAGACCGCCCAGTCGCAGAGCAGCGCGGCGGCCGGGTACACGAAGGCGAGCACGGCGATCTTCGGTGTGGGCAGCTTCTGGTAGGCGGAGTACATCAGGGCGTACATGACGCCGGTGTGGAGGAGGCCGAGGCCGGCGAGCCAGCCCCAGCCGGCGCCGAGGTGCGCGCTCTCGCCGAGGCGGGTGAAGGGCAGCAGCAGCGGGATGCCGAGCAGCACCTGCACCAGGGCGACCAGATGGGGCCTCACTCCGGTCACACGCTTGGTGATGATCGTGGACAGGCCGTAGAAGAGGGCGGCCAGCAGGGCGTATCCCAGTCCCACGAGGTAGGCGCCGTCACCGGAGAGGTCGGAGGCGGAGACACCGGCGACGAGGACGAGCCCGAGGAAGGCGACGAGCAGCCAGCCCGCCTTCCGGCCCGTGATGCGGTCCTTGAAGAACAGGGCGCCCAGCAGGACCACGAAGAACGGCTGGGTGTGGTAGACGACCGTGGCCACCGAGATGGACGTCCTGCCGTACGCCTCGAACAGGAACGCCCAGTTGAACACGATGAACACGCCGCCGAGCGCCGCCAGGGCGAGCTTCTTCGGGGTGAAGCCGTGGTTCCTGAAGAAGCCGCGGAGCGCGCAGTACGCCCCGAGGAACAGGGCACCGAACACGCACCGGTAGAAGACCACGGTGAACGGCGAGGCGCCGGACTCGACGACGAAGACCCCGATGGTGCCGGACAGCAGCATCGCCGCCGTCAGTTCGACCGCCCCGCGCGTCTCCCGGCGGGCCTCCGTGCCCGGTGCGCTCGCCCGTCCCCCTGATGTGCTCATGCCACCCTTCCCCTTCCGTGAGCCCGGTCCGGCGGGACCGTGGGCCCGCTCCGCGCCGGCATCGTGTGCGGTCGGCGTGAGACGAAGCTACGAGCCGGGGCGGGAGGCGGTCCACGGCCCGCTGGGGAAGGAAACCGATGCCCCCATCGAAGCCGTCGATGGGGCCCGGTCGCGCCGGCGGCGGAGGGCCGGAGCCGCTTGGCGGAGGGTCAGAGCCGCTTGGCGAAGCAGAGGCTCTCCTCGTAGTCGCGGTAGTAGCCGAACTTCGCGCAGGGCGTGTAGCCGCTGGAGGTGTACAGGGCGATGGCCTCCGGCTGCTTGGTGCCGGTCTCCAGGACCATGCGGATCCGGCCCGCCGCGCGGGCGTCCTCCTCCAGGGCCGCGAGCATGCGGCGCGCCAGGCCCCGGCCGCGCATCGCGTCGACGACGTACATGCGCTTGAGCTCCGCGTCCCCGTCCTCGTTGCCCTCGGGGTTGCGGTCCTGGCTGCGCCAGCCGCCGGTGGCCACGGGGCGGTCGAGCTCGTCGTACGCGATCAGGTACACCCCCTGGGGCGGGGTGAAGTCGACGGCGTCCAGGACCGTGGCGTCGCCCCCGTCGCCGTAGCGCAGGTGGTACTCGGCCTGGACCTCGTCGTTGAGCTTCATGGCGTCGGGGTGATCGAAGCGAACGGGACGTATAATCATGCGAGATATCGTACTTCTATGCAGGCGACGGGCTTACGGGTTTTGCGGACCCCGACCAGTGTGCCGGTATCGTGCCCTGGTGCTGACTGTGGCCTCGGACGACGCGTCCTGCCGGCGAGGTCGACTGTGAGGTCGAGGAGAGTGCTGTGCTGACGGTGACCTCGGTCAACGTGAACGGGTTGCGGGCCGCCGCGAAGAAGGGCTTCGTGGAGTGGCTCGCCGGGACCGACGCGGACGTCGTGTGCCTCCAGGAGGTGCGCGCCGAGCCCCACCAGCTGCCCGAGGAGGTCCGGCAGCCCGAGGGCTGGCACGTCGTGCACGCCCCGGCCGCCGCCAAGGGCCGCGCGGGCGTCTCCCTCTACACCCGGCGCGAGCCCGACCGCGTCCGCGTGGGCTTCGGCTCCGCCGAGTTCGACGGCAGCGGGCGCTACGTCGAGGCGGAGCTGCCCGGCGTCACCGTCGCCTCCCTCTATCTGCCCTCCGGCGAGGTCGGCACCGAGCGGCAGGACGAGAAGGTCCGCTTCATGGACGAGTTCCTCGCCCACCTGAAGGAACTGCGCGAGCGGGCCGCCGCCGACGGGCGCGAGGTCCTCGTGTGCGGCGACTGGAACATCGCCCACCGGCAGGCCGACCTCAAGAACTGGCGCGGCAACACCAAGAACTCCGGCTTCCTCCCCGAGGAGCGCGACTGGCTCGGCCGGGTGTTCGCCCCCGAGGACGGCGGCTACGTCGACGTCGTCCGCGCCCTGCACCCCGACGCCGAGGGGCCGTACACCTGGTGGTCCTACCGGGGGCGGGCCTTCGACAACGATTCGGGGTGGCGGATCGACTACCACGGCGCCACGCCCGGGCTCGCCGGCAAGGCGGTCAAGGGGTTCGTGGAGCGCGCGGCCACGCACGCCGAGCGGTGGTCGGACCATGCGCCGGTCACCGTCGTCTACGACCTCTGACCTCGACTTCTCGTTCCGCCCTCACCGGGCCTTGTTGAGCCGCCGGTCCAGGGCCAGGGAGAGTTCCGCCTCCACGACGCTGCGGGCCAGGGGGCGCAGGCGTTGCAGGTCTTCCTCGGGGGCGTGGCGCAGGATCAGGTCGGCGAAGAGCTCGGCCAGGGCTTCGGCGTGGTCGCGGACGCGGGCGGCGGAGGCGAGGACCTCGGCGAGCGGGATGCCCTCGCGGACCAGTGCCGAGGAGACGTCCAGCAGGCGCCGGCTGATGTGGACGATCTCGTCGCCGTCGGTGCCGAGGTAGCCCAGGTCCATGGCCGCGGCGAGGTTGTCCGGGGTGACCTCGCCCTCGAAGCGGGCGGCGAGTTCCTCGGGGGTGAGGCGGACCGGTTCCTCCTCGGTGGGGGTGCCGACGCCGAGCAGGTCGGCGACGTCCCGGCCGTGGTCGAAGGCCTCGGCCAGCTCCGCGATGCCGTTCAGGGTGTGGCCGCGCTCCAGTAGGGCCGCGATGGTGCGCAGGCGGGCCAGGTGGTGGTCGTCGTACCAGGCGATGCGGCCCTCGCGGCGGGGCGGCGGGAGCAGCTTGCGCTCGCGGTAGAAGCGCAGGGTGCGCACGGTGATGCCGGCCAGCCGGGCCAGTTCCTCCATGCGGTACTCGCGCGGGGCCCCGGGGTGTGCCGGGTCCGGGCGTGTCGGTGGGGTGGCCGGGTCCGGGCGCGTCGGCGGGGCGGCCGGGTCCGGGTGTGCCTCCGTGTGTTCTGCGTCCTCTGCCACGTCCGCAGCCTATGGTGTACCGCCGGTAACTTCCCCCTCGCGCCCCCTACCGCTCAGTACGTCGGCTGTTCTACAGTCCCATTGCGCCAGTAATCACTGGCAGAGTTCGCACGAGTTCCTAGGCGATGCGTGGAGGCTTCGGGATGGCCCAGCACGAGCATGTACGGGTGGCGGTGATCGGGTCCGGGTTCGGCGGGCTGGGGGCCGCGGTGCGGCTGCGCCGCGAGGGAATCACCGACTTCGTCGTACTGGAGCGCGCCGACAGCGTCGGCGGCACCTGGCGGGACAACAGTTACCCCGGGTGCGCCTGTGACGTGCCCTCGCACCTCTACTCCTTCTCCTTCGCGCCCAACCCCGACTGGCCGCGCACCTTCTCCGGGCAGCGGCACATCCGCGCCTACCTGGAGCACGTCACCGACCTGTTCGGGCTGCGCCCCCACCTCCGCCTCGACTCCGAGGTCAAGCTGATGACCTGGGACAACGACAAGCTGCGGTGGAACATCGAGACCGCTCGCGGCTCGCTGACCGCCGACGTCGTGGTCTCCGCCACCGGGCCGCTGTCCGACCCGAAGATCCCCGAGATCCCGGGCCTGGAGTCCTTCCCGGGCAAGGTGTTCCACTCCGCCCGCTGGGACCACGACTACGATCTGCGCGGCAAGCGGGTCGCCATGGTCGGCACCGGTGCCTCCGCGATCCAGATCGTGCCCGCCATCCAGCCGCAGGTCGGCCGGCTCACCCTCTTCCAGCGCACCCCGCCGTGGGTGATGCCCCGCGTCGACCGTGCCATCAGCGGCGCCGAGCGGTGGCTGCACCGGCGGCTGCCCCTCACCGCCCAGGCCCGGCGCGGACTGCTGTGGGGCATCCGGGAGCTGCAGGTGCAGGCGTTCACCAAGCACCCCGACGAACTCGGCCTCGTCGAGCAGCTGGCCAAGCGCAACATGGCCCGCTCGGTCAAGGATCCCGCCCTGCGGGCCAAGCTCACCCCGGACTACCGCATCGGCTGCAAGCGGATCCTGCTGTCCAGCACGTACTATCCGGCGCTGGCCCGCCCCAACGTGGACGTCGTCGCGAGCGGACTGAGCGAGATCCGCGGGTCGACGGTCGTCGCCGCCGACGGCACCGAGGCCGAGGTCGACGCGATCGTCTTCGGTACGGGCTTCCACGTCACGGACATGCCGATCGCCGAGCGCGTGGTCGGCACCGAGGGGATCACGCTCGCGGAGTCCTGGAAGACCGGCATGCAGGCGCTGCGCGGCGCCTCGGCGGCCGGGTTCCCGAACTGGATGACGATCATCGGCCCCAACACCGGCCTCGGGAACTCCTCCATGATCCTGATGATCGAGTCCCAGCTGAACTACATGGCCGACTATCTGCGCCAGCTCGACGTCCTGGGCGGCCGTACCGCTCTCGACGCCCGGCCCGCCGCCGTGGAGAACTGGAACCACGAGGTCCAGGAGCGCATGAAGCGGACCGTGTGGAACACCGGCGGCTGCACGAGCTGGTACCTGGACGCGAGCGGTCGCAACACCACCATCTGGCCCGGTACGACGACCGAGTTCCGGCGCGCGACCCGGCGGGTGGACCTCGGCGAGTACGAGGTCGTCCGCACACCGGTGGCGGGGGCCTCGGTGGCCCGCGAGCGCAGCGAGGCCACCGCATGAGCCGGCGTCCTCCCGTCACCCGCGGCTCCGTCACCCGCGGCTCCGTCACCTCCGGCCCGTACGCCCCGCCCGTTCCCTCCCGCACGCTGACCGCGGTCTCCGCCGACGGCGCGCGGCTGCACGTCGAGGTGCACGGCCCGGGGGACGCGCCCCCGGTCGTCCTGTCCCACGGCTGGACCTGCTCGACGGCGTTCTGGGCCGCCCAGATACGGGACCTGGCGACCGATCACCGGGTGATCGCCTACGACCAGCGGGGGCACGGGCGCTCTCCCGTGAGCCGGGCGTGCACGACCCACGCGCTGGCGGACGATCTCGAAGCGGTGCTCGCGGAGACCCTCGCGCCCGGGGAGAAGGCGCTGATCGTCGGCCACTCCATGGGCGGCATGACGGTCATGGCCGCGGCCGGGCGTCCCCGCTTCCGGGAACACGCCGCCGCCGTTCTGCTGTGCAGTACGGGCAGTTCGCGGCTGGTCGCCGAGGCACGGGTGGTGCCGTTGCGCGCCGGGCGGGCGCGCACCTGGATCACCGGCCGCATCCTCGGTTCGCGCGCCCCCCTCGGTCCGGTGACGCCGGTCGCGAAGAGCATCCTCAAGTACGCCACCATGGGCGCCGGTTCCGCCCCGCACCGGGTGGAGGCGTGCGCGCGGATCGTGCACGCCTGTCCGCGTGCCGTGCGCCATGCCTGGGCGGCCGTACTGGAGGCGCTCGATCTCGACCACGGCGTACGGGAGTTGCAGGCGCCCACCGCGGTGCTGCACGGCGCGTCCGACCGGCTCACGCCCCCGGTGCACGCCCACGCGCTGGTCGCCGCGCTGCCGCGGTGCGTCGGTCTCACCGAACTGCCCGGCATCGGCCACATGACCCCGATCGAGGCTCCCGAGCCGGTGACCGGCAGGATCCGGGAACTTGTCACCACCTACGTCACGGGGGACGGCCCCGAGCGGGACCACGAGCACCGTGCCACCCCCGCGCAGATCAAGGAGGGCGCATGAGCAAGGTCAGCCTCGAAGGACAGGTCGCGGTCGTCACCGGAGCGGCGCGCGGCGTCGGCGAACTGCTGGCGCGCAAGCTGTCCGCGCGCGGGGCGAAGGTCGCGCTGGTGGGGCTGGAGGAGGAGGCGCTCAAGGAGGTCTCCGGACGGCTGCACAGCGAGAGCGGCCACTGGTACGCCGACGTCACCGACCACGAGGCGATGAGCCGGGTAGCGCGGGAGGTGAAGGAGCGGTTCGGGAAGGTCGACATCGTGGTCGCCAACGCCGGTGTGGCGACCGGCGGTCCGTTCGCCGACTCCGATCCGCAGGCGTGGCGGCGGGTGATCGAGGTGAACCTGATCGGTTCGGCGGTGACCGCGCGGGCGTTCCTGCCGGTGCTGGTCGAGAGCCGGGGCTATCTGCTCCAGATAGCCTCGCTCGCCGCGATCACGCCGGCGCCGATGATGACGGCGTACTGCGCGTCGAAGTCGGGCGTGGAGGCGTACGCGCACAGTCTGCGTGCCGAGGTCGGCTACCAGGGCGTGCGCGTGGGCGTCGGGTACCTGTCCTGGACCGACACCGACATGGTGCGCGGCGCCGACCAGGACGACGTGATGCGGGAGTTGCGGCAGCGGCTGCCGTGGCCGTCGAACAAGACGTACCCGCTGGGGCCCGCGGTGGACCGGATCGTCGCCGGCATCGAGCGGCGCTCGGCGCACGTGTACGGGCAGTGGTGGCTGCGCGGCATGCAGGGCGTGCGCGGATATCTCCCGGCGCTCATCGGGACGGTCGGGCAACGAGAGATGAAGCGCTTCGCGCCCCGGCTCCAGGGGATGAGCTCCGGGCTCGTCGGTGCGGGGGGCGCGGCCGACGAGGCGGCTCGCGTTACGCACCGTAACTGATCGACATGCGCAGGGTGTTCGCCCGTGTGAATCTGGTCGAGGCCCCTCCGAGGGGCCGAACCCCCACCCACACCCACCACGGGAGTGAACCCACATGGGTATGAAGGACCAGTTCCAGGACAAGTCGCGCCAGGCCAAGGAGAAGGCGGACCAGGCTCGCGAGAAGGCCGGCCAGCGCGGCCAGCAGACCCGCCAGGGCGGTCAGGGCGCGCAGGGCGGCCAGGGCGGTCAGGGCCGCCAGGGGCAGCAGGCCCAGCGCGGCGGCCAGAACTACCGCGACATCGAGGACACGGAGCAGCAGGTGGAGGACCGGTTCGACCGGGACTACGACGCCTAGCCGCTGCGTTCGGCCTCGGCCGGTATGACGTGGGGCGCCCTTCTTCGCGGAGGGCGCCCTGCGTCGCTTTCCGGAACGGGTTTCCGGGGCGTGTTCCTCCGGGCCGGGTTCCGGACGGGCTCCGGAGGGGTTTCCGGCGCTCCGGAGGGGTTTCCGGGACGGCGCTCCGGACGGGGGTTTCCGGGACGGCGCTCCGGAGGGGTTTCCGGGACGGGGGAGCGGGGCCGTCAAGCCGGCCCTGTCGTTCTCGGCGGCAGCTTCGGGCGTGCCCGGTTCGGGACGTCGCTGTAGTCCGGCGGGATCGCCGCGGGGTTGGACTCCAGGAGGTCCAGGGCGAGCCGGACGGCGTCGTCGAGCTGGGCGTGGCGGCCCTCCGCCCAGTCCAGCGGGGTGCGCAGGACCTCCAGATCGGGGAAGACGCCGTGGTTCTCGACGGACCAGCCGTAGGCGTCGAACCAGGCCGCGTTCATCGGGACGGTGATGACCGTGCCGTCGCCGAGGCGGTGCCGCCCGGTCATGCCCACGACCCCGCCCCAGGTGCGCTGGCCGACGACCGGGCCGAGTCTCAGCAGCTTGAACGCGGCGGTGATCATGTCGCCGTCCGACGAGGTCGCCTCGTCGGCCAGGGCCACCACCGGCCCGCGGGGCGCGTTGGAGGTGTACGACACCGGTTGCGCGTCCCGGGTCAGGTCCCAGCCCAGGATCGTGCGGGTCAGCTTCTCGATGACGAGTTCGCTGATGTGCCCGCCGGCGTTGCCGCGCACGTCCACGATCAGCGCGGGCCGGGACACCTCCATGCGCAGGTCGCGGTTGAACTGGGCCCAGCCGGAGCCGCCCATGTCGGGGATGTGCAGATAGCCGCACTTGCCGCCGCTCAGCTCGCGGACGACCTCGCGGCGTTTGGCCACCCAGTCCTGGTAGCGCAGCGGCCGTTCGTCGACGAGCGGGACGACGGCGACCCGCCGGGCCCGTCCGGTGTCGCCCTCCGCCGGGGTGAACGTCAGCTCCACGGTCGTCCCGCCCGAGCCGGCGAGCAGCGGATAGGGGCCGGCGACCGGGTCGACCGGGCGGCCGTCCACGTGGGTCAGGGCGGCGCCCTCGCGGATGCCGGTGCCGGCCAGCGGTGAGCGGGCCTTGGAGTCGGAGGACTCGCCGGGCAGGATGCGCTTGATCGTCCAGTGGCCGTTCCGGCGGACCAGGTTGGCGCCGAGCAGACCCTGCCAGCGCTGGTAGTGGGGCGGGCCCTCGTTGCGGCGGGCCGCGGTGACGTAGGCGTGGGAGGTGCCGAGTTCGCCGAGCACCTCGCGGAGCAGGTCGGCGAACTCGTCCGGGGACGCGACTCGTTCGACCAGCGGACGGTACTGGGCGAGCACCGCGTCCCAGTCGATCCCGCACATGCCCGGATCCCAGAAGTAGGCGCGGATCAGACGTCCGGCCTCGTCGTACGCCTGGCGCCATTCGGCGGGCGGGTCGACCTCGTGCAGGATGCGGCGCAGGTCGATCCAGGCGGTCGTGTCGCCGTCGCCGATCTCGGTCGACGGCACGGCCCGCAGGTCGCCCTCGTCCACGACGACCAGCCGGGTGCCGTCGCCGCTCACCGCGAACCAGTCCAGGTGGTCGACGAGTTCGGACTTCTTCGCCTTGGGGATGTTGAAGTACTCCAGGCTCGGGCGGCCGCTGACGTCGGCCGGGTTGGCGAAGGTCTCGCCGAGCGCGCCGGAGATCGGCCAGCGCAGCCAGACCAGGCCGCCGCCGGCGACCGGGTGGAGCGCGGAGTACTTGGAGGCGATGACCGGGAACGGCGTGACCCGGCTGGCCAGCCCCTCCACCTCCACCGTGACCGTGCCGGCCTCACCCGTCTCCTCGTCCTCCATCGGATCGAGCCCGCCCGCGGCCGGGCGGCCCTCGGGGCTGAGGGCGAAGGGGGAGGGGGTGGCCGAGGAGAGCGGGACGAGGTACGGGCGGCAGCCCAGGGGGAAGGACAGGTCGCCGGTGTGGACGTCGTAGACCGGGTCGAAGCCGCGCCAGGAGAGGAAGGCCAGGTAGCGGCCGTCGCGGGTGAAGACCGGGTTCTCGTCCTCGAAGCGGCCGTTCGTCACGTCCACGACCAGCCGGTCCTTGATGCGGGCGAGCTTGATCTGGCGCAGGGAGCGGCCGATGCCGGGGTGCGACCAGGTGATCCAGGAGCCGTCCGGGGAGAAGGCGAGGTCGCGGACGGGGCCGTTGAGCGACCGGATCAGCTCGGTCACCCCGCCGTTCGAGCCGCCGGCACCGGCACCGGCATCGGGAGCGCCGGCGTGGGAGCTGCCGGTACCGGAGCCGGCGGCCCCCGAGCCCTCGGTACCGGAGCCGTCGGCCCCCGAGCCCCCGGAGCCGTCGGCCCCCGAGCCCCCGGAGCCGTCGGCCCCCGAGCCCCCGGAGCCGTCGGCGGCCGACCCCTCGGCGCCGGAGCCGTCGGCCCCCGAATCCTCGGCACCGGGGCCCTCGGCACTCGACCCCTCGGTGCCGGAGCCCTGGGCCCCCGGACTCTCGGCCCCCGGACTCTCCGCACCGGAACCCCCGGCCCCCGCATCCTCGGCCCCCGACTCCTCCGCGGTGCCGCTCGCCGCGGTCGGTGCGGCGGGCTCCTCCTCCGGCACGTCGATCAGCAGCAGGCGCCCGTCGTGGGACGCGACCGCCAGCCGTTCTCCCAGGGGGTCGGAGACCATCTCCAGGACCCGGCCCAGGGCGCCGGAGGCCAGCAGGCGGGGTGCGCGGTCGCCGCTCGCGCGGGGGAGCTGGGCGATCTCGACGGCGTCCTCGCCCTCGGCGTCCGTGACGTAGGCGATCTGCCCGGTCGAGCCCAGCATCTCGGGCAGCCGCACCCGGACGCCGGGTGTGTCGGTGATCGTACGGGCCGGGCCGTCGCGGTGGGTGAGCCAGTGCAGGCTGCCGCGGACGACGACCGCGCTGGCCCGTCCGGTCTCGTCCACGGAGATGCCGTCGATGTTCTGTGCGGCCGGCACCTGGTAGGGGCGGCGGCCCGTGCGCGGGCCGGCGAGCCGGATGTCGAGCCGGCGCGGTTCGCCGCGGGGGGAGAGGTCGTCCACCAGCCACAGGTCGCCCGCGCACTGGTAGACCACGCGGTCGCCGTCGGTGGCGGCGTGCCGGGCGTAGAAGGCGTCGTGGTCGGTGTGGCGGCGCAGGTCGGTGCCGTCGTAGGCGCAGGAGTAGAGGTTGCCGACGCCCTCGTGGTCGGAGAGGAAGGCGACCCGGCCGGCGACGAACATCGGGCAGGCCAGATGGCCGTCGAGGTCCGGCAGGAGCCGCTGTCCGTGCAGCCACAGACGGCCCATGGCACCGCCCCGGTACCGCTTCCAGGAGGCCGGTTCGTGGGGTGGGGTGCCGGTGAGCAGGAGGGTCTTGCGCTCGCCGTCGATGTCGGCGACCTGGATGTCGGTGACCGGGCCCCAGGGCAGGCGTCCGCCCGGATCGCCGTCGGTGGGCACCTTGTAGGCCCAGGTGAAGTAGGAGAAGGGCTGCCCGTGCGAGGCCACCGCCAGGATGTCGCCGTCCGGGGTCCAGCCGCAGACCTGGGTGTCGGTGCTGCCCCAGTACGTCAGCTGCCGCGCGGGTCCGCCGCCGTCGACGTCGGCGAGGTGGATCTCGGGGACGAGGCTGCGCCAGCTCGTGTAGGCGATGCGGCTGCCGTCGGGGGAGAAGCGCGGATGCCCCTCTTTGGTGCGGTCCGCCGTGATGCGCCAGGCGCGGCCCGGGGTGTCGAGCGGGGCCAGCCAGAGGTCGTCCTCGGTCACGAAGCACAGCAGGTCGCCGTTGAGGTGGGGAAGGCGGAGATAGCTCACCTCCCCATGCTTTTCCGGGCAAACGGCGGCAGCAACTCCTGGGCGCGGGAACGGGAGCTTTACGGGGCCTTCACCTTCGTGACCCAGCACACGTACGAAACGGTTTCGTTTCGCAGATGCTCAGGGTATCTTCATGGACGTACGAAGAAGAAGGTTCCGGAGCGGGAAGGTGACTGACATGGCCGAAGCCGTCGCGGCGGCCCGTCGCAGTCGGATCACGCCCGAGCGTGAGGCCGAGTTGTACGAGGCCGTGCTCGACCTGCTCCGGGAGGTCGGTTACGACGCCCTCACCATGGACGCCGTGGCCGCCCGCACCCGGTCCAGCAAGGCCACGCTCTACCGCCAGTGGGGCGGCAAGGCCGAGCTGGTGGCGAAGGCCGTGCGGCACAGCAAGCCGGGCGGCGCCGCCGACGAGGTCGACACCGGGTCCCTCCGCGGTGACCTGCACGCCCTCACCCTGCGCTCGGACGACTGCGAGATGGAGCAGAACTCCGCGCTCATGCGGGGGCTGGCCATGGCCATGCACGGCAACCCGGATCTCCTGAAGGCGTTCCGGGACCATCTGATCGATCCGGAGATGGCGGCGTTCCGCCGTGTGCTGCAACGGGCGATCGACCGGGGCGAGGTCCGTGCGGACAACCCGGCGCTCGACTACGTGATGCACATGATGATCGGCGGGTTCGCCGCCCGCACGCTCATCGACGAGCAGCCGCCGACCCAGTCCTTCCTCCTGTCGTACATCGACGCCGTGGTCCTCCCCGCCCTCGGCGCCCCCGCCGCCTGAACGCATTCGAACGCATTCCCCAGCAAGCCCACCACCTGACGTCACCGCTCACGTCGTCGGGCTGATCTTCCCTGCCCTGATGAACCCCACGACCTGACCGGGAGTACGCCTCCGTGGCCACGTTCCTCTACAAACTCGGCCGGCTCGCCTTCAGGCGACGCCACTTCGTCGCCCTCATATGGGTCGCGCTGCTCACCCTCGCCGGGGTGGGCGCCGCCTCCGCGCCGCCCGCCGGCAACACGTCCTTCTCCATCCCCGGCACCGAGGCGCAGAAAGCCTTCGACCTGCTGGAGGAGCGCTTCCCCGGGATGAGCGCCGACGGCGCCACCGCCCGGGTCGTCTTCAAGGCGCCCAAGGGCGAGAAGATGACCGACGCGGACAACAAGGCCGCCGTCCGCAAGACCGTCAAGGAGCTGCGCAGCGGCTCCGAGGTCGTCTCCGTCGCCGATCCGTACACCGCGCACGCCGTCGGCAAGGACGGTTCCGTCGCCTACGCCTCGGTCAAGTACAAGGTCTCCGGCATGGAGCTGGAGGACTCCTCCCGGGACGCCCTGAAGGAGGCCGGGCAGCATGCGCGGGACGCCGGGCTGACCGTCGAGATCGGCGGCGACGCGCTCAGCGCGACCCCGGAGACCGGCTCCAGCGAGGTCATCGGCATCGCCATCGCCGCCGTCGTCCTCGTCATCACCTTCGGCTCCCTGCTCGCCGCCGGGCTGCCGCTGCTGACCGCGATCATCGGCGTCGGCATCGGCGTCTCCTCGATCACCGCGCTCGCGTCCACCCTGGACCTGGGCTCCACCACCTCCACCCTGGCGACGATGATCGGCCTCGCCGTCGGCATCGACTACGCCCTGTTCATCGTCTCCCGCTACCGCGCCGAACTCGCCGAGGGACGCGAACGCGAGGAGGCCGCCGGCCGTGCCGTCGGCACGGCGGGCTCGGCCGTGGTCTTCGCCGGCCTGACCGTCGTCATCGCCCTGGTCGGACTCTCCGTCGTCAACATCCCGATGCTGACGAAGATGGGCGTCGCCGCGGCGGGCACCGTCGCCATCGCCGTACTGATCGCCCTGACGATGATCCCCGCGCTCCTCGGCTACGCCGGCCGCAAGGTCAAGCCGACCGGACAGAAGAGCAAGCTGCTCGGCGGCGGCCGTACCCCGAAGAACCCGGACCGGCCCAACATGGGCACCCGCTGGGCCAGCTTCGTCGTCCGCCGCCCGGTGGCCGTCCTGCTGCTCGGCGTGCTCGGCCTCGGCGCGGCGGCGCTCCCGGCCTCCTCGCTGGAGCTGGGCCTGCCCGACGACGGCTCCCAGCCCGTCTCCACCACCCAGCGCCGCGCCTACGACCTCCTCTCCGACGGCTTCGGTCCCGGCTTCAACGGCCCGCTGATGGTGGTCGTCGACGCCAAGGGCAGCGCCGATCCCAAGGCCGCCTTCACCAAGGTCGGCGACGAGATCAAGGGCCTGAAGGACGTCGTCACGGTCACCCCGGCCACGCCGAACAAGGCCGGCGACACCGCGACCATCACGGTCGTGCCCAAGTCCAAGCCGTCCTCCGCGACGACCGAGGACCTGGTCCACGCCATCCGTGACAAGGGCGCGGACATCGCCTCGGAGACCGACTCCACGCTCCTGGTCACCGGCTCGACGGCGATGAACATCGACGTCTCGCAGAAGCTGAACGACGCGCTCCTGCCGTACCTCGCCCTGGTGGTCGGCCTGGCGTTCCTGCTGCTGATCGTTGTCTTCCGCTCGGTCCTGGTCCCGCTGAAGGCGGCCCTCGGCTTCCTGCTGTCGGTGCTCGCCGCGCTCGGCGCCGTCGTCGCGGTCTTCCAGTGGGGCTGGCTGTCCGGCCTGATGAACGTCGAGGAGACCGGCCCCGTCATGTCGATGATGCCGATCTTCATGGTGGGCGTCGTCTTCGGCCTCGCGATGGACTACGAGGTGTTCCTCGTGACCCGTATGCGGGAGGCGTACGTCCACGGCGAGAAGCCCAGCCAGGCGGTGGTGACCGGCTTCAAGCACGGCGCACGGGTCGTGACCGCCGCCGCCGTCATCATGATCGCCGTCTTCTCGGGCTTCATCGGCTCCAGCGAGTCGATGGTCAAGATGATCGGCTTCGGCCTCGCGATCGCCGTCTTCTTCGACGCGTTCATCGTCCGCATGGCCATCGTCCCGGCGGTGCTCGCCCTCCTCGGCAAGCGCGCCTGGTGGCTGCCGAAGTGGCTGGACCGCGCGCTGCCCAACGTGGACGTGGAGGGCGAGGGCCTGCGCACCCACGCCGGCCTCGGCGAGGAGAAGGAGCTGGTACGCGTCTGACGTACCGCTCCTGAAACAAGAGCGGCCGGTGAGGGTGCCCGTGGGGACGGGGCTGCACCCTCACCGGCTTTCCGCTGTCCCGGGTTCGTCCCGTGCTTTCCCGGCCGCCCTGGGAGTTGCAGGGGTACGGCTGCGACTGGAGAAGACCGAGGGGGAGTCTCCGGCACGCGGTGCGGTGATCCGAGGGGGTGAAAACCCCGTGAGCGCGGCTCCGGCGATGTCGTAGCGTGCTCACCATGACGACGACAGCCGCCACCGACGCCGAAGAGTCCGGGGCGCACCCCCGGTTCGCCGAAGCCCTGCGGGCGCTCGGGCTGGCCGATGTCCTGACCCGGACCCGGCGTTTCCCGGAGGCCACCCGCACCGCGGCCGAGGCCGCCACGGCGGTCGGGTGCGAACTGAGCCAGATCTGCAAGTCCCTGATCTTCGCCGCGGACGGGGTGCCGGTGCTGGTCCTGATGGACGGTGCCTCCCGCGTGGACGTGGAGCGGGTGCGGGCGGAACTGGGCGCCGGGAAGGTCACCCGCGCCGACGCCGGCGTCGTCCGCGAGACCACCGGGTACGCCATCGGAGGCGTGCCGCCCTTCGGGCACCGCACGCGCACCCGTGTCCTCGCCGACCGCTCGCTGCTCGCGCACGACGTGGTGTGGGCGGCGGCCGGAACGCCGCACACCGTGTTCCCGATCGAGCCGAAGGAACTCGTCGCCCACGCGGGCGCGACGCTGGTGGACGTGCGCGAGCAGACGGCGTGACGCCGGTCGTCGCGGCGGCCGTCCTGTTCGCCGCCGTCACCCACGCCGGCTGGAACGCCATCGCGCACCGCATCACCGACAAGCTCGTCGGCTTCGCCCTGATATCCGGCGGCGGCCTGCTGATCGGGCTCGCGGCGACCCCGTTCGTGGCGTTCCCGGCCGGGCCCGCCTGGCCGTACCTGTTCGTCTCCGCGGCCGTGCACATCGCCTACTACGCCCTGCTGATGACCTCGTTCCGGCTGGGCGACTTCGGCCAGGCGTACCCCATCGCGCGCGGCAGCGCCCCCCTCCTGGTCACGCTGCTCGCCGCCGTCTTCGCGCACGAGGTGCCCGGTGTCTGGGCGAGCGCCGGCATCGCCGTCTCCTGCCTCGGCCTGACCGGTGTCGGCCTGTGGGGGCTGCGCGGCAACCGGCCCGACTGGGCGGCGATCGGCGCCGCCCTGGCGACCGGCGTGACGATCGCCGCGTACACGGTGATCGACGGCATGGGCGTGCGTGCCGCGCACTCGCCCCTCGGCTACATCGCCTGGCTCATGGCCGTCCAGGGGGCCGTGCTCCCCGCGTTCCTGTACGTCCGCACGCGGGGCGACACGCTACGGCTGCTGCGGCCGTTCGCCGTGCTCGGCCTCCTCGGTGCCGCCCTGTCCGTCGCCGCGTACGCCCTGGTCCTGTGGGCCCAGACCCGTGCCCCGCTCGCTCCGGTCGCGGCGCTGCGCGAGTCGTCCATCATCGTCGGCGCGGCCATCGGCGCCCTGTTCTTCAAGGAGCGCTTCGGCGCGCCCCGGATCGCGGCGGCGGGACTGGTGGTCGTGGGGATCGGGCTGATGCTGCGCGCCGGATAGCGGGCGCGGGGCTGTCCGCGGCCGGCCGCCGCCCTCTCCGGCGCCGACATGACGGGCGCAGTGGCGTGACGCACCCTGGAAGCAGCGATTCTCGGAGGTGGTCGTCATGATGCACACCGCTGTCGGATGGCACATCGAGCTGGAGTTCAAGGAGGAGGACGATCAGCACACGCGCGCGGTCGCCATGGTGCGCCTGCCCGACGGCACCGAGGTACGGGCGCACGGCCGCGCCAGCAGGCACCAGGTCGACGCCAATCAGCCCCGGGTGGGCGAGGAGATCGCCGGTGCCCGCGCGCTCAACGAACTGGCCATGCAACTGCTGACCAAGGCCCACGGGGAGATCGACGCGGAATCCGGTCGGATCTCGCATCCGATCAACGTGTGACAGCCGCCCGGCGCGTGCCGAGGACGCCCGTGCCTAGGCGAGCGCCGTGCGCACCGCTCGTACCAGTGCCTGCGCCCTCGGGTCCGCCGTCACGCTCTGCCGGAAGCCGTTGGTGACGTAGCCGAAGGCGATGCCGGTCTCCGGGTCGGCGAAGGCGAGGGCGCCGCCGCGGCCCGGGTGTCCGAAGGAGCCGGGGGAGAGCAGCGGGGACGCGGCGCCGTGCAGCATGGGGCCGAGGCCGAAGCGGGTGCCGACGACCAGGACCCGGTCCGGCCCGGCGGACCGCTCGGTGCGGGCCAGTTCCATGGTCCGCGGGGTGAACAGCCGGCTGCCGCCCTCGACCTCGCCGATGAGGGACGCGTAGAAGCGGGCCAGTCCGTCGGCCGTGGCGATGCCGTTGGAGGCGGGCAGGGCGGCGGCGCGGTAGGCCGGGTCGTTCTCGTCGGGGAGCGGGGTGATCGCGGCGAACGCGCGGCGGGTCAGGGAGTCCGGGTCGGCGTACGCCTCGGCCACCGCGCGCTTGGGGCGGGTCTTCAGACCGCCCGCGTTCTCGGGCGGGTCCACCGGGCCGACGCGGCCCACGCGCGCGCGTGCGGAATCCGGCAGGCCGAGCCAGAGGTCGGCGCCGACGGGCCCGGCGATCTCGTCGGCTATCCACGCGCCGACCGGGCGGCCGGTGATCCGGCGCAGCAGTTCGCCGGTGAGCCAGCTGTAGGTCTGGGCGTGGTAGCCGTGGTCCGTGCCCGGTTCCCACACCGGCGCCTGGGCGGCGACGGCGGCGGCGCCGAGGTCGGGGTCGGCGGCCTCGGCGGGGGTCAGCGGCCGGTCCAGCACGGGCACGCCCGCGCGGTGCGCGAGCAGGTCCCGTACGCGTGTGTGCTCCTTGCCGGCCGCCTTGTACTCCGGCCAGTACGTGCCGACCGGGGCGTCCAGGTCCAGCTCGCCGCGCTGGTGCAGGAGCAGCAGCGCGGCGGCGGCGACACCCTTGGTGGCGGAGCGCACGATCTGCGCGGTGCCGGGCGCCCAGGGGGTGTCGCCGTCCACGTCCTTGGTGCCGGCCCACAGATCGACGACCCGGTGTCCGTCGCGGTAGACGGCGACGGCCGCGCCGCGCTCGCCGAGCAGCGCGAAGTTCGCGGCGAACGCCTCCCTGACCGGCTCGAAGCCCTCGGCCACAGTGCCGTTCACGTCCACGCCCGCCGTCCCTTCCGATCGCCTGTGACAGTGGGTGCAACAGTGCCTGCCCGCCTGCGATTCCTCGGCCGAAGCGGGGTGGAAGTGAGCTGTCTCTCAGCCGTGCGGCCCGTCTCAGCCCAGCACGATCGTCACGTCGATGTTGCCGCGGGTCGCGTTCGAGTACGGGCACACCTCGTGCGCCGCGTCGACCAGCCCGGCCGCCACCTCGGGGTCGAGGACCGGCAGCGAGACGCTGAGGGCCACCGCGAGGCCGTAGCCGCGGTGGCTGTTCGGGCCGATGCCGACCTTCGCGGCCACGGTGGAGCCGGTCAGGTCGTAGCCCGTGCGGTTGCCGACCAGGATCAGCGCGTTGTGGAAGCAGGCGCTGTAGCCGGCCGCGAACAGCTGCTCCGGGTTCGTGCCGCTGCCGTCGCCGCCCAGCGCCGGGGGCATCGCGACCTTCAGGTCGATCCGGCCGTCCTGGCTGGTGACCCAGCCGTTCCGGCCACCGTGGGCGGTGGCCTCGGCGACGTACATGATCTTCGTCGGACGTGTGTCGGCAGCGGTGCCCTCGGTCATGGCCGGCCTCCCCCGGAACAAGTGGCGCACAAGTGCATCGTGCACAAGGTACTGGTCGGTAGGTGTGCCGGACGGAGCGGGGGGAGCAACCGGGGGTAACCCCCGGCAGCGGTCGGGGCGCGGGCGCTCAGCGGGCGTGCTTCGCCGCGCCTTCCGCTCGCTCCGCGAGCTGACGCAACTCCTCACGCAACCTCGCGACCTGCGACGCGTCGAGCGCCGTGGCGGAGAGCAGCGCGCCGGGTACGCGTGCCGCGCGCTCCCGCAGTTCCTCCCCGCGCCCGGTGCACGCGACGAGCACCGCGCGCTCGTCCTCGGCCGCGCGCTCCCTGCGCACCAGGCCCGCCGCCTCCAGCCGCTTGAGCAGCGGCGAGACGGTGCCGTAGTCCAGCCGCAGGGCGCGCGCCAGCTCCTTCACCCCGGTCTCGCCGCGTTCCCACAGCACCAGCAGCACCAGGTACTGCGGATAGGTGAGCCCCAGGTCGTCCAGCAGCGGGCGGTACGCGGCGGTCACGGCACGCTGCGCGGCGTACAGCGCGAAGCACAGCTGCTCGTCCAGCAGCAGCGAGCCCTCGACGGCGGGTTCCTGGTTCGTCACGCGCCCATTGTCACGGACTTCGGGTCGAACCCGAACGGCAGCTCCAGCCGGTGCGCCCGCATCAGCTCCTCGTCGGAGAGCAGCCCGCCGGTCGGGCCGTCCGCCGCGATCACACCGTCGCTGAGGACGAGCGAGCGCGGACACAGCTCCAGGGCGTACGGCAGGTCGTGCGTGACCATGAGGACCGTGACGTCCAGGGAGCGCAGGATGTCGGCCAGCTCCCGGCGGGAGGCCGGGTCCAGATTGGAGGACGGCTCGTCCAGGACCAGGATCTCCGGCTCCATGGCGAGCACGGTGGCCACCGCCACCCGGCGGCGCTGCCCGAAGGACAGGTGGTGCGGCGGCCGGTCGGCGAAGTCCTGCATCCCGACCCGCTCCAGAGCGGTACGCACCCGCTCCTCGAGCGCGGCTCCCCTGATCCCGGCGGCGGCCGGCCCGAACGCCACGTCCTCCCGCACGGTCGGCATGAACAGCTGG
Source organism: Streptomyces naphthomycinicus (assembly GCF_020400595.1). Classification (GTDB taxonomy): domain Bacteria; phylum Actinomycetota; class Actinomycetes; order Streptomycetales; family Streptomycetaceae; genus Streptomyces; species Streptomyces naphthomycinicus. The sequence goes on along the minus strand of NZ_JAINRE010000004.1, from coordinate 172,565 downwards.
TCGTCGGGGTCCTGGAAGACGATGCCGACCTTCTGCCGGATCGCCGCCATGTGCTCCTTGCCCACCGGCAGCCCGGCCACGGTCACCGTGCCGGTGCCGCCGCCCAGGATGCCGTTGAGGTGCAGCACCAGGGTCGTCTTGCCGGCGCCGTTGGGGCCGAGGAGGGCGACCCGTTCGCCGCGGGCGAGGGAGAAGTCCACGCCGAACAGGGCCTGGTGCCCGTCGGGGTAGGCGAAGGCGAGGCCGGAGACCTCCAGCGAAGGCGCGGACGCAGCAGTACTCACAGGACCCATCCCAGCAGACAGACGACGAGGGCGGCACAGGGGAGCGCGAGAGCGAGGCGCCACTGCGCCCCGGACGCGGTCACCTCGTCGATGACCGGCATCGCGCCGGCGTACCCCCGGCTCACCATGGCCAGGTGCACGCGCTCCCCGCGCTCGTAGGAGCGGATGAACAGCGCGCCGGCGGACTTGGCGAGCACGCCCCAGTGCCGCACGCCCTTCGCCTCGAAGCCGCGGGACTCCCGGGCGATCCGCATCCGGCGCATCTCGTCGGTGATGACGTCGCCGTAGCGGATCATGAAGGACGCGATCTGCACGAGCAGCGGCGGCAGCCTCAGCCGTTGCAGCCCGAGGAGGAGTTCGCGCAGCTCGGTGGTGGCGGCCAGCAGCACGGAGGCGGCGACGCCGAGCGTGCCCTTGGCGAGCACGTTCCAGGCCCCCCACAGCCCGTTCACGCTCAGCGAGAGCCCCAGCACGTGCACCCGCTCGCCCTCCGCCACGAACGGCATGAGCACCGCGAACGCGACGAACGGCACCTCGATCAGCAGCCGCCCCAGCAGGAAGCCGGCCGGTACGCGCGCGTGGCGCGCGACGGCCGCGAGCAGCACCGCGTACACCGCGAACGCCCACATCGCCTCACGCGGGGTCGACACGACGACCACCACGAACAGGAACGCGGCGGCGAGCTTGGTGTGCGGCGGCAGGCCGTGCACGGGCGAGTGCCCGTGCCGGTAGAGCCGGTGCGCGTGGCCCGCTCCCACGTCAGACGCCGGTGTTCGCGGGGGACACGTCCGCGTCGCGCCGCCTGCGCAGCGCCCAGAACACCGCGCTGCCCGCGACGACCGTGACACCGACGCCGATCACGCCCGCGAGGCCGCCGGACAGCCGGGCGTCGGAGACGTCCTTGACGCCGTAGTCGGCGAGCGGCGAGTCGGCCGAGGCGTGCTCCTCCGTCTTCTTGTCGATCCCCTTGTCGTGCGCGACCTTCTCCAGGCCGTCGGGGTCGGCGGAGGCGTAGAAGCTGACGAAGCCGGCGAGGACGAGGGAGGTGACGAGGCCGGTCACCCACAGCGTGCGCCGCGAGGTGCGCGCCGCCACGGGCGCCGTGGGGGCCGGGGCGTCCACCAGCGCGCCGTTCACGCGCAGCCGGAGCCGCTGCCGCAGGCCGCGCGCGCCGTGCACCAGGTCCGGGCGCACGGCGATGACGGCGCCGACCGTGAGCGCGGTGATGACCGCCTCGCCGATGCCGATCAGCACATGCACGCCGATCATCGCGGTGGCGACCTTGCCGAGGGAGACGTCGGTGGTGCCGCCGACGGCGTAGATCAGGGTGAAGGCGACCGCCGCGGCCGGCACGGACACCAGCGCGGCGATGAAGGAGGCGACGGTCACCGAGCGCCGCTTGCGGGGCAGCACGGCGAGCAGGCCGCGGAAGACGGCGTACGAGACGACCGTCGTGACGATGGCCATGTCGGTGATGTTCACGCCGAGCGCGGTCAGCCCGCCGTCGGCGAACAGCACCCCCTGCATGAGCAGCACGACCGACACGCACAGCACGGCTGTGTACGGGCCGACGAGTATGGCGGCCAGCGCCCCGCCCAGCAGATGCCCGCTGGTCCCGGCGGCGACCGGGAAGTTCAGCATCTGTACGGCGAAGATGAACGCCGCCACCAGACCGGCCAGCGGGGCGGTGCGTTCGTCGAGTTCGCGGCGGGCGCCGCGCAGGCTCACCGCGAGGGCGCCGGCGGCGACCACTCCGGTGACCGCGGAGGTGGGGGCGTCGATGAATCCGTCAGGTACGTGCACCGTTCAATTTTAGTGGCTTGTTGCGAAGGATTTGCAAGAACCAGTTCGTCGTCATCCGGCTCGTGAGGCATCGCCGCTCCACGGGCGGGAACCAGGAAATGTGCGACATTGGAGTGGAAGCGGATGCACAGCTTTCGAATAGGTCACTGAGCGTGAGAGGGCGGTCCGATGTCTGTAGTCGAACAGTACGCGCGCGCCCATATCGTCACGGACGAGGAGGATCCGGGGGCCGTACCCGTGGTGCTGCGGTACGACCCCGACCACGATCCACGGTCGGTCCGGGTCGGCCTGCCGGGCCCGCACGAGTGGACCTTCTCCCGCGCACTGCTCGAACGGGGACTGCGGGCACCGGCCGAGAGCGGCCATGTCCGGGTGTGGCCCTGCGGGCGGGTGCAGGCGGTCGTCGAGTTCCACTCCGACAACGGTGTCGAGGTGGTGCAGTTCGAGTCGAAGGCGCTGGTCAGATTTCTGCGCCGGACCTACACCGTCGAGCCCGTGCGCAGCTGACACCGTCCAGCCCGCTCGGATCCGGTCAGCCGGTCAGCCGCCCAGCTTCAGCAGCTTCGCCACGATCGGGCCGGCCGTGTCACCGCCGTGCCCGCCCGCCTGGACGACGCCCGCGGCGGCGAGATCGCCTCGGTAGGCGGTGAACCAGCCGTTCGGCTTCTTCTGTCCGTCGACCTCCGCCGAGCCCGTCTTCGCGCCGTAGTCCGGGCCGAGGCCCGACATCGCCTCGGCGGCCGTGCCGTACGCGGCCGTGTACCGCATCAGTTCGCGCAGCTGGGACAGCGTCTTGCCCGACAGGGTGCGTGAGGCGGTGGCCAGCGTGCGGTGGTCCACGGACGGCGACACCAGGTACGGCTGGTGGAAGGAGCCCGACTTCACGGTCGCCGCCACCGACGCCATGTTCAGCGGGTTCATGCGCACCCCGCCCTGCCCGATCAGCGAGGCCGCCATCTGCGCCGCCGACTGCACCGGCACCGAACCGTCGAAGGTCGGCACGCCGATCGCCCAGTTGTTCCTCGACAGCCCGAAGACCTGCTGGGCCTGGTTGGTGAGGTCGGCGTCCTTCAGCTTCTTCGCCTGGCTGATGAACGCGGTGTTGCAGGAGCGGGCGAAGCTCGCCTTGAACGTGCCGCCCTTGATCTCGAAGTCGTCGTCGTTGTGGAACTTCCAGCCGCCGTAGGTGACCGTCTTCGGGCAGGGGTGCGACTTGTCCGCCGCTGCCAGGCCCTTGTCGATCAGCAGCGACGACGTGATGATCTTCATCGTGGAGCCGGGCGCGAGGGAGCCCTGGAAGGCCGTGTTGAAACCGTGGCCGCTGTTGGCGACCGCGAGGATCTCCCCGGTCGACGGCCGCAGGGCGACCACCGAGGCACGCGGGCGCTTGGCCACCTGCTGCTCGGCCGCCGCCTGGAGGGCGGGGCTGAGCGTCGTCCTCACCGTGCCCGGCGTGCCCTTGCTCAGCTCCACCAGCGTCTTGTCGGACAGCTTGGCGGCCTTGGACGCCTTGCCGCGCACCACGCGCAGCTCGATGCCCGCCGTGCCGCCCGCCTTCTTGCCGTACTTCTCCCGCAGCCCGTCCAGCACCGTGCCCAGGGACGGGTACTTCGCGGCCGTCACCTCGCCGCCGTCGCGGTCCAGCGCCTTGACCGGCGGCGTGCCGGACGCGCCGGTGACGAGCGTGTCGCCGTCCTTCAGGTCCGGGTGGAGCACGGCCGCGTGCCAGTCGACGAGCGGGCTGCCGTCACTCGTCCGGCGTACGACGGTGAAGGAACTGGCGTACGTCATCGGCCTGCTGATTCCCCGGTAGGCCAGCGTCGCCTTCACGGAGAACGGCACCTTCGCGCCCTTCGCCGCGCCCGGGGTGAGCGTGACGTTCATCAGGTGGGCGTCCTTGGCGTAGCCGGTGAGCAGCTTGCCGGCGGCCGACGGGTCGTCGGTGGCGGCCGCCGCCTCGGTGACCTTGCCGTGCTGCCAGGCGGTGAGGAAGCGGGTGGTGGCCGAGTGCACCTCGGCCGAGGTGAGCGGGCCGGTCCTGACGGTCTTGTGGCCGGCGGCGGTGGTTCCCTCGTCGGCCGCGGCCCCGCCGCCGTACAGCGCGTAGACGCCGAACCCGGCACCGCCCACCACCACGGCGATCATCCCGCCGAGCACGGCGGGTCGGGTCTTGCGCCGCTCGGCGACGCGCCTTCTCTTGCCCACAGCCTCAGTTCCTCCGCGCCTTCACCCAGGGTCCCCGTGGCCCTCACATTCCCCAACGACGGCAATCACCTTAAAGTCCCCGTCTCCGCGGGTGACGTCAGCCCGCGTTCCGTAGCACGCTTGCGACAATCGGACCGGCGGCGTCGATGCCGTGTCCGCCGTCCTGGACCATGGCCGCAGCCGCCACGTCGTCCCGGTAACCGGTGAACCAGCTGTCCGACTTGGTCTCCCCGTCGACCTCCGCGGAGCCGGTCTTCGCGCCGACGTCCCCGCCCAGCCCGGCCATCACGCCCGCCGCGGTGCCGCTGCGCGCGGTGCGGTTCATCATGGCGCGCAGCTGCTGGACCGTGGCCGGCGACAGCCCGCGCGCGCGTGCCGGTTCGCGGCCGTCCAGCTTGAGCGGCACGATCACCGGCTGGCGGAAGGCGCCGGTCGTCGCGGTCGCCGTCACGGAGGCCATGTTCAGCGGGCTCATCTGGACCTGGCCCTGGCCGATCAGGTTGGCCGCGGTGTCCGGGCCGCCGGAGGCGGGGACCCGGCCGTCGAAGGACGGCACGCCGATCTGCCAGTTGTTCCGCCCCAGTCCGAACCGGTCCTGGGCCTCCGCGGTGAGGGAGTCGACCTTCACCTCGTCCGCGAACTTCACGAACGCGGTGTTGCAGGAGCGGGCGAAGCTCTCGGCGAGAGTGGCGTGCTCGTTCGGCTGCATGTCCTTGAGGTTGTGGAAGGTCTGGCTCTGCCAGACGGCCGACGGCGGGCAGGGAGCGGGCCCGCTCGCCGTGGTCAGACCGTTGTCGATGAGGGTCGCCGCACTGATGATCTTCATGGTGGAGCCGGGGGCGCGCTCGCCGAGCAGCGCGGCGTCGAAGCCGTCCATGCGGTTGTTGGCGACGGCGAGGATCTCGCCGGTGCTCGGCTTGACGGCCACGACGGAGGACTCGTGGTACTTCCGCACGGCTGTCTCGGCCGCCGCCTGGGCGCTCGCGCCGAGCGTCGTCGGCAGCTTGCCGGGCTTGCCCTTGGCCAGGGTGAGGAGCGTGGTGTCGGCGGCCTGGGTGCCGTCGGCCGCCGCCTGATGGCGGATCACGAGTTCCACCCCGGGCCGGCCGCCGGTCCTGGCGCCGTACCGCTTGCGCAGCTCGTCCAGGAGGGGGCCGAGGGACGGGTACTTCTCCCGGGTCAGCACCTTCCCGTCGCGGTCCACGGCCTCGATCTCCGGAGCGGCCGACTCGCCGGTGGTGAGCGTGTCCCCCTTGCGCAGGCGCGGGTGGACGACGGAGGGCTGCCAGTCGACCAGCGCGCGGTGCGAGGTCTCGCCGCGCACGACGGTCAGCGTGCTCCGGTAGGAGAGCGGGTGGGACGTGCCGTCGTACGACACCGTCGCCCTGACCGTGAAGGGCACGGAGTCGCCGGTGGCCGTGCCGGGCGTGATCCGCACCTCGCGGATGTGCGCGTCGCCGCGGAAGGCCGTCAGCAGCTCCTGGGCCGCCTCGGGGAAGTTCGTGTACGAGGCGGCGGTGGCCGCGTCGCCCTTCTCCCAGGCGGTGAAGAACGCGCCGGTCGCGTCCTTCACCTCGGAGCCGCTGGGCGGCCCCGTCTTCACGGCCGCCGCGCCCCCCGTGCCGCCGTCGCCGTTCAGCGCGGACGCGATGTTGTAGAGCCCGTAACCGGCCCCGCCTAGCAGCGTGATGCACACGCCGCCTATGACGCCCGCCTTGACCCCGTTGCGCATGGCGCGGATTCCCTCCCGTTCGGCCTGTTGAACGTGTTCAAAACAGGTCCAGGGAGCACTGTAGGCGGTTGTGGGGCCGCTGCGGCCTCAGTTGTCGAAACCGTGACCGGGCCCCGGTGCGCCGAGGAGCACGGCCGGCTGCCCGGCTAGACCCACGTATCCAGCCACATCCGCGACCGCCACGAGTCGATCGGGATCGCGGTGCCCGTGTACAGGGGCCAGAAGTAGATGAAGTTCCAGGCGATCAGCAGCACCAGGACGCCCGCCGCCGACGCGCCGATCACCCGGCGTGTGTCGCCGGAGCCCGGTGGGCCGACGATCGCGCCGATCATCATCGCCACCGCCAGACACAGGAACGGCAGGAAGACGACCGCGTAGAAGAGGAAGATCGTCCGCTCCTGGTACAGGAACCAGGGCAGGTAACCGGCCGCGATCCCGCACGCGACGGCACCGGCCCGCCAGTCCCGGCGGAAGGCCCAGCGCCACAGCACGAAGGCGATCGCGAAGCACGCCGCCCACCACAGCAGCGGTGTGCCGATCGCCAGCACCTCCCGGGCGCACTTCTGGCCCGCGTCCGCCGGGCAGCCGTCGACGCCGGGCGAGGGGGACTCGTAGAAGTACGACACCGGCCGGCCCAGCACGATCCAGCTCCACGGGTTGGACTGGTACGTGTGCGGCTGGTCGAGGTGGACGTGGAACTTGTACACCTCGTGCTCGTAGTGCCACAGGCTGCGCAGCCAGTCCGGCAGGAACGACCAGGTGCCGCCCTTGCCGTCGACGGCCGCCCAGTTGCGGTAGTAGCCGCCGGTGCCGTCGGTCGCGGAGAGGATCCAGCCGGTCCAGGAGGCCACGTAGACCACCAGCGCCACCGGGATCGTCGCCACGAAGGCGAGGCCGGTGTCGTACTTGAGGGCTGCGGCATACGGGTGACGGGCGCCGGCCACCCTGCGGGTGCCGACGTCCCACAGGACCGTCATCACACAGAACGCGGCCAGGACGTACAGGCCGTTCCACTTGGTGCCGACGGCCAGGCCCAGCATCACCCCGGCGCCCCAGCGCCAGGGACGCCAGCCGAAGCGGAAGGCGTCGGCGACGTCCGCGTGCGGCCGGACCCGTCCGTCCGGCCCCGCCGGCAGCGCCGCGGCCAGTCTCTCCCGCGCCCGGTCCCGGTCGACGACCAGACAGCCGAACGCGGCCACCACGAAGAACATCAGCACGCCGTCGAGCAGCGAGGTCCGGCTCATCACGAAGTGCAGGCCGTCCACCGCCATCAGCGCGCCCGCGAGACAGCCCAGGAACGTCGAGCGGAACATCCGGCGGCCGATCCGGCACAGCAGCAGCACGCTCAGCGTCCCGAGGAGGGCCGTCATGAACCGCCAGCCGAACGGGTCGAACCCGAACATCAGCTCGCCGAGCCCGATCACGTACTTGCCGACCGGCGGATGCACCACGTACGCCGGGTCCGTGGGGACCGACAGATGGCCGTGCTGCTGGAGGACCAGATCGTTGGCGTTCTTGCCGTACTTGTCCCAGCTGACCTCGAAGCCGCGGTGGACGAGCGCCCAGGCGTCCTTCGCGTAGTACGTCTCGTCGAATATCACCGCGCGCGGGCTGCCCAGGTTCCAGAACCGCAGCACGCCCGCCATCAGCGTCACCAGCAGCGGCCCCACCCACCCCGACCAGCGCGTGACGCGCTCGGCGAGGACCGGCGGCACCCCGAGCGCCCGCCACAGCCGGGGGCTCGGCTCCGTGTACGGCGGCACCAGCCGGTCGCGGACGTCGCCCGCGGGCGCGTCGTTGGCCGGCGCGTACCCGAATCGGCGCAGCCGCTGCTGCCACGACGGTCGCTGGTCGTGCGGTGCCTGGCCCTGCCGGAGGTCCATGGAGGACGCGGTACTGGTCACCGCGCCATCGTAGGGAACCGTTCTGTGCGAGTCCCGTGCATGTGCGGTACCGGTCCGGACACGGTCGGTTTCCTCCCCGCCGCCCGGGTGCCCGGTGGCGGCCCCCGGTCTCCTGGGAGGATGGGGGTGTGACTGGAACTCTTGTCCTCGCAGGTACCCCCATCGGTGACATCGCGGACGCGCCGCCCCGGCTGGCCGAGGAGCTGGCCGGCGCCGACGTGGTCGCCGCCGAGGACACCCGGCGGCTGCGCCGGCTCACCCAGGCGCTGGGCGTCACCCCCAAGGGCCGCGTGGTGTCGTACTTCGAGGGCAACGAGTCCGCCCGCACCCCCGAGCTGGTCGCGGAGCTGGTCGGCGGCGCGCGCGTGCTGCTGGTGACCGACGCCGGCATGCCCTCCGTCTCCGACCCCGGCTACCGGCTGGTCGCCGCCGCCGTGGAGCAGGACATCCGGGTCACCGCCGTACCCGGGCCGTCCGCCGTGCTCACCGCACTCGCCCTGTCCGGGCTGCCCGTCGACCGGTTCTGCTTCGAGGGCTTCCTGCCGCGCAAGGCCGGCGAGCGGCTGTCCCGGCTGCGCGAGGTGGAGGCCGAGCGGCGCACCCTCGTCTACTTCGAGGCCCCGCACCGGCTCGACGACACCCTCGCCGCCATGGCCGAGGTCTTCGGCGCGGACCGGCGGGCCGCCGTCTGCCGCGAGCTGACCAAGACGTACGAGGAGGTGCGGCGCGGCCCGCTGGCCGAGCTGGCGCGATGGGCCGCGGAGGGGGTCCGCGGGGAGATCACCGTCGTGGTCGAGGGCGCGCCCGAGGCCGGGCCCGAGGAGCTCGACGCCGCGGAACTGGTCCGCAGGGTGCGGGTGCGCGAGGAGGCGGGCGAGCGCCGCAAGGAGGCCATCGCGGCGGTGGCGGTGGAGGCGGGGCTGCCGAAGCGGGTCGTCTTCGACGCCGTGGTGGCGGCCAAGCGCGCCGGTGAGTGAGCCGCGCCCGCTGGGATAGCGGCCGCGGCGCATAGCCGGGATCGCTCGGGCGGCGGCCGCGGCGCGGAGCCGGGATCGCTCGGACAGCGGCTGTTGCGCGGAGCCGGGATCGCTCGGGCGGCGGCGCGGGAGCCGGGCCGTGCGACGGGGCGCGCGCCCCATGGAAGGGCAAAGGGCGGTCGTCGATGGCAAAGCCCAGCCGTCCCATCCGGGCCGCTTGGGCAAGCGACGCCCAAATCGCCTCCAACACTCGACAGCCCTGATGCATTCAGGCCAGGGGAGGCGTCCACTGGTCGAAGGGACGCATCCGCCCAACAGGGACGCACCCGTCCAAGAGGGAGCTGGCATGAGTGACATAGCAGGGCAGACCGGCCTCCGGGGTACCGCCGCAGACGTCGTTCACGAGTCGTATTCCTTCGCGTGCATGCGCTGCGGGCACGGCTGGGAGCAGTCGTACGAGATAGAGCACCACACGGACGCCGAGGGGGAGCGGTTCGTGCTCTACGTGGCCGACGGCCGGGTGGTGCCGTCGCCGCTGAGCCGGCCGAGCTGCCAGAACTGCGACGGCCACGTCGTGCGGATCATGCGCGCGGGCCAGGTCTCCTCGGTGCGCGGGGTGGCCGAGCGGCAGCACCAGGTGCCGTCGGCGGGCCCGGTCGAGGCGCCGCGGGTGCCCGCGCCCGGCACCGCCCCGCACCCGGCCGCACCGGCCCGGCAACCGCACCACTGGCATCTGTCCGACCTCCTGCACCCGTTCCACCGCAAGGCGGGCTGAACGGATCACCCGCCCGCGAAGGCGTGCTCCTTTCGTAGGATCGGGGCATGCCTTCGAACGCCGGCCCGAGCTCCAAGGGCGACGACAAGAACGCGGCGCCGCCGCTCCCGGCACCCCTGCGGGTGCCCGTCGCCGATTCCCACACCCACCTCGACATGCAGTCCGGCACGGTCGACGAGGGGCTGGCGAAGGCCGCTTCGGTGGGCGTCACGACGGTCGTCCAGGTGGGCTGCGACATCAAGGGCTCGCAGTGGGCCGCCGAGACCGCCGCCGCCCACCGGAACGTCCACGCCACCGTCGCGCTCCACCCCAACGAGGCCCCGCGCATCGTCCACGGCGACCCCGACGGCTGGTCCCGGCAGGGCGCCCGCGCCGCGGGCGGCGACGCGGCCCTGGACGAGGCGCTCGCCGAGATCGACCGGCTGGCCGGACTGCCGCAGGTCAAGGGCGTCGGCGAGACGGGCCTGGACCACTTCCGCACCGGCCCCGAGGGCAAGGACGCCCAGGAACGGTCCTTCCGCGCCCACATCGAGATCGCCAAACGGCACGGCAAGGCCCTCGTCATCCACGACCGCGACGCCCACGCCGACGTGCTGCGGATCCTGAAGGAGGAGGGCGCCCCGGAGCGCACCGTCTTCCACTGCTACTCCGGCGACGCCGAGATGGCGGAGATCTGCGCCCGCGAGGGCTACTTCATGTCCTTCGCCGGCAACGTCACCTTCAAGAACGCCCAGAATCTGCGGGACGCCCTCGCCGTGGCCCCGCTGGAACTGGTCCTCGTGGAGACCGACGCGCCCTTCCTGACCCCGGCGCCGTACCGCGGACGGCCCAACGCTCCTTATCTCATTCCGGTCACGGTCCGCGCCATGGCCGCCGTGCGCGGCATCGACGAGGACGCGCTGGCGACAGCCCTGGGCGCGAACACCGCCCGCGCCTTCGACTACTGAGAGTGTACGAATCGTCACCGTCGGATAACGTCCGACGGGCTTCGGCCCGGGTCTGTCCGCCACTCTGAGTAGTCGAGCCGCTTTGGAGTGTGACGACGGCTCCGCTAGGTTCTGTGGGCTTGATCCGGACCCCCGTGGCCCTCTGGAGCGTGTCGGCGTGAGCAACTCGCAGTACGAGACCTATGAGGCGTACGGCCCCTACAGTGCGCCGCCCCATACCCCCAGCGGCCTGTGGCCCGGCCCGTACGAAGCGGAGACGGTGGCGTACGGGGTGCCCGCGCCCGGGTACGCCGGCGAGGGCGCGTACGTCGACACGTACCGGCCCGGGTACGAGGCGGGCGCGCACGCGGGAGTGCCGGACCCGGCGCACGCGCGGGCGGACGAGCCGACACTGCCGCACCAGAGCGCACTCGCCCCCGCCGACGAGGCCCGCGAACACGCCGCGTACGCCGGATACGGCGAGCACGGCGAGCACGGCGGTCAGGGCGAGCACGGCGGTCACGGCCGTCACGGCGGTCGCGTCGAGCATGGCAGGCACCCCGAGTACGCCGTGCTCGCGGGCGCGGGCGCGGGCGCGGACGCGGACCTCGACGTGGACGAGACGGACGCGGGCGCCGGAGCGAGGAGGCGGGCCACGCGGCGGCGCAGGGGGCGTTCCGGCGAGCGCCCGGAGTCCGCGGTGCGCCGCCTGCTGCCCCAGGCACTGGTCGTCGCCTTCCTGGCCGGCGGCACCAGCGCGTTCGTCGCCGAGGACAAGGCGGTCGAGCTGAGCGTCGACGGGCGCCAGCGCGTCCTGCACACCTTCGCCGACGACGTCAGCGAGCTGCTCACCGAGGAAGGCGTGCGAACCGGAGCGCACGACAGGATCGCGCCCGCCCCCGGTACGGCGCTCACCAGCGGCGACGAGGTCGCGGTGCGCTACGGGCGCCCCGTACGGCTCACGCTGGACGGCAGGGCGCAGGAGGTCTGGACGACGGCGCGGACGGTGGAAGGCGCGCTGGACGAACTGGGAGTGCGCGCCGAGGGCGCGTATCTGTCCGCCGCGCCCACCCAGCCCATCGGACGCACCGGGCTCGCGCTCGACGTGCGCACCGAGCGCGCGGTCACCGTCCTGGCGGACGGCCGGACCCGCACGGTGCGCACCAACGCGGCCACCGTCCGCGAGGCGGTCGAGGAGGCCGGGATCACCCTGCACGGACAGGACACCACGTCGGTCCCGCCGGAGAGCTTCCCGCGCGACGGGCAGACGGTGACCGTGCTCCGGGTGAGCGGCAGGCGGGAGATCCAGGAGGAGCAGATCCCGTTCGGGGTCGAGCGGACCCAGGACCCCTCGCTCTTCAAGGGCACCGAGGTCGTCGCCCGGCCCGGACAGCCGGGACTGCGCCGGACCGTCTATCTGGTGCGCACCGTCAACGGGGTCCGGCAGAAGCCACGCCGGGAGAAGTCCGAGGTGGTGCGCGCGCCGCGCAAGCAGGTGGTGAGGGTGGGCACCAAGCCGCGGCCCGCCTCCGTGCGGGGCACCGACCACCTGAACTGGCGCGAACTCGCCGCGTGCGAGTCCGGCGGCCGGCCGAACGCGGTCGACCCCTCGGGGACGTACGGCGGGCTGTACCAGTTCGACGCGCGCACCTGGCACCGCCTCGGCGGCAGCGGACGCCCCCAGGACGCCCCGGCGGAGGAGCAGACGTACCGCGCGAAGAAGCTGTACGTGAAGCGCGGCACGACCCCCTGGCCGCACTGCGGCGCCCGTCTGCACAAGTGACCACCGGCCGCCCCTCCGCCGGCGGGCCGGAGGGAACGGGCCGGGCCGGGCCGGGCGGGGCCGCGGGTGCGCGGGCCGGAGAGCGCGGGGGGACGAGCGCGGGCGGGCGGGTCGGGGATGCGGGGCGGGGTGGCCGGTGGGCGTGGGCCGAGGGCGGGGTGGCGGCCCCGTACCCTTGTCCCGTGAGCAGCCCCACCCCCGACGCCCTTCTCGGCCCGGCCGACATCCGCGAGCTGGCGACAGTGCTCGGTGTCCGCCCCACCAAGCAGCGCGGCCAGAACTTCGTGATCGACGCGAACACGGTCCGCCGTATCGTCCGAACCGCCGGCGTGCGCCCCGACGACGTGGTCGTCGAGGTCGGCCCCGGGCTCGGCTCGCTCACCCTCGCGCTGCTGGAGGCCGCCGACCGGGTCACCGCCGTGGAGATCGACGACGTCCTGGCCGGCGCGCTGCCCGCGACCATCGCCGCACGGATGCCGCAGCGCGCCGACCGGTTCGCGCTCGTCCACAGCGACGCGATGCACGTCGGAGAGCTGCCCGGCCCCCCGCCGACGGCCCTGGTGGCGAACCTGCCCTACAACGTCGCCGTCCCGGTGCTGCTGCACATGCTCGACACCTTCCCCAGCATCGAGCGGACGCTGGTGATGGTGCAGTCCGAGGTCGCCGACCGGCTGGCCGCCACACCCGGCAACAAGGTGTACGGCGTCCCGTCCGTGAAGGCGAACTGGTACGCCGAGGTGAAGCGGGCCGGAGCCATCGGCCGCAACGTCTTCTGGCCGGCGCCGAACGTCGACAGCGGGCTGGTCTCCCTCGTGCGGCGGACCGAGCCCATCAGGACGACGGCCTCCAAGGCCGAGGTCTTCGCGGTCGTCGACGCGGCCTTCGCGCAGCGCCGCAAGACCCTGCGGGCGGCACTGGCCGGCTGGGCCGGGTCCGCCGCCGCCGCCGAGACCGCCCTGGTCGCGGCCGGAATCTCGCCGCAGGCCCGCGGGGAGTCGCTGACGGTGGAGGAGTTCGCCCGGATCGCCGAGCAGAAGGAGACGGGCGAGTGAGCGTGACGGTCCGGGTGCCGGCCAAGGTCAACGTCCAGCTCGCGGTGGGCGCCGCCCGTCCCGACGGATTCCACGACCTGGCCAACGTCTTTCTCGCCGTCGGCCTGTACGACGAGGTCACCGTCACCCCGGCGGACGAACTCCGTGTCACCTGCGAGGGCCCGGACGCCGCCCAGGTCCCCCTGGACCGCACCAACCTCGCCGCGCGCGCGGCGCTCGCGCTCGCCGAGCGCCGGGGCATCGAGCCGAACGTCCACATCCACATCGCCAAGGACATCCCGGTCGCCGGCGGCATGGCGGGCGGCAGCGCGGACGGCGCGGGCGCGCTGCTCGCCTGCAACACGCTGTGGGGCACGGGCGCCTCCCGGGCCGAGCTGCTGGCGATCTGCGCCGAGCTGGGCAGCGACGTGCCGTTCAGCCTGGTCGGCGGCGTCGCCCTCGGTATCGGGCGGGGCGAGCAGCTGACCGTCCTGGAGGCCGGCGGCACCTTCCACTGGGTGTTCGCGATGGCCGAGCGCGGGCTGTCGACCCCGGCGGTCTTCCGGGAGTTCGACCGGCTGGCACAGGGGCGGGACATCCCGGCGCCGGTGGCTTCGGCGGAGCTGCTGGCGGCGCTGGCGAAGGGAGACCCGGACGCGCTGGCCGCCTCCGTCTCCAACGACCTCCAGCCCGCCGCCCTCTCGCTCTTCCCGGAACTGGCCGACACCCTCGACGCCGGCCGCGGCGCGGGCGCCCTCGCCGCGCTGGTCTCCGGCTCGGGCCCCACCACGGCCTTCCTGGCCCGAGACCCCGAGTCGGCCCTGAAGATCGCCGACGCTCTCCGGGCCTCCGGTCACTGCCGCACGGTGCGCACGGCGACGGGACCCGCACCGGGCGCCACGGTCACCCAGGGCCCCGCCAGCCGGTAACCCCACGACCCCCCGGACGGGAGTCCGGCCGCCCCGGCGCTGCCGTCCGTCCAGGCTCCCCCGGCCCGTACCGTGGCGGCCGGGCGCCGCATCGGCCCCCTCGGAGCGGACCTCGCCGGGGAGGGGCCGCCGCTGCTCGCGGTCCCGTGCCACCGGCGGCGTCGTCAGGAGCACGGGGACGACGGCCGGCCTCCGACTACTCTGGATGGTCGATCCATCCCCCCGGGCAGGAGTGAAATGGCCGTCAACCTGGTCAATGTCGAGAACGTCAGCAAGGTGTACGGCACCCGTGCCCTGCTGGACGGCGTCTCGCTCGGCGTGTCGGAAGGGGACAGGATCGGGGTCGTCGGACGCAACGGCGACGGCAAGACCACCCTCATCCGGATGCTCGCCAAGCTGGAGGAGGCCGACACCGGACGGGTCACGCACTCCGGCGGGCTGCGCCTGGGCGTGCTCACCCAGCACGACTCCCTGGACCCCGCCGCCACCGTCCGCCACGAGGTCATCGGTGACATGGCGGACCACGAGTGGGCCGGCAACGCCAAGGTCAGGGACGTGCTGACGGGGCTGTTCGGCGGGCTGGACCTGCCGGGCTTCCCCAAGGGGCTCGACACGGTCATCGGGCCGCTGTCCGGTGGCGAGCGGCGCCGGATCGCGCTCGCCAAGCTGCTCATCGAGGAGCAGGAACTGATCATCCTGGACGAGCCCACCAACCACCTCGACGTGGAGGGCATCGCCTGGCTCGCCGAGCACCTGCGCAACCGGCGCTCGGCACTGGTGTGCGTGACGCACGACCGGTGGTTCCTGGACCAGGTCTGCACGCGCATGTGGGACGTGCAGCGCGGCGACGTCTACGAGTACGAGGGCGGCTACTCGGACTACGTCTTCGCGCGCGCGGAGCGTGAGCGGATCGCCGCCACGGAAGAGGCCAAGCGGCAGAACCTGATCCGCAAGGAGCTGGCCTGGCTGCGGCGCGGGGCGCCCGCGCGCACCTCGAAGCCGCGCTTCCGCGTCGAGGCGGCCAACGAGCTGATCGCGGACGTGCCGCCGCCCCGGGACAGCAGCGAGCTGATGAAGTTCGCCTCCTCCCGGCTCGGCAAGACCGTCTTCGACCTGGAGGACGTCACCGTGCAGGCCGGGCCCAAGGTGCTGCTGGAGCACGTCACCTGGCAGCTCGGGCCGGGCGACCGGATCGGTCTCGTGGGGGTGAACGGCGCCGGCAAGACCTCGCTGCTGCGGGCCATGGCGGCGGCCGCCCGTACCGAGGGCGAGGAGCAGCCCACGGGCGGCCGCGTCGCCGTCGGCAGGACCGTCAAGCTCGCCTACCTCTCCCAGGAGGTCGCCGAACTCGACCCCACCTGGCGGGTGCTGGAGGCCGTGCAGCGGGTCCGCGAGCGCGTCGACCTCGGCAAGGGACGGGAGATGACCGCCGGCCAGCTGTGCGAGACGTTCGGCTTCACCAAGGAGAAGCAGTGGACGCCGGTGGGGGACCTCTCCGGCGGTGAGCGGCGGCGGCTCCAGCTGCTGCGGCTCCTCATGGACGAGCCCAACGTCCTCTTCCTGGACGAGCCCACCAACGACCTCGACATCGAGACCCTCACCCAGCTGGAGGACGTCCTCGACGGCTGGCCCGGTTCGATGATCGTCATCTCCCACGACCGGTTCTTCGTGGAGCGCACGACGGACCGGGTGTTCGCCCTCCTCGGCGACGGGGCCCTGCGGATGCTGCCGCGCGGGATCGACGAGTACCTGGAGCGCCGCCGGAGCATGGAGGAGGCGGTCGCCGCGCGGACCGCCACGGCGCCCAAGCCGGCCGTCGAGGAGAAGAGCGCCGCCGACCAGCGCGCCGCCAAGAAGGAACTCCAGAAGATCGAGCGCCAGTTGGACAAGATCTCCGACAAGGAGTCCACGCTGCACGCCCGGATCGCCGAGAACGCCACCGACTTCGCGAAGGTGGCCGAACTGGACGCCCAGCTGCGGGACCTCGCGGGCGAGCGCGAGGAACTGGAGCTGCGCTGGCTGGAACTGGCGGAGGACGCCTGACCTCTCCCGCCTCGCCCGCCACGCTCACGAAGGGGGCGCGTGCGCCGCGTGAAGGGGGCGTGAAGGCGCGTAACGGCGGTATCACGGGCCGGTTCTCCCTTGGGAACAGGGGAGGGCTCGGCCCCGTGTGCTGTCTGCCCCGGGTGATAGAAAGGGCCGTCTGAAGACTGTCTGAGAAACGACCTTGGGTTCATCACAAGCCTCAGGGCGTGGCTAAAAATCAGTGAACGAGGGGGAAGAGCGCTGATGACTCAGCCGCCCAACCAGCCGCCGCAGGGCGGGTTCGGAGCGCCGCAGGATCAGCCGCCGCAGGGCGGGGGGTTCGGGCCCGCTCCGCAGACGCCACCGGCGCAGGGCGGTTTCGGCGCCCCGCAGACGCCACCCGCGCAAGGCGGCTTCGGCGCCCCGCAGACCCCGCCGGCGCAGGGCGGTTTCGGCGCGCCCCAGCCGCCCGCCGGTCAGCCGCCGCAGCCGCCCCAGCCGCCCGCCGGGCCGCCGCAGCAGCCCCAGCCCGGCTACGGCTACCCCCAGCAGCCGGGGCCGTACGGCACGCCCGCCCAGGGCCCCTACGGCTACCCGCAGTCCCCGCAGCAGCCGGGCCCCTACGGCGCGCCGCAGCCCGGCTACGGCCACCCGCAGCAGCCGCCGTACCCGGGCGCGCCCGGCACCGTGCCCGGCGCTCCCCTCGGCGGCGGGCAGGGCAACCGGAAGAAGACGGCGCTGATCATCGGTGCGGCGGTGGCCGCACTGCTCGTCATCGGCGGCACGGTGATCGCGGTCACCGGCGGTGACGGCGACGAGGGCCGGAAGAAGCCCGTCGCCGAGCAGAGCGACGACCCCAAGCAGTCCTCCTCCGCCTCCCCGAGCGCGTCCGCCGGCGGCGAGGACCCGGACCACCTCAACGACAGCCGGCAGGCCGGCGAGGCCAAGGTGCTCTGGTACAAGCCGGCACCGGACGCCCCGGCGTCCGGCGCCGACGCGCCCGGCATGTGGATCAGCGGCGACACGGCGGTGAAGGCGGCCTACAAGCAGGTCTTCGCCTTCGGCGCCGGAGACGGCGGCACCGCCTGGGGGCCGGTCGCCTTCCCGCAGAAGATCTGCGCGGCCACCCCGCAGAAGTCGGCCGACGACAAGATCGTCGTGGCGTACATGAACGGCGGCGGCGACCGCGCCAAGTGCAACCAGCTCCAGCAGCTCGACCTGAGCACCGGCGAGAAGGGCTGGAGCGGCGAGGTCGCCGACGGCGGGCTCTTCGACAGCGCGCTCACCGTCGAACTGACGGTGAGCGGCAAGACGCTGATGGTGGGCCGTTCGCAGTCGGGCACGGCGTACGACATCGACAGCGGCAAGAAGCTGTACGACAAGAAGCGGTACGGCGAGGCCTGCTTCCCGGCCGCCTTCGCGGGCGGCACGAACCGGCTCGTCCAGGTGGCCTCGTGCGGTGTCGGCACCGCCAACGAGCACGAGGAGATCCAGGAGCTGGACCCCGCCACCGGCAAGGTGCACTGGACCCAGAAGGTCAAGAAGGGCTGGGAGGTGAGCCGGACCTACTCGGTGGACCCGCTCGTCGTCTACCTGACCAACCGCGACAAGAAGGCCTGGAACATCTCCACCTTCACCGACGACGGCAAGTTCCGTTCGGAGGTCAAGGTGGACGAGAAGTTCGCCCCCCGCTGCGGCTGGGCCGTCCTCGAACGCGAACTGCAGGGCTGCCAGGGCGTCGCGGTCGGCGGCGACACGCTGTACCTGCCCACCGACTCCACCGTCAGCGCCAACGAGATCGTCGCGATCAGCCTCTCCGACGGCAAGGCGAAGTGGCGGGTCAAGTCGCCGACGGACCGGCCGATGTCGCCGGTGAAGGTCGAGGGCGGCAAGCTCGTCGCGTACGTGCAGCCGTCGTACGACACGGGCGGCCAGGTGGTGTCGGTCCCGGCCACCGGGTCCTCGCACAAGACGACCAGGCTGCTGCAGAACCCGCAGGGTGCCGCCGAGGTCGAGAACACCTTCTACGACGGTGTCGTCGACTGGTCCGGCGGCCGGCTCTTCATCTCCTCGGGCCGGCTGTCCGGCGACGACGACTCGAAGGAGAAGCTCATGATGGCCTTCGGCGACTGAGCCCGGAGCACCGCCCACCGTCCCGGCCTCAGCCGGCTCCTCCCGAGTCCCCCCTGCCGTACGGCCTTCCGAGCGTCCCCGAGGTACCCGCGCGATGACCCAGCCGCCCCCGCCGCCCCCGAACCAGCCCCCGAACCAGCCACCGCAGCCCCCGGGCCAGCCACCGCAGCCCCCGGGCCAGCCGCCGCAGCCGCCCGCCCCGCAGCCGGGCTACGGCTACCCGCAGGCCCCGCCGCCGCAGCCGCCGGCCCCGCAGCCCGGTTACGGCTACCCCGGCACGCAGCCCAACCCGTACGCCCAGCCCCCGGGCCACCACGCCCCGCAGCAGCCCGCCGGGTACGGCGTCCCGCCGCAGAACCCGTACGCCCAGCCCACGCAGCCCGTGCCGGGCATCCAGCCGGGCTACGGCTATCCGGGCCAGGGGCAGCCGCCGACCGTGGCGATGCAGCCCCAGCCGGGCTCCGGCGGCGGCCGGAACAACACCGTGCTGCTCATCGTGGCCGCGGCGGTCGTCGCCATCGCGCTGATCGTCGGCGGCGGCGTCTGGTACGCCAAGTCCTCCGGGGACGACGGCAAGAAGGACGACACCGCCTCCTCCAGCGGCGGCACCGGGGGCGACAAGGGCGGCTCCGGGGGCTACAGCGGCGGTGACGGCAAGGAGAAGGTGCCGTCCGACCCGGCCTCCAAGGTGCTCTTCCAGGTGCCGCTGCCCAAGACGGACGACACCGTCGACACGACGGGCTCGTGGCTGACGGACAAGGTGTACGCCAAGAGCGGCATCGCGGAGATCGTCGGCTACGACCCGGCCGACGGCCACCAGTTGTGGACGCTCAAGCTGCCCGGACCGATCTGCGCGGCGAGCAGCCATGTCGGCGAGGGCGGCCGGACGGCGATCGCCTTCCAGCCGAAGAAGCCGGCGAAGGGCTCCTTCGCGGGCTGCACCCAGGTCGCGGCGATCGACCTCGCCACCGGCAAGAAGCTGTGGACGCAGTCGGTCAAGTCCGGTGACTACCCGGTCAACCTCGACAATGTGACGGTCAGCCAGAGCACCGTCGCCATCGGCAGCAGCGACGGCGGCGCCGCGTTCGACATCGGCTCCGGCAAGGCGCTGTGGCAGCCCAAGCCGGGCGACACCTGCCACGACGAGGGGTACGGCGGCGGCAGCCGGCTGGTCGCGGTGCGCACCTGCGGCACGTACGACGACCAGCAGCTGCACATCCAGACCATCGACCCCAAGAGCGGGAAGGTGATCTCCGAGTACAAGATGCCCGACGGCCTCGACGGCGCCGCCATCGTCTCCACCGATCCTCTGGTGGTCGCGGGCGACGGCGACAACGTCTCGGACTACTTCTCCATCGACAACACGACCGGCAAGCTGCTCGCCCGCATCTCCGCGCCCGAGGACACCTACGGGGGCCGCTGCAACGGCATCACCCGCGTCGAGGGGTGCAGGCAGGTCGTGGCCGGCAACGGCAGGCTGTACCTGATGACCGAGGAGCACGACGGCTCGGGCGAGTACTCCAGGACGAACGAGATCGTCGCCTTCGACCTGAAGACCGGCAAGCCGACCGGCCAGCGCGCCGAGGCCGGCGACGGCTACACGATCTCCCCGCTGCGCATGGACGGCGGCGATCTCCTCGCCTACAAGGCGCCGCCCTACGACAAGGGCGGACAGATCGTCAGCATCGACGGCGGTTCGTTCAAGGAGACCAAGCTGCTGGAGAACCCGGGCACGCGGAACGTGCACGAGGGGGAGACCAGCCTGCTGCCCGACTTCGCGGAGCTGCTCTTCGCCGACGGCCGTCTCTACATGTCGGCGGTGTACGCCCACAAGTCGACCTCGTCGTACGGCAAGGAGTACCTGGTGATGGCGTTCGGCACGACCGGCTGACCGGCCGCCGCCGCCGTCACCGGCTTCGCCCGAATGGGTGACTTGCCGAGGAGTGCCCCGGATTTCATCGATCCGGGGCACTTCTCATCGAGAGGGGCAGCGCGACGTCGAACAAGCGTGTAGCTTCCGGGGGCATGAAGGGCGGGGGTGCCGGGGGGTCTGGGGGGTTTCTCTATGGGAGTGCGGCTCATGGTCGTCGACGACCATCGCCTGCTCGCGGAAGCGCTGGCGTCCGCGCTCAAGCTGCGCGGGCACCGGGTGGTGGCCGCGACGGCGCCGGCCGCGGGCGCGGCGGATCTGGTGATCGCGCGCGCGCCGGAGGTGTGCCTGCTGGGGACGGCGGTGCCGGCCGAGCCGGGCATCTTCGACCCGGTGGTGAAGATCAAGCGGGAGCGGCCGCAGGTGGCGGTGCTGGTGCTGGGGCCCGTGCCGTCGCCGCGCGGGATCGCGGCGGCCTTCGCCGCCGGAGCGTCCGGGTACGTGCGGCACGACGAGCGGATCGAGGGGGTCGAGCGGGCCATCATGAAGGCCCGGACCGGGGAGGCGGCGGTGGCCCCGCAGCTGTTGCAGGGGGCGTTCGGTGAGCTGCTGAACCCCGCGGCACAGCCCGACGACGAGGCGCAGCGGCTGCTGGAGATGCTGACACCGCGGGAGGTGGAGGTGCTGGTGCGGGTGGCCGACGGGGAGGACACGCGGCTGATCGCGGCGGGGATGGGGATCGCGCCGAGCACGGCACGCACGCATGTCCAGCGGGTGCTGATGAAGCTGGGGGTCGGTTCGAGACTGGAGGCGGCGGCGCTGGCCGCGCGGACGGGGTTGCTGGACCGGGCGGGGGCCCTGCGGGAGTCCGGCCCGGAGTAGCCGGCTCGCCGTCGGGGCGGGGCCGGGGAGGCGTCCCGTCGGAGTGGGGCCGGGGAGGCGTCCCGTCGGGGCGCGGGGAGCGGTGTGACCGGCTCCTCCGCGCCCGCGCCCGGGACACGGCGCGCGCCCCGGTGCTACTCCGCCCCCTTCTCCTCGGTCAGTCCCTCCGGGGGGAGCGGCGGCGGAGTGGGCCGCAGCTTCAGCCAGGCCAGGAAGAAGATGCCCAGGAGCAGCATGCCGATCCCGGTCCACAGGTTGATGTTGACGCCCTCGGCCTTGTCGATGGCGGCCTGGGAGTCGGTGATGCCGGTGATCGTGACGATGACGCCGTAGACCACGAACAGGCCGCCGATGATGCGGCGCAGGTCGAAGATGCGGGCCGCGGTCGCCGACTTGGACTCCAGCTCGGAGACCTCCCGCTGGACGTCGTCCTCGGTGTAGTGCAGCGGACGGCGCGGCTGCTCAGGATGCTCGGTCATGGTTTCCTCGATCCTCCCGCGTCAGAACGAGAACGGGATGTAGCAGGCGGCGGCCAGGACGACCGCGCCCCAGCCCAGCAGGGCCGGCTTGCGGTACCACGCGTCGTCGCCCGCGGCGGGCGGCTCGGACATGCCGGGGGAGCGGGTGCCGTAGACGAGGCCCTGCAGCTCCGTCTCCGGCTTCGGCTCGGTGAACAGGGACACCGCGACCATCACGACCGCGCCGGCGACGAAGCCCGCGATCGCGGAGACGAAGTTGGCGCCCTGGTCGGTGGGGATGGAGATGATGTCCTTCTTGTAGAGGACGAAGTAGTTGACCATCGCGGTCACGGTGCCGGCGAGCAGGCCCCAGAAGCCGGACTTGGCGGACGCCCGCTTCCAGAACATGCCGACGATGAAGACGACGAACATCGGCACGTTGAAGAACGAGAACAGCGTCTGCAGGTAGCTCATGATGTTCGAGAACGAGGACGCCAGGAACGCCGTGCCGACGGAGGCGCAGACGCCGATCGCGGTGATCAGGCGGCCGAACCGCACGTAGTAGGCGTCCTCGCGGTCCCGCACCACGTACTTCGCCCAGATGTCGTTGGTGAACACGGTGTTGAAGGACGACACGTTGGCCGCCATGCCCGCCATGAAGGCCGCCAGCAGACCGGTGACGGCGATGCCGAGGACGCCGTTGGGCAGCAGTTCCTGCATCAGGTACGGGATGGCGTCGTTGTACTGCAGACCGGAGCCGGACGTGCCGATCTTGGGCACGAGCGCGGCGGCGACCAGGCCCGGGATCATCACCAGGAAGACGATGAAGATCTTCGGGTAGGCGGCGATCAGCGGGGTGCGCTGTCCGGCGGAGAGGTTCTTCGCGGACAGGGCGCGCTGCACCTCGGCGAAGTTGGTGGTCCAGTAGCCGAAGGAGAGCACGAAGCCGAGGCCGAGGACGATGGTCAGCCAGTTGGCGCCCAGCGGGTTGGCGTGGCCGATCCCGGTGCCGCCCCAGGCCGTGGTGAAGTCGGCGCCGTGGGTCGCGGTGAGCTTGTCGGTCAGGCCGCCCCAGCCGCCGACCTTCTTCAGACCGAGCACGGTGATCGGGATGAGCGCGGCGAGGATCACGAAGAACTGCAGCACCTCGTTGTAGATCGCCGAGGACAGGCCGCCGAGGGTGATGTAGGCGAGCACGAAGGCGCCGGCGACGACGATGGCGACCCACTGCGGCCAGCCCAGCAGGGCCTCGACGACGATCGCGAGGGCGTAGAGGTTGACGCCGGCGATCAGGATCGCGGCGAAGGCGAACAGGATCGAGCTGAGCAGGTGGGCGGCCCGGTCGAAGCGCAGCAGCAGGAACTCGGGGACCGAGCGGACCTTGCTGCCGTAGTAGAAGGGCATCATCACCAGGCCCAGGAAGACCATGGCGGGGATGGCGCCGATCCAGTACCAGTGGACGGTGTAGGCGCCGTACTGGGCGCTGTTCGCGGCCATGCCCAGGATCTCGGTGGCCGCCAGGTTCGCCGAGATGAAGGCGAGGCCGGTGATCCAGGCGGGCAGCGAGCGTCCGGAGAGGAAGAAGTCGAGGCTGGTCTTGACGGAACGGCGGGCGGCGAAGCCGATGCCGAGGACGACCACGAAGTAGATCGCCAGGATCGTGTAGTCCAGCCAGTTGGTGGGGAGCCGTAGCTCCGCCGCCAGGGGGACGGTGCCGTATGGGGGGGTTTGCATGAAGAACTCGCTTCGTCGCGCGAACTGATCAGAGCGGAACCTACGCCTCCATGTTCAGTAATTGAACACTTCTGTTGGTGTTCTTTGTTTGATTGTGATGATCCTAGGTGTTGTCGGGTTGTGGTCTGTTATGTTTGATTGTGTTGAGTCATTGGGTGCGGGAGGACGTAGAGGAGCCCGGCGTGAAGAAGACCTCGACCCGGCTGGCCGACGGTCGTGAGCTGATCTACTACGACCTCCGGGACGACACCGTGCGGGACGCGGCCGACCGCCGTCCCCTGGAGCCCACGATCACCACGTCCGGGATCCGCCGCGACCCGCTGCTCGGCGACTCCGTCGCCATCGCCTCGCACCGCCAGGCCCGCACCTACCACCCGCCGGCCGACGAGTGCCCCCTGTGCCCCACGCGCGGCGACCGGCTCAGCGAGATCCCGGACTCCTCGTACGACGTCGTCGTCTTCGAGAACCGCTTCCCGTCCCTGGCCGGCGACTCCGGCCGCTGCGAGGTCGTCTGCTTCACCTCCGACCACGACGCCTCCTTCGCCGACCTCGACCCGCGGCAGGCGCGCCTGGTGCTGGACGCGTGGACGGACCGCACGTCGGAGCTGTCCCATCTGCCCTCCGTCGAGCAGGTGTTCTGTTTCGAGAACCGCGGTGCCGAGATCGGCGTGACCCTCGGTCACCCGCACGGACAGATCTACGCCTACCCCTTCACCACTCCGCGCACCGCGCTGATGCTCCGCTCGCTCGCCGCGCACCGGGAGGCGACCGGCGGGGAGAACCTGTTCGACGCGGTCCTGGAGCGGGAACTCGCCGGAGAGCGGGTCGTCCTTGAGGGTGAACACTGGGCGGCCTTCGTGCCGTACGCGGCGCACTGGCCGTACGAGGTCCACCTGTATCCCAAGCGCCGGGTGCCCGATCTGCTCGCGCTGGACGAGGCGGCGCGCACAGAATTCCCCCAGGTCTATCTGGAACTCTTGAGGCGCTTCGACCGGATCTTCGGCGAGGGCGAGCCCGCGACGCCGTACATCGCGGCCTGGCACCAGGCCCCGTTCGGCGCGCTGGAGGAGTTCGACGGCGTGACGCGCGACGACTTCGCGCTCCACCTTGAGCTTTTCACCATTCGCCGTACTTCCGGCAAGCTGAAGTTTCTCGCGGGTTCCGAGTCCGGCATGAACGTGTTCATCAACGACGTGCCGCCGGAACGCGCGGCCCAGCGACTGCGAGAGGTAGCGAGTTCATGAAGTACCTGGTGACGGGCGGAGCGGGATACGTCGGCAGCGTCGTGGCCCAGCACCTGCTGGAGGCCGGCCACGACGTCACCGTCCTCGACAACCTCTCCACCGGCTTCCGCGAGGGCGTCCCGGCCGGTGCCGCGTTCGTCGAGGGCGACATCCGCGACGCCGGCAAGTGGCTCGACGCCTCCTTCGACGGCGTGCTGCACTTCGCGGCGTCCTCGCAGGTCGGCGAGTCCGTCGTGAAGCCCGAGAAGTACTGGGACAACAACGTCGCCGGCAGCATGGCCCTGCTCGCCGCGATGCGCGAGGCCGGCGTCCGCAAGCTGGTCTTCTCCTCCACCGCGGCCACCTACGGCGAGCCGGAGCGGGTCCCGATCGTGGAGAGCGCCCCCACCCGGCCGACCAACCCCTACGGCGCCTCCAAGCTCGCCGTCGACCACATGATCACCAGTGAGGCGAACGCCCACGGCCTGGCCGCGGTGTCGCTGCGCTACTTCAACGTCGCCGGCGCCTACGGCACGTCCGGCGAGCGGCACGACCCCGAGTCGCACCTGATCCCGCTGGTGCTCCAGGTCGCCCAGGGCCGCCGCGACGCGATCTCGGTCTACGGCGACGACTACCCCACCCCCGACGGCACCTGCGTCCGCGACTACATCCACGTCGCCGACCTGGCCGAGGCCCACCTGCTGGCCCTGACGGCCGCCACCCCGGGCGAGCACCTGATCTGCAACCTCGGCAACGGCAACGGCTTCTCCGTCCGCCAGGTCATCGAGACCGTCCGCGCGGTCACCGGCCACCCGATCCCCGAGGTGGTGGCCCCGCGCCGGGGCGGCGACCCGGCCGTCCTGGTCGCCTCCGCGGACACCGCCCGCGAGAAACTGGGCTGGAACCCGACCCGCGCGGACCTCGCGGGCATCGTCGCGGACGCGTGGGAGTTCGCGCAGAGCATCACAGAGGAGCACTAGTGGGGGCACAGCAAGGAGCACCAGCGGGGGCACAGCAGGTCGCGGAGCGCTTCGCCGAGCTGTACGGGGCGCGCCCGGAGGGCGTGTGGGCGGCGCCGGGCCGGGTGAACCTCATCGGCGAGCACACCGACTACAACGACGGCTTCGTCATGCCGTTCGCGCTGCCGCACCAGGCGACCGCGGCGGTCTCCCGCCGCACCGACGGCGTCCTGCGCCTGCACTCGGCGGACATCGAGGGCGGCCTCGCCGGGATCGCGGAGCTGCCGCTGGACGCCCTCGCCCCCGGAAGCGACGAGAGCTGGACGGCGTACCCCGCGGGCGTGGTCTGGGCGCTGCGCGAGGCGGGTCACGCGATCACCGGCGCCGACGTCCACCTCTCCTCCACGGTCCCCACGGGCGCGGGCCTGTCCTCCTCCGCCGCCCTGGAGGTCGTGATCGCCCTGGCGCTGAACGACCTGTACGCACTGGGCCTGCCGGGCTGGAAGCTGGCCCGGCTGTGCCAGCGCGCCGAGAACGTCTACGTCGGCGCCCCCACCGGGATCATGGACCAGACGGCGTCCGCCTGCTGCCGGCAGGGCCACGCCCTCTTCCTGGACACCCGTGACCTGTCCCAGCACCAGATCCCCTTCGACCTCGCGGCCGAGGGGCTGCGGCTGCTCGTCGTGGACACCCGGGTCAAGCACGCCCACAGCGGCGGCGAGTACGGCAAGCGCCGGGCCGGCTGCGAGAAGGGCGCGGCCCTGCTCGGCGTCGACGCCCTGCGGGACGTCCCCTACGCCGGACTGGACGCGGCGCTCGCCCGTCTGGGCGACGAGGAGGAGGTCGTCCGCCTGGTCCGCCACGTCGTCACCGAGGACCACCGGGTGGAGCGCGTCGTCGGCCTCCTGCGCTCCGGCGAGACCCGTGCGATCGGCCCCGTCCTCACCGAGGGCCACGCCTCCCTGCGCGACGACTTCCGCATCTCCTGCCCGGAGCTGGACCTGGTCGTCGACACCGCCCTGGCCGCCGGTGCCCTCGGCGCCCGCATGACCGGCGGCGGCTTCGGCGGCTCGGCGATCGTCCTGACGGAGGCGACGGACGTCGACACGCTCACCAAGGCGATCGAGGAGGCTTTCGCCGCGGCGGACTTCACGCCTCCCCGCGTCTTCGAGGCGGTGCCGGCGGCGGGGGCCCGGCGGCTGGTCTGAGCCGGCGCCCGCCTCGCCGGCCCCGCACACCCGTGCGGGGCCGGCGGTGATTCCCGCGGGCGTCAGCCCAGCCGCTTCGTCAGCGTGTGCTCCGCGATCCCCGGCGGACGGTCGGGGTGTTGGTGTCCCGCAGCCGTGAGTGGAGCAGATCACGTCGGCCTTTGTCGACTTCCGCCTCAATACGAAACATGCGGCACACCATAAACACGTCGTACGGCCAGTTCTGCAAATCTCCTTCCGCTGCGTGCTCTCATCCGTACTCTGTGGAACAGCACCGGTGGGGGCCGGTGCCGCTCAGGGGGCGAGACAGGCGGGTACGACACCCGCGGTGGGGGTAGCAGTCTCCGCAACGGCGGCGGCCGTGCGGTACGCGTCCTTGTCCGCGGGTGTCGTGTCCGCGCGGGTCGTCGTTCTCCGGACCTTTTCCGGGAATTTCCGGACCGGCTTATTCCGGAGCTTTCCGGACCTTGGGTATCCCCTGCTCCACGCGGAGCCTGGGGAAGGGGGTTTCGTGGTGCGCATCCGAGTCCTGGTCGTCGACGACCACCGCATCTTCGCCGAGTCGCTCGCCGCCGCGCTGGCCGCCGAGCCCGACGTCGACGTCTTCGCCGCCGGCAGCGGCCCGGCCGCGCTGCGCTGCCTGGAGCGGGCGGCCGGCGAGGGCCGCCGCTACGACGTCCTCCTGGTCGACGCCGACCTGGGCGGCCAGCTGCCCGGCACCCGCCCGGCCGTGCCGGTGCGGGAGGGCAACGAGGAGGGCCTGGTCGACGGGATCTCCCTCGTCGCCGGGGTCCGCACCGCCCAGCCCGCCGTACGGATCGTCGTCCTCGCCGAGAAGGACGACCCGCGCCGCGCGGCCCTCGCCCTCCAGGCCGGCGCCTCCGGCTGGGTCGCCAAGGACTGCTCGCTGTCGCGGCTGCTGACGGTGATACGGGGCGTGCTGCGCGACGAGACGCATCTGCCGCCCGCGCTGCTCACCGGGGTGCTGAAGGAACTGACGGCCGCCCGGCGCCACCGCAGCGAGAGCGAACGGCTGGTGGAGTCCCTCACCCCGCGGGAGCGGGAGGTGCTGCGCTGCATGGTCGCCGGGCTCGGCCGCAAGGCCGTCGCCGAGCGGCTGTTCCTCTCCCCGCACACCGTCCGCACCCATATGCAGAACGTCCTCGGCAAGCTGGGCGTGCACTCCACGCTGGCCGCCGTCGCGCTGGCCCGGCGGGCCGGGGTGGGTCCGGCGGACCTAACCGGGGATGTTGTCGAACGGGGCGGTCAGCTGGCGTAGCAGCCCGGCCAGCTCCCCGCGCTGGGCGCGGGACAGCTCGGCGAGGATCGCCCGCTCCTGGTCCAGCAGGCCCGACAGCGCCTGGTCCGCGCGGTCCTGCCCCTCGTCGGTGAGCCGGACCAGCACGCCCCGCCGGTCACTGGGGTCGGGCAGCCGCTCCACCAGGCCCTTCTTCGCCAGCCGGTCGATGCGGTTGGTCATCGTGCCCGAGGTGACCAGGGTCTGGGTCAGCAGCTGGCCGGGGGAGAGCTGGTACGGCGATCCCGCGCGCCTGAGCGCGGTCAGCACGTCGAACTCCCAGGGCTCCAGCTGGTGCTCGGCAAAGGCGAGCCGGCGGGCGCGGTCCAGATGCCGGGCGAGACGGCTCACCCGGCTCAGTACTTCCAGCGGCTCCACGTCGAGGTCCGGACGCTCCCGGCGCCACGCTGCGACCAGCCGATCGACCTCGTCCTCCATGGAGATCAGTGTAGTGGTTGTGTCGACATGAAGTCTCTTGATGTCGAGTCTCTTGACATCAAGAGACTCGGGGTGGAGGGTGACCGGCATGACGAAGTCCACCTGGGACCCTGCTCAGTACCTCCGCCACGCCGGACACCGCGCCCGGCCCTTCGCCGACCTGCTCGCCCGCGTCCCGGACCTGCCCGGCGACCGCCCCCGCATCGCCGACCTCGGCTGCGGCCCCGGCAACGTCACCGCCCTGCTCGCCGACCGCTGGCCCACCGCCCACATCACCGGCTACGACAACTCGCCCGAGATGCTCGACAAGGCCCACGTCGACCACGAGGGCCCCACGCCGGGCGGCGGCCGCCTGGACTTCGCCCCCGCCGACGCCCGGACCTGGACACCCGCGGAGCCGTACGACCTCATCGTCTCCAACGCCACCCTCCAATGGGTGCCGGACCACGCCGACCGGTTCGGCGACTGGATCGCCGCCCTGGAGCCCGGCGGCACCTTCGCCTTCCAGGTCCCCGACAACATCGACGCCCCGCTGCACGCCCTGATGCGCGAGCTCGCCGCCGGCCCCCGCTGGCGGGACCGCCTCGGCGACGTCCTGCGCCGCACCGACTCCGTGCACACCCCCGGCGCCTACCTGGACCGCCTCACCCGCCTCGGCTGCACGGCCGACGTGTGGCAGACGACGTACTTCCACGTCCTGACAGGCGAGGATCCCGTGCTCGACTGGGTGAAGGGCACCGGCCTGCGCCCCGCCCTGACCGCGCTCGCCGACGACCCCGAGGCTCGCGACACCTTCCTCACCGAGTACCGGGACCTGCTGCGCACGGCCTACCCGGGCGCCCCGTACGGCACGGTCCTGCCGTTCCGGCGGCTGTTCGCGGTGGCTGTGAAGGGGGAGTGAGCCGGGCCCTCCGGCCGGGAGTGAGCCGGGCCCCAGGCCCGGGTGGGTGACGACGGCCTCGCGCACAGCGGCGAGGCCGGTGGGATCCTTCTCGCGGAATCCTCAGCTCTTCCGGTGCCCTATCAGCCGCGGCTTCTGCTCCAGGCCGTCCAGGCCGTGCCACGCCAGGTTCACCAGATGGGCCGCCACCTCCGCCTTCTTCGGGCGGCGCACGTCCAGCCACCACTGGCCGGTCAGCGCGACCATGCCGACCAGGGCCTGGGCATACAGCGGAGCCAGCTTCGGATCGAAGCCGCGGGACTTGAACTCACGGCCCAGGATGTCCTCCACCTGGGTCGCGATGTCCGAGATCAGCGACGCGAAGGACCCCGTGGACTGCGGGATGGGCGAGTCCCGCACCAGGATCCGGAAGCCGTCCGTGTACTCCTCGATGTAGTCGAGCAACGCGAACGCGGCCTGCTCGCACAACTCGCGGGGGTGGCCGGCGGTCAGTGAACCCGTCACCATGTCCAGCAGCCGCCGCATCTCACGGTCGACCACCACCGCGTACAGCCCCTCCTTGCCGCCGAAGTGCTCGTACACCACCGGCTTGGACACCCCGGCCTTCGCCGCGATCTCCTCCACCGACGTGCCCTCGAAGCCCTTGGCCGCGAAAAGGGTGCGACCGATCTCCAGCAACTGCTGGCGGCGCTCGGCACCGGTCATCCGGGTCCGGCGGGTCCGCCGCTGCTTGTCGTTGCCTGAAGTGCTGCTGGAGTCGGTCGCCACGGCGTCAATCATGCCGCCTCGGCCGTCTCCCCCCGGCGCCGGGAGCCGCCTTCCCCGGTGTCACGGCGCGAATCGATACGCGAGCGTGACGGCCAGCGCACGTCGTACGCCCAGCCGAGCAGCTCGAACCAGCGGATGAACCGCGCGGAGGAGTCGACCTGGCCGCGCATCACACCGTGCCGCGCCGACGTCGGGTCGGCATGGTGCAGGTTGTGCCACGACTCACCGCAGGACAGCACCGCCAGCCACCACACGTTGCCCGAGCGGTCCCGCGACTTGAACGGCCGCTTGCCCACCGCGTGACAGATCGAATTGATCGACCACGTCACATGGTGCAGCAACGCCACTCGGACGAGTGAACCCCAGAAGAACGCGGTGAACGCGCCCCACCAGGACATCGTCACCAGACCCCCGATCAGGGGCGGCAGCGCCAGCGACAGAACCGTCCAGAGGACGAACTGCCGGGAGATCGCCCGGATCGCCGGATCCTTGATCAGATCCGGGGCGTACTTCTCCTGCGGAGTCTGCTCCTCGTCGAACATCCAGCCGATGTGCGCCCACCACAGGCCCTTCATCAACGCCGGAACCGTCTCGCCGAACCGCCACGGAGAATGCGGATCGCCCTCCGCGTCGGAGAACCGGTGATGCTTGCGGTGATCGGCCACCCAGCGCACCAGAGGACCCTCGACCGCCAGCGAACCCATGATCGCCAGCGCGATCCGCAGCGGCCGCTTGGCCTTGAACGAACCGTGGGTGAAGTACCGGTGGAAACCGATCGTGATGCCGTGGCATCCCAGGAAGTAGAAGAACACCAGCAGGCCCAGATCGAGCCAGCTCACCCCCCAGCCCCAGGCCAGCGGCACCGCCGCCACCAGTGCCAGGAACGGCACCGCGATGAAGAGCAGCAGCGTGATCTGCTCGATCGAGCGCTTCTGCTCGCCGCCCAGCGTGGCGGAGGGGAGAACTGTGTCGGTGGCCTTATGGGCTTCGTCGATCACATCGGAACTTGAGGTCATGCGCGTCCCCTGTGGGGTCTAGGGCCGAGGGTTCGAGGGGGGTCGAGACGGATGCCGGGCCACCGGGACCGGGCGGGACTCGACGGTACTTCCCTACGGTTCCGTAACCTACGGCGTCGTAAGTATGGCAGCGTGTCACACGGCGGCAAGAGCCCCAGACCCTGCGCGTCCCCATGGCCACCTATCCTTGGAGTCGGTCGGACAGCGCGGTCCGCTGAAGTTTCCTTCCCGGACGCTCCGGCCCGTATGCGGCGCCCGCCGCGCGGCAGCCGGCCGGGTTCCCTCCCAGACGAGCTTCAACACTGCAAGGAGCCGCACCTGTGAGCAGTGCCGACGACCAGACCACCACGACCAGCCCCGAGCTGCGCGCCGACATCCGCCGGCTGGGTGACCTCCTGGGCGAGACCCTCGTCCGGCAGGAAGGCCACGAACTCCTCGAACTGGTCGAGAAGGTCCGCCGCCTCACCCGCGAGGACGGCGAAGCCGCCGCCGAGCTGCTGCGAGGCACCGAACTGGAGACCGCGGCCAAGCTGGTCCGCGCCTTCTCCACCTACTTCCACCTCGCCAACGTCACCGAACAGGTGCACCGCGGCCGAGAGCTGCGCGCCCGCCGCGCGGCCGAAGGCGGCCTGCTCGCCCGCACGGCCGACCGCCTCAAGGACGCCGACCCCGAGCACCTGAAGGAGAGCGTCCAGCACCTCAACGTCCGCCCCGTCTTCACCGCACACCCCACCGAGGCCGCACGCCGGTCGGTCCTCAACAAGCTCCGGCGCATCGCCGCGCTCCTGGACACCCCCGTCCTCGACTCCGACCGCCGCCGCCACGACATCCGCCTGGCCGAGAACATCG
The DNA here is from genome assembly GCF_020400595.1 of Streptomyces naphthomycinicus. Lineage (GTDB taxonomy): Bacteria > Actinomycetota > Actinomycetes > Streptomycetales > Streptomycetaceae > Streptomyces > Streptomyces naphthomycinicus. Next base: position 140,455 of record NZ_JAINRE010000004.1, on the reverse strand, counting down.
ACCTCGTCTGGCAGACCGACGAGCTGCGCGTCGCCCGCCCCGAACCCGCCGACGAGGCCCGCAACGCCATCTACTACCTCGACGAGCTGCACGCCAACGCGGTCGGCGACGTCCTGGAGGACCTCACGGCGGAGCTGGAACGGGTCGGCGTCAAGCTCCCCGACGACACCCGCCCCCTCACCTTCGGCACCTGGATCGGCGGCGACCGCGACGGCAACCCCAACGTCACCCCCCAGGTCACCTGGGACGTCCTCATCCTCCAGCACGAACACGGCATCAACGACGCCCTGGAGATGATCGACGGACTGCGCGGCCTGCTCTCCAACTCCATCCGCTACACCGGAGCCACCCAGGAGCTGCTCGACTCCCTCGCGACCGACCTGGAGCTGCTCCCCGAGATCAGCCCCCGCTACAAGCGCCTCAACGCCGAGGAGCCCTACCGGCTCAAGGCCACCTGCATCCGGCAGAAGCTGGAGAACACCAAGCAGCGCCTCGCCACCGGCACCCCGCACGAGGCCGGCCGCGACTACCTCGGCACCGGCGAACTCCTGAGCGACCTGCGGATCATCCAGACCTCCCTGCGCGAACACCGCGGCGGCCTGTTCGCCGACGGCCGCCTCGCCCGCACCATCCGCACCCTGGCCGCCTTCGGCCTCCAGCTCGCCACCATGGACGTCCGCGAACACGCCGACGCCCACCACCACGCCCTCGGCCAGCTCTTCGACCGCCTCGGCGAGGAGTCCTGGCGTTACGCCGACATGCCCCGCGAGTACCGGGCCAAGCTCCTCGCCAAGGAACTCAGGTCCCGCCGCCCGCTCGCCCCCACCCCCGCGCCCGTCGACGCCGCCGGGCAGAAGACCCTCGGCGTCTTCGAAACCGTGAAGAAGGCCCTGGCCGTCTTCGGACCCGAGGTCATCGAGTCCTACATCATCTCCATGTGCCAGGGCGCCGACGACGTCTTCGCCGCCACCGTCCTCGCCCGCGAGGCCGGCCTGATCGACCTCCACGCCGGCTGGGCCAAGATCGGCATCGTCCCCCTCCTGGAGACCACCGACGAGCTGAAGGCCGCCGACACCATCCTGGAGGACATGCTCTCCGACCCGTCCTACCGGCGCCTGGTCGCGCTGCGCGGCGACGTCCAGGAGGTCATGCTCGGCTACTCCGACTCCTCCAAGTTCGGCGGCATCACCACCAGCCAGTGGGAGATCCACCGCGCCCAGCGCCGGCTGCGCGACGTCGCCCACCGCTACGGCGTCCGCCTGCGCCTCTTCCACGGCCGCGGCGGCACCGTCGGCCGCGGCGGCGGCCCCTCCCACGACGCCATCCTCGCCCAGCCCTGGGGCACCCTGGAGGGCGAGATCAAGGTCACCGAGCAGGGCGAGGTCATCTCCGACAAGTACCTCATCCCCTCCCTCGCCCGGGAGAACCTGGAACTGACCGTCGCGGCCACCCTCCAGGCCTCCGCCCTGCACACCGCCCCCCGCCAGTCCGACGAGGCCCTCGCCCGCTGGGACGCCGCCATGGACGTCGTCTCCGACGCCGCCCACGACGCCTACCGCGCCTTCGTCGAGGACCCGGACCTGCCGACGTACTTCCTCGCGTCGACGCCGGTGGACCAGCTCGCCGAACTGCACCTGGGCTCCCGGCCCTCCCGCCGCCCCGGCTCCGGCGTCTCGCTCGACGGCCTGCGCGCCATCCCCTGGGTGTTCGGCTGGACCCAGTCCCGGCAGATCGTCCCCGGCTGGTTCGGCGTCGGCTCGGGCCTGAAGGCCCTGCGCGAGGCCGGCCTCGACACCGTGCTCGACGAGATGCACCAGCAGTGGCACTTCTTCCGCAACTTCATCTCCAACGTCGAGATGACCCTCGCCAAGACCGACCTGCGCATCTCCCAGCACTACGTCGACACCCTCGTCCCCGACGAACTCAAGCACGTCTTCGACACCATCAAGGCCGAACACGAGCTCACCGTCGCCGAAGTCCTGAAGATCACCGGCGAGAAGGAACTGCTCGACGCCACCCCCGTCCTCAAGCAGACCTTCGCCATCCGCGACGCCTACCTGGACCCGATCTCCTACCTCCAGGTCACGCTGCTCAAGCGCCAGCGCGACGCGGCCGCCGCCGGCGACGAGCCCGACCCCCTGCTCTCCCGCGCCCTGCTCCTCACCGTCAACGGCGTGGCGGCCGGCCTGCGCAACACCGGCTGACCCCACCACCACCCGCACAAAGGTGCCCCCGAGGTCCTACGACCCCGGGGGCACCCCCGTTCCCGCCCAGCACGCGGGCACGATCACTGCAACGCCATGAACGCCGCCGTCAGCAGCCCCGCCCCGCACAGTCCCAGCACCCACGCCGGCCGGACCAGCCGCATCCCGCCCGCCACCACCACGGAGGCCAGCAGCAGCGCCCCGCCCAGCGGCACCCAGGCGAACAGGATCCCGGCCGGACCCGACCGCACCGCGTCCCCGGTCCCCGGCTTCAGGACGACGTCGTACGTCGTCCCCGCACGCACCGCGACGGACTTCTCGATCTCCACCCGGGCGCGGGCCCGCGCCCCCGCCGACGCGGGCGTGAACGGGCCGCTGCACATCTCCTCCGCGCACCGCGTCACCCGGACCGTGCCGCGCTCGCGCCCCTTGGTCAGCAGCACGTGCTGCGCGGTCCCCCAGGAACCCCACACCCCGGCGAACAGGATCAGCACGGCGACCGCACCCATCGTCGCGACCCGCCCGAACCGCAACGCGGACACGGACGCCTGACGAGCGGTACTGGCTGTGGCAGGCATGGCCGGGATCATTGGCCATGCCCCTACGGCAGGTCAACTCCGGCGGGCGACCTGGGCGGACAAGTCGGGAGTTGTACGACGCTCCCGCACCCGCACCCGCACGGGTCCCCGCGGGCGCGCGGCCACGCGCCCCCGCACGCGCGCACGCACCCTCACGGACGCGGCCTCACGCGTTGTACGCGCTCTGCGCCCGCTCCAGCCCCTCGGTCACCAGACACTCCACCGCGTCCGCCGCGCGGTCCACGAAGTAGTCCAGCTCCTTGCGCTCCGCCGAGGAGAAGTCCTTCAGCACGAAATCGGCCACCTGCATCCGCCCCGGCGGCCGGCCGATCCCGAACCGCACCCGGTGGTAGTCCGCCCCCATCGCCTTCGTCATCGACTTCAGGCCGTTGTGCCCGTTGTCCCCGCCGCCCAGCTTCAGCCGCAGCACGCCGTAGTCGATGTCCAGCTCGTCGTGCACGGCCACGATGTTCGCCACCGGAACCTTGTAGAAGTCCCTCAGCGCGTTCACCGGACCACCCGACAGGTTCATGTACGACGTCGGCTTCGCCAGAATCACCCGGCGGTTCGCCGGTCCGACCGGACCGATCCGCCCCTCCAGCACCTGAGCCTGCGCCTTGCCCGCCCGCTTGAACTTCCCCCCGATCCGCTCCGCGAGCAGGTCGGCCACCATGAAACCGACGTTGTGCCGGTTCATGGCGTACTCCGGCCCGGGATTGCCGAGCCCCACGACGAGCCAGGGACCGCTGGCGCCAGTGGTCACGTCCATGTCTCCTTGATACGCGCCAGCCGCTGCCCCCGACGGGAACAGCGGCTGACGAAACGACGACTACGGGGTCCGACACCCCGAAGACGAGGATCAGGCCTCGGCGGCCTCTTCGCCCTCGGCCTGCTCACCCGCGGTCTCCTCCGCCTGGGCCTGAAGGACCTGGAGGACCACCGCGTCGGCGTCCACGGCCAGCGACACGCCGTTCGGCAGCGTGATGTCCTTGGCGTGGACCGAGGCACCGGCCTCCAGGCCCTCCACGGAGACGGTCAGCTGCTCCGGGATGTGCGTGGCCTCGGCCTCGACCGGCAGCGCGACCAGGACGTGCTCCAGCAGGTTGCCACCCGGGGCCAGCTCGCCCTCGGCGTGCACCGGAATCTCGACCGTGACCTTCTCGCCACGCTTGACCAGCAGCAGGTCGACGTGCTCCAGGAAGCCCTTCAGCGGGTCACGCTGCACGGCCTTCGGGATCGCCAGCTCGTTGGTCTTGCCGTCGATGTCCAGGGAGATCAGGACGTTCGGCGTACGCAGCGCCAGCAGCAGCTCGTGACCCGGCAGGGTCAGGTGCAGCGGGTCGGTGCCGTGACCGTAGAGAACGACCGGAACCTTGTTGTCACGGCGGATGCGACGGGCCGCACCCTTGCCGAACTCGGTACGGGACTCGGCGGCGAGCTTCACCTCGGACATGGAGATCACTCCTCGTAGAACTGGGAACGGACGTGGTCACCCGGCCACGAACGGCCTGCTACGAAGAGCGCGTCGATAACGGACCACCGCGACCCGTGAAAACAGGCGCGGCCTCCCTCGCCGAGCAACTGTAAGAGTCTACTCGGCCGGGGAGGCCACACCAAAAGGATCTTCAGCGGAGCTGAAGAAACCTCACTGCTCGTCGAAGAGGCTGGTCACGGACCCGTCCTCGAACACCTCACGCACCGCACTCGCGATCGTCGGCGCGATCGACAGCACCGTGATCTTGTCCAGATCCCGGCCCAGCTCCGCCGGCGTCGGCAGCGTGTTCGTGAACACGAACTCGCTCACCCGGGAGTTCTTCAGCCGATCGGCCGCCGGCCCCGACAGCACACCGTGCGTCGCCGTCACGATGACGTCCTCCGCACCGTGCGCGAACAGCGCGTCCGCCGCGGCACAGATCGTCCCACCGGTGTCGATCATGTCGTCCACCAGCACACACACACGACCCTTGACCTCGCCCACGACCTCGTGGACGGTCACCTGGTTCGCCACGTCCTTGTCGCGCCGCTTGTGCACGATCGCCAGCGGCGCACCGAGCCGGTCGCACCACCGGTCCGCCACCCGCACCCGGCCCGCGTCCGGCGACACGACCGTCAGCTTCTCCCGGTCCACCTTCGTACCCACGTAGTCCGCCAGCAGCGGCAACGCGAACAGGTGGTCCACCGGACCGTCGAAGAAGCCCTGGATCTGGTCCGTGTGCAGATCCACCGTCAGGATCCGGTCCGCACCCGCGGTCTTCATCAGATCCGCGATCAGACGCGCCGAGATCGGTTCACGGCCCCGGTGCTTCTTGTCCTGCCGCGCGTAACCGTAGAACGGCACGATCACCGTGATGGAGCGAGCCGACGCACGCTTCAGCGCGTCGATCATGATCAGCTGCTCCATGATCCACTTGTTGATCGGAGCCGTGTGGCTCTGGATCAGGAAGCAGTCCGCACCACGCGCCGACTCCTGGTAACGGACGTAGATCTCACCGTTCGCGAAGTCGAAGGCCTTCGTCGGGACGACCCCGACACCCAGCTGCTGGGCGACCTCCTCGGCAAGCTCGGGGTGGGCGCGGCCGGAGAAGAACATCATCTTCTTCTCGCCGGTCGTCTTGATCCCGGTCACAGCACAGTCTCCTCAGAGGTTGTCTCAGCCAGCCGGCTGCTCGGCGACCTCTCGGCTGGGCATGAGAGGCCGTATCAGCTGGTAAGGGTGCGGGTGCACGCGTGCGGATGTGCACTTATCACGGTACGCCGTGTTTGGCGCACCCGTTTCCGGTCAGTCCTCGCTCTCGCCCTGCCGGGACGCCGTCTCGGCCGCCTTCGCCGCCGCGCTCCCCGGACGCTTCCGGGCCACCCAACCCTCGATATTCCGCTGCTGACCACGGGCCACGGCCAGCGAACCGGGCGGCACATCCTTCGTGATCACCGAGCCGGCAGCGGTGTAGGCACCGTCCCCGACCGTGACAGGAGCCACAAACATGTTGTCCGAACCGGTCCGGCAATGCGACCCGACCGTCGTGTGGTGCTTGTCCTGACCGTCGTAGTTCACGAACACGCTCGCGGCGCCGATGTTCGTGTACTCACCGATCGTCGCGTCCCCGACGTACGACAGATGAGGAATCTTCGTCCCCTCCCCGATGGAGGCGTTCTTCGTCTCCACGTACGTCCCGATCTTGCCCTTCGCGCCCAGCCGGGTCCCCGGACGCAAGTACGCGAACGGCCCCACACCCGCCCCCGGACCCACCACGGCACCGTCGGACACGGTGTTGTCCACCCGCGCCCCCGCACCCACGCGCGTGTCCTTCAGCCGGCTGTTCGGACCCACCTCGGCACCCTCGCCGAGCTGCGTCGACCCGGTCAGCATCGTGTTCGGGTGCACGACGACGTCCCGCTCGAACGTCACGGTCACGTCCACCCACGTCGACGCCGGGTCCACGACGGTCACACCGTCCAGCATCGCCCGCGTCAGCAGCCGGTCGTTCAGAATGCGCCGCGCCTCGGCCAGCTGCACCCGGTTGTTGATCCCGGCGATCTCCCGGTGATCACCGGCCACCGAGGCCCCCACCCGGTGCCCGGCCTCCCGCAGGATCCCGAGCACGTCCGTGAGGTACTCCTCGCCCTGGCTGTTGTCCGTCCGCACCTTCTTCAGCGCGTCCGACAGCAGCTGCCCGTCGAACGCGAACACCCCGCTGTTGATCTCCCGGATCGACCGCTGGGCGGCGGACGCGTCCTTGTGCTCCACGATCGCGGTGACGGCACCCGTCGCCTCGTCCCGCACGATCCGGCCGTACCCGGTCGCGTCCGGCACCTCGGCCGTCAGCACCGTCACGGCGTTCCCGTCCGAGTGATGGGTCCCGGCCAGCCGCCGCAACGTCTCGGCGGTGAGCAACGGGGTGTCCCCGCAGACCACGACCACGGTCCCGGACACGGCACCGCCCAGCTCCTCCAGACCCATGCGCACGGCGTGCCCCGTGCCGTTCTGCTCCGCCTGTACGGCCGTCCGGACGCCGGGGTCGATCTCGGTCAGGTGCGCGGAGACCTGCTCGCGGGCGTGGCCCACGACGACGACCAGGTTCGCGGGGTTCAACTCACGGGCGGCGGCCAGCACATGGCCGACCAGGGAACGGCCGCAGATGTCGTGCAGGACCTTGGGTGTGGCCGACTTCATACGGGTGCCCTCACCCGCTGCGAGAACGACGACGGCGGCCGGGCGGATGGCGCTCACGGGGTTGCCCTTCGGCTCTGGATGGGTGGGGGTGACAGCCGCAGGATACCGGGGGGCCTCGGGGCGGACATGAGAGCGGGTCCTGACGGTGGTGTTACCGGTCAGGACCCGAACTTGAATCTCGTGCGCTGGGGCTCCCCCGCAAGGATTCGAACCTTGTCCTGCTGGTACCAAAAACCAGTGTGCTGCCAGTTACACCACGGGGGACAGCGCTTCAGACCTTACCCGAGACGTGCCTGAGCCTGGGCCACGATTCCCTTCCACCAGCCCTCGATGCGGTTGTACAAGTGAGCGCTCCTGGCTACGGCGATGACGAGGCAACCGTGGTAGTCATCACCGGTGTTCTTGCGGACCGTCTTGGGGTTGTGCCGCTTCAGGGTCGGCTTGGCGAAAACGGCCGCGTCCACTTCGGCGATGTCCGCCCAGTGACGATGGGCCGCCTCTACGTCCGCCGATTCGTGGATCAGCACGCGGAAGGCCAGACGTGCGCGGTCCACACCGAGCAGGTCCAGCCATGCCAAGTAGGTCCGGATCACGCCCGGGTCGCTGTTGACGAAGACCGCGCGTTCGCGGCGGTCGTACGGCTTGCTCTTCGCGCCTTCCGCCCAGTAGAGCGCGACTCCGGCCATGAACAGCTCGCGATCCGTGAGTTCTCCGACCTCGCGCAGGGCGGCCACCTTCATCCCCTCGCGTTTCTCCCGCTCGGCGGCGCGGCGTGCCGCCAGGCCCTCCCGCATGAGTGCCCTTTGCTCCTCGGGGGTGTAGCGGGGCGTGGGCCGCGGCAGATCCCGCACCCACAGCGATACGGAACTCCGCGAGCAGCCGAGCTCCGCCTCGATCCGGTCGTACGTCCAGCCCTGTAACCGCAGCTCCCGTGCCTTCTCGCGCAGGTCGTCCCTGGCCCTCGGGCGCTTGGTCCACTCCGGTGGGGGCTCGCCCTTGACCAGTCGGTTGAGGACGTCGTTGTTGAAGATCTTCAGTTCGTCCCGGATCTGCCGGAGGCTGTGGCCGGCCCGGCGCAGGGCGATCGCCTGTTCGCGGAGGGTCTCGAAGTCGGCGTGTTTGCCGTGGGAATGTGCCATGCGCATACCGTCCGGCCGGAATGTCGAATTCCGGGAGTGAACGAGGCGGGTTCACCAGTTCGAGGGATACGGGGTGGTTTCGGGGCCGTTCGGTTACGGGGCGTGGCGGGTGGTGGCAGGCGAAAGTCACCGGAAAAGGCGTACCCCTCGCCCGTAGGCTGGAGCCATGACCACGACGGGGGAAGAGCACGCCAGGGCCCTGACCGGCCCCTGGTGGTGGGAGAGGTGGCGCAGTGCGGTGCTCGACGGGGCTCTCGCGCTGGTGTCCGCCGTGGAGTGCGCGGCAGAGGGGATTCCGTTCGCGCGGGACGCGGGGGTCCCGGTGGCCGTGGGGGTCGTGTTCGGGCTGATCGCCGGTTCGGTGCTGCTGGTGCGCCGGAAGTGGCCGGTCGCCGTGGTGCTGGTGTCGATCGCGATCACGCCCGCGGAGATGGGCTTCCTGATGGGGGTCGTGGGTCTGTACACCCTGGCCGCGTGCGAGCTGCCGCGGCGGGTCATCGGGTCGCTGGCGGGGATGTCGCTGCTGGGTACGGCGATCGTGACGTTCGTGCGGGTGCGGCAGGACATGGCGCGCGGGGATCTGACGCTGGGTGACTGGTTCGTGCCGTTCGCGGCGGTCACGACGGCGCTGGGGCTGACGGCTCCGCCGGTGCTGCTGGGGTTGTACGTGGGGGCGCGGCGGCGGTTGATGGAGAGTCTGCGGGAGCGGGCGGATTCATTGGAGCGGGAGCTTCAGTTGCTCGCGGAGCGGGCGGAGGAGCGGGCCGAGTGGGCGCGTAACGAGGAGCGGACGCGGATCGCGCGGGAGATGCATGACGTGGTCGCGCACCGGGTGAGTCTGATGGTGGTGCATGCGGCGGCGTTGCAGGCGGTGGCGCGGAAGGATCCGGAGAAGGCGGTGAGGAACGCCGCGCTCGTGGGGGACATGGGCCGGCAGGCGTTGACCGAGCTGCGGGAGATGCTCGGGGTGCTGCGGTCCGGGGCGGACGCGGGGCGTGAGGTCGCGGCGGTGCCGTTGGCGGCGGTCGGGGAGGCGGCCGCGGAGGCGGCGTCGCGGGCGGCGGTCGAGGCGGGTGCGGCGGACGGGCCGTGTCTGTCGGAGCTGGACGAGCTGATCGGGCAGTCGGCCGCGGCGGGCATGGTGGTGGATCTGTCGGTCCAGGGGGAGGCGCGGTCGTATGCGGCGGAGATCGAGCAGACGGCGTACCGGGTGGTGCAGGAGGCGTTGACGAACGTCCACAAGCACGCGGGGGGCGCGAAGACGCATGTGCGGCTGGCGCATCGGGTGTCGGAGATCGCGATGCAGGTGGAGAACGAGCCGCCGCCGGAGCTCGCGTCGGCGTCGGCGGCGGGGTTGCCGTCGGGTGGGAACGGCCTGGTGGGGATGCGGGAGCGGGTCGTGGCGCTGGGGGGTGTGTTCGTGTCGGGTCCGACGGACGCGGGCGGGTTCCGGGTGTCGGCGGTGATCCCGGCGGTTTAGGCGGTGATCCCGGCGGTGCAGGCAGTGGATCCGGCGGTGCGGGGGCGACCGTGTGGTGGCGGTGCAGGGGTCGTGCGCCGGTGGTGCGGGGGGCCCGTGCGCCGGCGGGTGGTCAGCCGGCGGTGAGTCGTACCGGGGGGATGCCGGTGACGAGGGTGGCCAGGGCGTGGTCGATGTCGGGGCCGACGTACCAGTCGCCGGTGTGGTCGATGGTGTAGACGCGGCCTTCGGCGTCGATGGCGAGGAGGGCGGCGGTGTCGGTTTCCTCGCCGAGGGGGCAGAGTTCCGTGCTGAGGGCGCGGCCGAGGTCGCCGAGGGTGCGGGCGAGGTGGAGGCCGTGCAGGGGGTCGAGGTCGAGGGTGGCCGGGGCGATCTGGCGGCCGGGGCCGCCGGGGGCGATGCGGAGGCCGCCGAATTCGGCCCAGGCTTCGACGGCGGCGGGGAACACGGTGTGCCGGTGTCCGGCGGGTGAGGCGTGTTCGCGCAGGGTGTCGGCCCAGATTTCGGCTTGTTTTATGTCCCAGCGTCCGGGTTGCCAGCCGGCGGCGCGCAGGGCGGCGTCGACGGGGACGGGGAAGCGGGTGGTGGAGGTGCGGTCGGCGTGCATCTGCCCTTCGTTCGTCGTGCGCGTGCGGGTGCTCGCGGGGTGGTGCCGGTGGTGCCGGGTGTGCCGGTTGAGCAGCCCGGGGTGCCGATCGTGCCGGTCGTGTCGGCGGGGCTTCTTCGGTGCTCGTGGTGCTCGTGGTGCTCATGTTGCTGATGGGGCCTGTGTGACTACGGGCCCGCGGTGACGCGTGGTGCGGTGGGGGTGCTGAGGGGGCGGGGGCCGGTGACGGCGGTGTCGTCGGGGTTGACGGGTGTGGTCAGTCGTCGGTTGCGGTGGGGTCGACGATGCGGACGCCGAAGTGGGCGCTGAGGGCGGTGCAGGCGCGGCAGGGCGTGGCGAAGCTGCCGTGGAGCGGGTCGCCGTCCTCGCGTATACGGCGGGCAGTGAGTTTGGCCTGCTTGAGCGCTTTGCGGGCTTCGCTGTTGGTCATGGGTCTGCGGGTGGCGCGTTTGCTGCGGGCGGCGTCGGCGGTGGCGATCTGCCGGGAGATGAGGATGGTTTCGGCGCAGCGGCCGGTGAAGCGGTCGCGCTGGGCGCTGGTGAGGGTGTCGAGGAAGTCCTGGACGAGGGGGTGCAGGGCCGGGGGCTGGTCGCTGCGGGCGGCGGTGCCGGTGAGGGTGGCGCCGCGGACGGAGAGGGCGGCGGCGACGGTGGGCAGGATGCCGTCGCGGCGCTGTCGGAGGGTGGGGGCGGGGGGTGTGTCGGTGCCGCTCCAGTCGATGCGAGGGTCGCCGGCCCGCACATCGGTACCTCCGGTCTGCAAGGTGTTCATGATCGCTCTTCCCTCCCCGGGCATCGCCCCGGAGGACACAGGGTGCCAAATGCCGTGGCTTGTGCGGAAGCTGGGGCGCTGCGACACGCCCGGTACGGGGCAGTCGGTGACGGCGGGGTGACGGGTGGTCACGGAGGTGAGGAAAGGTTCCGCTTCGGGTGTCCGGATTCGGCTCGCCGTGGCGCGGAGGGCGCGTGTCGCGGGGATGCGGTGGGCCGGTGACCGGGGTTCGCGTACCGCATAGGCTGTCGGCATCCGCGATCGACACCGCCGTTCAGGCCAGAGAGAACGCCGCAGGGGGCAACCGCCATGACGACAGGTCGGCTCGGGTTGGGGGCGCCGCCCAGCCGCCAGGCCGGGGGACAAGCCGTGCCGCCGAACGCGGCGTACGCCGGGCAGGTCGTGCACTTTCCGGATCCGGTCCGGGCGGCACGTCACCCGAGAGGGGTACGGGTCGACGAGCGGGGTTACCCGGATTTCTCGCCGTACGCGCGCGTGGCGGTCGAGATCGCCGAGCCGCCGGAGGGTTTCGGGGTCGACGAGCTGCGGCTGACGGACTACGTGTCGGCGAACGCGGCGCTGGCGGCGACGGGGCACGAGCTGTGGGACACGGTGCCGGACGTGGCGACGCCGCACGGCTGGACGTGGCATCACGCGGCGGGTACGCGGCGGCTGGAGCTGGTTCCGGTCGAGGTGAAGGCGTTGCTGCGGCATCACGGCGGGGTGGCGACGGCGGCGGTGGACCATGCCAAGCGTGGTACGCGGCCGTTGCAGGAGTCGCGGCCGGCGCACTTCGGGCTGCCGAAGTCGGGTGTGGCGGTGACGGAGGCGCAGGTGCAGGGGGTCGAGGAGGAACTCGGCTACCGGCTGCCCGGTGCCTACCGGTCGTTCCTGAAGGCGGCGGGCGGCTGTGCGCCGGTCGGCACGGCGCTGGACGCGGAGCTGGGGCTGCTGCTGGACCAGCCGTTCTTCACGGTGCGGGACGAGGCCGCGGTCAATGACCTGGTGTATGTGAACAAGTGTCTGCGCGACCACCTGACGAAGGATTACCTCGGGGTGAGCTTCGTGCAGGGCGGGCTGCTCGCGGTGAAGGTGAAGGGCGAGCGGGTCGGTTCGGTGTGGTTCTGCGCGTACGACGATGTGCGGGACGCGGATCCGTCGTGGTCGCCGGCGGACCGGGTGGCGCGTCTGCTGCTGCCGTGCGGTGACGACTTCGACGCCTTCCTGTCCCGGCTGGCGGGCAGTCCGCCGGAGTTGGAGACGGTGGCCAATCTGATGGTGGACGGCGGTTTCGCCCGTGTCGTCCCGGTGTCTTCCGGCTCGGCTTCTTCCGGCCCGGTGGGGGAGTGAGCTACAGGCGATGGTGACCTACGCGCAGGCGCAGGAGCGCGCCGAGGAGTGGATCAACGGTGACGTGCCCGCGTACCAGCACCGTGAGGTGCGGGTGCGGGAGTTCGAGCTGGGGTTCGTGGTGTGGGGCGAGGACCGGGCGGAGGGTCCGCGTTCGGACGCCGGTGGTCAGCGGCTCGTCATCGCCCGGGACAGCGGGGAGGCGACGCTGTGGCCGGCGCTGCCGGTGGGTGAGGTGATCCGCCGGTACGAGGAGGAGTACGGCCGTGCGGACGAGCCGCAGGACGCGGTTCCGGCGCCTGCTCCCGCGCGTCTGGATCTGAACCAGACGTCGTTCCTGCTGACTCCTCCGGAGTGGTTGCAGGAGGCGGCGGACAAGCTGGGCCTGGGCGAGCGGCGGCCGGAGGACACGGCGTCGCCGGCGTCGCCGGCTTCCGGTGGCGCGGCCGGCTCCGGTGGGAGCGGGCCGGCCGAGACGCAGGCCGGGGTGCCCGCGGGGGCCGCCGGGGGGACGCACGGCGGTTCCGGTGCGGCGGGAGCGGGCCTTGCGCCGGGTGCCTCTGGTGCCTCCGGTCTCGGTGCCTCGGGTGTCTCCGGCGGGACCGGTGCGGCGGGGGCGGGCGGTGTGCCGGGCGGCGCGAGTGGCGCGGGTGCGCCGGGGGTGCCCGCTCCGGCGGACGTGCCGGCGGGGGCCACGCCCTGGGCCGGTACGGACACGAACGCGGACTCCGGTGAGGACGACCGCTCCGTGCCGCTGCCCGCGACGGTGTTCGCGCCGCCGCTGACCGACTCCGACGAGGTGCCACGGCCGCCGGCGGTCGCCGCGGACGCGCCGACGGCGTTGATGTCGGGTGGCAGTCAGCTGCCTCCGACGGCGGTCGCTCCGGCGCTCGGCGTGTCGGACGTGCCGGGTGCGCGGGGCTTCGCACCGGGAACGCAGGGTGGCGCGCCCGCTTCTGGTGGTGCGCCCGGCGCGCCTGGCATGGCGCACACGCCGGGCGTGCCCGGTACGCCCGTTTCCTCCGGGTCGCCGGGCGTCGGCCAGGGCGGCACGCCTGTGCCGCCGGGCACTCCGGCGTACAGCCATCCGCAGGCACCGGCGGCCCCGGGCACGCCTCCGCCGGGCGTGCCGACCCACTCTCCGGCGCCCCACTCTCCGGCGCCCCACACTCCGCCCGCGCCCCCCATGGCTCCCGGTATGCCGGGGGTGCCGCCGGGCAGTACACCCCCGCCTCCGCCGCCGGGCGCTCAGCCGTACGGCTATCCGCAGGGGTCCGGTGCCCCGCAGGGTGCGCCGGGGTACGGCTATCCGCAGGCGCCGGGCGGTGCGCCGGACGCGCCGCAGCCGCCGTCGGCGCCGGGTGCGCCCGCGCGGCCGCTCGCTCCCCATGCGGGGGACATCGCGGATGCCGCGACGAGCAAGGCGGCGCCGCCGCCGAGGAAGGCGCGCGGCGGAGTGGGCGCGCCGCCTCCGCCGCCGGGAGTGCCGGGCGTCCCGGGCATGCCGGGCGTGCCGGGTGCGTCCGGGGGGAGCGCGACACCGCCGCCCGCGCCGGGTGCGCCCGCGGGGGGATACGTGCCGACGCAGCTCGTGTCGGCGCTCGGGCCGGAGGGTCCTGAGGGGCTGGCCGGTCCGGGAGGGCAGGCCGGTCCGGGAGGTGCGGACGGGGGGCGGGCGCCGGGCGCGCCGGGCACTCCGGGCGCCTCCAACCCCCCTGTCGCGCCTCCGGGTGCTCCGGGTGCTCCGGGTGGGACGCCTCCGGGCGGCGTGCATCACGCGGCCACGATGCTGGCCGACCCGAGTCAGCTGGGCGGGGGTGCGCCGCAGCGTCCGGGCGCCCCGGGCATGCCGAACCCGCCGGGTGCTCCGGGTGCCCCCGGCATGCCAGGGGCACCCGGCATGCCGCCGGTACCGGGCGCGCCCCACCCGCCGAACGCCCCCGGCGTGCCGGGGGCCCCGGGTGCGTCGAACGCTCCGGCCGCCCCCGGCGTCCCGCAGCCGCCGAACGTTCCCGGTGCCCCGCAGCCGCCGCACGCCCCTGGTGTCCCCGGCGCGCCCGGTGCCCCGGCGGGACCCGGTGGTGCTCGCGGTGCCGTGCACCACGCCGAGACCGTCCTGTCCGCGCCTCCGGTGGGCGGTCCGGGCGCGCCTCCGCCGCCGGCCCCCGGTGCCCCCGGTATGCAGGGAGCCCCCGGCATGCCCCCGGGCGTTCCGGCGCCGATGCCGCCGGGTGCGATGCCGCCGCCGGGCGGCCCCGTGCCGGGGCAGGCTCCGGCGTACGGGTATCCGCAGCAGGGGCAGCCGACGGTCGGCCCCGGCTACCAGGCCGTGCTGCGCTACCGCGCGCAGGACGGGTCCGAGCAGCAGCTGATCCGGCGTTCGGCGCCGGGTACGCCGCACCCGGAGTGGCAGATCTTCCACGAGCTGCGGGCCATGAACGTGCCGCCGGACCAGGTGCTGGAGCTGCACACGGAGCTGGAGTCGTGCGTGCTGCCGGGCGCCTACTGCGCGCGGATGATCCGGGAGCAGTGGCCGCAGGCGCGGATCACGAGCATCGCGCCGTACGGCACGGACCATGCGAGCCGGCAGCAGGGCATGCAGCAGTTGCTGGCCCATCAGGGTGAGCTGCACCAGGTGGCGGACGGTCCCGCGCGGCCGGCGCCGGTGCGGGCGCCGCTGCCGCCGGTGCAGGCCGTGCCGCCGGTGCCGCCGGAGGCCGTCGCGCAGGAGCTGGCGGCGGCGTTCGGGCCGGGGATCTTCCGGTTCGAGCAGCAGGCGGTGTCCCGGCAGGGGGTGCCGCCGGTCGTGGCGCACACGCTGGTCGTCGCCGGTCTGCCGCTGGACATGGGCCCGTTCTTCTGGGCGCAGGCGCAGCCGGGCCGCCCGGTGCCGACGCTGGCGGAGCTGGCGGCGGAGCGCGGGGTGCAGCCGGCGGCGGACGCGGGTTCGTACCTCGTCATGGGCACCGACTTCGGCAAGGCGCTCTGTGTGCAGTACGGGACGGCGAACATCGTGGCCGTGCCGGTGGAGGCGGGCCCGGGTGGTGCGCCGGTGCCGCCGCAGTTCGTGAACACCGGGCTGCCGGAGTTCGCGCGGTGCCTGGCGTTGCTGGGCCGGATGTGGCGTCTGCGGTTCGGGCTGAACCAGGAGCAGGCGGGCCGCTGGACCGTCGATTTCCAGGCGCAGCTGGCCGCCCTCGACCCGGCGGCGCTCGGTTCGCCGGAGAGCTGGTGGTCGGTGCTGCTGGAGCAGATGTGGGACGGATTGCTGTAGCGGAGCCTCCGTCCGCCGGACGGATGTGAGTCCTCGGGCCCTTCACGCGCGCGCGTGAAGGGCCCGACGTGTGTGTGCGTGGTTTCCCGCGGCGGTTTCCCGTCCGCCGCCGGGCCGACGCGCGGTCCGGAGCACCACTGTCACCCTTGAGGAGGGTGTGCTCCAGATGACCGTATCCGTCATGCTTCTTGCGAAGTGCAGCGTTTCTACCGTCACGTGACTGCGGAGTGTCGCGTTATGGACACTTACGCCGGATACATCATGATGTGCGCGAAATCATCTTGTCGTGTAGTCCGGCGGAGAGGGGTTCCCAGGGTGAGCAGCGCATCGATGCCGCCGCACGGCTTCGTGACCGTCCGCGGGCGCGGCTACCGCCCCGACCAGGTCGACGCGTTCATGGAGGCGCTGTCGGAGAACCGGGACGCCGCCTGGGAGCGCGCGGCCCGGCTGACCGTGCTCGCCAGGGAGATGGAGGCGGATGCCGTGCGCTCGCGCGAGGCCGTCGCCCAGTTGGCGCCGCAGACGTACGAGACGCTCGGGGACGGCGCCCGGCGGTTGTTCCAGGCCGTGCTGGAGGAGGCGGCGGAGCTGCGGGAGCGCGCACGGCGTGAAGCGCTCGAACGGATCGCGCGGGCCGAGGCGGACGCCGGGCGGGTGCGCCGGGAGGCGCAGGAGGCGGCGGACGCGTTCCGCGCGGACGCCGACGAACGCGCCCGCCGGCTGCTCCTGGCCGCGCAGGCCGAGGCCGACGACCTCCGCATCGGCGCCCGGTCCGAACTGAAGGCGGAGCGCGGGGCGGAGCTGGCCGCGATGCGTGAGGTGCGCCGGCGCGCCACCGGCATGCTGACCGAGCAGTCCCGGGAGCACGCCGCGCGCTGGGCCGAGGTCGAGCGCGAGGAGGCCGAACAGGCGGAGGCGCAGGATGCCCGGGGTGCCGACCGGCTGCACCGGGCCGAGGCCGCGCTGTCCGACGCCGAGCGGGTGTTCGAGGAGGCCGGGGAGTTCGCGCGCCGTTCCGAGGAGGAGGCGCACGCGCGGGCCACGGGCATCCTCGCCGAGGCGCGCGAGCACGCGGAGCGTGTCGCCCGGGAGACGGAACGGGTGCTGCGGGAGCACGGCGAGGCCTGGGACGGCGTCCAGGCGCACATGGACTCCGTACGCGACAGTCTCATCTCGCTGACCGGCCACGTGTCCATGGAGTAGCGGCCGGTCCCGGGCGACGCCCCGTCAGCTCTCCTCGCGGACCGCGCCCGCCAGGATCCGTGCCTCCACCGCCTCGTACCGGTGCCGCTGCCGCTCCGCCGTCGCACGGTCCGACAGCACCGTGCCCAGCCAGCCGAAGAGGAAGCCGGCCGGGATGGAGACGATGCCGGTGGTGGTGAACGGGAACCAGTTGAAGTCGGCGTCCGGAAAGGCCGACACGGGTGACCCGGAGACGAGGTTCGTGCCCGGCATGAGCAGCAGCACGGTCAGCGAGCCCCCGATCAGCGTGCCCATCAGTCCGCCGCGGGTGTAGCGGCGCCAGAAGAGGCCGTAGACCAGGGCGGGTGCGAGGGCGGACGCGCCCAGGCAGAAGGAGAGCGTCACCAGGGGCTGCAGGCTGTGGTGCTGGACCAGGACGGCCAGCAGGATCGTCGGCACTCCCGTGGCGAGCGCCGAGAGGCGGGCCAGGGTCATCTCGCGGCGGGCCGGCAGCTGCTCGTCCCGGGCCGCGAACACGTCGTGCGCGAGGGAGTTGGCGCACGCCAGGATCATCCCGGCCACCGAGGCGAGCAGGGTCAGGAAGATCGCGGTGGTGACCAGGGTGAACAGGAAGGTCTCCGCCGTCGACACGCCGGTGCCGAACACCGCGCGCGAACCCAGCAGGTACGCCGTGTTGCCCTGCGGGTCGGCCGAGGCGATCGCCGTACGCCCGACCAGGGCCGTGGCGCCGAACCCCACCACGGTGATGACCAGGACGAACAGGGCGACGAGCGAGACGGCCCAGGACATCGAGCGGCGCACCTGGCGGGCGCTGGAGGCGGTGTACATGCGCATGGTGATGTGCGGCAGGCAGGCGCCGCCGAGGACGACGGTCAGCTCGGAGGCGATCATGTCGACGCGGGCCCTGGGGGTGGTGCCGAACTCCAGTCCGGAGCGGAGGAAGGCGGGCCCGGTGCCGCTCTGCCGTGCCGCGGCGGTGAACAGGGCGCCCGGGTCCCAGCCGAAGCGGTGCATGACCAGGGCGGCGACCGCGGCGCCGGAACCGAGCAGCATCACGATCTTCAGTATCTGGATGAGCGCGGTGCCCTTCATGCCGCCGATCGCCGCGTAGGCGATCATGAGCGCGCCGAGTCCCACGACGCAGCCGGTCTTCAGGGACTCGTTGGTGAAGCCGAGGATGAAGGCCATCAGCTGTCCGGTCCCGGCCAGTTGGACCAGCATCAGCGGCAGCAGCGCGGCGATGGTCACCGCGCAGACCGTGACGCGGACGCGGCGGCCCGGCAGCCGGCGGGCGAGCGCGTCGCCCATGGTGAACCGGCCCGCGTTGCGCAGCGGTTCGGCCAGCAGGAACATCAGCAGCATCAGTGACAGCGCCGTGCTGAGGGCGAGGACCACTCCGTCGTAGCCGCACAGGGCGATCACCCCGCCGGTGCCGAGGACGGTGGCGGCGGAGATGTAGTCGCCGGCGATGGCGAGGCCGTTGCGCAGCGGGGACAGGGAGCCGTAGCCGGTGTAGAACTCGTCCAGGTCGTCCCGGTCGGGGACGGTCATCACGCACAGCAGCAGGGTCACCGTGGCGACGGTGGAGAAGGCGACCAGGGACATGGCCTGGGCGGAGTCGCTGAAGCCGGTGAAGGCGGGGCGGGACGGGGCGGCGGTGGTCATCGGGCCGCTCCTCGCCGCGCGTCCAGCTCGGTCTGTCTGCGGATACGGTCGGCGAGCGGATCGACGCGCCGGCGCGCGGTGTGCTCGTACAGGGCGATCGCGCACCAGGTGACGGGGAGCTGGAGGAGGGCGAGCAGCAGGCCGGCGGGGACGCCGTCGGCGATCGTGCTCGTCATGAAGCCGGGGGCGCACGCGGACAGGACGAGGAACAGCGTGAAGTAGCCCAGCGCGGTGAGCGTGGCGGTGCGCCGCTGCCAGCGGTAGGCGGTGCGCAGCACACGCAGGTCGCTGTGGTGGCCGAGGGGTTCGCGGGGCGGCCGGCGGACGGGGCGGATCGGCTCCGCGGGCGTCGGCGGCTGCCAGGGGTAGGTCGGGTGGTTCGGGTAGGTCGGGTGGCTCGGATACGACGGGTGCGGCGGGTCGTAGGACATCCCGGGGCTCCTTGCGCGGCTCGGGTCCGTGGCGGCGGACCGCAGGGAGGTGGGGGGAGCTGAGCCACGCACGCTACTCGCGGAGTCCGGTGCGCGCGGCGACTTCACCGAACTGCCCGGTCGGTATGCGCTTTCCCCGCGGTACGGGACCCGGCCTGGAGTGGTACCCGCCGTCGGCGTGCGGCCGTACGGCCCGGGGCGGGTGCTCCGGGGGGGCGGGTCGGAACGGGGGAGCTGCCGGACGGCTGGAAGCGTCGGCTGACGGTCACCGGCACCGGCCGCGGCGGCGCCCGAGCGCTCACTCCGTGAGCACCGGGAACCGCCGGGGCGCCACCAGCAGCAGCACCGCGAACGCCAGCGCCGCCGCGAGGGCCGCCCCCGTGTAGACCGCGTGGACCGCTCCGGCGATCGCCCGCCGGGTCGCCTCGGGGGCCGTCCCGGCGTCCAGCGCGCTGGTGACGGAGTCCAGATCGCCCGCCCCGCCCAGCCGCGCGGCCAGCACCCCGTTGGCGACGGCGCCGAACAGGGACGCGCCGAGGGTCTGCCCGGTCTGCCGGCAGAACAGGACCGACGCCGTCGTGGTGCCCCGCTCCGACCACCCCACGGTCGACTGCACCCCGACGATCAGCGGCAGCTGGAACAGCCCCAGCGCCCCGCCCAGCAGCAGCATCAGCAGCGTCGGCTGCCACCACGACCCGGGATACGGCAGGAACGGGAACGCGGACAGGATCAGCGCCGCCAGGCCGATACCGAGCAGCGCGGTGTCCCGGAAGCCGATCCGCCGGTAGACGTGCTGGCTCAACGCGGCGGACACCGGCCAGCTGAGCGTCCACACCGACAGCACGAACCCGGCGGTGACGGGCGCGAGTCCGAGCACCGACTGCGCGTACGTCGGCAGGAACACCGACGGCGCCACCATCAGCAGCCCCAGCGCGCCGAGCGCCAGGTTGACGGCCGCGATCGTCCGGCGCCGCCACACCCACCCGGGGATGATCGGCTGCGCCGCCCGCCGCTCCACGACCACCACCACGCCGGCCAGGGCGAGTCCCGTGCCGAACAGGGCCAGCGACGGCGCCGACAGCCACGGCCAGGCGACCCCGCCCTGCACCAGCGCGGTCAGCAGCACCCCGCCGCACGCGAACACCGCGAGGGCGCCGGCCCAGTCCACGCGCGCGTGGGCGGCTCTCTCCCGCTCGGGCTCGTGGAGGTGACGGACGATCAGCCACAGGGCGGCGGCGCCGATCGGCAGGTTGATCAGGAAGATCCAGCGCCAGTCGGCATAGGCGGCGAGCACTCCGCCGAGCCCGGGGCCGGCGACCGCGGAGACCGCCCACACCGTGGACAGCTTCGACTGGATCTTCGGGCGCTCCGCCAGCGGGTACAGATCGGCGGCCAGCGTCTGCACGGTGCCCTGCAACGCCCCGCCGCCCAGCCCCTGCACGATCCGGAACGCAATCAGCGCCCCCATGTTCCAGGCCACCGCGCACAGCAGCGAGCCCAGCAGGAACACGGCCGCGCCCACCAGCAGCACCGGCTTGCGGCCGAAGGTGTCGGAGAGCTTGCCGTACACCGGCAGCGTGACCGTGACGGCGAGGAGATAGCCGGAGAACAGCCACGAGAAGACGGAGAACCCGCCGAGGTCGCCGACGATCTGCGGCACGGCCGTGGAGACGACGGTGGAGTCGAGCGCCGCCAGTGCCATCGCCAGCATGAGGGCGGCGACCACCGCCCCCCGCCGCCCGGTGCCCTGCCGCCGGACGGCCCCGCCGCGTATCGCCGGTGTCGTACTCCCCACCGCAAACCCCTCCCGTGCTTCCCGCCGGAAGCTACCCCGTTGCCCCCTGCATCCATGTCCGGTACGCCGGCCTTCCACGCGCCCCGGGACTTGACCCCGACGCGACGGCAGGGTGGAGCCTGTGCGCACCGAAGGGTGGAGACGACCCCGAGAACCGCTCCACCCGGCGGTGGAGGACCCCTAGGGGTACCTCCGTACTACGGCTCGGGGAGGGTTCGTCCCGGCGGAGGACGAGACCGGCCGGGGGTGCTCCTTAACCTGGCTTTACACCGCAGGGGGGTGGTGGACCGCACCGGCCGGGGTGGGGTTTTCCCCCCGGAAAGACGGGGCTCCGCACCAGCGCGCCGCACCCCGGCCGACCGCGAGACTCATGGACGTACCCGAGACGACGGCCCGGAACACCGGGCACCTCACCGACTTGCCGACCGACATAGGAGACATACCGTGACATCGGCTGTGACCATTCCCAGGCACGGGGGCACTGGAGGGCGTACGGCCGTTGCCGCACGGGCGCGGCAGGTCGTGAAGGCGTACGGGTCCGGGGAGACCCGTGTCGTCGCCCTGGACCACGTCGACGTGGACATCGTCCGCGGTCAGTTCACCGCGATCATGGGCCCCTCCGGGTCCGGCAAGTCCACCCTGATGCACTGCCTCGCCGGACTCGACACGGTGACGGGCGGTCAGATCTACCTGGACGACACCGAGATCACCGGCCTGAAGGACAAGAAGCTCACCCAGCTGCGCCGGGACCGGATCGGCTTCATCTTCCAGGCGTTCAACCTGCTGCCGACGCTGAACGCCATCGAGAACATCACGCTGCCCATGGACATCGCCGGCCGCAAGCCCGACCGGGCCTGGCTGGACCGGGTCGTGGAGACCGTGGGACTCGCCGGCCGCCTCAAGCACCGCCCCACCCAGCTCTCCGGCGGCCAGCAGCAGCGCGTCGCCGTGGCCCGCGCGCTCGCCGCCCGCCCCGAGATCATCTTCGGGGACGAGCCCACCGGAAATCTCGACTCGCGCGCGGGGGCGGAGGTCCTGGGCTTCCTGCGCCGCTCGGTGGACGAACTCGGCCAGACCATCGTCATGGTCACCCACGACCCCGTGGCCGCCTCCTACGCCGACCGCGTGCTCTACCTCGCCGACGGCCGGATCGTCGACGAGATGCACCAGCCGACGGCCGATCAGGTCCTGGACCGCATGAAGGACTTCGACGCCCGGGGGCGCACCTCATGACCGTCCTGAAGACCTCGCTGCGCAACTTCCTCGCGCACAAGGGACGCATGGCGCTGTCGGCGACGGCGGTCCTGCTGTCGGTCGCGTTCGTCTGCGGCACGCTCGTGTTCACCGACACGATGAACACCACCTTCGACAAGCTGTTCCAGGCGACGTCCTCGGACGTGACCGTCAGCGCCAAGGGCTCCTCCGACAGCGGCGAGACCACCTCCCGCACCGGAAAGCCGCCGGTCGTACCGGCCTCCGTCCTCGGCCGGATCCGGGGGGCCGAGGGCGTCAGGTCGGCCGAGGGCACCGTCTTCTCCACCTCGGCGACGGTCGTCGACGCCGACAAGGACAAGCTGTCGCCCAGCAGCGGCGCGCCCACCATCGTCGGCAGCTGGAACGGCAACGACGCCCGCACCATGGAGATCACCTCCGGTACCGCCCCCAAGGGCCCGGACCAGGTGATGGTCGACGCCGACACCGCCGACAAGCACGACCTGAAGCTCGGCGACGAGATCGGCGTGATCACGGCCGTCGGCACGCACCACGCGCGCGTGTCCGGCGTCGCCGCCTTCAAGGTCACCAACCCCGGCGCGGCGATCTTCTACCTGGACAAGAAGACCGCCCAGCGGACCCTGGTCGGCGCGACCGGCGTCTACACCAACGTCAACGTCACCGCCGCCAAGGGCGTGACCGACGAGCAGCTGAAGAAGAACGTCGTCGCCGCCCTCGGGCACGGCTACAAGGTGCAGACCGCCAAGGAGGTCGCCGAAGCCAACCAGAAGGACGTCCAGAGCATCCTGAACGTCATGAAGTACGCGATGCTCGGCTTCGCCGGGATCGCCTTCCTCGTCGGCATCTTCCTGATCATCAACACGTTCTCCATGCTGGTCGCCCAGCGCACCCGCGAGATCGGCCTGATGCGTGCCATCGGCTCCTCCCGCAAGCAGATCAACCGGTCCGTGCTGGTCGAGGCACTGCTGCTCGGCGTGCTCGGCTCCGTGCTCGGCGTGGGCGCCGGCGTCGGCATCGCGATCGGCCTGATGAAGCTCATGGGCCTGATGGACATGCACCTGTCCACCGACGACCTCACCGTCGCCTGGACCACGCCCGCCCTCGGCCTGCTGCTCGGCGTCGTCGTCACCGTCCTCGCCGCCTACCTGCCCGCCCGGCGCGCCGGCAAGGTCTCCCCGATGGCCGCCCTGCGCGACGCGGGAGCCCCGGCCGACGCCAGGGCCGGTGCCGTCCGGGCCGTCATCGGCCTGCTCCTCACCGCCGCCGGCGGCGGCAGCCTCTACGCCGCGGCCGGCGCCGACGAGGCGAAGGCCGGCTCCGGCTGGCTCGGCCTCGGCGTGCTGCTCACCCTGATCGGCTTCGTCGTCATCGGCCCGCTGCTCGCCGCCGGCCTGGTCCGCGTCCTCGGCGCGGTCATCCTGCGGATCTTCGGACCCGTGGGCCGCATGGCCGAGCGCAACGCCCTGCGCAACCCACGCCGCACCGGCGCCACCGGCGCCGCCCTGATGATCGGCCTCGCCCTGGTGGCCTGCCTGTCGGTGGTGGGCTCCTCCATGGTGGCCTCCGCCACCGACCAGCTCGACAAGACCGTCGGCACCGACTTCATCGTCCAGGACGACAACGGCAAGGAGATCGTCCCGCAGGCGGTCGAAGCGATCAAGAAGACGCCGGGCCTGGAACGGGTCACCGAGTACAGGCTCCTGGACGCGACCCTGACCACCCCGGACGGCACCGTCAGCAAGGGCGAGTCCATCAACGCGGCCGACCCGACCTACGCACAGGACCTGCGCACCAAGACGGTCGCCGGCGACCTCGCCGACGCCTACAAGCCCGACTCGATGTCCGTCTTCGAGGGCTTCGCCGGCAAGCACGGCATCAAGCTCGGCTCCACGGTCGCGGTCGACTTCGCCGACGGCAGGACGGCCAGGCTGACCGTCCGTGCGATCACCAGCGACGACGTCGTCATCGACAAGGGCGCGATGTACACCTCCATCGCCACCGCGGCCAGGTACGTGCCGGCCGACCGGATGCCGCTGGACGACCTGGTCTTCGCCACCGCCGCGGACGGGCGGGAAGCCGGCGCCTACAAGGCGCTCAAGGCCGCGCTGCACGACGACTTCCCCCAGTACACCGTGCGCGACCAGACCGACTACAAGCAGGCGCTGAAGGACCAGATCGGCCAGCTGCTGAACATGATCTACGGCCTGCTGGCGCTCGCGATCATCGTCGCGGTCCTCGGTGTGGTGAACACCCTGGCGCTGTCCGTGGTCGAGCGGACCCGGGAGATCGGCCTCATGCGGGCCATCGGCCTCTCCCGCCGCCAGCTGCGCCGCATGATCCGCCTGGAGTCCGTGGTGATCGCCGTCTTCGGCGCCCTGCTGGGCCTCGGCCTCGGCATGGGCTGGGGCGCGACCGCCCAGAAGCTCCTCGCCCTGGAGGGCCTGAAGGTCCTGGAGATCCCCTGGCCGACGATCACCGGGGTGTTCATCGGCTCGGCCTTCGTGGGCCTGTTCGCCGCGCTGGTCCCGGCGTTCCGGGCGGGCCGGATGAACGTCCTGAACGCCATCGCGACGGACTAGCGCCCACCCCACCGGGCCGACAGCCACCGCACACGGGGGTTGCGGGGGATCACCCGGCGCCGGAGAGTCTTGGGGGACTCTCCGGCGCCGGGTTCTTCGCTGTCCGTCCTCGGCGGGCCGGGAGGCAGGGGGGCGGGGGCCGGGGCGGAGCCTCGCGGTTGTCCACAGGCACCGGCGGGGGCCGGGGCGGAGCCTCGCCGGTTGTCCACAGGCACCGGCGAGGGCCGGGGCGGAGCCTCGCCGGTTGTCCACAGGCACCGGCGGCGACCGGGACGGCGTCGTAGGCTGGAGACCCCCCGGCCCGCCACACGCGTCGGGCTCTTCGCGTTGCCCATACCAGGACGGAAAGTCTCCTCCATGAGCTTGCACGGTCTGCTCGACGCCGTCGTCAAGGACCCCGCCCTCGCGGAAGCGATTCGGGCGGCGGCGGACGGCAACCGCCCGAACGTCGACCTGGTCGGCCCCCCGGCGGCCCGCCCCTTCGCGATCGCCGCCCTGGCCCGCGAGGCCGGCCGCCCCGTGCTGGCCGTCACCGCCACGGGCCGGGAGGCCGAGGACCTGGCCGCCGCGCTGCGCTCCCTGCTGCCCGAAGAGGGCGTCGTGGAGTACCCCTCCTGGGAGACCCTGCCGCACGAGCGGCTCAGCCCCCGCAGCGACACCGTGGGCCGCCGCCTCGCCGTCCTGCGCCGCCTGGCCCACCCCCGCCCGGACGACCCCGAGACGGGCCCGGTCTCCGTCGTCGTCGCACCCGTGCGCTCCGTGCTCCAGCCGCAGGTCAAGGGCCTCGGCGACCTGGAGCCGGTGGCGCTGAGGACAGGCCAGAACGCCGACCTGAACGCGGTCGTGGAAGCCCTCGCGGCCGCCGCCTACGCACGCGTGGAGCTGGTCGAGAAGCGCGGCGAGTTCGCCGTGCGCGGCGGCATCCTGGACGTGTTCCCGCCCACCGAGGAACACCCCCTGCGCATCGAGTTCTGGGGCGACGACGTCGAGGAGATCCGCTACTTCAAGGTCGCCGACCAGCGCTCCCTTGAAGTCGCCGAGCACGGCCTGTGGGCGCCCCCGTGCCGCGAGCTGCTGCTCACCGACGACGTCCGCGCACGCGCGCGTGCCCTCGCCGAGGAGCACCCCGAGCTGGGCGAGCTGCTGAACAAGATCGCCGAAGGCATCGCGGTCGAGGGCATGGAGTCCCTCGCCCCCGTCCTGGTGGACGACATGGAGCTGCTGCTCGACGTGCTCCCCCAGGGCGCGATGGCCGTCGTCTGCGACCCGGAGCGGGTCCGTACCCGCGCCGCCGACCTCGTGGCCACCTCGCAAGAGTTCCTCCAGGCGTCCTGGGCGGCCACCGCGGGCGGCGGCGAGGCCCCGATCGACGTCGGCGCGGCCTCCCTGTGGTCCATCGCCGACGTCCGCGACCGCGCGCGCGAGCTGGACATGATGTGGTGGTCGGTGTCGCCGTTCGCCGCCGACCTCGAACTGGAGGCGGACACCCTCAAGCTCGGCATGCACGCGCCCGAGACCTACCGCGGCGACACCGCGCGGGCCCTCGCCGACACCAAGGGCTGGCTCGCCGACGGCTGGCGCGCCGTCTTCGTCACCGAGGGCCACGGCCCGGCCGCCCGCACGGTGGAGGTGCTCGGCGGCGAGGGCATCGCGGCCCGCCTCGACGCCGACCTCGACGCGCTCAGCCCCTCCGTGGTGCACGTCTCCTGCGGCTGCATCGAGTACGGCTTCGTGGACCCCGCGCTCAGACTCGCCGTGCTCACCGAGACCGACCTGTCCGGCCAGCGCACCGCGAGCCGCGACGGCGCCCGGATGCCGGCCCGCCGCCGCAAGACCATCGACCCGCTCACCCTGGAGCCGGGCGACTACATCGTCCACGAGCAGCACGGCGTCGGCCGCTACATCGAGATGGTGCAGCGCACCGTGCAGGGCGCCACCCGCGAGTACCTGGTCGTCGAGTACGCGCCCGCCAAGCGCGGCCAGCCCGGCGACCGGCTGTACATCCCGACCGACCAGCTGGAGCAGATCACCAAGTACGTCGGCGGCGAGGCACCCACCCTGCACCGCCTCGGCGGCGCGGACTGGACGAAGACCAAGGCCCGCGCGAAGAAGGCCGTCAAGGAGATCGCGGCCGACCTGATCAAGCTGTACAGCGCGCGCATGGCCGCCCCCGGCCACGCCTTCGGCTCCGACACCCCCTGGCAGCGCGAGCTGGAGGACGCCTTCCCCTACGCGGAGACCCCCGACCAGCTCACCACCATCGCCGAGGTCAAGGAGGACATGGAGAAGTCGATCCCCATGGACCGCCTGATCTGCGGCGACGTCGGCTACGGCAAGACCGAGATCGCCGTACGGGCCGCCTTCAAGGCCGTACAGGACGGCAAGCAGGTCGCCGTCCTCGTCCCCACGACCCTGCTGGTGCAGCAGCACTTCGGCACGTTCTCCGAGCGGTACGGGCAGTTCCCGGTGAGCGTGCGGGCGCTCTCCCGCTTCCAGACCGACACCGAGGCCAAGGCCGTCCTGGAGGGGCTGAAGGAGGGCTCGGTGGACGTCGTCATCGGCACCCACCGCCTGTTCTCCTCCGAGACCAAGTTCAAGGACCTCGGCCTGGTCATCGTCGACGAGGAGCAGCGCTTCGGTGTCGAGCACAAGGAGCAGCTGAAGAAGCTCCGCGCCAACGTCGACGTGCTGACCATGTCCGCCACGCCCATCCCGCGCACCCTGGAGATGGCGGTCACCGGCATCCGCGAGATGTCCACGATCACCACGCCCCCGGAGGAGCGCCACCCGGTGCTCACCTTCGTCGGGCCGTACGAGGAGCGGCAGATCGGCGCGGCCGTCCGCCGCGAACTGCTGCGCGAAGGCCAGGTCTTCTACATCCACAACCGCGTCGAGTCCATCGACCGCGCGGCGGCGAGGCTGCGCGAGATCATCCCCGAGGCGCGCATCGCGACGGCCCACGGCCAGATGTCGGAGTCGGCGCTGGAGCAGGTCGTCGTCGACTTCTGGGAGAAGAAGTTCGACGTGCTGGTGTCGACCACGATCGTGGAGTCCGGCATCGACATCTCCAACGCCAACACGCTGATCGTGGAGCGCGGCGACAACTTCGGCCTGTCCCAGCTGCACCAGCTGCGCGGCCGCGTCGGCCGGGGCCGCGAGCGCGGCTACGCCTACTTCCTGTACCCGCCGGAGAAGCCGCTCACCGAGACCGCGCACGAGCGCCTCGCGACCATCGCCCAGCACACGGAGATGGGCGCGGGCATGTACGTGGCGATGAAGGACCTGGAGATCCGCGGCGCCGGAAACCTGCTCGGCGGCGAACAGTCCGGGCACATCGCGGGCGTCGGCTTCGACCTGTACGTCCGTATGGTCGGCGAGGCCGTCGCCGACTACCGGCGCCAGCTGGAGACCGGCGAGGCCGAGGAGGAGCCGCCGCTCGAGGTGAAGATCGAGCTGCCCGTCGACGCGCACGTCCCGCACGACTACGCCCCCGGCGAGCGGCTGCGCCTCCAGGCGTACCGGGCCATCGCCTCCGCCAACTCGGAGGAGGACATCAAGGCCGTCCGCGAGGAACTCACCGACCGCTACGGCAAGCTGCCCGAGCCGGTGGAGAACCTGCTGCTGGTGGCCGGCCTGCGGATGCTCGCGCGCGCTTGCGGCGTCGGCGAGATCGTGTTGCAGGGCACCAACATCCGCTTCGCGCCGGTGGAGCTGCGGGAGTCGCAGGAGCTGCGGCTCAAGCGGCTCTACCCGGGCACGGTCATCAAGCCCGCGGTGCACCAGGTGCTGGTACCGCGCCCGAAGACCGCGAAGATCGGCGGCAAGCCGCTGGTCGGCCGCGAACTGCTAGCCTGGGTGGGCGAGTTCCTCACCTCGATCCTGGGCTAGCCGGCGGTGCGGGGGGACGCGGACGGGTACGGGTACGGGGGCGCGCGTGCGGATCGGTGAGCTGGCCGAGGCGACCGGGACGACACCGCGCGCCCTGCGCCACTACGAGCAGCAGGGCCTGATCGCCTCCGCGCGCGCCGCCAACGGCTACCGCGCGTACGACACCGGTACGGCGGTCCGCGTCCGCAACATCCGCCGGCTGCTGGAGGCGGGCCTCACCCTGGACGACGTACGGGTGTTCCTGTCCTGCCTGGACGGCGACGTCACCGCCGGCCCCGCCTCCGCCCGGGGGCTGGCGGTCGCCCGGGACCGGCTGGCCGTGCTCGACGCCCGCATCGCGGCCCAGACGGCGGTACGGGAACGACTGGCGGCGGCGCTGCGGGAGGCGGAAGAGGCCGTCTGAGGGGCCCGGTGGCGGTGTGCCCCGAGGGTTCGCCGGTCAGGCGACGACCGCCCCGCCGTCCACCGGCAGCACCACCCCCGTCACGAACGACGCCCGCGCGGAGGCGAGCCGGGCGATGGCCCAGGCGACCTCCTCGGGGCGGCCGATCCGGCCGAGCGGGGTGTGGCCGAGCTGCCATGCGCGGATCGCGGCACGCTGTTCGGGGGTGTAGCCGGAGTGGTCGGCGATGGGGGTCTCGATCGCGCCCGGGGCCACGGCGACCACACGGACACCGTGCGGCGCCAGTTCCACCGCCCAGCTGCGGGTCAGCACCTCCAGGGCGGCCTTGCCCGCCGCGTACAGGGAGTTGCCGGGCCAGGCCCGCTGGCCCACCGACGTCGTCACGTTCACCACCACGCCCCGGCTCTCCTCCAGCGCGGGCAGCGCGGCCTGGGTGAGCAGCAGGGGCGCGAGGAGGTTGGTCTCCAGCAGGGGCCGCACGGACGCGCGCGTGTAGCTGCGCAGGGAGTCGGTGGTGACGACGGCCGCGTTGTTGACGAGCACGTCGAGTCGGCCGTACCGGTCGAGCGTGGCCCGGACCACGGCCGCGGGCCCGTCCTCGGCGGTCAGGTCGGCGGGCAGGGGAGTGATCCCGGGATGTCCTTCGGCGGTCTCGGCCAGCGGCGCGGCCCGGCGGCCGACGGCGACCACCCGGGCGCCCTCGGCGGCGAACGCGCGCGCGGTGGCCCGGCCGATGCCGGTGCCGGCGCCGGTCACGAGGACGGTACGGGGACCCTGGGCGTGGTTGTTCTCGCTCATGCCGGGATCGTCGGACCCTGACGCCAGTGACAGGGTCAAGCGCGGTGACCGCCGCCGGGCGCGGGCCGTGCCGAGTCCGAGGCCGGCGGCGTCCCGGAGCGCCTGGGCCGAGCGACAGGGGCGCGGTGTGCACGGGCGCACCGTCCCGCCCTCCGCGCTCCCCCCGCGTGGCGTCACATGCCCCAAGTGGAGTCCGGCTTGTCCCGTAATCCTCCCAATGTGCCCCATCTGCTGGGCGACCGGGGGAAGTTACGGTGGGGAGCGGAACGTTCCGCCCGCATCCGTGGCGGACCTGGGCGAGCGAGGGGGACGCACCGTGAGGCGTCTGAGGGGCGGAGCGGTCACCGGCGTGGCCATGCTGGTCGCCGTGGCCGGCTGCAAGGCCGAGCAGACGGGGGGAGCCCACGGCCCCGAGGAGACCGGAGGCGGCGGCGCGGCCCTCACCGCCGCCGGCTCGCTGACCGTCAAGGGACGGGCGCCGAAGACCGGTTACTCCCGCGCCCGGTTCGGCACCGCCTGGGCGGACACCGACTCCAACTCCTGCGACACCCGCGACGACATACTCAAACGCGACCTGAAGGAGGTGAAGTTCACCGGCGGCACCTGCAAGGTCTCCTACGGCCTGCTGGAGCCCGACCCCTACTCCGGCAAGGACATCACCTACCGGCGAGGCCGCAGCCAGGTCGACATCGACCACGTCGTCGCGCTCTCCGACGCCTGGCAGAAGGGTGCCAAGTACTGGGACCCCGGCAAGCGCATAGCCCTGGCCAACGACCCCCTCAACCTCATCGCGGTCGACGCGAGCACCAACCGCGGCAAGGGAGACGGCGACGCCGCCACCTGGCTTCCGCCCCGCAAGGACTACCGGTGCTCCTACGTCGCCGCCCAGGTCGCTGTGAAGAAGAAGTACGGCCTGTGGGTCACCGCCGCCGAACGGACCGCCATGAAGGAGGTCCTCGCCGGCTGTCCGCACCAGAAACTTCCCACCGGCGGCAACCCGACCGAGGCCCCCGAGCGCTTCCGGGCACGCTGACCGGCGAATTCGGTGTCCCGCCGGTGGCGCGCCGCCTACCGTGTCCGCCATGGACATCCAGGTGAGCAGCCTCGCCGAGCGGCCCGACCGGCTGCCGGCGGTGCTCGGCATGACCGACACATGGCCCGAGTTCGTCACCAACGACCCCGTGGGCAACACCCACTACGGCCGCATCCCCACCGAACTGCCGGACTACGCGCTGTTCGCCGAGGACGAGCACGGACAGGTCGTCGCGCACGCCTACAGCGTGCCCTTCGCCCTCGACACGGACGGCCGGCGCACCCTGCCGGCCCGGGGCTGGGACCAGGTCCTTTCATGGGCCTTCGCCGACCTGCGCCGCGGCACCCGCCCGGACACCGTGAGCGCCGTCTCGGTCACCATCGCCCCGCACGCCCAGGGCCACGGCCTGTCCGCCGTCCTGCTCTCGGCGATGCGGGACAACGCCCGCGCCCGCGGCTTCCGCGAGGTCGTCGCCCCCGTCCGCCCGAACGCCAAGCACCGCGAACCGCACACCCCGATCACCGAGTACGCCCACCGGGTCCGCCCCGACGGGCTGCCCGAGGACCCGTGGCTGCGCGTCCACGCCCGGGCCGGCGCCACCATCGACTCCATCGCCCCAGCCTCCATGACCGTGGGCGGCTCGCTGGAGGAGTGGCGCCGCTGGACCGGGCTGCCCTTCGACACCGCGGGCGACATCGAGGTGCCCGGCGCGCTGGTCCCGGTCCGCTGCGAACCGGAGCGCGGGTACGCCGTCTACGTCGAACCCAACGTATGGATGCGGCACCCGCTGTGACCCCGCGCCGGGCCCCGGCCCGGCGTCAGCCGCCCAGCGCGTCCAGGTCGATGATCTTCCCCGCGGGCTTCTTCGCGGGGACCGGCTGACCGTAGTCGCTGAACGTCAGGTGCTCCGGCTCCTCGGAGCCGGACGCGCTGTCGAGCCGCAGCAGATACGGCGCGCCCTCGGTCGCCACGTACGCCGTGTAGCGCTCCTTGCCGTCCTTCTCGGTCAGGGTGATCGCGGGCGTGCCGTCGACGCGCGCGGTCTTCCCGCGGGCGGTGCCCGCCGTGTCGCCGTCGCTCACGCCGCCGAGCACCGAGTCCAGGTCGCAGAAGCTCGCGAGGTCCTTGGCGTCCTGGCCCTTCACGGACATCCTGGTCCACTTCCCGGCCAGCATCGCCACGGCCTGGTCCGTGTCGGCCTTGGACTCGCCCTCGCTCTGGGCGCGCAGGAACGCCTCGTCGTACTTCATGTAGACCGAGCTGCCGGTCCTGATCAGATCGGCCTTGCCCTGGCCGTCCATGCTCATCGTGCCGGCGCAACTGCCCTTCCGGTCGAGCGCCATGTCGATCTCGATCGTGCCCTTGCTCTCGTCGTCGGCGATCCGGCCCTTCATCCGCACGGACGAGGCGCCCCTGGTGGCCTTCGTCGCGCGCTGGGCGATCTCACCGCCGGTCAGCCCGGCGAACGGGCCCTTCGGCTTGCTGTCCGCCGAGTTCTGCCCCGGCTGGCAGCCGGTGGTGAGCCCCGCGGTGGCCGCGGCGGCGAGACAGAGGGCGGCAAGTGCGGTACGGCGCATGGCAGTTCCTTGCTGAGAGAAGTGTCTGTCGAGCGGGGAGCCGGACGGCTCCGTGGGGTGGTGGTGCTGGGCGAGCTGGAGCGGTGGAGCTGTGGAGCTGTGGAGCTGTGGAGCGGTGGTGCGGTGGTGGGGTGGAGCGGTGGTGGGGTGGTGCGGTGGTGGGGTGGAGCGGTGGTGGGGTGGTGCGGTGGTGGGGTGGAGCGGTGGTGGGGTGGTGCGGTGGTGGGGTGGTGCGCCGGAGCGCCGGCGCGTGTGACTGGGCCGGGGGTGCGGACCGCGTGGGGCGCGCGGTCGCGCGAGGCCCGGCGCGGGGCCGGCGCGGAACGGGCCGCGCCGGCGGTGACCGTACGGGTCAGGCCTTCTTCCAGTCGCCGCAGTCGTTGGTCTTGAAGTAGCCGTCCGACGCGCTGATGGTGACGACGGCCGTGCCGGTGACGTTGTTGTTGGCGATGATCGAGTCCAGCCCCTGCTCGGCGTCCTTCGTGCGCTCCCAGTAGCAGGAGTCGTCGGTGTTGCCGGTCGACTTGTAGGTGCCCGGCGCGATGTCCGTGCCGACCTTGAACATGCCCCCGTCGCCGTCCATCGAGGAGGCGGGCGTGCCCTTCGCCTTCGGGTCCACGGCCTCCCAGTCCTTGCAGCCGTTGGACTTGAAGATCTTGTCGGTGGCCTTGACGGTGACGTAACTCGTGCCGCTGACGTTGTCGTTGGCCAGCGTCGAGTCCAGCTCGCCCGAGGCGTCCTTGGCGCGCTCCCAGTAGCACATGTCGTCGGTGTTGCCGACCGTGCGGTACGTCCCCGGCTTCACGTCCGAGCCGACCTGGTACTCGCCGTCGCCCCCGAAGGCGGCCTTCTTCTCCTCGGCCGCCTTCGCGCCCCCCGAGTCCTTCGTGCCCCCGGACTTGTGCTCGGCCGACGCCGAAGAACCCTTGTCGCTGCCCCCGGAACCGCCGTTCTTGCCGTCACTGCCGGCGTTCGCGGACACGGCACCGATGACGGCGATCCCCACGACGGCACCGATCGCGACCTTGGCCTTCATGCCCATGACGAAACCCTCCCGATGCGGCGGCCTCCCCCTCCGGTGACCGCTCGTTCGCTGGGTCAATAAGACCATGGCGTGTGAACCGAGTCAACACGGTTCACAGAGTCAGGTCAGTACACGCTCGTGAATCAATAGATCTTGTGTACGCCGGTATGCTCAGTGCACACACGGGACGAGGGGAGCGGGGCCGGTGCAGGACAACGCGACAGAGGTGACCGCCGCCGGTATCGCGCGGCTCGCCGGAGTGGGCCGTGCCGCCGTCAGCAACTGGCGCCGCCGGCACGCCGATTTCCCCAAGCCGGTCGGGGGCACGGAGACCAGCCCCTCCTTCGCCCTCGCCGAGGTCGAGGCATGGCTGCGCAAGCAGGGAAAACTCGCCGAAGTGCCCCTGCGTGAACGGGTCTGGCAACAGCTCGTCGGCCACCCGGACGGCCCGCTGACGGCCCTGGTGCACACCGGCTGCGTGCTGCTGCTGATCCATGAGCGCCCCACCGTCTGGCTCGACGCGAGCGCGGGCTCGGACGCGCGGCTGGCCGCGATGCTGCCCGGCGCGCTGGAACAGGTCCTGACCCCGCGGTTCGGCCCCGCACCCGTCCGCGCCGTTCACGGCGGAGGGCCCCGCGAGGCCGCGGCGCCTGTGAACGGACCGCTCACCGTGAACATCGGCGAGGCGGACGAGAGCGTGAACCCGGGCTCGCGGGCGGCCGGTGTGAACGCGTCGGCCGAGGTCGGTGCTGTGAACGCAACCCTCGCCGCCCCCGCTGTGAACTCCTCATCCACGCAGCAGCCTGTGATCACCCCGCCGACTGTTCACGGCGCGCCCGCGGTTCACGACACGCCGACCGCCCGGCCCACTCCACCCCCAGCGGCCCCGGCCACCCCGGCCGCAGCCGCCACCCCGGCCTCCGCAACCACCCCGGCGTCCCCGCTCGCCTCGGCCACCCCAGCCCTCCACACCCCCACCGGCCCCCAGCTCCTCCCCTCCGTCCCCCTCCTGCGCGGTGCCGCCGAGCTGGCCGCCGAGGCGGGGGCGCGGCAGACGTTCGAGTTCCTGCTGGGCCGGCACCTGGACGCCAACCCCCGTCAGTACACGCTCACCCCGGCCGAGCTGGCCGGTCTCATGGCCGACCTCGCCGGCCCGGCCCGCACCGTCCTGGACCCGGCCTGCGGCACCGGCGCCCTGCTGCGTGCCGTGGACCCGCGTCCCGACCAGGAGCTGTACGCCCAGGACAGCGCCCCGGAACTCGCCGCGCTCAGCGCGCTGCGGCTCGCGCTGCACAGCCGGGCCACCGTGCGCGGTGCCGTCGGCGACACCCTGCGCGCCGACGCGCACCCCGAGCTGCGCGCCGACGCGGTCCTGTGCCACCCGCCGTTCAACGAGCGCAACTGGGGCCACGACGAACTCGCCTACGACCCCCGCTGGGAGTACGGCTTCCCGGCGCGCACCGAGTCGGAGCTGGCCTGGGTGCAGCACGCGCTGGCCCGGCTGACCGACGGCGGCATCGCCGTGCTGCTCATGCCGCCGGCCGCCGCCTCCCGCCGTTCCGGCCGCCGGATCCGCGCCGACCTGCTGCGCCGGGGCGCGCTCCGGGCCGTGGTGGCGCTGCCCGTCGGCGCGGCGCCGCCGTACAACATTCCGCTGCACCTGTGGGTGCTGCGCCGGCCCGACCGGACGCCCGCGACGCCCGAGGTGCTGCTCGTGGACACGGGACGGTTCGCCGCGGAGGGGCGGGGCGGTCCGGACTGGGAGGCGGTGCGGGAGGCCGTGACGGACGCCTGGCGGGCCTTCGCGCGCGCGGGACGGCTGGCGGAGCGGCCGGGGCTCGCCCGTTCGATGCCGGTCATCGAACTCCTCGACGACGACGTGGACCTCGCGCCCGCCCGCCATCTGCCGCCGGCCGCGGTGGCCGACGGCGCGGAGCAGCTCACGCAGGTCCGTGAACGCCTGGGCGCGACCCTGCGCCTGACCGCCGACCTCACTCCGCCCCCCGCCGCCCCCGCACCGCCCGCGCGCTGGCCGCTCACCACCGTCGGTGAACTCGCGCGCGGGGGAGCCCTGGTGATGCGTACCGGCGGAAACGGCGGCCACGCGCGCGTGCCGGTGCTCACCGACCACGACGTCCTCGCCGGAACAGCGCCTTCGGGTTCCCTTCCGGAGAGCGAGGAGGAGGCCGTCCTGACCGAACCCGGTGACGTCGTCGTACCGGTGCTCGGCGGGGGTTCGGTGGCGCGCGTCATCGACGAGGCGACGGCGGGTGCCGCCCTGGGGCGCAATCTGGTGCTGCTGCGCCCCGACGGCACGGCGCTCGACCCGTGGTTCCTCGCCGGGTTCCTGCGCGGTACCGCCAACAACCGGCAGGCCAGCAGCTACGCCTCCACGGCGACCCGGCTGGACGTGCGGCGCCTGCAACTGCCCCGGCTCCCGCTGGAGGAACAGCGGCGCTACGGCGCGCGTTTCCGCGCACTCGACGAGTTCGAGCGGGCGCTCAGGCACGCGAGCCGGCTCGGGGAGCAACTCGTGCGCGGGATGTACGACGGCCTCACCGACGGCACGGTGGCACCCGGCTGATCCGGTGTCCTGATCCGGTGCCCGGATGCGGTGTCCTGATCCGGTGTCCTGATGCGGTGTCCTGATGCGGTGCCCGGATGCGGTGTCCTGATGCGGTGCCCTGATGCGGTGTCCTGATGCGGTGCCCTGATCCGGCGTCGGCCGCCGGACAACGGTTCGGTACAACCCCGACCGGTTGTCCCTGCCGGGTCATATGCTCGAAGCGACAATCGCACGACCGGCATCGTCCGCGCCCCCGCGGAGGACGCCGGTCGCGCCCGCACGCCCACTTCAGGCATCAGGAGCAGCCATGCAAGGCCACGGCTACGGTCAGCCGGTGAAGCAGCCGCCGCACACCGCGTGGCTGGTTTTCCTGCGTGTGCTGTTCGTGACGCTCGCGCTCCTCACCATCGGCCTCCTCACCTCGGCGATGATGCTGCGGCTGGCGGCCGTCACCCGCCGCTCGCTGGACTGGGGACTGTTCGTGGCGGTGCTGGCCGCCGACATCCTCAGCATCACGCTGCTGGCGGTCGAAGGGGGCGACGAGGTCCACACCCCCGGCGGCTATGTGGGCATGCTGCTCCTGCTGGTCACGCTCGTGGCCGCGATCGCGTACTACCTCACGGCCGACATCCGTCATTTCTGGTTGCAGCAGCAGGCGTACGAGGCCCAGCGGCCGGCTCCGGCGTACGGCTACCCGGCGCCCGCGGCCCCGTACATCGCGACGACCGTGCCGACCCTGCCGACGGGCGCGCCCCCGGCCGGACCGCACACCCCGCCCCCGATGCCGCACACCCCCGTGCCCCAGCCCCCGCCGGTCTCCCCGCCGCCGCAGCGTCCGGCGCCCGCGCGGATCGACCAGGTGCGGGCCGAACTGGACGAGCTGAGCGACTACCTGCGCAAGCAGGACGGCCACGAGGGCGGACGGTGAGCGTGGCGACAGGACGGGTCGTCGCCGGCCGTTACGAGCTGTCCACGCTCATCGGGCAGGGCGGCATGGGCCAGGTCTGGACGGCGTACGACCGCAGACTCGACCGGCGGGTGGCGGTGAAGCTGCTGCGCCCCGACAAGGTGGCGGGCCAGGAGGCGGACGAGCTGCGCCGCCGCTTCCTGCGCGAGTGCCGGGTGACGGCGCAGGTGGACCACCCCGGTCTGGTCACGGTGCACGACGCGGGCAGCGAGGGCGAGGAGCTGTTCCTCGTCATGCAGTACGTGGACGGTGCCGACCTCTCCGACCACCTGGCCGAGCACGATCCGTACCCGTGGCAGTGGGCGGTCGCGGTGGCCGCGCAACTGTGCGCCGTGCTGAGCGCCGTGCACGCCGTGCCGATCGTGCACCGCGACCTCAAGCCGCGGAACGTGATGGTGAAGCAGGACGGCACGGTCACCGTCCTCGACCTGGGCGTGGCCTCGGTGATGGACACCGACACCACCCGGCTGACCCACACCGGATCGCCGATCGGCTCGCCCGCCTACATGGCGCCGGAGCAGGCGATGGGCGGCGCGGTCGGCCCGTACACCGATCTGTACGCCCTCGGGGTGCTGATGCACGAACTGCTCAGCGGTGAGGTGCCGTTCGCCGGCTCCACGGCGCTCGGCGTGCTGCACCGGCATCTGTACGAGCCGCCGCTGCCCGTGCGCCGGATCCGTCCCGAGGTCCCCGAGGCCCTCGAAAGCCTGGTGCTGCGCCTGCTCGCCAAGGACCCCCAGCACCGGCCGGCGTCCGCGCAGGAGGTGTACGAGGACCTGGCGTCGCTCCTGCCCGCGCGCGGGACGCCCACCGGGGCGCCCCTGGACCCCACGCGCCCCTTCCTGCGCCCGCACGCCCCGTGGCCGGACCGCGCGCGGACTCCCGCGCCCCAGCCGGCCCCCGTGGCGCCGCCGCCGGTGGCCGAGAAGCCCGATGTCGCCGCCGCCGTGGACGAGGTCAAGCGCCTGCTGGGCGAGGGCCGCATCACGCAGGCCGTGGACATCCTGGGCGCGATCCTGCCGGCCGCCGCCGAGCAGCACGGCGAGCACTCCCCGGTGGTGCGCACCCTGCGCAAGCAGTACGCGGCCACGCTGATGGACGACGGCCAGTACCGGCGCGCGCTGCCCGAACTGCGCCGCCTCGCCGACGAACGCGCCGCCGAGGCCGGCCAGGCCGACCCGCAGTCACTGCGCTACCGCTACGAGGCCGCGCAGTGCCTGGAGCAGCTCGGGGAACCCGCGGCGGCGCTCGCCGAGTACCGCGCGCTGCTGCCGTACTACGAGAACCAGTACGTCTCGGGCGACCCGCAGCTCGCCCACGAGGTCCGCCGCCGCATCGGCCATCTGCTGCTCGCCCTGGGCGACCGGCCGGCCGCCCACGACACGCTGGCGCGCCTGCTCGTGGACGTCGAGCGGCTGCACGGCCCCGGCCATCCGCTGGCTCAGGAGGTCCGGCGGACCCTCCAGTGGCTGGGACAGGTGCGCGGATAGTCCTCGCCGAGCACGCACGCGCGTGGACCACGCGCGGAACCAGGGGTGGGGCGCCACCCGGTTCACCGGCCACAGCCGTGCCCACCAGTTCACGGTCGACGGCAAGGAGTCGCACGGCGGTGTCACGCCGACCGTTGCCCGGGAGGCCCGGGAGGCCCGGGACGCCCGGGACGCGCCGGCGGCCGTCGTCGGCCGACCCGGCGCCCCCGCCCGGAGCGGCGCGGCGGTGCCCGAAGCGCGCGCGAATCGTTGGTCGAATGGGTTGGCCGCAGCCTGCCCACTGCCTACCATCGATCACCGCAAGACTTTGTGCACCGTCGCACAATCTCCTCGGGAGGTTTCCTTGCACCGCCGCCGTCGCACCGCGCTCGTCCTCACCGCCGCGATCGCCGCCGCGGCACCCCTGCTGACCGCCTGCGGAAGCGATGCGCATCCGGGCGCCGCGGCCGTCGTCGGCGGGCAGCGGATCACCGTCGCCCAGCTGGAGAACCGGGTCGAGGAGGTCCGTACGGCGCAGCGCGCCGCGGTGCCGGACGAGACCCAGTACCAGCAGGTCGTCTCCTCCACCAGCAGCCTGACCCGCGACACCCTGCACAACATGGTGCTCGACCGGGTGCTGCACCGGGCCGCCCGGGACGAGGGCATCACGGTCACCCGCAAGGAGATCCAGCAGATGCGAGCGAGCCTGGAGCAGCAGGCCGGCGGCAGCACCGGTCTGGAGACGGCCTGGCTCCAGAAGTACGGCATCGCCCCCGCGCGCCTCGACGACAATCTGCGCCTGCAACTGGAGGCACAGAAGCTGGCCGCGAAGCTCGGCACCGACACCAGCCGGCCCGCCTTCTGGAAGGCCCTCTCCGGCGCCTCCGAGGAACTCCACGTCGACCTCAACCCGCGCTACGGCGCCTGGGACGTGCAGAAGAGCAGCCGGGTGGACGCCGAAACCCCGTGGGTGCGGGAGGTCACGACGGCGGACGGCAAGCCGCTGACCGCCTAGTCGGGCGGGCGCCACGGCCCGGTGCCACGCCGGTGCCGGTCGCGGTGCCACGCCGGTGCCGGTCGCGGTGCCACGCCGGTGCCGGAAGTGATGCCACGGCCGGTGCCGGGACGCTACGGCAGCGAGTCGCGGTCATACGATCACAAGACCTCTCGGCCCTGTGGACAACTCGATCCGCCGTCTCGCGCCGTGGGTTACGTTCGGATCGTGAATGAAACCAGCCCCGGACCCCGCCCCGCGTCCCGCCCCGGACCCGGCCCCGCGCCCCGCACCCCGGCAGGCCCGGAAGCCGCCACCGGCCGCATCGTCCTGCTCACCACCAGCCACCGCGTCGCCCCCGGTCTGCTGTCCTGGCCCGCCTGGCAGGCCCTGCGCACCGCCGACGCCGTGCTGTGCGCGGACGGCACCCATCCGCAGCTGCCGTATCTGCGCGAGGCCCGGATAGCGGTGGCGGAGGCGTCCCCGACCGCGCAGGATCTGGTCGACGCCTGCGCCGGCGGGCGGACGGTGGTGGTCGTGGCGACGGGCGAGGGCGAGCCGGCGCTCACCGACGGCCTCGCCCGGCTGGCCGGCTCCGGCCGGGTCGCCATGCCGGAGCTGGAGCTGCTCCCCGCCTCCTACGACCTGCCCGGCGCCCGCCTGCTGGACCTCGTGCAGGTCATGGACCGCATCCGCGCCGAGTGCCCCTGGTCCTCCCGGCAGACCCACGAGGGCCTGGCCAAGTACGGCATAGAGGAGGCGTACGAACTGGTCGAGGCGATCGAGGCCGGCGACCGCACGGAGCTGCGCGAGGAACTGGGCGACGTCCTCCTCCAGGTCGTCTTCCACTCCCGGATCGCCGAGGAGGACCCGGACGCGCCGTTCTCCGTGGACGACGTCGCCGGCGGCATCGTCGCCAAGCTCATCCACCGGCATCCGCACGTCTTCGGCGACGAACAGGCCGAGACCCCGGAGGACGTCAAGGAGCACTGGCTGCGCACCAAGGCGGAGGAGAAGCAGCGGGCCTCGGTCACCGACGGCGTGCCGCTCGGCCAGCCCGGCCTGGCGCTCGCCGCCAAGCTCGCCTCCCGCACCCGTACGGCGGGCCTGGCGGTGCCCCCGCCGCAGGGCGAGGGCATCGGGTACGAGCTGCTGGCGCTGGCGGTCCGCGCCGAGGCGGACGGCGTCGATCCGGAGGCGGCGCTGCGGGCGGCGGCACGGGTGTACCGCGACGCGATACGGGCTGCTGAGGGGCTGTCCGCTTAGTACCGTTGCCCCAACGGGTGGGTGCGAGGCGTGGGGGCGCGCGTGACAGGGGAGTTGGAGGAGCTGAGGGCCGCGCTGCTGAGCGCGATCCGCCGCTCACCGGCCACGGCACAGAGGGTCGCGGAGACGCTGCGGCGGGCGGACATGGCCTATGCGATGGAGGTGTGGAGCGAGCGCGGGGACGACGGGTTCACGAGCCAGCTCCAGCTCGCCTCCCTGGTGCTGCTGCGCCGTGACCATCCGGTCGCGTTCGCCGAGCTGACGGCGGTCGCCGGGGCCGGCTCCGCGCCCCTGCCGGCCGGCCCCGGCCACGCGGGTACGGCCGACGGCCTCGGCCCCGCGGCGGCGAGCCGGGACGGCGGCCCCGTCCTCTCCGCTCCCGCGCCGGCCCCCGACGCCGGTCCCCACGGCGCCACGCGCCCGGCCCCCGACGCCGATTCCCACGGTGCCACGCGCCAGGACACCAGGGAACCCGGTCCCCACGGTGCCACGCGCCCGGACACCGATGCCGGTCCCCACGGTGCCGCGCGCCCGGCCCCCGACGCCGGTCCCCACGGTGCCGCGCGCCCGGACACCGGGGAACCCGGTCCCCACGGCGCCGCGCGCCCGGACACCGGGGAACCCGGCACACGGCGGCACGCCGACCGTCCCGAGTCCCCCGGTGACCACGTCGAGTTCCGTGACGGCGTCTTCCTCGACCGAGTGGTGGGGGTGCAGCACCACCACTACGGCACGGCGCCGGTGCCGGCGAAGTGGCGGCCGGCCGGGGGCGTGGAGCCGCTGGAGTTCGGGGTGCAGCCGACGCGGCCCGTGCCGGGGCTGCCCGACGTGCCGCCGTACGTGCCGCGCGACTGCGACGAGGACCTGCGCGCCAAGCTGGCCCGCCCCGGCCTGGTGCTCATCCTGGGCGAGCCGTACGCGGGAAAGTCGTACACCGCGTGGCACGCCGTGCGCTCCCTGGAGAACCACCGGGTCCACGAGCCGGACCCGGGCGAGGACCTGCGCCCCCTGGTGGCCGCGCTGCGGGAGAGCCCCGGCCGGTGCGTGGTCTGGCTGGACGAGCTGACCGGCCACCTCGGCGCGGGCCGGCTGGACCTGCCGCTGCTGGGGCGGCTGACCGCCCTCGGTGCCGTCGTGCTCGCCACGATGAGCCCCGCCGGGTACTACAGGCGGCGCGCCGGGACCGCCCCCGGCGACCGGGTCGTCAGCGCCGCCCGCACGGTGGAGCTGCCCCGCGAGTGGAGCGAGGCGGAGCTGGCGCGGCTGTCGGCGCACGACGACCCGCGGGCCTACCCGGCGTTCATGTGGAGCGGCCCGGAGGGAGTGGGGTCGTACTTCGCGGTGGGACACCTGCTGTTCGACGAGTGGCGGCGGCCGGGGACGCGCCGGGAGCACCCGCTGGGGCGGTTACTGGTCCGGGCGGCGGTCGACGCGGCCCGGTGCGGGATCACCGCGGCGGTGCCGGCCGAGCTGCTCGGGAAGGTGGTGGAGCGGTACCGGCCGGAGCACGGGGAGGCGGTGCGCGAAGAGTCGTACGAGGACGCGCTCGCCTGGGCGACGACGCCCCTGTTCGGTGTCTCGGGGCTGCTGGTGGCGGGGGCGGAGGACGGCACCTGGCGGGCGTACGGCGCGCTGGTCGCCGAGGCGCTGGCGTCGGGGGGCCTGGAGCCGGTGCCGGACGGCGTGTGGTGGACGCTGCTGGACTCGGCGGAGTCCGGCACCGGGGCGCGGCTGGACCACGGCGTGATCCTGGGCGCGGCCCGCGCGGCGCTGAGCGCACGCGTCGAGGCGGGCGACGCCGAGGTGGCCTTCGCCCTCGCGCTGCGCACACAGGGCGAGGAGAGCGAGGCCCTGCTGCGCCGCGCGGCCGGCGCGGGGCACGTGGAGGCGACGTCGGTGATGGCGCTGACGCTGCTGGAGCGGGGGGACGAGGAGGAGGCGCTGCCGTATCTGGAGACGGCCGCGACGGCGGGGTACGCCTGGGCGGCGCGGCACCTCGGCCGGATGCACCGCGCCCAGGCCGAACGCTGGCTGCGCGAGGCGGCGGAGGCGGGGGACGGCGCGGCGGCGCACGAGCTGGGCGACATGCTGGTGGGGCACGGCGGGGAGGGGGACGCGCTGCGCTGGTACCGCCGGGCGGCAGCCGCGGGGCACCGCGAGGTCGCCGGCAGCATCGGGGCCCTCCTGGCCTCCTGGAACGAGCCGGAGGCGGAGGAGTGGCTGCGCTATGCGGCCGCGTGGGGCGACGTGCGCGCGACGAACGACCTCGGCATCTTCCTGGAGAACGCGAAGAAGGCCACCGAGGCCGAGACGGAGCCCCTGTTCCGGCGGGCGGCGGAGGCCGGCGACGCCTCGGCGGCGATCAACCTCGGTGCCTCGCTGGAGCACCTCGGCCGGGAGGAGGAGGCACACGCGTGGTACCTGACCGGGCAGGAGCGCGGTGCCCCGTACGCGGAGCAGTACCTGGCCAGGCTGCTGCGCAAGCAGGGCCGGGACGCGGAGGCGGACGACTGGGAGCGCAGGGCGGTCGCCGCGGATCCGCAGGGCCTGCCCGAGGCGTTCCCGCCGCCCCCCGCGACCGCCGCCGGGACGCTTCCGCTCCCCTTCCCCCGCACGCCCACCGGCGCGGCGGATACCGTCGAGGAGTGACCGACCAGCCCCACCCCCCGACGGCCCCCGCCCCCGCCCTCTTCACCTGGGAGTTCGCCGCAGACCCCTACCCCGCCTACGCCTGGCTGCGCGAGCACGCCCCCGTGCACCGGACACGGCTGCCGAGCGGGGTCGAGGCGTGGCTGGTCACCCGGTACGCCGATGCCCGGCAGGCCCTCGCCGACCAGCGGCTGAGCAAGAATCCGGCGCATCACGACGAGCCCGAGCACGCCAAGGGCAAGACCGGCATTCCGGGTGAGCGCAAGGCCGAGCTGATGACGCATCTGCTGAACATCGATCCGCCGGACCACACCCGGCTGCGCAGGCTGGTCAGCAAGGCGTTCACCCCGCGCCGGGTCGCCGAGTTCGCCCCGCGGGT
Organism: Streptomyces naphthomycinicus; assembly: GCF_020400595.1. Classification (GTDB taxonomy): domain Bacteria; phylum Actinomycetota; class Actinomycetes; order Streptomycetales; family Streptomycetaceae; genus Streptomyces; species Streptomyces naphthomycinicus. The sequence continues at coordinate 96,961 of NZ_JAINRE010000004.1, read as the reverse complement.
GCAGGAACTGACCGATCACCTCATCGACGGGTTCGCGAAGACGGGGTCGGCCGACCTCATCCACGAGTTCGCCTTCCCGCTGCCCATCTACGCCATCTGCGACCTGCTCGGCGTCCCGCGCGAGGACCAGGACGACTTCCGGGACTGGGCGGGCATGATGATCCGGCACGGCGGCGGCCCGCGCGGCGGGGTCGCCCGGTCGGTGAAGAAGATGCGCGGCTATCTCGCCGAGCTGATCCACAAGAAGCGCGAGGCGCTGCCCCCGGTGCCCGAGCCCGGCGAGGACCTGATCTCCGGTCTCATCCGCGCCTCCGACCACGGTGAGCACCTCACCGAGAACGAGGCCGCCGCGATGGCCTTCATCCTCCTCTTCGCCGGCTTCGAGACGACCGTCAACCTCATCGGCAACGGCACCTACGCCCTGCTCGGCCACCCCGAGCAGCGCCGGCGGCTGGAGCGGTCCCTGGCCGCCGGGGAGAGCGGCCTGCTGGAGACCGGTGTCGAGGAACTCCTGCGCTACGACGGCCCGGTGGAGCTGGCCACCTGGCGGTTCGCCACCGAGCCGCTCGCCCTCGGCGGGCAGGACATCGCGGCGGGCGATCCGGTGCTCGTCGTCCTCGCCGCCGCCGACCGGGACCCGGAGCGGTTCGCCGACCCGGACGTGCTGGACCTCTCCCGCCGGGACAACCAGCACCTGGGGTACGGCCATGGCATCCACTACTGCCTCGGCGCGCCGCTCGCCCGGCTGGAGGGCCAGACCGCGCTCGCGACCCTCCTCACCCGCCTCCCCGACCTGCGGCTCGCCGTGGACCCGGCCGAGCTGCGCTGGCGCGGCGGGCTCATCATGCGTGGCCTGCGCACCCTGCCGGTCGAGTTCACGCCCACCGCCTGAACACAGACCGGCGTGGCCTGCGCACCCTGCCGGTCTAGTTCACGCCCACCGCCTGAACACAGGCCCCGCCGAGGAAGATGACACGCGTTCAACTTTGTGATCTTCACGTGATCTGTGCGGCATGAACTTGTGACAAGTGATCGTCTGCCTATACGTTCACCCATCAGCGCGGCGACCGGCTTCATCCGCCGCGTCGGTCCTGCTGTCGCTCGAAAGGCTTCTGCATGCTCTCCGGGAACGGCCGACACCGTCGCCCCCGCCAGGCCCCGGCTCTCCTCGTCGCGGCCGGCGTGACCGGCTCCGCCATCGCCATCCCGCTCCTCGGCGCGGCGAGCGCCAACGCGGCGGACGGCACCACGTGGGACAAGGTGGCCGAGTGCGAGAGCGGCGGCTCCTGGAGCGCCGACACCGGCAACGGGTACTACGGCGGCCTGCAGATCTCGCAGGGCGACTGGGACAAGTACGGCGGCGGCCAGTACGCGGGCAGCGCCGACCAGGCCAGCCGCCTCCAGCAGATCGCCGTCGCCGAGAAGATCCTCGCCGACCGGGGCACCACGCCGTGGGCCACGTGCGCCCTGCTGTCCGGCCTGACCGAGGACTCGGGCTCGGCGGACGTCGATACGGGTGTGGGCGGCTCCGCCGGCACCGGTTCGGGCGACGCGTCCGGTTCGGGCGACAACTCCGGTTCGCCGGACAAGTCCCAGGGTTCCGACCCGTCCGGGACGCCGGCTTCACCGGACTCCGCCGACGCGGACTCCGGCTCCGCCTCCGGTTCCAAGGGCGGTTCCTCCTCGGACGCCACCGGCAAGCCGGATCCGAAGCCGGGCAAGGGTGCCGGCAAGGACAAGGGCAAGGGCGAGGGTTCCACCGGAACCAACACCCCCAAGTCGGACAAGTCCGCCTCGCCGGAGACCGGTGGTGCGCCGGAGGCCGGCGGCACCCCCACGGCGACCCCGGACCCCGGGATCGAGGACAACCCCCAGCAGGCCGCCGGTTCTTGGAGTCTGGTCGACACCGGAGCGCTCGCCAGTGGCGGACGCCACCGGGGTGCGAGCGCGGACGAAACCCCCGCAAGCGGACAGGCTGCCGCGTCCGCCGGCCGGCACGCCTCCCGTGAGCCGGGCAGCTACACGGTTCATGAGGGCGACACCCTCGCCTCCATCGCCGACTCCCTTGACGTCGACGGCGGATGGCGCGCGCTCTACGCCGGCAACAAGGACGCGATCGGGTCCGACCCGAACCACATCAGTGCCGGTCAGACCCTGGAAGTCGGGGACGAAACGGGCGGTAAGTAGCGGCAGTTGACGTCCCACTTGACGCCCTAATGTCCGGTTTGGCGAAAGTGTGGGATGAGTCTCAGAAGTCGTGATCGTCTTTGAAATTCCGCGGATCGCGTGCCTACGGTCGAGGCCGCTCGTCACCACGAGCCCCGGCGACCGCAACGCCGAATCCTGCCAGCGGTCGCCCGGGAACAGTCGACGCGTCAAGCGCCGTAGGCAGGAGCGGGGGACCCAAGGTAAGTGCCGGAACCAGCAGTTGAGGCTGGGACCGGCTGGGGGTGAAGCCGCATCTCGCGCGCAGCGGGAGGTGCGGCCGGGCAACTCAACCGGCCCGAACCCGACAGCTCACCTCGCAGGCGTCGGTGAGGGGATCCTTCCATGCTGTTTTCCGGTAAGGGCAAGCACCGTCGTCCGTCCAAGGCCGTCCGCGCCGTCGCGCTCGCCGGTGTCACCGGCGCCGCAGTCGCCGCCCCGCTGATGGCGGCCGGCAACGCCTCCGCCGCCACCGCTTCCGAGTGGGACGCGGTCGCCCAGTGCGAGTCCGGTGGCAACTGGTCCATCAACACCGGCAACGGCTACTACGGTGGCCTCCAGTTCTCCGCCTCCACCTGGGCCGCGTACGGCGGCACCGCCTACGCCGCGCAGGCCAATCAGGCCACCAAGGCGCAGCAGATAGCCGTCGCCGAGAAGGTTCTCGCCGCGCAGGGCAAGGGCGCCTGGCCGGTCTGCGGCACGGGCCTGTCCGGCACCCCGTACGGCGGCTCCGCCCCGAGCACCCCCTCGGCCTCGGGCGGCACCACCACCCGCTCCACCGACGGCCAGGCCGCCTCCCGCTCCGCCGAGCGTCCGGCCGCGTCCACGGGCAAGAGCCAGACCGTCACCACCCCGACCGGCAAGAAGGTCAAGAAGGGCGACGGCGAGTACAAGGTCGTCGAGGGCGACACCCTGAGCACCATCGCCGCGAAGCACAAGGTCAAGGGCGGCTGGGAGAAGCTCTTCGAGCTGAACAAGGGCGTCGTCGAGAACGCCGACCTCATCTACCCGGGCCAGCAGCTGCACCTGAAGTAACACCTGGCCCCGAGCCGGCCCGCAGGGCCCGCGCATCCCCGCGGGCCACACCGAAGGCCCCCGTGCGGGCCACCCCCGTCCCCACGGGCCCCCCGTCCCGGTGCGTGTTCCCCCGTACGCACCGGGACGGGGCTTTTTTGCGCCCAGCTCCCCGAAGCCCTTTGTTTCGGGCAGAAACAAAAGGTACCGTCGCCTTGTCCACGGGGCGGTCGGTCGGTGGCCGACGCCCCTGGGACGGTTAGGCTCTAGTCGCAAGGCACACCAGCCCCGCACTTCCAGCGTCACATCCATGAAGGAGATGCTCGTGCCGTCCATCGACGTCGTCGTAGCCCGGGAAATCCTGGACTCCCGAGGCAACCCCACGGTCGAGGTCGAGGTCGGCCTCGACGACGGCAGCACGGGTCGTGCCGCCGTCCCGTCCGGCGCCTCCACCGGCGCCTTCGAGGCCATCGAGCTGCGCGACGGTGACCCCAACCGCTACCAGGGCAAGGGCGTCGAGAAGGCCGTCCTCGCCGTCATCGAGCAGATCGGCCCGGAGCTGGTCGGCTACGACGCCACCGAGCAGCGCCTGATCGACCAGGCCATGTTCGACCTGGACGCCACCGACAACAAGGGCTCCCTCGGCGCCAACGCCATCCTCGGCGTCTCGCTCGCCGTCGCCCACGCCGCCTCCGAGGCCAGCGACCTCCCCCTCTTCCGCTACCTGGGCGGCCCGAACGCGCACCTGCTGCCGGTGCCGATGATGAACATCCTCAACGGCGGCTCGCACGCGGACTCCAACGTGGACATCCAGGAGTTCATGATCGCCCCGATCGGCGCGGAGTCCTTCTCCGAGGCGCTGCGCTGGGGCACCGAGGTCTACCACACCCTGAAGAAGGTCCTGAAGAGCAAGGGCCTGTCCACCGGCCTCGGCGACGAGGGCGGCTTCGCCCCGAACCTCGGCTCCAACCGTGAGGCCCTCGACCTCATCCTGGAGGCCATCAAGGAGGCCGGCTACGCCCCCGGCCAGCAGATCGCCCTCGCGCTCGACGTCGCCGCCTCCGAGTTCTACAAGGACGGCAAGTACCTCTTCGAGGGCAAGGAGCGCTCCGCCGCCGAGATGACGGAGTACTACGAGGAGCTCGTGGCGGCCTACCCGCTCGTCTCCATCGAGGACCCGCTGTTCGAGGACGACTGGGCCGGCTGGAAGGTCATCACCGACCGCCTCGGCGACAAGGTCCAGCTGGTCGGCGACGACCTGTTCGTCACCAACCCCGAGCGCCTGGCCCGCGGCATCGAGGAGGGCACCGCCAACGCCCTGCTCGTGAAGGTGAACCAGATCGGTTCGCTGACCGAGACCCTGGACGCCGTCGAGCTGGCCCAGCGCAGCGGCTTCAAGTGCATGATGTCCCACCGCTCGGGCGAGACCGAGGACGTCACCATCGCCGACCTGGCCGTCGCCACCAACTGCGGCCAGATCAAGACCGGCGCCCCGGCCCGCTCCGAGCGCGTCGCCAAGTACAACCAGCTGCTGCGCATCGAGGAGATCCTCGACGACGCCGCGGTGTACGCCGGCCGCAGCGCCTTCCCGCGCTTCAAGGGCTGACCCCGCCGGACCCCACCAGGGTCAAGGCTCAGCCAGTCGTACGTACGTCCCCGTACTCGGTCCCGTACCGTGTGCGGGGACGTACGCACGTGAAGGGGAGGCGGGACATGGCCGTGAAGGACCGGGACCGGTTCTCCACCGCGACCAGGCTCAGGCTGCTCGGCGAGCAGACCGCGGCACGTGTCTACCGCTCCCAGACCCGGCGGCAGGCCCGCCGCTCCCGGCTCACCGGCCGCGCGGCGCTCCTCGCGCTGGTGCTGTGCTCCCTGGTCGTCGCCCTCGCCTACCCGATGCGGCAGTACGTCTCCCAGCGCGCGGAGATCGCCGACGTCCAGCGGCAGCAGGAACGGGCCCGGCAGCGCGTCGAACAGCTGCGCGACCTGAAGGCACGCTGGCAGGACGACGCCTACGCCGAGCAGCAGATCCGCCGCCGGCTGCACTACGTGAAGCCCGGCGAGACCGGGTACGTGGTGATCGACCCGGGCGCGGCCAAGCAGTCCCGCGCCGACCTCGGGGCCGCCCGCCGGCCCTGGTACGCGAACGTCTGGGACGGGGTCGACAAGTCCGACGCCTCCGATCAGTGAACCGACAGAAAGACAGCCGAAGACAGTCATGGAAACGCCTCCGCCGCCCACTCCGCGTACCGAGCCGACCGACGCGGACGTCGAGGCCTTCAAGCAGCAGCTCGGGCGTCCGCCGCGCGGGCTGCGGGCGATCGCGCACCGGTGCCCGTGCGGGCAGCCGGACGTCGTGGAGACGGCTCCGCGGCTGCCGGACGGCACGCCCTTCCCGACGACGTACTACCTGACGTGCCCGCGCGCCGCCTCCGCCATCGGCACGCTGGAGGCGAACGGCGTCATGAAGGACATGACCGAGCGGCTCCGGAGCGACCCCGAGCTGGCCGCCGCCTACCGGGCCGCGCACGAGGACTACATCCGCCGCCGGGACGAGATCGAGGTCCTGGAGGGCTTCCCGAGCGCCGGCGGCATGCCGGACCGGGTGAAGTGCCTGCACGTGCTGGTGGGCCACTCGCTGGCCGCGGGACCGGGCGTGAACCCGCTCGGCGACGAGGCGATCGCCATGCTGCCGGAGTGGTGGCTCAAGGGGCCGTGCGTACAGCCGCTCGTGGCGCCCGACCCGGCGGACGAGCACCCCGGCGAGGAGGGCGTGGTCCTCGACCCCGCCGAAGCCCGTGGCGGGACCTTCGCCACCAGGCCGCCGGTCCCCGAGGGCTTCTCCCGCGTCGCCGCCGTCGACTGCGGCACCAACTCCATCCGGCTGCTCGTCGCCGACGTCGACCCGGCCACCGGGGAGCTGCGGGAGCTGGACCGGCGCATGACGATCGTGCGGCTCGGCCAGGACGTGGACCGCACCGGCCGGCTGGCGCCCGAGGCGCTGGAGCGGACCTTCGCGGCGTGCCGTGAGTACGCCGGCGTCATCCGCGAACTGGGCGCGGCCACGGTGCGCTTCGTCGCCACCTCCGCCTCCCGGGACGCGGAGAACCGCGACGACTTCGTGCGGGGCGTCCTCGGCATCCTCGGCGTGGAGCCCGAGGTCGTCACCGGCGACCAGGAGGCGGAGTTCTCCTTCACCGGCGCCACCGCGGAACTCGGCGACCGCGACGACGAGGGCACGCAGCGCTCGTCGATCGAGGACGCCGGCGGGCGGCGGGCGGGCGACCTCGCCCGGCCCTACCTCGTGGTGGACATCGGCGGCGGCTCCACCGAGTTCGTCGTCGGCGACGACCATGTGCGCGCCGCCCGCTCGGTGGACGTCGGCTGTGTGCGGATGACCGAACGGCACCTGGTGCGCGAGGGCAAGGTGAGCGACCCGCCCACCGAGGAGCAGATCGCCGCCATGCGGGCCGACATCGAGACCGCCCTGGACCTCGCCGAGGAGACGGTCCCGCTGCGCGAGGCGCGCACCCTGGTGGGCCTGGCGGGCTCCGTCACCACGGTCTCCGCGATCGCCCAGGAGCTGCCCGAGTACGACTCCGCGCGCATCCACCACTCCCGGATCTCCCGGGACCGGGTCCGCGAGATCAGCGAGTGGCTGCTGCGCTCCACGCACGCCGAGCGCGCCGCGATCCCGTCCATGCACCCGGGCCGGGTCGACGTCATCGGCGCGGGCGCCCTCGTGCTGCTCGCGATCATGGAGCGGACCGGAGCCGCGGAGGTGGTCGTCAGCGAGCACGACATCCTCGACGGCATCGCCTTCAAGGCGGCGGAGGACGCGCGGGCGGACCGGGCCCGCGGCTGACCCGTGTCCGACACGTGACGGGCCCCGGCTCCTCGGGCGGAGGAGGCCGGGGCCCGTGCTGTACGGCCCGTGGCCGCGGGCCGGGCGAGGGCGTGCGTTCCGGTGGTCCGGGCCGTGGCTCAGGTCTCTTTTATTACCGATCGGTAGCCTGCGGCTGAGCAGTCCCGTTACCGTATGAGCGCCTCGACGGAGGGGCGACACGCCGCCGGGCGAGGCCGCTTCGGAAAACTTCGTGAAGTTCTTCACAAGGAATTCCGTCGGACCGGCCCCCCAAGAGGGGCCCATTGGCCCTTCCGGGGGCTCAAAAGCCGTTTGAACATGTTCAGATGGGGTGTGCGGGACGGTGGCGGAGGGAGTTGTTCCGAGGGTGTCACGGCATCCTCACGGCGGCCCCGACGGCCCGGAGAAGCAGCTCACGCGGCATTGACAACGGGGCGAACCGACCCGCGGTTCCCTTCGGTCCGCATGACCTGCGTCACGCGGGCCGCGGAGTTTAACACAGGGCCTGTCAGAGCTTGTGAAGGGGCGCACGAGCACCCCTGCCGAGGCGGGTGGATACTCGATGGCATGAGCACCACGGAGCGTCCCAGGATCCTCGTAGTAGGCGGTGGGTACGTAGGCCTGTACGCAGCTCGGCGCATCCTCAAGAAGATGCGCTACGGCGAGGCGACCGTCACGGTCGTCGACCCCCGGTCGTACATGACCTACCAGCCCTTCCTCCCCGAAGCCGCCGCCGGCAACATCTCCCCTCGCCATGTCGTCGTCCCGCTGCGACGCGTGCTGCCGAAGGCGGAGGTCCTCACCGGTCGGGTCACCACCATCGACCAGGACCGCAAGGTCGCCACGATCGCCCCGCTGGTGGGCGAGGCGTACGAGCTGCCCTTCGACTACCTGGTCATCGCCATGGGCGCGGTCTCCCGCACCTTCCCGATCCCCGGCCTCGCCGAACAGGGCATCGGCATGAAGGGCATCGAGGAGTCCATCGGCCTGCGCAATCACGTCCTGGAGCAGCTGGACAAGGCCGACTCCACGACCGACGAGGAGATCCGCCGCAAGGCGCTGACCTTCGTCTTCATCGGCGGTGGCTTCGCGGGCGCGGAGACCATCGGCGAGGTCGAGGACATGGCGCGGGACGCCGCCAAGTACTACAAGAACGTGTCCCGTGAGGACATGCGGTTCGTCCTCGTCGACGCCGCCGACAAGATCCTGCCCGAGGTCGGCCCCAAGCTCGGCCAGTACGGCAAGGAGCACCTGGAGAGCCGGGGCGTGGAGATCTACCTCTCCACCTCGATGGACTCCTGCGTCGACGGTCACGTCGTGCTGAAGAACGGCCTCGAGGTCGACGCCAACACGATCGTGTGGACGGCCGGCGTCAAGCCGAACCCGGCCCTCGCCCGCTTCGGTCTGCCCCTCGGCCCTCGCGGTCACGTCGACTGCGAGCCGACCCTCCAGGTCAAGGGCACGGACTACATCTGGGCCGCCGGTGACAACGCGCAGGTCCCGGACCTCGTCGGCCGCAAGGCGGGCAACGAGAACGCCTGGTGCCCGCCGAACGCCCAGCACGCGCTGCGCCAGGCCAAGGTCCTCGGCGACAACGTGATCTCCGGTATGCGGGGCTTCCCGCAGAAGGACTACGAGCACGCCAACAAGGGTGCGGTGGCCGGACTCGGCCTCCACAAGGGCGTGGCGATGATCGTCATGGGCAAGGTGAAGATCAAGCTCAAGGGCCGTCTCGCCTGGTACATGCACCGTGGCTACCACGGTATGGCGATGCCGACGTTCAACCGCAAGATCCGCGTCTTCGCCGACTGGACCCTCGGCATGTTCCTCAAGCGCGAGGTCGTCTCCCTCGGCGCCATGGAGAACCCCCGCGAGGAGTTCTACGAGGCCGCCAAGCCGGCTCCGGTCGCCGCCGCGAGCAAGAACGAGGAGAAGGCCAAGGCCTCCTGACCTCCGACGGTCGCTGAACCATCCGAAGGACCTCCCGCCATCCGTGGTGCGGGAGGTCTTTCGGCGTTCCCGGCACCCCATCCGTATGGCAAGTACAACTGTTTTGCTCAGTTGTAACTCCTTTGCGGGACTGCGCGGAGTACCTCTCGGTGTTTACGTGGTAACCGGCATCCGGGATCGTCGTCTTGGAGGTGTGCGCCATGGCCGAAGCCGCGCAGCGGCTGAGGAGTCTTGCCGAGCAGGTGCTGGGAGTCCCGCTCCCGGTGCGGGTGCGGGCCTGGGACGGCTCGCTGGACGGGCCGCCGGACGCGCCCGCCCTCGTCATCCGCAACCGTCGGGCCCTGCGCCGCATGCTGTTCAAACCGGGCGAGTTGGGTCTCGCCCGCGCCTGGGTCGCGGGCGACCTGGAGATCGAGGGCGACCTGTACGCCGCGCTCGACGCGATGGCGGGCCTCGTCTGGGAACGGGGGGACGACGCACGGACCCTCGTCCAGGCCGCGCGCGACCCCGCCGTCCGGGCCGCCGTCCGTGATCTGCTGAAGCTGGCGGGACCGCCGTTCCCGCCCGCCCCGCCGCGCGAGGAGGTCCGCAGACCCCGCCGGCGTCTGCACACCCGGCGCACCGACAGACAGGCCATCAGCCACCACTACGACGTCGGCAACGACTTCTACGAGATCGTCCTCGGCCCCTCCATGGTGTACTCGTGCGCCTACTGGGAGGAGGCCGCGACCCTGGAGTCCGCCCAGCGCGACAAGCTCGAACTGGTCTGCGCCAAGCTGGGCCTGAAGGAAGGTCAGCGGCTGCTCGACGTCGGCTGCGGCTGGGGCTCGATGGCCATCCACGCGGCCCGCGAGCACGGCGTGAGCGTCGTCGGGATCACGCTGTCCCAGGAGCAGGCCGCGTACGCCCGCAAGCGCGTCGCCGACGAGGGGCTGACCGACCGGGTGGAGATCCGCGTCCAGGACTACCGGGACGTCGGGGACGGCCCCTTCGACGCGATCTCCTCCATCGGCATGGCCGAACACGTCGGCGCCGAACGCTATCTCGCCTACGCCCACCAGCTGTACGCCCTGCTCAAGGACGGCGGCCGGCTGCTCAACCACCAGATCGCCCGCCGCCCGCAGGGGGACGAAGCGGCGTACGAGGTGGACCCGTTCATCGACGCCTACGTCTTCCCCGACGGCGAACTCGCGCCGATCGGCACCACCGTCACCCAGCTGGAGGGGGCCGGGTTCGAGGTGCGGGACGTGGAGTCCATCCGCGAGCACTACGCCCGCACCCTGCGCCGCTGGGTGGTCAACCTGGAGGCCGACTGGGACCACGCGGTCCGGCTCACCGGCCCCGGCCGCGCCCGTGTCTGGCGGCTGTACATGGCCGCCTCCGCGCTCGCCTTCGAACGCAACCGCATCGGCGTCAACCAGGTCCTCGCGGTCCGCACCCCGGAGTCCGGCGCCTCCGGCCTCCCGCTGCGCACCCGCACCTGGAACACCTGACGGCCGGCCCGGCACCGGTACGACAGGAGGGGCCCCGCAGCCGCGGGGCCCCTCCTGTCGTGCGGGCCGCTGTCGTACGGGCCGCTGTCGTGCGGGCCGCTGTCGTGCGGCCGGTGCCGGACGGCTACTCGGCCTTGATGGCCGTCAGCATGTTCAGCCGGGCCGCGCGGCGGGCCGGCCACAGGGCCGCCAGGATGCCGACCGTGCCCGCCAGCAGCAGGAAGACCGCCATCCGGCCCCAGGGCAGGACCAGCTCGTACGTCGGCATCTTCGTGCCCAGCAGCTCACCGGCCGCCCAGCCGAAGAACACGCCCAGGCCGATGCCCAGCACTCCGCCGAACAGGGAGATCACCAGGGACTCCAGGCGGACCATCCGCTTGACCGCCCTGCGCTCCAGGCCGATCGCGCGGAGCATGCCGATCTCCTGGGAGCGCTCGAAGACGGACATGGCCAGGGTGTTGATGACGCCGAGCACGGCGACGATCACCGCCATGCCGAGCAGGCCGTAGACCATGTTCAGCATCAGCGTGAACATCTTCGCGATCTCGTTGGAGATGTCCTGCTTGTCCTGGACCTTGACGGCCGGGTTGGAGCCGAGGACCTTCTCCAGGGTGTCCTTGGCCGCGTCGGAGGGGCCGTCGGCGGTCTTGACCATGACCTGCATGTCGGCCGGGTCGGCCAGGTGCGGGGTGAGGACCTTGTTGTCGAGGATGATGCCGTTGAGCATGTCGTTGCCCTCGTACACCCCCGCGACCGTCAGCCGCTGCGCCTTGCCGTCCTCGAAGTGCGCGGTGAAGCGGGAACCGGCGGTCCAGCCGAACGCCTTGGCCCGGTCCTCGTCCACGACGACCCGCGTACCGCCCACCGAGAAGGAGCCGTCGGTCACCTCCAGGTCCGTCAGCTTGCCGATCGACGCGCCATTGACGCCGGTCAGGAACTCCGTCTCGCCGTCGATGCGGGACTCGCCGTTGCGCAGCGGGCTGCTCTCGGTGACCCCGTCGGCGGCGGCGAGCTTCTGCGCGACACCGGGGGAGAGCGGGCCGCGGTTGGCCATCGAGACGACGTAGTCGGCGCGGATCGCCGCGCTGGCCATCTTGTCGATGGACGTCTGGAGGCTGCCCGCCATCACCGTCATACCGGTGATCAGGGTCAGACCGATCATCAGCGCGGAGGCGGTGGCCGCGGTACGGCGCGGGTTGCGCACCGAGTTCTGGCGGGCCAGCTTGCCCGACACCCCGAAGGCGCGCAGCACCGGCGAGGCGGCGGCGATCAGCGGCCGGGACAGCAGCGGGGTCAGGACGAACACGCCGATGATGAGCAGGACCGCGCCGATGCCCATCGCGCCCTGGCCGGAGTCGGCGTCCATCCTCGTGCCCGCGAGGACCACCGCGATGCCGGCCGCGGCGAACAGCGAGCCCAGCGTGTTGCGCAGCACCAGCGACTTGGTGGTCGCCTTGGCGTGCACGCTGCTCATCGCCGCCACCGGCGGGATCTTCGCGGCTCGCCGGCCGGGCAGCCAGGCGGCCAGCATGGTGATGAGGATGCCGACCGCCAGGGCCGTCACCACCGTGCCGGGGCTGATCACCAGCGGTCCGTCGGGCATGCTCGCGCCGAACGAGCCGAGCAGGGCGCGCAGGCCGGCGCCGATGCCGACACCGGCGGCCAGACCGGTGACCCCGGCGACCGCGCCGACCGCGAACGCCTCGATGAGCACCGAACGGGTGACCTGGCGGCGGGAGGCGCCGACCGCGCGCAGCAGGGCCAGCTCGCGGGTGCGCTGGGCGACCAGCATGGTGAAGGTGTTGGCGATGATGAACGTGCCGACGAACAGCGCGATACCGGCGAACACCAGCAGGGCCTGCTTCAGGCCGCTCATGGACGAGGAGATCGCCTGGGCCTGGTCGTCGGCGAGCTGCCGGCCGGTGGTGGTCTTCACGAGCTTCGCGGGCAGCGCCTTGTCCAGCGCGGCCTTGAGGGCCGGCTGACCGGTGCCGGCCGCGGCCCGCACGTCGATCTCGTCGTAGGTGCCCTTCTTGCCGAACAGGGCCTGCGCGGTCGGGGTGTCGAACAGGGTGAGGCTGCCGCCCGCGGCCACGTTGCCGTCGTCGGTGGTGAAGATGCCGCTGACGGTCGGGGTGAGGACCGGGCCGTCGACGGAGAGGCGCACGCGGTCGCCGACCTTCAGGCCGGCGCGCTCGGCGGTCGCCGAGTCGAGCAGCACCTCGTCCTTGCCGCGCGGGGCGTGGCCGCCGACGAGCGGGTAGCGGGGGTCCTCGGTGCCCCAGTAGTTGCCGCCCGCGGACTGCCAGTCGCCGCCGACGAGCTTGCCGTCCTTACCGGCGACGGCGGTGAAGCCGGTGACCACACCGGTGGCCGAGGCGGCCCCCGGCACCTTGGCGGCCTTGTCGAGCAGGGCCTGGGTCAGCTCGGGGGTCTTGCCGACCTTGTCGCCCTCGGAGTCCTGGTACTCGGGCCGTACGGCGACGTCGACCCGGTCGAAGCCCTTGGCGGAGCTCTTCTGGTAGGCGTCGGAGAGGGTGTTGGTGAAGACCAGCGTCCCGGAGACGAACGCCACGCCGAGCATGACGGCGAGGACGGTCATCAGGAGCCGGGCCTTGTGCGCGAGAACGTTGCGCAGGGCGGTGCGGAACATCAGCTGGTACGGCCCTTCGCGTCGAACTGCTTCATGAGGTCGAGCACGGAGTCGGCGGTGGGGCCGTACACCTCGTCGACGATCCGTCCGTCCGCGAGGAAGATCACGCGGTCGGCGTAGGCCGCGGCGACCGGGTCGTGGGTCACCATGACGACGGTCTGGCCCAGTTCGCGCACCGAGTTGCGCAGGAAGCCCAGCACCTCGGCGCCGGAGCGCGAGTCCAGGTTCCCGGTCGGCTCGTCACCGAAGATGATCTCCGGCCGGGAGGCCAGGGCCCGGGCGACCGCCACCCGCTGCTGCTGGCCGCCGGAGAGCTGGGAGGGCCGGTGGCTCAGCCGCCCGGACAGCCCCACCATCTCGATCACCCGGTCCAGCCACGCCCGGTCCGGCTTCCGCCCGGCGATGTCCATCGGGAGGGTGATGTTCTCCAGGGCGGTCAGCGTCGGCAGCAGGTTGAACGCCTGGAAGATGAAGCCGATCTTGTCCCGGCGCAACTTGGTGAGCTGCTTGTCCTTCAGCGAGCCCAGCTCGGTCTCGCCGATGCGCACCGACCCGGAGGAGAAGGTGTCGAGCCCGGCCACGCAGTGCATCAGCGTGGACTTGCCGGAGCCGGACGGCCCCATGATCGCGGTGAACTCGGCCTGCCGGAAGTCGACCGAGACCCGGTCCAGGGCGACCACCCGGGTCTCACCCTGCCCGTAGATCTTCGACAGCTCCGAGGCGCGTGCGGCCACGGCGGTGGACCGGCCGGCGGTGGGTGTGGTGGTCACGGGGGAGTGCTCCTGTCGGGACGACGTGCTTCCTGGGGACCGCTCCATCGTCCCGGCGCGGAACGCGCCTGTAGTCAGTCGCTGTTCCGGTTCCGGGGGGCGACTCGGGTCGGACGGGAGGCCCCCGTGTCATACCTGGGGAGGACGGCCGACCCTGACGAGGGGGCGCCGCCGGACGCCCGCCGACTCGTTGAGAACAGGTGGAACGCCCTTGTTCGGACGGTGAAATTCCGTCATTTCGTGTGCGCGCGTACACCCGTCACGTCAGGCTATTGGCAAGTGCGGACGGCGCGTTCCGGGGGCTGATGCACCCTCAGACCTCAATAAAATAAGACAACATCGGTCCACCCGTCCGCTGTTCGGGGGACGGGTCCCGATAGGCTCAGACCCTCGATGCGGAGCCCATGGCCTGCCCGGATGGTGGAATGCAGACACGGCGAGCTTAAACCTCGCTGCCCCTTCGCGGGCGTGCCGGTTCAAGTCCGGCTCCGGGCACCTTCCGCCCCCGAACACACCCCTCTCCCACCCCCCTTCGCGCACCCTTCGAACCGCCGCGCGACCGTTGACAGCGGCGCCCGTACGGCCGGAGACTCACGACCGCACAGCGGTGAAGGGATTTTCACCAGACGAACACTGCCGGGGTCCCGGCGGAGCCGTGGGGCCGACGGCGGAGAACGGCGGAGAACGGCGGAGAGCGGCGGAGAACGGCGGAGAACGGCGGAGAACGGCGGAAAAGGGGACGGCCGATGCGCACCACCGTCGGGATCATCGGAGCCGGGCCGGCCGGGCTGCTGCTCGCGCGGCTGCTGCACCGGGCCGGCGTCGACTCGGTCGTCCTGGAGAGCCGCGACCGCGCCTACGTCGAGCACCGGCAGCGCGCCGGGATCCTGGAGCAGGGCACGGCCGACGTGCTGCGCGCCGCGGGGGCCGGGGAGCGGATGGACCGGGAGGGGCTGCGGCACGACGGGATCGAGCTGCGCTTCGACCGGCGCCGGCACCGGGTCGACTTGCCCGCGCTCACCGGCGGCCGGTCCGTGACGGTCTACGCCCAGACCGAGGTCTGCAAGGACCTCGTCGCGCTCCAGCTGAAGGAGGGCGGGCCGCTGCTGTTCGGGGCGGAGGCGCTGGCGGTGGAGGGGGCGGCGAGCGACCGGCCGCGGATCCCCTTCCGGTACCAGGGGCGCGAGGACGTGCTGGAGTGCGACTACGCCGTCGGCTGCGACGGCTTCTGGGGCGTGGCGCGCCAGGCGGTCCCGGCCGGCGTCTCCCGGGTCTACGAGCGGACGTACCCCTACGCCTGGCTCGGCGTCCTCGCCGACGTCGCGCCCTCGCACGACGAACTCGTCTACGCCCGCCACGAGCGCGGCTTCGCCCTGCTGTCCATGCGCCCGCCCGCCGGCCGGCACCGCCCTGGCGGGGAAGCCGCTTCGCTCCCCGTCGAGTCCTTCGTCTCCCGGCTCTACCTCCAGGTGCCCCGGGGGACCGAGGCCGGGCGGTGGAGCGACGAGGAGATCTGGGACGAGCTGGAGCGGCGCTTCGAGACCGACGACGACTGGCACCTGGAGCGGGGGCCCGTCACCCGGAAGTCGGTCACGCCCATGCGCTCCTTCGTGCACGAGCCGATGCGGCACGGCCGGCTGCTCCTCGCCGGCGACGCCGCCCACATCGTGCCCCCGACCGGTGCCAAGGGGCTGAACCTCGCCGTCGGCGACGTCGTCACCCTCGCCCGGGCCCTCGTCCACGAGAAGGAGACCGGCTCCGCGGAGCTCCTCGACACCTACTCCGCGACCTGTCTGCGCCGGATCTGGCAGGCCGAGCGGTTCTCCCACGACATGACGACCCTGCTGCACCGCGCCCCCGACGCCACCGCCTTCGACGACCGCCTCCAGCTGGCCCGGCTGGAGCGGATCGCCTCCTCCCGCGCGGCCGGGACGGACCTGGCCGAGGGGTACACAGGGTTTCCGCTCGGTTAGCCGTGCGTCCATGGCCGGGAATCGACCGCCCGCGTAGCGTGTTGCGCAGCACGGCAGGGGAAAGATCCTCCTCAAGTATCATGGTCGATCCTTTGCCAATCCATTACCCTTGAGCCCAAGGCTGCGCTCGGCAGCCATGGAGGAGTGAAATGAGGAGCAGCAACCCGGTCTTCTCGCGACGGGGGTTCAGCCGCGACAACGGCTACGCCGGCTTCAACACCGCACCGCAGGCCGGGTACGCACAGGGCAACCCGTACGCGCAGAACCCGTACGCGCAGAACCCCTACGCACAGGGGGACGTCCAGTACGGCGCCCCGCCGCAGGCCCCGGCCACCACCGACCGGATGACCATGGACGACGTCGTCGTCCGCTCGGCCATCACGCTCGGCACGGTCGCCGTCGGCGCCGTCCTCGCCTGGGCGCTGCTGCCGGTCTCCGGCACCAGCTACGGCCTGGCGGTCGGTTCCGCGCTGATCGCGTTCGTCCTGGCGATGGTCCAGAGCTTCAAGCGGACCCCGTCGCCCGCGCTGATCCTCGGGTACGCCGCCTTCGAGGGTGTCTTCCTCGGCGTCATCAGCGAGATGTACAACAGCCGCTGGAGCGGGGCCCCCTTCCAGGCGGTGCTCGGCACCATGGCGGTCTCCGGCGCGACCCTGCTGATCTACAAGGCCGGCTGGATCCGCGTCACCGCCCGCTACGCCCGCATCGGTCTCGCCATCGCGATGGCCTTCATGGTGGTCATGGCCGTCAACCTGCTGCTGGTCGCCTTCGGCGTCGCCGACGACGGCGGACTGCGCAGCTTCGGCCCGCTCGGCGCGCTCGTCGGCATCATCGCGATCGTGCTCGGCGCGTTCTTCCTGACCCTCGACTTCAAGCAGATCGAGGACGGCATCGCCTACGGCGCCCCGCGCAACGAGTCCTGGCTCGCCGCGTTCGGCCTCACCATGACCCTGGTGTGGATCTACGTGGAGATGCTGCGGCTGGTGGCGATCTTCAGCAGCAACGACTAGCGCGTCAGCGGCAACGACCAGCGCGTTCGCCGGTCGTGCACAGGGCCCCGGACAATCCGCCCGGGGCCCTTCGGCGTTCAGAGCAGCTTGCGGGCCGCCCTCCTCAGGTCGTACTCGTGCACGAGCGCCTTGGCGTGGCCGTACGCCAGGTCGTACTCGTGCCTGAGCCAGCTGACCTTCTCCTCGAAGCGGAACAGGGCGGGGCCTTCTTCGACGGTGCGCAGCCAGTCGGAGACCTCACGACCGGTGCAGTGCGGGATGCGGGCGAGCAGATTGCGGTGGGTCTCCTCGGAGAAGACGTGGGACATCGGCGCCTCCGAACGCAAAGGGGATGTAAGCCGGTCCTTCACGTCACCGTGCCTGAGCGTTCGCGTATTGGCAACAGTGCGGCGGGTTACGCTCGGCGCGTGGTTGATACGACGCCCTTGACCCAAGCAGTGGAACACTTCGCCGACCGGTTGCGCGCGGCGCCGCAGAGCCGTCTCCAGCGGAGCGCCGCGGCGGAGGCTCTCGCCCTGGCCAGGGAGTTGTCCCGGTGGGCCCAGGCGGTGGAAGAGCCCGGGAGCGAGCCTCGGCAGATGCCGGACGCCGGGATGTTCGCGGCGGCGGATCAGATCCTGGTGGCCGCGCACGACTTGGCCGTGCTGCTGGAGACCGACGACCAGGTCGCCGAAGCCGTACGGCTGGTGGAGGAGGCGCGGCAGAAGGCGGGGGTCTGAGGCCGGTGCGCGGCCGCCGGCCCCGTCGCGGCTCGTCGTGCCCGCACGGCGCGGCCGCCCGGCGGTCCGGCCCCGCGCCCCGGGGGACGCGGTCGGAGGGGCGCGGTCAGAGGGACGCGATGACCCTGTCCGCCAGGATGTAGACCATGTCCTCGCCGCACGCGAACGTGAGGGTGTAGGCGCCGGAGATGCCCGAGCCGCCCAGCAGGTACGGGGTCTCGCCGGACTCCAGGGACGCCGCCAGGCGCTCCGCCGTCTCGCGGTGCCCCGGGGTCATGCACAGGGTGGTGCCGTCGGCGAAGACGTAGACGTCGAGCGTGCCGAGCGGGCCCGGCCGGACGTCGGAGAGTTCCGTGCGCTCGGCGGCCAGCTGTTCGAGGGTGGTCACCGTGCGCTCGTGGTCGTTCACGGCAGGGGACTGCACCGGCACGAAGTCCGGGTGCGAGGGGTGCCGGCGGCGGGCCGCGGCCAGCTCCGGGGACTCCCCGGCGAACTCGTCGGTGTCGACGGTCGGCTCGGTCACCGGTTCCAGCGGCTCCAGGCCCACGAAGTCCGCCTGCCGGGGCAGGAACGGATCGGCCTCGGGCAGGCCGAACAGCGAGGGCGCGTCGGAGGCGTCACGGGCCTCCTGTGCCGCCCAGAAGGCGCGCGCCTCGGCCAGCTCCCGCTCCCGCTCCTCGGCGAGCGCCTCGGCCACGGCGGCGCGTATCTGCTCGGCGTCCGCCGTCGTGCGGGCGTGCGGCAGCAGGGCGCGCGTGGTGGCCGCCTGGTTCTCGGCGAGCTGCCGCTGCAGCTCCGTCAGCTGCCGGCGCAGCTTCAGGACGGTGCGCAGGACGGCGACACCCACGGCGCCCGTGGCCACCGTGGTGAGCAGGAGGGCGATCGGCATGGCGCTCACTGACATACTCCTGGTTCAAAGTCGACCCCCGACTTCCTACATCAGCTTGAAGGGCGGACTAACCAGCTGTCAGTGCGTAACGTCACGAAACGGACAGAACTTTGGTCTTGCGGTTTCGTCGTGCTCCGTGCTGACCGTCGCTGACCTGCACCGATGTGCCCGGTGAGCGAGATAGGTCACATCCTGGGGGAGATTGGATCACGGAAAGGCCCAGAACCTCGGGGTTTCCTCGGTTCCGGGCCCCGCCGCGACCTGACGTGCGTGGTCCGCTACGGACGGTGGGTCAGCTGAGGCGCTCGATGACCATCGCCATGCCCTGGCCGCCGCCGACGCACATCGTCTCCAGGCCGAACTGCTTGTCGTGCCACTGGAGCGAGTTGATCAGCGTGCCGGTGATCCGGGCGCCCGTCATGCCGAAAGGGTGGCCGACGGCGATGGCGCCGCCGTTGACGTTCAGCTTGTCGATGTCGATGCCGAGGTCCCGGTAGGAGGGGATCACCTGGGCGGCGAAGGCCTCGTTGATCTCGACCAGGTCGATGTCGTCGATGGTCAGGCCTGCGCGGCGCAGCGCCTGCTTGCTGGCCTCGACCGGGCCGAGACCCATGATCTCCGGGGACAGGCCGGAGACGCCGGTCGACACGATGCGGGCGAGCGGGGTCAGGCCCAGCTCGCGGGCCTTGGTGTCGCTCATGATGACGAGGGCGGCGGCGCCGTCGTTGAGCGGGCAGCAGTTGCCGGCGGTGACGAGTCCGTCCGGGCGGAAGACCGGCTTCAGGCCCTCCACGGCCTCCAGGGTGACGCCGGCGCGCGGGCCGTCGTCCTTGCTGACCACCGTGCCGTCGGGGAGGGTCACCGGGGTGATCTCGCGCTGCCAGAAGCCGTTCTTGATGGCCTCTTCGGCGAGGTTCTGCGAGCGGACGCCGAACTCGTCCATGTCCCGGCGCGTGACGCCCTTCCAGCGGGCGAGGTTCTCGGCGGTCTGGCCCATCGAGATGTACGCGTCCGGGACCAGCCCGTCCTCGCGCGGGTCGTGCCAGGTGGTGCCCTCCTGCTGGGCGACGGCGAGGGTGCGGGCCTCGGCCTCGGCGAAGAAGGGGTTGTGCGTGTCCGGGAGACCGTCGGAGCTGCCCTTGACGAAGCGGGAGACCGTCTCGACGCCGGCCGAGATGAAGACGTCGCCCTCGCCGGCCTTGATGGCGTGCAGGGCCATGCGGGAGGTCTGGAGGGAGGAGGAGCAGTAGCGGGTGACCGTGCAGCCCGGCAGGTGGTCCATGCCCATCTGCACGGCGACGATCCGGCCGAGGTTGTGGCCCTGCTCGCCGCCGGGGAGGCCGCAGCCGAGCATCAGGTCGTCGATGTCCTTCGGGTCCAGCTCGGGGATCTTGTCGAGCGCGGCCCGGATGATCGTGGCGGTGAGGTCGTCGGGGCGCAGGTCCTTCAGGGAGCCCTTGTTCGCGCGGCCGATGGGGGAGCGGGCGGTCGAGACGATGACGGCTTCGGGCATCACGGCTCCAGTGAACGGGGGTTGGGCAGGGGCGGTTGGGAAGTTACCCGGCCGTACCTGCGAGGTCATCGGTGTCGGGGTGTGACACTGACCGCAATTTACTAAGCGCTTGCTTGCCAAGGGTGGCGAACGAGGCCCGGGGACGGACCCCGGGCGCCCGAAGCCGGACCCCCGGGTGCCCACAGCCGGGCGCCCGAAGCCGGACCCCCCGGGTGCCCGCAGCCGGACTCCGGAAGGCCGGGCGCGCGGGAGGCCGGAGCGGGGGCCCGGAGGTCTCGGGGGCCGCGGGGTCCAGGGAGGTCCCGGGATGTCAGAGCGACGGAGCCGCGGGCTCCGCCTCGGGCACCCGCCGCCGGCGCCGGCGCTTCAGCAGTGCCCATGGCCCGCGCGGCCCGGTCGGCATGGCAGCCGTCACCTCGGTGCCCGCCTCCGACGCGGCCTCGGCCGCCGCGCGCGCGACCGGCAGGAACCCCTCGCGCCGCGACACGTCCGGCCGGTCCTCCTCGGCCGGCCACAGCCCCAGCGCCGCGCACACCGTGGGCAGGACGGCCATCGCCGCCGTGGCGTAGCCCTCCGCCGACGGGTGGTAGTTGTCCGGCCCGAACAGTTCCCGCGGATTCGCCTCGAACTCGGGCCCGAGCAGATCGCCCAGCGACACCGTGCGCCCGCCCTGCTCCACCACCCCGATCGTCTGGGCCGCCGCCAGCTGCCGGGACGCCCGCCGGGCCAGCCACCGCAGCGGCTGCTGCACCGGCTCGATCGTGCCGAGGTCGGGACAGGTGCCGACCACCACCTCGGCGCCGGCCGTGCGCAGCCGCCGTACCGCCGCCGCCAGGTGCCGTACCGAGCGGGTGGGCGGCATCCGGTGGGTCACGTCGTTCGCGCCGACCATGATCACGCAGATGTCCGGGACGGGGAGAGGGGAGGAGAGCACCAGGGAGACCTGGCGGTCCAGGTCGTCGGACTGGGCCCCGGGCTGCGCCACGTTCCGCAGCTCCACCGGTCGCTCCGCCACCGCCGCGAGCCCGGAGGCCAGCAGCGCCCCCGGCGTCTGGCCCGACCGGTGCACCCCCTGCCCCGCGGCCGTGGAGTCGCCGAGCATGGTGAGGCGGAGCGGTGGTTCGCCGGGGATGTCGTACGCGTGGCCGTACACGCCGTCGGCCATCGGCACCCGGCCGCCGCTGCCGTTGCCCACATGGCGCCGCGCCAGCCGTACCTCCGCCAGCACCAGACCGACCACGGCCGCGCCGACCAGTCCGGCCCCGCCCCCGCCGTACGCCGCTCCGGCCGCGATCCGCCGGGCCACTCGCGCCCTCGACATGCTCGTCATGCGTCGCCGCCACCTCCTCGTAGCCGTACACCCACTCCTTGCCCCGTACAGACCGTGCGTCAATCTCAACGGGGAGTGAACGGCCGCTCCGGCCACACCGCTGGCCTTAGGCTGGCGATACCACTACGAACACTTCTTTTGCGGCGACCGGAGACAACGGTGCAATTCCACGACTCGATGATCAGCCTCGTCGGCGACACCCCGCTGGTGCGGCTCAACAACGTGACCAAGGGCATCCAGGCGACCGTCCTGGCCAAGGTGGAGTACTTCAACCCGGGCGGCTCCGTGAAGGACCGCATCGCCCTGCGCATGATCGAGGCCGCCGAGCAGAGCGGGGAGCTGAAGCCGGGCGGCACCATCGTCGAGCCGACCAGTGGCAACACCGGTGTGGGTCTTGCCATCGTGGCCCAGCAGAAGGGCTACAAGTGCATCTTCGTCTGCCCGGACAAGGTGAGCACCGACAAGATCAACGTGCTGCGCGCGTACGGCGCCGAGGTCGTCGTCTGCCCGACCGCCGTGGACCCCGAGCACCCGGACTCGTACTACAACGTGTCCGACCGCCTCGTCCGTGAGACGCCGGGCGCCTGGAAGCCGGACCAGTACTCCAACCCCAACAACCCCCTCTCGCACTATCACTCGACCGGCCCCGAGCTGTGGGAGCAGACCGAGGGGCGGATCACCCACTTCGTGGCGGGCGTGGGCACCGGCGGCACCATCTCCGGCACCGGCAACTACCTGAAGGAGGCCAGCCAGGGGAAGGTCAAGGTCATCGGCGCCGACCCCGAGGGCTCGGTGTACTCCGGCGGGTCCGGGCGGCCGTACCTGATCGAGGGCGTCGGTGAGGACTTCTGGCCGACCGCCTACGACCGCACCGTCGCGGACGAGATCGTGGCCGTCTCCGACAAGGACGCCTTCCAGATGACCCGCCGCCTGGCCAAGGAGGAGGGCCTGCTGGTGGGCGGCTCCTGCGGCATGGCCGTCGTGGCCGCGCTGAAGGTGGCCGAGGGGCTCGGCCCGGACGACGTCGTGGTCGTCCTGCTCCCGGACAGCGGGCGCGGCTACCTCAGCAAGATCTTCAACGACGAGTGGATGGCCGACTACGGCTTCCTGGAGGACGAGGGCCCCAGCGCCCGCGTCGGCGACGTCCTGAGCGACAAGGCGGGCGGCTCCATCCCGTCCCTGGTGCACATGCACCCGGAGGAGACCGTCGGCGAGGCCATCGAGGTGCTGCGCGAGTACGGCGTCTCCCAGATGCCGGTCGTCAAGCCGGGCGCCGGTCACCCGGACGTGATGGCCGCCGAGGTCGTGGGCTCCGTGGTCGAACGCGAGCTGCTCGACGCCCTGTTCAGCAAGCGCGCCTCGCTGGAGGACCCGCTGGAGAAGCACATGTGCGCCCCGCTGCCGCAGGTCGGCTCCGGTGAGCCGGTCGGCGACCTGATGCAGGTGCTCGGCGCGGCGGACGCGGCGATCGTCCTGGTCGAGGGCAAGCCGACCGGTGTCGTCAGCCGGCAGGACCTGCTGGCCTTCCTGGCCAAGGGCGGCAACAAGTAGGGAACGGCCGGTGAACCGCCCGTGACCTCGGCGGACTTGGGGCGCGGGCGGGGTTCGCGCAAGTGGTACGCACGTGTCACGTGCGCGCAGCACCCGCTTAACACGGGTCCGGCAGATTAGTGGGTGTCGGCGGGCGGGAGCGGCTCCCCGCCCCAGCCGGCGCCGAACGGCGCCAAGGACCTCCGGAGCGGCTCCCGGACCTCCATGGACGCCACGGACGCGCAAGCCCGGCCTGACCCGGCCCGCGTCCCTCGCGGGGACCGCCGTCGTCCCGCCCCCCGGCAACGGGGGTGCGGCGGTCCCCGCGAATATTCTTCCCGGCGGGCCCGCACCACCGCGGGCCCGCACCACGGCAAACCCCGCAGTGCCCGTCACCGCCGGCCTGGCATCGCGGCCCCGGCGCGGTACCGGTCAGCCGGCGTGAGCGGTCGTCCAGCTCGCCAGCAGCGCGAGCCGCTCCGCCGTCTCCGAGCCCGGCTCCGGGACGTACGCCACGATCGTCTGCTCCGGGTCCGCCGGGACGGTCAGGGTCTCGTACGGCAGGGTCAGCAGGCCCGCGACCGGGTGCCGCAGCCTCTTCACGCCGTAGGCGCACTCGCTGACCTCGTGGTCCGCCCAGAGCCGGCGGAAGTCGGCGCTCTTCAGCGACAGTTCGCCGACCAGCGCGCACAGCCGGGGGTCGTCGGCGTACCGGCCCGCGTTCAGGCGCAGGTGGGCCACCGTCTGGGCGGCCACCGCGGCCCATTCGGGAAAGAGGTCCGGGGCGCCCGGGTCGAGGAAGACCTGCCGGGGCATGTTCCGCTCGGCCGGTGTCATACGGCTGAAGCCGTTCACCGCGTCGCCGAGCGCGTTCCAGGCCAGCACGTCCATGCGGCGGCCCAGCACGAACGCCGGGGTGCGCTCCATGCCGTCGAGGAGGGCCTGGAGGCCGGGGCGGACGCGGGCCCGGGGGGCCGGCTTCCGGCGCTGCCGGCGCGGGCGCGCCACCGTGCGCAGATACGCGTGCTCGGTCTCGTCCAGCCGCAGCACCCGCGCGACCGCGTCCAGGACGGCGTCGCTCACGGTCGGCCCCCGGCCCTGTTCCAGCCGGATGTAGTAGTCCACGCTCATACCCGCCAGCTGCGCCACCTCCTCGCGGCGCAGGCCCGGCACGCGACGCCGGCCGTGCGCGGGCAGCCCCACCTCCTCGGGCCGGATGCGCGCGCGGCGCGAACGCAGGAAGTCGCCCACCTCTGCTTCGGTCCAGTCCCCGTCCATGGGCCCGATCGTAGGGGAGCGGCACCGGTGCCATCCTGGTACTGCCGTACCCAGGAAAAGCGCATCCCTGGGTACGGCGGCCGGGCGCGGTGACAGTGGTGTCAGCCGCCGGGGAGCCGCCCCGGCCAGTGAGCCACGAGGGAACACCCATGTCGTACGCGAACCTGTCCGGCCGTACCGCCGTCGTCACCGGAGCCGCCAGCGGCATCGGCGAGGCCGTCGCCCTGCAACTGGCCGCCGAAGGCGCCCGGGTGGCCCTGCTCGCCCGGCGCGCGGACCGGCTCGACGTGCTGGTGGACAAGATCCGGGCGGCCGGCGGCCAAGCGCTCGCGGTGAGCGCCGACGTCACCGACGACGCCTCCGTCGAGGCCGCCCGGGAGCGGATCCACGAGACCTTCGGCGCCGTCGACCTCGTCGTCAACAACGCCGGAGTCATGCTGCCGAACCCGATCGCGGAGGGCCGGCTCGACGAGTGGCAGCGGATGCTCGACACCAACGTCGCCGGAGTGCTGCGGGTCGTCCGCGCCTTCAGCGCCGACCTGCTCGCCGCCGCGGCCCGGGGAGGCACCGCCGACCTGGTGAACGTCTCCTCCATCGGCGCCCACGTGCCCTTCCCCAACTACGCGGTGTACGGGGCGACCAAGGCGGCCGTCACCTATCTCTCGCAGTCCCTGCGCGGCGAGTTCGGGCCGCGGGACGTCCGGGTCACCAACATCGAGCCGGGGCTGACGCGCACCGAGCTGGCCTCGCATGTCACCAGCGAGGAGCTGGCCGGGGAACTGGACGGCATGCTGGAGGCGATCGGCACGCTCTCGGCGGAGGAGGTCGCGGACGTCGTCGCCTACGCCACCAGCCGGCCCCGGCACGTCAACCTCCGCCAGATCGTGGTGCTGCCGACCCGGCAGGCGTGAGCCCGGGGAAGGGGCGGTCCGCTCAGTCGTCCCCGGCGGACCGTTCCGTCGCCTCCCGCGGTCCGCTCAGTCGTCTTCGGCGGGCCGTTCCGTCGCCCCCAGCGGTCCGCTCAGTCGTCCCCGGCGGACCGGTCCGGGGCGCGGCGGCCCGCGAAGAGTTCCGGGTTCTGCCGTACGGCCTGCACCGCGTTGACGCCCACGATGCCGATCCAGGTGACCACCATGCCGGAGAACCCCGCGAGGGCGCCGGCGATCGAGGACAGCGGGATCGCCAGGACCAGCGTGAGGAGGGCGAAGCCGTACCGCTCGGTCCAGGAGTCGGCCGGCTTCGGCCGCCGGGACTCGCGGGCCGTCGCCATCTGCCGCTCGGCCAGCAGGCGCCGCACCCGGCGGTCCACCGTGTCGTCGATCCGCTGTCCGACCTTCTCCAGGAACGAGTCCATCAGGGCGGAGTCGTAGTCCTCGCCCAGTTCCCGGCGGGCCCTGACGGTCGCGTCGAGGTCCTTGCGGAGGTCGAGGTCCTTCCCGAGGTCGACGTCCCGCGGATCGAGTGTGCTCATGCGGGTCAGCTTAGGGAGCGCCCGGCTGGGCCGCACTGGGGCTAGCCCCCCGGTCCGGGGCCGGGAGAGCCACCGGTGCGGGGGCGTGGCCGGCGTGCGGGACGGGGCGGGCGGCCCGGGTCGTACCGCTCTCCGCCGCCGGGCTGTATAACAGTATGCAGCGACACATTGTCTGAATAGGCGGCCGGTGTGTGCCGACGCCTCGGCGCTGTACTCTCCCGAGGCGTCGAGGAGATCTGGAGGGGGAGTACGTCATGAGCGCGACCGACAGCCCTGCGAACCGGTTGCAGGCGCTCTTCGAGGGCCACCGGCTCACACCTACCCAGCGCCGCATCGCGCACAGCATGGTGCGCCGGGCGGCCGACGTGCCGTTCCTGTCCAGCGTGGAGCTGGCCGAACTGGCCGGGGTCAGCCAGCCGTCGGTGACCCGCTTCGCGGTCGCCCTCGGCTTCGACGGCTACCCCGCCCTGCGCAAGCACCTGCGCGAGGTCGTCCCGGCCGAGCCGGCCGCCGAGGCCGGTGCCTACAACGAGTACCAGCAGGCCGTCGAGGCCGAGATCGAGAACCTCAGGCACCTGGCCGAACTGCTGGCCGATCCCCGCCCGGTGCAGCGGGCCGGCCGGATCCTCGCGGCCTCCCGCCCGCTGCCGGTGCTCGGGCTGCGCGCCGCCGCCTCCCAGGCGTACGGCTTCGCCTACTTCGCCGCCAAGGTCCACCCGGACGTCCGGCTGCTCCACGAGGGCGGCACGATGATCCACGACCGCATCGACGCGGCCGTCCGGGCCGGCGCCACCGCCCTGCTGTGCTTCGCGCTGCCCCGGCACCCCCGTGAGGTCGTGGACACCCTCGCCTACGCCCGGGACGCGGGCCTGACCGTGGTCACGGTCGCCGACTCGGCGTTCGCGCCGGTCGCCAAGCACTCCGACCTGCTGCTGCCCGCCGCCGTCGGCACGGGGCTCGCCTTCGACACCGCGTGCGCGCCGATGCTGCTCGGCCGGGTGCTGCTGGAGGCGCTCTGCGACGACCTGCCGGACGCCCAGGCCCGCCTGGAGGAGTTCGACGCGCGAGCGGCGGCCCGCGGTCTGTTCGTGGAGTGAGGCTCCCGCGACGCCTCTCTCGCCTCTCTCGCCTCTCTCGCCTCTCCCGGCTCTCTCAGACTCGTCTCAGGTTCCGCCGTTAGCGTCTGCGCGAGACGCGAACGCTGTGGAGACACGTGACACGGGAGGCCGACGTGGCGCGCGGAGGACAGGGACTGGCCCGGGTGGCCGTCGCCGTACGGGCGGGAGCCGCGCCGCTGTGGTGGCTCGGCGTGGCCGCCGCGGGGATCGGTGCCGCACCCGGGGGACTGACCGGACGCCGGATCGGCGTGCTGGCCGGGGCGGTGCTGTTCCTGGCCGGCGTGGCCGTGGTGCCGCTGGTCCGGCGGGGACGGTACACCGCCCTCGCCCGCGGTGCGGCCCGCGCGGGCAAGTACGACGTGCTCCAGGACCGGGCGGTGACCGTGCGCGTGTGGCGCCGGGGACACCGCTGGTGGCTGCTGCTGGGGTGGGCGGTCGCGCTCGGCTCCGCCTTCGCGGTGCCCGCGGCCGGCGGCATGCTGCTGGCCGGGCTCGGCACCGGCCTGCGGCTGAAGGCCGCCTGGCTCGGGCGGCTGGAGCGGGCCGGGCAGACGCTGCTGTGGGTGCGGGTGGACTGGCTCGACCGGCGCGGGGGACGCCCGGTGGGCCGGGCCGTGAAGGGCCTGCGGGGTACGGGGGTCGCGGCCGGCGACGCGGCCCCGGGCGGGGCCCGCCGCCGTACCACGGCACTCGTCTGAGGCGCCCTCAGACCTCCAGGTCCGCCTCGATCTTCTTCAGCTGGTGCCGGGCCATGGCCAGGTTGGCCCGGCCGTCCAGGACCAGGTAGAGGAACAGGCCGTTGCCGCCGCGGCCCTTGAGCAGACGGATCAGGTGGTACTGGTCCGACAGCGTGATCAGGATGTCCTCGATCTCGCCCTTGAGGCCCAGGTGTTCCATGGTGCGCATCTTGGCGCGGATGACGTCGGTGTTGCCGGCGGCGGCCACGTTCAGGTCGAAGCTCTTGCTGCCGCCCATCGTGCCCAGCGCCATCCCGCTGGTGTAGTCGACGAGCGCGACGCCGGTGGCGCCCTCGATGGAGGTGAGGGCTTCCTTCAGTGCGGTCTCGGTGTTCGCCATGGTCGGTCCTCTCGGAAGGGTCAGCTGTCGGTTGCGGTGTGCGCCTCGGCGCTCGGGGCGCGGGTCGTGCGGGTCGTGCGGGTGCGGGCCGGGGGTGCGGAGCTGACGGCGCCGAGTGCCCTGCCGGCCGGGCGGGCGGCCCGGGCGGCCGCCTCGGCGGCGTCCAGCAGCTCTCCGACGCGGGCGCCGGCCCGGCGGCCCTCCAGGTGCAGCCGGCCGACGTTGACCCGGTCCTGGGCGAGCAGCGTCAGCACGGCGGTGCGGCCGGCGGCGTAGGTGG
This sequence comes from Streptomyces naphthomycinicus, assembly GCF_020400595.1. Taxonomy (GTDB): domain Bacteria; phylum Actinomycetota; class Actinomycetes; order Streptomycetales; family Streptomycetaceae; genus Streptomyces; species Streptomyces naphthomycinicus. The sequence continues at coordinate 68,823 of NZ_JAINRE010000004.1, read as the reverse complement.
CGATGTAGCCCCGTTCGCCGCGCACCAGCAGCTCCCGGAAACCGCCGTTCCCGGTGGCGTCGGTGATCCGGACGGCGACGCCCAGCGCGGCGGCGGTCAGCGCGGCCAGGCCCTCCGGGTCGACTCCGGGGGTGTCGTGGGCGACGACGAGGCCGTCGACCCCGGCCGCGAGGGCGCCGGTGAGCTGTGGGACCCGGGTGCGCAGCCGGTGCAGTTCGGCCAGGACGGTTCGCAGGTCCTCTTCGGCCACCATCAGGTGTCTCCTCTCGGCGGGGCGGTGCCGTTCAAAGCGCCTCCAGCGCATCCCTGAGCCTCTTCAGCAGCGCGATGTCGGGGTCGGTGGTGACCTGGTGCAGTGGCGTCGGGGGCGGCGCGGCCGGTGCCGCGGGGGCGGGCGCGATCTGCCCGGCCGCCGTGAGCCGGCGCACGTCGACCAGCGTGTGGAACGCCTGCCGGCCCAGGTTGCGGGCGATGTCGGCGGCCGTGCGGAGGCCGTCCACGCGGTCCAGGACGGCCCGCTGCCGGGGCGTCACGGGTGCGGCCGGGGTGCGGCCGGCGGGGGCCGCGCGGATCAGCGGGGCGCTGTCGGCGGCCGGGTCGGGCCACAGCCGGTGCAGCAGCAGGCGGCGGCGCAGCGTCTCGTGTTCCAGTGCGACGACCGGGACCGAGGGCAGCGGGCCGAGCCGGGGCGTGTGGTCGTAGCGGAACCGGCCCGGGGTGCTGCTCGGCGCCAGCGCGAAGTACCCCGCGTCGTACAGGGCGTCCAGGTGGCACAGCTCCAGTGCGCCGGTGGGCAGCACTCCGGAGCTCAGCAGGAGTTCGGCCGCGTGCAGGGGGCTCGGGGTGCGTGCCGCCGCCCGCTGCCAGGCGGCGCCCGCGAGGGTGCCGTGCGCCGTGAGGAGCACGTCGAGGCCGGGGGCGAGGGGGCTCTCGGCGTGCACCACCCGTCCCTCGGCGAGGTGCAGGACGCCGTGTTCGCGGACCAGGACGCCGGTGGCCCGCTCCTCGGCGAGCCGGGTCAGCATCGGGGACAGGGCGCGGACGGCCCGCTTGTCGCGCACGGGGAGGGCCGGCGGAGGGGTTCTGACCGCGCTCATCCCAGCACCAGCCGGGCGGCCATCTCACCGAGCCGGATCCGGGCGAGCGCGAGGTTGCCCTCCTCGCGGCCGAGCCACAGGTGCAGGAACACGCTGCTGTCGAAGGACGTGTCCACGAAGCGCAGCAGGTGGTAGCTGTCGCCGTTGCTGATGATCACGTCCTCGACCGGTGCCGGCGCGTCGCCGCGCGCCGCGAAGGTTCCGTGCTCGGCCGCCATCCGGGCCAGTTCGGCGGCCTCGGCGGCGGTCGTCTCGTGGTCGCCGCCGGGCGCCTCCCCGACCGTGCCGAGGGCCAGTCCGCTCGTCCAGTCCACCAGTGCGGCTCCCCGGGCACCGGGCAGTCGCATCGCTTCCAGCAGGCACTCGTCGATTCCGGGCACCGTGGCTCCCCTCCCGCCTGGGACTCCGGCTGAGTGACGTCGACACTACGCAACGTGTGCGCGGGAGGTGAGGCCTTTGGCATTTTCCGGTGGAACATGCATCCGGCGTACTAGTGTTGACCAACTGACGTGTGTGGCAAGGTCGTTGATCCATTTGTTCGAGGGGTGACCGGGCGTGTCAACGGCTCTCCGGTGCACGCAGGGTGGTGAGCGCGGACGCGTGCGCCCCTCCCGATTCCGTCACCACCTCCGCGATGGTCTGCGGCTCCCGTACGGCCGCGAAGGCGACGCCTCCCGTGCCGTCCGGGGCGAAGCCGTAGATGCCCGGCCGGGCGAGGGAGTTGTAGGCGTAGTGGTGGGCGAAGTAGTAGGCGCCCGTGTCCAGCGCGGCCGCGTAGTCGCCCTGCTCCAGCGGAGGCAGGGCGCGCCCCTCGGCGAGCAGGTCGCCCGAGAAACAGGCCGGCCCGGCCACGTCCTGCACCGTCTCCGGCCCCGTCTTCGGGCGCCCCGCGGCGTCGTACGCGGCGATCCTGAGCGGCCAGGCCCCCGGCATGTACACGGTCCGCGCCGCCACCTGCACGCCCGCGTGCGTCACCGCGATCCGCCGCCCGCCCGCGGTCTTGGTGTACTCCACCCGGGCCACCACCGTCCCCTGCTTGGCCATCAGCGACCGTCCGAACTCGGTCACCAGCCCGTACCGCCCGTCGAACAGCCCCGGTACCTCCGCGGCCAGCAGCCGCGCGTACCCCGCGTACGTCGGCGCGGTCTCCTCCGTCGCGACGTTCACCGGCAGTCCGCCGCCGATGTCGATCGTGTCGACCTGCCGCAGCCCCACGGCCGCGTTGATCTCCTCCGCGAGCGCGTACACCTCCGCCACGCCCCGGGCCAGCAGGGGCAGCGGGATGCCCTGCGACCCGGTGTGCGCGTGCAGCCGGGTCAGCCACGGCCGGGCCGCGTACGCCCGGACGACCCAGGCGCGCGCCCCCTCGTCCCGCAGCGCCACCCCGAACTTCGAGGTCCGGGTCGCCGTCGACGTCGCCCCGATCGTGCCGCCGCCGATCTGCGGATTGACCCGGACGCCGAGCGGGGACCGGGTGGGGGCGGAGTGGACGAGGGCGTCCAGGCGGTCCAGTTCCTGCGGGTTGTCCGCGTTCACCGCGATGCCGAGAGCCAGGGCCTCGCGCAGCTCCGCGGGGGTCTTCGCCGGGGAGTCCAGCACGGTCCGCGCGGGCGGCACCCCGGCCGCCCGGGCCAGCGCCAGCTCCCCGGGGCTGGCCACCTCCGCCCCGATGCCCGCCTCGTGCAGCAGCCGTACCACCGGCACCAGCGGGGTCGCCTTCACCGCGAAGGCGTGCAGTACCGGTGTGCCCGGCGCGGTCACCGCGTCGAACGCCGCCCGCAGCGCCGCCGCCGACTCCCGGATGCCGGTGACGTCCAGCAGGCCCACCACGGCCGCCTCCGGGCCCAGCAGTCCCTGGGCGACGGCCGCCCGCACCGCCCGGTCCCGCCGGTCCGCCCGCTCCCGGGCCTCGCTCCCGCTCGTGCGCTCGTCCTCTGCGTGCCCCCGCGCGTACTCCTGCTCCACGGCTTCCCCGTCCTGTGTCGGCTACCGGTGCTTCCAGACAAACATCCGCCGCGCCCGGACGTGGCCGCCCCGATGTATTGACTAGCTCTATTCAGCGATAGAGGATGTGAATAGACGTAGGCACAGGAGGAGGCAGACGATGTCGGGACCCCGCCCCGTACGAGCACCGCGCGGCACGGAACTGAGCACCCTGGGATGGCAGCAGGAAGCCGCCCTGCGGATGCTGCAGAACAACCTCGACCCCGAGGTCGCCGAGCACCCCGACAAGCTCGTCGTCTACGGCGGCACCGGCAAGGCCGCCCGTGACTGGCGCTCCTTCGACGCCATGGTCCGCACCCTGCGGACCCTCAAGCAGGACGAGACCATGCTGGTCCAGTCCGGCCGCCCGGTCGGTGTGATGCAGACCCACGAGTGGGCCCCGCGCGTCCTCATCGCCAACTCCAACCTGGTCGGCGACTGGGCCAACTGGGAGGAGTTCCGCCGTCTGGAGGCCCTCGGCCTGACCATGTACGGCCAGATGACCGCCGGCTCCTGGATCTACATCGGCACCCAGGGCATCCTCCAGGGCACCTACGAGACCTTCGCCGCCGTCGCCGCGAAGAAGTTCGGCGGCACCCTCGCCGGGACGATCACCCTCACCGCCGGCCTCGGCGGCATGGGCGGCGCCCAGCCGCTCGCCGTCACCATGAACGACGGCGTCGCCATCTGTATCGACTGCGACCCGCGCGCCATCGAGCGCCGCATCGAGCACCGGTACCTGGACGTCCGGGCCGACAGCCTGGACCACGCGCTCCAGCTGGCCACCGAGGCCCGTGACCAGCGCAAGCCGCTGTCCATCGGCGTCCTCGGCAACGCCGCCGAGCTGGTCCCGCAGCTGCTCGCCATGAACGCCCCCATCGACATCGTCACCGACCAGACCTCCGCCCACGACCCGCTGGCCTACCTGCCCGTCGGCATCGCCTTCGAGGACATGGCCGACGCCGCCGCTAAGGACCCGGCCGGCTTCACCACCCGGGCGCGCGAGGCGATGGCGCGGCACGTGGAGGCCATGGTCGGCTTCATGGACGCCGGTGCCGAGGTCTTCGACTACGGCAACTCCATCCGGGGCGAGGCCCAGCTCGCCGGCTACGACCGCGCGTTCGCCTTCCCCGGCTTCGTCCCCGCCTACATCCGCCCCCTCTTCTGCGAGGGCAAGGGCCCCTTCCGCTGGGCGGCCCTCTCCGGCGACCCCGCCGACATCGCCAAGACGGACAAGGCGATCCTGGAACTGTTCCCCGAGAACGAGTCCCTGGCCCGCTGGATCAAGATGGCCGGCGAGCGCGTCCACTTCCAGGGCCTGCCCGCCCGCATCTGCTGGCTCGGCTACGGCGAGCGCGACAAGGCCGGCGAGCGCTTCAACGACATGGTCGCCGCCGGCGAGCTGGCCGCCCCGCTGGCCATCGGCCGCGACCACCTCGACTGCGGTTCCGTCGCCTCCCCGTACCGCGAGACCGAGGCCATGCTCGACGGCTCCGACGCCATCGCCGACTGGCCGCTGCTCAACGCCATGGTGAACGTGGCCTCGGGCGCGTCGTGGGTCTCCCTCCACCACGGCGGCGGCGTCGGCATGGGCCGCTCCATCCACGCGGGCCAGGTCACCGTGGCCGACGGCACGAAGCTGGGCGGCGAGAAGATCCGGCGCGTGCTGACCAACGACCCCGGCATGGGCGTCATCCGGCACGTGGACGCGGGCTACGACATCGCCGAGTCGGTGGCGGGCGAGCGCGGGGTGCGGGTGCCGATGCGCGAGGGTGACCAGGCGTGACCTTCCACAGCATGTGGGCGGAGCTGCTGCCGATCGGCCGCAGCTCCGCCTCCGGCGGCTACCGGCGTTACGCCTGGACCGGGGCCGACGCCGACTGCCGGACCTGGTTCAAGGAGCAGGCGGAAGCCCGCGGGCTGGTCTACGAGGTCGACCGCAACGGGAACCAGTGGGCCTGGCTCGGGGACCCCGACGCCGGGGACGCCGTCGTCACCGGCTCGCACCTGGACTCCGTGCCGGACGGGGGCGCCTTCGACGGGCCCCTCGGGGTCGTGTCCTCCTTCGCCGCGCTGGACGAACTGCGCGGCCGGGGAGCGCGGTTCGGCAAACCGCTGGCCATCGTCAACTTCGGCGACGAGGAGGGGGCCCGGTTCGGGCTCGCCTGCGTGGGCTCCCGCCTCACCGCCGGCCATCTGACCGTCGAGCAGGCCCACCGGCTCACCGACGGGGACGGGGTCAGCCTGCCGCGGGCCATGGAGGCCGCCGGGTACGACCCCGAGGCCATCGGCCCCGACCCCGCACGGCTGGCCCGGATCGGCGCCTTCGTGGAACTGCACGTCGAACAGGGCCGCGCGCTGGACCTGTCCGGCGACCGGGTCGGCATCGCCGGCGCCATCTGGCCGCACGGCCGCTGGCGCTTCGACTTCCGCGGCGAGGCCAACCACGCCGGCACCACCCGGCTGGTGGACCGGCGCGACCCGATGCTGTCGTACGCCGAGACCGTCCTCGCCGCCCGCCGGGAGGCCGAACTCGCCGGTGCCGTCGCCACCTTCGGCAAGATCTCCGTCGAGCCGAACGGCGTCAACGCCATCCCCTCGCTGGTGCGCGGCTGGCTCGACTCCCGCGCCGCCGACCAGGAGACCCTGGACACGGTCGTCGGGGGAGTGGAGAAGGCCGCGCGCGAGTACGCCACCGCGCACGGCATCGATCTCGACGTCGTCCGGGAGTCCTTCACCCCGGTCGTGGAGTTCGACCACGCCCTGCGGGACGAACTCGGCCGCATCCTGGGCCAGGACACCGATCTGAAGGTGCCCGTCCTCGGCACCGGCGCCGGACACGACGCCGGGATCCTCTCCGGGAGCATTCCGACCGCCATGCTGTTCGTGCGCAACCCCACCGGTGTCTCGCACTCCCCGGCCGAGTTCGCGGCCGAGGACGACTGCGAGGCCGGGGTGCACGCACTCGCCGACGTACTGGAAGGACTGGCCTGCACGTGACGACGCAGACGACGCGGACGTACTGGCTGGAGCACGCCTGGCTCGGCACCCATGTCGAGCCGGGTGTGCTGGTGCGGGTCGCGGACGGCCGCATCGCCGCCGTCCGCACCGACGTGCCCGCCCCGCCGCCCGGCGCCGAGATCCTGCGCGGGCTGACCCTGCCGGGCCTGGCGAACGCCCACTCGCACGCCTTCCACCGGGCACTGCGCGGCACCGTCCAGGTCGGCTCCGGGACCTTCTGGACCTGGCGCGAGGTCATGTACTCCGTCGCCGACCGGCTGACCCCGGAGACGTACCACGCCCTCGCCCGCGCGGTGTACGCCGAGATGGCGCTGGCCGGCATCACCTGCGTCGGCGAGTTCCACTACGTGCACCACGCCCCCGGCGGCACCCCCTACGCCGACCCCAACGCCATGGGCGAGGCACTGATCGAGGCCGCCGCCGAGGCCGGCATCCGGATCACCCTCCTCGACACCTGCTACCTCTCCTCCGGCTTCGGCAAGGCCCCCGACGCCCACCAGCAGCGGTTCTCCGACGGCGACGCGGAGGCCTGGGCCGAACGCTGTGCAGTTCTCAAGGAGCGGGACCACGCACGGGTCGGGGCGGCGATCCACTCGGTGCGGGCCGTGCCTGCGGGACAGCTGGCGACCGTGGCCGGATGGGCCGCGGAGCGGCGGGCCCCGCTGCACGTGCACCTGTCGGAACAGACCGCCGAGAACGACGCGTGCCTCGCCGCGCACGGCCGGACGCCCACCCGGCTGCTCGCCGACCACGGTGTCCTCGGGCCGCGCACCACCGGCGTGCACAACACCCATCTCACCGACGAGGACATCGCCCTGCTCGGCGGCTCCGGCACCGGCACCTGCATGTGCCCCACCACCGAGCGGGACCTGGCCGACGGCATCGGCCCGGCCGTCGCCCTCCAGCGGGCCGGCTCCCCGCTCTCCCTCGGCTCCGACAGCCACGCCGTCATCGACCTGCTCGAAGAGGCGCGCGCGATGGAGCTGAACGAGCGGCTGCGCACCCGCACCCGGGGCCACTGGACCGCCGCCGCGCTGCTGCGGGCCGCCACCGCCGACGGCCACGCCGCCCTGGGCTGGACGGACGCCGGCACCATCGAGCCGGGCGCGCTCGCCGATCTGACCACGATCGCCCTGGACTCGGTCAGGACGGCCGGGCCGGTGCCCAGGCTGGGCGCCGAGACGGCCGTATTCGCGGCGGGCGCGGCGGACGTGCGCCACACGGTCGTGGGCGGCCGGCACGTCGTCCGCGACGGGGCGCACACGCTCGTACCGGACGTGCCGCGGGCGCTGGCCGCCGCCGTCGAAGCCCTGCGCGGCTGAGGACCGCCGACCCCCACGAGGACGACATCATGAGCAGCAGCACCGTCATCACCAACATCGCCACGCTGGTCACCAACGATCCCTCCCTCGGTGACGGCTCGCCCCTGGGCCTGATCCAGGACGCGGCCGTCGTCGTCGACGGCGACCGCATCGTGTGGACCGGTGAATCCAGCAAAGCACCCGCCACTGACAACCGGGTCGACGCCGGCGGCCGGGCGGTGCTGCCGGGCTTCGTGGACTCGCACTCCCACCTGGTGTTCGCGGGCGACCGCACGCAGGAGTTCAACGCCCGCATGTCCGGCCGCTCCTACACGGCGGGCGGCATCCGCACCACGGTCGCGGCCACCCGGGCCGCGAGCGACGCGGAACTGGAGGCGAACCTCACCCGTTACCTGGACGAGGCCCTCCGCCAGGGCACGACGACGTTCGAGACGAAGTCGGGCTACGGCCTCACCGTCGAGGACGAGGCCCGCGCCCTGCGCCTCGCGGCGAAGCACACGGACGAGGTGACGTACCTCGGCGCGCACGTCGTCTCCCCCGACTTCGCCGACGACCCGGCGGCCTATGTCGCCCTGGTCACCGGCGAGATGCTGGACGCCTGCGCGCCGCACGCCCGCTGGATCGACGTCTTCTGCGAGAAGGGCGCCTTCGACGGCGACCAGGCCCGCGCGATCCTCACCGCCGGCCGGGCCAGGGGCCTGCACCCGCGCATCCACGCCAACCAGCTCTCCTACGGCCCCGGCGTCCAGCTGGCCGTCGAGCTGGACGCGGCCAGCGCCGACCACTGCACCCACCTCACGGACGCGGACGTCGACGCCCTGGCCAACGGCCGTACGGTCGCGACCCTGCTGCCCGGCGCCGAGTTCTCCACCCGCGCCGAGTGGCCGGACGCCCGCCGTCTCCTGGACGCCGGCGTGACGGTCGCCCTGTCCACCGACTGCAACCCGGGCTCGTCCTTCACCTCCTCGGTGCCCTTCTGCATCGCCCTGGCCGTCCGCGACATGGGGATGACCCCGGACGAGGCGGTCTGGTCGGCCACGGCGGGCGGCGCCGCGGCCCTCCGCCGCACCGACATCGGCCGGCTCGCCCCCGGCGCCCGGGCGGACCTCGTCCTGCTCGACGCCCCGAGCCATGTCCACCTGGCCTACCGGCCGGGGGTGCCGCTGGTCGGCGAGGTGTGGCGCAGGGGCGAGCGGGTCGTCTGAGCGCCGGCCGGCGAGCCGGTCAGGCGGGCTCCGCGGCGGGGTCCCCGGGGACGCTCCCGCCCGCACCGGACGCTCCGCCGCCCGCGCCCGCGCCCGCACCGGACGCTCCGCCGCCCGCGCCCGCGCCCGCGCCGGACGCTCCGCCGCCCGCGCCCGCGCCGGGACGCCGGCCGGCCGGCCCCGTGCCGGCGGCCTCCCGCCGCCGGTCCGCCAGCGTGCGTCCCCACGCCGTACCGGCGAGCACCAGCACCGCGCCGAGCAGACCGAGGACGCCCGGCCGGTCACCGCCCACGGCGATGCCGACGGCCGCGGCCCACACCGGCTCCGTGCCGAGCAGCAGGCTGACCCGGGACGGCGAGGTGCGGCGCACCGCCCACATCTGCACGAAGAACGCGAACAGCGTGCAGAACGCGGACAGGTACAGCAGCCCCAGCCAGTCCCCGCCGTCGAAGCCGGCCGCGGCCGACCAGGGCGAGGCCCCGGTGCCCGGCAGCGCCGCCAGCGCGGCGAACACGAGGACCGCCCCGCCCAGTTGGACGGTGGTCAGGGACAGCGCGTCCGCGCCGCGCACCGACTCCATCCGGGACATGGCGAGGACGTGCACGGTACGGGCGACGGCGGCGCCGAGCATCAGCAGGTCGCCGCCGTTCGGCGCGGTGAATCCCGCGCCCTGGGTCAGCAGGGCCACGCCCAGTACCGACAGCCCGGCCGCCGCCATGAAGGATCCCGGCAGCCGGGTGCCGCGCACCCTGCTCTCGGCGAGCGGGGTGAACACCATGGTGAGGCTGATGATCAGGCCCGCGTTCGTCGCCGAGGTGTGCACCACCCCGTAGGTCTCCAGCAGGAAGATCCCGGCGAGGATCAGCCCCAGCACCCCGGCGCCGCGCAGCTGCACCGCGCTCAGCGCGCGCAGCCGCCGCCGGCCGGCGGCCACCAGCACCGGCAGGGCCACGGCGAACCGCAGCACCAGTACGGCGAGCACGGTCCGCTCCGTGGTGACGCCCTTGGCGGCCAGATAGCTGGACCCCCACACCACCGCGACCAGCAGCACGGGAAGATCGGTCGGCCGGCCGCTGCGGGGCGCGGTGACGGTCATGGACACTCCTCGGGAGGGACGTACGGAAGACGACGCACGGCAGGAAACATACGGCCGGCGGGGACGGGGCGGGCGGCCGGTGGTCAGGCCGTCGCCCACGCGATCGCCAGGACGCCCGGGGTGTCAGGCGGCACCCGCCCGACGCCCGGGGTGTCAGGCGGCACCCGCCCGCCACCGCTGCCCCGTCCCGCCGTCCAGTGGCCGCAGGGCCACGCCGTCGCCGCCGTCCGGCGTCACCGCCGTCTCCACGGCGATGCGCGGCCGGATCGTGCCGTCGGGGTCGACGGTGAAGCGGAGGTTGTCGCCGTTGCGGCCGTGGACCGAGTCGCACTCCCAGATGCCCACGCCCCGGTCGGCCGACCCCCGGCTGTCCAGGCAGAAGTCGTCGTCGGCCGCCGAGCGGAGCACGCCCAGGTAGGTGTCGACGCGCCAGCGCTGGGTGGGGGAGGCGGTGCAGGGGGCCGTGACGACGTCGTTGCCCTCGGAGAGGTCGCCGTCGCGGATGTCCAGGCAGCGGCCGGAGGCGCGGTTGACGACCTGCGCGTAGCCGGTGCCCGGCGGGGCGGGCGGGGGCGTCGGGCGGGGCGTCGTCCGGCGGGCCGGAGTGGGGGACGGCCGGTGTGAGGACGGGGTGGGGGAAGGGGATTCGGAGGTGGGGGACGGGGAGGCGGAAGCGGAGGGCGAGGCCGGTGGCGCGGAGGAGGGCGTGACGGAGACCGTTGCCGTCACCGTCACCGCGGGGGTCGCCGCCGTCGGCTGCTGCTCGCCGGGGTGCGCCGGGGCGAGCAGGTGGACCAGGAACGGGGTCAGGGCCACGCCCAGGGCCGCCGAACCCAGCAGGATGCGGCGGCGGGACGCCGGGACCGCCCTGTCCGCCGCGCCGGCCACGGGGGCGGGCGCGGCGGGCGGGTCCTCGTCCGGGTACGCCGTTCCGCGCCAGGGCAGCAGGCCCTCGGCCAGGGTCTGCCGCGGCGCGTCCCGCAGCGCCCGCAGATCCTCGGACCCGGCCGTGCAGTGCGGGCAGCGCGCCATGTGGGCGTCCAGGTCGGCGCTGCGGCGCGGCCCGTGGGGTCGTACCGCCTCCTCGATCAGCCGCCTGAAGTCCGCGCAGCGCGGGTCGTCGGAGGCGGCCAGGCGGTGCCGCAGACAGGCCCGGGCGAGGGCGTCGAGGGCCTGCGGGGTGCCGTGGGTGACGTCCGTGCGGCTCAGACCGAGTAAGGCGGCGGTGCGCTCCGCGGGTTCCGCGTCGAGGACGCCGTACCAGAGCAGGCCCTGGGTGCGGGACGGCAGGGACCGGAACGCCGGGAGGAGGGGCGGGGTGGGGCCGTCGGGCGAGCCGGCCGCGTTCAGCACCAGCAGCAGGCCCGGATCGATGCCCGCGGAGCGTTCGTCGTGCGCCCAGCCGGCCGCCAGCCGGACGGTGAGCAGCAGCAGCCGGTGCCGCAGGGGGACGGGGGGCTCGACGCCCCGCGCGCTCTCGCGGGCCGCCGTGGTGAACGTCTCCGCCGCCAGCCGGCGGGCCACGGGCTCGCTGGCCGCACACAGCCGGGCGTACCGCAGGACCGCGGGGTGGTGCCGTCGGCGCAGCTCCTGGAGCGCCGGGTACGCCGTGGCGGCGGCGGAGCGCAGCAGCTCCGTCAGCCGCGCGTCCGGAGCGTCCTCGTGGCCCCCCGCCGTGGCGTGGTCCCCCTCGGCCATGCGACACCCTCCGTCCCGAAGGCAGCTGACATACCAGCCGGTTTGGGGGCCCATAGTGGTGGACGACGGCGGCCGCGGAAAGAGGTTTCCCCGGGTAACCCCGTAACGGCGGGGGTGAGGGGCGAGGGGTGAGGCGAGGGTGAGGGATGCGGCGAGGGTGAGGGATGCGGCGAGGAGTGAGGCGAGGGGCGAGGGGTGAGGCGAGGGGTGAGGGGTGAGGCGGCCGGGGGTGGCCGCACGACGTTCCGGGCGCCGGGCGTCCTCGGAGCCGAGCCGAGCCCGGTCGCGACGAGCCGGGCCGGGCCGCTCGGCGCCGCTCCTCCCCCGACCGCTCCTCCCCCGACCGCTCCGCCCCCGGCCGCTCCGCCCCGGGCCGCGTCCGGGTCACGCCGCCCGGGTCACCCCGCTCCGGGCACGGCGAAGCGGCCCGCCGTCCGGCCGGAGCCGGGGGGCCGGGCCGCATCCCGTGGTCCGGACGGGAGGGTCACTCCTCCAGGGTCAGGCCCTTGCGCAGCCGCACCAGCGTGCGCGACAGCAGCCGTGACACGTGCATCTGGGAGATGCCGAGTTCCTCGCCGATCTCCGACTGGGTCATGTTCGCCACGAAACGCAGGGAGAGGATCTTCCGGTCCCGGGACGGCAGATCGGCGATCAGGGGCTTGAGCGACTCGATGTACTCGATGCCTTCGAGTCCGTGGTCCTCGTACCCGATGCGGTCCGCGAGCGCGCCCTCGGTCTCGTCCTCCTCGGGCTGGGCGTCCAGCGAGGAGGCGGTGTAGGCGTTCGAGGCGGCCATGCCCTCGACGACCTGGTCGTTGGAGATGCCGAGGCGTTCGGCGAGTTCGGTGACCGTGGGGGCGCGGTCCAGCTGCTGCGCCAGTTCGTCGCCCGCCTTGGCGAGGTCGAGCCGCAGCTCCTGGAGCCGGCGCGGGACGCGCACGGACCACGAGGTGTCACGGAAGAACCGCTTGATCTCACCGATGATGGTTGGCATCGCGAAGGTGGGGAACTCCACGCCGCGGGTGATCTCGAAGCGGTCGATCGCCTTGATCAGGCCGATGGTGCCGACCTGGATGATGTCCTCCATCGGTTCGCTGCGGGAGCGGAATCGGGAGGCGGCGAACTTGACGAGTGCGAGGTTCAGCTCGACAAGGGTGTTGCGGACGTACGAGTACTCGTGCGTCCCTTCCTCCAGCGACTCCAGCCGCTCGAAGAGGGTCTTGGACAGGGCCCGCGCGTCGACCGGGCCGATCTCGTCGTACGGGGGGATCTCCGGGAGTCCCTCGAAGGGGTCGAGGGCGTCGATGGGATGATCCAGTTGTTCCGGTGGGGGTGTCGACGTCGCGATCGGGGTAGGCGATGCGTCGAGCCGGGGTGACATGGGTGTCCTCCATCGTTCTCGGCATATGGCTGCCGAAGCCAGTACGTGCACTGCGGTGTGCGGGCGCCTCCGAAGCCGGCGTGTAGGGATGTGTGTCCTTACTAGCCCTACCCGCTGCACCGAGCGAGTCGCAAGTGCGTTCTGTGGCGATATGTCCGTTTGTGTGCGGATGTTCGGGTGTTGGAGTGCGCTTGGAAGGCGTAATGTTCGAGGGCATCAGCAGCCACGACCTCGGGAGAGAGACGGCATGGACCACGGGACGGTCGGCAGCGCACAGTCGGGCCGGCTTCTGGTGGAGGTGCGGGAAGAGGGCTCCAGCGCCGTTGTGACACCGGCGGGTGAGCTGGATCACCACACCGCCGATCTATTGCGCGAGCCCCTAGACGACCTCCTGGCCAAGGGCTTCTCGCGACTCGTCGTGGACTGCACACGCCTGGAGTTCTGCGACTCCACGGGGCTGAACGTCCTGCTCGGCGCCCGGCTCAAGGCGGAGGCCGCCGGCGGCGGCGTCCATCTGGCCGGGATGCAGCCGGTCGTCGCCCGCGTGTTCGAGATCACCGGAGCCGAGGCGGTCTTCACCGTCCACGACTCCGTGGAGGCGGCTCTGGCCGACGGTGCCGACTGAGCCGCCGTCCCCTCCCCGCCGGCCCGGTCCGCGCACCGGCTTTCGCGGGCGTTGCGCGCGTCACGCCGAAGATGGGGGTGTTTCGCCGGATCGGTCGGGCAGGAGAGGGCAGAAGAAGGCAGGAGGCGTCCGGCACGGGACCCCGCCCGGGCCGCGGGCGTACGGTGCCAGGCCGGCGGCGGTACGGCGTGCGGCCGTACGGCGTGCGCCCCTGTCGGACCTTCGACCGGACCGCCGGCCGGACTTCCGGCCGGGCCGCGGGCCGGACTGCTGACCGGACTTTTGAAATCGTGAACTGGTGAATCGGTGAGGTGAAGCGCTGATGAGCACCACCCGGCCTTACTCGCCGGGCGACCGTGGCCCGGAGCCCAGCGGCGCTTCCGGCATGCCCGAAGGGGCCGCGCCGACCGTCGGCGCGGCCACGGAGGCAGCCGTGTCGTCCGTCCCGACCGTGCCGTCCGGCCCGGCCGCCGGCGCGTCGCCGGGCGCGGACCCGCGGGTGCGCACGCTCCGCCTGGCGGGCGAGAGCGGAGTCGTCCCCCTCGCCCGCGACTTCGCCCGGCAGGCGCTGTACGCCTGGGGCTGGCTGCCCGCCGCCACCGCCGACCGGCGGGCCGCCGCCGAGGATGTGCTGCTCGTCGTCTCCGAGCTGGTCACCAATGCCTGCCTGCACGCCGAGGGGCCCGAGGAGATCGTCGTCGCCTGCGACAACAAGGTGATCCGGGTCGAGGTCTCCGACCGGGGCACCGGCCAGCCGGCCCCCCGCACCCCGCACCGCGCCGGCCGCCCCGGCGGCCACGGCATGTTCATCGTGCAGCGGCTGTGCCTGGACTGGGGCGTCGTGCGCGCGCCGGGCCGCTCCGGCAAGACCGTGTGGGCGGAACTGGGCGCCCCGGCCTGACCGCCGCCGGGGGCACCCCAGCCCCCGCCTCCACTCCAACCCCCCTCCGCGCGCGCCGGATCGCCACAACTCCGGCGTGTGCCGCGTCTTCCTTCCTCACGACCCCGGGCGTACCTTGACGGCCGAATCTGATATGCCGTCAGGAATGAATGGGGTGGACCGAACGTGTCGTACCCGAAACGAACCGCCGCGCTCGCGTCCGCCGCGGCCCTGGCCGGCTCGGCGGTGCTGCTGGCCGCACCGGCGGCCCACGCCGACGTCGTCGACGTCAACTACCGCTGCCAGACGCCGATCGGCGTCAAGAGCGCCGTCTCGCCCATCGACATCAAGGGCGTCAAGAGCGGCAGCGGCTACACGATCACCATGTCCTGGCAGAAGGGCGTCTCCTCCAGCCCCGTCGAGCTGGGCAAGGGGGCGATGAGCCCGAGCGCCACCATCAAGCTGGGCGGCGCCGACAGCGGCACGCTCGAGGTCAGCGGGCCCGCCAACGCCGCCGCCATCCCGGCCAACACCCCCATCAAGATCAGCGACTTGAGCGGCACCTACACGCCGAAGAAGAGCGGCAAGGTCACCTTCACGGCGGGCACGCTCACCATCAAGGCGCTCGGCACGACGACGACCTGCACGCCGACCAACAGCCCCAAGGCGTCCCTGACCCTGGACGTGACGGCGGCGGGCGGCTCGTCCTCCGGCGGCTCGTCGTCCGGCACGTCCGGGTCCACCGGTGGTTCCGGTGGTTCCGGTGGTTCCGGTGGCTCCGGAGGCTCGTCCACCGGCGGGCAGCTGCCGCAGACCGGACCCGAGGATTCCGCGATCGCCCTCGGCACGCTCGGCGGCACGGTCCTCCTCGCCGGCGCGGCGGGCGCCCTGTGGCTGACCCGGCGAACCCAGACGGCTCACCGCTGACCCCCCACCGCCCGCTGCCTACCGCTCACTGCCTGCCGCCTGCACCCGGCCGTCGAGCGGCCCGGTCCGCCCGCCGCCCCGGCGACGCCCGCTGAACCGTCCGGCCACCCCCGCTGGAGCCGCCCATGCCGCCCGCCGCACGCGCCCCCGGTTCGCCCGCCGTGCGAGCCCCCGGTTCACCCGCCGTGCGAGCCCCCGGTTCACCCGCCGTGCGAGCCCTCCGTTCGCTCGCCGTGCGAGCCCTTGGTTCGCTCGCCGCGCGTGCCCCCGGTTCGCCCGCCGCACGTGCCCTCGGT
Source organism: Streptomyces naphthomycinicus (assembly GCF_020400595.1). Lineage (GTDB taxonomy): Bacteria > Actinomycetota > Actinomycetes > Streptomycetales > Streptomycetaceae > Streptomyces > Streptomyces naphthomycinicus. Next base: position 53,292 of record NZ_JAINRE010000004.1, on the reverse strand, counting down.
TCGCTCGCCGCGCGAGCCTTCGGTTCGCTCGCCGCGCGTGCCCTCGGTTCGCCCGCCGCACGCGCCCTCGGCCCGTCACCGCGTGCGACGCGTAGCCCGCGTGCGACGCGGCCCCGGCGCCCCCCGCTGGCACTCCTCGCCCTGTTCCTCCCGCTCACGCTGCTGACCGCCGCCCCGCCCGCCCAGGCGCAGCAGTCCGGTGGCTGGTCCCTCGCGCCTCTGGGGGGCGGGCGCCCCGCGTTCTACGCCGAGGGTGTCCCCGGGGCGGTCCTGCGGGACACCGTGTCCGTGACCAACCGCGGCCGGACCCCGGTCACGGTCCGGCTGCGCGGTACGGGCGTGGCGGCGGTGTTCGCCCGGAGCGGTCTGCGCGTCCCCGCCCGCACCCGGGCCGAGGTGCCTTTCACCGTGACCGTGCCGCGGGCCGCCGCGCCCGGCGACCGTACCGGCACGATCGTCGCGCGGGACACCCACGGCCGTACCGCGCGCGTGCCGGTCCGGCTGCGCGTCGGCGGCCCCTCGCTCGCCGCGCTGACCGTCGAACATCTCGCCGTGCACGGCGACCGGATCACGTACGACCTGGTGAACCGCGGTACGACCGTCCTGGTGCCGCGGCTCGCGGTGCGCGCCGACGGTGTCTTCGGCCGGCTCCTGGAACGCGCTCCGCGCGCCCTGCCGGTCCGGCTGCCCCCGGGCGCCCGCCGCACGTTCAGCGAGCCGTGGCCCGACCGGCCGGTGCTGGACGAGGTGCGGGTACGGCTGACGGTGACGGCGGCGGGCGGGGCGCACGACACGGCGCGCGCGTCGGCCGCGTACGTGCCGTGGGGCGCGGTGGCCGGCGGTGCGGGAGCGGTGGCGGCGGGCACCGCCGTCCTCCTGCGCCGACGGCGAGGGCGCCGCGCGCGGCCCGCACCCGTGCCCGCCGCACCTGTGCCCGCCGCACCCGTGCCCGCTGCACCTGTGCCCGCCGCACCCGTGCCCGCTGCACCTGCGCCTGGTGCACCTGCACCTGCTGCACCTGTGTCTGCCGCACCCATTCCCGCCCCACCCGTACCCGCCCCACCCGTACCCGCCCCACCCGTACCCGCCCCACCCATTCCCGCCGCACCCGTGCCCGCCGGGGCCATGCCCGTCGGGGCCGAGCCGAAGGGAGCGGGGTCGTGAGGCGGCTCGTGCCGCCGGTGCTCGTCGCGCTGCTGCTGGCCCTCGCCGGTCCGGCCGGCCAGGCCCCGGCGGCGGACGGACCGGCCGTGAAGCTGTCGGCGGTCCAGGCCGGCACGGGCGGCTCGGTCACCGTCGGCGGCACCGGCTGGCGGCCCCGCACCCTGCTGATGATGCTGGTCTGCGGGCGGGCCACCCCGGCCCGGGGGGTCGTCGGCGGCACCAACTCCTGTGCCAACGGCGACGGACGGGCCGTCACCACCGACGCCGCCGGCGCCTTCAGCCGGCGACTGCCGGTCGTCGAACCCCCCGTGCCCTGCCCCTGCGTGGTGCACGTGGCCACCGTCACCGGTGCCCGGGCGGAGGCCGACGCCGTCCTTGAGGTCGCCGGGCATCCCGTGGCCCCGCTGCCCGCCGAGCGCTCCGCCGGCCGGCTGGCGGTGCTGTCCGACACCCGGCTGACCGGATCGGGCGGCCTGCTGACCTGGTTCGGGGCGCCGCCGAGCCGCACTCTGGTCCTCACCGTCGGCAACACCGGCACGAGCGCGATCGAGAACCCGGTGTTCCGGGTCGGTGCCGCGCACGGCGTCTTCGCCCCCGAGTGGGACGAGCGGCAGTGGCACGGCACCCTGGCCCCCGGGAAGAAGGCGCAGATCAGGCTGCCGGTCGAGCTGTCCGCCGGGGCCCACGGCGACTACACCGTGACGCTGGAGTACACCGGCCGGGTGCTCGCCGAGCAGCCGTGGGGCGTGGGGCGCCCCTGGGGCGTGACGCTGTTCTGGATCCTGCTCTGCCTGGTGATCCCGGCCGCGCTGTTCCGGATCGGCATGGCCGTGGTGGACCGGGTGCGCCCGCGTCGACCCGGCACCGCCGGACACCGGCGCCGCCTGTCCCGGCCCGCCCTGCGCCTGCCCCTGCCGCGCTCCCGTACCGCCCGGCCCCCGGCCCCCGCGGCCGGTCCGGCCGCCACGACTCCGACCCTGCCGTGGTTCACCCCGGACTCCGCTCCGGGCGACCCGGCCGGCCGGTCCTCCGCACCGCACGACGACAGCCCGACGAGTCCTACGACTCCCACCACGAAGGGACCCACGTGAGCATGCGAAGGAGAGGCACCGCGGCCGGGGGACGCAGACTGGCGGCGGCCGGGGCCGCGCTGGCGCTCGGCGGTGCGGGCGTCCTGCTGGGCGTGGCCGCGACACCCGCGCAGGCGGCGGAGGTGTCGTACGCCACCCACTGTGTGCCGCCCGCGGGCATCGACCCCGTCGACGGCACCACGAAGGTCGAGATCACCGCGCCGGCCACGGCCAAGGTGGGCGACACCGTGGACGTCGCGTGGAAGTTCGTCCAGGCCGCGTCCAAGAACCCGGACATCATCGACCTGCCCGCGAACTCGGTGCAGCCGTCCGGCGTGCTGAAGGCGGCCGGGGCGCAGAGCGCCGACATCGCGATGCGGGGGCCGCGGGAGAACCCCGCGATCCCCAAGGGCGGGGACATGGTGCTGTCCGGCATGAAGGGCAGCCTGAAGCTGACGACGGCCGGCGAGGTGACGCTGACACCGGACGCGTACACCGTCAACGCGATGTCCACCGACACCAAGTGCTCGCCGAAGGAGGCCGTGCAGAAGGCGGCGACGATCCAGGTCACGGCGGGCGGCGGGGGCACGCCCACCGGGTCGGGCACGCCCACCGGGTCGGGCACACCGACCGGCACGGCGACGCCCACGAAGACGGCCACCGCCACGCCGACGGCGACCGGCGGCACCGGCCAGACCGACTTCACCGGCAAGGAGGTGCTGATCCCGTACTCCTGCAAGACCCCGATCGGCGACAAGAAGGCGACCTCGCCGGTGCAGATCGACGCCAGGAAGGACGGCGGGAGCTACGCCCTCACCGTCCGGTTCAAGAAGTCGGTGATGGACAGCCCCGTGGACATCCCGAAGGACTCCGTGAAGCCGTCCATGGAGGTGGTGCTGGGCGGCGCCGACAAGGGGACGGTGCACGTGGAGGGGCCGGCGAACGCGGGGCCCGTCAAGTCCGGCGACCCGATCGAGATCCCCGACCTCACCGGCACCTACAAGCCGGGGGCGAGCGGCTCCTCGACGCTGTCCCCGGGCGTGCTGACGGTCAAGGCGCTCGGGACGACCACGACCTGCACGCCGGACAGGACGGAGGTCTCGCTCACCCTGGACACCACCGGGCAGCCCGGCGGGGCGGCGGGCGGCACCTCGTCGTCCGGCGGCTCCTCGTCCGGCGGCTCCTCGTCCGGCGGCTCGTCGGCCGGCGGCTCGTCGTCCGGGAGCGGCGGCGGTGACAGCGGCGACGGCGGCCTCGCCGAGACCGGCGCGGGCGACCACGGCGCGCTGAAGGCCCTGGGCCTGGTGGCCGGCACGGCGATCCTGCTGGGCGGCGCGGTGTTCACGTTCCTGCCGGGGCGCGGGGCACGCCGGTAGCAGCGCGAAGGGCCGCCGCATCCGAGGATGCGGCGGCCCTTCGCGGGAACCTGGGGTCAGGTCAGTGCACGTCGCCCATCAGGGACTTCACGTTGCGGCGGTACATGTAGACCGCGACACCCGCGACGGCGGCGAGGATCGCCTCCACCAGGACCGCGCCGGAACCGCTGAGGTCGACGCCCGCGATGGCCGGGTTGGACAGCAGGCTGGTGATCGAGTCGCCCGCGGTGACCGCGAGGAACCACACGCCCATCATCTGGCTGGCGTACTTGGCCGGGGCCATCTTGGTGGTGACCGACAGGCCGACCGGCGACAGGCACAGCTCGCCGACGGTCTGGATCAGGTAGATGCCCACCAGCCACATCGGGCTGACCTTCGTGCCGTCGGACGCCATGCCCAGCGGCAGCAGGAAGAAGAAGAACGAGACGCCGATGAAGAACAGGGCGGCGGCGAACTTCGCGACCGTGCTCGGCTCCTGGCCCTTGCGGCTCAGCCACAGCCAGAACCAGGCGAAGACCGGGGCCAGCGCCATGATGAACACCGGGTTCAGCGACTGGTACCACGAGGACGGGAAGTCGAGGCCGAACAGCGAACCGGCGGCCTTGTTCTCACCGAAGGCCTGGACGGTGGAGCCGCCCTGGTCGTAGATCATCCAGAAGACGGCGGCGGCCACGAAGAACCAGATGTAGCCCGTCATCCTGGACTGCTCGACGGCCGAGAGGTCCTTGTCCCGCTTGATGCGCAGCAGCACGCCGGCCGGGATGATCAGACCGATCACGGTCAGCGGGATCATCGCCCAGTTCAGGGTGAAGTGGCCGGTGAAGCCGACGATGCCGTAGAAGACGGCGGCGACGGCCAGCCAGATCAGGCCCTTGCGCAGCCAGGTGGCGCGCTCCTCGGCCGCCAGCGGCTTGGGGACGACGCTGCTCTGCGGGCTCAGGTTGCGGGTGCCGAGCAGGAACGCGGCGAGACCGATGGCCATGCCGACCGCGGCGAGACCGAAGCCGAGGTGCCAGTTGACCTCCTGGCCGACCGTGCCGATGATCAGCGGCGCGAAGAAGGCACCCATGTTGATGCCCATGTAGAAGATCGTGAAGCCGCCGTCCCGGCGCGGGTCGTCCGGACCCTTGTACAGGTGGCCGACCATGGTGGAGATGTTGGCCTTCAGCAGACCGGAGCCGAGCGCCACCAGTCCCAGACCGGCGAAGAAGGGCGCCTGACCGCCGGGCAGGGCCAGCACCACGTGACCGGCCATGATCGTGACGGCCGCGATGGCGACGGTCTTGCGGGGACCCCAGACGCGGTCGCCGAGCCAGCCGCCAGGCATGGCGAGCAGGTACACCATCGACAGGTAGACCGAGTAGATCGCGGTCGTCGTGGCCAGGTCCATGCCGAGCCCGCCGCCCATGCTGCCCTTCTTGGCGTCGGGGCCGCCGGAGAGCAGGTAGACAACGAGCAGGGCCCTCATGCCGTAGAAGCTGAAGCGCTCCCACATCTCGGTCATGAAGAGAGTGGCCAGTCCGCGGGGGTGGCCGAAGAAGGTCTTCTCGGAACCGGGGGTGCCCGGGCGGACCGAGTCCTTCGTCAGGCTGGACGCCATGGTCGTTCCTTGCGTGGTCGGGACGCGCGGCTGGAGCGTTGCGCGCCCGGTGGGGGTGCGGCCGGCACCGGCAGGGTCGTTCGCCCACCCCCACGCCCAGGGGGAGTCCGCCCCGGATCGCGGAGCGGTGGACGGCGACCACCGGGATCCACGCCCCACGACGCGTCGCTGCGTCCGGAGCCCGGCCAGAGGTCATTCCTTTCGAGGCTGATCTTCATCAGCCCGTACACAAAAGAGACCTTCAGCGTCGACTGCTCGCCAAAGGTCCCCGGTGCGCACTACAGGCGTTCAGGTCACCATACGGCAGGACACTGCCGGATATGGAAGGACTTGAGACGCGGATCACAGGTGTCGCGGGAACCGCGCAACCGGATTCGAAGGTCTCTCCTACGATCGCATCCCCAGGTCAATGGTTCGTACCAGCGCGGCGCGAAGGTAAGAATCCTGGAAACCGATCACACCCCGGCACCCCGCGCGGGCGGTCTACCATCACCTCATGACCCGTGTACTGCTCGCCGAGGACGACGCGTCCATCTCGGAGCCGCTGGCCCGCGCCCTGCGCCGGGAAGGTTACGAGGTCGAGGTGCGCGAGGACGGACCCGCCGCGCTCGACGCCGGAATGCAGGGCGGCGTCGATCTGGTCGTGCTGGACCTGGGCCTGCCCGGCATGGACGGCCTGGAGGTCGCCCGCCGGCTGCGCGCCGACGGCCACACCGTACCGATCCTCATCCTGACCGCGCGGGCCGACGAGGTGGACACCGTCGTCGGCCTGGACGCGGGCGCCGACGACTACGTCACCAAGCCTTTCCGGCTCGCCGAACTGCTCGCCCGGGTGCGGGCCCTGCTCCGGCGCGGCGCCGCCGAACCGCAGCAGCCGCCGGCCACCCACGGCGTGCGGATCGACGTCGAGTCGCACCGCGCCTGGATGGGCGACGAGGAACTCCAGCTCACCGCGAAGGAGTTCGACCTGCTGCGCGTGCTGGTGCGGGACGCCGGCCGGGTGGTGACGCGGGACCAGCTGATGCGCGAGGTCTGGGACACCACCTGGTGGTCCTCGACCAAGACCCTCGACATGCACATCTCCTGGCTGCGCAAGAAGCTCGGCGACGACGCGGCGAACCCGAGGTACATCGCGACGGTGCGCGGCGTGGGCTTCCGCTTCGAGAAGAGCTGAGCCCGGCCGCCAGAGATCTTCCCCAGGTAACGGATCATGCGCCGACGTCTCATCCAGTCCACCCTCGCCGTCGTTCTCGTGGTGATCGCCGTCTTCGGGATCTCCCTGGTGATCGTCGAGACACGGACGATCAGCAACAGTGCCCAGGAACGGGTCGAGTCGGAGGCGGTGCGGCTGGCCAGCATCGTGGACAGCCGGATCCTCGCCGCGGAGAACGTCAACGCGGACGTCCTGCGCAATCCGGTCAGCAAGGACCAGTACGCGGTCATCCGCATGCCCGGCAGGACGCCCATCGAGATCGGCAGCAAGCCCGAGGGCGACACCATCCACTCCACGCAGCACGGCGAGGAGGGCGAGACGGTCACCGTGCAGGAGCCCCGCTCCGCGGTGACCCGGGAGGTCGGCCGGACCCTGCTGATCATCGGTCTGGTCGCGCTGCTCGCGGTGGTGGCGGCGGTGCTGCTCGCGGTACGGCAGGCCAACCGGCTCGCCTCGCCGCTGACCGACCTCGCCGAGACCGCCGAGCGCCTCGGCTCCGGCGACCCGCGCCCGCGGCACAAGCGGTACGGCGTGCCCGAGCTGGACCGCGTCGCCGATGTGCTGGACTCCTCCGCCGAGCGGATCGGGCGCATGCTGACGGCCGAGCGGCGCCTCGCCGCCGACGCCTCCCACCAGCTGCGTACGCCGCTGACCGCGCTGTCCATGCGTCTGGAGGAGATCACCCTCACCGACGATCCGGACACGGTGAAGGAGGAGGCGAACGTCGCGCTGACGCAGGTGGAGCGGCTGACCGACGTGGTGGAGCGGCTGCTCACGAACTCCCGGGACCCGCGCACCGGCTCCGCGGTCTCCTTCGATCTGGACGAGGTCATCCAGCAGCAGCTCGCCGAGTGGCGGCCCGCCTACCGCAGCGCCGGCCGGGCCGTCGTCAGCTCCGGCAAGCGGCATCTGACGGCGGTGGGCACGCCCGGCGCGGTCGCCCAGGTGCTGGCCGCGCTGATCGAGAACTCGCTCATGCACGGCGGCGGCACCGTGGCCCTGCGCACCCGGGTCACCGGCAACCAGGCCGTGATCGAGGTCACCGACGAGGGGCCGGGGGTGCCGGCCGACCTCGGCGCGCGGATCTTCGAGCGCACGATCAGCGGGCGGAACTCCACGGGCATCGGTCTGGCCGTCGCCCGGGACCTCGCGGAGGCCGACGGCGGCCGGCTGGAACTGCTCCAGGCGCAGCCCCCGGTCTTCGGCCTGTTCCTCTCCCGTACGGCCCCGGCACGCAAACCGGACGACGACCGGCCCACGGTCCGCTGAACACGGCGCCCCGCGGGGACGCGGGGAATACCGCGGGGACGCGGGGAATGACGCGGGGACGGGCGGAATGACGCGGGGAATACCGCGGGGACGCGGGGAATGACGCGGGGACGGGCGGAATGACGCGGGGAATACCGCGGGGACTACGCGGCGCCCGCAGGGGCGCGGGGGAATCGCCCGCGGCTCTTTACGGGACGCGCTGGCTCGGCGCCGGCCGCTTCGTCTCCTGCTTCGGGCTCGGCGCCGGCCGCTGCGACTCCTGCATCGGGCTCGGCGCCGGCCGCTGCGACTCCTGCTTCAGAATCGATTCGGCGCCGGCCACGGCCTCCCGGGCCGGCATCGTGCGGAACACCCAGGTGCGGTACGACCAGAACCGGAACAGGGTCGCGACCCCGATGCCGACGAACTTGAAGACGTTGCTCTGGAGCGGGCTGTCCCAGTGGAAACCGTAGGTCGCCAGGTACAGCACACCGTTCTCGATCACCAGGCCGACCGCGCTGAACAGCAGGAACAGGGTCAGTTCCTTGGTGCGCCCGCTCTTGTCGCGGTCCCGGTACGTCCAGTAGCGGAAACCGACGTAGTTGAAGACGATGGCCACGACGGTCGCGATGATGCTGGCGCGCACCACCGGCAGGTCGGACAGGTGCCGGACCAGGTTGAACGCGCCGAGGTTGACGAGGACGCCGGCGCCGCCGACGGCACCGAACTTGGCCACCTCGCGTACGAGCCGTTGCAGCCCCGAGGAACGAGGTTCCATGGCTGTGCAGCTCCCGTCGCTAGGTTTCGTCAACCCCGCCATGCTAGCCGTGCGGACCGGCCGGTGCCTGTGGACCTCGCCACGCCCGGGAAACAGGTCGGAAAGAGGCGGGGAAGCACCGGGTAAGAGATCGAGAGAAGGACGTGATCCGGCCGCCCCGCCGTGGCCGATACGCTAGGGGTGTGACGTTCCCGGTAGTCGGCATGGTCGGCGGGGGGCAGCTCGCGCGTATGACGCACGAAGCGGGCATCCCGTTGGGCCTCAGGTTCAAGCTCCTCAGTGACACCCCTCAGGATTCCGCGGCGCAGGTCGTCAGCGATGTCGTCATCGGCGACTATCGCGACCTGGACACGCTGCGCGAGTTCGCGCGCGGTTGCGATGTGATCACCTTCGATCACGAACATGTACCCACCGAGCACCTCAAGGCTCTGGAGGCGGACGGCATCCCCGTGCGCCCCGGACCCGACGCGCTGGTGCACGCCCAGGACAAGGGCGTGATGCGCGCGAAGCTCGACTCGATCGGCATCCCGTGCCCCCGCCACCGGATCGTGAGCGATCCGGAGGACGTGGTCCGGTTCGCGGACGAGGGGGACGGCTTCCCCGTCGTCCTCAAGACCGTCCGCGGCGGCTACGACGGCAAGGGCGTGTGGGTCGTGGACGGCGTCGAGGAGGCCGCCGAGCCGTTCCGGGCGGGCGTCCCGGTCCTCGCCGAGGAGAAGGTCGACTACGTCCGCGAGCTGGCCGCCAACGTCGTGCGCTCCCCGCACGGCCAGGCCGTCGCCTACCCGGTGGTCGAGTCGCAGCAGGTCAACGGCGTCTGCGACACCGTCATAGCGCCCGCGCCCGACCTCTCCGAGGACCTGGCCCTGCACGCCGAGCAGATGGCCCTGACCATCGCCAAGGAGCTGGGCGTCGTCGGACACCTCGCCGTCGAGCTGTTCGAGACCCGCGACGGCCGCGTCCTCGTCAACGAGCTGGCGATGCGCCCGCACAACTCCGGCCACTGGTCCATGGACGGCGCGATCACCTCGCAGTTCGCCAACCACGTCCGCGCGGTCCTGGACCTTCCGCTGGGCGACCCGCGCCCCCGCGCCCCGTGGACCGTGATGGTCAACGTCCTGGGCGGCGACTACCCGGACATGTACTCCGCGTACTTGCACTGCATGGCTCGCGACCCCAAGCTCAAGATCCACATGTATGGCAAGGACGTGAAGCCCGGCCGCAAGGTCGGACACGTCAACACCTACGGCGACGACCTGGACGACGTGCTGGAGCGCGCCCGTCACGCAGCCGGATACCTGAGAGGCACCATCACCGAATGAGCCCTGTTGTTGGCATCGTCATGGGGTCGGACTCCGACTGGCCCGTCATGGAGGCCGCCGCCAAGGCCCTGGACGAGTTCGAGATCGCCTACGAGGTCGACGTCGTCTCCGCGCACCGCATGCCCCGCGAGATGATCGCGTACGGCGAGCAGGCCGCCGACCGCGGCCTGAAGGTGATCATCGCGGGCGCGGGCGGTGCCGCCCACCTGCCGGGCATGCTCGCCTCGGTCACCCCGCTGCCGGTCATCGGCGTGCCGGTGCCGCTGAAGTACCTGGACGGCATGGACTCGCTGCTCTCCATCGTGCAGATGCCGGCCGGGGTCCCGGTCGCCACGGTCTCCGTCGCCGGTGCCCGCAACGCGGGGCTCCTCGCCGCCCGCATGCTCGCCGCGCACGACGAGGACCTGCTGCACAAGATGCGCGACTTCCAGCAGGACCTCAACGACCAGGCCACCGAGAAGGGCAAGCGGCTGCGCTCCAAGGTCGAGGGCGCCGGCGGCTTCGGCTTCGGGAAGTGAGCGCCGTGGCCGCCCTGGACGCAGCACGCGCGCTGCTGCGCGAGTTCCCCGTGGTCGACGGGCACAACGACCTGCCCTGGGCGCTGCGCAAGCAGTCCGGCTACGACCTGGACGCCCTGGACATCGCCGGCGACCAGCACGAGCACCTGCACACCGACCTGCCGCGGCTGCGCGAGGGCGGCGTGGGCGCCCAGTACTGGTCGGTGTACGTGCCCGCCGAGGAGCCCGAGCCGGTCGCGGCCACGCTGGAGCAGATCGACTGCGTCCGGCAGCTGCTGGCCCGCTACCCCGCGCAGCTGGCGCCCGCGCTGACCGCCGCGGACATGGAGGCGGCACGCCGGGACGGCCGTATCGCCTCGCTGATGGGGGCCGAGGGCGGCCACTCCATAGCCAACTCCCTCGGTACGCTGCGCGGCCTGTACGCGCTCGGCGTGCGCTACATGACGCTCACCCACAACTCCAACGTGGACTGGGCCGACTCCGCGACCGACGAGCCGAACGTGGGCGGCCTGTCCGCCTTCGGCCGCGAGGTCGTCCGGGAGATGAACCGCGTCGGCATGCTCGTCGACCTCTCGCACGTGGCGGCGACGACGATGCGGGACGCGCTGGACGCCGTCTCCGCGCCGGTGATCTTCTCCCACTCCTCCGCGCGAGCGGTGTGCGACCACCCCCGCAACATCCCCGACGACGTGCTGGAGCGCCTGCCCGCCAACGGCGGCGTCGCCATGGTGACGTTCGTGCCGAAGTTCGTGCTCCAGGCGGCCGTGGACTGGACCGCCGCGGCCGACGAGAACATGCGCGCGCACGGCCTGCACCACCTGGACACCAGCCCCGAGGCGATGAAGATCCACCGGGCGTTCGAGGAGCGCACCCCCCGCCCGGTCGCCACCGTGTCGACGGTCGCGGACCACCTGGACCACATGCGCGAGGTGGCCGGCATCGACCATCTCGGCATCGGCGGCGACTACGACGGCACCGCGTTCACCCCGGACGGCCTGAACGACGTCTCCGGTTATCCGAACCTGCTCGCCGAACTGTTGGAGCGCGGCTGGTCCACGGCCGACCTGGCCAAGCTGACCTGGCAGAACGCGGTGCGGGTGCTGGGCGCGGCCGAGGACGTGGCCCGGGATCTCCAGGCCACCCGCGCCCCGTCCCTCGCGACCATCGCGTCGCTGGACGGCACCCGGGGCTGAATCTCCGGCCGGGGGCGGCCGGCGCGCCGCGCCGCCCCCGGCGGACTACCCCCGAACGCCCCACTCACCAGGAAGTCTCCGTCCGCTCCGTGCGACCGTGTCGGTACGCCAGCCACAGCACGCCGTAGCTCACGACCGACGTAGCCCACGACGACGTACGGAGCCCGCCATGGCCGACCTCCAGGACGACACCCCCGCCACGACCGAGGTCGGCGGGGGCTACGACCTGCCGGACGACCCCTTCCCCGAACAGCCGGCGGGTGAGCTGCTGGCGCGGGCGCACTCTCTGCTCGCCGGCCACCCGGTGGCCGACGGCTACAGCGGGCTGCCGTGGGCCCTGCGCCATCTGCCCTGGTACGACCTGGAGCTGGGCGAGGCCGCCGTCGACACGGACGTGCCCCGGCTGCGCGAGGGGCACGTCGGCGCACTGTTCTGGTCGCTGCACCTGCCCGAGGGGACGGGCGGCGAGCGTGCCGTGGCGGCCACGCTGGAACAGCTGGACCAGGTGCGCGCCGTCGTCGAGGCGCACCCGGAGGGGCTGCGGCTGGTGCGCACCGCCGGGCAGATCATCGACGCCCGCAACCGCGGCCGGGTCGCCGTCCTGCTGGGCCCCGCGCACGGCACCGCCCTCGACGACTCCCTCGGCATCCTGCGCGTCCTGCACACCCTCGGACTGCGCGTGCTCTCCCTCACCGGCACCGCCTGGGCGGGCACCTCCGGGTTGACCCGGTTCGGCGAGGAGGTCGTGCGCGAGATGAACCGGCTCGGTGTGCTCGCCGATGTCACCGGCGCCTGCGAGGCCACCGTCGAGCGGACCCTGGCCCTGTCCAAGACCCCGGTGCTGTGCACCCGCTCGGCCGCCCGCGCGCTGCGCCCGCACCCCGCCAACCTGCCCGACGAGCTGCTCGCCGCGCTGGGTGCGGCGAGGGGCCTGTGCATGGTGCCGCTGACCGCCGAGCAGACCGGCCCCACCGTGCCGGACGTCGCCGACCACCTCGACCACGTCCGCGACGTGGCCGGCCCCGAGTGCGTCGGTCTGTCCGGCACCTACGACTCCGGGGCCGTCCACCCCCGCGAGCTCGCCGACGCCTCCCGCTATCCGCATCTGATCGCCGAGCTGCTCCGGCGTGGCTGGACCGAGGCCGAGCTGGCCCTGCTGACCTGGGGAAACGTACAGCGAGTGCTGCGCAGCGCGGACTTCACCGCCCGAGCCGCGCAGCAGCGCCGGGAGGCGTCCACGGTACGGATCACCGACCTGGACGCGCCCTAGGCACCGGCCCGGACGTCCCCCCGGGCGTCACGGCTCCTCGATCCGGCACAGGCAGAACGGATGCCCGGCCGGGTCGGCGTACACCTGGAAGTCCTTCTTCTCCCGGTCCTCCAGATCCAGCGGACGGGCGCCGAGCGCGAGCACCCGTTCGTGCGCCGCGTCGACGTCGGCCCAGGCCGGGCCCGCGTCGAAGTCCAGATGGAACTGCTGGCCGTTGCGGTCCGCGCGCGGCCACTCCGGCGGGGTGTGCCCCTCGGCCCGCTGGAAGGCCAGCCGCGGTCCGTCCGGGACCCGCAGGACGACCCAGTCGTCGTCCTCGGCCCGCGGGGTGCCCCCGGCCAGCGCCGCATAGAAGGCGGCCAGCGCGTGCGGATCGGGGCAGTCGAGCACGACGGAACGGAAACGGGCCACGGACGCCATGGTGTTCTCCTCCGGGACGGGTCGGCGGGCACAGAGACGGAACGGGTGCCCAGCGGGACCGTCCGGACACGGAAGGACACGCGAACGGCCCACCACGGCCCGCCACGGCCCGCCACGGCGGCACGAACCCGGATGCCGGCGGGCGAAGAGGGCGTGCGGGCCGGCGGTGTGGTGCAGAATGCGCACAGACGCCGGTTCGGCCGACTGAGCCTCGGCCGAACCGGCGTCACCTGTTCAGAGCGGCGGGACGAGCGCTCCCGGGCGCGGCCGGCCACGACCGCGGGTGCCCGGACCCCCGCACCGGGCGGCCTCCGCCCGGCGGAGCGTCAGGCGGTCGGACGCCCCATCGCGCGGTACGTCCACCCGGCCCGCCGCCACAGCTCCGGGTCGAGGGTGTTGCGTCCGTCCAGGATCACCCGGGCCGTCACGGCCTCGCCGAGCGCCGCCGGGTCCAGCTCCCGGAACTCCTGCCACTCGGTCAGATGCAGGACGACGTCGGCGCCGCGGACGGCCGCGAGGGCGGAGTCGGCGTAGCCCAGCGTCGGGAAGACCTTGCGGGCGTTCACCATGCCCTTCGGGTCGTACACCGTCACCTGACCGCCCTGGAGGTGGATCTGGCCGGCCACGTTCAGCGCGGGCGAGTCACGGACGTCGTCCGAGTCCGGCTTGAAGGTGGCCCCGAGCACCGCGACCCGCTTGCCGAGGAAGGAGCCGCCGCCGAGCGCCTCCCGGGTCATCTCGACCATCTGGCCGCGCCGGCGCATGTTGATGGAGTCGATCTCGCGCAGGAAGGTGAGCGCCTGGTCGGCGCCCAGCTCACCGGCGCGGGCCATGAACGCCCGGATGTCCTTGGGCAGGCAGCCGCCGCCGAAGCCGATCCCCGCGCGCAGGAACTTGCGGCCGATCCGGTCGTCGTACCCGATGGCCTCCGCGAGCTTCGCCACGTCGCCGCCGGCCGCCTCGCACACCTCCGCCATCGCGTTGATGAAGGAGATCTTGGTGGCGAGGAAGGAGTTCGCCGACGTCTTCACCAGCTCGGCGGTCGGGAAGTCGGTCACCACGAACGGCGTGCCGTCGCCCACCGGGCCCGCGTACACCTCGCGCAGCAGCTTCTCCGCGCGCTCGCTGCGCACGCCGACCACGATCCGGTCCGGGTGCAGGGTGTCCTGCACGGCGAAGCCCTCGCGCAGGAACTCCGGGTTCCAGGCCAGCTCGGCGTCGCCGCCGGCGGGCGCGTGCCCGGCCAGATAGGCGGCGAGCCGGTCGGCGGAGCCCACCGGCACGGTCGACTTGCCGACCACCAGGGCCGGGCCGTGCAGATGCGGGGCGAGGGAGGCGATCGCGGAGTCGACGTACGACATGTCGCAGGCGTACTCCCCGTGCTTCTGCGGGGTGTTCACGCACACGAAGTGCACATCGCCGAAGGCGCCGACCTCGGCCCAGTCCGTGGTGAACCGCAGCCGTCCGGTCGACCCCTCGATCCCGGCGACGTGCCGGCGCAGCAGCTCCTCCAGACCGGGCTCGTACATCGGCGTCTCGCCGCGCTCCAGCAGGGCGATCTTCTCGGGTACGACGTCCAGTCCCAGCACCTCGAAGCCCAGCTCGGCCATGGCTGCGGCGTGTGTGGCGCCGAGGTAGCCGGTGCCGATCACGGTGATCTTCAGGCTCATGGGTGCTCCAGCCGGTGGATGGTCGTTCATGCGGGCCTGAGCATAGTCGGGACGTGTACCGGGCAACTTTCCCGCTGTCGTCAAGCTCACGTAGGCGTGCTCGGAGCAGGGCTCTAAAATTTGAGTTACTTAACGGTAATTAGCGTCAGTATCACTGCGTCTTTGGAGCGTGAGAGACCGTGGCCGGAACGGCTGAGTTCGACCTGTACCGCCCGTCCGAGGAGCACGACATGCTCCGCGACGCCGTCCGCTCCCTGGTCGAGGCGAAGATCGCGCCCCACGCGGCGGCGGTGGACGAGGAGGCCCGCTTCCCGCAGGAGGCCCTCGACGCCCTCGTCGCGGGCGACCTGCACGCCGTGCACGTCCCCGAGGAGTACGGCGGCGCCGGCGCCGACGCGCTCGCCACGGTGATCGTGATCGAGGAGGTCGCCCGCGCCTGCGTCTCCTCCTCCCTGATCCCCGCCGTGAACAAGCTCGGTTCCCTGCCGGTGATCCTCTCCGGCTCCGAGGAGCTGAAGAAGAAGTACCTGGGCCCGCTCGCCAAGGGCGACGCGATGTTCTCCTACTGCCTCTCCGAGCCGGAGGCGGGCTCGGACGCGGGCGGCATGAAGACCAAGGCCGTCCGCGACGGCGACCACTGGGTCCTCAACGGCGTCAAGCGCTGGATCACCAACGCCGGTGTCTCCGAGTACTACACGGTCATGGCCGTGACGGACCCCGGCAAGCGCACCAAGGGCATCTCCGCCTTCGTCGTGGAGAAGTCCGACGAGGGCGTCTCCTTCGGCGCCCCGGAGAAGAAGCTCGGCATCAAGGGCTCCCCGACCCGCGAGGTCTACTTCGACAACGTCCGCATCCCCGCCGACCGCATGATCGGCGAGGAGGGCACCGGCTTCGCCACCGCGATGAAGACCCTGGACCACACCCGCATCACCATCGCCGCGCAGGCCCTCGGTGTCGCCCAGGGCGCCTTCGACTACGCCAAGGGCTACGTGCAGGAGCGCAAGCAGTTCGGCAAGCCGATCGCCGACTTCCAGGGCATCCAGTTCATGCTCGCCGACATGTCGATGAAGATCTCCGCGGCCCGCGCCCTGACCTACCAGGCCGCCGCCGCCTCCGAGCGCGGCGACGCCGACCTCACCTACCTGGGCGCCGCCGCCAAGTGCTTCGCCTCGGACACCGCGATGGAGGTCACCACCGACGCCGTCCAGCTCCTCGGCGGCTACGGCTACACCCGCGACTACCCGGTGGAGCGCATGATGCGCGACGCCAAGATCACCCAGATCTACGAGGGCACCAACCAGGTCCAGCGGATCGTCATGGCCCGCAACCTGCCGTAGGACCCAGCTCCCGGAAAGGCGCCCCGAGGGGCGCCTTTTTCGTGTGGGGCAGGTGCCGTAACCCGACATGCGGGACAGGACTCCCCGGCGTAGGACGGAAGCACACGGGGCCCGCCCCGGGTCCCATCGCCTCCGAGGAGGAGCCGTGACCCAGTCCGGAATGATGCCTGCCCTCACCCGACAGATGCAGGAGTGCATCGAGGCCTGCATGAGCTGCCACAACATGTGCGAGGAGACCATGAGCTCCTGCATGCAGCAGGGCGGGCAGGCGCAGATGCAGGTCATGCGCGCGCTCATGGACTGCTCCGAGACGACCCGCATGTGCGCCGACATGATGATGCGCCGCTCGCCCATGGCCGGCGAGATGTGCGCGATGTGCGCGAGGGTCTGTGACATGTGCGCCGAGGCGTGTATGTCGATGCCGGACGACCAGCAGATGATGCGCTGTGCCGAGGCGTGTCGCCGCTGCGCGGACACCTGTCGGGCGATGGCCGGCGCCGCCATGTGAGTCCGGCCCCGCCGGGAACGGTCGAGGGCACCCTCGCGGGTGCCCTCGAACCGTGCGCGTGTCCCCCGGAACCGTGCGCGTGTCCCC
Organism: Streptomyces naphthomycinicus; assembly: GCF_020400595.1. Lineage (GTDB taxonomy): Bacteria > Actinomycetota > Actinomycetes > Streptomycetales > Streptomycetaceae > Streptomyces > Streptomyces naphthomycinicus. The sequence goes on along the minus strand of NZ_JAINRE010000004.1, from coordinate 36,518 downwards.
CGGAACCGTGCGCGTGTCCCCCGGAAGCGGGCGCCGGGCGCCCGTGGCCCGGCGGTCGTCAGTTGCCGGAGACGGTGACCTTCTCGTCGTTGTTCAACTCGTCCACCAGCGTCTTCACCTTCGCCTTGTCCCAGACGAGGTTGCCGCCGGCCGAGCCGGAGATCGGCATGTTCATCGAGGTGCCGTCACCGCTGTTGACGCCCTTCATCGCCCAGAACATCGAGGCCAGGTCCCACAGGGACATGTCCTTGTCGACGATCAGGGAGTCCAGGCCCGCGCCCATGGTCGGGTAGAACTTGAACGGGTTGAGGATCGTCGACGGGGTGGCGACCTGGTGGGCCAGGGCGGCCAGGAACTTCTGCTGGTTCTTGGTGCGCTGGAGGTCGGACGCGGCGAACGCGTGCCGGGTGCGGACGAAGGCGAGGGCCTGCTGGCCGTCCAGGGTCTGCTTGCCGGCCTTGAAGTCGGCGCCCGACCACTTGTCCTTGAAGCCCTTGTCGATGTCGATCTCGACGCCGCCCACCGCGTCCACGATGCTCGCGAAGCCCTGGAAGCCGATCTCCACGTAGTGGTCGATGTGCAGGCCGGTGTTGGCCTCGATCGCGCGGACCAGCAGCGTCGGCCCGTCCTCGGCGTAGGTCGCGTTCAGCTTCGCGTGCCGGCCCTGCGCCGGGTAGGTCTTCCCGGACGTCGAGCCCTGGTACGAGGGGACCACCACGTCCGAGTCACGGGGCAGCGAGATCAGCGTGTCCCCGTTGTCGCCGACGTGCAGGATCATCATCGAGTCCGTGCGCTTGCCCTCGGCGCCGCCCGTGTGCAGCTTCTTCTCGTCGTCCTTGGACATGCCCTCACGGCTGTCCGAGCCGACGATCAGGTAGTTCGTGCCGTCGCCCGCCTCCGGCCGGTCGATGACCTTCGACAGGTCCACCTCGCGGCGCAGCTTGGAGTCGGCCCAGAAGTAGGTCGCGACCGAGGTGACGACCAGCACGGTCGCCAGCGTGATCGCCGTCCACTTGATCCGGCGCCGCCAGTTCGGCGCGGGGCGCGGGGCGCGGGTGGCCCCGCCCGCGGGATCGCCCGGTCCCCGGCCGCCGGGGCTGCCGTAGACCTGGCCGGTGTTGTAGCCGCTGTCGTAGTCGTCGTGGCCGGCACCGCCCTCGTGCCCCCGGCCGTCCACGTACGACGGCTGCTGCGGAACCCCGGCCCCGTACGGCGGCGCCGCGGGGCCGGGCTCGCCGTACGCCTGGCGCTGCCCGGGCGGTACCGCCGGGCCGCGCTGCACCTGACGCATCACGCGGGCACCCTCCGGCTGTGCGCCGGCACTGCCGCGTCCGTAGCGCGGGCCGCGGTTGTCGTCGGACCATCCCTCGGGCCAGTCATTCATGCGCCCCAGTGTGCAGGGCGGCGCCATGGGCCGGACAAGGGGTGTCGGAGAATCAGGGCCTCGCTGTTGCGAACCCGACACAAAATTCCGTGCTTGTCACCACGGCATAAGGTGGGGGCCATGACAGACCAGGCCATGGACAGGGATCCGGACATGGATGCGGACATCCCGGGCAAGCCCACGTCCGCCTCGCGCACCACGCTCAGCCACATCATGACCCACAACGACACCAACCTGCTGGGGACGGTGCACGGCGGGGTGATCATGAAGCTTGTCGACGACGCGGCGGGCGCGGTGGCCGGCCGGCACTCCGGCGGCCCCGCCGTCACCGCCTCCATGGACGAGATGGCGTTCCTGGAGCCGGTCCGCGTGGGCGACCTGGTCCATGTGAAGGCACAGGTCAACTGGACCGGCCGGACCTCGATGGAGGTCGGCGTCCGGGTCCTGGCCGAACGCTGGAACGAGTCCGCCCCCGCCACCCAGGTCGGCTCGGCCTACCTGGTCTTCGCCGCCGTCGACGCCGACGGCAAGCCGCGCCGGGTGCCGCCGGTGATACCGGAGACCGACCGCGACCGCCGCCGCTGCCAGGAGGCCCAGATCCGCCGCACCCACCGCCTGGCCCGCCGCCGGGCCATCCGCGAGCTGCGCGAGAGGCGCGCGGCGGAGGGGTTCGAGGACTAGGCGGGACCGGACGGGACCCGGAGGACCGGGCGGCCCGGCGCCCCCTCAGGCGCTGTCGGAGCAGACCACCTCGTTGCCCCGCACCACGGTCTGCTCCGGCCGGCCCGGGTCCTCGAAGCGCACGGTGCGCACGCTCCTGAAGTCGGCGCCGGCCGTCACCTTCAGCAGCGGCCCCTGGCCCGGCGCCGCGCGCAGCTCGCTGCCCGGCAGGGCCGCGGCCAGGGAGCGGGCGGAGCGGTCCCAGCGGGGGTCGTAGAAGATCACCGTGCGCGGCACATGGGCGGGAGCGGTCACCGGCCGGCGGGTGGTGGCGAAGCCGGCCGCCGCGAGAGCCGCGTCGACCCGCTTGGCCAGCCCGACCGTGCCGGTGCCGTTCGCCACCTGGACCCGGATCGTGTTCGGGGCCACCTCCACCGGTACCGGAGCCGGCGCCGGGTCGCGGCGCGGCTGGCCACCGGTGAGCGGCTTGTCGTCCCGCAGCGCCCCGAACAGCTGGTCCGCCCGCGCCTGGTCCCATTTCACGGTCGAGCCGATGCCCTTGACCGGGAAGTTCATCTGCCCGATGGGCACGGTGGTGAACTCGGACGAGGACGGCGAGAAGTTCCGCATCGCGCGGCCCAGGTCGAGCAGCTCGTCGGTGCCGAAGCCCGCGTCGGCGCGGACCGAGCCCAGCACCGCCCGGGTCACGTCCCGGAACCGCATCGGGTTCAGCAGCACCCCGGAGGAGGTCGCCTTCTCCAGCAGCGCCGCCAGGAACCGCTGCTGCCGCTTCATCCGGCCCAGGTCGCTGGCCCCGTCGAGGTGCCGGGCGCGCACGTACTGCAACGCCTGTCCGCCCCGCAGGGTGTACGTGCCGGGCGCGAGGTCCAGCCCGGTGTACCTGTCCTTCAGCGGCGTCGCCGTGCAGACCTTGACCCCGCCGAGCACGTCCACGGTCTTCATGAAGCTGGTGAAGTCGACCTCCAGATAGTGGTCGATCTTCACATGGGTCATGTTCTCCACCGTGCGGATGGTCAGCTGGGGGCCGCCCTCGGCGTAGGCGGCGTTCAGCTTGACCGGGTGCGGGCCGTGCCGCTGCCCGGTGTTCTGGTCGACGTGCGCGGGCGTCTCGGCGTAGGAGTCGCGCGGCAGGCTCACCACGGTGGCGCGCTCCCGGTCGTCCGCGATGTGCACGATCATCATCGTGTCCGTGCAGTGGCAGGGCTGCCCGCCCAGCCGGTAGGTGCGCCGGTCCCGCTCGCTGATCTTGTCGCGCCCGTCGGTGCCGACCAGCAGGACGTTCATGCCGTGACCGGCCCGGGGCCGGTTCTTCATGTCCTTGAAGGCGTCGATCCGGGCGATGCCCGCGTCCAGGCTGGCGACGACCGCGTGCCCGATCCCGGCGGAGGCGAGCACCACGACCGACAGCGTGGTGACCGCCCGCATGGCCCAGCGCGGCCGCCGGGGCGGCCGGACGGACCGCACGGGCCGCTGAGGCGGGCGCGGCACACGGCGGGGCGGCTGCGGGCGGCGCTGCACAGGGGCGGGGGACCGAGGCGGGGTGGGCAAGGAGGACACCTCCGGACGGGGCCGTACGTGGGATCCGCGAGCACAGTAGGCCGATACGATCTCCAGCCCGCGCCGCAGGCCCGGCGGCGCGCACCCGTGTCCCCCGTTCGCGGTAACGTGAGGCCCCTATGAACGCCAAGTCCGACGTGCGGCTCCCCGCTGTGTCCGTGATCATGCCCGTCCTCGACGAGGAGCGGCATCTGCGCGGTGCCGTCCAAGCGATCCTCGCGCAGGAGTACGCCGGCGAGATGGAGGTCGTGATCGCCCTCGGTCCGTCCAAGGACCGCACGGACGAGATCGCCGCCGAGCTGGTCCGCGACGACCCGCGTGTGCACACCGTCCCGAACCCGACCGGCCGCACCCCGGCCGCGCTGAACGCGGCGATCAAGGCGTCGCGGCACCCGATCGTGGTCCGTGTCGACGGCCACGGCATGCTCTCGCCGAACTACATCGCGACCGCGGTCCGCCTTCTGGAGGAGACCGGCGCGCAGAACGTCGGCGGCATCATGCACGCCGAGGGCGAGAACGCCTGGGAGCACGCGGTGGCCGCCGCGATGACCTCGAAGATCGGTGTCGGCAACGCGGCCTTCCACACCGGTGGCCAGGCAGCCCCCGCCGAGACCGTCTACCTCGGCGTCTTCCGCCGCGAGGCGCTGGAGCAGCAGGGCGGGTACAACGAGGAGTTCATCCGCGCCCAGGACTGGGAGCTGAACTTCCGTATCCGTGAGGCGGGCGGGCTCATCTGGTTCTCGCCCGAGCTGAAGGTGTCGTACCGGCCGCGGCCGTCCGTGCGGGCGCTGGCCAAGCAGTACAAGGACTACGGCCGTTGGCGGCACGTGGTCGCCCGCTACCACTCCGGCTCGATCAATCTGCGCTACCTCGCGCCGCCGACCGCGGTGTGCGCGATAGCCGCGGGCCTGGTCGTCGGCGCGGCGCTGACCCCGTGGGGCCTCGTGGTCCCCGGCGGCTATCTGGCCGCGATCGCCGCGGGTTCCGTCCCGGCCGGCAAGGGGCTGCCCCTGAAGGCCCGGCTGCGGATCCCGGTGGCCCTCGCCACCATGCACATGTGCTGGGGCTGGGGCTTCCTGACCAGTCCGAAGTCGCTGGCGAGGAAGGTCATCGCCTCCCGTCGGCCGGCGGTCGTCGACGTCGCCTGACCGATGTGCGAAGGGCCCCTCCTCGACCGAGGAGGGGCCCTTCGCGTGCGCCGGGGGACCGGCTACCACTGGTAGACGCTGTACACCGGCATGCAGTCGGAGGTGTCCGAGCCGTTGACGGCGTCGGAGTTGTCGGGCAGGTCACCGGCCTTCGGCTTGGACTGCTTCGGGTACGACGTGCCGGTGCGCCAGTCCGCGCCGACGGCGACCGTGACGCCCGTCACGTCGGTGGACTTCTGCACCGCGCTCATCGGGATGCCCAGCGACTTGGCCACGGCCTGGGCGTCGCCCTCCAGGTCCGCGCTCGGATACCGCACGACCGTCTTCTCCTCGGCCAGGCTCCCCGAGGTGTCGGCCTGGGCCCGGGCATAGCCCTTCTGCACGAGCACCTGGCCGATGGCCGACGCCCGCTGCTGCACCGCGGCCTCGGTGGAGGTACGGGTGGCGTTCTGCACCAGCACCCCGAGCCGGCTCGGGTCCAGCGAGGGGCTCTTGGTGGGCTTGTCCTTGCCCGCGTCCTTCTTCGCGTCGGACGTGCCGCCGTTCTTGTCGAACGGCACGTCGTCCTTGAGCATCTCCCACATCTTGTCGGCGTTGGCCCCGTCCGGCACGACGTGGTTGCCGTTCTGCGGATCCTTCAGGTTGGGCATGGTCGCCGAGGTGATGCGGTTGGCCGGCACCGACTTCATCTCCATGGCCAGGTCGTAGAGCTTCTTGACGGTGCCGATCTCCTCCGACACCTTCAGCGACTTGGTGGCCGCCTCCGCCAGATCCATCAGCCGGCCGCTGTCGGTGAACACGTTCTGCTTCTTCAGCGTACGGATCATCGAGTTCAGGTACATGTGCTGGGCGCGGGCCCGCATCAGGTCGTCGCCCCAGGCGTGCCGCGTGCGCAGCCACTGGAGGGCCTGCTTGTCGTAGATCTTCTGCTTCCCGGCCTTCAGCTTCAGCCCGGACCCGCCGGGCACCCTCGGCGTCGGGTGGTCCCACACGTTCTGCTTCACACAGACCTCGACCCCCCCGATGGCGTCCGCCATCCGCACCACACCCGAGAAGTCGATCGTCATCCAGTGGTCGATGTAGACCCCGGTGAGGTTCTCCCAGGTGAGCAGCGTGCAGCCGGCCCCGCCGCGGGCCAGGGTGACGTTGATGATGTCGTTCGTCGGCGGATAGACCTTGCCGGTCTCGGGGTCCGTGCACTTGGGGATGTCCACGCGGGTGTCCCGCGGGATGCTGACCATGGCGGCGCTCTTGCGGTCCGCCGAGAGGTGGATGAGCATCTGGACGTCCGCGAGCGGCGGGTCGCCGGCGTGGTCCCTGCTGCCGCCGAGCTTCACGTTCTCCGCGGAGTTCCGGCTGTCGGAGCCGATCAGCAGGATGTTCAGCGGGGTCTGGCCGGCCGCGTTCGGTGCGGTCCGCTTCGCCTTGGAGTCGTCGCCGTTGGCGCGCGCACCCTTCTTGATGTTGCCGTTGAGGTGCTGGTAGTACAGGTATCCGGCCCCCGCGGTGCCGAGTATCACCACCGCCAGCACGGTCGCGGACCAGCGCAGCGCGCGCCGTCTGCGCCGAGGCCGGTCCGTCTTCGGGCCGCCCGGCCGCCGTCTGCCGCCACGCCGGCCGGAACGCGCCGGCGCTTTCGAGGTCTTCGGCGTGAGCGACATCGTGTCCTCGACCGCCGGAGCCTCCCCGCGCACCTCGCTCTGCGCCAACTCCCTGCCCTCCCCACCCTTGCGCCAAGCAACGGGCCCGCCCCGCGTCCGGTTAGACGCACGACGGGCCCCTTGGGTTACCTACGAGGCGCACTTCACCTTGTCTGCCGTGGACTTGTCGACGTCCGGCGCCTTCGACGGCGCCTTGAGGGAGACCCCCGCTCCCTTGAAGTCCTTGCCCAGGGTCAGCGTCATCGCCGGCAGCCCCTGGGAGTTGGTCACGCTCTTGCCGGGTTTCATCGCGGCCCCCGACAGGCCCATGATCGCGGCCAGCCGGCGGGCCTGGGCCGCCTGGTCCGGCGCGTACTCCAGCGTGGTCTTGGCCAGTGCGGCCGGAGCGTTGCCGGAGTTCTCCGACTTGGTGACACCCTCCTCGTTCTGCAGCCAGTTGAGCACCGCCTGGGCGCTGCCGCCCGCGGCACCGCCGTTGAGGATGCGCACCCGGACCTCGGAGGCGGGCGCCTTGCTGCCCTTGAGCCGGGCGGCCTGGGCGTCCTTCTTCGCCTTCTGCTCCTTCTTCACCTCGGTGAAGGAGACGTCGCTCTGGATGGCGTCGAAGACCTGCGGGGCCAGCGCCTGGTCGAGGATCACCGTCTTGTGCACGACACCGTCGGCCGGGTTGTCCTTGACCGGCACCGTCGTGAAGGCCAGGTTCTTCGGGTTGAGCTTGCCCAGCTCCAGCCCCAGGTCCTTCAGCTTGCCGATGCTGTCCAGCTTGTCGTCCACGGTCAGCGCCTTGGTGCCGGCCTCGGCCAGCTTCACCATCTTCGTCGGGCTGGTGAGCGTGGAGTTGCCCTTCAGCTTGCGCATCAGGGCGCCCAGGAACTGCTGTTGCAGCCCGATCCGGCTCAGGTCGCCGCCGAAGCCGACGGAGTGCCGGGTGCGCACGAAGGCCAGCGCCTGCTCACCGGAGATCTTGTGCGTGCCCCTGGACAGCTTCAGATGCGAGTCCGGGTCGTCGATGTCCTTGGCCAGACAGACGTCGACGCCGTCGACCGCCTCGGTCAGCGTCTTGACCGCGTTGAAGTCGGCCACCATGAAGTCGTCCGGCTTGATCCCGGTCAGCTCGGTCACCGTGCGCATGGTGCAGCTCGGCGTGCGGCCGTCCTGGCCCAGGCTCGTGTTGAAGCGCACGCCCTGCGTCCCCGCGATGACCTTCTGGCTGCCGTCCTCCTGCGTGGTCGGGCAGTCCGGGACGTCCACGATCATGTCGCGGGGGATGCTCAGCGCGGTGGCGTTGGAGCGGTCCTTGGAGAGGTGCAGCAGGATGGTGGTGTCGGCGTGCCCGACACTGCCCGCGTCGCCGTAGCCCTCGTTGCCCTTGCCGGTGCGCTTGTCGGTGCCGATCAGCAGGATGTTGATCGCCTCGTCCTTGCGGAAGCCGCCGGTGCCGGCGCCGTCGTCGGACACGGACGTGATGTTGTCGTTCAGGTGCTTGATGTAGAGGTACCCGGCGGCCGTCACGGCGACGAGCACGAAGGCCATGGTCCCGCCGGTCCACAGCAGGATCTTCTTCGCCTTCGACTTCTTCTTCTTCACCGGCCGCCGGGACGCACGCCGCCCCTGCGGTGCCTCCGGCTCGCCGCCCCGGCGGCGGGCCGAGCGCGGCGCCGGCACCTCGGTGCCGCGCGCCCGGGGCGGCTGACGCTCCTCCCCGGCCGTCTGCCGGCTCTTTCCGGCCGTCTGCCGGGTCTCCCCGGTCGACTGCCTGGCACGTCCGCCCGGCGCGCCGCCCCCGTCCCGGGGGGACGGTCTGCGGGGTCCGGGAACCGGCGGCTGCGCTGCGGAATCGCTCAGTCGCAGTTCGTATTCGCCGGTGTTCGGATTGAGTACCCACTGGTCTGCGGGATCGATGTTCTCCGCCCGCCCACGGCCTTGCGCGTCCACGGTTGTCCGAATCCTCCGTCGGGGCCACGCGGCGCCTTCCCCCTCCAAGGCGCTCGGGTCTCGGTGAAACAGTGCACGACCCCAGGACGGACCTCGCGGCCGGGTGCACCGGATCGCTCACACTATCCGCCCAGTTCAGCGTGGGGCGACGCCGGTGACAAATTCGACGTGCCTACAACCGGGCAATCCCCCTCATTTTCTGAACGGAAGTTCGCCGACTTGGTGCGCGCCTTACCCGCAGGTCTGTTCGGAGGCGGTGTTTCCGCGGAACGTCGGGGCGGGCGAGGCGCCGTCGGTCCCGGCCGAACCTGTGTCCTCCCCGGGAACATCCTGTGAATTCTCCGGGGCCACCATCACCGGCCGGTCGGCCCGCAGCAGTGCGAACAGCTTCTCGGCCTCCGGCTCCACGAGCTGGTCGCGATTGGCGTCGTAGACGTACGACTCCCGCGGCACCGTCAGGAACCGCACGCGTTCGGTGGGGAGATCACGCAGCCCGCGCACCAACTGGTACAAGCCGCCCAGACTCGCCAGTTCCGGATCGGTGGTGAGCGAGGAGGTGGCCGCGTCCAGCACCGGATACAGCTTCACCGGATTCAGCAGGACATCGCCGCTCCGCACCTTGCTGACGAGCGCGGCGAGGAACCGCTGCTGCCGTTCCATCCGGTCGGTGTCGCTGCCGTTCCCCAGCGACTTGCGGGCGCGCACGTACCCGAGCGCCTGCTCCCCGTCCAGCGTGACCCGGCCCGCGGGCAGCTTCAGCTTCGCCGCCTCGTCGTCCACGGGGGCCTTCAGGCACACCTCCACGCCGTCCACGGCGTCCACCATCTCCTTGAACCCGCTGAAGTCCACCACCATGTGATGGTCGACGCGGATGTCCGTCAGCTTCTCGACGGTCCGGATCGTGCACGCCGAACCGCCCACCTGGAAGGCGTGGTTGAACATCGCGAACACCGGGTCGCTGCGCCTGCCGTCCTCCTGCCGGCAGGACGGGATGTCCACCATCAGGTCCCGGGGGAGCGAGACGGCGGTGGCGCTGTCCCGGTCGGCGGCCAGGTGCAGCAGGATCGTCGTGTCCGACCGCTCGGTGCCGAGGTCCTTGCCGTACTTGCGGTTGCCGTCACCGGCCCGCGTGTCGGACCCGATCAGCAGGATGTTCTGCGCGTCCCGCACCAGCGCGGTGGGCCGCTCCCGCTCGTAGCGCGCGAGTTCGGCGGCAGCGGCCTCGTCCGCGGTGATGTTGCCGTCGAGTCTGGCGTAGACGGCCCAGCCGGCGCCGGAGGCGGCGACGAGGAGCACGGCCCCGGAGAGCGCCGCACCCGTGATCCACCGCCGGCGTCCGCGTCGCCGGAGCCCTTCCCCGGTGGCCGAGGAGCCGGCACCGGGCGAGTGGGAAATGCCTTGGGTGTCGCCCACGTCAGGTCCACCCCTCCATGGCGTACGAGCGTCCCGTCCTGCACTTACGACGATGGCGGGGAGGCGGACCGGGAGCGCCCTTTGTTACTCCGTACGGGGGATGGCGGGCGGGGGGCGGCGCGGTGGAGGGCTACCGCCGTACCGCCGACACGCGCTCGCTCTCGACCCGCTTGGCGAGCCCCTCCTCGTCCAGCCGCTCCAGGTGCCGGCACAGCACCACGGACCCCCCGACCGCCAGCGGCGAGAACAGCCCCGCGGCCAGCCCCTCCCAGGTGTCGTACGACAGCCCGGACAGCAGCCTCGACCCGGGCCCGGTGAGCCCGAGCGCCCCCGCTTCCGACGCGGCCCGCTCGGCGACCTCCGCCCCGCTGAACTCCCGTCCGGCGACGATCAGCGCGGGCTCCGCGGGGTCCACCGGGGCGAAGGGGGCGAACCGGTCGCCCTGGCCCGGCACTTCCACGGCGTAGTCGAGGAACCCGGCCGGAGTCTGCGGGAAGCGCCCGCCCAACGGCCGCAGCGCCAGCGCCACTCGCTCGCCGGAGCAGGCGAGCGCGGCGTCGAGCGAGTCCGGCCCGCTCACCACGACGTCGGCCGCCGCCGGGTCCCCGGCGACGTCCGCGACCGCGCCGACCGAGGAGCAGGCCAGCAGCCACACCGCCGTCTGCCAGTGCGCGGGCAGCAGCAGCGCGACCCGGTCACCGGGCCCGGCGGAGAGGTCGCCCTGGAGGAGGTTGGCGGTCTTGGCCACCCAATTGGCGAAGGTGGCCACGGACAGTTCGACGCGTTCGCCCGTGGCATCGTCGTAGAAGGTCACCAGCGGGCGGCCGGGGTCCGCGGCGAGCGCGGAAGTCAGCAGGTCGGCGGGGGTGCGATCGGTGGCGTTCACCCGGCACAGGGTACGCGCGGGCGGCCGTGCGCCGCGGGGGACCGGGCCACCGGTTCGGCGGAACGTTCTCCGACGGTCCGTCAGTTCGCCGATGGACAGATGTGTACGGCTATGTCCACGATCTTGCCCATGCGCGGACACCTTCCTCCCTCCCCCGGCGTCTCCCCGCTCGCCGCCCGCTCGATCGGCGTCACCTGTGCCCTGGTCCTCGCGCTCGTGGGGGCGCCGACCGCGGCCGCCGCGCCGGCCGTCCCCGGGCGCGGTGCCGGCACCGCCGGCCGGACGGCGCAGGCCGCCGTCCCGGGCGGCACCCGGTCGCTGCCGCTCGTCCCCCTCTCCGGCCGGCGCGTTCTCGGCGTGGCCCCGGAGCAGGGGCTGCGCCGCGCCGGTCTCGACCGGTTCACCCTGGTGGGCGTCGTCTGGGACGACCCGGACAGCGAGCTGCGCGGCCGGGTGCAGGTGCGCACCCGCACCGCCGCGACCGGGCAGTGGTCCGGCTGGCAGGACGTCGACCCGCACAACGCCGACCACGGCGCGGACCCGGGTACGGCGGAACGCGCCTCCCGGCGGGTGCGCGGGGCGACCGCGCCGCTGTGGGTGGGCGACTCGGACGGGGTGGACGTGCGGGTGCGGGCGGAGGACGCGGACGGGCGGGACGGCCGTGCGGACGCCGATTCCGGCGAGCGGGGCGCGGGCGGCGATTCCGGCGAGCGGGGCGAGGGCGGCGATTCCGGCGAGCGGGGCGAGGGCGGCGCGGGTTCCGCCGGGAGGCGGGCGGGAGGCGGCGCGCCCCCGCTGCCGTCGGGGCTGCGCCTGGAACTGGTGGATCCCGGGAAGGGCACGGGGGACGCCGAGGAGACGGGGGACTCGGGGGAGGCGCCGCCCGCGGGCCTGCCGGCCGGCGAGCCGCCCCGCACCGCGCTGGACACGGAGGCGGCGATCGCCGCCTCGGGAGCCAACGCCGAGATCACCGCCTTCGGCGCCACGGAGATCCCGGAACTGGACCGGCAGGCCACCGAGAAGGAGATGACCCGTCTCCAGGGTCCCTCCCCGCTGAAGCGGTCCATCGGCCCGCGCCCGCGGATCGTCACCCGCCGGGGCTGGGGCGCGGACGAGTCGCTGCGCGAGCACGGGTTCGCCTACACCAGGAAGGTCAAGGCGGCCTTCGTGCACCACACCGCCTCGGGCAACAAGTACACCTGCGCACAGACCCCCTCCGTCGTCCGCAGTATCTACCGCTACCACGTCAAGAGCATGGGCTGGCGGGACATCGGCTACAACTTCCTCGTCGACAAGTGCGGAACCGTCTACGAGGGCCGGGCCGGGGGCGCGGCCAGGGCGGTGCTCGGCGCCCACACCCTCGGCCTCAACGCCGACAGCATGGGCGTCGCCGTGATCGGCACGTACGGGTCGGGCAAGCCGCCGGGTGCCGCGGTGACGGCCCTCGCCAGGCTCACCGCGTGGAAGCTCGGGCTCTTCGGGGCCGATCCGCGCGGAAAGACATATCTCACGTCGGGTGGTGGAAATCTCTACCCCAAAGGGAAGAACGTCCGACTGAACGTGATCTCCGGCCATCGGGACGGGTACGCCACCGAGTGCCCCGGCAGGCGGCTCTACGCCAAGCTCGGCACGGCTCGCTCCAGCGCGGCGCGCTATCAGGGGCGTTGAGGCCGGCGCGCGCGGTCACCGCCGTCGGGGGACGGGCGGGGTGGTCCGCGGGAGGGACGGGACCGGACCGGGGCCGGTCCGTGGCGGCCGGGGGAAACCGGGCGCGGATCTCGTGGGACACCGCGCGGCCGGCGAAGGCGTCGTCGCCCGGTCTGCATACACTGACCGGCCGAAACGAGAGTCCACGAGTAGTTCGGCCGGTCCCGGCAGGAAGCAGAGACGACAGGTGACAGAAGCGATCCTCCTGGTCGGCGGCAAAGGCACCCGGCTGCGGCCGCTCACGGTGCACACGCCCAAGCCGATGGTCCGGGCCGCCGGAGTGCCGTTCCTCACGCACCAGCTGGCGCGGGCGCGGGCCGCCGGCGTCGAGCACATCGTCCTCGCCACCAGCTATCTGGCCGAGGTCTTCGAGCCGTACTTCGGCGACGGCTCCGCGCTGGGACTGCACCTCGAGTACGTGACGGAGGAGGAGCCCCTCGGCACCGGCGGTGCCATCCGCAACGTCGCCGCCCGTCTGCACTCCGGCCCCGACGACCCCGTGCTGATCTTCAACGGTGACATCCTGACCGGTCTGGACATCAGGGCGCTGGTCGACACCCACGCGTCGACGGGCGCGGACGTCTCGCTCCATCTGACGAAGGTGACCGACCCGCGCGCCTACGGTCTCGTCCCCACCGACGAGACCGGCCGCGTCCTGGCCTTCCTGGAGAAGCCGCAGACTCCGGAGGAGATCGTCACCGACCAGATCAACGCGGGAGCGTACGTCTTCCGCCGCTCGGTCATCGACACGATCCCGGCCGGCCGCCCGGTCTCGGTCGAACGCGAGACCTTCCCGGGGCTCCTCGCGGCCGGCGCCCATCTTCAGGGCATGGTCGACTCCACCTACTGGCTGGACCTCGGCACCCCGGCCGCGTTCGTCCGCGGCTCGGCCGACCTGGTCCTCGGGCGCGCGCCCTCTCCGGCCGTCCCCGGCCGCTGCGGCGACCGCCTCGTCCTCCCCACGGCCACGGTCGCCCCCGACGCCAAGGTGGCCGGCGGCACGGTCGTGGGCGAGGGCGCGTTCGTGGCGGAGGGGGCGAGTGTCTTCGGCTCGACCATCCTGCCCGGCGCCGTCATCGAACCCGGCGCGGTCGTCACCGACTCCCTCATCGGCACCCGCGCCCGCGTCGGCGAACGCTCCGTCCTCACCGGCACGGTCATCGGCGACGGCGCGATCGTGGGCGCCGACAACGAACTCCGCGAGGGAGCCAGGGTGTGGTGCGACGCCCGCATCCCGGCGGGCGCGGTGCGGTTCTCCTCCGACCAGTAGCCCGACGGGGCGGCTCGGGGCGGCTCGGGGAGCATCGGGGGTGTGCTCGGGGTCGGCAGTGCGGGCCGGGGAATTTCGGGGAGGATCGGCGGTGTGCTCGGGGTCGGCTGTGCGGGCCGGTGCGGGTGCGGTTCTCCTCCGGCCGGTAGCCCGGCGTCGGCGTGCCGGGGAGGATCGGCGGTGTGCTCGGGGTCGGCAGTGCGGGCCGGTGCCGGTGCGGTTCTCCTCCGGCCGGTAGCCCGGCGCCGGCGTGCCGGGGAGGATCGGCGGTGTGCTCGGGGTCGGCTGTGCGGGCCGGTGCGGGTGCGGTTCTCCTCCGGCCGGTAGCCCGGCGCCGGCGTGCCGGGAAGGAGCCACGGTGCGCCGGGCGGCGACGCCCCGGCCGGTGACGGCGAGCCGCGCCCGCCCCGCCCGGCCCGGGACGCCTCACAACAGCCCGATGTCCACCCGGGGCATCTTCGGCTTGCGCCGGGCCGGCACATGGCCGCTCAGCAGGATCAGCCGGGCCGCCCGGTGCCGCTGGCCCGCGTACGGCTCCAGCAGTCGCAGCATCTCCGCGTCGTCCGCGTCGCGGTCCCCGGCCAGCGCCCATCCCACGATCCCCGGCAGATGCAGGTCCCCCACGGTGACCGCGTCCGCCGCCCCGTGACTGCGCTGCACCACCTCGGCGGACGTCCACGGCCCGATGCCGGGTACGACCTCCAGCCGTGCCCGTGCCTCGGCCGCCGGCATCCCCACACCCTGCTCCAGCCGCGCGGCGACCCGCACGGCCCGCAGGATCGTGGACGCGCGCTTGTCGTCGACCCCGGCCCGGTGCCACTCCCAGGAGGGGATCAGCGCCCAGGCCCGCGGCGCCGGCATCACCCACATCGGCCGTTCGCCCGCTCCCGCGGGACCCGGCGCCGGCTCGCCGAACCTCCGCACGAGCAGCCGCCACGCCCGGTACGCCTCGTCGGTGGTGACCTTCTGCTCCAGCACGGACGGGATCAGCGACTCCAGCACCAGCCCGGTCCGGGTCAGCCTGAGCCCCGGCCGCCGGTGCCGCGCCACCGCCACCACCCGGTGCCGCGGCACGAACGCCGCCGGCTCGTCGGCGGCGCCGAGCAGCTTCGGCAACCGCTCCAGCAGCCACTCGGCACCCGGCCCCCACGCCTCGCCGAGCACCTCACCGCCGTACACGCGCACCCGCAGCGTGCCCGGACCGCCCGGCGTACGGCTCGTCCGCCACACGGACCCGTCCGCCGTGGCCCGGAACGTCGGGTCGGCGGGCCCGCGCCGGAGCGGCCCGAGGATCAGCCCGAGGTCCAGCGGCCCGTCCGGCACCCACCGGCGTACGCGCGCGGGGGCCGCCGCCTGCCGGGGTATCCCGGCCGCGGCCGCCGCGGGTACGGCGGTATGCCCGCCGCGCACGGTGGTACGCGTGGGCCGCTGGGGGAAGCGTCCTGCCACGGATGAGTCCTCGGGGGTGCCGGTGCCGTACTACGAGACTAGGGGGTTTCTCCGGGCTCGGGCCGGACCGGGCCGCGGCGCCCGGTGCGGTGCCGCCCCAGGCGGAGGATCCCCCGCGTGCCGGGCGCGGCAGACCCGGGCCGAGCCGGACGAGGCACCCTGGGCGCTCGAACCGGCCGGACCGGAGCGGACGGGGGCTCCCGCGCGGAACTCACCGCACCGTCAGGAACGCCTCCGCGTCCCGTTCCGGCCGCGGTCCGGGCTCCTGGGCCGGACGGCCGACCGCCACCGCGCCCATCGGGTCCCAGTCCGCCGGCAGCTCCAGCACCTCGCGCACCACGTCCCGGCAGAACATCGTGGACGACACCCACGCCGAGCCCAGCCGCTCCGCGGCCAGCGCGACCAGCAGGTTCTGCACGCCCGCGCCCGTCGCGACCACGAACATCTCCCGCTCGGCGCCGTCCCGCCGGGCGTCGCCGTAGGTGTGCGAGCCGTCCATGACGAGACAGGGCACGATCAGGTACGGCGCGTTGCGCAGCACGTCGCCGCGCCGGATCCGCTTGGCGATCGACTCCTCGCTCTTGCCGTCCCGGCGCAGGTCGGCGACCCAGGCGTCCCGCATCGCGTCGAGCAGCCGTACCCGCGACCGCGCCGACTCCAGCAGCACGAACCGCCAGGGCGTGGTGTGGTGCGGGGCGGGCGCGGTGACCGCCGCCGCCACCGCGCGCCGGACCGCGCCGGCGTCGACGGGATCGTCGGTGAAGGCCCGTACGGTGCGGCGCTGGGTCACGGCCTCCCGGATCGCCTCGGAGGTGCCGAGCCGGAACATGTCGTCGGCCGCGTCCCGCACCAGCGCCCGCGCGTCCTCGCCACCGTCCTCATCGCCACCGGAGCCCGCCCCGGCGCCGTCACCGACGCCGTCCGCGGGGGCGCCGTCGGCCTCGGGGCGGACGACGTGGGGGAGTCCGCGCACCACGGCCACCGGACGCCCGGCCGCCTTGCCCTTGACCAGGTCACCGGCGGCGGCCAGCTCGTCCGCCGTGGCGACGACGGTCGCGCTGAGCGGGTTGCCGAACGCGTCGGTGCCGCCCCGCAGATCGTCCAGCACGCGCACCCCGGCGGCGCCGATCGCCACGTCCGTGAGCCCCGCGCGCCAGGGTCGCCCGAAGGTGTCGGTGACGACGACGCCCACGTTGACGCCGAGGGCCTCGCGCAGTCCGGTCCGGATCGCGCGCGCGGACGCGTCCGGGTCCACGGGCAGCAACAGCACCGTCCCGGCGGGGGTGTTGGAGGCGTCGACCCCGGCGGCGGCCATGACCAGGCCCTGCCGGTTCTCCACGATGCGCAGCGCCCCGCGCCGGGCCACCACCCGGACCGTCTCGGCGTCGATCGCGGCCTCCCGGTCGGCCGCCCGCACGACCCGGCCCTCCGCCTTGGAGACGATCTTGGAGGTGACGATCAGCACGTCCCCGTCGGCCAGGCCCGGCTCGCCCGCGGCGATCAGCTTGGCGATGTCGTCGCCCGGCTGCACCTCGGGGATGCCGGACAGGGCCCAGACCCGGTACCCGGGCCGCTCCTCCGCCGTGGCGGGCGCCGGTCCGCTCACGCCGTCCGCACCTCCTCGGCCAGCGCCAGCGCCTCGCGCGCCATCTGCGCGGTCGCGTCCAGGTCCGTCATCATCAGCGGTACGGCCCGGCAGCGGATGCCGTCCGCCTCGACCCGCTCGACCGCGCCCGCGTCCACGGTGTCGACCAGCCAGCCGTCCAGCAGCCCGGAGCCGTAGTGCTCGGCGACCGCGGCGGCGGTGGACTCCACGCCGACCGCGGCGAGCACCTTGTCGGCCATCCCGCGCACGGGCGCGTCCCCGACGATCGGGGAGAGACCGACCACGGGCACGCCCGCGTCGGCGATGGCCTCGCGGATGCCGGGCACGGCGAGGATCGTGCCGATGGACACGACGGGGTTGGACGGCGGGAAGAGGATCACGTCCGCCTCGGCGATGGCCTCCAGCACGCCCGGGGCCGGCTTGGCCTGCTCGGCGCCGACCGGGACGACCGCCTCGGCCGGGACGGAGGCGCGCAGCCGCACCCAGTACTCCTGGAAGTGGATCGCCTTGCGCTCGCCGTCGAGCTCGACGGCCACGTGCGTCTCGACACGGTCGTCGCTCATCGGGATCAGCTTCACGCCGGGCTTCCAGCGGTCGCAGAGCGCCTCGGTGACCGCGCTGAGCGGAAAGCCGGCGCCCAGCATCTGCGTCCGCACGATGTGCGTGGCGAAGTCCCGGTCGCCGAGCCCGAACCAGTCCGGCCCGACCCCGTAGGCCGCCAGTTCCTCCTTGACGTGGAAGGTCTCGTCGGTCCGCCCCCAGCCCTGCTCCTCGTTGATGCCGCCGCCCAGCGTGTACATCACCGTGTCCAGATCGGGGCAGACCTTCAGCCCGAAGAGGTGGATGTCGTCGCCGGTGTTGCCGATGACCGTGACGTCCGCGTCCGGCACGGCCCGCTTCAGACCACGCAGGAAACGGGCACCGCCGATGCCGCCTGCCAGAACCACAATGCGCATGCGCCAAGTCTTGCAGGCGGGTCCGACATCGCGTCAGGCAGTCACCGGACGAGCCTCGCAGTGCGGGGAGGTGTGCATGGGCATTTCGGTCAGACCCGGGTGGTAGACGTGCAGGCTGACCGCCGGCTCCAGCGCGTCGTTGACGACCTCGTGGACGTACCCCGGCGCGAACACCCGCTGCGCACCCGCCGCCAGCGCGCGCGTGCCGCGCTCGGTGCGCTCGGTGAGGGTGCCCTCCAGGACGGTGAGCACCCCGGAGGAGCGCCCGTGGTCGTGCGGTCCGCTGCCCTGGCCGGGCACCCAGGACAGCAGCCACACCTCGTAGCCGGGGCCGGTGCGCAGCCGGTGGTACCAGCGGGTGGTGGCGTCGTACCGGACGAGGTGCGCCCACTGGGCGCGGTCGGCGGCGATCGAACGGGCGAGCCCCACGAACTCGGCGACGGTGGCCGGGTGCTCGCGCGGCGGCTGGAGCAGGTGCGGGACTTCGAGGATGTCGCCGGCGATCTGGAGGTCGTTGTCGCTGTTCATCGGGGTGCGGTGGTCCTCGGTGAAGGAGTGGGGGGCTGGAGCTGGGACGTGGAGCCGATCGGCGCGTACGGTCCGCCCGGATCACGGGCGAGCGGGGTGCCCCGGAGGAGGGTTCAGGGAGCGGGAGACGCGACCGAGCCGGGATGGACTCGGGGACAGCCGGAGCGGGCTTGGCTCAACAGCTGTGACAGCAACAACAGCTACAGCGCGCGCGGGCGGCACCGACGGACCCGGCGATGCGGGTCGAGGTGGGTGCCAAGTTCGCGAGCATGCCCACTAGGACATCGGTTCACACCCGCACTGTCAACTCGGCGCCCGGTATGTGGGACATGTTTCACCTCATCCGGTTCATCTCTCAGGTGAAAGGTTTGTGCACGGGGGTGCCGGGACACATGGGGCACATCCGAGCGCTGGAGCCCTGCGGAACGCGATCGAACACGGAGGCGTCTTTCTCCGTACAGAGACTTGTACGGGGGTACGGCCGCCCCCGAGTGGGCCCCGCTGCGTGTCGAGGTTTATGCCGATTTGAACACTTTCCGCATGGCCTTGGTTCCGCAGAGTGAATAACGGGCTCAATAGCAGATCTCGGCTTGACTCGCCCGGAGCAGCACACTTGTAATTTCACTCGTGTCGTTCAGCCGGAATCGGTAACGGCCACGCACGGGGACGCGAAAGACAGACGAGGGGCGCACATGACCGAGCTGGTGCAGCAACTGCTGGTCGACGACGCGGACGAGGAACTCGGCTGGCAGGAGCGCGCGCTGTGCGCCCAGACCGACCCCGAGTCCTTCTTCCCCGAGAAGGGCGGCTCCACCAGAGAGGCCAAGAAGGTCTGCCTCGCCTGCGAGGTCCGCTCCGAGTGCCTCGAATACGCCCTCGCCAACGACGAGCGCTTCGGCATCTGGGGCGGACTGTCCGAGCGCGAACGCCGCCGTCTGAAGAAGGCCGCCGTCTGAAGCGGCCGCACCCGCGCGTGACACACGCGCCGGACGCGCGCACCCGCACACACACGCAGGCGTTCAGCACCGGAGACGTCACGAACGGCCCGTAGCCCGTGGGTTGTCCACAGGCGGCGGGCCGTCGTCATGGGCAGCCGATAGTGTGGTCGCTCGTCCGAGACGCCCCGCTGTCCCCTCGACGCACGAGGAGGCACAGGCGTCCACCGCAGTCCATCGAACCGGGGCCCGTACCTCGATGTCCGTGCACAGCCATGCGGCAGCCCACCACCCGGCTGCCACCCCTGAGTCCCCGCGTCATGTGGTGACCGCGGTCCTCGTCTCCCACGACGGCGCCCGCTGGCTGCCCGACGCGCTCGCCGGGCTGCTCGGCCAGGAGCGCCCCGTCCAGCACGCGGTGGCCGCCGACACCGGCAGCGCGGACGCCTCCGCCCAGCTGCTCACCGACGCCCTCGGCGACGCCAACGTGCTGCACCTGGCCCGCCGCACCGGCTTCGGCCAGGCCGTGGAGGAGGCGAGCCGCACCGCGCCCCTCCTCACCCCGGAGGACCTGCCCTACCTGAAGCGCCCCAGCGGCTGGGACCCGGTCACGCGCACCTGGCGCGACGACGCCTACGACCTGCCCGACCTGCCGCACGGCGAGCCCGTCCAATGGCTGTGGCTGCTGCACGACGACTGCGCCCCCGAACCCGACGCCCTCGCCCAGCTGCTCCGGGTCGTCGACAACGAACTCGAACTCGGCCGCGACGACGTCGCGATCGTCGGCCCCAAACTGCGCGGCTGGTACGACCGCCGCCAGCTGCTGGAGGTCGGCGTCTCCATCGCCCACTCCGGCCGCCGCTGGACCGGCCTGGACCGCCGGGAACAGGACCAGGGCCAGCACGACCACGTCCGCACCGTGCTGTCCGTCTCCACCGCCGGCATGCTCATCCGCCGCGACGTCTTCGAGCAGCTCGGCGGCTTCGACCGCCGGCTGCCCCTCATGCGCGACGACGTCGACCTGTGCTGGCGCGCCCACGCGGCCGGCCACCGCGTCCTGATCGCCCCCGACGCGGTCGTCCGGCACGCCGAGGCCGCCTCCCGCGAGCGCCGCGCGGTCGACTGCGCCGGCCGCACCACCGCCTCCCCGCACAAGGTCGACAAGGCGGGCGCCGTCTACACCCTGCTCGCCAACACCCGCACGGCCGCGCTGCCCTGGGTCCTGCTGCGACTCGTCCTCGGCACCGTCCTGCGCACCCTCGCCTACCTCGTCGGCAAGGTCCCCGGCCAGGCCGTCGACGAGATCCGCGGTCTGCTGAGCACCCTGCTGCGGCCCGAACGGATCATCGCCGCCCGGCGCCGCCGCGGCTCCTCCCAGATCGACAAGGGAGAACTGCGCCAGCTGTTCCCGCCGCCCGGCGCCACCGTCCGGGCCACCGTGGAACAGATCGCGGGCAACTTCACCAGCGGCTCCGACTCCGACACCGCCTCGGCCGGCCGGCACGGCGGTGCCGTGGAGTCCGGGCCCGGCGGCGACGACGCCGACTTCCTCCAGGTCGAGCAGTTCGCCCGGCTCAAGCGGATCGCCCGCAGGCCCGGCCCGGTGCTCTTCCTCGCGCTGCTGGTCATCTCCCTCGTCGCCTGCCGGGCCCTGCTCGGCGGCGGCGCGCTCGTCGGCGGTGCCCTGCTGCCCGCCCCGGCCGGCGCCGGCGACCTGTGGTCCCGCTACATCGACACCTGGCACCCGGTCGGCGCCGGCGGCACCCCGTCCGCACCGCCCTACCTGGCCGTCCTCGCGACCCTCGCCTCGCTCCTGTTCGGCTCCACCGGGCTCGCCGTCACCGTCCTGCTGGTCGGCTCGGTGCCGCTCGCCGGATTCACCGCCTACTTCGCCTCCCGGCCCCTCGTCACCTCCCGGCTGCTGCGCGCCTGGGCCGCCGTCGCCTACGCCTTCCTGCCCGCCACCACCGGCGCCCTGGCCGGCGGCCGCATCGGCACCGCCGTCCTCGCCGTGCTGCTGCCGCTCATCGCGCGCGCGGGCATCGCCGCCAGCGGCCTGGGGAGCCGCACCGGCGCCCGCGGCAGCTGGCGCGCCACCTGGGCGTACGCGCTGCTGCTGACCATCACCACCGCCTTCACGCCGATCGTCTGGCCCATCGCGCTGCTGCTCGGCCTCGGCGTGCTGGTCCTGCGCCGCGGCGACCTCGTCGCCCACGCTCTGCGCTTCCTCGCCCAGCTCGGCACCCCGCTGCTGCTCCTCGCGCCCTGGTCGCTGACCCTGCTCCCGGCCGGCTTCTTCCGGGAGGCGGGCCTGGAGTACGGCCCCTCGGCCGCCTCCGCGCTCGACCTGCTCGGCGCCGCCCCCGGCGGCCCCGGCACCGTGCACGGCCTGATGCTCATCGGCATCGTGCTCGCCGCGCTCGCCGCCCTCCTGCGCTCCGAGCGGCAGCTGGGCGTCCGCACCGCGTGGGCCGTCGCCCTGACCGGCCTCGTCTTCGCGGTCCTGGCCAACAAGTCCGCCTGGGCCGGACCGGCCACCCTCGTCTACGGCATCGCCCTGCTGGCCGCCGCCGCCCTCGGCGCCGACGGCGCACGCGCACGCGTGGCCGAGCAGAGCTTCGGCTGGCGCCAGCCCGTCGCCGCCCTGATCGCCTTCGCCTCGGCCGCCGGTCCGCTGCTCGTCGCGGCCGGCTGGATGATCCGCGGCGCCGACGGCCCGCTGGAGCGCCGCGACCCGGCCCAGGTGCCCGCGTTCGTCGCCGAGGACTCCGGCGGCGGCGACCAGGCCCGCACCCTGGTCCTGGACAGCGACTCCACCGCGCGCGTCCGCTACAGCCTGGTCCGCGGCTCCGGTGCCCGCACGGGCGACGCCGAACTCGCCGCCGCCGACGCCGAGAACACCCGCCTGGACAAGATCGTCGCCAACCTCGTCGCCGGCTCCGGCGCCGACCAGGCCGACGAACTCGGCGGCTTCGCCGTCCGCTACGTCCTCGTCCACAAGGGCGCCCCCCGCGACATCACCCGCGTCCTCGACGCCACCCCCGGCCTGGCCCGGCTCAGCCAGCAGAACGGCAGCGCCCTGTGGCGCGTCGACCAGGAGGTCGCCCGCGCGGCCATCGTGTCCGCCGACGGCTCGGGCAAGGCCCAGCCGGTCACCGCGGGACCGGTGGAGATCCACACCACGATCCCCTCCGGCTCGGGCGACCGGGTCCTGCGCCTCGCCGACAGCGCCGCCGAGGGCTGGACGGCCACTCTCGACGGCAAGCCGCTCACCCGCACCACGGTCGACGGCTGGGCTCAGGGCTTCCGGCTCCCCGCGGGCGGCGGCCGGCTGGACGTCACCTACGACGCCTCGATCGCCCACGTCGCCTGGCTCTGGGCGCAGGGCGCGCTCGCCCTCGTCCTGGTCGTCCTCGCCCTGCCCGGCCGTCGCCGCGATGTCGACGACGACCTGCCCGAGGAGCAGCCGGTGCCCGCCGAGGCCACCGCCGGCGAGGGCCGCCGCGCCCGGCGCCTGCGTGCCCAGGCCGAGGAACCGCCCGCGGAGGACCCGCCCGGCACCCCTCCGCCGCCGGACCAGCCCCCGGCCGCCGTCCCGCAGCAGCAGTCGTACGACGAGTGGGACTCGGCCACGTACGCGCAGGCCGGGTACTCCGGTTACGGCCAGGAGGCGTACCAGTCCCCGGCCGGCTACGACCAGCAGACGTACCAGGCGGACCCGTACCAGACGGCCCCGTACGACCCGTACGCCTACCACGGCGGCACCGAGCAGCCGCCCTACGACCCGTCGGCCTACCAGCAGCAGGGCTACGACCCGGCGTACGACCCCGCCCAGCAGGGTTACGACCCCGCCCCGCAGGCCTACGACCCGGCCCAGCACCCCCACGGCACCGGCAGCCAGCGCCCCGACGGGAGCCAGCAGTGAACCGCACCACCCTGTCCCTGATCGCCGGCACGGCCGCGCTGGCCGCCGTCACCGCGTACGCCGCGGTCGACT
The DNA here is from genome assembly GCF_020400595.1 of Streptomyces naphthomycinicus. Taxonomy (GTDB): domain Bacteria; phylum Actinomycetota; class Actinomycetes; order Streptomycetales; family Streptomycetaceae; genus Streptomyces; species Streptomyces naphthomycinicus. The sequence continues at coordinate 13,405 of NZ_JAINRE010000004.1, read as the reverse complement.
CGCCGACGGCCTCCGGTGCCGCCGCCCCGAAGGCGGCCGCCCAACTCCCCGTGGAACGCACCAGCCTGCTGTGCCCGGCACCGAGCACGTCGGACGTCGCCGACACGGCGTACACGTCGTTCACGCCCGCCACCCAGGGCGCGGCGGGCAGCGGCAAGGCCCAACTCCGGGCGGCCACCGGACAGTCGGCGGACACCCCGGCCGCCGGGCAGAAGAGCAAGGGCGGCAAGGGCGGCAAGGGCGCCGGGACGAAGACCGAGCAGCCGGTGCTCACGCCGAAGGCGCCGGGCACACCGGCCACCGGCGACACCTCCGGCGCGGACGCGCCCGCGCTGGTCGGCACCGCGGACGGCAGGTTCGCGCCCGGCTGGACCGTCCAGGAGACCACCGAGGTCGCCGTCGGCACCGGCCGCGGCCTCCAGGGCGTCAACTGCACCGGCGCGGACACCGAGTTCTGGTTCCCCGGCGCCAGCACGGCCGCCGGCCGCACCGACTACGTCCATCTGACCAACCCCGACGACTCCGCCGCCGTGGTCGACATCGAGCTGTACGGCAAGGACGGCGCGATCAAGGCGTCACTGGGCGAGAACCTCACCGTCGATCCGCACGCCGGCGAGCCGGTCCTGCTCTCCACGCTCACCGACGAACGGCAGACCGACCTGACCGTGCACGTCAGCGTGCGCAGCGGCCGGGTCGGCGCGGCCGTGCAGGCTCTGGACGACAAGGCGGGCGGCGACTGGCTGGCCGCTGCCGCCGACCCGGCCGGCAGCCAGATCCTGCCCGGCATCCCCAAGGACGCCACCGACGTCCGGCTGATCGCCTTCACCCCCGGCGACGACGACGCCGATCTGAAGGTCCGTCTGGCCTCGCCCGACGGCCTGATCACCCCGGCCGGGAACGAGGCCCTGCACGTGAAATCCGGCATGACGACGACGGTCGACCTCGGTGACGTCACCCGTGGCGAGGCCGGCTCCCTCGTGCTCACCCCCACCGACCGGACGGTCCCGGTCGTCGCGGCCCTCCAGGTCGTGCGGGGCAAGGGCGACAAGCGGGAAACGGCGTTCATCCCGGCGACCGCCGCCGTCGGCACGCGCGCGACCTCGGCCGACAACAGCGCGAAGGGCACGACCCTCGCCCTGACGGCCCCCGGCGGCACGGCCACGGTCAAGGTCACGGCATCGGCCGGCAGCGAGGGCGGGAGCCCGGTGACCAAGAGCTACACGATCAAGTCCGGCACCACCCAGAACGTCGACGCCCCGGTCCCGACGGGCCTGAAGGGCACGTACGCCCTCACGGTGGAGCCCGTCTCCGGTGGCCCGGTGTACGCCTCCCGCACCCTCGCGGCCACCGAGGCGGGCGTGCCCGCGTTCACCATCCAGACGCTCCCGAACGACCACGGGACGGTGGCGGTGCCGCAGACCGAGCAGGACCTGTCGGTCCTGCAGAAGTAGGAGGCACCGGCTCCGGGAACCGCCGCCGGGCCCGCGGTACGCCGCCGGGCGCGGCCCGCCGTCACCGCTCGCGCGGTTCCCCGGGCCCCTCCGGGCGCTCGCGCGGCCGGTCCTCTACTCCTCGCCGTAGCGCGGGTCCACCGTCTCCGGCGTCAGGCCGAGCAGCTCGGCCACCTGCTCCACCACGACCTCGTGCACCAGCGCCGCCCGCTCGTCCCGCCCCTTGGTCCGGATCTCCACCGGCCGGCGGTACACGACCACCCGAGCCCGCCGTCCGTCACGCGCGGGGATGATCCCGCCGAGCGGCACGGCCTCGTCCCCCCACGCCGGCTGATCGGCGGTCCGCTCCAGCCGGGGGACCTCCAGCACCATGAAGTCGATGTCGGCCAGCTGCGGCCACCGCCGTTCGAGACGTTCCACGGAGTCCTGCACCAGATCCGCGAAGACTTCGGCACGGCTGGCCGCCAGTGGCACCTGCGGGGGTGCGATCGGTCCCCGCATGCCTCGTCCGTGACGATCACGGCGACGGGGCCCGGGGCCGGCGGCGCGGGGCGGTACACGGTTGTCCATCACTGGTGAAGCGTAGTCCCCGTGCCCTCCGCCCGTCCGGTTCCACGCGGCAACCGGCCCCGGACCGCCCCGTCGCGGGATGACCATTCCAGCCAAGGTCTGACTCGTTTCCGTAACTCTCCTGGACCGCCGAACTCAAGGCAATTGACGATGTTTGTACCAACTCGTAACCAGGGAGGGCCCCTTCGGACCTCCGTCCGATGTCCGTCCGCGCAGGTCAACAGGGCCTGCCGAGCGCGGGGTGTGGGGCGGTTCACAACCCGACACGGTGGAGTGACCTGGTGGAGAGTCGTCGCGGCCCGCTCAAGAGTGCGGTACCGTCCAACGTCGTGAGCCCTGTACGTCGCTGTTCGCGCACCGCCTGCGGCCGACCCGCCGTCGCGACGCTGACGTACGTCTACGCCGACTCGACCGCGGTCCTCGGCCCGCTCGCCACCTACGCCGAACCCCACTGCTACGACCTGTGCGCCGAGCACTCCGAGCGCCTCACCGCCCCGCGCGGCTGGGAGGTCGTACGACTCCTGGACGGCTCCGCGCCCGCGCGCCCCAGCGGCGACGATCTGGAGGCGCTCGCCAACGCCGTGCGCGAGGCGGCCCGCCCCCAGGAGCGCGCGGCCGAGGCGGGCGGCGGCGGTGCCCGCACGGTGGATCCCATGGAGGTCGCCCGCCGCGGCCACCTGAGGGTGCTGCGCTCCCCGGACAACTGAGGCCGGCCGAGCACCACGACCGGGCCCTACCGCGCATCACGACCGGGCCGCCGCCGAGCGCCTCGCCACGCCACCCCGCGCCAGCCCCGTCGGGCGGGACGATTCCGCCCGTCGGGCGTGACGATTCCGCCCGTCAGGCGTGACGATTCTCCCCGGCCGCGCGTTACGGACGGGGGCCCGCCGAGCGTCCACCCGGTGTCCGCGCACCGCGCCCATACTCCCGGCGGGTAGTTTGTGGGCACCCATAAGACTTTCAGGAGGGTTGGCCGTGACTGCTGATCTGTCGCAGATCGTGAAGGCGTACGACGTGCGCGGAGTGGTCCCGGACCAGTGGGACGAGACGCTGGCCGGACTCTTCGGCGCCGCCTTCGCGGAGGTGACGGGAGCGGCGGCCATCGTCGTCGGCCACGACATGCGCCCCTCGTCCCCCGGCCTCTCCCGTGCCTTCGCGCGCGGCGCGGCGGACCGCGGTGTGGACGTCACCGAGATCGGCCTGTGCTCCACGGACCAGCTGTACTACGCCTCGGGCGCGCTGGACGTCCCGGGCGCGATGTTCACGGCCTCCCACAACCCGGCCCGGTACAACGGCATCAAGCTGTGCCGCGCGGGCGCCGCCCCCGTCGGCCAGGACACCGGCCTCGCGCAGATCCGCGAGCTGGCCGAGCGCTGGCTCGCGGAGGGCGCCCCGGCCCCCGTGGACCGGCCGGGCACCCTCTCCTCGCGCGAGACGCTGGAGGACTACGCGGCGCACCTGCGCTCCCTGGTCGACCTGACCTCCATCCGCCCTCTGAAGGTCGTGGTCGACGCCGGCAACGGCATGGGCGGCCACACGGTCCCCTCGGTCTTCGCCGGCCTGCCCCTGACCCTCGTCCCGATGTACTTCGAACTGGACGGCACCTTCCCGAACCACGAGGCCAACCCGCTCGACCCGGCCAACCTCGTGGACCTCCAGAAGCGGGTTCCGGCGGAGGGCGCCGACCTCGGCATCGCCTTCGACGGCGACGCCGACCGCTGCTTCGTCGTGGACCAGGACGGCACCCCGGTCTCCCCGTCCGCGATCACCGCGCTGGTCGCCGTCCGCGAACTGGCCCGCAACGGCGGCAAGGGCACGGTCATCCACAACCTGATCACGTCCCGCACGGTCCCGGAGGTCGTGCGGGAGAACGGCGGCACCCCGGTCCGCACCCGGGTCGGCCACTCCTTCATCAAGGCCGAGATGGCCCGCACCGGCGCGATCTTCGGCGGCGAGCACTCCGCCCACTACTACTTCAAGGACTTCTGGAACGCCGACACGGGCATGCTGGCCGCCCTGCACGTCCTCGCGGCCCTCGGCGGCCAGCCGGGCCCGCTGTCCGCCCTCGTCGCCCGGTACGACCGCTACGCCGGCTCCGGCGAGATCAACTCCACCGTCGCCGACCAGTCCGCCCGCATCGCCGCGATCCGCGCCGCGTACGAGGGCCGCGCCGACGTCACCCTGGACGACCTCGACGGCCTCACGGTCGCCGCGGCCGACTGGTGGTTCAACGTCCGCCCGTCCAACACCGAGCCGCTCCTGCGCCTGAACGCCGAGGCCAAGGACGAGCCGACGATGACCAAGGTCCGCGACGAAGCCCTGGCGATCATCAGGGGCTGAGCGGCCTGCCCATCGGCGGTACGCTGACCAGGCATATCCACAGACGCATACCCGCCCGCTGAAGGGACACCCCATGCCGCTCGAAGCCGGCCTCCTGGAGATCCTCGCCTGCCCGGCCTGCCACGCCCCCCTGAAGGAGCAGGACACCGAGCTGATCTGCACGGGCCAGGACTGCGGCCTGGCCTACCCGGTCCGCGACGGCATCCCGGTCCTGCTGGTCGACGAGGCCCGCCGCCCCGCGTGACGAGGACCATCACCGCGTAGGACCCCAGGACCCCGGCGATCGGAGGCTGCCGCCCATGCTGGACGAATCGCTGCTCGACACCCCGGAAGGCCTTGCCCAGGCCGACCACCGGGGGCTGCTGCGCGGTGCGGCGGAGGCCGGCGCCCGCGTCCGCACCGCCGCCCGGCACGCCGCCGAGGCCGGTGTCGGCGACCTCAAGCCCGACGGCCGCCCCCGCGCGGTCCTCATCGCGGGCCCCGGCGCCGCCGCCACCCACACCGCCGACCTCCTCGGCACGCTGGCCGGCGTCGGCAGCCCCGTCGTCCGGCTCGCCCCCAGCGGCGTGGCCCCGGCCGCGGGCGCTCTGCGCTGGGAGCTTCCCGGCTGGACCGGCTCGGTCGACCTGCTGCTGATCGCCACTCCGGACGGCACCGAACCGAGCCTTTCCCTCCTCGCCGACCAGGCCTACCGCCGCGGCTGCTCGGTCGTCGGCGTGGCCCCGCCCGGCACCCCGCTCGCCGAGGCGGTGGCCGGCGCCCACGGCCTGTTCGTACCGATGGCGACGGCCCCGTACGACCAGGAGGAACCGCTCGCCGCGTCCTCCTCGGGCGTCTTCTGGGCCCTGCTGACCCCGCTGCTGGCGCTCCTGGACCGGATCGGTCTGCTCACCGCCCCGCCGGAGACCCTGGAGAAGATCGCCGACCGCCTGGACCACGTCGCGGAACGCTGCGGCCCCGCCATCGCGACCTACAGCAACCCGGCCAAGACCCTCGCCGCCGAACTCGCCGACGCACTGCCCGTGGTGTGGACGGAAGGCCCCTCGGCCGGCCCCGCGGGCCGCCGGTTCGCCGCCGCCCTCGCCGAACTCGCCGGCCGCCCCGCCCTGGTCGCCGAGCTGCCCGAGGCGCTCGCCGAGCACAACGCGCTGCTCGCCGGCCCCCTCGCCGCCAGCGCCGACCCGGACGACTTCTTCCGCGACCGCGTGGAGGAGCCGCCCGCGCTGCACGCGCGCGTGGTGCTGCTCCGTGACCGCCCGATCGGCGGTCTCACCGCCGCCCCGGCCGCCCGGGACGTGGCCCTCAGCCACGACACGCCTGTCAGCGAACTCGAACCGGAGGAGGGCGGCGAACTGGAGACCCTCGCGGAACTGATCGCCGTCACGGATTTCGCCGCCGTTTACCTGGCGCTCGCTTCGGGGGCCTGATCTGACTCCTGCCGGACCGCTCGCGTCCGCCGGGGACGCCGGCGGACGCGGCAGCGCCGGCCGAGCAGCGTACGTACGGAGACAGAGAAGAGACATGGACCGCCTCGACAACACCGTCCGCCCCTACGCCTGGGGTTCCCGCACCGCCATCCCGCAGCTCCTCGGCGTCGAGCCGACCGGCGAACCCCAGGCGGAGATGTGGATGGGCGCGCATCCCGGTGCCCCCTCGCGCACCGCGCGCGGGACCCTCGTCGAGGTCATCGAGGCCGATCCCGAGCGGGAACTCGGCGCCCGCGCGGTCGAGAAGTTCGGCCCGCGCCTGCCGTTCCTGCTCAAGATCCTCGCCGCCGGCGCCCCCCTCTCCCTCCAGGTGCACCCCGACCGGAAGCAGGCCGAGGAGGGGTACGCCGACGAGGAGCGGCGGGGCATCCCGATCGACGCCCCGCACCGCAACTACAAGGACGCCAACCACAAGCCCGAGCTGATCTGCGCCCTCACCGAGTTCGACGGCCTGTGCGGCTTCCGTGACCCGGTCCAGGCCGCCGACCTGCTCGACGGTCTCGGCGTCGCCTCCCTCAAGCCGTACGTCGACCTGCTGCACGCACACCCCGAGGACGCCGCCCTGCGCGAGGTCCTCACCGCGATCCTCAGCGCCGACCCGGCGGAGATGGCCCACACCGTCGCCGAGGCCACCGCGGCCTGCACCCGCCTCGGCGGCCCCTACGCCGCCTACGCCGACATCGCCCACCACTACCCGGGCGACCCCGGCGTCATCGCGGCCATGCTCCTCAACCTCGTACGCCTCCAGCCCGGCGAGGCGCTGTTCCTCGGAGCCGGCATCCCGCACGCCTACCTCAGCGGCCTCGGCGTCGAGATCATGGCCAACTCCGACAACGTCCTGCGCTGCGGCCTGACCCCCAAGCACGTCGACGTCCCCGAACTGCTGCGCGTCGTCCGCTTCGAGGCGGCCGACCCGGGCGTGCTGCGCCCCGAGGCGTCCCCGGACGAGGAGGAGGTCTACGAGACGCCGATCGACGAGTTCCGGCTCTCCCGGTACGTCCTCCCCGAGGGCGGTACCACCCACGACCTCACCCGCGACACCCCGCAGATCCTGCTCTGCACGGCCGGTGCCGTCCGGGCGGGCGAACACGAACTGAGCCCCGGCGGATCGGTCTTCGTCCCGGCCGGCGAGAAGGCGGAGATCTCGGGCGCGGGCACGGTCTTCCGCGCCACTGTGATCGTATGACCAGGTCTGTGGACGGGCAGTCGATCATCTGACCGGGCTTGTGGACACCTGACGCGCCGGTGCCCGGCCGGGCTGCAAGAATGGCCCACCGGCAAAGGCCGGGCAAAGCCGGGTACACGTCCGGACGGATGTACGAGGGCCAGGCCGACAGAGGCGAAGGGACAACGCGGACACATGAGCGCGTCAGGCGGTACCAGGGCGATCGTGGCGGCACTCGGCGCCAATCTCGCGATCGCGGCATCGAAGTTCGTGGCGTTCGCGTTCAGCGGCTCCTCCTCGATGCTCGCCGAAGGCGTCCACTCGCTCGCCGACTCGGGCAACCAGTTCCTGCTGCTCGTCGGCGGCAAGAAGGCGCAGCGCGAAGCCACCCCGCAGCACCCCTTCGGATACGGCCGCGAGCGCTACATCTACGCCTTCCTGGTCTCGATCGTCCTCTTCTCGGTCGGCGGCATGTTCGCCATCTACGAGGGCTACGAGAAGATCAGCCACCCGCACGAGGTCGAGCACTGGTACTGGCCGGTGGGCGTCCTCGTCTTCGCGATCATCGCCGAGGGCTTCTCCTTCCGCACGGCCATCAAGGAGTCCAACGAACTGCGCGGCAAGCTCTCCTGGTCGCAGTTCATCCGCCGCGCCAAGGCACCCGAGCTGCCCGTCGTCCTCCTGGAGGACTTCGGCGCGCTCATCGGTCTGGTCCTCGCCCTCGGCGGCGTCGGCCTCGCCCTCCTCACCGGCGACGGCGTCTGGGACGGCATCGGCACCGTCTGCATCGGTGTCCTGCTCGTCCTGATCGCCCTCGTCCTGGCCGCCGAGACCAAGTCGCTGCTGCTCGGCGAGGCCGCGGGCGTCGAGGAGGTCAAGAAGATCGAGGCCGCGGTCGTCGACGGCGACACGGTCACCGGCATCATCCACATGCGCACGCTGCACCTCGGCCCCGAGGAGCTGCTGATCGCCGCCAAGATCGCCGTCCAGCACGACGACACCGCCGCCGAGGTCGCGAGCGCCATCAATGCCGCCGAGGCCCGCATCCGCGCCGCCGTCCCCATCGCCCGCGTCATCTACCTCGAACCCGACATCTACAGCGAGGCCGAGGCCGCCAAGGGCCCGGACCCGCAGGCGACCCCGGGCGGCCCGACCCCGCACACCGCCGGTCACTGACCCGCGGCACCGCGGCCGGGAACCCGGTCCCCGCCCCTTGAGCGCCATGCCCCGTCCTCCGCGCGCGGCCCGTCCGCCGCGCGGAGAACCGTGGCTCTCCGTGAACGCCCGACTCCTTGAATCGTCCCGAATGCGACCCCGGGAATGCACCGGCGGACTGGGGTCTATCGGGCCGTCCGGTGTAGCTTGGGACGGAGCCAGACGTCGCTGCTGATGGCGGTCGGGCGGTCCCACGGGGACCGGCCGAGGGAGAGAGGGCCTCCGACGGACTGCGCTGCGCGTACGTGGGCATGCCTGTGTCCTCTTCCCGGGCACCCCTGTGTCCGCCGCCGCGCAGACCAGCCGTACCCACCTCGCCCCAACCCCGAGGAGCAGCTCGCAATGACGACTGTCGAGAACCGACAGGACTACAAGGTCGCCGACCTCTCGCTGGCCGAGTTCGGCCGCAAGGAGATCACCCTCGCCGAGCACGAGATGCCCGGCCTGATGGCCATCCGCAAGGAATACGCCGAGGCGCAGCCGCTGGCCGGCGCCCGCGTCACCGGCTCCCTGCACATGACCGTGCAGACCGCCGTGCTCATCGAGACCCTGGCCGCCCTGGGCGCGCAGGTGCGCTGGGCCTCCTGCAACATCTTCTCCACCCAGGACCACGCGGCCGCCGCCATCGCCGTCGGCCCGAACGGCACGCCCGACAACCCGCAGGGCATCCCGGTCTTCGCCTGGAAGGGCGAGACCCTGGAGGAGTACTGGTGGTGCACCGAGCAGGCGCTGACCTGGCCGGACAGCCCCACCGGCGGCCCCAACATGATCCTGGACGACGGCGGCGACGCCACCCTCCTCGTCCACAAGGGCGTCGAGTACGAGAAGGCCGGTGAGGTCCCGGCCCTGGACACCGCCGAGTCCGACGAGCACCGCGTCATCCTCCAGCTGCTGCACCGCACCCTGGGCGAGAACCCCCAGAAGTGGACCCAGCTGGCCTCGGAGATCCGCGGCGTCACCGAGGAGACCACCACGGGTGTCCACCGCCTGTACGAGATGCAGCGCGACGGCGACCTCCTCTTCCCGGCGATCAACGTGAACGACGCCGTCACCAAGTCGAAGTTCGACAACAAGTACGGCTGCCGCCACTCCCTGATCGACGGCATCAACCGCGCCACCGACGTCCTGATCGGCGGCAAGACCGCCGTCGTCTGCGGCTACGGCGACGTGGGCAAGGGCTGCGCGGAGTCCCTGCGCGGCCAGGGCGCCCGCGTGATCGTCACCGAGATCGACCCGATCTGCGCCCTGCAGGCGGCGATGGACGGCTACCAGGTCACGACCCTCGACGAGGTCATCGACAAGGCCGACATCTTCATCACCACGACCGGCAACAAGGACATCATCATGGCCTCGGACATGGCCAAGATGAAGCACCAGGCGATCGTCGGCAACATCGGCCACTTCGACAACGAGATCGACATGGCCGGCCTCGCCAAGATCCCGGGCATCGTCAAGGACGAGGTCAAGCCGCAGGTCCACACCTGGAAGTTCCCCGACGGCAAGGTGATCATCGTCCTCTCCGAGGGCCGCCTGCTGAACCTGGGCAACGCCACCGGCCACCCCTCGTTCGTGATGTCCAACTCCTTCGCGGACCAGACCCTGGCCCAGATCGAGCTGTTCACCAAGCCCGACGCGTACCCGATCGGCGTCTACGTGCTGCCCAAGCACCTCGACGAGAAGGTCGCCCGCCTCCACCTGGACGCGCTGGGCGTCAAGCTCACCCAGCTGCGCCCGGAGCAGGCCGCGTACATCGGCGTGGAGGTCGACGGCCCGTTCAAGCCGGACCACTACCGCTACTGAGCCGGCGATCCCTTGGTCCGGCACGCCGGGGAGGGTGCGCCGGTGCACCGACGCACCCTCCCCGGCAGCAGGTCCTCCGAGGCAGGCCCCCGCACCCCCGTGCCGGGGGCCTGCCCCTTTGGCCCACCGGACTGATGACTCCCGGCCGGACCAGCCCGTCAAGACCCAGGACCCCCATGCCCCGCGGCCGTTATTCGCTCCACGATCCGCACGATCACACCCCCCTGGCCGAAGAACACTTCCAGTGCGCCCCCGGCCCGTCCGGCTGGCGCTATGTCTCGCGGCTGACCGGCCCCGCCGGCGATCAGCGCGGCTCGGTCGACCTCGCCCTGGACGAGCTGGGCCGTCCCATCCGTCTCGAACTGCACGCGGGTGGCTGGCAGGTGCGCGGTGCCGCCCTCGACGGCGTCACCTGGGTCCGTACCGACCCCACCGGCACCCATGCCACCGAAGGCAATGTGCGCGCCCACGCCTTCACCGGCACGTCCCCCGCGTTCCTCGTCGCCACCGCCCGGCTCCTGCGCCTCACCCCCTCGTCCGCCGCGACCCGCGTACGCCTCGTGGCCTTCACGGACCCCGTCCTCGCCCCCCGCACCGTGGACCAGTCCTGGGCACTGGTGAACAGCGAAGCACACGCCACTGACAACGGCCCCTTGATCGTGGAGGAGTACCAGGTCACAGCCCTGGACACCGGCGAACAGCACGCCGTGCACATCGCCGGCGACGTGGTCCTGGCCGCGCCCGGGATCGAGCTGGAGGATCTTCAGTCCCCACCCTCGAAATTCGACTGAACCGGTTCCACCGGCACGCCGGCACCATCCTCGGCACACCGGCACCACTTGGCCTGGCACACCGGCACCCACTGGCCTGGCACACCGGCACCACCCGGCACACCGGTACCACCCGGCGACTCGGACGCGGCGAGCACCGGGACCCGGGACCCACCGGGCCCCCGCCGGGTCCCACCCCGCCCCGCCCCGTGCTAAGCCGGCGGCGCGAACCCGGTGGCCGGCCGCCCTGCCTGCGGCTCGTCCCGCGGCGGCACCGGCGAGGAAGAGAAGGGAGCCGGAGGCTGCTCCGGCCGGTGCTGAACCGGAGCGAGCGGAACGGAACCCCGAGGCCATGCCGTCGGCGGCCGGTACGGCGCCGGGGGCTGATGGGCCGGGGGCTGACCGCCGCGACCGAACGCCTGCCGGGCCTCACGGGTCTGCCGTTCGTGCACCACGGCCGCCAGGAAAGCGGCCGCAGGCAGCTCCCTCGGCAGCACAGCCCCCGTGCGCTCCGCGAGATCGGCCGCGAGCCGCTGCGCCATGCCCGCCGACACCTGAGGATCGAGCTGCTGCATCCGCGTCAGGTACTGCCGGACCGCGAGCCACAGCCCGTCCGGCACCGCGGACAGGTCCAGCCCGGTGAACCGCCCCGCGAGCCACGGAGGCGGCGGCGGCACGAAGCCGGCCCGCCCGACGGGTATCCGCTCGCGCACGACCAGCGTGCCCGCGAACACATCCCCGAGCCGCCGCCCCCGTGCCGAGACCAGGGAGGCGACGCAGGCCACCACCCCGAGCGTCACCAGGATCTCGACCACTCCGATCGCACCCCGCACCAGCGCGTGCCGGAACCGGATCGGCCCGCCGTCGTCCCGCACCACCCGGAGTCCGAACGCCAGCTTCCCGAGCGAGCGGCCATGACTGAGCGTCTCCACGGCTATCGGCCCGCCTACCAGGACCAGCAGAAACGCCGCGATCGACAGCGCGACCTGCGCGGCCTCGTCCAGCGAGGCCGTCGACGCCACGAGCACCGTGATCACGATGATGTACGCGACCATCGTCACCGCCAGGTCGAGCAGCACGGCCAGCGCCCTGCTCGGCAGCTTCGCGGGCCGCAGTTCGAGCGCCACCGCCTCGCCCGTCACCAGCTCACTCACGCCCGCCGCCCTTCCCTGGTCCGCCCCTGGAACGCAAGTCTGCCAAGCTGTGGGCGCGTCGCATCGCAGTACGACAAGCTGACAGCAAGTGCGAGCATCCACGACGAGCCGTGGACGACCAGCCGAGGAGCAGGCAGAGCCGATGGACCTGGACGTCTTCGTCTCCGTACACCGAGCCGAATGGGACCGGCTCGATGCACTGCTCCGCCGCCGGCGCCGTCTCACCGGCGCCGAGGCAGACGAACTCGTCGCCCTCTACCAGCGCACCGCCACCCACCTCTCCCTCATCCAGTCCCGTGCTCCGGATCCTCAGCTGACCGGACGGCTCAGCCAACTCGTGGCCCGCGCGCGCAGCGCCGTCGCCGGCACTCGCCGCGCTTCGTGGCGGGACGTCACGCACTTCCTGACCCGGGGCTTTCCCGCGGCCGTCTACCGAGCCCGCCACTGGTGGGTGCCCACGGCGCTCGTCTCCACCGCCATCGCCATCCTCCTGGGCTGGTGGATCGGCACCCATCCCGAGGTGCAGTCGTCCATCGCGGCCCCCAGCCAGCTGCGTGAGCTGACCCGTCCCGGTGGCGAGTACGAGACCTATTACTCCAGCCATCCCGCGACGGCATTCGCCGCCCAGGTGTGGACGAACAATGCGCAGGCGGCCGCGATGTGCCTGGTCCTGGGGGTCTTCCTGGGACTGCCGGTCCTCTGGATCCTCTTCGAGAACATGCTCAACCTGGGCGTCGGCTTCGGCCTGATGTCCTCGGCCGGCCGCCTCGACACCTTCCTCGGCCTGGTCCTCCCGCACGGCCTGCTGGAGCTGACCGCGGTCTTCGTCGCCGCCGGTACGGGCCTGCGTCTGGGCTGGACGCTGATAGATCCAGGCCCGCGCACCCGCCGCGCGGCTCTCGCGGAAGAGGGACGGGCCGCCGTCGGGATGGCGATCGGTCTGGCCCTGGTCCTGTTCGTGTCTGGCGCCATCGAAGGCTTCGTCACCCCCTCCGGCCTGCCTACCTGGGCCCGCATCGGCATCGGGGTCGCGGCCGAGCTGGCGTTTCTGGCGTACGTCTACGTCCTCGGCGGCCGCGCGGCACGCGCGGGCGAGACGGGTGATCTCGACGAGGCGGACCGAAGTGCCGCCGTGCCCACGGCCGCCTGATGTGCGTTCGGCCGCTGTGAGCTGCTAGTCTCCTCTTCGCCCCGCAAGAGCCGTTGACACGGAGGGCGCGGGGAGGTAGATTCTATGAGTTGCCTAGAACTGGACATGTTCACCGGCAGCCGATAGAATCTACTTCGCTTCACCGGAGGCTGTGAACGGCATCCCGGGAAGCATCCCCCGATAACTCGGAAATGAATGGCCGGTCAGACCGGCCAGGAACTTCTGATAAAGTCGGAACCGCCGGAAAGGGAAACGCGAAAGCGAGAACCTGGAAAGCACCGAGGAAATCGGATCGAGAAAAGA
>NZ_JAINRE010000049.1 GCF_020400595.1 Streptomyces naphthomycinicus | reverse complement strand
GGACGCTCCGCAGTGTCCTCAGTGGCAGCACCCCCTCCGGCGGCTGCGGCCGCCGGCTAGCCATCGGGCCGTGTGGGAGGCTTCCTTGCCCGACGGTTGCCGCACCTCGAACAGGCCGACGCGACGCGACAGTGCGTTCCGGCCAGGCGGACACCCGTGACGTGGCCCCGGGCCTTCGGGGAAGTCGTGCGATCTGGGCTCAAGATCGAGGAGACGCGGCTGGAGCCCCTGCTCGCGCTGCGTGCGGCCGCTGGGGTGGCGATCGTCATCGGGCCGACGCTGTGGCTGGTCTCCCCTGCGTACGCCGCGTCCGCCGCCCTCGGCGCCTACTCCGCGGGTGGGGCCACCTTCCAGCGCAGCTGGCGTCCGCGCAAGGTGGTCGCGCTCGGCGCGGGCGCGGGTCTGGCGCTCAGCACCTTCGTGGGCTACTTGGCGGCGGGGCGACTCGTGACGTTCCTTCCGCTGCTGGCCGTATGGGCCTTTGCCGCGGGAATGGCGTGGGCCGTCGGATCGACCGCTGGGATCGTCGCAGCGACGACCGTGGGCAGCATGCTGGTGACCATCACCTTGCCCACGAGCATCGGGCGAGCCCTGGAGCACGCCGGGGTCATCGCACTCGGAGGCGTGACGCAGGCCGTGCTGATCTTGCTGTTCCCGATCCGGCGTTGGGGAGCGCATCGTGACGCGCTCGCCGACGCCCTGGCCGCCGTGGCGGACTACGCCCGCCGCTTGCGGCACGACCCGACCGCCCCGTTCGACCCGGAGCCGTTGATGACGGCCCGGGACGCGGCTGCCGTGACGCCGTCACAGGCCCGTACCCGTCCCCCCGTCCTGCACGGCCCCCGGGGACTCGCCGAGCGCATTCGGCCGGTGGTCGCGGCGCTCGCCGACCCGGACGTGGGCGCCCCGGCGGAGGGACCCGGGCGGGACCGCGCGCGGGAGTTGCTCGACGCGGCCGCCGACGTCCTGGATGCGGCCGCCCGTTCGATCCGACGCGGCACCCCCGCCGAGGTGCGGCCCGAGAGCACGGACGTCCTGCGCGTCGACGAGGAGCACGAGGTGCTGGAGGGCCCCGCGCGGCAAGCCGCCGAGCGGCTCGTGGAACTGCTTCGCGAGGCGTTGGAGATCGCCGGGAGCGGCTGCGCGCGCGGGAAGACGCCCACGCCGCCCGGCCCCGCCGGCGCCCAGTTTCTGGTGCGCCCGACAATGCTCCGGCTGGTCCCGGTCGTCGCCCGGGCGGTTCGCCGTGAGCTCCGCCGGGACTCGCCGGTGTTCCGGCACGCCGTCCGCCTGGCGGCGGTGGCCACGCTCGGCTATCTGATCGCCGCCCGGATACCCCTGGGCCACGGCTACTGGGCGCCCATAGCCTCGGTGATGGTGATGCGGCCGGACTTCCACCGGACGTACGCGCGTGCAGTGGCCCGTCTCGCCGGGACCCTGGCGGGGGTCGCACTCGCCACCGGCACGGTGCGGGCCCTGGGCCCGGACGCCCGTGTGTCCGGCGCGCTGGCGGTGGTCTCGGCGGGCCTGTCGTACACGCTGAACCGTACCGGCTACGCCTACTCCCAGTGCTTCACCGCCGCGTACGTCGTCTTCCTGCTCGGCATGGGCGGCGAGGCCTGGGAGCAGACGGTTCCGGAGCGGGTGGTGCTCACTCTGCTCGGCGGGGCACTGGCCATGCTGGCGTACGTGGTGTTCCCCGCATGGGAGACATCCCGACTGCCGGGCCGGCTCGCGGACTGGCTCGCCGCCAACGGCCGCTACGCGGCCGCGGTGCTCCGCAACTACGCCGAACCGAACCGCGAGCATCACGCCGACATGCGCAGGGCACTGCTGGAGAGCAGGCAGGCACGTGCCGCCTGGCAGGAGGCATACGACCGGGCAAGGCAGGAACCGGTCCGCCCCAGGGGTCTGACGTCGCGCGAGGTGCAGGAGGCGCAGGAGGCGCTCGAGGGGTTCGGCCGCGCGGCGATGCTCATGGAGAGCCACGTCCCGCGGGCCGACAGCCGTTTCGTCCCCGAGGCGGAGCGGTTCGCCGAGGCCCTGGAGGCGGACACCGCAAAGGCAGCAGTCGCCGTGCGCGAGCACAGAAATCCGGACTGGGGGCGCGTGGAGGAGGCGCTCCACGCGTGGGAGGACGCCGCCGGCAACGGGAGCCCGGTCGTGCGGCGCGAGGCGGAACTGCAAAAACGGGCCTTGGAGGACCTCGCGACAGCCGTGAGCCGCACCCCCTTGGAACGGGACGTCGGCTCCGCTCGCGAGGAGCAGCGGGTGCGGGCGACCCTGGCTGCGGAAGGTAATGGATCAGGGCCCGCGCACCGGGGTGGGTGACGGCGCGGCGACAGAGAGCGCCGCGCCTCCTGGAACGGAAATGGTCTCCCGGCCGCGTCGAGACCCGCGGCGTCAGCGGGCCGCACAGTGACAGTGGCAGCTTCACGGCGCGGTCCGAGCGACTGGATTTCGGCGATGCGCAGTGCTTCGGCTTCGAACTCGATCGCCACCTGCGCGCCTTCGCCGGCAGGGTGCTCAGTGTGGTCGCCCACCCCGGCGGCGCGGGCGTGGCCGGTCGCTCGGTCACAACCAGGTGCGGGGGATGATGTGCACGTTGATGGAGCTGTCGACGTGCCAGCCCGTGGAGTACTCCGCCGACCCTTCGCCGGCTTCCCTGACGGTGCGCCAGCCGCAGGAGCCGGCGGGCCGCGGGCCCTGGGCGCGCCTTCCGTTCGCGTCGATGTCGAAGGTGAGCCCGCCGACGCGCGTCCGTCGATTCACCGGGTCTCTTCGGAGGCGTACGTCTCCAGGTACGCGGTGACGAGGCGGCGCGCTTCGTCGATCGTGGCGTCGTCGCCGGCGGGCGAGCGCCGGAACGCGCTGCCGAAGAGCCCGGTGCCCACCTCGAAGGCGAGAAGCAGGGCGAGCAGGGGGGTGTCGGCGGGTACGAGGCGCCGCTCGACGAGATGGCGCCAGAGCCGTTCCGCCTGCGCCTCGTCGAAGGCGCGCACCAGTTCGTCGAGCGTGGCGTGGCGGCCCGCGAACCAGAGTTCCGCGCAGCTCCGGTGGCGGCGGAGATAGTCGAGGAGGAGGTCGATCACGACGTCGACGGCCTCGCGCAGCGTCCGCGCTCCGGGTTCGGCCGTGGCGGCACCGATGAGCCCGTCCAGCTCGCTCAGGTGCCGTCGCAGCAGCTCGGCGTCGACCTGGTACCGGTCGGCGAAGTAGTGGTACACGGAGGCGATGGGGATGCCGGCGCGCTCACCGGTCGCCTTCAGCGTGGCGGCCTCGTAGCCCTGCTCGGCGAGCAGCGCCTCGGCGGCGTCGAGGATGGCCCTTCTGCGCTCGATCCCGCGACGCTGTGCGGCCCGAGGGGGGGTCCGGGTTCCTTGATCTCCATCGAACACGATGCGAGATCGTATCGGCCGAGGGCTCCGGATCCGCCGCTCGGCGCGTAGCGACAGCTACCCGAGGCGACACACCCGCGCATTCCCGCGCGACCGGGGAGCGACGAGCGAGACGCGGGCGGCGGCCGTTCATCATTCCTGTCGCCGGAAATCGACACGGGCGCAGAAAAAGCCTCCCCTTTCTCTCACGTCTGTCATACGGGCTGCTCTGCGTGTTTCATAGAGGTGTGGTCTGCGGTGCGCGATCATACGGACGCGGCACAGCGTATTTCCCAGCCGGCGACGCCGAGAGCGGCAGCCGGCGGAAGGAACACCGAGACAGGAAGAAGGACGGCCATGTCCGGCAGTGAAAGCGAGAATCCGGCAATCCCTTCACCGACGCCCACGCCGACTCGGCGGCCCAGGACGAACCGGGACTGGTGGCCGAATCAGCTGGACCTCCAGGTTCTCCACCAGCACTCGCCCCGGTCCAGCCCGATGGACGAGGACTTCGACTACGCGGAAGAGTTCGCGACCCTCGACGTCGACGCGCTGAAGCGGGACGTCTTCGAGGTGATGACGACATCCCAGGACTGGTGGCCCGCCGATTACGGTCACTACGGGCCGCTCTTCATCCGGATGAGCTGGCATGCCGCGGGCACGTACCGCATCGCGGACGGCCGCGGCGGTGGCGGCAGCGGCGCACAGCGCTTCGCCCCCCTAAACAGCTGGCCGGACAACGCGAGCCTGGACAAGGCGCGCCGTCTGCTGTGGCCGGTCAAACAGAAGTACGGCCGGAAGATTTCCTGGGCGGATCTTCTGGTCTTCGCCGGAAACTGCGCCATGGAATCCATGGGGTTCAAGACGTTCGGGTTCGGTTTCGGGCGAGAGGACATCTGGGAACCCGAGGAGATCTTCTGGGGGCCCGAGGACACCTGGCTCGGAGATGAGCGCTACAGCGGGGACAGGGAACTCACCGGTCCTTTCGGCGCCGTACAGATGGGACTGATCTACGTTAATCCGGAGGGGCCCAACGGAAACCCGGACCCATTGGCCGCCGCCCGGGACGTTCGGGAGACGTTCGGGCGCATGGCGATGAACGACGAGGAGACGGTCGCGCTCATCGTCGGCGGCCACACCTTCGGCAAGTGCCATGGCGCGGTCGAGCCCACGTACATCGGCCCGGAACCCGAGGCCGCCGCCATCGAGCAGCAGGGCCTCGGCTGGCGGAACACCTACGGCACCGGCACGGGCCCCCACGCGCTCACCAGTGGTCTGGAGGGCGCCTGGACCACCGAGCCGACCACGTGGGACAACGGGTACCTGGACAATCTCTACGGGTACGAATGGGAGCTGACGAGCAGCCCCGCCGGCGCCCATCAATGGACCCCCTCGGACCCCGCGGCCCGGGACGCCGTACCCGACGCCCATGATCCGTCGAAGCGGCACGCCCCCATGATGCTGACGACGGACCTCGCGCTGAAGGTGGACCCGGTCTACGGCCCGATCACGAAGAGGTTCCACGAGAACCCGGACGAACTGGCGGTGGCGTTCGCCAAGGCGTGGTACAAACTGCTGCACCGCGACATGGGCCCCGTCTCGCGATACCTCGGCCCGTGGATTCCCGAGCCGCAGCTGTGGCAGGACCCCGTTCCCGCCGTCGACCACGAACTGGTCGGGGACGAGGACATCGCCGCGCTCAAGAGCAGGATCCTCGCCTCGGGCCTGTCCCTCTCCCAGCTGGTCACCACCGCGTGGGCGTCGGCGGCGAGCTTCCGCGGCACCGACAAGCGCGGCGGGGCGAACGGAGCACGCATCCGGCTCGCGCCGCAGAAGGACTGGGAGCTCAACGACCTCCCCGAGGTGACCGAGGTACTGCGCACGCTGGAGGGGATCCAGCAGGACTTCAACGCCTCCCAGAGCGGCGGAACCCGGGTCTCCCTCGCCGACCTGATCGTCCTCGGCGGATGCGCGGCCGTCGAGCGGGCCGCGAGGGAGGCGGGGCACGACGTCACGGTCCCGTTCGCACCGGGGCGTACGGACGCGTCGCAGGAACAGACCGACGCGGCGTCGTTCGCCGTGCTGGAGCCCAAGGCGGATGCCTTCCGCAACTACCTTCCGGCGGGCGAGAAGCTGTCCCCGGAGACTCTGATGCTGGACCGCGCCAACCTGCTGACGCTGACCGCTCCCGAGATGACGGTGCTGATCGGCGGCATGCGGGCCCTGAACACCGGCTTCAAGGGGTCCCCCCACGGCGTCTTCACCGACCGGCCGGGAACCCTGACCAACGACTTCTTCGTCAACCTGCTCGACATGGGCACGGAGTGGAAGGCGTCGGCCACGGACGAGAACGTGTTCGAAGGCCGGGATCGCGCCACCGGCGAGGTCAAGTGGACCGCCACCGCCGTCGACCTGATCTTCGGTGCGCACTCCCAGCTCCGAGCCGTCTCGGAGGTCTACGGGTCCCGGGACGCGGGAAAGAAGTTCGTCCGTGACTTCGTGGCAGCGTGGAACAAGGTGATGAATCTCGACCGGTTCGACCTCGCCTGAGCCCGTCGTCCCGGCCGGCCCTCGTCGGCCGCCCGGGACGCGGCGCAGTGTGCCGCGCTCTCAGATCACGTGCGGATCACGTGCTCCGGCCCCGCGCCCGGGTCAGCTGCTTCAGTTCGATGATGGTCGCGACGGCGCGCAGCCAGGCGGCCGCGGTGTCGTCGGCGGCGATCCCGCCCGCGAGTCCGGCGCCGGTCCGCAGCCACTCCCGTACGAGGACGGCGGCCTCCCGGCGGGGCAGGGGCTCGGGCAGCTCCGCGGCGCGGGCGAGTCCGCCGGCGCGCACGGTGTCGGCGAGGAAGGCGACCGAGCGCGGCTCGGTGCCGAGGCGGTCGAGGACGACGGCGGCGGCCGCGGCGCCGTCGCCGAACAGTGCGGTGCGCCGGGCGCCGGGCTCGGCGGCGAGGCCGTGGCGCAGCAGGACGGTGATGTCGAGCCGGGCCAGCTCGTCGTCCGTCAGGTCCGGCGGGTACGGGGCGTCGTCGTTCATGCGGGGCCTCGGGTGTCTCGTCTCATCTGACTGGTCCGCCGCGGCTCAGTCGACGGTGACGGTGTAGGTGATGCGCTCGGGTGCCTGGGCGGTGCTCCCCGCTCCGGCGGTCGGGGTGGCGGAGGGTCCGGTCGTCCCGGGGGGCCGGGTGGAGGTGTTGCCCTGGCAGGTGGTGAACGTGCAGTGCAGCAGCGTGAACCGGGTGGTGCCCTTGCCCGTGGCCTCGAAGGTGAAGGTGAGCCGGCCGCCGGCCCCGTCCGCCGGCTCGTCGCCGGAGTCCGACGTGTAGTGCTGGCCGCGGCCGACCAGCACCGAGCTGTCGGGCGCGGGGTCGACCAGATACCAGTACTCGCGGGTGGAGGCGTTCTGGCCGACGGTGAGCGTGAAGCGCTCGCCGGGCTCGGCGGTGATGCTGGTGTCCTTCACCGGGTGGCTCGTCGGGTGGCCGGCGGTGCTCGTGCGGTGGCTCGCGGTGCTCGTGGAGCCGCCGGCCGGTTCGTCGGTGCCCGAGCCGCAGCCCGTGGCGAGAGCGAGGAGCGCGGCCGCCGCGATCGCGGCACCGCCCCTGCTACCGCGGAAGATAGACGCTGTACGCGTTGGGGAGATCACTGGTGGAAGCCTTGCCCATGTGGCCGTTGATGAAGTCGTCCTCGCTGACCCAGGTGGTCGAGCCCCAGGGGTTGTACACCTGAAGCTTGTCACCCTCCTGGGCGATGATGGTCATCGCGTGGGCGCCCTCCTTGCCCGAGACGTCGACCGGCACCGGCCGTCCTTGCGCCACCGACCTCTCGACTTCGGTGAGGACCGCCCTGCGGTCGTCGGCGCTGTTCAGGTCCTGGCGCTCGTAGTCGCTGCCGGTGGCACTGCCGACGACGGTGTCGTTGATCCGCTCCTGCCCCTCGGGGCCCATGCCGCCCCAGTTCTTGCCGCCGTCGCCCTCGGTGTGCAGCCGGTGCTGTTCGGCCACCAGGCGCTGCCTGAAGGCGTCGGGGTCGTCCTGCTGCCCGTCGGGGCCGCCGGTGAGGCCGAGCGCGTACAGGGGGTCGACCATGGCGCGGGACGTGACGGTGGACGAGGCCACGCAGGTGCCCTCGGAGCCGTCGCCGCCCTGGATCCACCGCTGGCCGTCGAACGTCACGTAGTCCTTGTTGTTGTTCGAGCCGTCCGGCGCCAGGCCCTCGTCCTTCATGCTGTCCGCGCCGGTGACCACCGGAGTGAGGTGCCGGCGCAGCCAGGCGGGGTCCTTGCCGTGGATCTTGTCCTGGAACGTCCTGATCTCGGCGACGCTGTGGCCGGCGGCCAGGGCCTTCATCAGATAGGCCCGTTCCTGCGGGCTGTCCGACTTCGCCAGCATCCGCTCCATGGCCGTCTCGTCGTCGAGGCTCAGCAGGTCCATACGCGTCGACGCGCGCGCCAGGTCGCCGGCCGTGAGGATCTCGTTCAGCTCGGTGTCGGCGCCCGCGACGCCGGTGTCGGCGAGCATCACCTTGTCGACGGCGGTGAGTTCGCTGGTCTCCATCTTCCCGGCCCGTGCCTCGGCGGCCCACTTGTTCAGGTCCCGGGCCGCGACGCGGGTGGCCTCCTGCGCGTCGGAGACGGCGGCGTGCATCAGGTCGACCGCGGAGGAGCCGAAGTGGGCGGCGTTCTTGCGGTCCCACTCCTCCTCGTCGTTCTCGTGCAGGTCGTCGAAGAAGCCGTCCCTGCCGCCGAGCGTCTTCTTCTGCTCCAGCAGCTGTCCGCGGCCCTGCTCGTCCTTGCGCTGCGCGGCGCCGATCGCGTCGGCCAGCGTCAGCAGCACCGTCGCGCACCCCTGGAACGCCTCGCTCATCTGGGTCACGGACCGCCCGGCGGCGTTCACCACGTCGGAGGCGAGGACGCTCGTGTCGCCGACCCACACCTCCGGAAGACCCTTGCGGCCCACCCGGTCCACTTGGTCGAAGACGCTGCCGACCGGGTCGACCTGGCCGCGGTAGAGCTGTGCCAGACCCTCCAGCACGCCGGGGTCGCCGCCCGGTCGCGGCACCGAGAGGGCGTCGTCGATCAGGTCGAGGACCTCGTTCTTGCTCCCCGCGCCGAGCAACTTCTTGGACAGCCCGGCGAGCCAGGAGAGGCGGAGGGAAGGGGAGTCGAGGGGAGAGGAGAAGAAGGACACCGGCCCGTTCCTCAGTAGCTCGACAGGGCCGAGGGGCGGCCGCCGTGCGTCGATGTGGCGGTGAGAGCGCTCGTGCCGCCGGCGGGGACGCTGTCGGCGTGCGTCTTCACCAGGCCGTCGGTGCCGTGGTAGGTCTTCTTGGCCAACTGCACCTTGCCGCCGAGCTCGTGCAGCGCCGACGCCAGTGTCTTGGCCTCCGCCTCCCAGGCCGTGACGAACGCGTTCAGCGCCGACGCGGCGTCCTCACCGCCGGCGTCGCCGTACGTGTAGCTCGTGCGGGACTTGACGGCCGAGCTGACGCCGTCCATGTCCGTGCCGGCGTCGTCGAGTTGCTGAGCCTGGCCGGTCATACCCGCCGTGACCTGGTAGCCGTCCGAGCCCACCGTGCCTCCCCCGTATGCCTTCGATCGTGAACCGCGGGCAGGCTAACACGCGCTGTGCGGACGAAGGTTCGCACGTCATCCGCCCCACACACCGCCTCCACATCACTCTCTCCACGGCACGGCGCAGCGCTTCCTGCGGCCCGGACGGCCGGCCGCGACGGGGGCACCGGTGCGTGCCGCCGCGCCCCGGCGCGAGTGCCCTCCTCCCCGCCCCGTCACCGTGGCCCCGTGTCCGGACCGTCCAGGACCGGTCTCCCGCCGCGCCGGGCCAGGGTGGCGAAGCACCGGCGTCCGCTCGTCCACTGGTCCGTCATGCTCAGGGCGAGGTCCTCGGCGGCTCTGCGGAGTGCCCGTCGTCCCAGCCGTGCCCAGGGAAAGGGCGGCCCGCTGCGGCCCTGGGGGTCCTCCAGACGGGCGGTGCAGAGTTCTTCGACGTCGCGGGGGTCGGTCTCGACGACGAGACGCCCCGACGGTGCGATGAGCCCGCGACAGCGGTGCAGCAGGCTGCGAGGGTCCCCTCCGATGCCGATGTTGCCGTCGATGAGCAGAAGCGTCTGCCAGCTCCGCTCGGCCGGCAGCCGGTCGAAGACCGACCGGCACACGGCGAGCCCGCCCAGGGCGGTGGTCAGCGCGACCGCGCGAGGCGCGATGTCGACCCCGAGCGCGAAGACTCCTCGGCCCAGCAGCTCTCGGCACAGCCGGCCCGGCCCGCAGCCGACGTCGAGGACGGGGCCGACGCAGCGTTCCAGCACGGTCCTGTCGGCCGCGGTGGGCCGCTCGTGCCAGCGGTGCACCGGCATCGGGATCCGGCGCCCGTCGATCAGCCGCAGATAGACCGGTCCGCGGCCGGGTCGCAGGGCCAGCGCGTAGGGGTCCTCGTCGGCGCCGTGCAGCTCGTCCTCGCCGGTCGTCACGGTGTGCCGCCGTGCCGTCGGCCGGACCCGATCCCGTCGGTCCGGCGGCCCCGCCGCGGGGGCGGTCGCCCGATGCGCGGCGCCGGGGTACGGACATGCGCGGCGGCCTTCGTCACCGCGCCCGCTCCCCCGGCCCGTACGCGCGGCAGCCGCTCCCGCGGCCACCTCCCGGCCGGCCTGCGGCGCCGCGGTCCCCGGGACGGCTCCGCACCCGACGGCCGTCCGCGACTCGCCTCGGGCATCCCGCTACCGGTGCTCGGGGTTGTCGTGGTCACGGCGGCAGCCGGCGTCCCAGGCCGTGCGCTGGTTGCCGTAGGCGGGGATGCCGCCGAGGTCCTTCAGCGCGCGGGCGAGGTGCAGCAGGTTCCAGGTCATGAAGGTCGTGTTGCGGTTGGTGAACTCGTTCTCGGGGCCGCCCGAGCCGGGGTCGAGGTAGGAGGGGCCGGGGCCCGCCTCGCCGATCCATCCGGCGTCCGCCTGGGGCGGGATGGTGTAGCCGAGGTGCTGGAGGCTGTAGAGGACGTTCATGGCACAGTGCTTGACGCCGTCCTCGTTGCCGGTGATCAGGCAGCCGCCGACACGGCCGTAGTAGGCGTACTGACCGGCGTCGTTGAGCAGGCTGGAGCAGGCGTAGAGGCGTTCGATCACCCGTTTCATGACGGAGCTGTTGTCGCCGAGCCAGATGGGGCCGGCCAGCACCAGGATGTCGGCTGCCAGCACTTGCCGGTACAGCTCGGGCCAGGCGTCCGTCTCCCAGCCGTGCTCCCTCATGTCCGGCCACACACCGGTGGCGATGTCGTGGTCCACCGCCCGTACGACGTCGACGTGCACTCCCTGCTCGGCCATGATGGCGGTGCTGCGGTCGATCAGTCCCTGGGTGTTGCTCGTCCCGGGTGAGCGTTTGAGGGTGCAGTTGATCACCAGAGCGTGCAGGTCGTCGTACCGGGCCGGTGGTGCGTCGGTGTCGGGCGACGGAGCGGTCACACGGTCCTCCCAGCGCTTCGCCGCCGGCGCCGGTGCCCGGCGGCTCGTCCACTTCGCCCAGCGTGCGGGCCGACCGCCGCGGGTGCCACCACAGCGCCTCCGAACGCGCCGAGGACGACCCCCGCGGAGGCTGGGCCGCACCCGGCCGTCGCCGGCCTCACCGGGCCGCCTTCGTGCTCCTCCCGTGCCAGGTGCTCGCCGCCGGGCCGTGCGCCCTTCCCCGGTCCGGGGCGGCCGCCCACAGGGCGATCTGGATGCGGGAGCGCAGGCCCAGCTTGTCGCGGATCCTGTCGAGGTGCGTGGCGACCGTGTGGACCGAAAGGCCGAGCCGGGCCGCGATCTGCCGGTTGGTCAGCCCCTCGGCGACGAGTCCGGCCACCGTGGACTCCCTCGCCGTGAGCCGCAGCCGCTCGTCGGTGGCCCGGGTACGGTTCCCCGTCCGGTCCTCTCCGCTCCCCGCGCCGAGCGCGTACGCCACCAGCCGCTCTCCGCGCAGCCCTCGGGCACCGGCGACGGCAGCCTCCTGCGCCGCTGCCGACAGCCGTGTCCGGGCGTGTGCCGCGGCCTGTTCCATCCGGTGCCGCCAGGGGGCCTCGGGCTCGGTGTCCAGGCGGCGCCGCGCCTGCGCGCTCGCCTCGTACAGCCGTAGCGCACGCTGCGGGTCGCCGCTCTCCGCGGCCACGAGGGCCAGGCCCTCCACGGGGTACAGGGCATGGAAGCTGGCCTCCGGAGCGATCCGCAGCACCTCGGCGAACAGGGTCCGGGCGCTGCGCAGCCGCCCCAGGGCCAGCCGTACGGCCCCCGCGGTGTGCAGCGCGGCCGCGGTCCGGGGCCACGGCGCCTGCTGCCGCAGCACGGGCAGACACCGTGACATCAGTTCGTCGGCCTCTCGTTCCCCGCCGGCCTGGAGCAACGCCCACGCCAGGTGGTGGGTGCACCAGGCGGTGTCCTGCGGCCGGCCGGTGGTGGCGACGACCTCCAGGCACTCCCTCAGGTCCGCGACGGCCTCGGTGTACTCGCCGCGGCACAGTCGCGCCGCCGCCCGGGCGTCGAGGGCGTTGGCCAGTCCGGCGGCGTCACGGCCCTCCCGCTCGCTCCGCACCGCCTGCTCGCCCAGGCGCAGTGCCTCGTCCGGGTCGGCCTGCTGGCAGGCCACGCGTGCCGCGAGCGCCGGCACCTGCCCGCCCGGCGCCCGGCCCGCGGCCTTCAGCAGTCCGGTGAGCAGCGCACGGGCGGCCGACGGCTGTTCCTGCTGGTAGTGCACACGCGCCAGTTCCAGGGTCAGCCGCGCCCGTACGGCATCGTCGTGGCCGGCGCTCCCGGCCAGTACCGAGGCGAGATTGTCCCGTTCCACGGCGAGCGGGCTGCCCGCCTGGTCGGCGAACACGTCCCCGGGGCTCCGCTCGGCCAGCTCGGTCAGCCAGGCGAGCGCCCGGCACAGGGTGGCGTGCAGCTCACCCGATGCGCGCAGCCGGTCCGCGGCGCAGACACGGATGGCGCTCAACTGCCGGAAGCGCGTGGGCGCCGTCTCTCCCGGCAGCCGTACGACGAGGGATTTCGCTTCCAGGGCGCACAGGATGCGGAAGACCTGCCGTCGGCCGATGCCGTCACCGGCGCAGACCGTCTGCGCGGCGGCCACGTCGAACCCGCCGACCAGGACGGACAGGCGCCGGAAGACCGCCTGCTCGGCCGGGTCCAGCAGCCGATGGCTCCAGTCGACCGCCGCGGCGAGCCCGCTGTGGCGCGGGGGTCCGGTCCTGTTCCCCCGGGTCAGCAGGTCCAGCTGGGAGAACCGGTCGTCCAGTCCCGCCAGGATGTCGCCCGGCGCGAGCGCGCCGGCGTGGCGGGCCGCGAGTTCGACGGCGAGCGTCAGGCCGTCCAGGCGGCGGCAGATCTCGGCCACCTGGCGGCCGTTGCCGCGATGGAGGGTGAAACCGGGTGAGCCGCTCGCGGCGCGGTCGACGAAGAGCCGTACGGCTTCGGAGCGCATGAGTGCCGTCACGTCGTCTCCGGCGTCGGCCGGCGGCAGGGACAGCTCGCCGACCCGGAACACGGTCTCCCCCGGCACTCTCAGGGCCTCCCGGCTGGTGGCCAGGATCCGCAGCCGGGGACAGCGGACCAGCAGGGTCGCCGCCAGCCGGGCGCACGGCTCGGCCAGATGCTCGCAGTTGTCCAGGATGAGCACCCGGGGAGCGTCACCGATCACCCGGACCAGCGCGTCGGCGCCGGTCCGGCCCGCTCGTTCCCCCGCTCCCAGCGCGGCTGCCAGGGACTGCGTCAGCAGGGCGCCGTCCTGGAGGGAGGCGAGTTCCACGAGGTCGACGCGTGCGAAGCGCTTCGGCAGTCCCTTGGCGAACTCCAGCGCCAGCCGGGTCTTGCCCACACCGCCCGCACCGGTCAGCGTGAGGAGGCGCGAGGTCCTCAGGAGGGTGCGCAATCGGGCCAGTTCGTGCTGCCGCCCGACGAAGGAGTCGAGCGCCGGCGGCAGGCCGCTGCCGGCGTCCGTCGGGACCGCGGGCGTGGCGTCCGAAGCCGCCCGGCGCCGCAGTGCCCGCTGCCGGCAGGCGCCGGAGCAGTACCGAGCCGGCCGGCCCCCGTGCGGTCGCACGATCAGCGCCGCCCCGCACACGTCACATGTTCGACTCCGGCTCATCCCCGATTCCTCGCCGTAGCGCCCCGGAGGGAAACCATCGCCGTCGGCCTCGTGTCCTACCGCACGCCGCGCCGGCCGGGTCCGGCAGGAGCGGAGCGGCCGGCGTCACGCCCGCGGTGGCCGGCACCGTGGCGGGGCCGGCCACCGCGGGTGTGCGGACGCGTCAGGGGGTGGCGGCGGGGTCGATGCCGAGTACGACGGTGCCGGTCACTCCCTTGCCCAGGTCGCTGCCCGCCTGGGTGAGGGTCAGCAGGGTCGAGGAGCCGCCGTTGCGGTAGATGCCGTCGCGTGCGTTGAGCGTGCGGGTGGCCGTGTTGTTCCGGTACGGGGACAGGGCGGCGATCCTGGTGTTGTAGGTCTCCGGGAAGTAGAGCTGGCCCGTGTGGGACACATGGCCGCCGTGGTACGTCCCGTTGGACACGGTGCCTCCGCCATGCGTCTTGACGTGGATGTGGAGGGCCCGGCCGACGTACCAGCCGGGGTAGACGGTGGTGAACTCCGCGACACCGGCGGAGTCGGTCAGCTGCACGCCGCGCAGGAAGGTGGTGTCCGGGGTGGAGCCGCCGGCGACATAACCGGAGTAGACCCCGAGGGCGTCGCAGTGCCAGATGTCGACGGCCGTCCGGGGCAGCGGGGCGCAGGTCGTCGCGTCGACCACCGTCACGCGGAGGGTCAGCGGAACGCCCGTCTTGCCCTCCGTGACGTCCTTGCGGACCGTCTCCAGGTCCAGGTAGTACGGCCCCTCGGTCTGCTCGGGCGTGAGGACGCAGGCGACGGCCGGCCGGGCCGCGGCCTCGGGCTCGTCGGCTGCGGTCGCCCGCGGGCCGGCGAGACCCAGCGCGGCCACGCCGAGGGTGGCGCCGCCCAGGGCGGCTATGACGGACCTGCGGGTGGCACCCGCGGGAACATCGGACGGCTCGTCGGCGCGCCGCGGGTCCGCGGTGTTGTGGTGGGGGATGTCAGTCATGGTGCGAGCATGGCGCCGGTGACGGCCCCTGGGATCGCACGGACGACCCACGGAGCCACCGCGTTACGAAACCACCGCCGGTACCGCGGGCGCGGCGCTCAAGGCCAAGGGCGTCAAGTACCCCTACGCGCTGCCGCTCGGCCCCGAGGCGGCCCAGGCCGGGACCGTCGCGCGCCGCACGGCGCTGCCGCCAGTTGCGCGGCGCTGTACTGCCTTGGGCTGAGATCCCGTGCGGCGGCCCGGGGATCCGCGGCAGGAGGAGCCACAATCCTGATCACGGCCGTTTCGTGGGGGTGCCCAGAAAGGACAGGTCATGGATGCCAGGCTCGCCCTCCGGATCCGGACGTTCCGGGACACCGGCCAGGTCAGCCGTCAGGTGGCCGATTTCGTCACCGCCGAACTGGAGGCACTGGCCGCCGAGGGGGCCACGGTCACCGAGGACACCGCAGGCATGCTGACCAGCCACCTCATGACGGCCCTCACCCGCTTGCTGGACGGCCGGGCGGTCGAGCGGTTCCCCACCGACGGGCAGGTCGCCTCGGAGCTGGACGGCCACCCCGAGGCGGTGTCCCGGGCCCGCTCCGTATCGGCACGGGCGCAGCGTGCGCTCGGCGCGGCGCTCCCCGAATCCGAGATCAACTTCCTCGGCCTGCACCTCGCCGTCCTGGCGCGGTACTCGCCCGCTTCCTGACCCCGCGCTCCCCGCTCTTTCCGGCCTTTCCCCTCTTCAGCTTCTCCAGCGTCTTCAGCCTCTCCAGCCCCAGCTTCTCCAGCCTCTTCAGCCCAGCTTCTCCAGCCTCCGCAGCTTCCTCAGCGCACGAGAACAGGACACACCATGGCGAAGATCCTCACCGGCGGCGTCGGCAAGGTCGAGGTCGCCCGGACCGTCGACGAGCTGGCTCTGGGAGGCGTCGAAGTCAGCGTCTCCAACGACATGGACGCGGCCGTGAAGCTGCGGGCCGGCCAGGCCGACTACTTCCTGGGCACCTGCCACACCGGCGCCGGTGCCTCTCTGGGTGTCCTGGTCGGTCTTCTGGGCCAGCGGAGCTGCCACACCTTCGGGCGCTCCGTCCCCACCGTCGAGGAGGTGCGGGACCTGCTCGTCGGCGGCAAGAAGGTCTTCGGTTTCGCCGTGGACCAGATCGATCTGGTCGCCCCCGTCCTCGTTCACGCCATCGCGGCCGGGACCGCGTAGAGCCCGCCGGCACCTCGCGCATCACGAAGGCCCGTCACCGTGCACCCATCGGCGTTCCTCGCCTCCGGCGGCCACAGTTCCCTTCATCTCACGCCGCTTCAGATCGCGCTCGTCGTGGCGGTCTGTGCCCTGTCCGCGCTGCTGGTCAACATGGCGGTCGCCGTGTTCCACGACGGCGTGCGCCCCTTCATGCTCGACCACCGGCAAGGGCGGATGAAGCGCCGGGAGATCACTCCCCTCGCGTTCAGTCTCTCCGCGGGCTTCGTCTTCGGCCTGGGTGCGCCGATGGCGTTCTCCACCGGAGTGCTCAACCCGTGGCTCCTCTTCCTTCCCACGGACGTCCTCGGTCTGCTGGCGTCCAGGCGATGGCTGGCGCTCGTGCTGGGTGCCGTGTGGGCGCTGCTGGTGGTGTTCGGTCTCTCCCAGGCGACGCGGGCGGCGCAGGCGCTGCCCGTCGACTTCCTCACGGCGATGCAGGCGCTGTCCGACCCGGTGATGTATCTGTTCGCGTTCTTCCCGGCGGTCGCCGTCGCGTACCAGTTCGGCAAGGCGCGAGGCGCGGTCGCCTTCGCCGTCCAGGGCGTTCTCATGCTCGCCTCCGCACGCGTCTGGAAGGGTGTCTTCCCCGGCGGGCCCTCCATGGCCGTCGGGATACTGCTGCTCGTGGGTCTCGCCGTCCACCGCGACCTGGTGCACCGGCGTGCGGCACGCGAGGAGGCACGGGCCCGGGGCGCGGAGCCGCCGGTACCGGACACCTCCGCGGCCGATTCCCTCTTCGGCGCCAACGCCAGGCGTCTGCGGACGCAGCTGCCGTGGCTGATGGCGCTGGGCGGGCTGGTCGGAACGCTCTGCGCGACCGGCACGTTCGCGGGGGGTGAGGCCACCAGTTACCTCGTGCAGCACGGCGACATGGTCAACGCGGCCCAGGTCGACTTCTACCGCACGTTCGGATTCATTCCGCTGATCGGTCTGACCTCGCTCGCCTCCGGCACCTTCGCGACCAACGGGGTCAACTTCGTCTACGCCGTGGGATACATCGCACCGAACGTGATCACCGCCGCGTTGGCCGGAGCCGCCGTCTTCACCGTCGAAGTGCTGGCGCTGACGCGGTTAGGGCGGTTCTTCGCCCGCGTTCCCTCGCTCCAGGACGCCGCCGACCACATCCGCCACGCGATCAACCAGGTACTGGAGCTGGGAGTGCTGTTCGGGTCGATCCTCGCCGGCATGCGGATGGGCGGCGGGACGGGGGTCGCCCTGGTCGGAGGCATGTATGTGCTGAACGAGGCCATGGGCCGGCCCGTGATCCGGCTCGCCGCGGCGCCCGTCGCCGTCATCTGCACCGGACTGCTGCTCAACGTGGCTTACTGGTCCCACCTGTTCACACCGGTCAGGGGCTGAGCGATGGCGACCGCCGGGCAACGCCCAACCGCGACCACCGGGCAACGCCCCTCCGAGACCACCGGGCAACACCCCTCCGCGACCACCGGGCAACGTCCCTCCGCCCTCCGCATCCGCACCGTCACCGGCTCGGTCTCCCCGTCCCGCATCCGCGGCCCGGTGCTCGCCCACGAACACCTGGCCCTCGACCTCAGCCGGGAGACCGATCCGGACGCGGTGCTGCTCCCCGCCGCGCACGGCCCGGACGTCGTCACCGAACTGATCTCGCTGCGGGAGGAGTTCGGCCTCGCCCTCGTCATCGAGCTGACCTGCCGGGGCATGGGGCGCGACCCCGGCGCACTGGCCCGCATGTCCGCCGCGTCGGGAGTCGCGGTGGTCGCCGGCACCGGCTGGTACCACGAACGGTTCCACCCGGCCGAGCTGGCCCGTGCCGGTGTCGGGGAACTCACCGACGTGCTGGTGGGCGAGATCGACCACGGAATCGGGTCCCGCGCCGTCCGGCCCGGCGTCATCGGCGAGGTCGGCAGTCACGGCGAACAGCCCCGCGAGCAGGAGGCGCGGGTCCTCGTCGCGGCCGCCCGCGCCGCGACGGCCACAGGGCTGTCGGTGGCCACTCACGCGCGGCTGGGCGCGGGCGGCCCGGGCCAGCTCGACCTGCTCGTCGGCGCGGGCCTGCCCGCCCACCGGATCAGCATCGGCCACCAGGATCTGCTCGACGCCCCCGCCGTCCACCGCGAGCTGGCCGCCTCCGGCGCCTACGTCGCCTTCGACACCATCGGGAAGCGGGACTACCAGAGCGACGAGACCCGGCTGCGGCTGCTGCTCGCCCTGCTGGAGGCCGGGCACGCCGACCGGGTACTGCTCAGCTGCGACATCTCCCGGCACCGCTACCTCCTGCGGGAAGGAGGCCACGGCTACGGACATCTGTTCCGCTCCTTCCTGCCCGGTCTGCGGGCGAGGGGCGTCGACGACGAACTGATCGACCTGATGACCCGCCGCAATCCGCTGCGCTTCCTGACCGGGGCGACGGAGGGGGAGGACGGCCCTGATCCCCCTGATCCGGCCGGGGGGAGGACGTGACCCGGGGGGACGGAATCAACCTGACGCGGGGGGAACGGACGGAGCTGGGATGCACCGAATCGACGTCGGTCTGCCGCCGACCTTCCCCCTGCCCACGGTGCCGTTGCGGGACGCGACGGCCACGCAGTTCCGGCTGCTGGAGTGCACCGCGCGCCACTTCGAGGGGCAGCAGCTCTTCGCTGCCGATTCGGGCGTCGTACCGGGTCTGGGCCGGCCCCGTACGACCGCGAGGGTGGAGGCCGTCCTCGCCGACTTCTTCTCCTGCGAGGCCGCGGCCCTCGTCCAGGGCGCGGGCACCGGTGCCATCCGCGCCGCCCTCACCGCCGCGGTCCGGTCCGGGGGCCCCCTGCTCATCCACCGCGCGCCGGTCTACCGCAGCACCGAGGTCACGCTCCGCGGGCTGGGCGTGGAGACGGCGGAGGTCGACTTCAACGACCGGCGGGCGCTGGACACGGCCCTCGCCTCGGCGCGGTTCTCCTGGGCGTACGTCCAGCACACGCGTCAGCGTCTGGCCGACTCCTACGATCCGGCCGGGGTGCTGGCCGCCTGCCGGGCGGCGGGCGTGCGGACCGTCGTCGACGACAACTACGCGGCGCTGCGGGTTCCCGCCTGCGGTGTCGAACTCGGCGCCGACGCCTCGTGCTTCTCGCTGTTCAAACTGCACGGCCCGGAGGGCGTCGGCGTGGTCCTGGGCGCCCACGACGTCGTCGACCGGGTCCGTGCCGACAACTACTCCGGGGGCGGGCAGGTCCAGGGCCACCAGGCACTCGACGCGCTGCGCGCGCTCACCCACGTCCCCGTGATGTGGTCGGTGCAGTCACAGGTCATCACCGATGCCGCCCGGCGGCTGGCGGCGGGGGAAGTGCGGGGCGTCGCCGAGGTCCGGATCGCCAACGCGCAGGACCGCTGTCTGCTCGTACGTCTGGACCGGCCCGTCGCCCGGCACCTTCCCCCGGTCGCGGCCCGGTACGGCGCGGCGCCCTACCCGGTGGGCTCCAACTCGCGCTACGAGGTGGCCCCGCTGTTCTACCGGTTGTCCGGTTCCGTGCTCGACGACGCCCCGGCGCTCGCCGACACGACCGTGCGGATCAACCCCATGCGGGCCGGCGACGACCTGGTCCTGGACATCCTCCGCCGCTCGCTGACCGACCTGCGCCAGGGCAAGGAGGACTGATCGTGTTCCTCGACACCGTGCTCACCCGCAACCCCCGGCTCGTCCGCACCGCCGCCGCGCTGCACCACCGCGGCGCGATCCCGCCCGACACCTATGTCATCGACCTCGACGCCGTCGAAGCCAACGCGCGCCTGCTCGCCGCGGAGGCCGAACGGTGGGGTCTGACCCTGTGGTTCGTGGTCAAGCACGTCGGACGCAACCCCGAGCTGATCAGGGCCATCGCCCGGCACATCCCCAAGTACGCGGCCATCGACCCCCCGGAGGCACGCGTCCTGCACGCGGCCGGAGCGGCGGCCGGGAACGTCGGCCATCTGGTCCAGATCCCGGGGCGTGCCCTGGACGAGGTCCTCGCGTGGCGCCCGGAAGCCGTCACGGTCTACGACGCGGCCAACGCCCGCGCCGTCTCCGCGGCGGCCGAACGGCTCGGCCGCGTCCAGGACGTGCTCGTCCGGCTGGAGGGCTCACCCGGCACGGTCCACCCCGGGCAGGAAGGCGGAGTCCCCTTGAGCGGGCTGACCGCCTTCGCCGCGGAGGTGGAACGGATGCCCGGCGTGCGGATCGCCGGTGTCACCGCGTTTCCCTGCGTACTGTGCGACCCGGACTCGGGCGCTCCGCGGCCCACGCCCAACTTCGGCCTCGCGCTGACCGCCCGTGATCTGCTCGCCGCCCGGGGGCACACGCGCCTCAAGCTCAGTGCCCCCAGCGCGACATCGATGGCCTCCCTGCCCCTGCTCGCGAAGCTCGGGGCCACGCACGCGGAACCCGGCCACTGCCTCACCGGTACCACGCCCCTGCACGCGGTGGACCCGCACCAGCCGGAGCGACCGGCGTACGTCTACGTCAGCGAGGTCGCCCACACCCTCGCCGACGGCCGTCCGGCCCTGCGCGGCGGCGGCTTCTACTCCCGGTCGGGTGTCCGGGACGCCCTGCTCCCCCGTACGGGCGCGCGGCTGAGGGTGCAGGCCGCGCCCGCCGAGAACATCGACTACTACCGGACACTCGACGCGCCCGCGACGCCCGGTGAGGCGCGGCTCGGCGACACCGCCGTACTCGCCTTCCGTACGCAGATCTTCGTCACCCGCAGCCATGTCGCCGTGGTGTCCGGACTGTCCCACGGCGAACCGCGGAGCGTCGGCCTGTACGACGCTCTCGGCCGGGCCGTCTGAGGAGCGCGCCTCGTGACCAGGACCGTCATCGTCGTCGTCGACGGCTTCGGCATCGGTGCCATGCCCGATGCGGGCACGCTGCGCCCGGCCGACCAGGGAGCCGACACCTGCGGGCACGTCCTCGACCACTGCCGGCGGGCGAACGGCCGGCCCCTGCGGCTGCGGGCGTTCGGCGCCCTGGGGCTCGGCCTGATCCATCCGCACCCGGATCTCGCGGACCGCACTCCTCTGCCGGCGGCCGTGGGCCTCGCTCCCCTCGGCTACCCGGGCGCCGACACCTACGCGGGCCATCAGACCATGATGGGAGCCGACTTCAGCGAGGTGACCGTGGCCCCGCTGAGCGGCCGTCTCGACGAGGTCGCCGGTGCCCTGCGTGCCGCCGGGCACTCGGTGGAGCCGCTGGACGGCAGGCCGGTGCTGGTCGTGGACGGGACCGCACTCGTCCACGACAACCTGGAGGCCGACCCCGGCGTCAACTGGAACATCTCGGGGCGTCTGGCGGACCTGTCCTTCCACCGGATCGTGGCCATCGCCCGGACGGTCCGGGCGGTCGCCCCCGTCGCGCGGGTGATCGCGGTCGGAGGACACGCGGACGCTCCGCTGACCTCCTTCGTGCGGTCCGGGGACGGCGGAACCGTCGGGCTCGACACCCCCGCGTCCGGTTTCTACCGCAACGGCGGCCTGGAGGTGCGGCACCTGGGCGCGCCGCTGGACCACACCCGGCAGCTGCCGGATGTGGCGGCCCGTGCCGGGATTCCCGTGACGCTGGTCGGCAAGGCCGCGGACATCCTCGCGTGCGAGGCGGCGGTGCGCCGCCCGGGGGTGCGGACCGCCGACGTGCTCGCGCACACCCTCGGCGCCGCCCGCGCCACCAGCGACGCCCTGGTCGTCGCCAACGTGCAGGAGACGGACCTGGCCGGACACCAGCAGGACGCCGCGCGCTACGGCACCGTCCTGGAACAGGTCGACACGGGACTGGGCGAACTCATCGCCCTGCTCGACAGGCCCGGTGACCGGCTCCTCGTCACGGGGGACCACGGGAACGACCCCGCAATCGGGCACGCCCACCACACACGCGAGTTCGTGCCGGTGCTGATGCATCGGCCGGAGTCCGCCGGCTGGGAGTTCCTGTCCGACGCGGCCGGCCTGGCCGACGTGGGCGCCACGGCCGCCGCGTCGTTGGGGCTGGACCCGTCCGGGCTGGCGAACGGGGCCGCGCTGTGGCCGAGGGGGCGAGCGGTCGGGCCGGACGTCCCCTCGGGGAGAGCGGGACCGGCCGTGCGTACGGCGTCCACCGCGGCGGCGCGGCCTGCCGGCTCGTAGCCGTGCGCCGTACCGGCACCGCCCGGACAAGGAGACCCTGCTCACCGCCCTCGGCGGAGGGTCAGCTCCAGCAGGCGGCGGACGGCCGCGTCCGGGTCGGGGCGGTGCACGGCGACCACGGTGGTCGTCAGGAGCGGCGAGTCGTCGTCGAGCGCGACGAAGGCGACTCCGGGAAGGGAGAAGTCGCGCAGGCGTTCGGGCAGGATGCCGACGCACAGCCCGGAGGCGACGTACCCGAACAGACCGGTGAGATCGTCGGCCACCGCGCGGACGCGGGGCGTGCATCCGGCTTTTCGCGGTCCTGCAAGAGGGCCGCCGGCCTCCGGGCCCGGCATGGCTGCTCCCCCGGTCGATCGGATGACCTGGGGGGGGTGGTGTCACCGGGCCTGGTCCTCTCCATGGGCGTCTTCGACAAGGGGTACGCGCAGCAGGCGGCCGGCACCGGCGAACTGCACGCCCACCCCGACCCGGAGGTCTTCACCGCCGAGACCCCGCTCGGCCGCTACCAGGGCATCACCGACCAGGTGAAGATGTCGGACACCCCCGGCGCCTACCGGCAGATCCTCGTTCCTCGCGGCTCCCGGCGCCCGGAAGGGCCGCCCGTGCCCTGAGTCCCTCCGTGGAAGGGGCGGCGGAAGGGGGCCGGCCGGCGGCCGGCCCCCTTGACGCGGGAGCTGCTGTCACCACCCCCAGTCGCCGTAGTCGTCATCGTCGTCGTAGTAACCGCCGTGGTGGCCATGGCCGCCGTAGCCGCCGTGGTCGCCGTGGTCGCCGTAGCCGCCGTGACCGCCGTAGCCGCCACCGCCATGACCGCCGCCGTAGCCGCCACCGCCATGACCGCCGCCGTAGCCGCCACCGCCGTGACCGCCGCCACCGCCGTGACCACCGCCACCGCCGCCATGACCGCCACCGCCACCGCCACCGTGATCACTCACGAAGTGGACATAGGCGACGGAGTGGCCGAGCTGTGCGTGTGCGTCCGCAGGCGAAGCCGGTGCGGCGGCGGCCGATGCCGCGGCGCCGCCCAGGGCGAGGACGAGACCCGCGACGCCCGCGAGAGGCCGGGTGAGAGTACGCATGGTGCATCTCCTGGAATGGTGTGAAGCCGGGCGCGCGTCGGTGACACGCGGAACGAGGTCCGACCAGACCCCCTGCTGCCCGTTTTATTCCTTTCCTTCGCATTCCACCGTGCCTTCGGAGAGAAGTGCGGGACAACCGGGCAAGCTGGAAGCCGGCCCTACCGGCTAGCTGCCATCCTGGGCACGCTCGAATCCGATTCGAGATCGATTTCCGGCGGCGGGCACACCGGGACGAACCGTCCGGCGACCGCCGCCCACACCCCTGTCCGGAGGCCACCGAATGCCCCGTCGAGTCGTCGCAGTCACCCACGTACGCAACCCCTTCCCGCGGGAAGCCATG
The DNA here is from genome assembly GCF_020400595.1 of Streptomyces naphthomycinicus. Classification (GTDB taxonomy): domain Bacteria; phylum Actinomycetota; class Actinomycetes; order Streptomycetales; family Streptomycetaceae; genus Streptomyces; species Streptomyces naphthomycinicus. The sequence continues at coordinate 27,147 of NZ_JAINRE010000049.1, read as the reverse complement.
ACCAGGGACCGCGACGGCGTCCCGCACTACACGGACGTGCCCGCGACCCTGCTCGACCTGTTGCGCGCGCAGGTCGACGCCCGCCCCGACGCCGAGGCGGTTGTCGAACTCGGCGGGGACCGGTTGACGTACGCCCGGTTGTGGGAGCGCGCGGCACGGGTGGCCGGCGGACTGCGGGCCGGCGGACTGCGGCGCGGGGAGCGGGTGGCCGTGCGGTATCCGGCGGGGACGGACTGGGTGCTCGCCTTCTGGGGGACCGTGCTGGCCGGCGGCGTCGCCGTCGCGGTCAACACCCGTTCGGCGGCGCCGGAAGTGGAGTTCGTCCTCGGCGACGCCGGCGTGACGGTCGATCTGCCGCCCGGCGCTCCGCTGCCCGACGGCGATCCGTACGTGGCGACGGGCCTGGACGCCACGGACGTGGCCGCGCTCTTCTACACCTCGGGCACGACCGGACACCCCAAGGGCGTGCCGACGACACACGAGGCGTTCGTCGCCAACGCCGAGAACATGATCCGGTGTTTCGGCATGCCGCGTGACACCGGACCGGCCCTTCGGACGCTGGTCTCCGTGCCCCTGTTCCATGTCACGGCCTGCAACTCGCAGCTGCTCGTCGCCGCGTACGTCGGCGGGACGTCGGTGATCATGCCGACGCTCGGACTGCCCGAGCTGGCCGGCGCGCTGGCGGCGGAACGGATCTCCCTGCTGGTGGCCGTGCCCGCGGTGTACTCCCTGCTGCTGCGGCACCCGGCCTTCGCCGACGCGGACGTGTCCGGCGTGCGCACGGTCGCCTACGGCGGTGCGCCGATCGCGCCGTCCCTCGTACGCTCGCTGCGGGAGGCGTTCCCGCGGGCGTCGCTGCTGAACGGATACGGCATGACCGAGACGGCCGCGCTGATCACGGTTCTGCCGGACGGCGACGCGCGGGACCACGCCGACTCCGTCGGGTACGCGGTGCCGTCGGTGGATCTCGGCGTCGTACCGATCGGTGACGACCCGGACGTCGGGGAGCTGGTGGTCCGCGGCGCCAATGTGACCAACGGGTACTGGCACAGAGCGGAGGCCACCGCGGAGGCGGTCGTGGACGGCTGGCTGCACACCGGGGACATCGTCCGGGTCGACGACGCCGGACGCGTGCGCATCGTCGACCGCGGCAAGGACATCATCAATCGCGGCGGAGAGAACATCTCCAGCGTGGAGGTCGAGGCCGCGCTGCTCTCCGCTCCGGGTGTCGCCGACGCCGCGGTCCTCGCCGTACCCGACGAGGTGATGGGCGAGAAGGTCGGAGCCGTCCTCGTCGCGGACGGGGCGCCGATCGACCTCGACGCCGTGATCGAGCACTGCCGGGCCCGTCTCGCCGACTTCAAGGTCCCCCAGTACGCCACCGTCGTCACCGAGGCGCTGCCGCGCAATGCCGGCGGCAAGCTCCTCAAGGCCCGGTTGCGCCGGCGGGTGCGGTGGGGCGCTCCACTGCGCTAGGGGGCTTCGCTCGGACCGGCCCGGTACGGGTCCATCGGGCCTTCGGCCGCCCGAGGGCCCTCGTCGCGGCCGGAGAGCCGTACGGATTTCCACAGCTGTACGAGGTCGAACGGCGGCAGTCCTGACAGTTCGTCACCCGCGGCCGCCATGGCCGTGCGGTAGCGCGGACCGCCGAGGACGTCCCGCACGGCCTCGGCGACCGACCACGGTGCGGAGGCCGGGGATGGGCGGTGGTCAGGGTGCCGAGGCTCACGTAGACGAGCGGGCGGGCGGACGGAGAACGGCCCGTTCCGGCCGGGACGCCGGCCGCCCGGTGTTCCGCGAGGGTGCGCGGGACCGGGCGCACGCCGGGCGGGAAGGTGCCGTAGAACCACGGGGCCGGGGCGGGGGTGAGCATGGGCGGAAGGGCCGGCGGTCCCTGCTCGTACCGCTTGTGGAGCGGAGCCAGGGCGGGTGCGACATCGGTGTCCCAGAGGCCGAGGAGCACCGGCCCCAGACCGTTGTCCGCCGCGACCAGCGGCAGATCCAGGACGCGGGCCGCCAGGTGCGCGCCGAGGTCGCTGCATTCCGCGATCACCAGGTCGGGGCGCGCCCGGGTCCACACGGAGAGCAGGTGTTCGGCCTTGGTCTCGGCCTGCTGCGGCCAGAGGTGGCCGAAGACGTACCGGTTGAACGCGGCGTTGCCGGACCGCGTCCACGTCTCGCTCGCGGTCCGCTGGACCACGGGGTCACAGGTCCAGCTCGTTCCGGCGCAGTGGAACTCCATCCCTCGCCACGAAGCGGCCCGCCGGAACATGAGGGGGCCGTGCAGCACGACGCGGTGTCCCTGCTGACGGGCCGGGCGGATGACGTAGTCCAGTGCGCAGACGTGTGAGGGGATGGGTTCGGCGGTGAGCGCTATCCGGAGAATCACGGTTGTTCCAGCCCTTTCGGAGAGGCGGAAGGTATCCGTACGGCCGATCGCACCGTGGCCGCCGGGACGGCCCGAGTCTGCGGAACGGACCGTCCCGGACGCCATGCGCGGCGGCCGGTACGGCACGCTGGAACGCGGGAACGGCCGCTGAACAGCGGTGACACGCGGGACCTGGAACGCCGCGACGGGACGGGGTGCGCCGTCGGCGCCTTCGTCCCCGGCCGAAGCGGTGGCACCGGGCCTCGTGCTTCGGTCCGGACCGGGGAGCTGACCGGGTACCGCTACCGGATGCCGGGCTCGTACGCCGGGGCCGGGGACGCCGTGCAGGAGACGCCGGCCCGGGCGTGGCGGAGCATCGACCGCTTCGAGGGCCGGTCGGCGATGAGGGCATGGGTGTACCGCATCGCCGCCGACGTCTGCCTGGATGCCCTGGCCTCCGGCAAGCGGCGGGCTCTGCCGATGGATCTGCCGGGCCCGGGCGAGGGCGGTGTGCCGCCGTCGCCCCCGGAGGCCGCCACGCTGTGGGTGGAGCCCTGGTTGGGCGACGATCCGGAGGCTGCCGCGGCGGCGGGCGACTCCGCGCGGGCGGCGGCAGCCGGGACTTGACGGCGCCTCAGGCCCACACCGCCTTGACCACGCCGTGGCCGGCCGCGGCCGCCCGCCCGTAGAACGCCCGGAGGTCCCTGTGGTGGTCGAGGAACTCCTGCCTGGCCTGCGCCTCGTCCCAGCCTCCGCCGACGATGCCGGCACCGGCGGCGTTCCACAGCCCGTCGAAGGAGACTCGCGCGAGGAAGTCCGCGGCCTGTGCCACCCCGGGCGGTTCCAGAATCATCAGGGGTGGGTCGGAGGGGTCGGCGTCCGCGCCGTGTGCCACGGGGCGGCCGCCGAAGACGGGCAGCGTCCAGGGCTCGTCGGCGTCCGCACCGAGGAGTTCGGCCGCGGCGTAGAGGTCGTCGACGGAGCTCCAGATCTTGTCGATCGAGTCGGCGATGCCCGCGGCGTACTCGTCGGGGTGGTTCTCCCACGCCCGCCACATGAACGCCGCAAGCCAGGTGTGGTCGTCCCGGATCTCGGCTTCCGCGACGGCGCGCAGATGCAGGTGGATGCTCACGGCGGCGAGTCCTCCGGTTCGGCGGCCCGCCTGTCGGGCCGTACGGACGGAACCTGGTCGACGCCCTAACGCCGGAGCAGGCCGTGGTGGCGGTCCGGATTGACCACCGTGGACAGGCCGTTGAGCAGGAGGCGGGTGCCGCCGCGGAGGTGGGCGACGTCCTGGTCGCCGTCCCCGGAGGGTACGAGCCAGGTGTACTGCTCGGTCCAGGTCAGGCGGGAGCCGGCGGCCTCGTCGGACAGTTCGACGGTGACGAGCGAGATCCATCGGCGGCTGCCGTCGACCTCGGCCTCGTAGACGTAGACGATCCTGGTGTCAGGCACGATGTCCAGGAACCGGGAGCGGTAGGCGAGGTGCTCCCGGGTGTCGCCGGAGACGAAGACGTTGCGGGCGGTCTCGCCGCCGCCGACCCGGAAGTCCAGATCGTGCTCGGCGGTGGAGGAGCCGCCGGGGAGGCGGAACCAGCGGCGCCGCAGGGACGCCTCGGCGAAGCCGCGGAAGACCTCGGCCCGCGCCACCGAGAAGTCCAGGCCGACGGAGAACGACCCGTGCAGTACGGGGGGTGTGGGGTCAGCGGCCGGGGCACTGCCCGACTCCACCTGCGTGGGGTGACCTGCGTCCATTGGATCAACCTAGCACGGGCGAGGCGCCCCGTCGGGGCGCCGCCGCACGCTCGGTCAGAGCCAGCCGTCGAGCGACTTGAGGAAGCCGTCGAGGTCGTCCCGGTGGATGCAGTGACCGGTGTCCGGGACGTACGTCACCTCGAACCCGCGTCCGCGCAGCCGGTCGGCCAGTTCGTCGGGGACGAGGTGGTGGTCGCCGGCGCCCTGGACGAGCGAGGGCACCTCGGCCCGCGCGGGGATCAGGTCCCGGTCGCTCCGCAGCCACTCGATGGCCCGGACGTCCCAGCGGGCGTACCCGGCCAGCTCCGCCTCGATGTCCTCGGGCAGCCAGCGGGGGCACAGCTGCCGGATGCTGTCGGCGGTGGCCGACTTGGTGGCCAGCGCGAACTCGTGGACCTCGTCGACCGACTTGACGCCCAGCTTCCAGGCGGGGTCGCTGTAGACGACCTTGGCCGGGCGCAGGCCGGGCACGGCGAGGGCGAGCACGGGCGCGCCGAAGGAGTGGGCGAGGGCGAGGTCGACACCGGCCGGGACGGACTCCACGAGGTCGGCCGCGAGCAGTTCGGGGGTGTACTCGTCGGCGTGCGGGCTGTCGCCGTGGCCGCGCAGGTCCGGCATGATCACGCGGTAACCGCGCTCGGCGATGAGCGGCGCCACGCGACCCCAGGTGGTCGCCGACGACATCACGCCATGGACGAGGAGCACGGTGCGGTCGCCGTCGCCGACCTCGTGCAGTGCGAGCTTCATGATCGGGGTGTCCTTTCGACACGCGGGTGTGCGAGCGGGGGGTGCGGTTGCGCGGCTGCCCACGGTCCGGGCGGCCGACTAGCGTCGGCCGCCGGCCGTCCGCCCTCAGGCGTGGGTCGTCGTGACCAGTTCGAGCAGGGCCTTCGCGGCCAGTCGGTAGCCCATCGAGCCGAGGCCGACCACCACTCCCGAGGCCAGCGGTGCGATCACGGACTCGTGGCGGAACTGCTCACGTGCCCACACATTGCTGAGGTGCACCTCGATCCAGGGCTGCGGGTACGCGGCGAGCGCGTCGCGCAGGCTCCAGCCGGCGATCATCAGCGCACCGGGGTTGACGATGGCGCCGACGGTGTCGAAGTGGTGCCGGTGGATGTCGCGCACCAGGTCGCCCTCGGAGTCGTGCTGGAGGGAGAGCACCTCCCAGCCCGCGCCGCTCACCTCGGCGGCGACGGCCTTCTCGATGTCGGCGAGGGTGTCGGTGCCGTAGATCTCGGGCTCGCGGCGGCCGAGGATGCCCAGGTTGGGGCCGTTCAGCAGAAGCAGCGTGCTCACGGGGTCACCTCACTGTTCGGCGAGCCGGGCCGTGCGGACTCCGGCCGCGCGCGGTCCGGTCCGGAGTCGTCGTCCTTCAGGGCCAGTTCGGCGTCGGCGAGTTCCTCGGCGCGGGCCATGGCGACCCGCAGGACGGGCGGCGTCATCAGCGAGGTCACGATCGCGACCAGGATGATGATCGTGTACGCGTCGGTGTCCAGGACGCCGAGACGCAGACCGGTCATCGCCACGACGACCTCGACCACGCCGCGGCAGTTCATGCCGGCCCCGAGAGCCAGCGCCTCCCAGCGGTTGAGGCGGCTGAACCGGGCGCCGAGGAAGGCGCCGGAGAACTTGCCGATGACGGCGACGGCGAGCACGGCGACGGCCGCGCCGAGGACCTCCGGGTGGCGCAGGCCGGTGAGGTCCATCCGCAGCCCGGCGGTGGCGAAGAACAGCGGGGCCAGGAAGGACAGCACGCTGGTCTTCAGCGGTTCCAGCTTCGCCCGGTCCAGGTCCTTGCTGGTGCCGACCAGCACACCGCAGACGAAGGCGCCGAAGATCGCCTCCAGCTTCATGGCCTGGGTGGCGGCGGCGCTGAACAGGACCAGGACCACGACCGTCATGATCGTGGGTGCGGAGCCCTCGGCCCGTCCCGCCCAGCGCAGCGCGGCGCCCACCAGGGGGCGGCCGATCAGCAGGGCGAACAGCACGACACCCACCGGATAGAGCACGGAGGTGGCCATGACGCCCGCGGTGAGTCCGGCCGTGGCCATCGCGGACACCACGGACAGCAGGAACCAGCCGACGATGTCGTCCACCACGCCGGCGGAGAGGATCAGCTGGCCGATGTCCCGGTGCAGCAGCTTCATGTCGAGGAGCGTCTTGGCGATCACCGGGATCGCGGTGACGCACATCGCCACGCCGAGGAAGAACGCGAAGACCTTGGGGTCGACGCCGTCCGGCTTGAGGACACCGCTGAGCGCGAAGCCGGTGCCGATACCGAGGCCGAGCGGCAGCACCAGTCCGGCGATGCTGACCCGGGCGGCCGTGGTGCCGCGCTTGCGGACGAGGCCGAAGTTCAGCTCGGCGCCGGTGACCCCCACGAGGAGGAGCACACCGAGCTGCCCGGTCGCGTCGAGCATGTGCATCTGCTCCGGCTGCTGCGGCAGCAGCCAGCCGGAGAAGTCGGGCAGTGTGTGCTGGAGCACGGACGGGCCGAGCAGCATGCCCGCGCACAGCTCGCCCACGACCGCGGGCATGCGGAAGCGCTCGGCGAGCCGGCCGAGGACGAGTGCGAAGAGCAGCAGGAAGGCGAGTTGGAGGAGGAAGACCAGGAGTGAGTGCGGGGCCATGGTCGGCACCGGGTTGGCGAGCGTCACGGGCTCTTCCCTCGTCGGAGCGGTTCGATGGGGATCAGCGGGTGGTGTCGGCGCCCTGGGCGTGCAGGCTGCGTGCCAGCAGCGCGACGACCTCGGCGCTCCGCTCGACGTGGAAGAAGTGGCCGCCGGGGAAGACGTGCACGTCGGTCGGCCCGGTGGTGTGCTCCTCCCAGGCGCGAGCCTCGTCGAGGGACGTCCGGGGGTCGTCGTCACCGGTGAGCACGGTCACCGGGCAGTCGAGCTGCCGGCCGGGGTCGTGCCGGTAGTTCTCGATGGCGGTGTAGTCGCTGCGGATCGCCGGCAGGAACATCGCCAGCACCTCCGGGTCGGCCAGCACGGCCTGGTTGGGGCCGCTGAGCGTGCGCAGCTCGGCCAGTACCTCCTGGTCGGTCGCCGCGTGCACGTGCTCGTCGCGGTACCGGGAGGGGGCGCGCCGGCCGGAGGCGAACAGCCGTACCGGCGAGGGCAGCCGGGCCTCCCGCATTCGCAGGGCCACCTCGTAGGCGAGGACGGCGCCCATGCTGTGCCCGAACAGGGCGAGCGGCCGGTCGTCCAGGTGGCGCAGGGCCGCGAAGATCTCGTCGGCGTAGTCGGGGATGTTGTCGATGCCGGGTTCGTGCCGGCGGGTCTGCCGGCCCGGGTACTGGACGGCCAGGACCTCCACCGTGGGGGTGAGGGCCGTGGCGACCGGGAAGAAGAAGCTCGCCGAGCCGCCGGCGTGCGGCAGGCAGACGAGCCGTACCGCGCTGTCCGGCGAGGGGCGGAAGACGCTGACCCACTTCTCGAACTGTGCCGTTGCTCCGGGCATGCCGAATGGCTCGCTTTCACGTCGGAAATCAGCGTCTGGTACGGGACTTCGGCAGATTAGGCCGAGCCGGTCGGGGGCCGGTATCCCTCAACCTGATAGCCCGGGCCGGATTCCCGCCGGAGCCGGTCGCGGGGCCCTTACGCTCACCCCGAGCCACCCGAGCAGGACCCGTCAACCAGGAAGCACCGAAGGGGTTCCCATGTCCGATGTGTCACCGAACGGCGCGCCGGCGTCCGGCAGTTCACCGCAGACAGGACCGGAGACGGACGTACTCGTCGTCGGCTACGGGCCCGTCGGCTCGGTGCTGTCCGTGCTGCTGGCCCAGCGCGGCTGGCGGGTGACCGTCCTCGAACGCCGCCGGCGACCGTACACGCTGCCCCGGGCGACGAGTTTCGACGGGGAGACCGCCCGGCTGCTGGCCGGTACCGGCGTGGGCGGGGAGCTGGGCCGGATCACCGAACCGGGCACCGGCTACCAGTGGCGCACGGCGGACGGTGAGACGCTGCTGGACATCGAGTTCACCACCGAGGGCCCGTACGGCTGGCCGGACGCCAACACGATGCACCAGCCGGCGCTGGAGGAGCTGCTCGCCGCCCGTGCCGCGGAGCTGCCGGGAATCAGGGTGCTGCGCGACCGACGGGTCGTGGACGTCGCCGACGGCCCGGCGGGGGTGACGGTGACCGCCGAGGACGAGGAGGGCACGGCAGAGACGTTCGCGGCGCGATGGGTGGTGGGCTGCGACGGCGCCAACAGCTTCGTACGGGACCGGATGGGCGTGCCGGTCACCGATCTCGGGTTCTCCTACGAGTGGCTGCTGTGCGACGTGGAGCTGCGCGAGCCGCGGGACTTCGTGCCGACCAATGTGCAGCTCTGCGATCCGGCCCGGCCCACCACGCTGGTCGGGAGCGGGCCGGGGCACCGGCGCTGGGAGTTCATGCGGCTGCCGGGCGAGCGGGCGGCCGACCTGAACCGGGAGGAGACCGCGTGGCGGCTGCTGGCGCCCTTCGGCGTCACCCCGGACACCGCCCGGCTGCTGCGCAGCACCACGTACATCTTCCAGGCGCGGTGGGCCGACGACTGGCGGGCGGGGCATGTGCTGCTGGCCGGCGACGCCGCCCATCTGATGCCGCCGTTCGCGGGGCAGGGCATGTGCTCGGGCGTGCGGGACGTGGTCGGCCTGGCGTGGCGGCTGGACCTGATCCTGCGCGGGGCCGCACCGGAGTCCCTCCTCGACACCTACACGGAGGAGCGCCGGGCGCAGGTGCGGGAGTCGATCCTGGCGTCGGTGCAGCTCGGACGGCTGATCTGTGTGACGGATCCGGCGGCTGCCAAGGAGCGTGACGCGACCGTGCTGGCGAACCGCCGCGGGCGGGGGCCGGGCCGGCCGGATCCGGCGCGGCCGATCACCCGCGGGCTGCTGCACCGGCCGGCCGGCGCCGACGAGGAGACCCGGGTGCCGCCGGCCGGTGAGGTCCTGCCGCACGCCCGGCTGCTGCGGCCGTCCGGTGCGGAGTCGCTGGAGGATCCGGTGGCCCGTGGTTTCGTCCTGTTCACCAAGGCCGAGGCGGAGTTGGACCTGCCCCCGGACCGGCTGTCGTTCCTGCGGGACCTCGGCGCCACGGTGCTGCGCCTGCGACCGGTTCCCGCGTCGTACGAGGGCACGGAGAACGCGGACGGCACGGAGGGCGCGGGCCGCACGGACGGCCCGGAGGGGGTGGAGAGCGCGGTGGACGCGGACGGGGTGCTGCGCGGGTATCTCGACCGGTACGGCGTGACCGCGCTGCTGGTGCGCCCGGACTATCACGTCTTCGGCGCGGCGGCCGGGCCGGCCGGGGTGACCGCGCTCGTGGACGACCTGCGCACCCGGCTGACCGCGCCGGCACCGGCCGCCGCGGTCCGCGCCGGCTGAGCGGAAGGGCACGGCGCGGCCGCCGGGCGGAGCCGGGCCGGTCACCGGTCCCCTCCCCGGCCGGTCCCGGTACGCGGAAGCCGGAGCACGCGGCGGGCGCCCGTCCGGCCGCGGGCCACCGGAGTCGGTTCCCCCGGTGTCCGCACCGGCCCGTCCGCACCCGGCGACGCGTCGGTACCGCTCGAACAGCTCGCCCCGGACGCGGTCGGGCAGCCTGCGCTCGAACAGTTCACCCCCGGACGCGGTCGGGCAGCCTGCGCTCGAACAGCTCGCCCCGGACGCGGTCGGGCAGCCTGCGCTCGAACAGTTCACCCCCGGACGCGGTCGGGCAGCCGAACCACCCCTGCGCTCGAACCGCCCCCCACCCGGCCGCCCCGGCGGTAGCGTGATCGGCATGGCGGCTGAGGGCGAGAAGGCGGAGGGCGAAGCCCTGGTCGGCGGCATGCTGAACGCGGGCGCGGTCTTCCGCCACGGCGACCTGGTGGAACGCCCGGCGCCGCGCACCGCACGCGCGCTCCACGCCCATCTCCTCGCCCTCGCGGAGCACGGGTTCGACGCGGCTCCGAGGCCGGTCGGCCTCACCGCGGACGGACGAGAACGGCTGACCTTCATCCCCGGCGACGTCGCTCTGCCGCCGTATCCGGGCTGGGTGATGACCGAGACCGCGTTGCGATCGGTGGGAAACCTGCTGCGGCGCCTGCACGACGCCGGCGCGGCCGTCGAGGTCGACGCGGGCGTCGAGTGGCCCCGGTCCCTGGCCGACCCGGAGGGAGGAACGATGCTGTGCCACAACGACGTGTGCCCGGAGAACGTCGTCTTCCGCGACGGCCGTGCCGTGGCCCTGATCGATTTCGACCTGGCGGCCCCCGGCCGAGCGGTGTGGGACGTCGCCATGACCGCCCGCTACTGGGTTCCCCTGCTCGATCCCGTGTCCGCGGCGGCTCTCCATCCCAGGGGTCTGGACGCCCCGGCGCGACTGCGGATCCTCGCCGACGGCTACGGCCTCACCCCACCGGAGCGTGCTGAACTGCCCGACGTCATCGAACAGGCCACCGCGGCCTGCCGGGCCTTCGTCGCCGGCCGCGTGGCCGACGGCGACCCCGTCTACACCCAGGCGCTGTCCGAGCGCGGTGGTTGGCAGCGCTGGGACCGCGTCCAGAGCTGGCTGGCGGCCCACCGCGAGGTGTTCGCGGCTGCCCTGTCGGACTGACGGCTCGGAGGGCGGAGAACAGGCTCAGAGCTGTCGGGCGAGGAGGAGCGCTCCCCGCAGGGACGACAGGCCGCCCAGGCGGGCGGGGGCGAGGGGCGGGGTGGGGTGGCCGGGGCGGGCGAGGGTCGTCAGATGGGCGGCCACGGCGTCCAGCAGGCCCGGGACGCCCGCGGCGAAACCCCCGCCGAGCAGGGCGCGTTCGGGGTGGAGGAGTTCGCTGACGCTCGCGATGGCCGTCGCGAGGGCGCGGGCGGTCCGGTCCAGTGCGGCGACGGCCCAGGGGAGGCGGTCGCGCAGACCGGCCCGTAGGTCGTCGAAGGTGACGGGGGCGCCGCGCAGGCCGGCGGCGTGGGCGAGGGTGGCCGGGCCGGAGGCGGTCGCCTGGAGGCAGCCGCGCCGGCCGCAGACGCACTCGGGTCCGTCCTGGTCGACCACGAGGTGCCCGATCTCGAAGGAGCCCCGGGCGGGGCCGGGGCACAAGGCGCCGTTCAGCACGAGTCCGCCGCCCACGCCGGTGCCGACGCCGACGTAGAGCAGGTGGGGGCAGTCCGCCGCGTGCGACTCGGCGAGGGCACCGAGGTCGCCGTCGTCCGCCCAGGCGACCGCCGCCCCGGGGAACAGCTCGCGCAGGGCGGGGCCCAGCGCGAGGCCGGTCCACGCGGGTCGGCTGGGCCAGGCGGTGATCCGTTCGCCGGGACCGACGGTGGCGGGCATGGCCACCCCGACGGCCCGTACGTCCGTGAGTGCGGGGAAGGCCGTCAGATGTGCGGCGAGGTCGGCGAGGTCGCGGCCGGCGTCCCGGTGGGGACCCCAGGTGAAGGACGACTCCTCGGTCCGGCCGTCCGCGGCCTCGGCCCGGAAGGCGACCTTCGTGCCGCCGACGTCGACGCCGAGACAGCCCGGCGCCGTCACGGCGCCGGGCTGCTGGTCCCGGGATGCGCGCACGCTCAGTCGCCCGGTACGGCGGGGCACAGCGCGAGCAGGTCGCTGGGCCGGCGCAGGACCGCGTCGGGCTTCGCGGCGAGCAGTTCCTCCTCGTCGGGGCCGACCCAGAGGGCGGCGGCCGAGGCGACGCCGGCGTCGCGGGCGCTGGCCAGGTCGGTGGGCGCGTCGCCGATCATGATGGCCTGCTCGGGCGGCACGTCCAGCAGTTCCAGCGCGCGCTGGACGATGTCGGGCGCGGGCTTGGGCCGGGGCACCTCGTCGGAGCCGATGACGTGCGCGAAGAACGGCAGCAGGCCGAGTCCGTCGAGCAGGGAGCGGGCGCGGTCCCCGGCCTTGCCGGTGGCCACGGCCAGCCGCAGGCCGCGCACCCGCAGGGTCAGCAGGAGTTCGAGGACGCCGTCGAAGACCTCCACGCGATGGGCGAGCCGGTAGCTCTCGCGGACGAAGGGCTCCTCCATCTCCGGCGGCAGCCCCATGATCCGCATGATGTCGGGGAAGTAGCGTCCCTGGTGGCGCACGTACTCCTCGAACGGGGCCGGGCCGTCGCCGACGACCTCCGCGTAGGCGACCGCGAAGGCCTCCCGCATGACCGCGAAGCTGTCGACGATCACCCCGTCCAGGTCGAAGACGACCGCCCGCCGGGGTGTCGTCAGAAGGCCGGCCGGTACGACGGGCCGGTCGGTCGAGTGGACTGTCATGGGGTCCTCATCTGCTCGTGGTCTGCTGGTACACGGGCTCGCCCGGCCTGTCGCGGTCGGCCCGCGCGGAGGCGTAGATGCGCTCCATGAGCCGTACGGTGGTCCGGGCCTCGGCGATGGCCCGGCCCCGGCCGGCCGGGTCGGCGAGGAGGGCCGGCACACCGTCCAGCTGCCGCCCGTACTCCGCGCCGACGGGTTCGGCGGGGACCGGCAGCCGGCGGGTGGTGCCCTCGCGGGTGAGGGTCAGGACCGACTCGGGCTGACGGTTGGGGCTGAAGCCGAAGGTGCAGCGCAGTTCGGCGGTGCCGGCGCTGCCCTCGATCCGGATCAGGGAGAGGTCCCGTGCCTCGTGCGAGGCCCAGCTGGCCCGCAGGGACACGGAGACGCCGTCCTCGCGGAGCAGGAAACCGCGGGCGGTGTCCTCGACGTCGCCGGTCGGCGCGGCGGCGGTCTCCTCGCGGCGCCAGGCCGCCGACCATTCTCCGGCGTTCAGGAAGTCGTCCGAGGTGGCGCCGACGGCCTGCCGGACCGGGGACGGGCCGAGCAGCGCGGTCAGGGTGTCCACGAGATGCCAGCCGAGGTCGACCAGGGCGCCGCCGCCCGCCTCGCTGCGGCGGGTGAACCAGCCGCCTGCCTGCGGCACGCCGCGGGCCCGTATCCAGGCCAGGTCGACGTGCCGGACCCGGCCCAGTTCGGGCAGGATCGCGGTCAGTTCGCGTACGTCGGCGCGGTGCCGGGCGGCGCTGCCGGCCAGCAGCACGCCGCCGTCCCGCTCGGCCGCCGCGAGGGTGTCGGCCTCGGCGCCGGACAGGCACACCGGCTTCTCCAGGAAGACGTTCACGCCCCGGCCGAGCAGGCGGGCGGCGACGGTGGTGTGCAGATGGTTGGGTACGGCGACGACGGCGAGGTCGACGGACCGGGCGTCGAGCGCGTCCGGTTCCGCGTGGACGGGTGTGCCCGTCGCCGCCCCGACGTCCGCCCGGGCGGCGGGGTCGGGGTCGACGGCGGCGACCAGGTCGAAGTCCGGGTGGGACCGCAGCCGGGGCAGCCACAGCTCCCGCCCCGCCCAGCCGAGCCCCACCACGGCGGCCCGCACGCTCATATGGCGGCCACTGCGTCCGCGACGATCTCGGCCGTGATCTCCAGATCCTGCTCGCCGGCGAGGAGCACCCGGTGGTGCAGCCAGACGCAGTCGCTGCTGATGGCCTCGGTGTTCGGGCAGCGCTCGGCGATCTGCTCGACGGTCTCGTCGGGGGCGCCGACCTCCCAGAAGGCGTCGGTGCGGTAGATCGCGCGGAACGCGGCGAACGCGGGCAGCCCGGCGTCGACCAGCCGGTCGACCAGGGCGTTGCGGTCCTCCTCGGAGATGCCGGGGACGCGGAACATCGCCATGTAGTGCGTGTTCTGGTCGGCGCGGACGTCGCTGCCCTGCGGCACGACGCCGTCGATGGCGCCGAGCAGCCGGGACAGCAGTGCCCAGCGCTTGTCGCGCAGCTCGGTCTGGGCGGGCAGACGGCGCAGCTGGGCGCGCAGCACGGCGGCGGAGAACTCGTTGAGCCGCATGTTGGTGCCGGCGACCGCGTGCAGGTAGCGGCGGTCGGTGCGCGGCCGGCCGCAGCTGTGGCGCAGGAACGCCGACTCGTACAGGTCGCTCTCGGGGAAGATGACGGCGCCGCCCTCGCCGGCCGTCATCAGCTTGCCGTTCTGGAAGGAGAACGCGGCGACCGAGCCGAGTTCGCCGACCCGCTTGCCCTGCCAGCGGGCGCCCTGGGCGTGGGCCGCGTCCTGGAGGATCGGCACACCGGTGTCGGCGGAGAGCTTGCCGAGGGCGTCCATGTCGGCCAGGAGACCGGCCATGTGCACGGGCATGATCGCCCGGGTGCGCGGGGTGACGGCGCTCGCCGCGGCGGCGACGTCGATGTTGTACGTGTCGGGGTCGACGTCCACGGGGACGGCGACCGCGCCGATGCGCTGGGCGGCCTGCGAGGAGGAGATGAAGGTGAAGGCCGGCACGATGACCTCGCTGCCCGGCCCGACGCCCATCACCTGGAGGGCGAGCTCCAGGGCGTGGGTGCCGTTGGTGACGGCCAGGGCGTGCGGAGCGCCGTGGAAGTCGGCGAACTCACGCTCGAAGGAGTCGACTTCCTCCCCGCCCATGCGCCACCACTGGCCCTGCTCCAGGGCCCGGATCAGTCCGGTCCGCTCGTCGTCGTCGTACTGCGGCCACTTCGGGAATTCCGGTGCCGGTCGCGCGTTCATGGTTCTCCAAATCTCCGTCGGGGACGGGCTGGGCGAGGGTGAGCGGGCGAGGGAGGCGAAGGGGGCGGCAGAGCCGGTCCGGACGGTTCGCGCAGTGCTGGCCGTCCTCAGACTAGGACGCGGCGTGCCGGGCTCCCATCCCTCGGTCTGGTAGTCGGCCGGCCTAGGACGCGTGCAGTCCGAAGAAGGCTCGGTAGGAGTCGATCTGGCCGGTGAGCATGTGGCTTCCGTGGTGCACGTGGAGCCCGTGTGCGGCGGCCTCCCGCAGCAGCCGGGTGTCGCGGGGCTTCATCACGATGTCGGCCACGACGGCGCCGGACGGCAGCGCGTGGGGCGGGAAGGGCAGGGGATCGTCCGGGCGCAGGCCGAGCGGGGTGGCGTTGACGGCGATGTCGCTGTCGGCCAGGGGCGGCCGGGCGGCGGTGTGGACGCGGCCGGGCCAGTGGGCGGCCAGCCGGTCGACGAGGGTGGTCAGCCGCGCGGTGTGGGGGTCGGTGATGGTCAGGCGGTCCACTCCGGCGTCGAGCAGGGCCGCCGCGATGGCGCTGCCGGCGCCGCCCGCGCCGGCCAGGGCGACCCGGGCGCCCTTCGGCTGGTGGCCGGCCTGCGTGAGGCCGGCCACGAAGCCGGAGCCGTCGAAGTTCTCGGCGAGCCAGCTGCCGTCGGGCTCGCGCCGGAGCGCGTTGGCGCTGCCGGTGATCTCGACGGTGGTGCTGCGCCGGTCGGCGAGCAGGGCGGCGGCCGTCTTGTGCGGGACGGTGACGAACAGTCCGTCGAGGTTGCCGGCCCGCTGGAGCCCCCGGACGACCGTCTCCAGGTCCTCGGGGCGCGCATGGACCGGGACCAGCACCGCGTCGATGCCGAGGCGGGCGAAGAGCGGGTTGAGCAGTCCCGGCGACTGGACCTGCCCGACCGGGTCGCCGAGCACGGCGTAGAGCCGGGTGGTCCCGCTGACCAGGATCTGCCGGGGGGCGTCGGTACCGGCCGCCGGTGCGGCGGGGGTGACCGGCGGCTGTGCCGTACCGGGCGCCGGCTCCGCGGGGGTGACCGGCGGCTGTGGGGGGCCGGGGGCCGGTCCGGTGGGGGTGCCGGCGGTGTCGGCGGTGTCGGCGGTGTCGGCGGTGTCGTTCATCGTGGCGCCTCCGTGGTGCGCGTCGTCCCGGCCGCGAACATCTCCGCGACGGTGAAGGCGAGTTCCATGGACTGTTCGGCGTTG
Source organism: Streptomyces naphthomycinicus (assembly GCF_020400595.1). GTDB lineage: Bacteria > Actinomycetota > Actinomycetes > Streptomycetales > Streptomycetaceae > Streptomyces > Streptomyces naphthomycinicus. The sequence goes on along the minus strand of NZ_JAINRE010000049.1, from coordinate 11,319 downwards.
AGGCGGGGGTCGCAGGCGGTGCGGTAACGGGCGGGCAGGTCCGCCTCGGACAGCCCGCCGGCGCCGCCGACGCACTCGGTGACGTCCTCGCCGGTGGCCTCCAGGTGCAGGCCGCCCGGGTGGGTGCCGAGGGCGCGGTGCACCTGGAGGAAGCCGGTGATCTCGTCGAGGATGTGCTCGTAGTGCCGCGTCTTGTAACCGGAGGCGGTGGTACGGGAGTTGCCGTGCATGGGGTCGCACTGCCAGATCACCTGGCGGCCGGAGGCGGTGACCTTCTCCACGATCGGCGGGAGCACCTCCCGTACCCGGTCGTGGCCCATCCGGCTGATCAGGGTGACCCGTCCCGGCACACCGTGCGGGTCGAGGCGGCGTACGTACTCCACGGCCTGTTCGGGGGTGGTGGCGGGGCCGATCTTCACGCCGATGGGGTTGGCGAGCAGTTCGGCGAAGGCGATGTGCGCGCCGTCGGGCCGCCGGGTGCGCTCCCCGATCCACAGGAAGTGGGCGAGCCCGCTGGACAGCCGGGGTTCGGGGCCGTCGCCGTCGACCCAGAGCAGGGTGCGTTCGTAGTCCAGCAGCAGCGCCTCGTGGCTGGTCCAGATCTCGCCGAGCCGCGGGGCGGGGGCGCCGATGCCGGTCATGAAGCGCAGTCCGCGGCCGATCTCCGCGGCCCGCGCCCGGTGCGGGTGGCCGCCGGGGGCGGTGCTGACGAAGTGCCGGTTCTCCTCGTGCAGGGCGTGCGCGTCGGCGAGGTCCTCGTGGGCGAGGCGGCGGACTACGGCCATCGCCTCCCGGGCGTGGGTGTGGGCCCGGATCATGCGTTCCGGGTCGGGTGTGCGGGCGGCGTGGGTGGCTTCGCCGGAGTTGATGATGTCGCCCCGGTAGACGGGCAGTCCGTCGGTGTCGACGTCGGCGGAGCGGGGCTTGGCGTACTGTCCGGCGGCGCGCGCCACCGTGACCACGGGCAGGCCGGCGGCGTGGGTGAGGACCAGCGCCATCCGGCGGAGCAGCCCGAGGTTGGCCCGCAGGTGCGGCTCGGTGCTGTCGGCGAAGGTCTCCGCGCAGTCGCCGGACTGCAACAGGAGGGCTTCGCCGCGGGCGACGGCCGCGAGCCGGTCGAGCAGCCGCCGGGTCTCGGCGGGGGTGACGAGGGGTTCGCCGGCGGTCAGCCGGTGGACCACGGCCCGGGCCCGGGCGGGGTCCGGCCAGCCGGGCTGTTGTGCGGCCGGCCTGGCCAGGGCCGCTTCGAGCCGGTCGGCGAGTGTGCGCTCGACCGCCCGCCGCCGGATCCGCCCCGGGGTGCCGGGCGGCCACCGTGGTGTGTACGTCATGTCACCGCCGCCTCCGTTCCCGCGGCCCCGGCCGGGGCGGGGGCGGGGGCGACGAGCCGGTCGAGGGGGGCGCGCTCCATCCGGGCCAGGGCCTCCGCGACGGCCCGCTCGGGCACGTCGGCGACGAGTTCGGCGCCGGCCGGGCCGTCCAGGACGAAGGTGAGGCCGGAGCGTGCCTTCTTGTCCCGGCGCATCAGCTCGATGAGGGTGCCGGGTTCGGCGTCGTCGGGCAGGGCGGTGGGCAGTCCGTAGGAGGCGACCACCCGCCGGTGTTCGTCGGCCCGGTCGGGGGTGATCCGGCCGAGGGTGCCGGCGAGCAGGCCCGCGAAGACGGTGCCGACGGCGACGCCCTCGCCGTGCCGGAGGGCGAAGCCGGTCGCCGTCTCCAGGGCGTGGCCCAGGGTGTGGCCGTAGTTGAGCAGATGGCGCAGACCGGTGTCGCGTTCGTCGGCGGAGACGATGCCCGCCTTGAGCGTCACACTGGCCGCGATCTGTTCCGCGAGCGGCAGTCCGTGCAGGCCGGGGGCGCCGATGAAGTGGCAGCGGGCGATCTCCCCGAGCCCGTTGAGGAGCTCGCGGGGCGGCAGGGTGGTCAGGTAGTCGGTGTCGCACAGGACGGCGGCGGGCTGCCAGTAGGCGCCCACCAGGTTCTTGCCCTCGGGCAGGTTGACGGCGGTCTTGCCGCCGACGCTGGCGTCGACCTGGGCGAGCAGGGTGGTCGGCAGGTGCACGACCGGCACCCCGCGGTGGTAGAGCGCGGCGGCGAGGCCCACGACGTCGGTGGTGGTGCCGCCGCCGACGGAGACGACGGCGTCGGAGCGGGTCAGCCCGAACCGCACGAACGCGGCGCACAGGGCCTCCACCGTGGCGAGGTTCTTGTCCGGCTCACCGTCCCGGGCGGGCAGCAGCAGTGTCTCCACGCCGGTTTCGGGCACCCACTCGTCGGGGCGGGCCGAGACCACCGCGACGCGCCGGGCACCGAGCTTGTCGATGATCCCGGGCAGGGCGGAGCGCACTCCGGGGCCGATGAGCACCTCATAGGACCGGTCGCCGAAGCGCACCGGGACTTTTCTTGTCACTTCCGCTTCACCTTGTTCGCTAGCGCGCGGACTCGGTCGGTCGCCCGGAGCCCGGCCGGCGGCTCACCGCGCGGCCGGGGCTCCGTGGCGTGCTGGGGCGTTCCTTCCGGATCGGGTCGCTCCGGGCGACCGTCCGCCTCCTGGCGTCCGGTGCCTGCGGCTGGATCCGGCAGACGGGCCCCTTGCCCCGGGGGGCTACTGGCCGGCGGTCACCCGGCGGATGCGGGACTCGGCGCGTTCCTTGCGGTCCTGCTCGTCCAGGTGCGGGTAGGACGGGCAGCCGAAGACCCGCTGGAACGGGGCGAAGGTGTCCCATTCGGTCCGCCGGCGCATCTCCTGGGCGACCGCGTTGTGCTCGCTCCAGAAGTCGCCGCCGATCAGCCGGATCAGGTAGCGCTCCAGCGCCTCGCGGTCGGTGGTGCGGCCGGCGTCGGCGGCGACCGCGACCAGCTCACCGTCGTAGAAGGCGTGGATGAGCCGGATGTAGGTGTCGTAGCCGGTCTTGAAGAAGTTGGCGTACTCGTCGATCAGCCGGTCCGCGTCCTGCGGGTTCTTCAGGGCCGCGCTCAGGGTCTCGGCGGCGCGGACGGCGGTGGCCGAGGCGACGAGGACGCCGCCGGAGAACATCGGGTCGCCGAAGCAGCCCGCGTCGCCGACCATGAGCCAGCCGGGGCCGGTGACGGTGTCGGTGTGGTAGCAGTAGTCGGTCTCGACCTTGAGGTCCATGGTGGGGCGGGTGCCGGTCAGCCGGGCGGTGATGCGCGGGACCCGGGCGAGGTGCTCCTCGAACACCTTCTCCGGGGTGGAGGCGCGGAACGCGTCGCGGGGCATGACGGTGCCGACGCTGATGACGTCCTTGGACAGCGGGATGGCCCACACCCAGCCGTCGGCGTGCGCGCCGACCTGGATGTCGCCCTCGACACCGAGGTTGTGCTTCTCGTCCAGGCCCTCGTAGTGCCGGAACACGGCGACCATGCGGAGCTTGTCCAGCGTCTTGCGCAGCCCGAACTTGTTGGCGATGCGCCCGGAGCGCCCACTGGCGTCGACGACGTACTGGGCGCGGACCTCGTGCTCCTCGCCGTCCTTGGTGTAGCGGACGCCGACCATGCGGTCGCCCTCCATCAGGAGTTCGCCCACGGCGGCGCCGAAGTGGATCTGGGCGCCGGCCTTGCCGGCCTCGTCGACGAGCATGCGGTCGAACTTGGCCCGCTCGACCTGGAACGCCCGGTCGTAGCGGCCTTCGCCCTGCTTGCCGAAGTCGGCCCGGAAGACCCCGGAGAAGAACTTCTTCTCGGTGGGGTCGATGAACTCACCGCCGAACTTCGGGACGTAGCCCTTGGTCTCCACCGACTCCCGGATGCCGATCTGGTCGAACAGGCCCATCATGTACGGCAGCAGCGACTCGCCGATGTGGAAGCGAGGGTTCTCCTCGCGCTCCAGGAGCACCACGGAGTGGCCCTGCCGGGCCAGTACGTAGGCGCTCACCGCGCCGGCCGGTCCTCCACCGATGATGACGACGTCGGCCGAGTTGTTAGCCATGGAATGTCCTTTCGAACGGTTGCTGGTGCGGATGGATCGGTTGGTCTGCCGCCGGGTCACGTGAGGTCGCCGGAGCCGAGGTCGCCGCTGAGGAGCGCGGTGACGAGCCTGTTGTGTTCCTCGTCGTCCACGACGGTGCGGACGCGTTCGCGTCCGTCCCGGACGACCAGGTAGCGGCGGCCCTTGAGCACGGCCTGGCCGTTGTCGAAGGTCCGGCCGCACAGGGTGCCCTGGCCGTCGTCCTGGGACGCGGTGGCGTGGTGGGCGCGGGCCCGGTCCTCCAGTTCCTTCCAGTCGTGCCACTGGCGGGCCTGGAGCCGGAAGGTGTAGACGGTGCCCCACCGGGTGACGCGCCCGCGCCGTTGCAGGGCGATCGCGCCGTCGTCCTTGCGGACGAGCCGGAACTGGCAGCCGTACTGGGTCTGCACCTCGTCGCTGACGCGCAGGGGTTCCAGGTAGGACGGGCCGGGGTAGCCGACGTCGACGAGCCATTCCTCGCCGTCGAGGACGGCCCGGATGAACATGTGCTCGATCTCGGTGCCGAAGTTCTCCCGGCCCTCGGCGGTGCTGGCGGCCAGCAGCGACACCTCGTAGCCCAGTGCGGTCAGGAGCCGGAGGAAGAGCCGGTTGAGCTGGAAGCAGGTGCCGCCCTGGCCTTCCATGACGCCGGTGCGGAACACCTCGTCCTCGTCGACGTCCACGAGGTGGACGCCGTCGGCGAAGCCCTGCCCGGCGACGTTGTACGGCAGTGCCATCAGGTGCTGTTTGTGCAGCGTGCGCAGGGTGTCCAGGTCTGGCCGCGGCGTCTCGCCGGTCCAGCCGATGCGGCGGAGGTAGGCATCCACGTCGAACATGGGGGTCGTCTGCTCCCTTCGGATGGGTGGGGTGGGTGGACGCCTCAGACGGAGAGGGCCACGGGCCCGGTCGCGTCCTCGCCGTACATGCGCTCGGTCAGATGGGCGACGATCAGCACGGGGGTCGGATGGTCGAAGACGAGTCCCGCGCCGAGCTTGGTGCCGGTCAGCTCGCTGAGCCGGTTGCGCAGTTCCAGGGCGGTGAGCGAGTCGAAGCCGATCTCGAACAGGCCCTGGTCGGCGTCGACCTGGTGGCCGGCGGCGTAGCCGAGGACGACGGCCACCTGGGTGCGGACCAGTTCCAGCAGGGCCTCGGCCCGCTCCCCCGCCGGCAGTGCGGCCAGCTGTTCGGCCAGCCGGCGCCGCTCGTCCCCGGTGACGGCGGCCCGTGCGGACTGGCGGCCGGCGCGGACGAGCCCGCGCAGCAGGGGCGGCACGGTGGCCCCGGCGGCGGCGTCGGCGCGCAGGCCCCGCAGGTCCAGTCTGGCCGGTACGAGCAGGGTCCGGTCGCTGCCCAGGGCCGCGTCGAACAGCCCGATGCCGTCTTCGGGTGTCATGGAGAGCACGCCGCCTCGGCGGCTGAGCCGGCCGCGGGAGAGTTCGTCGGTGCGGGCCGCCATGCCGGTGGTCTGCTCCCACAGCCCCCAGGCCAGGGACTGCGCCGGGAACCCGGCGGCGCGGCGGCGCGCCATCAGGCCGTCCATGCCCGCGTTGGCGGCACCGTAACTGCCGGTACCCGCGCCGAGGAAGACCGCGGACACCGAGGAGTAGGCGACGAACGCGTCCAGGTCCGGGGCGAGTTCACGGGTCAGCTCGTCCAGGTGCTGGACGGCCGTCACCTTCGGCGCGAACACCCGGGCCAGGCGCTCGGGTTCGACCTCGCCGACGACGCCCGCGTCGTACAGGCCGGCGGCGTGGACGACGGCGGTCAGCCGGGGCCCCTCCAGCCCCGTCAGCAGCGCCCGCGCCGCCTCCCGGTCGGTCACGTCGCACGCGGGCACCGCCACCGACGAAGCACCCAGCTCCGCCAGCTCGGCCACCAACTCCCGTGCCCCGTCGGCCTCCAGACCACGCCGGCTCACCAGCACCAGATGCCGCACCCCGTGCCGCACCACCAGATGCCGCGCCAGCAACCCCGCCAACGACCCCGTACCACCGGTGATCAGCACCGTGCCCTCGGGATCCAGCACCGGCTCCGCCGAACCGGCCGGGACCACCCGCGCCAGCCGGGGCACGAACAACGCCCCGCCCCGCACCGCCACCTGCGGCTCACCACTGGCCAGCACCGAACCGAGCAGCGCCCCGATGTCTTCGTTGCCCGTGCCGGCATCGGCGTCGGTGTCGGTGTCGGTGTCGGTGTCGAGCAGGACGATCTGGTCCGGGTTCTCGGCCTGTGCGGCGCGGATCAGTCCCCAGACGGCCGCGCCGCCCGGATCGGTGACCGCCGCGTCGCCGCCCGCGGGCACCGCGCCCCGGGTGAGCACGACCAGCCGGGTGTCCTCCAGGCCGCCGCCGGCGAGCCAGGTCTGGACGACCTCCAGGGTGCGGTCCGTCACGGCGAGCGGGGTGTCGTCCGGGCCGGTCGTCGTGGCGTCGAGGACGACCGCCGCGGGCAGCTCGGTGCCCTCCGGGGCGTCCTCGGCGAGCGTCGCCACCTCCTCCGCAGTGGACAGCCGCAGCCAGGCCGGTGCGTCCGGGTTCTCGGGCCGGGCCAGCGGGACCCAGTCGACACCGAAGAGCATGTCGGCGCCGCCCGTGGCGCGCAGCTGTTCCGGTGCGACCGGGCGGAACACCAGCGAGTCCGCGCTGAGGACCGGGCTGCCGGTCTCGTCGGCCGCTTCCAGGGACAGCGCGTCCGGGGCGGGCCGGGCGACCCGGATCCGCAGCGACGCGGCACCGGAGGCGTGCAGGGTGAGCCCGTTCCACGCGAAGGGCAGCATCGTGCGGTGCTCGCCGGTGCTCAGGAACGCCTTGGTGTGCAGGGCGGCGTCGAGGAGCGCGGGATGCAGACCGTACTCCGTGGCGGCCTCGTGCTCCTGTTCCGGGAGGGCGATCTCGGCGAAGAGTTCTTCGCCGCGCCGCCACACCGCGCGCAGACCGCGGAAGACGGGCCCGTAGTGGTAGTCGTGGTCACGCAGTCCGGCGTAGAAGTCCTCCGCGGTCACCTCGACGCGTTCGGCGCCGGGGGGCGGCCAGGTGGTGAGGTCGGGGTGCGTGGCGCGGGCGCGGGGGGCCGGGGTGAGGACGCCGGTGGCGTGCCGGGTCCAGCCGTCGGCGCCGGCCGCCCCGTCGGGCGTGGAGTGGACGGTGACGGTGCGGGCACCGTTGTCGTCGGGGCCGCCGACGGCGACCTGGACGCGGACGCCGCCCTGTGCGGGCAGGATCAGCGGGGCCTCGATGACGAGTTCGTCGAGGGTGGAGCAGCCGGCCTCGTCGCCCGCGCGGACGGCGAGTTCCACCAGTCCGGTGCCGGGCAGCAGGACGACGTCGCCGACGGCGTGGTCGGCGAGCCAGGGGTGGGTGCGCAGCGACAGCCGGGAGGTGCACAGCACGCCGCCGGTGTCGGGGACCTCGACGACCGCCCCGATGAGGGGGTGCCCGGCGCCGGCCAGGCCCAGCGAGGCGGCGTCGCCCCCGGCGGCCGGGGCGGGCAGCCAGTAGTGCTGGTGGTCGAAGGCGTAGGTGGGCAGGTCGGCGGGGCGGGCGGCGGCCGGCAGGACACCGGTCCAGTCCACGGGGACGCCCTTGACGAACAGTTCGGCCATGGCGGTCAGCAGCCGGCGGGGGCCGCCGTCGTCGCGGCGCAGGGTGCCGGTGACCAGCACGTCGGCGCCGTCGGCGGTCTCGCCGATCGCCGGGGCCAGCACCGGATGGGCGCCGACCTCCACGAACACGGTGTGCCCGGAGGCCATCAGGTCGGCGACGACGGGCCCGAACCGCACCTGCCGGCGCATGTTGCGGTACCAGTAGTCGGCGTCCAGGACGCCGGCGCCGGTGACGCGTTCGCCGGTGACGGTGGAGTGGAGGGGGATGACGGGGGCCTGGGTGCGGACGTCGGCGAACGCCTTGGCGAGCGGCTCGCGCACCGCCTCCACGTGCGAGGTGTGGGAGGCGAAGTCGGCCGCGATCCGCCGGGCCCGCACGCCCTGGGCCGACAGCGTCTCGACGACCTCGTCCAGCACGTCGGCGTCGCCGGCCACGACGACCGAGGAGGGGCCGTTGACCGCGGACACCTGGACGCGTCCGGCCCAGGGTTCGACGGCGGCGGCCGCCTCGGCCTCGGGCAGGGCCACGGCGACCATGCCGCCGTGCCCGGACATCCGCTCGGCGATCACCTGGGAGCGCAGGGCCACGAGCCGTGCGGCGTCCGGCAGGGGCAGCGCTCCGGCCACGCACGCGGCGGCGATCTCGCCCTGCGAGTGGCCCACCACCGCGTCCGGTACGACACCCACGGACTCCCACACGGCCGCCAGGCCCACCATCACGGCGAACACGGCCGGCTGGACGACGTCGGCGCGGTGCAGCACTTCCTCCGGTGCCTCGCCGCGGAGCACGTCCTGGAGTTTCCAGTCCACCCAGGGCTCCAGCGCGCGGGCGCACTCGGCGATCCGCTCGGCGAACACCGGTGAGGTCTCCAGCAGTTCGCGGCCCATGCCGGCCCACTGGCCGCCCTGGCCGGGGAAGACGAAGACGACCTTGCCGGCGCCGGCCGAGACGGCGGGGCTGCCGGTCACCACGGCGGGGCTGTGCTCGCCACGGGCCAGCGCGCCCAGTCCGGCCAGGGCCTCCTCACGGGTGCCGGCCACCACCACGGCACGATCCGGCAGGACGGCCCGCCGGGTCAGCGCCGCCGCGACGTCGGCGGGCGCGGCGCCGGTGTCCCCGAGGAACGCGGCGAGCCGCGCGGCCTGTCCGGCGAGCGCGCCGGTGCCGCGGGCCGACACGACCAGCGGCAGCACACCCGCGGGCCGCTCCGTCTCCTCGTCCGGGGCCGCCTGCGGGGTGTCGGGGGCCTCTTCCAGGATGACGTGGGCGTTGGTGCCGCTGAGCCCGAACGAGGACACGGCGGCCCGCCGCGGCCGTCCCGGATCGGTCCACTCCCTGGCCTCGGTGAGCAGTTCCACCGCGCCCGCCGACCAGTCGACCTGGGCGGAGGGGGCGTCGACGTGCAGGGTGGCGGGCATCTCACGGTGCCGCAGGGCCTGTACGGCCTTGATCACGCCGGCGACCCCGGCGGCGGCCTGGGCGTGTCCGATGTTCGACTTCAGCGAGCCCAGCCACAGCGGCCGTCGCGGATCGCGGTCCTTGCCGTAGGTCGCCAGCAGCGCCTGTGCCTCGATGGGGTCGCCGAGAACGGTACCGGTGCCGTGGCCCTCGACCAGGTCCACGTCGGCGGTGGTCAGTCCGGCGGAGGCGAGCGCCTTGCGGATGACGCGCTGCTGGGAGGGCCCGTTGGGGGCGGTGAGGCCGTTGGAGGCACCGTCCTGGTTGACGGCCGAGCCGCGGATCACGGCGAGCACGGGGTGCCCCTTGCGCCGGGCCTCGGACAGCCGTTCCAGTACGACCACCCCGGCGCCCTCGGCCCAGCCCGTGCCGTCGGCGGCGTCCGCGTACGACTTGCACCGCCCGTCGGAGGCCAGCGCCCGCTGCCGGGAGAACTCCATGAACATCCCGGGCCCGGCCATCACCGTCGAGCCGCCGGCCAGCGCCAGGGAGCACTCGCCGCTCCGCAGGGCCTGCGCGGCCAGGTGCAGGGCGACGAGCGAGGAGGAGCAGGCGGTGTCCACGGTGACGGCGGGGCCCTCGAAGCCGAAGACGTACGACACCCGGCCGGACGCCACGCTGGCTCCCGCGCCGGTCAGCGCGAAACCGCCGACCTCCTCCGGCACGTCGCCGCCGGAGTAGTAGTCGACGCCCATGATGCCGCTGAACACGCCGACGTCGGTGCCCTTGAGCGCGGTCGGGTCGATCCCGGCCCGCTCCAGCGCCTCCCAGGAGGTCTCCAGCAGCAGCCGCTGCTGCGGGTCCATGGCCACCGCCTCGCGCGGCGAGATCCCGAAGAACAGCGGGTCGAACAGCGGTGCCTCGTGCAGGAACCCGCCCTGGCCGACGTAGGAGGTGCCGGCGTGCTCGGGGTCGGCGTCGAAGACCGTGTCGAGGTCCCAGCCGCGGTCGGCGGGGAACCCGGTGACGCCGTCGCGGCCCTCGCGGACCAGGCGCCACAGGTCCTCGGGTCCGGCGACCCCGCCGGGCAGCCGGCAGGCCATGCCCACGACGGCGATCGGCTCGTCCGGGTCGTGCGCCACGGCGACCTGCGCGGACGCGGCCGGGGTGACGCCTTCGAACTCCTCGTGCAGATGCCGGGCGAGCGCGAGCGGCGTCGGATAGTCGAAGACGGCGGTGGCGGGCAGGTTCAGGCCCGTGGCTTCGCGCAGGCGGTTGCGCAGCTCGACGGAGGTGAGGGAGTCGAACCCGGCGTCCTTGAACGCGGTCTCCGCCCTGACCCGGTCCGGTCCGGCGTGCCCGAGGACGTTCGCGACATGGGTGCGGACCAGGTCCAGCAGCAGTGCCTCCCGCTCGGCGGGGGCCAGCCCGGCCAGCCGTCCGGCCAGCCCGTCCCGGCCCTCGCGTCCGCTGCCGCGCGCGGCACGCCGGCCGGCGCGGACGAGCCCGCGCAGCAGGGGCGGCACGGTGGCTCCGGCGGTCGCGTCGGCCCGCAGCCCGCGCAGGTCGAGTTTGACCGGCACGAGCAGGGTCCGGCCGCTGCCGAGCGCCGTGTCGAACAGTTGCAGGCCCTCCTCGGGCCCGATCGGCAGCACACCGCCCCGCCGGTTCATCCGGCTGCGGGACAGGTCGTCGAGGTCGGCGCCCATGCCGGTGGTCTGCTCCCACAGCCCCCAGGCCAGGGACTGCGCCGGGAACCCGGCGGCGCGGCGGCGCGCCATCAGGCCGTCCATGCCCGCGTTGGCGGCACCGTAACTTCCGGTGCCCGCGCCGAGGAAGACCGCGGACACCGAGGAGTAGGCGACGAACGCGTCCAGATCGGGGACGAGTTCACGGGTCAGCTCGTCCAGGTGCTGGACGGCCGTCACCTTCGGCGCGAACACCCGGGCCAGGCGTGCCGGGTCCAGCTCGCCGATGACACCGGCGTCGATGACACCGGCGGCGTGGACGACGGCGGTCAGCCGGGGCCCCTCCAGCCCCGTCAGCAGCGCCCGCGCCGCCTCCCGGTCGGTCACGTCGCACGCGGGCACCGCCACCGACGAAGCACCCAGCTCCGCCAGCTCGGCCACCAACTCCCGTGCCCCGTCGGCCTCCAGACCACGCCGGCTCACCAGCACCAGATGCCGCACCCCGTGCCGCACCACCAGATGCCGCGCCAGCAACCCCGCCAACGACCCCGTACCACCGGTGATCAGCACCGTGCCCTCGGGATCCAGCACCGGCTCCGCCGAACCGGCCGGGACCACCCGCGCCAGCCGGGGCACGAACAACGCCCCGCCCCGCACCGCCACC
>NZ_JAINRE010000048.1 GCF_020400595.1 Streptomyces naphthomycinicus | reverse complement strand
TAGAGGTCCTAACAAAGGCGTCGGACGTGACGGTGGGTGATCAGACAGGTAGCGAGGCCGAGGAAGGCTTCGTGGATGTCGTCGCGTCGCTCCCAGCGGATGCGCAGGCGGCGGAAGCCGTGCAGCCAAGCGATCGTTCTCTCGACGACATACCGGAAGATGCCCAGGCCGGAGCCGTAGGGATGGCCACGTTCGGCAATGACCGGACGGATGCCACGGGCCCAGAGCAGGCGCCGGTACTTGTCGTGGTCGTAGCCGCGGTCGGCGAGGAGCGCATCGGGCCGGCGCCGGGGCCGGCCAACAGTCCCGGCGACTGCGGGGACCTTGTCGAGCAGGGGCAGGAGTTGGGTGACGTCGTTGCGGTTGCCGCCGGTCAGCGACACAGCGAGCGGGATGCCCTGGCCGTCGGTGAGGACGTGGTGCTTGCTGCCCGGCCGTGCGCGGTCGACCGGGCTGGGTCCGCTTTTGGGCCGCGCCGGGCCGCCCGCACGTGGGAGGAGTCGATCACCGCCCGCGACCAGTCCAGCTTCTTCGCGGCCCGCAGCTTCCTCAGCAGCACCAGGTGCAATTCGTCCCACACGCCGGCCTCGTTCCACGCGGCCAGACGCCGCCAGCAGGTCATGCCCGAGCCGAAGCCCAGTTCCTGCGGCAGGTACTCCCACTGGATGCCGGTGTGCAGCACGAACAGGATCCCGCACAGTGCCTGCCGATCCGGGACCCGTGGCCGGCCCTCCACCAGTTTCGGACCCGGCTCGGGCAGCAACGGCTCGATGAACGACCACAGTTCATCCGACACGATCCACGGCCGCGACTGACGTTTCCCCACGAACAGACCAACGACCACCCACACTGAAAGTCACATGATCAACAACTTCTGTTAGGACCTCTTAAGGCGAGCAGACCGCAGTGACCGGCACGGCCCGGCGAGGACTCCTGGGTGAGCGCGAGCGCCGGCTACTCGAGGGCGGGCGCGGGAGAGCGGCTGACGTCGTAGTCGCGTTGGCTGCCTGCCCGGCGAGGGCGGGGCCTGGCGTCTTCGATCAGTCGTGCAGGAGGTGGAGCTGCTCAGTTGCCTGCTTCCATCCGCGAGCATCCGCCTCGGCACGAGCCCGTAGTTCAGCCACCGCGGGACCGGGCTCGTTGCTGCTGGAGGCCCTGACGAACTCAAGATCCTCATACTGCCGCCGCAGCTCCACGCCTGGGCCAGGAAGCCGAGGATCGCCCTGCCTTGCAGCCATCGCGGCCGTCTGCAGACAGCGAAGCGCACCATCCCAGGGTCCACCAGTGCACGCAGCAACAGCTTCCGAGACTGCGTTCAGAGCGTCGAGATGCGCCATCACGGCGCCCTCGGGAACCGCCTCCTCCATGAAGTCCTCCAAGTCGACAGCATCCTCGTTCTCTTCGCCGCCGCCCTCACCGATCGGTGTCCCATACGAACGGAACAGATCGGCCAGCGACAGCTCCGTGTACTCGCGGGACCAATCAGCCAATTCATCAACTAGCTCTAGGAGCTCAGCTGGGGACGACTCCGCCCCATTGGCGGCGTCAGTCCAGCACTTGCTCAGTAGCTCCGTGACGATCTCGGACCCCGAACATCCGTGTCGACGGAAACGCTCATCGCCAAGACACCCGGAGATCCGTTCAGCAGCTGCCAGACCCACCAGCGCCGCTCCGCGGCCGTCAAGAGCGCCGAGCGCTGCCTGCCACTCGCGAAAGTCCCAGTTCTCCATGCCCGCCCTCAGCTCGACCTGTGGCGAGCAATCTAGCGCTGGTCAAGATGCCTGCTCCTGTCGGGCTCGGGTGGTGGCGACGTCGGTAGGGGTCGGGCACCGGGCCTCCTCGGCGGCGCCCACCGACCAGCCGGGACCACCCCCGCATGCGCGGGCGATGACCGAGCGCGGCATGGTCGCCCCGGCCGCCGGCGGTAGTGTCCTCGCGCAGTTCGACGACATCCTCGCCGCGGCCGCGCCGGAGCTCGCCGGTCACGTCCAGGCCGTGGCGTTCGACGCGGACACCGGCCGCCTGGACGTCGCGCCCGATGCCCCCGCGTACGGCACGAAGCTGCGTTGGAGCGCGGCGAAGCTGGTCGCGGCCGCCAATGAGAAGGGTGCGCGGCGCGAACGTCCGCACGCTGCACGTCCTGGCGCCCGCACCCGTGAAGGCCGGGCCCGCCACGGCGGCCGCTGTGCCGGCCGTGCCCGCCGCGCCGGTGCAGCGACAGACCCCGCCGGAGAGCCGCTGTGCGTTCCCTGAGCCGGCGTCGTCGCGGACGATGCGCCGGCCTCGATCGAGGCGACCCGGGCGCAGCGCCGCCGCCAGGCCGCGGCCACCGAGGCGGCTGCGCTTCGGCGGGCCCGGGCTGAACGCGCTCAGAAGGCCGCCTGCGAGACAGTAGCCGCGCCGGCGCCGGTAGCGCAGCGCACGGCGTGAACGTGCAGGTCGGTCGCATTGTCGGTGGGGCCCTCCACGATCCAGCCCAGTTGTAGTCCACGTGAGTTGGGGGTGGGCGAGTGCGGCAGGAAGTCCTCCGGGCGTTCCAGTTCGCGTTGGATCCCACTCCCGTGCAGGTGGAGGCGTTGATCCGGCATGCGGGTGCGGCGCGGTGGGCGTTCAATCATGCGCACGGGATGAAGGTGGCCGCGCACCAGCAGTGGCGGCGCGAGGTCCAGGCGCTTGTGGACCAAGGGGTCCCGGAGGCGGAGGCCCGCAAGAAGGTGCGGGTTCCGGTGCCGTCGAAGCCGCAGATCCAGAAGCACCTGAACCAGATCAAGGGTGACTCCCGTATCGGCGGCCTGCCGAAGGGCGTGTACGGGCCGGAGCGGCCGTGCCCGTGGTGGCGCGAGGTGAACACGTACGCTACCCGCGGTTCAAGAACAAGGGTCGCGCGCGGGAAGCGTTCCGGCTCTCCCCGCACGCGGATGAGGGTGTTCGCCGGAAGCGGGCAGTCCGGCGGCGCGTCACCGAGCTGCGGACGGTCTCTTAGCAGATGTCAACACTCTGTACATCTGTCCAATCCCCTGTTGGGTCACTGCTGTAAGAACCCGGGGTGGTGTATATGAGACTCCCAAATATGTCGTACATACGAGCCCGCGTCCCCCGGGTCTGGTTATTTATCCACGACCCTTTCCCGGAAAACGGGTCGGTGTGCGTCTCGCATGTATACCACTCCACTTTGCTGCCCTGGTAGTACTCGTCGTCGTACTCACAGAACCATCCCGCGTACAAGGGGCCGTCGTAGCATTGATCATAAAGAGGCTGCGCTCCCTGTCCGGTCGCAAAATTGCGCGGGTACTTTTCTCCCGGGACGGCCACCAGCATTCGCCCCCCTTCGAATTTGATCTCATTGGGAGAGACTTGCTTCCCGCTCAGCTTCCGCAGGTGACGGTCGACCTCCGACTGCAGAGCGGTCGCCTGCTCGGAGGAGAGATTTGCTGCCCTGACCTGCTCGGTGAAGGGTTGAACCGCCGGGCTCGCCTGTACCGTGCCCGAATTGGTGAACAATAACAGGCCGCCGACGCCCACCGCTGCCAGCAGTTTGGATATCCCAGTGCTGAGCTTCTGCATCGTTCCTCCCGTGGGCGGGTCGGAAAAACACCCCTTGTGCTTCTCGGTGCCACCTTTCCGGCACCTGCGGCTTAGAAATCCGCATGATGAGTTTGGCTCTCAAGGAACTGGGCTGACAACTCAAGAAACGTACCTGTCTCGAAACTTCCTCGGATCGTCCGTAAAGCCGGTCTTGACATGCGGAAGGGGGATGAGCGGGATCTTGACCGCCTTCACTCTTCGGGGCTGCCATGTCTTGCCGTAGCATCGAGCCGGATTCACCCCAAGGCTGCTGGCGGCCGAGCCGGGCACTTCGCTGCCCGCCCTGGCCAAGATCGCGAGGGGCCCCGGCCGCGAAGGCATGCTTGCGTGAGTCCTCCCCGCGGTTGTCGGCGCCGTAGCAGGCACGCGAAGTGGTGCACAGCGCCTCGATCACCGCGGGCAGTGCTTCGTCCGGCAGCCCCTCGGTGACGGCAAGCTGCTGCCACAGCGGGTACGTCACGGCGTTCACCGTGTTCTGGGAGATGACGGTCGGGCTGCGCGAGGTGATGAGTGACGTATGGGGCTATAGCCCTCCGTGAAACGAAAACGCGTTCCGACTCTTCTACCGACCTCTACCGTGGACCCGTGACGACGAACGACCTGTGGCGACCGCTGTCCGAGCGAGCCAGCGCTACTGCTCCCGTCTTGCGAACTTCGGTCTCCGGGGCGCTGGAACCCAGCTCCGGCACTGGATCGACCGTGTGATCAGCCAGGACTCCACCCTCCTGGACCGCATCGTGTTGCGCTGCGACCTGCGCGAGGACCACCGGTGCAGGCGGCACCGCGTGGTGGAGGGGATGGAGCCGCCCGACGATTACGACCCGTGGCTCGACCATCTCGCCTACTGCACGCCTGCAGCGTCACTGCCGGATGTCGTCGACGCTCGGCTGCACCTGACCGCGCCTTCCGCCCCCTTCAACCAGCTGCCGGCGCTTCCGAACGAGCCCGCGACCAAGCTGGAGATCTTCGCGGTTGCTAGTGGTGATGGCCAGCGCCGGCCGCGGTGCCCTCGCGCACGCCCGGTGGGCGAGTGCGGCTCCGAGCGGACCGCAGAGGCGGTCCGCTGAAGGTGACCGCTCCTTTCTGGTTCGGGGGTCACTCAGCCACCGGCTTCTCCCGTGCTGCTCGGTGAGCCACTACTGGTGGGAGAGGCGCTGATGCTGCCGGAAGGACTGGCGGAGGGCCGCGGGGAAGGGGTCTCCGTCCGCGACGGCGGGCTAGGGCGCCGGCTGCTGGAGGGTCGGGAGGTCGGTTTCTCCTTCACTGGTGGCCGCGCACTGGTGGTGGTGACGGAGGGCCGGGGAACCGGTGACTTGCTGCGAGACGGTGCTGGCGGGGGACGCCGGATCCCGTCACCCTTTCGGTCCCGGACGCCCTTTCGCGCCGGGTGTGTGGGCACTCGCTCCGGTGAAGCCGGTGAAGCCGGTGAAGCCGGTGAATCGGTGACGCGGACTTCGGGCTCCGCGAGAGGTGATTCCGGGGTCGAAGCTGCCCGTGGAGCTGCTGACTGAGGAAGCACCGATGCGGTGGCCAGGCCTCCCAGAATGGTGAAGGCGGCTGCGGCAAGAGACCGGACGGCGTACTTCTTCAGCCGCGACGGACGGTCGTACCGGTCTGCCGCCAGATCCTGGGCGGGAGTCAGTGACCCCGGAAGGGACTCGGAGGGGCCCGGTCCCCCGCTGAAGAGGACCTCCGGCATCGCCGCGTCGACGGCCGGAGCACCGTCTGGCTGCTCGCTCGGCTGTGGCATGCCGGAGTCGTATGCCCCGCACTCGGGGCAGGTTATGGCGCCGTTGAGCGTGCGGTTGCACGGAATGCAGTAGTCCATGAGCGACCGTTCTCAGTCCTTGAATCGGCGGAGGAAGAGGTTGACCCAATCTGGGCAGCAGTCAGCGGTGGGGAGGCGCCGCCTGGTGTGTTCAGGACCGATCTTCAACATGCGCGAGCCTCACTCACAGGTCTGCTGTGGGTCACCGGTTACCGGGGTCAACGGGGCGGATCAAACGAGTGCTCAATCGCTGGCCGACATGTGGGATATGCAACCCTGCGGGGAAGGCCGTCGACGACTGAGATGGCGCGGCAGCGTCCGGGGATCTCCGGGAGAGTGCCGAGCACCACGCGGCCGGATGATGTGCGTTTCGCCGAGACGTCCACCGCCGGCGTTGCGGCGCCAGTCGCCCGGTCCGGGCTCTCCGAACCGAGACGGCCGGCTGGGCCACCGCCCGGCTCCGCATGAGGCATCAGTTACATACCGGACGCTGGCCCGACACCGCCAACCTGCACCTACTGATCAACAAGCAGACCGCGCCGGAGACTGGTCCCATCAGCGGTGTCTCCGTCTCCGCGGCGCTTCGCGCGGCCAGACCGACACGCTGGAACGGCTCCGTGTCGACCGGCAGCTCGAAGAAGCTCTCGTCCACGGCCCCGATCCGCTCCACCTCGCCGAGGTCTTCGGCCTGGCCGAGGGGACCGCGATCCGCTACGCGGAATCGGCACGCGAGCTCCTCGGAGGGACGGACGAGCAGCAGCGGCTGTTGGCCCGCTCTGACGGAGCGCCCGCACTGGATGCCCAGGAACTCAGCAACATCGCTCTCGGCGCTCGCACCCTGAACGTGACCCCGCCGACCACGCTGCCGGTCACCTTGTCACCATGACGGTCCGCCGCACCGCGCGCGACGCCAGCACCGTGGTCGAGGCGTCCGCGCGGCAACCTCTCGACCCTCGCGCCCTCGTCGTCCACAGCCGCGCGCAGTTCCAGCAGGCCACCCGCGAGGCATTGCTCCACCACGAGCAGTCCGTGCCAGAGCCCACCCCCTACACACGTGGTCTTGTCGTGGTAGCCGAGGGCGTCTGCGACGACGGGGGCGGGTAGTTCGAGTGGTTGCTGTCGGATGGCGGCACTGCGGGCGGCTGCGCCAGGAACACCGGCCTTGTTGAGGAGTCCGGACAGGTGGCCGGGACGGTACGGCCGGCCCACGCGGCGGCCGGGGAAGAGCCAGCGGGAGTCCCGGTGGGCGGCGGTGTCCATGTGGTCGCGGTTCGCGATGTGCTCCGGCAGCAGGGAGTGCTCCCGGCGCAGCCACAGCCCGGTTCCCGGCAGGAGCAGGGCGGCGGCGTAAGTCAGGGCGACCGCCCGGCCGAGCCGGAGGCTCAGCCAGCTCGTCGGCGGGAGGCCGGCAGTCGGGATGGGCAAGGCGGCTTCCGGTATGAGGGCAGGAGCGGGAAGTGACGCCTGTACGGGGCAAAGTGCGCCGCTGTTCGCGGTGCCCATGCTGAAGGTGTAAGAGGCGTGGTGCGCGCGGTGCCGCGTGAGCACTCAGGATGCGTTCAGGTGTCCGGTGGCACGGTTGTTGGCCATGACCTACGAAACGTCCGAGACATCCGCGGTCCCCGAAGCACGTGGGCTTGCCGTTCCGGTGCGGCACCGGCTTGGCTGGAACAAGGTGCCCGAGGTCACCGTCTATTTCTGGATCATCAAGGTGCTGTGCACGACGGTGGGGGAGACCGCGGCCGATCTGCTGAACGAGAAGGCCGGCCTGGGGCTGACCGGTGTGTCGGTGCTGATGACCGCACTGCTCGCCGTGGTGTTGGTGGTGCAGTTCCGTACGACGGCGTACCGGGCCGGCGTGTACTGGCTCGCCGTGGCTCTGATCAGCGTCGTCGGCACCCTGATCAGTGACAACCTCACCGACAACATGGGTGTGCCGCTGGAGACGAGTACGACGGTGTTCGCGATCTTTCTCGCGGTCGTGTTCGTCGTCTGGTATCGGCGGGAGCGGACGCTGTCCATCCACAGCATCGACACCACCAGCCGCGAGTCCTTCTACTGGCTCGCGGTGCTGTTCACCTTCGCCCTGGGCACCGCGGCCGGCGACCTCGTCTCCGAGCGCATGGATCTCGGGTACTGGCTGTCCGCCGTCCTGTTCGCCGTTGCCATCGCTGCGGTGGCCCTCGCGCACTTCGCACTGGGCCTGGACGCGGTGTGGAGCTTCTGGATCGCCTATATCCTCACCCGTCCCCTCGGCGCCTCCATCGGCGACTACCTCTCCCAGCCCACAGGGGGCGGTGGCCTGGGCCTGGGCACCGTGATCACCAGCGTGCTCTTCCTGGCTGTCATCCTCGGCCTGGTCGTCTACCTGAGCGCGACACGCAAGGACGTCGTCGATCCTGAGTCTGCCGCCTGACACGCGGCCCGACCTGCCGCACGGGAGACGTTCAGGATGCGTTCAGGCACCCTGTGCCACGGTCGAAGATCACGGCCGCCGTCGACGGCCGGCACATCTCATAGGGCGCTCGTCCCGCTTTCCGGCGGGCGAGCGCCCTGCCGTTTCGACCGGACAGGAGAGCTGAATTGGAGAATCCGGAGGTCCTCACCGACCTCGACGTGGCGGGCACGTCGAGCAAGACCAAGTCGGTGATGAAGAAGCTGCCCGAGGTCACGCTGACGTTCTGGATCATGAAGATCGCCGCGACGACCCTGGGCGAGACGGCGGGCGACCTCTTCGCGCAGACCCTGAAGCTGGGCTACTTCCTGACCACGATCGTGCTGTTTCTGGTCTTCGTGGTGACGCTGGTGGTCCAGCTGCGCTCCAGCCACTACAACCCGTTCTTCTACTGGACCGTGATCTTGTCGACCTCCATGGCCGGCACGACCATGTCCGACTTCATGAACCGGGACGCCAGCGCCAAGTATCTCTCGAACGGCGCGACGAAGCTGGGTTGGGGACCACAGGGCCTGGGCCTCGGCTATCCGGAGGGAGCGGCGATCCTGATCTCGATCCTCCTGGCGATCTTCCTCGCCTGGAAGTTGAGCGGGATGACGTTCCAGATCCGCGACATCGTCACCTTCCGGGGCGAGGCTTTGTTCTGGGCGGCGATCCTCGTCTCGAACACCCTCGGCACGTCGATGGGTGACTTCCTGTCCGACAGCTCCGGTCTCGGCTACCTGGGCGGCGCGTTGCTCGTGGCCGGGGTGCTGGCTGTGCTGGTGGCGTTGATGAAGGTGCCCGCGGTGCCGAACGTGCTGCTGTTCTGGATCGCCTTCGTTCTCACCCGCCCACTGGGCGCCACCGCGGGTGACTTTCTCACCAAGCCGGTCGCCAAGGGCGGCCTGGATCTGGGTACCGGGGGCTCGTCCGCCGTACTCCTCGCCGTCCTGTTCGGGCTCATGGCCTACGCTCACGTGCGGGAACGTCGGTCGGTGAAGGAGAGGCAGAGCCCGGTCATCCGGCGGGCAGACTGACCGTGAACCTCGCCCCCGGCGTGTGCCGAGGGTCGTAGGACACCTCACCGCCGACGGCGCGGGCCAGGCGCCGCGCGAGCGGGAGCCCCAGGCCCGCGCCGTCGTGCCCGTCGCCGGGGTCGCCGCGCCGGCCGGGCTGGAACAGCTCGTCCCCGAACGTCTCCGGCACACCGGGGCCGTCGTCGACGACGTCGATCCGCACGGCGCCGGAGACGCGCCGCGCGGACACGGTCAAGCGGGAGTGGGCGTAGCGGCCGGCGTTGGTGAGCAGGGGGCTGACAATGCGTTCGAGGAGAGCGGGGGCGACCCCCGCCACCAGCACCGGCACTTGCGTCTCCACCACGGTCTTCACCTGTTCCGGGGTGTCGAGACGCTGGAGCAGACGGTCCAGCACGGCCAGGACGTCGGTTGTTCCGGGGACCGTTGCCGGGTTCAGCGCGTTCTCGCGGGCGTCGTTCAGGAGTGTGTCGCAGATGGTGCGCATGGACTGGGCGGCCTCGGCGATCACCGCATGGGTCGCGCCGGTCTCGGCGTCCGTGCGAGGGCGCGCCCGCCACCAGTCGAGTTCCACGACGATCCGGGTGAGCGGGGTGCGCAGCTCGTGGGACAGCTCTCCCGTCAGCTGCTGTTCGTGGCGCAGGACGGTGCGTATGCGGTCGAGGAGTGCGTCCAGGGAGGCACCGAGGCGGGCGAGTTCGGCCGGGTGGTCCTCCGTGCCGAAGCGCTCGTCGGAGCCGACGGCGCTCCACTGGGTGGCGTGGTCGGTCATCGTGCGCACCGGGCGCAGTGCCCGGCCGACGGCCAGGCGGGTGAGTACGTAGGTGCAGCCGAGCATCACGGCGTCCAGGACGAGTGACGCCACGAGCAGGGTGCCGGCCGAACTGCGGTACGGAGTCAGGTCCAGGGCGGTGACGACGGTGGCGGTGGCGCGGCGGCCGGGAACACGCTGGGCGCACAGCCGGACGGGCCGGTGACCGCGTGCCTGAACGGTCGCGCAGGCGTCCCTCGGCTGGGCGGCCAGCCGGTCGGCGGCCAGCGCTGCCGGACCGTCGGCCGTGGCGGACGGCGGCTTCTCCAACAGACGGGTTCCGGCGTAGATCCACACGTTGGCGTCGAGGAGACGGTCGTTGGCGGTTTCCAGGACGCGCACCCGGGGGCCGGTGGTGTCGACGGTCGTGGCGACCGCTGCCGCGCGGTTGCGCAGTTCGTCGTCCGCCTGGTGCTGCAGGTGCCGGTCCATCACGGCGTTGAACAAGACGGTCAGGGTGGTGATCAGCAGGGCCGCGGTGGTCAGCGCCACCAGGGAGAGACGCCCGCGCAGGGTGCGCGGGGCGAGGCGCCGCAGGACACGCGAGGCACGGTTCATGACAGGCGGTGTCCGATCCCGCGCGCCGTACCGATCGTCAAGCCGCTGCCCGCCTCCCGCAGTTTGCGGCGCAGCCGGCTCAGGTACTGGTCCAGGGTGTTGTCGCTGACCTGCGCGCCCTCGGGCCAGCCGGCCCGGACCAGGTCACGCCGGCGTACGAGGGTCCCGTGCGCGGCGGTGAGCGTGGCCAGCAGCCGGAACTCGGTGGGGGACAGGGTGATGCGGGCGCCGTGCACGGTGACGCTGTGGTCCACCGCGTCCAGGACCAGGTCACCGGCCGCGGCCGCCGTAGTGGTGGCGGTCCGCTTGAGGACGGCTCTCAGCCTGGCGACGAGTTCGGCGAGATGGAAGGGTTTGGGCAGGTAGTCGTCGCCGCCGGCGGAGAAGCCGGACAGGCGGTCGGTGAGCTGGTGCCGGGCGGTCAGGAAGATCACGGGGGCGAGGAATCCGTTGGCGCGCATCGCCTGGCACACGTCCCGCCCGTCGGCGTCGGGCAGGCCCACGTCCAGTACGGCCGCCGCGACGTCGGCCGTCGCGAGGCGCAGGGCGGTGGCGCCGTCGGCGGCCGGAACCGGGTCGAAGTCCTCCTCGTACAGGCCACGGCGCAGGACGTCACGCAGGGCGTGATCGTCCTCCACCACCAGGATCCTGGGGTGCATGGTCCTCCCTCGGTTCCGCGGACGGATCGGTCGTACG
Source organism: Streptomyces naphthomycinicus (assembly GCF_020400595.1). Lineage (GTDB taxonomy): Bacteria > Actinomycetota > Actinomycetes > Streptomycetales > Streptomycetaceae > Streptomyces > Streptomyces naphthomycinicus. Next base: position 41,592 of record NZ_JAINRE010000048.1, on the reverse strand, counting down.
GGTGAAATAGGCGGCGGGCAGGAAACAGGCGGTCGCGCACAGGGACGTCCCCAGCCAGCCGACGGCGAACAGCCAGCCGCCCATGACGTCGGTGAACCAGTGCACGCCGAGATAGATCCGGGTCAGGCCCACCAGCAGGCCCCAGCAGGCGACGGCGATCCGCAGTGCGGTGCCTCCACGCGGGGCACGCAGGGTCAGCGCGGTGATGAGTATTCCGGCCGTGAGGGCGGCCGTCGTGGTGTGCCCGGAAGGGAAAGCCCAGCCTCTCGCGTGTGTCGCCCAGTCACCCCGCGGTGGGCGCGGCCGGTGGACCAACTCCATCACGCCGTACCGCAGCAGCTGTCCCAGCCCGAGGCAGGTGAGGCAAAGAATGACGGCGAGCAGCCGGTGGCGCGCGGTGCGTCCCGACACGGCACCGGCCAGTGCGGCGAGCAGATAGGGGACGACACCGGTACCGCTGTCGGTCACGCCCCGTGCCACTGTCACAGCCGTCTCCGGACGGTGACCGACCGCCCAGGCGAGAAGGCCGTGATCCAGCCACAGCGGAACACCGGCCCGGCCGCCGACAACCATGGCCAGCACGGCGAACGCCGCCCATGCGCCGAGGCCGGCGCTGCCGGCCAGCTCGGTCACGTCCTTGCGGTTCACGAGGCCGACAGCAGCGGACGGAGCGGAGCCGAAGCGGCCACCCGGGGGGCCAGCGCCGACGATCCGCGCCGGACCGCGAGCATCGAGGCGAACGCGATCAGCCCGCCCACCATCAGGCCGGTCAGCACGTCGTGCGGGTAGTGCACGCCGACCCAGACCCGCGAGCCCGCCATCGCGACCGCCGCCGCGCAGGCGACCGTTCCCAGCCGCCGCGAGACGAACAGCAGCCCCACGGCGGCGGCAGCGGCGATCGCCGCGTGGTTGCTGGGGAACGACCAGTCACCGGGCGCCGGACACGCCTCCAGGGTCCTCACCCGCAGGGCCTGGCACGGCCGGTCCTCGCGCACGACCAGTTTCAGTACGGCGTCGACGCCGTACGCCAGGACCACGACGACCGGAACGGCCAGCGCGGTCACCGCCGCTGCCGCCCCGGACCGCCGAGCCCGCCACCAGCCGAGGACCATGAGCACGGCGAACACTGCCAGTCCGTAGGCCGACCACAGCGTCACCGCGGTGTCCAGCCAGCCTGGCGAGCGCTGAGCGAGACCCACCACGTCCCGATAGAAGGAGCCGTCGACCGGCACCCCGTCGAACGCCAGGATCACCCCAATCACCCCCGAACCTCCTTCTCCACGGCACGCCTGCGGCCGCGGTACAGCTCGGCGGCGAGCGGCATCAGCGACACCACGACGATCAGCGCGACCAGCGGGAGCAGATAGCGGTCCACGTTCGGGATCGAGGAGCCCAGCGCGTAGCCCGCCAGGATCAGGCCGAGGCTCCACACCAGGCCGCCGATCACCTGCCACACGGTGAACGTCCGGACGGGCACCTCCAGCGCTCCCGCCAGCGGATTGAGCACGGTCCGCACCACCGGCACAAACCTCGCCAGAAAGATCGCCTTGGCGTGCCCGTAGCGGGCCAGTAGTTCCTCGGCTCTCTTCGCGCCCTCGCGCAGCCGCGCGGAGCGGCTGCGCGCCAGCAGAGCACCGCCCGCCCGGCGCCCGATCAGGTAGCCGCACTGGGCGCCGGCCAGCGCGCCCACCGCCGCGGCGGCCATCAGCGGCCCCAGCGACAGTCGTACGCCGTGCTGCCCGGTGCCGGTGCACAGCAGGCCCGCGGTGAACAGCAGGGAGTCACCCGGCAGGAAGAATCCGATCAGCAGGCCCGTCTCGGCGAACATGACCACACCCACTCCCAGCACGCCGAAGGCGGCCAGGAGTGACTGCGCGTCGAGCGGGTTCACCGCGAGCTGCGACGACAGAACCACGGGTGTGGTCATCGGCAAGAGTCCTTTCCGGGCGGACGCCGGACGCATGGCACCCGGCAAGCGCGGCAATCGACGTCTACAATCCGGTAGACGGTCTACGACACTGTAGACGATCGCGGGTGAGGATCATTCCCATGAGCCTGGACAAGGACGGTGCGTCGGCCGGCGGGTGAACCGGAGGCCGCGGTGATGGCCGCGCTGTGGACCGCGGCACCCCGCTCACTCCGGCACAGGTCCAGGCGGGACCGGCTCGCGGACCGGCCCGGACGACCGTGACGACGATCCTGTCCCGCCTGCGCGAGAAAGGGACACGGCGCTCCGCGTCAGCGGCCTTGGCCTGCAGTCCGTGCGGAACAGTCGTGTCCGTCGCCGGACAGGCCCATGACGTTCAGCACGGGTTCCTCACCCTCGGGGATCTCGAAGGTGAAGTTCGCTCCTGACGGGATCGCCACGAGCGAGCACTGATCGCCGAAGGTCAACGATGGACAGGGCTCCCGGGAACAACCAGCCCGCTCGACTGCCGGCGAGGCGGTAGGAGGCGGTGCCGGTTATGACGGTGCCGCTGAAGGCGAGTCGGTCGACGATCGCAGCGCCGATCGCGTCGGTCAGGGACAGGAATGCCACCCGAAGGCGCGGCCGTGCCTTGCCGCAGGGTTGAGCCGGGCTACCCGGGCAGAGGCCCACGGAGAGAACGCAGAGGCTGCCACGCCCTGGCCGACGGGCCTGGCAGCCTGATGCCGGTCAGGTCGTCGGTGCTGCTGACGGCTGTGTCAGGTCCCGCTCGGGGCCGCGGGACCAGCGCACGTACAGGGAACGTCGGCGGGTGACGAGCAGGGTCGGCGCATCCGGACCGGTGAACGTCGGCAGGCGGGCAACGGTGCTCATGGCGGCGCTGGAGAGGGAGGTCAGGCGGTGAGCACGGAGTCGTCCTCGGGACGAGCACCGGGCAGCTGGTGCCGGGCGGCGACGAGGGCGGTATCGATGTCGCGGGTGCCGGTCGACACGCACAGTGTGTAGGCGATGTCGTTCATGCGTTGGCGTACTTCCTCGCTGCCTTCCTCCGCGTGGAGAACACGCAGCACTTCGTACTGCGCAATCAAGTTCTTCAGTACAGCCGGGTGTGCCATGAGCATCTGGAGCCCCCTCATCGCCGCTATTTGCGTAATACACCGACCATGTGCCCCAGGCCCAGAACGTCAATCTCGCTCCTGCTCCCCATTACCAGCGGCACGCTGCCAGGAGCAGGGCAGGTGCCGGCAGACGGACATGCACCGGGGCGGGGCGCAGGAGCGTCGGTCTGGCCTTCGGCTGCCTCAGGCCCTTCGCCCCAAGAAATGACCCGCTCGGACGGCTCTGCCCCAGGCGACCGGACGATGGGCCTCGCGCTTGGGCCGATGGGGTCTGGCCGCCGTCCGGTGGAAGACGGCAGCGGCACTCTGTTCAGGCGGCGCCGATGAGGGAACAGGGGGATCTATGCGCGCTCTCGTGATCAACTGCACTCTCAAGCCGTCCCCGCAGTCCTCGAACACCGAGGCCCTGGCCGGAACCGTCATCACCGCTCTGCAGGGGCACGGGGTGGAGGTGGACGTCGTGCGGGCCGTGGACCTCAACATCAAGCCCGGAGTCGAGACCGATATGGGCGAGGGCGACGACTGGCCGGCCGTGCACGAGAAGGTGCTGGCGTCCCAGATCCTGATCATGGCCTCGCCGACCTGGCTCGGCCGCCCCTCCTCCGTCGCCCAGCGGGTCCTGGAACGCCTGGACGCCATGCTCGGCGAAACCGACGACGAGGAGCGCCCCGTCGCCTACAACCGCGTGGCGGGCGTCCTGGTCACCGGCAACGAGGACGGCGCTCACCACGTCATCAGCGAGATCAGCGGCGCTCTCGGTGACATCGGCTTCACGATCCCGGGGCAGGCCTGGACGTACTGGCATCTCGGCCCCGGACCCGGCCCGGACTACCTGGACGACAACCGCGGCCACGACTGGGCGTCCTCGACCGGGCGGGCCATGGCCTCCAACCTCGTCCACGCAGCCCGAGCACTCAACGCGATGCCCTTGCCCGCACCGCCGTCGTGACCACTCTCACCGGTGCGCAGTGTCCTTCCCCCTCGCGCAGCGATCCGCTCGGCCTCACTGACCGCTGCTGCCGCAGCCGCCGAGCGATGCTCTTGTTACTCACTTTCGGGTGAGTGTGTCCGGCGAGGTGGGGGTGGCGTGTGCTGACGATTCGCTGCCCCGGGCCGGTAGTTCCAAGGGCCCGGAACCCGATGGGCCGTCAACGCGGCGCGTCTGGCCCGTAAATGGTCGTTTCAGGTGAGAGGCATAGGGATTTGTCGAAACGGTAACGGCCTTTGCGGTTCCCTCATCGTGGTGAAGGTGTGAGGCGCAGGGTGCGGCAATGAGCCGGCCGCGGCAGGCGCCGTGGGGCTGGCAGGGCTGTTCCCGCGGTTGTCCGCCGTAGCGCCGGAACAGCCCTCGCACGCAGTGCCCCTTAATCCTGGCCGCCGGGTCGGCTACGGGAGCCGGTTCCCGAGTGCCTTGCCGCAGTGCGGATCGGAGGCGTGGGACTTGTCGAAGGTGAAGGAGAACCCGTAGTCACCGCCGCCACGGCTGTACGAGCCTCCCAGCCAGTGCCACTGTCCGTCCTGCTTGCCCCGGTGCGTCTTGTAGGCGAGCCTCGGGACCACGCCGCCGTCGCCCCAAGTGACGTCCGCCTTGTTCCCTCCGTGACTGCGCCCCTTGACGATCTTGTACTGGACCCAGTTCACCTTGTCCGCCCTGCCCGACTGGCGTGTGTAGTTGATGTAGATGTATCCGGTGAAGCCGCCCTTCGAGCAGTGCCACGTCGCACCCTTGGAGACCGCGGCAACGGCCCCGTCCTGCCCCGTGGCCGACGTGGCCGACATGGCGCCCGGGGCGGCGGCCAGTGCCGGAGCGGCGCCGGCCAGGCCGGCGCTCAGTGCTACGGCTGCTGTCACAAGCGCGCACTTCTTGTGCAGGTGCATCTTCCGATTCCTTTTCGATCCGATGGGCCGGACGAGCCCGAGGTGGCTGCCCGTGCCTTGTGACGTCGACTTTTCCGGCGCGAGCATTGAATGGGCAGCAGCCTTCGCCACTCTGATCAATGACTGCACTGCAGGTCACGGCGTACGGCGCCGTAGCACTGACCAAGGAAGGCGTCGCGAGTGCTTCTGCGGCCATGGCATCGCTCCGCACGGGGAAGCGGTGACCGGGGAAGGGAGCCGTTCATGGCGGAGGCGTCCGGGAAGTCTGCCGGAGCCCTGCTGACCGCGCGACTGAAGAGCTGCGGGGCCGTGGTGCGTTCGTCGGATGCGGCGCGCTCGGGCATGAGGTCGGCGACGGCCGTACGAACGGCACAGCGGCTGATGCTGTACTCGCGGCGCCGCCCTCGCCGTACGTCGAATACTGGCGGTCCTGCGCCCTGCCTACCAACCCCCTGGCCCACATGAAGTGCGCTGGACCGCCTTGAGCAGTCCAGCGCACTTGGGTGGTCGACCGGTTCGACGGGGCCCGCCGCGGTGCCCCGTCACGTCGGTCTCGTCAGGAGCACCAGAACAGGTTCCCCTTGCTGTAGGTGTGCCCCATGTTCCCGTACCGTCCGTTCTTCTCCACGACGAGATAGATGGACGACCGGTAGTACCACCGGGTGGAATTGTCGTGGTGGCAGTTCCGGTAGACCGCCTGGACAGGCTTACCGATCTTGCAGCGTTTCCAGGACCCTCCGTTGTGGGCCACGACGTGCCAACGGTGGGTACGCCCGTTGTACTGTTCCAGGTCCACTCCCAGGTGACAGCTGTCCGGGGATCCGAAGCACGACGTCAGCTTGCCCTCTGCGTAGATGTTCCTGCTGCTGTGGGTCACGGTGAACGGCTTGGTGGCGCGGGCGTAGCATCCGACGTAGTAGCGCGCAGAGGTTGCGCCGGCCTTCGCTGTGGCTGATGCCTGCACGTGAGTCACCGAGGCGTCCGATGCCAGGTTTCCGGCGAGGACAGGCGGCGCTGTGGAGCCGCCCGCGGTGAGCGCCTGGGCGCCCGTCGGCACCGAGAGGAACGTCAGGATCGCGGTGACGAGTGAGAGCAAGACCATCAACGGCCTTGTGTTCGAGTGACGTTGCTGCTTTCTCATTGTCTCTGTCCTTTCTTCGATCTGGAGAACAGTCACGGACGGACGAAGGGCTGCATCCCCACCATGGATTGCGGTGGGAGACCCTTCAGGCGGACGGCGCGCCCCCGTGGTGCAGTCGGATGCGTGCGGAGACCTTGTCCGAAGTGCGTGTGTTCGATGTCGACATGTCCGCTGGCGCAGGCGCCGGCCTGTGGGTTCACAGCGGAGTCCGGTGAAGGACCGGGGACGCTGCCGAGTCGACGCCGGCCGGAGACGGGATGTCGGCGGTATGGCCTGCGTCCGTGGACACCGCGGTGCCGGCAAGCCCGATCCGCTTGTGCACGTTCTTCTCCCGATCCCCTTCCGCTCCGTCGGCCGGACAGTCCGTCCGTGCTGTGTGACCTCGACTTTTCCGCCCAGGGGATTGATCGGGCAGCCGGTTGTGCCGGTCTGATCAATGGCCGCTGCGCGTTCTGGGGCAGGGAGCGGGGCGCTGACCGAAGACGGTGTCTGTGGTTTGCCCTTGTGCTGGAGGTGCGCGTAACTTCTCCGGCCACAGCGCCGCGTCCACGGGGGAGGCGGGACGGGGAGGTGGACTGTCGATGGCGGGGCGTCGGGAGAACCCGGTCGACCCGACCGCGGGGCCGGTGGCGCGATTCGCCGGCGAGTTACGCAAGTTGCGGTCGGAGGCCGGAAGTCCCACCTACCGTGTGCTGGCGCAGCGCACGGGGCAGGGGGCGAGCACCCTGTCGCAGGCGGCTGCGGGGGACCGGCTGCCGACGCTGCCCGTGGTGCTGGCCTATGTCCGAGCGTGCGGCGGTGATCCGGAGCAGTGGGAGACGCGGTGGCGTGAGACGGTCGCCGAAGCCGCTGCCGAGCCGCGCGCCGATGAGGACGCCGAGGCGCCCTACCGGGGGCTGGCCCGCTTCGAACCCGGCGACGCCGACTTGTTCTTCGGCCGTGACCAACTCACCGACCGCCTGCTCGATCTCGCCGCCTCCCACCGGTTCACCGCGGTGTTCGGGCCGTCGGGCAGCGGTAAGTCCTCCCTGCTGCGAGCCGGCCTCATTCCGCGCCTGCGTACCCCGGGACCGGACCGTGCGTCACCGGCGGCGCTGCGGGTCCTCACTCCCGGCGAGCACCCGCTGCGCACCCACGGGCAGCGTCTGACACCCAAGGACGGCGACGGGGACACGTGGCTGATCGTCGACCAGTTCGAAGAGCTCTACACCCTATGCCGTGACCCTGTGGAACGCGATCGGTTCGTCGGCCGCCTGCTTGCCGCTGCTGATCCCGCCAGCCGGCTGCGTGTCGTCATCGCCGTGCGTGCCGACTTCCTGGGCCGCTGTGCCGAACACGCCGAGCTGACCGCCATGCTGCAGGACGGCAGCGTCCTGGTGGGCCCCATGAGCCGCGACGAGTTGCGCGAGGCAGTCATCAGACCTGCCCAGGCCGGTGGGCTGATCGTGGAGCGGTCTTTGACCGACCGGATTCTCGACGAGGTCGAGGGGGAGCCCGGCGCCCTGCCGCTGATGTCGCACGCCCTCCTTGAAACCTGGCGCCGCCGTAAGGGCCGCGCGCTCACGGAGGCCGCGTACGAGGCAGCCGGCGGCCTGCGGGGTGCGATCGCCCGTACGGCCGAGGGCGTCTACGTCGGCATGAGCCCTGACCGGGCCGAACTCACCCGGGCCGTGCTGCTTCGCCTGGTCACACCCGGTGACGGGACGCCGGACACGCGCCGCCCCGTTCGTCGTGAGGAGCTGGACTTCGCCTCCCCGGCAGAGATTGCCGCAGTTCTCGACCGCCTGACCCGCGCGCGCCTGTTGACCTTGGACGATGACACAGTCGACCTCGCGCATGAGGCGCTCATCACGGCCTGGCCGAGGCTGCACGCCTGGATCGACAGCGAACGGTCCAGGCTCCGCCTGCACCGCCGCCTGACCGAAGACGCACAGGCGTGGAACGACCTGGGCCGCGACCCGGGAGCGTTGTACCGGGGTACGCGACTGGCCGCCGCGGAGGAAGCCTTCGCCGAGCCCGGCGGACGAGCCGACTTCACCGCCTTGGAGAGGTCCTTTCTGGCCGCCGGGCTGGACGCCCGCGAACGTGAGCAGCGGGCCACGCTCCGTTCGGCTCGGCGGCTGCGCTGGCTGCTGGCTTCCGTTTCGGTCCTGGCCGTCCTGGCCGTGCTGGCCGGGCTGCTCGGCTGGCAGCAGAGCAGGGCGGCAGACGCCGAACGGGTACGGACCGAAGCTCGCCGTCTTGCCGCGGTAGCCGATACGTTGCGGCTGTCCGACCCGGCCACGGCGATGAAACTCAGCGTGGCCGCCTGGAAGATCGCCGACCTCCCGGAGACCCGCTCGGCTTTGCTGGCAGTCGCGGCCCAGCTCCCGCGGGACGCCTTCCGCGTTCCCGACTCCGCCTCGGCACTGGTCGACCTCAGCCAGGACGGGCGCACCCTGGTGACGCTGCGGGACGGTCGGGCCGAACGGTGGGATGTGCGCACCCACCACCGGCTGAGCCGCTTCACTGTCCACACCCAGGACAACCCGGCGTTCGCCCTGTCTCCGGACGGAAAAAGGCTGGCCGTATCGACCACATCGGGCATCCAGCTGTACAGCACCGCGACGGGACTGCCGGACAGTCCGGTGCTGCGCACACCCGGACCGCCGCAGGAGGTCGCCTTCGGCGCGAGCGGCAGGACGCTGTTGGCGACCGCCAGGTCGGTATGCAAGGAGACCGGTGCACACGCATTCGATCACACACCGCTTCACCCGGCTCAACTATGGGACCTGCACCGACGGACAGTGCTCTTCGACACCTGTCCGGGCGCGGCATGGACCGACGACTCGGGTCTCGGGGAAGTCTTCCAAGGGACCGGTGACGCGCACACTTTCGTCAAGGCCAACTCCAGCGGCATCGTAGCGATCAGCCCGGACGACCGCTTGGTGGCGGTCTGCCGCCCGGACGGCGGAGTCCAGGTGTGGCAGGTCGCCGGTCGGCGACGGCGGCTGCCCGGACGATGGGAGAGGACATCCTCGGACCATGGGTGTCCCACGGCCGCCTTCGCTCCGGGCGGCCATGCCCTGCTGCTCACCACCGATGACGGACTGGTGATGTGGAACATGTCCTCCGGCCGGGCGACAGGCACCTACACCCACGAAGGGGTGCGGGAGATCGGCTTCAGCGCCGACGGCCGGCTCTTCGCCACCACCGACGACCGTGATGTCCTGCTGTGGCGGGTGGATCACCCTACGGCGCCGGTGCTGGGCTCCACGCTGCCGCACCAGTCGTCACCGGGTACGGTGCGGTTCGACCGGGCCGACGGAGTCATTCGCTACACCAGCGGTTCCTCCGACAGCACGGTCTGGTCGGTGTCCCTGGGCCATGCCGACGACGGCGGCTGGCACGCCGACTCCACAACGGCGGCTGCCTTCAGCCCTGACGGCACACGGCTGGCCACGGCGCGACAGGCCGGCGGCACGCACCGCCTGACACTGCTGGACGTCCCCACGGGCCACGGCACGGCCGTCCCGCTGCCGACCGCCCCCTGCCCCCCGGACCCCGATTTCGCCCAGGTCGACGACAGCGGAACAAGCTGCGGGGACATTCTCGCCTTCGGTCCGGACAACCGGACTTTCGCGTATTCGGGCGGAGGTGGAGACGAGGAGGCGGCCACGAAGCTAGCCGTACTGGACAGCCGCGACATGGCCCGGCACCGAGTCCTCCGCCTCCCGGGATCGGGCGAGGACGCGGACACCGTCGACGGCCTGGCGATAACTCCCGACGGGAACACAGTGCTCGCCTCCCTGTCCTACGAACGCACGGAGTTGTGGGATCTGCGCCGCGCGGCCAGGATCGCCAGGCTTCCGGATGTCGCCGGAAGCCTGTCCCTCAGCCCCGACGGCCGGCTGCTGGCCACCTCCGAGGGCGATGTGGTGCGCCTGCCGTCCAGACGTCGCACCAGCCACACGCTCACGTCGGACCGAACCACCGTGGTGGCCCAGGATCCGGCCGGGGGCCATCTCGCGGCCGGTGACGAGGCGGGAGGAGTCACACTGTGGGACGCGACCGCGGCCCACCGCCTGGGTGACCTCACCGCCGCCCCCGATCCCACCGAGCCCGCCGACGCGAACGGAAATGGATCGACAGCAGGCGTGTCCGCTCTCGTCTTCTCCCACGACGGTACGGTCCTGGCCGTGGGGGCGGAGGACGGAACCGTCCGGCTATGGGACGTGACCTCCCGCAAACCCATCGGGGGACCCCTGCACATGAACGCCGGGACCATCAAGGCCCTCGCCTTCTCCGCGGACGGCCGGACCTTGCGTGCGGCGGGTGGACACGTGCCCTTGGTGGCCTACGAGCTGACACCCAGGCGATCGGTCGCTCGCCTGTGCGGACAGGTGGGAGCCGGACTGACCCGATCGGAGTGGTCGACGTACGTCAACGGTGTCGCATACCGGCACAGTTGCTGAGCACCCCTGGCAGCGTCGACCGCTCGGAGCGGAGCCTGCCAGTGGACGGGCGCCGCTCTCGCCGAGGAACGCCATGGCTCGGTGGGTGACGTGTGTCCCGGGGCCGAGCCGCAGGGTGCCGATCGTGGCCGAGGGGATGTGGGTGACGCCGTTGGCGTCCGTGGCGGTGATGGCGTTGTCGTCCCGTTGGACGGTGCGGCGCTCCAGGTAGAGGAAGGGGATCCAGTCGCACCACCTGCGCAATCCCAGGAGGGCGAGCCTGGGCTCCGTCGGAAAGAAGCCGACCGGGCCTTCGCCCGGGCATGGAGAGCGGAGCGTCCCGTGGGATCGGACCGCTCGACGGGCACCCCCGGTGCGTGCGCATGTAGGCATGGATGCAGGATGAAGGGGTATTCGCGCGTCGGTGTCGGCGCACTGGCCGGCGGCGACGTCTGGCTTCGGTTGTGGGAGGGACATGTCATGGCGCTCATGAGTGCGGCAGCTACGGACACACAGACGCTTGAGTTGCCGGAGGTGGCCGATCCTTCCCGGGTGGCGCCGAAGGACGCCCGCGAGCTGTCGAAGGTCTTCTTCGACCAGCTGGCGGTGCTGGAGGAGGGCACGCCCGAGTACAGCTACGCGCGGAACACGCTGATCGAGATGAACATGTCCCTGGTCCGCTATGCGGCCGGCCGGTTCCGCAGCCGGGGGCCGGAGGAGATGGAGGACATCGTCCAGGTCGGCATGATCGGCCTGATCAAGGCGATCGACCGGTTCGACCTCTCCAGGGAGGCGGAGTTCACCTCCTTCGCCATCCCCTACATCGTGGGGGAGATCAAGCGGTTCTTCCGCGACACCACCTGGGCCGTGCACGTGCCGCGTCGCTTGCAGGAGGCCCGCGTGCAGCTCGCCAAGGCGACCGAGGAGCTGCGCAGCCGCCTGGGCCGCACACCGACGGTCAAGGAATTGGCGGAGCTGATGAGCCTGCCCGAGGACGAGGTCCGCGAGGCACGCCTGGCCGCCAACGGCTACAACTCCTCCTCCCTGGACGCCACGCTCAGCGGAAGCGAAGAGGGCGAAGCCGCGCTGCAGGACTTCATCGGCACCGAGGACACCGCGCTCGAGCTGGTCGAGGACTTCCACTCCCTGGCTCCGCTGATCGCCGAACTCGACGAACGTGACCGGCAGATCATCCACTGGCGTTTCGTGGAGGAACTCACCCAGGCCCAGATCGGCGAACGCCTGGGCGTCTCCCAGATGCACGTCTCCCGGCTGCTCTCGCGCTGCCTGGCCCGGCTGAGGGAAGGCATGCTCACCAGTCACTGAGGGGGCGTCCGGAAAGCGGATACCCACATGCCCGCCGGCAGGCCCTGCGACTCACAGGACTGACCGGGTGCGCTGTGGCGGCAGGTGCCGTCTAGTCGGCGGGCTTGTGAAGGCGGAGGTGAGCGACGATCTGCTTGCCGGTGTCCAGCGCGACGGTGTGCAGCTGGTCGCAGAGCCGGTTGACCAGGTGCAGGCCGTGTCCGCCGACGCGGCGGGCGTCGTGTGTCGGCAATGCAGGAAGGTGAGGGGAGCTGTCCCTCACGCTGATGCGCAGCAGGGCGGCGTCGGGGGTCAGTGCCAGCACCAGTTCGCCGGGGCCGGGTGCGTGTCGCACCGCGTTGGTGACCAGCTCACTGACGACGAGCTGGGCATCTTGGCTTGACCGGTGGCGGGGTTCATGGCCGGCCTGGGCCAGTAGCGTGCGGACGGCCGATCGGGCCTCAGCGATCGATGCGTCTGCCGTGTCCCAGGAAGCGCTGTACCGCGGCGAAGCCGCAGGCTCCTGCTCATCCGATGCCCGATCCTTCAGCGGGGTGACCATGGACCTCTTCCTGTGGGTCGTTCCTTGTCCTCATCACAAACTGTCGTTGTCGCGTATCCGTTTACCCGTTGTTGCCGTACTCATCGGGTGCACCGCTCCTAGCTGATCGGCGCGGGCCCAGTACTGGCGATCGTGAACTGGTCGAGCGTGCCGCTGACGGTGAGAAGGCGCGTGACGGCGGGCTGTAAGGGACCGATAAGGACGTCCCGGCCGGCTGCCGCATGACGGTGCCTGGTCATGAGCAGGGCGTTGAGCAGCATGCTGTCGGCGAAGACGACCCGTGACAGGTCCACCGCCGTGGTAGGGATCCCTGCCTCGTCGGCCGCGTCCCAGGCTGCCGCGAACTCCTCGGCGTCTTCGTAGTCCGCCCCATCCGCTCGAAGGCCAAGCAGCAGGAGTTGACCGTCGCCAGGACGGGCAGCCATCGGCACTCCTTGCGCTGGACGTCCGGGGCACGTTCGGTACGCGGCATGCGCACGGCCAGCTCATCCCCGAGGCGCCACTGCTGGTTGCCCCAACCGCCCGCTGCTCGCGGATGGCCGGCCCTGCAAGGTCCGGATTCTGTTTGAGGTGACCTATGCAGCGGGAGCCGTAGGTTCGGATCCTGCCGAAGGACACCGGGCCGTGGTCAGTTCAGCAGGGTGCGCAACGCTCCTGCCAGGAGGAGGACGCCCATGATCCCCGAAGAAACCCGCATGGTGGTGAGACTTCGCCAGGCCTTTCCGTATGGTCTGCGCACCGCGTCCGCCCAGTCCCAGACCCGTACGTCGGCGCCGCGATAACCGCACGCAACCGCCGTGCACGCGCTGGCCGCGAGTAGCAGGAGCAGGCACAGCGTCCCGCGAATGATCAACGTCGTACCCCTCCCCGAGCCGACGACCAGCGTCGCACCGCGGCATTATCGCAGGCGGCGTGGACGGGTGCTCAGCCGCTTGGCGGACTTGCCGGGGCAACGTCATCGCTGCGGAAAGACGTACGAAGCCTGTACCGCTTAGCGCGACGCCGTCCAAGCCCACTCACCCCCCGGTGCCCCGGCCACCACTCCCATGGATATGACATGCGAGAGGGCGCTACCCCCATCTGCTACCCCCATCTCCACCGTGGTCGCCTCTGGTGATTGCCGTATCGGAGGGCGGGAGCCACACTGATCCCCGTCAGCCACCTCGGCAGCGTCGAGCCGCTGACCAGATGATCGGGGGACATCGTGAAGCAAGGCAGCGCCGCGCCGAGTGACGCGGCCGTGGTGAGAATCCTCAACGCCGACGGCAGGCCGGAAGGGGCCGGTTTTCTCACCGGCCACCGTGAAGTGATCACCTGTGCCCATGTGGTGGCCAGAGCGCTGGGCGCGCCGTCCGACACGGTGACGGAAGCGCCCGCCGCACGATTATGGATCGACTTCCCCCTCGCTGAGCCCGGGCGGCGGACGGAGGCCCGGATCGGGTCGTGGACCCCCATCCGGACCGACGGGTCCGGCGACATCGCCGTCCTGCGGCTGCTGACCGACCCGCCCGCCAAGGCGACGGTGGCCCGGCTGGTGGAGGACGTGGCCGAACCGGACCGCCGGGTGCGCACCTTCGGCTTCCCCGCCGCTTACGACGACGGTGCGTGGAGCGTCGGCTGGCTGCGCGGGCGGACCGGCACCGGCTGGCTGCAATACGACACCGATCCGTCCAGCGAGCACCGTGTGCAGAACGGCTTCTCCGGTGCGCCGGTCTGGGACGTGGCCGAGGGCGGCGTGGTCGGCATGGTCGTCGCCGCGGACGGCCGACCGGACGTACGCACGGCCTACCTCATCCCGACGCAGACACTGCGCGAGAATTCGGCGGTCCTGGCCGACACCGCTCTGCCGGCCTGCCCGTTCCGGGCCCTGGAGCCCTTCCAGGAACGTGACACCGGGCTGTTCCACGGCCGTGCGGAGCCCGCCCGGCGCATCGTGGACCTGCTCGGCTACGCACCGGCGATCAGCTTGGTCGGCCCGTCCGGCTGTGGGAAGTCCTCCTTGCTGCACGCCGGAGCGCTGCCCGCCCTGCGCGCCCGGCGGGACCGGGAGATCTTGCTCTTCCGTCCCGGACAGCTCGGCCGTAGCCCGCTCTCCGCCCTGGCCCTGGCGCTGCTGCCGCGTCTGGAGCCGGACCTGTCCGAGACCGCGCGTCTGCACGAACTGCCCGGCCTGACGAACCTGCTGCGCGAGGGCCGGATGCCCGAGATCGTCGACCGGCTGCTCGCCCGCCAGGGCAAAGACAGGCTGCTGGTGGTCGCGGACCAGTTCGAAGAGGCGCTCATCGGTACGGAACAGGCGGAGCTGGACGCGCTGGCGGCCGCACTCGGGCACGCTCTGCGCCCCGGCTCCAGGCTCCAGGTCGTGACGGCCCTGCGCGCCGACTTCCTCACCCCTGCCCTCAACCACCCGGGACTGACCCCGCTGTTGGGCGGCGACCGGTTGTTCACGGTGGGAGCGATGTCCGACGCGGAACTGCGTGCGGCCGTCGAGCGTCCGCTGGACCACACCGGCGTCCGCTACGAACCGGGCCTGGTGGACCGGATCCTGGGCGATCTCGGCAGCGATCCGGGTCGACTGCCGCTGCTGGAGTTCACGCTCACCAGGCTGTGGGAGCGCCAGCAGCGCGGCGTCATCGGGCACGCCGCCTACGAGTCCCTGGGCCGTGTCAACGACGCGCTGGTCACCCATGCCGAACAGATCTGGAGCGGTGCCCTGACCGAGAAGGAACGCCTGGCCGCCCGCGCCCTGCTCGTCCAGCTCGTCCACCCCGGCGACGACCGGGTGGCTCCCACCCGCCGCACCCTGAGCCGCTCCGAACTGCCCCCTCAACAGTGGCGGATCGCCCAGCGGCTGATGACCACCCGCCTGGTCGTGCCCGGCGAGGAGTACCGAACCGGCGACGCGCCGCCCGAGGAGACCGTTGAACTGGCCCACGAAACACTGCTGACGCACTGGACCCGACTACGCGACTTCTTCGAGGCCGACCGCGGCTTCCGGCTCTGGCAAGAGGACCTGCGACGGCGGATCACCCAATGGGCCGCCGACGGGCGCCCCCGCAGCCGGTTGCTGCGGGGAGCGGATCTGCGCGACGCCCGGGACTGGCACGCGCGCCGGCAGCAAGAACTGCCTCCCGCGGAGAAGGAGTACATCGAGGTGAGCGTCCGGGGCGCACGCCGCCGCCGCACGCTGCTCGTCGCGCTCGTCTTGGTACTCGCCCTCGTTGGAGGGGCCGCGGCGCTGGTGGTCCGGGCCCGGGAGCGTGACGCCGACCAGGTCGCGGCCACGAAGGCGTCCAGGGTCCTGCTGCAACAGTCGCGCGACGCCGAGGACCTGGCCAACCCCACCGACCGCGGGCCGGCATACACGGCGCTGCTGCTGGCCCTGCGCGCCTACCGCACACAAGACACCGAGCAGACCCGCGTGCGCCTCGGCGAGATGCACGCGCGTTACGGCTTCGCCGACGTGATCGCCCCGCGGTATTCACCGGTGAACGCGATCCTCACCGAGTCGGTGCAGCAGTCGCCGAGTTCCTCCCTCACCGATGCCGCAGGACGGGTGATCGCCTCGCGGACTGCCGACGGCAGGGAGGTCATCCTGGAGCGCGCCGACGGCCGGGGACCGCGCCGGCTGTCCGTCGGCCGCGACGCGGACGTCACAGCGGTCAGCCCGGACGGCTCCTTGGTGGCGATGGCCCGGGCACCGCTCTCCCTGGACTCCGGCACCCTGCCGTCGGCTCCTGCGGACCCGGGCGGGCTGCCGGTGCGTCTGTACGACGTTCGGACAGGGCAGACCCGGGCACTTGAGCGACCCAAGAAAGGGGATCCGTTCCCCGATGACGTGGGTGACGTACCGGGACTGCCCGGCATGGATCTGCCCGAGCTCGAACTCCCCGACCTACCCGGCCTCATCCTGCCAACGCAGTACACCCGACTCGCCTTCTCCACTGACGGCAAGGTGCTCCTGGGCCAGACCGGGCTGTTCGGCAACGACGGCCGACTCGTCCTCTGGGACACGGCCAGCAGACGCATCAAGAAAATCATGCCCGGTCTGCCGGAGTCGGTCAGCGCGTTCTGGCTGGACGCCGACGGGAAACGTCTGCTCACGCTGACCGAGGGACTCCAGGGAACGTCATTCGATACGACGACGTCGCTGAAGGTGTGGGACCTGACGGGGAGAGCGCCGCACGGGCGGGAACTGCTCCGCTTGAAGGGAACAGCCAAGCAGAGTGTGACGGTGGACGTGAGTCCGGACCTCACCCGGGCAGCCGTCGCCGAAACCCTCGTCAAGGGCCTGAAGACCGAGCAGCGGCTGGCTGTCCACGAACTGCCCAGTGGGAAGCTCCTCAGGCAGGAGCGATTCCGGCAGCAGACGGTCGTGACCGGGGTCACCGTGTCCGCCGGCGGTTCACGGGTGCTGATCTACGCAGGGTCCGGCATCGCCTCCTCCCCTCCCACGGCGTCCAACGGTTCCCCCGGCGACGGTCCCATCACCGTCGACGAGCGGTGGAAGATCGACCTGCTGGGCTCGGGCGACACGCTGTCGGCGTTCCTGTACGACTACGCCGGTGTGCTCACTGTCATCGGTCCCGGCAAGGGCGGCCCCATGCGCCGACTGCCGGCACCCACCGCCGGGACCGGCGCAACCGGTAAGCCTGCCGATGTCCCGTCGGCCGCCGAGGCGAATCGGTGGATGGCGCACCTGTGCGCCATCCTCAGCGACGAGACGCTACCGCGGGCCGCCGAGGAAAAACTGCCCCCCGGTACGCATCGGGGAGCGCTGTGCGCCAAGAAGGAATGACGAGCCGGAGCGGGCGCGGTGGAGGAGAACGTACTCGGACGGGCTGGACGGCGTGGCGACGAACCGGTGAGCACACCCCTGCCGCGCCGCACCGAGGGAGATCTGTTGAGGATCCCTCCGCCTGCCCGGGGCGCCGCAGGGCTCGGAACCCGCTGTCCGGATCGACGGGCCGCGGATATGGTCATCCGCCCCGGTCCTCACGCGAGGGTCAGCGCTTGTTCCGTCGCCGCCACGCCACCGCAGCCAGCCCGAAGGCCAGCACGACGATCAGTACCTCCACCCACATAGGCACGAAATCCGGTGCTCGTCCCCCCGCCGCCCTCGCAATCCAGTCTCCGTCGGCCACACGACATCCCTCCTCGTCAGTACAAGCACTCAGTGCGGTGAACCGGCTACCCCCGAAAAGGTCCTGCACGGAGCTGCCCGGGATAAGAAGCCAGGCTGCTGGGCCACGGGTCGGTCTCTTCGTGCGGGTGCCGGCGGGGCGGTGACGGGAGGCACCGGCCGTCCGGCGGACGGTGCTGCAGCCGGGGGCCTACGGTGCATGGCGGCAAGGAGCAGGTCCCTGACTCCGCTTCCGTGCGAGTGGCGTCCCGCGCTGGGGGGAGGTCAGGAGCTGATGATGCGGCGTACGCTGTCGGCCGAGCCGCAGCCCGCTTTCAGCAGGCGCTCGCGCTCCTTCCAGAACGCCGCTCCCAGTTCCTCACGCCGCTCCATCGCCACGTTCTCGCGCGCGCCGTTGAGGATGGTGCGTTCCTCCTCGTCGGCATGGTGGGTGACGGCCTCCACCAGCTCCTCCAGCTTGGAGTCCCACTCCTTCGAGCCGACCTTCTCGACCTCCAGAAGCTCCAGGAGGGCCTTGTTGCCCTCGTCGTGCTCGTGCTCGCCGTGCTCGACCTCTCCGTCGTCGATGTCCTTGTACCTCTTCAGGGCGGGGTAGACCTTCGCCTCCTCGGCCAGCGCGTGTGCGATCAGCAAGTCCGCGAACTCCCTGAGCGCCGCGGCCCGGTCGGCTTCGACACTGCGCATCAGCCGGAACAGGTCCTCCATGCGCCGGTGGTCCTGAAGGATGAGTTCGACGACGTCCTGAGTCTTGGACATGGCACGGCACCACTTTCATACGAACGGCTGGGGTCACTACCGCTTACCCTCACCGTTCGCATTGATGGCTTCCGGCTCCGCAGCCACAGCGCCGCCTGACTGCCCCGCTCGGCCGCACCGCGTCCTGATCCGGAGCGGGAAAGGGAACCGGCCACTGGCCGAGCGCCCCCGCCCCCGGAGGCCGTGTGCACCCTGTCGGCTCCGTCCCCCTCGCAGCGGGCAACGACCCAGCCGCCCGTCCCTCGGGGACCTGGCCCGGGGCGTGGTCGTCACCATCGGCGCCGAGGCCGATGTGCAACTGTCGAGGTGTACGGCGCCAGCGTTCGAGTGTCATGCCGACTGGAACCAAAGCGGCATGGAAGCGGCCGTTGCCGGGCGCGCAATCTGCCCGGGCATCGACGGGAGGAGAACAACACCGTCGTGGTCGCCACCGGCCCCTTCCACGTCCGCACCGACGACGCCGACCTTCGATGGGCTGCTGCGGGACATCGCCGGGTGAACGGCGGAGGAAGTCGACGGTGGTGTCGCCCTGTCCACCTGTCGCGGTGGCCTGGCGGCCGGGCCCTCTACGATCCCAGCGTCGGTGAGCCGTGTGTACCGGGTCCGGGGGGGGGGGGCTGCTGTTTCCGCAATTCCGGCGACACATCCTGACCCAAGCCCGCCCACAGCGGTCGACGAGGCGGTGCTGCGGTGCGTGCGTGATGGACGGGGCTGGGGGAATCACGCATGGCGCGGGGTGCTCGCGCATATGCCCCGTACTCCGCGGAAGTAACTCCCATTTTATGGGCTTGTCAGTCTGAGGTAAGGGCACCTGGTGGCCAGGAGGTTGATAACGATGGTTCCCCTGCTTCTGGTTCTTCTGCTGGCTCTGATCCTGTTCGGTGCGGGCTTCGCGCTGAAGGCGCTGTGGTGGATCGCGGTGATCGTGCTCGTCGTGTGGCTGCTGGGCTTCGTCGTCCGTACGGCGGACGGCGGCGGCCGCAAGGGCCGCTGGTACCGCTGGTAGACGACGGACGACGGACGACGGACGACGGACGACGGCGCGAGGAACGCGCCACCCGCGAGGAGTGATGGGGGCCCGGCCGAATACGGCCGGGCCCCCATCGCGTAGGAGGACTCGCTGCCGCACCGGTTGGGAGGGATCGGGCGTATCGGACGCACCGCGGGGTACGTGAATGATGCACCGGCCCCGCAGGCCAAGCAGTGGAACCCTGCCTCCTGTCTGCGGGGCCGCTGCGCACGGCTCCTGCTCTGCGTGCCGGCCGGACAGATCCACTGATGGTCGACGACGAGTCCGCCTTCGAGCTCGGCTTCTACCGTGGAACGTGCCCGTTCTTGTTCCGCCGGTTGGAGACCGCGACGCAGAAGCTGCCGCCGTTGACCCGGTACGTCGGCGGCCTGCACGCCCACAAGCATGTCCTGCCCGCCCTGAAGGACCCGCCCGCGCGGCCCCGTCAGGTCTCCCACGACGGCTACGAGTGGCTGTGCGGGGGAACATTCGTCCAATACCCCGGCGGTACCGGCGGCGACAGTGGGCTCATGACCGACTCTGACGACGGACCGCACATGAAGCGCGGCGCCGAGGCCACCGAGAGTTCGACCCTGTCGCTGGACGACGGCGACATCCACGTGTGCCAGGACGGCTCCCGCGACGCCCCCGCACTCCTGCTCATCCACGGGTCCGCGTCCTCGGCCCGTTCATGGGACGCGCTGGTCCCGATGCTGACCCGATCTCACCACGTCGTCCGGATCGACCTGCTGGGGCACGGCCGGTCGGCCAAACCGGCCGACCGCGGTTACGCGCTCCCGGACCAGGCCCGCCGGACCGGAGCGGTACTGGACCGGCTCGGCGTCGAGCACGCCGTGGTCGTGGGTCATTCCAGCGGCGGCGCGGTCGCCACCGCCCTCGCCGAGCAGCGACCCGACCTGGTGACCGCGCTCGCGCTCATCAACACCGGACCCAGCCTGGACGCCCTCGTCGCACCGCAGTCCACCGCGGTCGGGCTCGCGCAGTGGCCGCCGACCGACGAGCAGCTCCGCCGGTTCGCGAGCACCGCTGTCAGCCGCGCCGGCTACCGGATCCCGGCAGATCTCCTGGACGAGGTGCGCCGTATGACCCTTCACACGCTCACCGAAACGATGCGGGCCACCCGCGACTACCTGGAGCAGCAGACGCTCCCCGACCGGCTGACGGCCCTCGGCAAGCCGCTACTGGTGATCTTCGGCGAGGACGACCGCAGGTGGCGATCCTCGTCGGCCGCCGACTACCGCGCCGTACCGGGCGCGAAAGTCGAGTTGCTGCCCGGTCTCGGGCACTCACCCCTGCTCGAGGACCCGCCGCGGACCGCCAGCCCCCTCCTGGCCTTCACCACGAGCCACGCCGTACGGGGGGCCTGAGTGACCAGGAGGGATGCCATGCGGATCCTCGTCTCCGGCGCCAGTGTCGCCGGTCCTGTGCTGGCGTACTGGCTCACCAGGCACGGCTTCTCCGTCACCGTCGTCGAGCGTGCGCCGACTCCGCGCAAGGCCGGCGGTCACGCGGTCGACCTGTTCCGGCCCGCGGTGAACATCTCGGAGAAGATGGGCGTGCTCCCGCGCGTCCAGGAGCGGGCCACCGGCACCCACCGGATGACGGTCCACCAGGAGCGCGCGGGGCGTCCCGTCCGGGTGGACCTCTCCAAGATCTTCGGCGCCGCCTCCGGCCCGCACGTCGAGATCATGCGCGACGACCTGAGCGAGATCTACTACGACGCCACGCGCGACGACGTCGAGTACCTCTTCGGCGACTCGATCACCGCGATCTCGCCCGACGGCGACGTGCGGTTCGAGAACGCTGCGCCACGCCGCTTCGACCTCGTCGTCGGCGCGGACGGACTGCACTCCCACGTGCGCCGCCTCGTCTTCGGCGACGAGTCCGGCCTCAGCGCCTTCACCGGGGCCTGTTTCGGGGTACTGACCCTGCCGAACGCCGGGGCGCTCGACGGCGAGCTCCTCCTCCACGTCGGTGTCGGCCGCACTGCCGGCATGTACGGCGCGCGCCACCTCGGCGACGCGCGGGCGTTGTTCCTGTTCCGGAGCGAGCACGAGCCGGACTGTCACCACCACGACGTCCCCCGGCAGAAGAAGCTGCTGCGCGGTGCGTTCGACGGCATGCACCCCGAGGTGGACCGCTGGCTGGACGAGCTCGACCACACCCCGGCGTTCTACTTCGACTCGATCACCCAGCTCCGCATGGACACCTGGTCGCGGGGGAGAGTGACGCTCGTCGGCGACGCGGGATACTGCCCGGGCCCGGTCGTCGGCGGCAGCACCAGCCTGGCCGTCGTCGGCGCGTACGTGCTCGCCGGGGAGCTGGCGCGAGCGGGCGGCGACCACGAGCGCGCCTTCCCCGCCTACGAGCGCGCGCTGGCGGAGCACGTGCGCGGCAGCCGCGCGGCGGCGCTCAGCGCGGCGAAGACCCTGATCCCCACCTCACGCCTCGGCGTGCGGGGACTGGCTCAGGGCGCCCGCCTGATCTCCGCCCTGCCCGCGGGGCCCGGCCGCGCCCTTCTGCGCCTGACCACCAAGAGCGCACGCGTCCACAACTCCATGACCGTCGACGACTACCCGCCGTCGCCCACCGCGTCACGAGGCCGGGCCGGCCCCGCGGCCGGCCCCGCGGCCGGCCCCGGTGCGGAGTGAGGAGTGCTCGCCGCCCCCCGCTCCCGGAACCCGTCGCCCCGCCCGGAGCCACGGCGGCCGGCGGGGGACCGGCCGCTCATGCGCCCCGGGCGAGAGGGCCGGCTCCTCAGGGGTAGGCCACCACCGTGGACGGTGTCGTGGACGTGCCGGACGTCGGCGCTCCCGTCTCGTTGATCACGTGCTCGTACTGGCCGTTGCCCCCGAGCGAGACCACCAGCAGATCATGGAACTTCACGCCCGGCCGGTTCGGCGCGGCGAAGCCGTGGTGCTGCACGATCGACGGGGCGACGTTGTAGTAGCAGTAGCTGCCCAGGCCCCAGCCCTCGTGGACGGTGACGTTGTCACCGACCTTGTAGGCGGCGTATCCCTTGACCGAGCCGTTCTGGACGGCGGCCTGGTTCGGGGCGTCGTAGGCCTTCTCGTTCTGGAAGAAGATCGTGCGGCCCCGCTGGCCGTTCCACTGCACGTCGTACTTGTTGAAGTGCTCCACGAAGAGGCCCGTGCACAGCACGTCGTCGCCGTTGACCACGACGCCGTAGTCGGCGCGGTTGGTCTCCCAGCCGACGCCGGTGCCGTGGTCCGCGCGCCAGACCCAGGTGTGGTCGACGATGGTGTGCCGGCTGTTGATCACCATGCTGGTGGTCGCCTTGCCGGTGCCCGCACCGCCGATGCGGACGAAGACGTCCTGCACGGTGGTCGGGTTGGCCGAGTGGTCCTGCGACGCGCCGGCCGGCCCTATCTCCAGCAGGGTCGACGAATTGACCGGCCCGGCGTCGACGAGGAACCCGGCGAGCCGTACCCCGTCGACATCGGCGACCTTGAGAGCCGTCGTCCCGTTGTCGGGCACGAGGGTGGCATAACCCAGGCCCAGGACCACGGTGTTGGCACGGTTGACCTGTATCGGCTGGTCGACGTGGTAGATGCCCGGCGTCAGCAGCAGGTGCAGCCCCTGCGCCAGCGCCTGGTTGAGGGTCGCGGTGCTGACGCCCGGCTTCGCGACGTAGAACTGCGACAGCGGCAGGGACGTGCCCCGTGGCGTGCCGTTGCCCCAGGTGACCCCGCGGGCGTTGGTCCGCTTCTCCGGCAGGAAGACTCGGAATTCGCTGCCGCTGACATACAGGAACGGCTTCTCCCGGGAGACGGGCGTGGTGTCGAGGGTGGTGTACGGCGGGTTGGGGAAGCTCTGCGCGGGAGCGCCCTGGACACCCGAGAACACCATGTTCCACACGCCGTTGAGCCAGCTGCCGATCACGCTGTCGCGGGTGTACCACTGCTGCTGCGAGTACGGGCCGACCTGGCCGTCGATCCGGCTGTCCGCGATGTATCCGCCGCTCGCCCAGCCGTAGCCCGCCGGGGCGAGGTTGAGCCCGCCGCGCACATGCATCCGCCGGAACGGCGCCGCCTGGGCCACCGCCCACCGGTTGGTGCCGTTCACGGGGACCAGGGCCAGGTTCTCCGCCGAACGCCAGAAGTTCTGCGTGGCGTTGCCGTTGAACCAGCCCGCGTCGACCGTGACATCACCGTTGATCGTCGTGTCGTCGGGGGACAGACCGAGGCCCGCGATGGAGGTGTAGAAGCCGAGCTGGGCGTTCAGGCCGTTGTACGTGCCCGGCTTGAACAGCAGGGCGTAGCGGCCGGTGCCGAACTGCGCCGACTCCTGCTGGTGGAAGACCTGGTCCAGCTTGGCCTGGATGCCGGGCGTGGCGGGGTCGAAGACGAGGACGTTCGGACCGAGGTCGCCGCCGCCGGGCAGGGCGCGGAGGGATGCGCGCGAGGAGCCGGCCGCCCGGGCGGGCGTGGACACACCCGCCAGCACGGGCACGGCGGCGGCCGCCGCGCCGAGTACGGCCCGGCGGCCGACGGACGACGAAGAGGAGGAGGTGGGGGAGGAGGGAGGCATGCGCGGCTCTCCTTGTTCAGGAAGTGAACGAAGTGGGGTGGGGGAGCGCTCTCTCGACGGTGGATGCTTCATTGGCGTGAACGATGAGTCAAGAGCTACGACCGAATTGCTGCCGCCGCTCGCCTGATTCTCCGTCAATTCACCGAGCCCGTCTTCGAGAAGTGAGCGGTGCGTGTTCCCTGATCCGTCGGTCGCTTCCCTTGACACTCGCCCGCCGCCACACCGACACTCCAGGGACAAGAGAGCGCTCTCCTGTGCGATGTCGACCGGCCGCCCGGGACGGCTGAGTCCGGGTCCGGCTGGGCCACCTTCGACGTCCCCCGGCCGCGACCCAGGGAGATACCGGAGTCATGGGTAAGGACTACAACGCCCGACTGGGTTCGGCCGGCACCAGCCTGTCCGCGGCGATCACCGCCTCACCAGGTTCAGGATCAGCGTGGCGATGTCCTCGGGAGTCTCCTCGGCCATGAAGTGGCCCGCCTGGGTGGTGAAGTGCTGAAGGTCGGCGACCCACGGCTGCCAGATCGCGGTGGCGTCGAATCCCAGCTGTCGGCCCCAGTCCTGCTGGACTACGGTCACCGGCATGGTGAGCCGGGTGCCGGCGTCCAGATCGGCTTGGTCGTGTCCGACGTCGACGGTCGCGGTGGCGCGATAGTCGGCGACGATCGACGGAACGGCGTCCCGGCATGCGCGAAGGTACTCCGCGCGCACTTCGGCCGGTATCGCGTCGGAGCTCGTGGACCAGGTGTCGAGGAAGTGGCCGAAGAATGTGTCGGCGCTGTTGGCGATCATCTGCTCGGGCAGACCGGGCGGCTGGGCCATCAGATACAGGTGGAAGGCGACCGCCGCACCAGCCCCGTGGAGGACGTTCCAGGTGTCCAGAGTGGGCACGATGTCCAGGATTCCCAGGTGGCTGATCCGATTCGGGTGGTCCAGGCCGGCCCGGAAGGCAACGTGTGCGCCGCGGTCGTGCCCGACCAGCGCGAACCGGTCACATCCGAGCGCGTCGGCCAGGCCGATGATGTCCGCGGCCATCGTCCGCTTCGAGTAGGTGTCCTCGGTGACCGCTTCCGGCTTGCTGCTGGCGCCGTAGCCGCGGAGGTCGGGGCAGACCACGGTGTGGTGCTCGGCCAGGATGGGAGCGACATGCCGCCACATCAGGTGGGTCTGGGGAAAACCGTGGAGCAGTACGAGGGCCGGTCCGTGTCCGCCGACCGCCGCGTTCAGCTCAACGCCGTCAGCCACACCGATCGACCTGGTCTCGAACCCCGGAATGACGATGTCCATCGTTGCCGGTCTCCTTCTCTCAAACGTGTGAGCCACTGCCGCTCACGCATGGATGCGGGTACGACAAGGAGGATCGGCGAGCCGGGTCAGCAGTGGATCAGCAGCCGCAGCCCGAAGCCGACGACGATGAGAACGACAATGAGGACATGGAGATCGTCGTCAAGGTGCTCGGACCGATCGAGGCCAGGGATGCCGAGGGCCGCCCTGTAGCGGTGGGCAGCCGGCGTCGCCGCGAGCTTCTGGGGCGGCTGGTCGCGGCCGGCCGCCGGGCCGTCCCGCTGTCGGTGCTGGTCGATGACCTCTGGGAGGACCCCCCGCCCACAGCGGCCGGGACCGTCCGCACCTTCGTCGCCGAACTGCGCCGCGCCCTTGAACCGGATCGTCCCCCGCGAACCCGCTCGCACGTCATCGAGACCGTCGGTACCGGATACGCCCTGCGGATCCCACGGGCACACGTCGACGCCCACCGATTCGAGGACGCCCTTGCGGCCATGCGCGACGCACCCAGCGGCCAGGTCGCCAGTACGCTGAGCGAGGCGCTCTCGTGGTGGCAGGGCGAGCCGTACGCAGACCTCGACGCCTCTCCCTGGCTGTCACCGGAACGCACCCGCCTGACAGAACTTCACCACCAAGCAGTCGAGTTGCGCGCCCGGGCGGTACTCGACCTCGGACGCGGCGCGCCCCTCGTCCCGGAGCTGGAGACGTTCGCAACCACACACCCCTGGCGGGAGCATGCCTGGGTCCTGCTGTCCCACGCTCTCTACCAAGCCGGCCGCCAGGTCGACGCGCTGGCCTCGCTGCGTGACGCGCGGGCCAGGCTGCTGGATCAGTTCGCACTGGAATCGGTGGACAGCCTCGACCATCTCGAACGTGACATCCTCCGGCACGCTGCGCACCTCGCTCCCACGCCCCGGGACGAGGACCGGCTGCGCCTGCTCAGGCGTACAGAAGCGACGGGGACCTACACCCGGCTCCGCTCGATGAGCACGGTGGCCAGGGCCGCCGCGGTCACAGGCGGCACCAACCTGGTACTGGCCCAAGAGCAACGCGCCGCGGCGGCCGCGGAAGCCGAACGGAGTGGAGACCCCGGCCTTACCGCCCGCGTGATCGCGGCGTACGACGTCCCCACCGTCTGGACGCGCGCCGACGATCCCGAGCGGTCCGAGGCCCTGGTCGCAACCACTCGACGCACTCTGCACCGACTCGGGCCAGGGGCTCCGCCCGCGCTTCGAGCACGTCTCCTCGCCACCATCGGGCTCGAGCATCGCGGAACCCGCGACCGCTGGGCCGCCGAGGCGGCGACGGAAGCCGAACAGCTTGCCCGGGACCTACACAACCCCAACCTGCTGGTCCTCGCGCTCAACGCCCGATTCGTGCAGTCCTTCCAGCACCCCGGGCGCACCGACGAACGCGACGCCATTGCCGGCGAGCTCATCGATCTCTCCACGCGACATGATCTCCCGATGTTCGAGATCCTCGGCCATCTGATCAAGATCCAGGTCCACGCGGCCCGCGGCGACACCGAGGCGGCGCAACGCCACGTCGTGGCGGCCGAGCGGCTCGCCACCAGCCACGAGACCCCGCTCGTTCACGTTCTCACCGCCGCCTTCCGGACCATGTGCCTGGCAGAACGATCGAACGACCCCGCCGAGGTCGCTCTCGCCTACCGCGCCCTGGCCACCGACATCGCCGGCACCGGCATGCCCGGGATGGAAGCCGGCATCTTCCCGCTCGCGCTCCTCTCACTCCGCGTGCGCCACCGACGCCCCGCGCCAACGGACCCCGACCTCGACTGGGGCCCCTACCGTCCCTGGGTCCAGCCCCTCCTCGACCTGGCCCGCGGCAACCTCACAGCGGCCCGCCACGCCGCAGCCACCCTCCCCGCACCCCTTGCCGACCACCTGTACGACTCACTCTGGGCCGTCAACGCACATACCGCGATCCTGCTCCAAGACGAATCACTCGCCGCACAAGCGCACCGCGCCCTTTCCCCCCTGCGCGGCGAGATCGCGGGCGGGACAACCGCCGTGATCACCTTCGGCCCGGTCGACGACATCCTGGCGGCCCTCGATCAGCACTTCGACCGGCGATGACGCCCACCCCTCGCACCGGAGTCCCGCCTGCTGTCCTGCGTCAACAGCGGCCGGCCCCGCAACAGCTAGTCGTCGTCCTCGCCGAACCCGTAGCGGATGTTCTCGTGCCCGCAGGACGGGCATGAGATGTAGGCGTACGGGGTGCTCCCGTCTTCATAGGGCAGATACCGTTCGCCGCGGGCGAGCGATGCCTGGCACATCGCGCACCCTCCGCCACTGCTCCGGCTGCTCATGTGCATGGCATCCGTCAGCTCTCCGTCTTCCATGAAAAAGACTCCACCAGTGCAGTTCGGACACTCGAAGCGTTCGCCGTCACCCTGCATGGTCGCGTCGCACCACGGGCAGGTCGCCGTCGAGCGGCCGGCCGCGGTCGCGCGAAGGTGGGAAAGGGCGAAGAGGCCCGCCGTCACCGCGACGGCCGCGCCGCCGATCACCCCCGCTCTACCGGCGGCCCCGAGGCCGTTCCATCTGTCGGCGATACGCCGACGCAGGGGCCTTTGCCCATCGCTGTTCTCGGGCGGCGGGGCGGAAGGGTGAGGATCGACTTGCGGAGGGCGGGATGTCGGATCGTCCGGCGCTGCCATCTGACGGGGTCGTCCTCTCTGTGCTGCCCCTGGCTCTCTCCGTCCGGGTGGACGACGGGGCCCGAGCGTCACACCGTACTCGGAGAGCGACCCGGAGAGCGCTCTATCCCCGCAGGCCGCCCGGCCGTTAGGGTGCGGGCATGAGCAGACAGGCCCCGACCCTGGAGGACGTCGCCCGGGAGGCCGGCGTCTCACGGGCGACGGTCTCCCGGGTCGTCAACGGCGTACGCAACGTGGACCCGGCGATCCAGGAACTGGTCCGGCAGGCCATCGAACGCACCGGCTACGCACCCAACCGGGCCGCCCGCTCCCTGGTCACCCGGCGGGCCGAGACCGTGGCGCTGGTGGTGTCCGGCGCCGAGGACGCGTCCGAAGCGGCGCAGGCCGCCTTCGCGGCCCGTGTCTTCGCGGACCCCTTCTTCGGACGGGTGGTGGCCGGGATCGTCGGTTTCTTCAGGCCGCGCTCCGTGCATCCGGTGCTGATGTTCGCCGAGTCGGACGCGTCCCGTCAGGAGGTGCTGACGTACCTGAGGCAGGGACGAGCCGACGGCGCGCTGGTGGTCTCCAGCCATGCCGACGATCCGCTGCCCGCGCTGCTCGCCGGAGCGGGGCTGCCCGCGGTGCTCTTCGCCCGCCCCGCCCGCCCCGTCCCGCTCAGCTACGTGGATCTGGCCCACCGGGACGGCGGCCGGCTCGCCGCCGAGCGGCTGCTCGCCCGGGGCTGCCGCAGACCGGCCACGATCTGCGGGCCGTTGGCGGTGGCCGCCAGCCAGGAGCGGCTGGCCGGCTTCCGTGGCGCCCTCGCCCGCCGGGGCCTTGCCCACGTCCCCGTCGCCGAGGGCGGCTTCACCCTGGACAGCGGCCTCGCCGCCATGACCGGTCTGCTCGCCGACCACCCCGATCTGGACGGGGTGTTCGCGGCCAACGACCTGATGGCCCGAGGTGCCTGCCAGATCCTGCGCGAACGCGGCCGGCGGATACCCGAGGACGTGGCGGTCGTCGGCTTCGACGATTCCGCCGTGGCCGTGAGCCGGAGCCCCCACCTCACCACCGTGCGCCAGCCCGTGGAGGACATGGCCGCCGAGATGGCCCGGCTCCTCGACGAGCACATCCGGGGGGCGCGCACCGAGCCCACCTCGGTCGTGTTCGAACCCGAACTGATCGCACGCGAATCGGCCTGACCGCGGTCGGGGCATGCGCGGTTCGCCGCAAGAGCCTGCCGCCCGCCCCGCCCACCGCGTCCCGTCCGGACGCCCGCGGTACGGATCCGGGTCCGCGACCGGTCACCCGGGCGGGCGCGGGCCCGCGACCGGTCAGGTGTCGGCGCGGGGGTGAGCCGGGCTGAGGTAGTGCACGGCGGTGCGTTCGGCGCGCGGGACGAGCAGGCCCTGCAACTCCTCCGCCGCGATCTTGAGGAGATGGCCGTCGTGCGCGGCCCGGAGCGTTTCGAGGACGAAGGCCACATGGGTGGAGTCCTCGGTGACACGGGTGCGGTGGGCGTCGCGGTGGTTCCAGTGCCGGGTCAGGACACCGGAGGCGTCGGCGTAGATGATCTCGCCGGGCTCGGGGCGCTCGATGGTGCCGGGTTCGCCGAGCGGCGTGAACTCCTCGCTGCCCTCGGCGTGACGGATCTCGACGTCGCCGGTCACGTGGCCGAGGTCGAAGGCGCCGGCGGGCAGGCCGTGGCGGACGGAGACGGCGTTGTAGGAGTCGACGGCCGGGTTGATCCGCGGCAGCGCCCCCTTCTTGGCGAGGCGGCGGCCGAGGGCGTCCACACTGGGGCGGACGCGGCGGGGGTTGGTGCCGAAGGAGCGGTAGGCGGCGTGCCACGCCTCGATGCGGGGGTCCGTCTCGTCGGCGGGCCGCCATGTGCCGACGGCGAGCCGCTGCTCCAGGTCGTCCACGGCGGCGGCGGTGTCGGGCCAGGGCCCGTGCCCCCGCAGGGCGGTGGCGGTCACCACGGCGATCAGGGTGTCGGGGAACGCGTCCGCGACGGCGGGCGTGAGGTGGAAGACGGTCATGGGCGAGGTCCGTTCCGGTGTCGGGGAGGGGGCAGGGCTGCCAGGGGCCGACGCGGTCGAGGCGGCGGAGCTGCTGGCGTGCGGTCGGCTCGTCCAGGCCCCGACCGCGCCGGACGAGCCGGCCGGCGACGGCGGTGCGGTGTTCTACGGGCTTGTGGTCGTCGTACTTGAACTTGGCCCTCACCTCGGTCACTTCCAGACGCAGGCCGCGGATGCCGGGCAGCATCCGGCCGTACGGCGGCCGGTCGACGGCCACGGGAGCGTGGTCGCCCTCGGGCTGGAAGTGGGCGAGCTGGCGGCGCAGCAGCGGCGGGGCGGGCTCAGGTGAGGGCGAGCAGGCTGACCGCGACCGCCGCGGTGCCCAGGCCGACGAGCTGGCCGCGGTGTACGCGCTCGGCGAGGACGCCGCGGGCGAGCAGGACGGTCCCGGCCGGGTAGAGGGCGGTGATCACGGCCACGACGGCGAGGTCGCCGCTACGGGCGGCGAGCAGGAACAGCAGGTTCGCCACCGAGTCCAGCACTCCGGCGGTGGCCGACACCGCGTACGCGGGCTTCTCCGGGCCGAGTCTGCGGTACATCAGGCCGGCCGCGACCAGGGTGACGGCGGAGGAGACGGCCCGGCCGACGATCAGCGGGGCCACACCGCTGTCGGCGGGCGCCTGGTGCAGGAAGATCAGCTGGAGGGCGATGGCCGCGCCCGCGCCGAAGGCCAGCAGCAGCGCGGTACGCGACGGGCGCGCCGACCCGGCGCCGTGACCGGCGCTGACCAGCACCACCGCGACCAGCGCGAGCGGCAGGCCGGCCAGGCCCGCGGCGCTCAGCCGCTCGCCCTGGAGCAGACCCGCGCCGACCGGCAGCATCGCGGACACCACCGCCGTGAGGGGGGAGAGCACGTTCATCGGGCCGATGGCGAGGGTGCGGTAGAGCAGGGCGAACGCGGCGGCCGAGGCGACGCCGGAGGCCGTGCCCCAGGCGAGAGCGCCGCCGCTGAACGAGGCGCCGAGGAGCGGCCACAGCAGCAGCTCGACCCCGAGCGAGGCCGGCGCGGCGATCAGCACGGTACGCAGGACGTGGGCCTTACGGGCGCCGAGGCCGCCGAGGAAGTCGGCGCAGCCGTAGGCCAGGGAGCTGCCCAGGGCCAGCAGCAGAGCGATCACGGTACATCCCTTACTATCAATGGAACGACCGCACCGTACAACGGACCGACCGGGCCGTGTCAACCAAACGACCGCACGGTGCATTGCAATAGCCCACTGGTGAGGATGGTGACCGGATGGCAGAGACCGAGGCGGCCCTGCGGACGCTCGCGCACAACGTCCGGGCGGCGCGCACCCGCGCGGGCCTGTCCCTGGACGAGCTCGGCCGGCGCGCCCAGGTCAGCAAGGGAGCCCTGGTGGGGCTGGAGAAGGCGCAGGGCAACCCGAACTTCGCCACCCTGGTCCGGCTGGCCGACACCCTGGGCGTCTCGGTCTCCGCCCTCCTGGAGGGCAAGGACGAAGGCAGCGTACGGATCGTGTCCGCGGACGCCCTGGCGCCGCTGTGGACCGGCGAGCGGGGCAGTGAGGCACGGCTGATGCTGACGACCTCGGGACCGGCGCCCGTCGAGGTCTGGCGCTGGACGCTGGAGCCGGGCGAGGAGTACCCCAGCCACCCCCATCAGGGCGGCGTCGTGGAGACCGTCAGCGTCACCTCCGGCCGGATGACCCTGATCGTCGACGGCGCCGAGCACCAGGTCGAGGCGGGACAGACCGCCACCTTCGACGGTGACACCCAGCACACCTACCGTGGCGCGGGCACCGGACCCTGCCATCTGATCATGACCGTCCACCTCCCGCCCGGCCCCGGTTCCGCCGCCTGACCTCAGGGGGTCGGGATCCCGGCCGGGGCGCGGGGCGGGCGGGTGAAGCGGACCGGGACTCCGGGCGAGTAGAGCACGCTGACGGGTGCTCCCGGCGGCGCGGGCAGACCTGCCGCGGTCACCAGGTCCTCCGCACAGTGCAGCAGCTCGGCACGGTGCAAGGGCCAGCGGGGATGCGCGTTCGGCAGAAACACCGGCCGGCCGAAGAAGGCACTGTGCATACCCCAGCGGGCGGTCAGGAAATGTTCGAGTCCGGTCGGCGCCTCGACCCGCCCGCCGATGCGGATCGCGAGGTCGCTGCGCAGGCCACGCGGTCCGGGCCAGCGCCGGCTGCTGGTGTAGGAGACCGTGGCGCCCTCCCGGTGGACCCGCATCCGTGACCAGACGTACGGCAGACGGAAGACGGCACGTCCGACGGCCACGGGGATCAGCCGGGACGCGTCCAGGGAGCGGAAGACCACGCCGCGGCGGCCCTGTGCGTCCACGGAGTACAGACGGACGTTGGTCTCGGGAAAGGAGCCGAGATAGGGGATGCCGGGCAGACGGAACCAGCCGACGCGGTGCATCCGGAAGGCGACGAGCCCGACGTACGTCACCCCGTCCAGCGTGTCCGGACGGGTGCCGGGCGGCAGCAGCGGGGCGACGTCCGCCGGATCCGCGGCCCAGTGGAGGAAGGCCAGATCGAGCCACGACTGGGTGAGCAGGGGGCGTGGCACGGCGTGCGGCGGGTCGGCCGAGATGGGTTCGGGGGGTACGTCGAGCGACGGCTGCGGCATCGGTTCAGTATCCGGTATCACCGCGACCGGCGGAATGCGGCCGTACGCGCAGGAAGGCCGGCCCGCTCACGTCGGGCCGTAGGCGCAGGAAGGCCGGCCCGTTCACGTCGGGTCCGTAGGCGCAGGAAGGCTGGCCCGTTCACGTCGGGCGCACGCGCGGGAAGGCCGGCCCGTTCACGTCGGGCGCACGCGCGGGAAGGCCCGCTCACCACGGCCGCATCGTCGGGAGCGGTCGGCCCGCTCACCGCACGGCGCCTTCCCTCGGGGCCGCCGCCCTTTCCGACGGCCGTCGTAAGGTGGGGGCGTCCATGCCGTACCCACCGATGACGCCCGAGGGAGCCGCAATGCCCCGCCCCCGCACCACCGCACGGACGGTGGAGCACCCCGCGATGGCAGAGGTCTCGCTCCAGCAGGTCCTGGAAGCCCTGGTGGATCCCGTCCGGCGCACGGTGGTGTCCCAGTTGGCCCGAGCCGACCAGGACATCAGCTGCGGCAGCTTCGACGTGTCGGTGTCCCGGTCGACCCTGACCCACCACTTCAACGTGCTGCGGGAGGCAGGCGTCATCCGGCAGTACTACGTCGGCACCACCAAGATGAACGCCCTGCGCACCGAGGAGATGGAAGACCGCTTCCCCGGTCTGCTGCCCTCCCTGATCACCGCCTCCGGCAAGGAGTCCGCCGTCCCGGTGGCATGACCCGGACGCCCCGGCGGTCCGCCGTCCCGGTGGCATGACCCGGACGCCCCGGCGGTCCGCCGTCCCGGTGGCATGACCCGGACGCCCCGGCGACTCATGGCGCGCCCGCGCCGTCGACCTCGCCGAGATAGGCCCCGAGAGGCTGGAGGCTGGCCCAGAGCTGCTCGAAGTAGGCGGCGAAGTAGGTCATGAAGGTGGGATCCTCGACGCTGAAGCCGTTCAGCTTCTGTCGCGGGCCCCCGGAGAACGCCAGGAACACCACGCTGTCGTCGATCAGCGCCATGTTGAGACCGTCCGCCGCCGCGGTCCAGCGCAGCACATTGGCCTCGTAGTTGAGGATGTCCTTGCTCGCCTCGTGGTGCTGGCGGACCCAGGAGAGCATGTCCCGGTCGGGACGCCCGTCGCGTTCCGGTATGCCGATGATGCGGCGTACGCTCCGCTCGTCGTCGCTGTCCTGGCCGGCCCAGTCCAGAATGGTCCGGAAGTATTCGGCGGACGCCCGGGTCGTGTACTGGGTGGGCGGATAGCGTCGCGTGTACGTGACCCGGATCTCCGAGCGCGCCTGGCGGACACGGGCGGAGGCCGCCTCGTAGAACTCCCGGTTGTCCCGGTACCAGTACGCCGTCAGCAGGGCGTCCCCCTGCAAGGCCGGTCCGCCGAGGGCCGGCGCCGGGACGTGCGGGGTGCGCAGGCCCTTCGTGGCCTCCTCGATCTGCCGGTCGGCCCGCAGCCACCGCTCCCGCCACCTGGACGGATCCTCGCCGCAGGCCTCCACGAAGGCCGCCGTGTGCTCCCAGCTGGGGAACCGCCGGCCGTTCAGGATCGCCGAGACGGTGCTGCGGCCGCACTCCATCTTCCGGGCGAGCGCGTCCTCGGTCGGTTTCCTGAAGGTCCTCCGCCGAAGCTCGCGCAACTCCGCGGCGAACGCGAGTTGGGGCTCGGGCGGCTGTGGTGAGGTCCGCTGGGCCGGCATGGTCCACCCCCGTGAACGGCACGGAATGCTTCTGATGGACCGTCATTGTCCGTCATTGCTACAGGACTACGCCAGCGTCTGGGAGTGTCCCCGTTCGTCCGAGGTGTTCTATGCGCGTCTCCCAGCCGTTGTCCGAGCGCGGGCCGCATCCCAGACTCAGGTGTGGCCCGCACCGGCCACACCGCCATGAGGAAGGAGCCGCCGCCCATGTGACCCGTCGAAGAATCACCGCGTCCCAGGCCCGCTTCCGGTGAGGCCTCACGACAAAAGCCAAGGCCGCCCCCTGATGCTTCTGGGCGGAAGCAGGGAGCGGCCTTCTGCTCTCACACAAGGAGAACCTCGTGCTCGTCGACTTCAGGATAGACCTGCCCTGTATGAGTGTGGCCTTTGTGGCCACTCTGGTGCTGGGCATCGTGCTGGTGATGTCCCCCTCGGCCCAGGTCGCCGTCCTCCAGCAGGAGTGGCTGCTGCCCGCGGTCTGCGCCGGCCTCCTCACCACCGCGCCGCCCCGGCGGCGCCGGCGCTGAACCCGGGGACGGCGCCACGGCCTGCCCGCACCGCGGATGGCCGGCGCCCGGGTACGGACCGCCCGGGAAAGCGTCCCGTTCGGGGTGTGCGCTCTCGCCGCACACCCCGAAGCCGCGAACCCGGGGCGTCCCCCGGAACCCGCTCGGCTCAGGCGTACGTCGTCAGGATCATGTACGGCGCGGTCCGGGCCTCCGCCGGAGCCTCGTCCGTGGGGCCGTCGTGGGCAAGCGTGGGCAGCTCCACCTCGGGGGAGGGGAAGCCCGCCTCGGTGAGGAAGGACCGGTACCGGTCCAGAGAGCGGTAGCACGTGGCGCCGGTCATCGTGGTGCCGTCGCGCAGCCGCAGCAGCGTGGCCACGCTGTCACCGTCGGTGTACACCGTATCGGGCTCACCCCGACGCAGGGTGGAGAAGGCCACGCCGGTCGCCTCCGGATTGAGGTCGGCCAGGAGATACGGGGCACCGGGCCGCAGGACGCGGCGGATCTCGGCCGTGAGGGCGGCCAGCCGGCCGTCGTCGGGGTCGGTGCAGTACACCAGACAGCAGACGGCGGCGTCGACGCTGTCGTCGGCGAGCCAGTCCAGGGTGCGGCCGTCGAACAGCCGGTAGGAGACACGGGGATGCGGGCGGTCGGTCCGGGCGATGTCCAGCATGTCCGCCGAGGGGTCGAGAGCCTGGACCGCCCACTGTCCGGTACCGGCGAGCCGCGCCGCCACGGCGCCGGTGCCGCACCCCACGTCCAGGGCCAGCCGGTCGGCACCGGAGCCGCCGCCGAGCCGCTCCAGCACGGCAGGGAAGATCAGTTCCTCGGCCAGCCGCATGTCGCGGTCCCGGTAGGCGTCGGCCGCGGCGGAGGTGTCCCAGTCGAGAGGGCCTTCGTCGGCGATCAAGGGCACTGCCTCCTGCGCTGGACCGGGGCCCGGACGGTCGGTCCGGGGCGTTCGTCGGCAGCCTGACACACGACGCCGCCGGAGCGTCCGGGGCGCCGGGGAGATTCCCCCGACAGCGCGTCCGGCAATCGGACGGTTGGCGGAGGCCGGAACCGGCGGGGCGGGCGGCGGCTCCGCATGCCCTCACCCGCGACGGGTGCGCCGTACCGGGCGGGGCACCGCCCGGATGCACGACGGCGCGCGCGACGGAAGGATCGCCTGTAGGGGCGTGCTCCACTCCAGGACGCCACGGGCGGGGCCCGCCCGTCACCGGTTGCTCGGCACCCGCCCGAGCGGGGGGAAGCGCCCGTTCCGGCGTTCCGACCGGAGCAATGTCATGTTGATCAAAAATATCCTGAACCGCTCTGTCCGCTCCCCGCGACCGGCAGCGGAACCCGCCGCCCCCGAACCCCTCGCGACCGCCGCCGACTGCGGCCTGCTGCTGGTCCGGCTGACCTTCGGTCTGCTGATGGCCGCCCACGGTTCGCAGAAGCTCTTCGGCATCTTCGGAGGCGACGGCCTGACCGCGACCGGCAAGGGCTTCGCGGCCCTGGGCTACCGCCCGGGAAGACTCTTCGCCGTGATCGGAGGGCTGTCCGAACTGCTCGGCGGCCTCGGCCTGGCCCTCGGACTGCTGACACCGCTCGCGGCCGCCGCCCTGATCGGCGTCATGATCAATGCGATGGCCACGGTCACCGGTGCCCACGGCCTGTGGGACGTGAACGGCGGCGTGGAGTACAGCGTCTGCATCACCGTCGTCGCCCTGGCCGTCGCCGCCATCGGCCCGGGCCGGCTCGCCGTCGACCGCTTCTTCCGCTGGGGCTCGGGCGGCTGGGCGGCGGCCGCCGTCGCCCTCGGCCTGGGCGGCATAGGCGCCGCGATCACACTCAGCCTCTAGACGACCGAACCCTCCCCGCCCCGGGCCCGGTGAGCGGCGGCCGCCGGCCGCGCCTGCCACGAAGCCCCCCGGCGCTCGTACGGCCCGGCCGGGCGGCGTCGTCGCGCACCCGCCCGCCCCGCCCCGCCCCGTACGACCGTCGATCCGGGAGCGGGGCTGCCAGACTGAGCGCGTCGGCGGCCCGCGAGCGGCGGGCGGCGCACAGGTGAGGAGCCGGAATGGCCGCTGAGTACTGTTCCCCGCAGGGGAATCCGGCACCCGCCGACGTGTGGCTGCTGGTGCGGCAGCGGCCGGCCGCGCTGCGCCGCTCCACCGGGGAACTGGCCGCGGCGCTCGCCGAGGCCCACGGCCCCCGCTTCGCGGTCTGGCACACCGACGAACTGCTCTTCGGCGTACAGGACGGACGGTTGACGCTCCGCACTCTGGGCGGCGCGGAGCTGCCGGCCCCCCGGGTGGTGTGCGTGCGCCAGGTCGCCGGCCCCATGCACAACGACCGCGAGGTGACCCTGCTGCGGCATCTCGACCGCATGGGCAGCATCCTCGTCAACACCGTCGACGCCCAGCTCAAGTCCCGCAACAAGATCTGGCAGCTCCAGGAACTCGCCCTGGCCGGGCTGCCGGTGCCCGACACCCTCTCCTACGCCACCGCCCCCTTGGAAGGCGTCGTCCGCAGCCCCCATCTGGGCACGCCGTGCGTGGTGAAGTCCGTCAACGGCGCCAAGGGCGGGCAGGTGTTCCTCGCCTCCGACCCGCATCTGCTGCGCGAGGTCGCCGGCAGCCTCACCCAGGAGGCACCGTTTCTCTTCCAGGAGTACGTGGCCCCCTCACACGGCCGAGCCCTGCGGGTGGTCGTGGTCGACGGTGTCCCGGTGGACGCCGTACTGCACGCCTCCCGCGACGGCACCCTCACCGCCAACATCGCCAAGGGCGGTTCCGCGGCCCTGTGCACGGGCCGGTATCCGCAGGCGGAGGAACTGGCGGTACGGGCGGCCCACGCCCTGGGCCTGGACATCGCCGGGGTGGACCTGCTGTTCACCGCCGAGGACGCCTACACCGTGTGCGAGGTGAACGCCGTCCCGGGCTGGCGCCCGCAGATGACCGCGGTCGTCCCGGCCGTCACGGCCTGTATCGCCCGTCGCCTGTCCCCTTGACAGCGCGGTGCGAGGCCACGGCCGGCCGCCACGAGGACCCATGATGCAATGGGGCGCGACAAGGCGGATCTCGGGGGCGGAGCAGGACGTGCTGAGCAACGGTGGGCCCGATGCGGAGAGTTTCGAGCCGCTGGAGGACGGCGATCCACGGACCGTGGGCGGCTACCGGCTGGTGGCCCGGCTCGGATCCGGCGGCATGGGACGGGTCTATCTCTCGCACACCCCGGGCGGACGGGCCGTCGCGGTCAAGGTGATCCGGCCCGAACTCGCCGAGAACGCCGAGTTCCGCATGCGGTTCCGGGCCGAGGTGGCCGCGGCGAGCCGGGTGCACGGGATCTACACGGCTCCGGTCGTGGACAGCGACACAGAAGGGCCCGTGCCGTGGTGCGCGACCGCCTACGTGCCGGGGCCTTCCCTGGCCGAAGCGGTACGCGCACACGGACCCCTGCCCGTCGACACCGTGCTGCGGCTGATCGCCGGTGTCGCGGAAGCGTTGCAGGCGGTGCACCGCGAAGGCATCGTCCACCGGGATCTCAAGCCGTCGAACGTGCTGCTCGCCGCCGACGGTCCGCGCGTCATCGACTTCGGTGTGGCGCGTGCGGCGGACGCCACCTCGCTGACGCAGAGCGGTACGGCTCTGGGCACGGTCGCCTACATGGCGCCGGAGCAGGTGCTCGGCGCGGAAGCCGCCCCCGCGGCCGATGTGTTCGCGCTCGGACAGACCGCCGTGTTCGCGGCCACCGGCGGCGCCGCGTTCGGGGACGGGGATCCGCACGCGGTGCTGTACCGGGTCGTGCACACGGAGCCCGACCTCGCCCGCGTACCGGCCGGGATACAGGACCTGGTGGCGCGCTGCCTGCGCAAGCCCGCCGCCGAGCGGCCCACCGTCGAGGAGATCATCCGCTCCGTCCAGGCGATCCAGGCGCAGCGCGGTGACGAGGCGCGGTTCTCGTCCGGGGCGTGGCTGCCGGGCGAGCTGGCCGCGGGCATCGAGGCGCGGGCCGCGGGCGCCGGTCAGGCCCGGGAGAGAGCTGCGGGTCCGGGCGGGGCCGAGACATGGGGAAGCGCTGCGGCTCCGGGCACGGCCCAGGCGTGGGGAAGCGCTGCGGCTCCGGGCACGGCCCAGGCCGTTCACCCCCCGGGGGCCTTCGGCGCTCCCGGCGTATACGGAGGTCCGGGGTCTGTCGCGGCGGCGCCGGGCGCCGCCGGCGTGCCGTACGCGTCCGGCGTTCCCGGCGGGTTCCCGCCCTCGGGCGCCGGGGGGTTCGGGCCGCCGACGGCCTACTCTCCCACCTCGCCGTCCAACGCCGCGCTCCCCGACCCCTTCGTCATGGGAGCCGGAGCCGCACCGGGCGGCGGTCGGCACGCTCCGGCCGGCGGGCAGTGGCCGCACGACCCGGCCGGCGCGCGGACCGCGCCGGTGGCAGCGGGCGGCAGCGGCGGCAGGCGGCGGATCTGGCTGCTGTCCGCGGCCGCCGTCGTGCTCGTCGCCTGCTCGGCCGCCGTCACCCTGCTGTTCGTTCCGGACAACGGCGACAAGGACGGTGAACGGGCCCTGGAGGTGGCCGCGTCGCGGTCGGCGACGTCCGCGGAGCCGTCGCACTCGGCCTCCGCCTCCGCGGCCGCCCGCGCCACGAAGAAGGCGAAAGCCACCGAGTCCGCCGTGCCGCCCAGCCCTTCGGGGCCCCCGACCCCCACAAGGACCGCCCCCTCGGCCGCGCCGACCACCCCCGCGAGCAAGCCGGCCGCCCCGCAGGCCCCCGTCCCCACGACGTACGCCGGGATCCGGATGACCAAGAGCCATGACCTGTACCTGGCGGACACACCCGTGCGGTCCAAGGCGGACAGCGGCACCTCCGACGAGGATCTGACCTACGCCGTCTACTCCTCGGGTGCGCTCCTCGCCCCCGGCACCGACTCCGGCAGCTCGCTCGCCCTGCTGCCCGCGGGCCGCCAGGGCGACCTGGCGGCGTGCAAGGCGGCGACCGGCTACAAGAGCTACATCTGGGTCAAGGACCTCGCCGTCGGACGGCAGATGTGCGTCGTCAGCGGCACGGGACACGTGGGGCTGGTGACGTTCCGGGGCTCGTCCGGGACGTCGTACGCCACCGTGGACGTGAAGGTGTGGCGCAACGCGGCCTGAGTCTTGTGCCGTTATGCCTGACCGCGGGGGCGTGGCTGCCGGCATGATGACGTCCGTGACTGCATACCGAAAGGCCGATGCCGCGTAGACGGCCTGGCGCCCTGCGCGTCGAACAGCCCGGTCCTCGTGCCCGGGAGGGCCCGCCGCCGGACCGGATCCACCGGCTCTCTGCCCGCACCAGCCTCGCGATACATCGAGTGGAGAGGCTGTCGGCCGACTATTACGTCCATCCCGGTGCCACGGACCGTGCGCTGCGGCGCTACCGAGCGTTTCTGGAACCGCCTGGACGTCGGCCTCTGTATCCGCAGGACGCGGAGTGCTCGTGCCGCGGCTGTTCCTTCGACGACGTGAGGCATGCCCGCGACGTACTGGAGCTGGTCCTGGAGCAGTTGCCTCTCCGGGCGCGTGCCGAACTGGAGCGCCAAGTGAGCTCTCTGGACACCGGGTACCTCGCGCGCACCCTTCCCGACCCGTTTGCAGACCGCCGTCAGTGGCGCGCCGACCTCTGGTGGCGTCGTCGGCTCGCGGGCGGCAGGGAGCCCGGATGAAGACCCCGGGTCCAGCGCGGCGGCAGCGAAATGATCACAGCGTGGCCGGTGTGATCACGGCGCCGGCGCCGTCCTGGACAGCACCCATCGGCGTCATGTCCGGCAATGGCCCTCAACTGCCCCCGTCCGCCGGGAGATTACCTGCCAGGTCATCGATCGCGGCGGCCCGGCATGGCATGATCATCGGCGTAAGCAGCCCGGTCCACGGAAGGAAGCTTGATGTCCGCCTACGTCATAGGGCACTTGCAGGAGGCCGCTCCGCACCCGGAGATCGCCGAGTACATCGAGCGCATCACCGCCACCTTCGAGCCGTACGGCGGCCGCTTCCTCGTGCACGCCGCGCAGCACGAGGTGATGGAGGGCGGTTGGCCCGGGCACGTCGTGGTGATCTACTTCCCGTCGACGGCCGAGGCGCGGGCCTGGTGGGACTCGCCCGCCTACCAGGAGATCGCCCCCCTGCGGTCGCTGCACATCGACGGCGACATCATCCTGGTCCCGGGCGTTCCCGAGGACTACGACCCCGCCGTCACCGCGAAGGCGATGCGGGAGGGGC
The DNA here is from genome assembly GCF_020400595.1 of Streptomyces naphthomycinicus. Taxonomy (GTDB): domain Bacteria; phylum Actinomycetota; class Actinomycetes; order Streptomycetales; family Streptomycetaceae; genus Streptomyces; species Streptomyces naphthomycinicus. The sequence goes on along the minus strand of NZ_JAINRE010000048.1, from coordinate 713 downwards.
TGGCCGCCGGCTAGCGGGCGCATGCCAGGGGGCACGCTCCGGCCGGCCGTCGCGCCGTAGTCTCTGCCGGGACGATCACGGGGAAGGCCGGCGGGATGAAGCCCCGGGCCCTGCTCGGCCACCTCGTCACGGAGGCCGCCCGAACGGTGCTGCGGGACCACGGGGAGGACGGCTACCCGGCGAAGTGGCACCGACCCGTTCCCCGTCGCCGCCCTCCAGGACCTCCGCCGGCTGCACCTTCGGTACGACGGATGCGAACGCGGGCACGACCCGGCGGTCCCGTAGGGCTCCGGACGGGGCGAGCGGCGTTCGGCCCCGTCAGATCGTGGCCGTGTCGATCACGAAGCGGTAGCGGACGTCGCTCGCCTGCACCCGCTCGTACGCCTCGTTGATCTCGGCCGCGCCGATCAGCTCGATCTCGGCGCCCGCCCCGTGCTCGGCACAGAATTCCAGCATCTCCTGGGTCTCCGGGATGCCACCGATACCGGAGCTGCTCATGCTGCGCCGGTGGCCGAACAGCGACTGGAGCCCTATCTGCACCGGTTCCTCCGGCAGGCCGAGGTTCACCATGGTGCCGTCAGTGCGCAGCACCGACAGATACGCGGCGAAGTCGAGCGAGGCGGACACGGTGTTGAGGATGATGTCGAAGGTGCCGGCCAGCTCCTCGAAGGTCTTCGGGTCGCTGGTGGCGTGGTACTGGTCGGCGCCCAGCC
>NZ_JAINRE010000047.1 GCF_020400595.1 Streptomyces naphthomycinicus | reverse complement strand
GCGGCACATCATCGCCGGCATCACCGCGGGCAGCACCAAGGGCTGACACCCCCGCCCACCCGTCCAGAGAAAGGCACGCACCGTGGGACAGCCCACCCATGCCCAGAACGGCCCTGACTGGTGGCGCTCCGCCGTCATCTACCAGGTGTACGTCCGCAGCTTCGCGGACGGCGACGGCGACGGCACCGGCGACCTCGCGGGCGTCCGCGCCAGGCTGCCGTACCTCGCCGAACTCGGCGTGGACGCCCTGTGGTTCACCCCCTGGTACCTGTCTCCCCTGAAGGACGGCGGCTACGACGTCGCCGACTACCGCACCATCGACCCGGCCTTCGGCACCCTCGCCGAAGCCGAGAAGCTCATCGCGGAGGCGCGGGAGCTGGGCATCCGCACCCTCGTCGACATCGTGCCCAACCACGTCTCCGACCAGCACCCCTGGTTCCGGGCCGCACTCGCCGCCGGGCCGGGCAGCCCCGAGCGCGAGCTGTTCCACTTCCGCCCCGGACGCGGCCCGCACGGCGACCTCCGCCGAACGACTGGCCGTCGCAGTTCGCCGGCTCCGCCGAACCGGTGTGGACGCGGCTGCCCGACGGCGACTGGTGCCTGCACCTGTTCACGCCCGAACAGCCCGACCTCAACTGGGCCCACCCGGACGTCCGCCGGGAACACGAGGACATCCTGCGGTGCTGGTTCGAGCGGGGCGTCGCCGGCGTCCGCGTCGACTCCGCCGCCCTGCTCGCCAAGGACCCCGACCTCCCCGACCTCGCCGCGCACCCGGAGCCGCACCCGTTCGTCGAGTCGCGCTCGGCACCCGCAGGGCGCGGGCCGCCGCCCTCCTGTCGCTGGCGCTGCCCGGCGCCGTCTACCTCTACCAGGGGGAGGAGCTGGGCCTGCCGGAGGCCGACATCCCGACCGGTCGCATCCAGGACCCCATGCACTTCCGCTCGCGGGGTACCGACCCCGGCCGCGACGGCTGCCGGGTGCCGCTGCCCTGGGCCGGCGACCTGCCGTACGCGGGCTTCGGCTCCCGGAAGGAGCCATGGCTGCCGCAGCCGGCCGGCTGGGCCGCGTACGCGGTCGACCATCAGCGGCGCGACCCCGGTTCCATGCTCAGCCTCTACCGCGAGGCCCTCGCCCTGCGCCCGGGGTTCGGCGCGGGCCCCTCACCTGGCTGCCCGCTCCCGACGGCGTACTGGCCTTCACCCGCGGCGCGGGCGCGCGGTGCGTGGTCAACCTCGCGGCCGCGCCCGTCGACCTGCCCGCGCACTCCCGGCTCCTGCTCGGCAGCGGCCCGCTGGACGACACCGGCCGGCTGCCGCGGGACACGGCGGCATGGCCGCGCGCCTGAGCCGCGCCCGTACGCGCCCTGCTATCCCCGCACCCCCACCACGAAGGGATCAGCACATGCACAGCAGCACGGTCAGAAATGTCAGGCACATGTCAGCAATCGGGGCGGTCGTCGCCCTCGCGGCCGGCACGCTCGTCGCTCTCGCCCCGGCCGCCCACGCGGTGGCGGGCGCCACGCTCCCCTTCACCTCCGTGGAGGCCGAGTCGGCGACCGGCAACGGCACGAAGACCGGCCCCGACTACACCCAGGGCACCCTGGCCTCGGAGGCATCCGGCCGGCAGGCCGTCCGGCTCACCTCCGGACAGCGGGTGGAGTTCACGGTGCCCCGGGCGGCCAACGCCGTGAACGTCGCCTACAGCGTCCCGGACGGTCAGTCCGGTTCGCTCGACGTGTACGTCAACGGCACCAAGATCGCCAAGACGCTCCCGGTGACCTCCAAGTACTCCTACGTCGACACCGGATGGATCGCGGGCGCCAAGACCCACCACTTCTTCGACAACGCCCGGCTGTTGCTCGGACGGAACGTCCAGGCCGGCGACAAGGTCGCCGTCGAGTCGACGGGCACACAGGTCACCGTCGACGTCGCCGACTTCGAGCAGGTGGCCTCGGCCGCGGGCCAGCCCGCCGGCTCGGTGTCCGTCGTCTCCAAGGGCGCCGACCCCAGCGGCAACGGCGACTCCACGCAGGCGTTCCGGGACGCCATCGCCGCCGCCCGGGGCGGCACGGTCTGGATCCCGCCGGGCGACTACCGGATCACGTCCTCGCTGAGCGGCGTGCAGAACGTGACGCTGCAAGGCGCCGGCAGCTGGTACTCGGTCGTGCGCACCTCCCGCTTCATCGACCAGACCAGCTCCTCCGGCAGCGTCCACATCAAGGACTTCGCGGTCATCGGCGAGGTCACCGAGCGCGTCGACTCCAGTCCCGACAACTTCGTCAACGGCTCCCTGGGACCGGACTCGTCCGTCTCCGGCATGTGGATCCAGCACCTGAAGGTCGGCCTGTGGCTCACGGGCAACAACGACAACCTGGTGGTGGAGAACAGCCGCATCCTCGACACCACCGCCGACGGCCTCAACCTCAACGGCACCGCGAAGGGCGTCGTCGTCCGCAACAACTTCCTGCGCAACCAGGGCGACGACTCCCTCGCCATGTGGTCGCTGTACGGGCCGGACACCCGCTCCAGCTTCGAGAACAACACCATCTCGCAGCCCAACCTCGCCAACGGCATCGCCATCTACGGCGGCACCGACATCACCGTGCGCGACAACCTGGTCTCCGACACCAACGCCCTCGGCAGCGGCATCGCGATCTCCAACCAGAAGTTCCTGGACCCCTTCTCCCCGCTGGCCGGCACCATCACGGTCGACGGCAACACGCTGGTGCGCACCGGCGCGATCAACCCCAACTGGAACCACCCCATGGGCGCCCTGCGCGTGGACTCCTACGACAGCGCCGTCGACGCGACCGTCCACATCACCAACACGACGATCACCGACAGCCCGTACAGCGCCTTCGAGTTCGTCTCCGGCGGCGGCCGCGGCCATCCGGTCAGGAACGTCGACGTGACCGGGGCGACCGTGCGGAACACCGGTACGGTCGTGGTCCAGGCCGAGGCGCAGGGCGCGGCCACCTTCAAGAACGTCACCGCCACCCAGGTCGGGGCCGCAGGCGTCTACAACTGCCCCTACCCGGCGGGCGGCTCCTTCGCGCTCACCGACGGCGGCGGCAACTCCGGCTGGGGCAGCACCTGGGCGGACTGCTCCGTCTGGCCGCAGCCCGGCCAGGGCAGCCCCGACCCCGACCCGGGCCGCAACCTCGCCAAGGGCCGCCCGGCCACCGCGACCGGCTCCCAGGACGTCTACACGCCCGGCAAGGCCGTCGACGGCGACGCCGACTCGTACTGGGAGTCGGCCAACAACGCCTTCCCGCAGTCCTGGACCGTCGACCTCGGCTCGTCCTACGCCGTGCGCCGCCTGGTGCTGAAACTGCCGCCGTCCTCGGCCTGGGGCGCCCGCACCCAGACGCTCACCGTGCTCGGCAGCACCGACGGCTCGAACTACTCCACGGTGGTGGGCTCCCAGGGCTACCGCTTCGACCCGGCCACCGGCAACACCGCGACGGTGACCCTGCCCGGTACCGCGAACCCGCGCTATCTGCGGCTGTCCGTGAGCGCCAACACCGGGTGGCCGGCAGCCCAGTTCAGCGAGGTGGAGGCGTACCTGGCCTCCTGATCGGAGCACCGGCCGTGCCCCGGGCCCGGACCCCGCCGTCCGGAACCGGGGCACGGCGGCGAGCAGACCCCGCCCCGCGTGCCGAAGCGCCCCGGCCCGGTACCGGCGTCCGCACCGCACGGACCGCCGAGTTTCACATGGACGCCACCAGACCCTTCCCTGACGTTTGCTGCTCTTGGAACACTCGCTCCGCGCAGATTCCGTCATCGGACGGCATCAGCTACGTCAGGACGAGAGGACCCTCACTCATGCCCGAGGTCAACCGGCGGCGCTTCCTCCAACTCGCGGGGGCCACGACGGCGTTCACCGCGCTGTCCAGCAGCATCCAGCGCGCGGCCGCCCTGCCGGCGCACTACCGCACCGGCTCGGTGGACGATGTGGAGCACATCGTCGTGCTGATGCAGGAGAACCGTTCCTTCGACCACTACTTCGGTTCGCTCCGAGGAGTCCGCGGTTTCGGCGACCCCCATCCGGTCACCCAGAACGGCCGGTCGGTCTGGAAGCAGTCCGACGGCACCAAGGACATCCTGCCCTTCCACCCGGACGCCGACGACCTGGGACTGGCCTTCATCCAGGACCTCCCGCACGGCTGGAGCGACACGCACACCGCCTTCAACAACGGCAGGTACGACAAGTGGGTGCCCGCCAAGGGCTCGACGACGATGGCGTACCTGACGCGCGACGACATCCCCTTCCACTACGCTCTCGCCGACACCTTCACCATCTGCGACGCCTACCACTGCTCCTTCATGGGTTCCACCGACCCCAACCGCTACTACATGTGGTCGGGCTACGTGGGCAACGACGGCAAGGGCGGCGGGCCGGTCCTCGGCAACGACGAGAAGGGCTACGGCTGGACCACGTACCCCGAGCGGCTGGAGCAGGCCGGAGTCTCCTGGAAGATCTACCAGGACGTCGGTGACGGACTGGACGCGGGCGGCTCCTGGGGCTGGATCAGCGACGCCTACCGGGGCAACTACGGCGACAACTCGCTCCTCTACTTCAACCAGTACCGCAACGCGAAGCCCGGCGACCCGCTGTACGACAAGGCCCGCACCGGCACCGACGCCCGCAAGGGCGAGGGCTTCTTCGACCGGCTCAAGGCGGACGTCCAGGCGGACAAGCTGCCCCAGGTCTCCTGGATCGTCGCCCCCGAGGCCTTCACCGAGCACCCCAACTGGCCGGCCAACTACGGTGCCTGGTACGTCGCCCAGGTCCTGGACGCGCTCACCTCCAACCCCGACGTCTGGGGCCGGACGGCGCTGTTCATCACCTACGACGAGAACGACGGCTTCTTCGACCACGTCATCCCGCCCTACCCCCCGTCCTCCGCGGCCCAGGGCAGGTCGACGGTCGACCCCGCGCCCGACCTGTTCAAGGGCGACAGCACCCATGCCGCCGGCCCCTACGGGCTCGGCCAGCGAGTGCCGATGCTGGTGGTCTCCCCCTGGAGCAAGGGCGGGTACGTCTGCTCCGAGACGCTCGACCACACCTCCATCATCCGGTTCATCGAGCGTCGTTTCGGTGTCCAGGAGCCGAACATCTCGCCTTGGCGGCGTGCCATATGCGGCGATCTGACCAGCGCCTTCGACTTCTCGCGCAAGGACACCGCACCGGTCGCGCTGCCCTCCACGGCCACGTACGAGCCGGCCGACCGCAACCGCCACCCCGACTACGTGCCCAAGCCGCCCGCCAACCCGTCCCTGCCCAAGCAGGAACCCGGCAGCCGCCCCACCCGCCCGCTGAAGTACGCCCCGGCGGTGGACGGCTCGGCGGACACCTCGGCCGGCAAGTTCACGCTCACCTTCGCCTCGGGGGCGAACGCGGGCGCGGCCTTCCTCGTCACCTCCGACAGCCGCACCGACGGCCCCTGGACGTACACCACGGCGGCCGGCAAGACGCTCTCGGACACCTGGAACTCGGTCTACTCCGGCGGCAACTACGACCTCGCCGTGCGCGGCCCCAACGGCTTCCTGCGCGTCTTCAAGGGCCGCAACAAGGTCGCCGGCCCCGAGGTCACCGCCCGGCACACGGGTGACGACGTCGAGCTCACCTTCACCAACAAGGGATCCGGCACGGCCAGGCTCAAGCTGGTCAGCGGCTACGGCGGCAGCCCCGTCGCGGTGACCGTGCGGCCGGGCGCGACCGTGCGGCAGACGGTCCCCCTCGCGGCGAGCAAGCGCTGGTACGACCTGACCGTGACCAACGACGCCGATCCGGCCTTCCTGCGCGGCTTCGCCGGGCATGTGGAGAACGGGCTGCCCGGCGTCAGCGACCCGGCGATCGTCACGGGGTGAGCGGGCGATGAACACCGCTCCGTGCGGGCTGGTCAGGTACCGGTCATATCAGGGTAGTGTGCCCCGGTGACCACGCAATCGAACACTCCTGCAGGCTGGTACCCGGATCCGCACGGGGCGGCGCAGACGCTCCGCTACTGGGACGGCACGCAGTGGACCGAGCACACCAACCCGGCGCAGCAGGGCGCCGGGCAGGCTCCGCCGCAGCAGGCCGCCTTCCCGCAGCAGCAGTCCGGCGACGCGAAGGTGCAGCGTCAGGTGCAGCAGCAGGCCGGCGTCGCGGCCGGGGGCCCCGGCGGCGGCACCCTCTTCACCGAGCCCGTCCTGGTGGTGAACCAGAAGGCCAAGCTGATCGAGCTGACCAACGAGTACAAGGTCATGGATCAGAACGGCCGGGAGATCGGCTCGGTCACCCAGGTCGGGCAGGGCATCCTGCGCAAGATCCTGCGCTTCGTCTCCAGCCTCGACCAGTTCCTCACCCACAAGCTGGAGATCCGCGACGCCTACGGCCAGCCGCAGCTGCTGCTGACCCGGCCCGCGAAGATCTTCAAGTCCCGGGTGATCGTGACCCGCCCGGACGGTACGCCGATCGGCGAGATCGTCCAGAAGAACATGATCGGCAAGATCAACTTCGCGATGATGGCGAACGGCCAGCAGGTCGGCGCGATCAAGGCGGAGAACTGGCGGGCCTGGAACTTCGCGATCGTCGACCACGCGGACAACGAGGTCGCCCGGATCACCAAGACCTGGGAAGGACTCGCCAAGACGCTGTTCACGACCGCGGACAACTACGTCCTGCAGATCCACTACCAGCTGCCCGAGCCGCTGCTGAGCCTCGTGGTGGCGACGGCGCTGACGGTCGACACCGCGCTGAAGCAGGACGCGCGCGGCTGGGGCTGATCCGCCCCTCGGTCCTGAACGGCGACGGCGGCCGGTCCGCGGAGATCCTCCGCGCACCGGCCGCCGCCGTATGCGGTCACAGCGCGGTGAGATGTCCCGGCTGTTCCGGCCGCCTGGGCAGCAGCACCGGTTCGGCCGTCGCCGTCGCCGGCTCCAGGGCCAGGACCGCCGCCACCGGGTGCTCGTCGTGCTCGTCGAAGGCCGAGGAACCCTCCGCGGAGTCCTCGGCACGCTCCCCGGGGCCCGCGTCGGGGGCCGTCCTGCTGAGCAGCACCACGCCCCACGAGGCCAGCCCCGTGCCGGCCAGGGCCAGCAGCACCCCGCCCGCCCCGCCCCGCAGACCCTGCCCCAGCAGCGTGAGGCCGATCACCGCGGCGGCCATCGGGTTGGCCAGGGTGACCACGGCCAGCGGGGCGCCGAGCCCACCGCGGTAGGCCGTCTGGGACAGCAGCAGCCCGCCGACGGCGAAGGCGGCGACCAGCACCGCCACCACGATCACCTCGGTGCTCAGGGCCGGACCGGAGCGGTCCGTGGCCGCCACGGTCACCGTCTGGGTGAGCGCCGAGGCGACACCCGAGGCGAAGCCGGACGCGGTCGCGTGCCGCAGTCCCGGCCGGGCGCCGGGCCGGGCCAGCAGGCCGATCGCGGCAGCGGTCGTACCCGCCACCGCCACCGCCTCGGTCAGCGACAGCACCCGGGTGGGCGCCGGGCCGGAGGCGCACACCAGCAGCGCGCCCAGCCCGATCAGGGTGAGCCCCGTACCGCGCCACTCCACCGCGCTGACCCGCCGCCCGGCGGCCCGCGCGCCCAGCGGCACGGCCGCCACCAGGGTGAGCGCGCCCAGCGGCTGGACGACGGTGAGCGGGCCGTACTTCAGGGCGACGACGTGCAGCAGCGCCGCGGCGGCGTTCAGCCCGACCGCCGACCACCAGGCGCCGGTGCCCAGCAGCCGCAGCAGACCGGTGCCGGCGCTGCGCGCGGCGAGGCGCTCCTGGGCGACGGCGGCCAGCGCGTAGGCGACGGCCGACACGAGGGAGAGGCCGAGGGCGGCCGGCGCCGCGGCGCTCATCGGGCCGCTCCCGCCAGGGCCGGTTCGGGCGCGCCCAGCCGGTCGGCGCCCCGCCCCGCCGTGGTGGCCGTGCGCCGCGGGGGATGGATGACCGCGAGGGCGAGGCCGAGCATGGCCGTCGCGACGATCGCGTCGAGCCAGTAGTGGTTCGCCGTGCCCACGATCACCAGCAGGGTGATCAGCGGATGCAGCAGCCACAGCCCGCGCCACCGGGACCGGGTGGCGGCGATCAGGCCGATCGCCACCATCAGCGCCCAGCCGAAGTGCAGCGAGGGCATCGCCGCGAACTGGTTGGAGAGGTGGTCGCTGGACGGCGGTCCGTAGACGGACGGGCCGTAGATCCGGGCGGTGTCCACCAGGCCCGTGCCGGTCAGCATCCGCGGCGGGGCCAGCGGGAAGGTGAAGGGCAGCACCAGGGCCGCGGTGGTGACGACCGCGAGGACCCGGCGGGCCCACACGTAGTGCGCGGGCCGGCGCAGGTACAGCCAGACCAGGAAGGCGAGCGTGGCCGGAAAGTGCACGGTCGCGTAGTAGGTGTTCGCCAGGTGGACGAGGGTGTCGCCGTGCAGCAGTGCGGACTGCACGGCGGTCTCGTGGGGGAGATCCACGGCCCGCTCCAGACGCCACACGTCGCGGGCGTTGCGGAAGGCCTCCAGGGTGTGGCCGGTGGCCAGTCGGCGGCCGAGTTTGTAGACCAGGAAGAGCCCGGCGACCAGCAGGAACTCACGTATCAGAGGCGGGCGTGCCGGGGATTCCGGTTCCGTTTCCGCTTCCGCAGGCTCGGTTCGGGCATTCATCCCCCGGCCCCTTCGCTGACGGTGGTGCGTGTGGTGGTGAGTCGCGTGATCGAACTCATCGATACGTTGCCGTACCGATACGCCAGTGTACCGATACGGTCGAGTACCGGTACACTTGCGTATCGATTGATCTGCGCCACACTGGGAACAGGCACGAGTGAGGGGAAGGCATCGCATGACGTCGCAGGCCGCGGACGGACCGGAGACGGTCGTCGCCTCGCGCCGCTCCAAGATCACGCCGGAGCGTGAGCGGGAGTTCTTCGACGCCGTGCTGGAACAGATCCGTGAGTGCGGCTACGACTCCGTCACCATGGAAGGCGTCGCCGCCAGCACCCGGTGCAGCAAGTCCACGCTCTACCGGCAGTGGAAGACCAAGCCGCAGTTCGTCGCGGCGGCGCTGCGCGCCAGCCGACGGGTGCGGTTCGCCGGCATCGACACCGGATCGCTCGCCGAGGACCTGCGCCAGGCCGCGCGGGCCGCGGGCGACTGGTCCGGCAAGGACACCCGGCTGCTACAGGCCCTGGGGCACGCCGTGACCTCGGACCAGGAGCTGGCCGAGGCGCTGCGCGACGCGCTGGTCCATCCGGAGATCGCCGCGCTGGAGGAGATGCTCGCCCGGGGCGTGGCCCGGGGCGAGGTGCGGGCGGGACACCCCGCGCTGGAGTACATCCCCGCCATGATGTTCGGCGTCCTGCGGGTCCGGCCGGTGCTCAACGGCCAGTACGCCGACTCCGACTATCTGGTCCGCTTCGTGGAGGCAGCCGTGCTGCCCTCGCTCGGACTGAGATGAGGCCCAGGCCGCCGTCCACGGGATGACTGGACGGTGGCCTGCCCGCGCCGCACCGTGGGGACGGGGGCGGCGCGCACCCCCCGGCCGGGTGGGGTTCTCCTTGAGCGGAGGGGAATCCCACCCGGCCGATTCGTGTCTCAGACGTCCTGGCCGTTCCCGCCGCCGGAGGAGACCTTGATCCCCTTGAGGATCTCGTCGATGACGGACAGTTTCTGCCCGACGTCCACGCCGAAGCGGACCACGACGATCTGCTGGGGGTTGTCGGGCGAGGGGAAGGCGACGGACTCGACGCAGCCGTCGGCGCCCTTGCTGGTGACCGCCTTCCAGCGCACCAGGTAGCCCTTCTGGCCGGCCACCGTCACCGCCTCGGAGGCCAGCACCTCGTGCGACGTGATGCTTCCGTAGGTGGTGCCGCCGTACGACTGCTTGGCGTTGGCCGCGATGTCCGCCTTCGCGATCTCCTCGACCGTGCCGCCCTTGACGCCCAGCGCCACCGCCGGAGCCGTGTAGGCGCCGCCCGCGGTGCACGTCTGGGCGGAGTTGCCGGGGCACTTGTAGGAGTCGTCCGAGGTCACCTGTGCGCCGGCGCTGATCGTCTGCCCGGTCCAGCCCTTCGGCACCGGCAGGCTGATGCCGTTGACCGGGTCCGGCACCGAGCCGCCGCCCTCGACCTTGGGCGCCGCGGACCGGTTCGGGGACGGCGAGGTCCCGCCGGAACCGCCCGGACCACCCGAACCGCCCGGACCACCCGAGCCGCCGGGCCCGCCCGGCCCGCCGTCCGGAGCCTGCTGCGACCCGGCGCGGTCGCCGCCGCCGTCGTTCTTGGCGAGGGCGTACACGCCCACGCCTATGCTCGCCAGGACCGCGGCCGTCACCGCGACGGCTATGCCCGTGCGCAGTCCGCGCCGGGACGGCGCCGGCGGCTGGACGGGATACGCCGGATATCCCGGGTGCGCCGGGTACGCGCCGTACCCCGCGGGAACCGGGCCGGCCTGTGCGGCGGGCTGGGCCGGCAGCGGGCCGCCGTCCGCCGTCGGCTGCGTCGGGGGACCCCACGCGGCGGCCGTGCCGGCGGGGCGGGTCTGGTCCGTCCAGGCCTTGCCGTCCCACCAGCGCTCGGTGGGCGGACCGTCGTTCGTCTGCCCCGGGTCGGGATACCACCCGGGAGGAGTCACCTGCGTCATGCCCCCACCGTATGAGGCAACGGTGAAAGCGGGATGAGAGGATCCGCCGCGAAGCGCGCGGACCGGGACATTTCTCCCAGGATTTCTCCGTTCCCGAGACCCACCGCCCCTCCTCTCTCCCGCTCGCCCGGCCCCCCGAGCCCCTCGCCGGCCGTCGTCCGCCCCCGAGCCCCCCCGCCGGCCGCCGCCCGGCCCGATGCCCCCTCGCCGCATCCCCCCGCCGCGCCGCCGCCCGGCCCGGCACTACCTCGCCGCATCCCCCGCCGCGCCGCCACCGGAAGCCCCGCTTCCCCCCGGACTCCGCGCACTCCCGAGGGCCGTGCCTGTCGCACCCTTCGCAGCGCCTCAGCGGCCCCCGCGGCAGCGGCCGTTGACGCCGTGTCCGCTGGTCGGGCAGGGGGCCGGGTCGTCCGGCCGCATCCTCTTTCACCCGGCTGGGCAACAGCTGCCGCGACCGGCCACCGAAGGCCCCGCCGGACGGCTACGCTCGGGGCCTGTACGTCATTCGGGCGACCTGGGGAGGTAACGGGATGACGGAGGGACGGCCGCCCGCGGCCGGCTCGGCTCCCCTGTGGGAGCGGGACGCCGAGATCGCCACCGTCGCACAGGCACTCGACGCCCTGTGCGCGGACCAGTCGTCCGCGGGAAGCCTGCTGGTCCTCCGTGGCGAGGCCGGACTCGGCAAGACCGCGCTGCTGGCCGAGACCCGCCGCATCGCCGAACGGCGCGGCTGCACCGTCTGGTCCGCACGCGGCGCCGAGACGCTGAAATCCGTCCCGTTCCACGTCGTACGGCAACTGCTCCAGCCGGCGCTGCTGTCCCTCATGCCCGAGGAGGCCCGCGAGTACCTCGGCGACTGGTACGACATCGCCGGCCCCGCCCTCGGTATAGCCGACCCCCAGGAGGGCAGCGCCGACCCGCAGTACGTCTGCGACGGACTCGTCGCCGCGGTACGCCGGCTCGCCCGCCGGGAATGGCCGCTGGTCCTGCTCCTCGACGACGCGCACTGGGCCGACCAGGAGACCCTGCGGTGGCTCGCCGCGTTCGCCGAACGCCTGGACGACGTCTCCGTCCTCGTCGTGGTCGCCCGCCGTCCCGGCGAGGCCGGCGGGGAGAGCGCCCGTCTCCTCGACACGGTCGCCGCCGCCGCGGGCCGCCCCGCCACCAACCTCAGCGCCCTCACCCCGGACGCCACCGCCGGGCTCACCCGGGCCACCGTGGGCCGGCACGCCGACGACGCGTTCTGCCGCGAGGTCTGGGCCGTCACCGGCGGCAACCCCTACGACACGGTCGAACTCCGCGCCAAGGTACGGGACAGCGAACTCCAGCCGGTCGAGGCGCAGGCCGCCGAGCTGCGCCCGCTCAACCGCGCGGCCCGCGGCGGCGGCCTCGTCGACCGGCTCAAGGGCCTCGGCCTGGAGGCCACCCGGTTCGCCTGGGCCGCGGCCATCCTCGGCACCGGCATCACCGTCGACATGGTCGCCCGCCTCGCCACCATGAACGACGAACTCGCCCGGCACTGCGCCGAACTCCTCCGCAGCGCCCGTATCCTCACCGAACCCGCCCCCGCCTCCGGCGCCGAACGGGGCGAGGGCGAGCTGGAGTTCGTCCATCCGCTCATCGCCACCGCCGTCTACAACTCCATCCCGCCCGGCGTGTGCACCGCCATGCACGGCGTCGCCGCGCAGATCATCACCGAGCTGGGCCGCGGCGCCGCCGAGGCCGCCCGGCATCTGCTGAAGGTGCACCCGGACGACGACGAGGAACTCGTCGAGCAGCTGCGCGAGGCCGCCCGCGAGCACCTCGCCGTCGGGGCGCCCGACGCGGCCCGCCGCTGCCTGGAACGCGCGCTGGAGGAGCCGCCCCGCCCCGAGGTGCACGCGCACGTCCTCTACGAACTGGGCTGCGCCAACCTCCTGACCAACCCCGCCGTCACCACTGACCAGTTGCAGAGCGCGCTCGGCATGCCCGGCCTCGACGGGGACGACCGGGTCGACGCCGTCGTCCGCCTCTCCCAGGCGCTGCTCCACAACGACCAGCTGGAGGAGGCCGTCCGTACGGTCGAGGCCGAGGCCGCCCGGCACGAGGCGGGCCCCGTCCGGATGCGGCTCCAGGCCTTCCAGTTCATGTGGGAGTGCATCCACGGCGAGACCGTCTCCCCGGCCCGTTCCCGCCGCCTCGCCGAACTCGCGAGCACCTGCACCGGCCGCGACAACGCCGAACGCGCCCTGCTCGTCCTGCGCGGCTTCGACGCCATGACCCACGGCGAGAGCGCCGACGAGGTCCTCGACCTGTGCGACCGCGCCCTCGTCAACGGCCGCCTCGCGCCCGGCCTCGGCTGGACGGACCCCGAGTGGGGCATGGAGCTGCTGATGATGCTCGGCAGCGCGTACGCCTACGCCGACCGGCTCGACCGCGCGGAGAGCCTGTTCGCCGAGGCCCGCCGCGTCTACACCGGAGCCGGCTGGCGCGGCGGCCATCTCTCCCTGGCCAACGCCTTCCTCGGCCTCGCCTACCGCAGGCAGGGCCGGCTGCGCGACGCCGAGTCCACCCTGCGCGAGGGCCTGCTCCTCGCCGAACGCGTCGGCCGCCGCCTGCCCCTGTACTGGTCGTCCACCTGCGGACTGGTCGACACCCTGCTGGCCCGCGGACGGGTCGAGGAGGCCTGGTCGGTCGCCGAGCAGTACGGCTTCGCGCCGCCGTACCCGTCCACCATCGTGCTGCCCGACATCCGCTCGGTGCGCGGCCGGCTGCTGCTCGCCGTGGGCAGGACCGAGGAGGGCATCAACGAACTGGAGGCCGCCGAGAAGACCGCCGCCTCCCGCGGCGGCCACAACCCGGTCCTCGCTCCCTGGTCCATCGACCTGGCCAAGGCCCTCGCCGGACAGGACCCGGCCCGGGCCGCCCAGCTCGCGGCCGACGCCCGCCGGCAGGCCGAGCGGTTCGGCACGGACACCGCCATCGGCGAGGCCCTGCGCTGTGCCGCCGCCCTGGAGACGGGCCGGCGGGCCGTGCAGCTCGCCGCCCGGGCCGTCACCTACCTGGAGGCCTCGCCCTGCCAGTACGAGCACGCGGCGGCCCGCGTCGAGTACGGCATCGCCGCCCGCTCCGTCGCCGAGCTCAACCGCGGCCTGGACCTGGCCCGCGCCTGCGGCGCGGAGGGGCTGGTGGCCCAGGCCCGGGACGTACTGGAGACGGGACGCGGCCTGTGCTGAACGGGCCTCACACGGTCAGCAACCGCTCGGTGACGGCCGCCAGCCGCCGCCGTACCTCCGGGTCGTACGCGGCCTCGTGCGCTCGCGCGGGGCGGGTGCCGTCGTAGTAGCCGCCGCTGCCCGTCTCCCGCGTGGCGAGCGACAGGACGCCCGGAGCGCCGTCGGCGACGGAGTTCCACGGGGCGATCCCGCCCTCCCGGACCATCGCCGTGTCCATGAAGGTCGCGGGGTGCAGCACGTTCACCGCCACGCCGCTGCCCGCCAGTTCCTCGGCCAGTGTGAACGTGTACGCGGCGAGGGCGAACTTGCTGCGGCAGTACGCCGACATCCCGCTGTAACCACGGGTGAGTTCCGGGTCGGCGAAGTCCACGGGCTCCTGCCCCGCCGAGCCGACGTTGACGATCCGGGCCGGGGTGCCGGCCCGCAGCGCCGGCAGCAGGGTCCGGGTCAGCACCACGGGCGCGAGATAGTTCACGGCCAGCCGCAGCTCGTGCCCGTCGGCGGTGGTCTCCCGCCCGGAGCCGGGCGCACCGGCGCCCACGCCGGCGTTGTTGACCAGCACGTCCAACCCGGGCCGGGCGGCGGCCACCCGCTCGCCCAGCTCCCGTACCTCGGCGAGCCGCGCCAGGTCGGCGACGAACCCCTCGGCCGCGCCCTCGGTGCGCAGCTCCTCGACCAGCTGTTCGGTGCGCGCCCGGTCGCGGCCGTGGGCCAGGACGAGGTGGCCGGCGCGGACCAGTTCGAAGGCGACGTACCGGCCGAGGCCGGAAGTGGCGCCGGTGATCAGGACAGTGGACATACCGTCAGCCTAGTGCTGTGACCGCATGGGTTCACCGGGTTGGCGGTCGTGGCGGTTGGATGTGCGGCGACGTCCGATCCGATCGCTGGAGGCCCGGTGGCCGAGCCTGTCCGTGAACGCGGACCGACCGACCAGGAGGGGCGGAAGCCGCAGCAGATCATGCGCAGGGGCGGCACGAGTTCGGTGCGCTACCGGCGCGCGATGATGCTGCTCGCCGCACCGGGCTCGGCCAACCCTTCACCCGCTGGTCGATCCGCGAACTCGCGGCCTGCCCGCGGAAAATGCACGGCCGCGTCATCCGCATCGGCCGTGAATCCTTACGGTGCCTGCTCCGGCGCCGCGGCATCACCTTCCAGCGCGCCAAGACCTGGAAGGAGTCACCCGACCCTGATCGCGACGCCAAGCCCGACCGGACAGCGACAGAAGGATGACTCAGGAGGCGGACGGCTCGATCTCCCCCGCGAAGACGATGACCTGGTCGATGAGGCTCCGCCGCAGATGGACGACGTCCGTTCCCGCCAGGCGGGGACCTCCGTCCGGCGTGGTGAAGACCCACTGATACCGGGCCCACTCGTCAGGCATGTCCACCGCCGAGCAGCGCACCATCGTGCCGGTCCCCGCCGGGTGGCGCCGGATGTCCAGCACGAACCGCTCGACCGCCGCGATTCCTTCGCTGCGACCCAACGGCCCCCAGAAGACCACGTCCGAGGTCAGAGCCTGGGAGAGCAGGGCGGTCACATAGTTGTCGTCCGAGGCGTTGAACGCGGAGATGAACGTGTCGATCGCGGAGCGTGCAATCTCTTCCTGCATGCCCCAGTAATACCAGCCGTTTCGCGTGCGCTCGTCCCGCGAGCCGCCTTCCGGTCACGGTGAACCATCCCGGTCACAGCGCCGGACACGCCCCAGCGCCGGGAGCGAGCCGTTGCCGAGAGTGCGACTGCCAGGGTCACCCTCGGCCCCGGTCCTCCTCCTCGGCGAGTACCCGCTGGGCCGTCGCGAACGCCGAGTTGGCCGCCGGCACCCCGCAGTACACCGCGGTCTGGAGCAGCACCGCGCCGATCTCCTCCGGCGTCAGCCCGTTGCGCCGCGCCGCCCGGACGTGCAGCGCCAGCTCGTCGTAGTGGCCGTGGGCGACCAGCGCGGTCAGCGTGATCATGCTGCGCTCGCGGCGGGACAGCGTCGGGTCGGTCCAGATCTCCCCCCAGGCACAGCGCGCGATGAAGTCCTGGAAGCGGGCGGTGAACGGGGTCTGCCCGGCCTGCGCGCGGTCCACGTGCGCGTCGCCCAGCACCTCCCGGCGCACCGCGGTCCCGCTCGGCGGCGGCCCGTCGAGCTGGGTGCGCAGCGCGCTCAGCACGGCCCGCGGGCACTGCGCCGGCGCCAGGTGGGAGGCCCCGGGGAGCTCCACCAGCGTCGCCGCCGGCACCGCGTCGGCGATCTCCCGCAGATGCGCGGGCGGGGTCGCCGGGTCCTGCCGGCCCGCCACGAGGAGGGTGGGGACGGTGATCCCGGCGAGCCGGTCGCGCAGGTCGAACGCGGCGAGCGCGTCGCAGCAGGCGGCATACGCGTCCGGGTCGGCCTCCCGGTGGTCGCGCACCAGTCGCGGCACGCTGAACCCGGACGTGAACCAGCGGGCTTCGGCACTCGCCACCAGCCACTCCAGTCCTTCGCGGCGCACCCGCCGCGCCCGCTCCCGCCAGGGCTCCTCGCCGCCGAAGTGCGCGGAGGAGCACAGGACCGCGAGCGAGGAGAGCCGCTCGGGGTGGTGGACGGCCAGGTGGAGGCCGACGGCGCCGCCCAGGGAGACGCCCGCGTAGGCGAACCGGCCGATGCCGAGCGCGTCGGCGAGTTCCAGCACCAGCGCGGCCAGGTCGGCGACGGTGGCGCCGGGCCCGATCAGGTCCGCCGCCGAACCCCCGTGCCCCGGCAGGTCCCAGCGGACCACCCGGTGCCCGGCGGACAGCTCCGGGGCGACCTCGTCCCACAGGGCGTGGGAGGTGCCCAGCGAGGGCCCCAGCAGCAGGGGCGGCGCGGCGGGCGACCCTTCCGCCAGGTGGTCGAGGAGTTTCACGGTCAAGGTCGCTCCAGCGCACGGTCGGTGAGGAGCCCCGCGAAACCCGTGTAGTGCGCCGGGTCCCCGAGGTCGTCCAGGTCGATGTCGATGTCTCGCAGCTCGGCCCGTTCGGCGAGCAGTTCCCGCAGGGGACGGTCCTCCGCGCGGGCGCGGCGGGCCAGTTCGGTCAGCAGCTCCTCGGCGCGGGCCCGGCCGAGGACGGGGGTGAGGGCGGCGGACAGCCGTTCGGAGACGATCAGGCCCCGGCTGACACCGAGATTGCGGCGCATCGCGGCCGGGTGCACCCGCAGCCCCTCGGCCAGCTCGGCCGCGTGCGAGGCCCCGCCGCCCACCAGCCGGAGCAGGTCGCGCAGCGGCTCCCACTCGGCGTGCCAGGCACCGGCCGGCCGCTCGTCCTCGGCGACGAGGCAGCCCTGGAGCGTGGCCGCGAGCTGCGGGGCCCGCCGGGCCGCGGCCACCAGGAGCGTGGCGCGCACCGGGTTCGTCTTGTGCGGCATGGCCGACGACCCCCCGCCGCCGCCCTCGCTCACCTCACCGATCTCGGTGCGCGACATGGTCAGCACGTCCACGGCGAACTTGCCCAGCGCGCCCGCGGCGATGGCCAGGCATCCCGCCAGGTCCGCGATCGGTGTGCGCAGGGTGTGCCAGGGCAGCGCCGGCGCCGCGAGACCGGTCTCGCGGGCGTACGCCCGGGTGAGCGCGTCCGCGTCCGCGGCGCCGTACGCCCGGAAGGCCGCCAGGGTCCCGGCCGCTCCGCCGAGCTGGGCGGGCAGCGAGTCCCGTACCCGGGTGACACGGTCACGCGCGTCCAGGACCAGCGAACGCCAGCCGGCCGCCTTCAGCCCGAACGTCGTCGGTACGGCGTGCTGGGTGAGGGTCCGTCCCGGCAGGACCGTGTCCCGGTGCTCCGCGGCGAGTCCGGCGAGCGCCCGCTCGGTCCGGCCGAGGTCGGCCAGGACCAGGCCGAGGGCGCGCACGGCGACCAGCATCGTCGCCGTGTCCATGATGTCCTGGCTGGTGGCGCCCCGGTGGACGTACGGTCCGTACTCCGCGCCGACCGCCGCGGTCAGATCGGCGACCAGCGGGATGACCGGGTTGCCGCCGGCCCGGGTCCGGGCCGCCAGGGAGCGGATGCCGAACCCGCCCGGCACGGCGGCCTCGGTCACCGCCGTCGCGGCCTCGTCCGGTGCCAGCCCCAGCGCGGCCTGCGCCCGGGTCAGCGCGGCCTCGGCGTCGAGCAGCGCCCGCAGATACGCGTGGTCACCGGTCTCGGACGCGGCACCCGACAGCCCCCATTCGGGCGCGAGCAGACCGGTGTCGGCGTAGGGAGGTGACGAAGAAGTCAATGGAACTCCAGGAAGACCGTCTCGCCTTCACCCTGAAGGCGGATGTCGAAACGGTAGGTGCCGTCCGTCTCGTCGTCCGCGATCAGCGTGTCGCGCCGGTCGCCCACCCGGGTGAGCAGCGGGTCGGCGGCGAGGGCGGTCTCGTCGCCCGGCAGGTAGAGACGCGTGAACAGGTGGACGAGCAGGCCGCGCGCGAAGACGCACACGGCGAGGTACGGCGCGTGTCGCCCGCGCGCGCCGGGACGCAGCGTGCGCGCGTACCAGTGGCCGTTCGCGTCGGTCTGGCCGCGGCCCCAGCCGGTGAACTCCACGCCGTTGCGGCCCAGGTGGCCGCCGGTGGCCGGGTCGCGCCGGAGGGAGCCGTCGGCCCGCGGCACGGTCCCGTCGGGACGGGGGCCCCACAGCTCGACGAGCGCGTCGGGCACCGGGCTGCCCGCGCCGTCGAGGACGTACCCGTGCACGGTGACGGTGTCCGGGTGACCGAGCGGCGCGATCTCCTCGCCGTCGCGGAACGGCAGCGCGTGACCGTAGAACGGACCGACCGTGTGGGAAGGGGTGGGCGGCACCCGCTCGGGGCCGCTCGTGCCGGTGATCGTCATGGCGGTCAGCGTCCCTCTTCCGTCCAGGTGGCGGCCGGGCCGTCCAGCACGACGTCGAAGCGGTAGCCGAGGGAGAACTCCGGTACCGACAGACTGTGGTCGTAGGCGGCGACCAGCCGCTGCCGGGCCGCGTCGTCCGTCACCGACTGGAGGATCGGGTCGTGGGGGAACAGCGGGTCGGCCGGGAAGTACATCTGGGTCACCAGCCGCTGGGTGAACGCCGTGCCGAACACCGAGAAATGGATGTGGGCCGGCCGCCAGGCGCCCACGTGGTTGCGCCAGGGGTAGGGGCCGGGCCGGATGGTGGTGAAGCGGTAACGGCCGTCGGCGTCGGTGAGGGTACGGCCGGCGCCGGTGAAGTTCGGGTCCAGCGGGGCGTCGTGCTGCTCGCGCCGATGGGCGTAGCGTCCCGCCGAGTTGGCCTGCCAGATCTCGATCAGCTGGCCGCGGACCGGGCGCCCGCGCCGGTCCAGCAGCCGCCCGGAGACGGTGATCCGCTCGCCGATCGGCTGCCCGGTGTGCTGCCGGGTGAGGTCGTTGTCGGCCTCGGCGATGTCGCGTTCCCCGAAGGCGGGGGAGTGCAGCTCCACCAGTTCGGGGTCCTCGCGGGTGTCGATCGCCACCAGCGGCTGCTCGGGGTGGCGCAGCAGGGAGGAACGGTAGGGCGCGTAGTCGCGCCGGGGGTGGTGCTCGACGGGCGCACCGTCGGCCACGCGCTTCACGTAGGCGGCGTGCTCGGCCGCGATCTCCTGGTCGATGTCCTGCTGGGTAAGGGGCATGGGGGCGGGCATGGGGGTACCTGACGTTTCCTTGTCGTTCGAGGACGAGGGCAGAGGGCGAGGCCGCGGCGGGCGGGAGGTCCCCGAAGGGCGTGGGCGGCCGGGCCGGCGGGACGGACCGAGGACGGGACGCCGTCGCGGCGGCCGGCCGGGGCTCGGACGGCGTACACGACGTGAACCGGGTTCACAGCAGGTTTTCCCCGACGATCAGTTCCGCGCCGGTCCCGGCGACGACCTCGTTCACGGTGACACCCGGGGCGGTCTCGGTCAGGACGAGTCCGGCGTCCGTGACGTCCAGTACCGCGAGATCGGTGATGACTCGGTTCACGCAGCGCTTGCCCGTGAGCGGCAGCGTGCACTCCGTGAGGATCTTCGCCGAGCCGTCCTTCGCCCTGTGGGTCATCAGCACGATCACCTGCCGGGCGCCGTGGACCAGATCCATCGCCCCGCCGATCCCGGTGACCAGCTTCCCCGGCACGGCCCAGTTGGCCAGGTCCCCGCGCGCGGAGACCTGCATCGCGCCGAGGACGGCGACGTCGATGTGCCCGCCCCGGATCATGGCGAACGACAGCGCCGAGTCGAAGAAGGACGCCCCGGGCAGGACCGTCACCGTCTCCTTCCCCGCGTTGATCAGATCCGGGTCGACCAGGTCCTCGGGGGGATAGGGGCCGGTGCCCAGGATGCCGTTCTCCGACTCCAGCACCACCTCCACCCCCGCGGGCAGCTGGTTCGGGATCAGTGTGGGCAGCCCGATGCCGAGGTTGACGTACTGCCCGTCGCTCAGCTCGCGGGCCGCGCGGGCGGCCATCTCCTCGCGTGTCCAGGCCATCAGCCGCTCACCGTCCGCTCCTCGCGTGTCCAGGCCATCAGCCGCTCACCGTCCGCCGCTCGATCCGCTTGTCGGCCGCCTCCGCGGAGGTCAGCGCCACCACGCGCTGCACGAAGACGCCCGGCAGATGCACGGCGTCCGGGTCGATCTCCCCCGGCTCGACCAGTTCCTCGACTTCGGCGATCGCGACCCGGCCGGCCATCGCGGCCGGCGGATTGAAGTTCCGCGCGGACCTGTTGAACACGAGATTGCCGTGCCGGTCGCCCCGCGCCGCCCGCACCAGCGCGAAGTCGGTACGGATCCCCCGCTCCAGCACGTACGCGGTGCCGTCGAACTCGCGGACCTCCTTCACCGGCGAGGCCACCGCCACCCCGCCCGAGCCGTCGTAGCGCCAGGGCAGTCCGCCCTCGGCCACCTGGGTACCGACTCCGGCCGGGGTGTAGAAGGCGGGGATGCCCGCCCCGCCCGCGCGCAGCCGCTCGGCCAGCGTGCCCTGCGGGATCAGTTCCACCTCCAGCTCCCCGGCCAGGTACCGGCGGGCGAACTCCTTGTTCGCGCCGATGTAGGAGCCGGTCACCCGGGCGATCCGGCCGGCGGCCAGCAGCACGGCGAGACCGGACTCCATCGCACCGCAGTTGTTCGACACCACGCTCAGTGCGCCGACCCCGCGCTCGTACAGCGCCTGGATCAGCACGTTCGGCACACCGCTCAGCCCGAAACCGCCCACCGCCAGCGAGGCGCCGTCCGGCACATCGGCCACGGCCTCCCCGGCCGTGGCGACCACCTTGTCCATCCGTGAAGCCCCGTCCCTCCGGTTCATCAGACCGCAGATACTCAGCGCACTGAGCATTTCTGCGAGATGCCCCTCACGCTGCCACCGCCGATGGAAGCCGTCAATAGCCGCAACAATTCGGCGAACGAGGCGAGACGGGTGGCCGGTGTGGCGAGTATTGTTCAGTGCACCGACGAAATATTCAGGGGAGTGCACATGGCCGCGGTGGACCTCGCCACCCATCCCGGGCATCTGGCCCGGCGGCTCCAGCAGGCGCACTACCTGCTGTGGAACACGATGGTCTCGGAGGAGATCACCTCGCCCCAGTTCGCGGTCATGAACGCGCTCGTCGCCGAGCCGGGACTCGACCAGCGGACGGTGGGGGAGCGGGTGGGCCTGGACCGGTCCACGATCGCCGAGGTCATCAGCCGGCTCGACCGCCGGGGGCTGCTGCGCAAGGTGCGCGACCCGCAGGACGGCCGGCGCTTCCTGCTGCGCCTCACCGACGACGGCCTGCGCACCCACCGCAAGCTGACCCTGCGGACCGCCCGGATGAACCAGGTGTTCCTCGCCCCGCTGTCCGCCGAGGAGCGGAGCGTGTTCTTCGACCTGCTCGGCCGGGTCGCGGACGCGGCCGAGGGGCTGCGCAACCCGGCCGAGCCGTCGGCCGCCCGGAGCTGACCACCGCTCCCCGGAGGCGTCCCTCAGGGCGCCGGGACGAGCACCACCCACACCTGGCCGGCGGCGAACGGGACCGGAGTGCCGTCCGCCCCCGTGAACGTGGTCCCGTCCGTCGCCGCCGGCCGGGACCAGGAGGCGGCGAAGGACCGGCCGTCACGCAGCACCTCCGCCCGGCCGGAGCCCACGGTCTCGGTGTAGGGGGTGTTGTTGCCGAGCACGTCGTGGTACCGCGAGGCGCGGACCGTCACGTACTGCACGACCACCGTCGGTGGAGCCGGCCGGCCGCTGTCGGTGGTCGTCATGGGCTCGCCGTCCATCGCGATCAGCCAGCCGCCGCGCCCGGGGGACCAGGTGAAGGCGAGGCGGGCGGCCGGATAGCGCACGGTCCGCGTGGTGCGGGGCGAGCCACCGGAGGGGGCGGGGCCGCGGCGGAAACCCGTGGTCAGCGCCGCCTCGCCCGGTGCGGCGGGCAGCAGCGCGCCGGGGCGCAGAAAGAGGTCGTGCGGGGCGGTCCGGCCGGGATCCCGGCGGTAGGCCCCGGGGACGGTGTCGGCCGACCGGGGGCGCAGCGGCGCCTGGTCGATCAGCGGGAGCAGCGCCCGCTGGGCGCCGGAGAAGGCGAGCGTCGGCCGGTGGAACTGACGCAGCAGCTCCAGATCGGACTCACGGGCGCTGCGCACCGGCCCGACGGACTTCGGCAGCCGGGTCGCGTACACCGCCAGCAGCCGGCTCAGGCCGCCCTCCACCTGCTCCACGTACACCACGTCCGCAGCGCCCAGTCCGGTCTGCGGACGGGCCGCGGGCACGTTGTCGATCTTCACGGCGAGCGGCGAGCCGGCCGCGGCCGAACGGCTCGGCGCCGAGGATGCGGGGTGCGGGGCGCGGTCGTCGCCACCCCTGTGGCCGGTGCAGCCCGCCACGAGGGAGGCCGTCAGCGCGAGGGCGAGCAGCGTCGCCGTCGGCGCGGCGCGCCACCCGCACACCCTGTGTCCCGTGCCCACTCGGGCCACCCCCGTTCGTGTGCTCCGATTGTGCGCTCGACGGGTCGTCTTCGGCCATGCCCGGTCGCAGGCGGCGGCTCGCCTTCGTCGGCCGTGCCCGGTCGCCGGCGGCCGTCCCCCGTCGCGGCCGGCCGCCGTCGCCATCGGCCCGGTCCGGTCCGGGCCGCGGTTCGGCCGAGGCGCGCGAGGGTACCCGGCCGCCACCGCACCAGGGACCGCGAGGGTACCCGGCCGCCACCGCACCGGGGACGCAGTCGTAAGGACCGAGGGAGCATCACCCATGAAGGCAGTGACCTGGCAGGGCAAGCGGGACGTCCGGGTCGAGGACGTGCCCGACCCCAGGATCGAGGAACCCACGGACGCCGTCATCCGCATCACATCCACCGGACTGTGCGGCTCCGACCTGCATCTCTACGAGGTGCTCACGCCGTTCATGACGCCGGGGGACATCCTCGGCCACGAACCCATGGGGATCGTGGAGGAGGTGGGTTCCGAGGTGACGAACCTGCGGCCCGGCGACCGGGTCGTGGTGCCCTTCCAGATCGCCTGCGGGCACTGCTTCATGTGCGACACCGGGCTGCCCACCCAGTGCGAGACCACACAGGTCACCGGCGAGGGCATGGGCGCGGCCCTCTTCGGCTACACCCGCCTCTACGGTGCCGTACCGGGCGGGCAGGCGGAGTATCTGCGTGTCCCGCAGGCGCAGTTCGGCCCGATCAAGGTGCCGGAGGGCCCGTCGGACGACCGGTTCGTCTACCTCTCCGACGTGCTGCCCACCGCCTGGCAGGCCGTCGAGTACGCCGCGGTCCCGCCCGGCGGCACCCTCGCCGTCCTGGGGCTCGGCCCGATCGGCGACATGGCCTGCCGCCTCGCCCTGGCCCGCGGCGCCGAGCGCGTCTTCGGCGTCGACCTGGTCCCCGAGCGGCTCGCCCGGGCGAACCGGCGCGGTGTGCAGACGTACGACCTCCGGGCCTTCGACGACGAGAAGGCGCTGGTCCACGCCATCCAGGACGAGACCGGCGGCCGGGGCCCGGACGCAGTGATCGACGCCGTCGGCACCGAGGCCCACGGCAGTCACGCCGCCAAGCTTGCCCAGACGGCCACCGCGCTCATGCCGCGCAAGCTCAGCGGCCCGCTCGCCGAACGCTTCAGCATCGACCGGATGGGCGCCCTCTACATGGCGATCGACCTGGTCCGCCGCGGCGGCACGATCTCGCTCAGCGGTGTCTACGGCGGCATGGCCGACCCGATGCCGATGCTGACCCTCTTCGACAAGCAGATCCAGCTCCGCATGGGCCAGGCCAACGTCCGCCGCTGGACCGACCGGATCCTGCCCTACCTGACGGACGAGGATCCGCTCGGTGTCGACGAGTTCGCCACGCACCGGCTGCCCCTGGCCGAGGCGCCGCACGCGTACGAGATGTTCCAGCGCAAGCAGGAGGGCGCCATCAAGATCCTCATGCAGCCGTAGGCGTGCCCATGGTCCTGGCGCGAACCGGAGCCGGTGCCGGGGCCGGAGCGCGCGCCGGGTGCCCGGCCGAGGCGGCGGCCGCTGCGGTCGCGGCGGCTCAGCCGTGGTTCTTCTCGCCGAGGATCTCCGCCAGGTCGTAGCGCACCGGCTCCTCCAACTGGGCGTACGTGCAGCTCTCCGGTGCGCGGTCCGGCCGCCAGCGGCGGAAGCGGGCCGTGTGCCGGAACCGCTGCCCGTTCTCCATGTGGTCGTACGCCACCTCGGCCACCCGCTCCGGCCGCAGCGGCACCCACGACAGGTCCTTCTTGCCGGACCAGCGGCTCGGCGCGCCCGGCAGCCGGTCCGTCTCGTGCGCGGCCTCGTCCGTCCAGGCGGCCCACGGATGCCCGGACACGTCGTCCAGGCGCAGCGGCTCCAGCTCCTCCACCAGCTCGGCGCGTCTCTTCATGGGGAAGGCCGCCGACACGCCCACGTGCTGGAGCCGGCCCCCCTCGTCGTACAGCCCCAGCAGCAGCGAGCCCACCACCGGGCCGCTCTTGTGGAAGCGGTACCCGGCGACGACGACGTCCGCCGTCCGCTCGTGCTTGATCTTGAACATGGCCCGCTCGTCCTGGAGATAGCGCAGAGTCAGCGGCTTGGCGACGACCCCGTCGAGACCGGCGCCCTCGAACTGCTCGAACCAGTGCCGGGCCACCTCGATGTCGGTCGTCGCCGGCGCGACGTGCACCGGCGGGGACGCGTCGGCGAGGGCCCGCTCCAGCAGGGCGCGCCGGTCGGTCAGCGGCACGTCGAGCAGGGCGTGGTCGTCCAGGGCCAGCAGATCGAAGGCGACGAAGGAGGCGGGGGTCCTCTCGGCCAGCGTCCGCACGCGGGAGGCCGCCGGGTGGATCCGCTCCGTCAGCGCGTCGAAGTCCAGCCGGCCGTTCCGCGCGATCACGATCTCCCCGTCCAGCACGCACCGCTCGGGCACCCGTTCCTTGAGCGCCTCGGCCAGCTCGGGAAAGTACCTGGTCAGCGTCTTCCCGGTGCGGCTGCCCAGCTCGACCTCGGCCCCGTCCCGGAACACGATCGCCCGGAATCCGTCCCACTTCGCCTCGTAGTGCATACCCGGCGGGATCCTCGCCACCGACTTGGCGAGCATCGGCTTCACGGGTGGCATGACGGGGAGATCCATGAGACCGATTCTGCGCGCACACGTACGGCTTCGCCCGGTGTGCGCACGGTGCGGGGGACGCCTACCGTGGCCGCATGGGTGATGCGGTGGAACTGGAGGTGGCCGGCCGGACCGTACGGCTGTCCAGCCCGGACAAGGTGTTCTTCCCGGAACGGGGATTCACCAAGCTGGACCTCGCCCGTTACTACGCCTCCGTCGCCCCCGGCATCCTGCGCGCCCTGCGCAACCGCCCCACCACCCTGGAACGCTACCCGGACGGCGTCGGCGGCGAGTGGTTCTACCAGAAGCGGGCCCCGAAGGGCATGCCCGACTGGATCCCGACCGCCCACATCACCTTCCCCAGCGGGCGCAGCGCCGACGAGATGTGCCCCACCGAGGAGGCCGCCGTGGTGTGGGCCGCGCAGTACGGCACCCTCACCTTCCACCCCTGGCCGGTCCGCGCCACCGACGTCGACCACCCCGACGAACTCCGCATCGACCTCGACCCCCAGCCCGGCACCGACTACTCCGACGCGGCCCGCGCCGCCCACGAACTGCGGGCCGTGCTGGACGAGTTCGGCGGGCTGCGCGGCTGGCCGAAGACGTCGGGCGGCCGGGGCCTGCACGTCTTCGTCCCCATCGAACCGCGCTGGACCTTCACCCAGGTGCGCCGTGCGGCGATCGCGGTCGGCCGGGAGATGGCACGCCGGATGCCCGACCAGGTGACCATCAAGTGGTGGAAGGAGGAGCGCGGCGAGCGCATCTTCCTGGATTACAATCAGGCCGCTCGCGACCGCACCATCGCCTCCGCCTACTCCGTGCGCCCCCGCCCGTACGCCCCCGTCTCGGCACCGCTGCGCTGGGACGAGGTCGGTGTCGCGCAGCCCCGTGACTTCGATCTCGCCACCATGCCGGCCCGGTTCGCCGAACTCGGCGACGTCCACGCCGACATGGACGACCACGCCTTCTCCCTGGACGCCCTGCTGGAGCTGGCCCGCCGGGACGAGCACGAGCACGGCCTGGGCGACCTGCCGTATCCGCCGGAGTACCCGAAGATGCCCGGCGAACCCAAACGCGTCCAGCCGAGCCGGGCCCGACGCGAATCCTCGGCCTGACGGCGGGTGCCGCCGGGCGCGGACCGACGGGACGTCCGCCGGGCCGTACCGCACCGGTGTCCCGCGGCTATCCTGATCGCCAGCCGCCGATGAGGAGCCGAAGTGACCGAGGCAGTGTCGCGTCCCACGCTGGAGGCCGTGGCCGCGCGGGCCGGTGTGTCCCGGGCCACCGTGTCCCGTGTGGTCAACGGCGGCGACGGGGTGCGCGAGCCGCTGGCCGAGCGGGTCCGGCGCGCGGTGGAGGAGCTGGGGTACGTCCCCAACCAGGCGGCGCGCAGCCTCGTCACCCGCCGGCACGACGCCGTCGCGGTCGTCATCGCCGAGCCCGAGTCCCGCGTCTTCGCCGACCCCTTCTTCGCCCTCCAGCTGCGCGGTATCAGCAAGGAGCTGACCGCGCACGACAACCAGCTGGTGCTGCTGCTCACCGAGGGCCGTGCCGACCACGCGCGGGTGGCCCGGTATCTCGCCGGCGGCCATGTCGACGGCGCCCTCGTCTTCTCCCTGCACCTGGACGACCCGTTGCCCGGTCTCATCCAGGACGCGGGCGTGCCCACGGTGTTCGGCGGGCGCCCCGACTGGGGCGAGGGGACCCGGGTCCCCGGCTCCGGACGCGGACGGGCCGGGGCGGACCAGGACGTGGTGTACGTCGACTGCGACAACCGGGGCGGGGCGCGCGTCGCGGTGCGGCATCTCCTGGACCTCGGGCGCCGGCGCGTCGCGCACATCACCGGTGCGCTGGACCAGACGTCGGCGGTGGACCGGCTCGACGGCTACCGGGACGTCGTGGCCGAGGTCCCGGGCGGATGCGATCCCCGGCTGGTGGTGGAGAGCGACTTCACCCCGTCCGGTGGTGAACGCGCCATGCGTGAACTCCTGGCCCGCTGCCCGGACGTGGACGCCGTGTTCGCCGCCAACGACCTCACCGCGCTGGGCGCCCTGCGGGTGCTCCGCGAGAGCGGCCGGCGTGTGCCCGAGGACGTGGCCGTCGTCGGCTTCGACGACATGGTGCCGGTCACCGAGCAGACCGACCCGCCGCTGACGACGGTCCGTCAGGACATCGAGGAGATGGGCCGGCTGATGGCCCGCCTGCTGTTGCAGGGCCTGGCCGACGGGCGGCACCGGGAGGGCGCGCCGGCCGGCACCGCGGCGGCGCCGGTGATACTGCCGACCACCCTGATACGCCGCGCCTCCGCGTAGCCGCCCCGAGGGTGGCTCAGCCCCGCGGCGACTCGCTCCTGATCACCGCGAACCGGGCCCCGTAGGGGTCGGCGAACCGCGCGATGCGGCCGACGCCCGGCACGCTCGTCGCGGCCGTCCGTACCGTCCCGCCGAGACGCTGCGCCTGTTCGACGACCGTGTCGGTGTCCTCCACCTCGAAGTACGGCAGCCAGTACGGTCCGCCCTCCGCCTCGGCGGGCGCGTCCGCCATCGGCACCATCCCGCCGAACATGGCGTCCTCCCCGGCACCACCGGGATTGACCGCGGTGTACGTCCCGCCGGGGAAGGACACCCCGCAGGTCTCCAGGTCGAGCACCTTGCGGTAGAAGGCGGCGGCTGCCGCGACGTCCGGCGTGTACAGCTCGACCCAGCACAGCGCGCCCGGCTCGCCCGCCACGTCCACGCCCTCGGTCCGCCCGGGCTGCCAGATCCCGAACGACGCGCCCGCCTGGTCGGCGAGGACCGCCATGCGGCCCTCGCCCATCACGTCCGTCGGCGGGAACAGCACGGTGCCGTGGCTGTGCCGGGCCGCCTCGGCGGTGGCCCGGGCGTCCTGGCTCCGGAAGTACACCGTCCAGGCCGGCGGTCCCTGCCCGGGGCCGGCCGGCATCCCGCCCGCGACCGTTCTCCCGTCCAGCTGGAAGAAGCCGTAACCGCCGGCGTCCGGCCCCGCCGGCCGGAACCGCCAGCCGAAGAGGGCGCCGTAGAAGGCGGCGGCACCGTCGATGTCGGGGCTGCCGACGTCGATCCAGTCGGGGGCGCCGTCGACGAAACGGGTGGTGAGCATCTCGGCCCTCCTCGCAAGGGTCCCGCCGTGTGCACTGCCGAGTCTGGCACCGCCCACCGGCGAACGCCGCAGGACCCGCGCGACGCGCCGCACCCCCCCGTCGGCTCTCACCCAGCGTGACGAAGCGCGTTCTCCGGGTTTTCACACCGCTCCGCGCGCCGCCGTGCGCACGCCGGGGCCGGGGGAGCATCATCGAGGCGGTGGAAGGCCCCGGGCCCGCCGTTGAGCCGGCGTTGATCGAACGTTTTTCGGCGCACGGCAGGCTCCTGGGCATGCACTTCGAAACCATCACCCCGGCCGACGACACCTGGCAGGCGCAGGCACTGTGCGCGCAGACCGGGCCGGACTTCTTCTTCCCCGAGCCCGGCAGCTCGGTGCGCGAGGCGAAGCGCATCTGCGCCATGTGCGAACTGCGCCCGGCCTGTCTGGACTACGCGCTGGCCAACGACGAACGGTTCGGCGTCTGGGGCGGCCTGTCGGAGAAGGAGCGCCTCGCTCTCCGCCGCACCGCCCGCTGACGCGCCCCGTCGGCCGGCCCGCGTGGGGCGTCAGCCGGCGGCGCGTGCCGCCATCCGGGCCTTCCGGGCGGCCAGCTTCTCGTCGAACTTCAGTGCCTCCGCGTCCAGCCCGCCCATGAACAGGCCGAGTTCCTCCTGCGCCTGGCGCCCCTCGGGGCCGAGGCCGTCGATCTCCATGATCTTCAGGAAGCGCAGCACCGGCTGCAGCACGTCGTCGTGGTGGATGCGCAGGTTGTAGACCTCGCCGATCGCCATCTGCGCGGCGGCCCGCTCGAAGCCGGGGATGCCGTGACCGGGCATGCGGAAGTTCACCACGACGTCCCGGACCGCCTGCATGGTCAGGTCCGGGGCGAGCTCGAAGGCGGCCTTGAGCAGGTTGCGGTAGAAGACCATGTGCAGGTTCTCGTCGGTCGCGATGCGGGCCAGCATGCGGTCGCAGACCGGGTCCCCGGACTGGTGGCCGGTGTTGCGGTGCGAGATCCGCGTGGCGAGTTCCTGGAAGGCGACGTAGGCGACCGAGTGCAGCATCGAGTGCCGGTTGTCGGACTCGAAGCCCTCGCTCATGTGCGCCATGCGGAAGCGTTCGAGTTGGTCCGGGTCCACCGCGCGCGAGGCCAGCAGGTAGTCACGCATCACGATGCCGTGCCGGCCCTCCTCGGCGGTCCAGCGGTGCACCCAGGTGCCCCAGGCGCCGTCCCGGCCGAAGAGCGAGGCGATCTCGTGGTGGTAGCTCGGCAGGTTGTCCTCGGTCAGCAGGTTGACGATGAGGGCGATCCGGCCGATCTCCGTCACCTGGGACTGCTCCTTCTCCCAGGCCTCCCCGTCCTCGAACAGGCCGGGGAAGTTGCGGGCGTCGCTCCACGGCACGTACTCGTGCGGCATCCAGTCCTTGGCGATCTTCAGATGCCGGTTCAGCTCGGTCTCGACCACTTCCTCCAGCGCGTAGAGCAGCCGCGCGTCGGTCCAGACGGACGGGCTGCCGAGGTGAGGGGAGGTGATCGTCACGGGAACTCCAGGGGGACGCCGAAAGCTGAGGGGAAGAAAGGGGACGGGCCGGCGAGCGGTGCCGGAAACCTACGTGATCGTAGGCTACGAAGCCGTAGGTTACGAAGCCGTAGGTTAAGGCGACTGTAAAGAACCGCTGATCAGCCCACCCGTACGGGCCTTCCGTGGGCGCGCCGGACAACCCCGGACCCACAGGTCCCGGGGCTGTCGGGGGCGGCGGAGTCCCCGGTCAGGCGTACAACTCCCGCAGACGCACCGAGAGACAGGTCACACAGCCCTCCAGCTTCTCGAACTCGCTGATGTCGACCGTCACCACCTCATGGCCGAGATCGGTCAGCAGCTCCGCGGTCTTCGGGGCGCTCGCCGCCATCAGCAGCTTGCTGCCGCCGAGCAGCACCACATGAGCGCCGGCCTCCTCCGGCACCGACAGGAATCCCGGGAACAGCGAAGGCCGGTCCACCTTCGGTATGTGCCCGATCACCGTGCCGTCGGGCAGCGCGGTCACCGCCGACTTCAGGTGCAGCACCTTGCTCACGGGCACGGCGACCACGCGGGCGCCCAGCGGCTCGAAGGCCGCCCGCAACTGCTGCACGCCGGCCGCGTTGGTGCGCCCGCCGCGGCCGACGTAGACCGTCTCGCCGACCTTCAGGACGTCACCGCCGTCCAGCGTGCCCGGCTCCCAGATCCAGTTCACCGAGCAGCCGAGGCGGGCCACCGCCTCCTCGACACCGGCGGTCTCCTCCCGTCGGGAGTCCGCGCCGGGCCGGGTGATCAACGCCACGTTCCGGTACATGACGACGGCGTCCTCGACGAACACCGAGTCCGGGCAGCCGTCGGCCGGTTCGACCTCGATCGTCTCCCAGCCGTGCGTACGGAGGGCCTCGACATAGGCCTCCCACTGCTCGCCGGCGAGCCCGACATCGACCTTCTCCCGTTCGATGTGCGTCACCAGGCCGTCGGCGAGTCGGGGGCTGGGACGGCGGACGAGGGCCTTCTTGCTGGGCACGAGGGGCCTTTCAAGTCGGTCGGACGATGGTGCGGTGTCCGGCGCCCGATCCAAGGCGCCGGTCCGTCATCATGCAGCCGGCTCCGGCCACGGCAAAACCCCCGTCGTCAGGCTGTGCCTGTCCTGAGACCCCGGCCGGTCGGGTCAGGCCGGGTCGCCGAGCGCCTCGGGTGTCGTCTCCGTCAGCTCTCCTCCCTCCATCAGCAGCCAGCGCGTGATGCCGATCGACTCCAGGAACGGCAGGTCGTGGCTGGCGACGAGCAGCGCGCCCTCGTACGACTCCAGGGCCGTGGTCAGCTGCCGGACGCTGGCCATGTCCAGGTTGTTGGTCGGTTCGTCGAGGAGCAGCAGCTGGGGTGCCGGCTCGGCGAGCATCAGCGCGGCCAGGGCCGCCCGGAACCGTTCACCGCCCGACAGGGTGGCCGCCTGCTGGTCGGCCCGCGCGCCCCGGAACAGGAAGCGCGCGAGCCGGGCCCGGACCCGGTTGTTGGTGGCGCCCGGCGCGAACCGGGCCACGTTCTCGGCCACCGACAGCCCGTCGTCCAGCACGTCCAGCCGCTGGGGCAGGAACCGCAGCGGGACGTGGGCCGTCGCCGTGCCGCTCACCGGCGCCAGTTCCCCGGCGACGGTCCGCAGCAGCGTGGTCTTGCCGGCGCCGTTGCGGCCGACGAGCGCGATGCGTTCCGGGCCGCGCAGATCGAGGACGCCGGCCACGCGCGCGTGGTAGGCCGTCTCCAGATTCTCCAGGGTGAGCACCTGCCGGCCCGGCGGTACGGCGGTGTACGGCAGGTCGACGCGGATCTCGTCGTCGTCCCGTACGGACTCCACCGCCTCGTCCAGCCGCTCCCTGGCCTCGGCGAGCCGTTCCTCGTGCATGATGCGGTGCTTGCCGGCGGACTCCTGGGCGGCCCGTTTGCGGGCCCCCATGACGATCTTCGGCTCGCGCTTGGAGTCCCACATCTTCTGCCCGTACCGCTTGCGCCGGGCCAGCTTGACCTGGGCGTCGGCCAGTTCGCGCTTCTGCTTGCGGACATCGGCCTCGGCGACGCGCACCATCCGCTCGGCCGCCTCCTGCTCGACGGCCAGGGCCTCCTCGTAGGCCGAGAAGTTGCCGCCGTACCAGGCGACCTCCCCCGAGCGCAGCTCCGCGATCTGGTCGACCAGGTCGAGCAGCTCCCGGTCGTGGCTGACCACGATCAGCACGCCCGGCCAGGAGGCGACGGCCTGGTACAGCCGTCGGCGCGCGTACAGGTCGAGGTTGTTGGTGGGTTCGTCGAGCAGCAGGATGTCGGGGCGGCGCAGCAGCAGCGCGGCGAGCCGCAGGAGCACCGACTCGCCGCCGGACACCTCGCCGACGGTCCGGTCCAGGCCGATGTGGCCGAGGCCGAGTTCGCCGAGGGTGACCAGGGCGCGCTCCTCGACGTCCCAGTCGTCGCCGACGGTCTCGAAGTGCTCCTCGGCGGCGTCGCCCGCCTCGATGGCGTGCAGGGCGGCCCGTCGCTCGGCGATGCCGAGGGCCTGGTCCACGCGGAGCGTGGTGTCGAGCGTGACGTTCTGCGGCAGGCAGCCGATCTCGCCGGCCGCCCTGACGGTGCCCTCGGCCGGGGCGAGTTCCCCGGCCAGCAGCTTGAGCAGGGTCGATTTGCCCGACCCGTTGACGCCGACGAGTCCGGTCCGGCCGGGGCCGAAGGCGATGTCCAGGCCGTCGAAGACGGCGGTGCCGTCGGCCCAGGTGAAGGACAGGGACGTACAGGTGAGGGATGCAGACATGGGCGCCTCGCGAGGGTGTGATGCGGTCGGATGAACGCGTATCGAGACACCGCGAGGCGGAAACCGAAGGGTCTGGCACGGAGAGGCCATGAAAAAAGGCCTGTGCCCAAGGACGGCTCGGACGCCGAGGTCGTACGCCGCGCACACCTCACCGGTGCGACGCGATGTCTCCGAACCTCAGACGAGCAACGTCCTTCTCCAATCGACGGCAACAGAACCGCTGTACACCGTACGAGGGGCCGGGAGGAGTGTCAACGCGATTATCGGCGCTCCTCACGCGCGCGTGACGCTCAGCAGGCGTCCCGCATCAGCTCGGCCAGGTCGCCGTCCAGGTCGAGGTGGAGGTGCTCCAGACCGACGGGCACCAGTTCGCCGGCCGCCTGGAGGAACCGCCGGATCTCGCCCGAGCGCACATGCACGATCGCGGTGCCCTCCGGGGCGTGGAACTCCAGCACCGTGCGGTCGTACCCGTACGGCCGCACGCGGACGTCGCCCTGGCCCTCGGGGCCCTGCAGCCCGGCCGTGAGCAGCTCACGGGAGAAGGACCAGCACACCTCGACGCCCTCCAGGGTGGCCGGGGCCGGGAACGTCATGCGGACCGCGAACGGGTCGCGCCGGTCGTAGCGCAGCGTGGCGGGAATGCTCGGCATGCGCGGTGCGGCGGCGACGAGACGGGCCTCTACGGGCTGCTCGATGACGGTGGACAACGCCTTGCTCCCTCGTGACGGCTGGACTACGCCCGGATGTGGGACACCCGGTAATGGAAGAGACGACGGAAACGGCCGATGCGTGCACACGCGGGACGAGTGACCTCGGTCACCGCGTTCATGCCCCCCGGAACGCGGGGCCGTTCGCGCTCGTCGGGCGTGCGCGGCCACGGCCGGTCCTCTGGACGCGGCCGGGGGAGTGCGGCTAGCTTCGCCCGCCATGAGGCGCTTGGGGAGCACGCGACGCAGGGCACGGGCGGGCCGGCTGGTGGCGGCGGGGGTGGCGTGCGCGGCGGCGCTGGCGGCTCTCGCGGTCCCGGCGGCCGAGGCCCGGCCGCTCGGGCAGGGCGGCACCGGACCGGGAAGTCCCGGCCGGGCGAGTGCGCACTGGGCGGCGAAGGACCCCGGCACCCCGCAGATCCGCTTCCGCGGTCTCGCGGCCGTCGACCGGCGCACCGCCTGGCTGGCCGGCACCGGCGGCACGGTGCTGCGGACCACGGACGGCGGCACGGACTGGCGGAACGTCTCCCCGCCGGGGGCGGCCGGCCTTCAGTTCCGGGACGTGACGGCGTTCGACGCCCGGCGCGCGGTGGTGCTGGCCATCGGCGAGGGGGAGGCGTCCCGCGTCTACCGGACCGACGACGGCGGCACGACCTGGACGGAGTCCTTCCGCAACGCCGACCCGAAGGCCTTCTACGACTGCCTCGCCTTCTTCGACCGCCGTCACGGACTCGCCCTGGGCGACCCCGTGGACGGGAAGTTCCGCATCCTGTCCACCGCCGACGGCGGACGCTCCTGGCGGGTGCTGCCCGCGGACGGCATGCCGCCCGCGCTGGACGGCGAGGCGGGCTTCGCCGCGAGCGGCCAGTGCCTGGTCACCTCCGGCCCCCGGGACGCCTGGCTGGCCACCGGCGGCGGCGCCCGCGCGCGCGTACTGCACTCCACCGACCGGGGGACGACCTGGACCGCCGCCGACACGCCGGTCCCGGCCGGCGACCCGGCGAAGGGCGTCTTCGCGCTCGCCTTCCGCGACCGGACCCACGGCATCGCCGTGGGCGGCGACTACCGCCTCGACCAGTCCTCGCCCCGGTCCGCCACGATCACCGCCGACGGCGGCCGCACCTGGCGGCCCGCCGGCACCCCGCCGCCCGCGTACCGCTCGGGTGCGGCCTGGCTCCCGCACAGCCGCACCGCCGCGCTGGCCGTCGGCCCGACCGGCACCGACCTGACCACCGACGGCGGCCGCAGCTGGCGGACGATCGACACCGGCTCGTACGACACCGTGGCCTGCACGCCCGACCTGAGCTGCTGGGCAGCCGGCGAACAGGGGCGGGTGGCGCGGCTCGAACGGTGACGTGAGTGCCCGGATGCGGGGTACTCGTTCCCTGCCGCAAAGGAAGGGAGCGATCATGCCAGCCGGTTCCAGCCCCAAGCGCGAACGTCAGTACGAGCACATCAAGGAGAGCGCGCAGGACCGGGGCGAGAGCGCCGGGCGCGCCAAGGAGATCGCCGCGCGGACAGTGAACAAGGAACGCGCCCGCTCCGGCGAGTCCAAGACCGCCAGCCGCAGTTCGACCCAGGACATGTCGTCGGGCAAGCGCGGCGGTCAGCGGTCGGGCAACCGGGCCGGCGCCCAGGGCCCGACCCGCGATCAGCTGTACAACGAGGCCAAGCAGCGCGGCATCGAAGGCCGTTCGCACATGAACAAGGACGAGTTGCAGCGCGCGCTGGACGCCAAGAAGGGGTGACCAGGCCGAGGATGGCCGCGGACCGGCCCGTCCGCGTCCCCGGCGAGTTCCCGAGGGGCCGGCTCCGCGCCGGCCCCTCGGGCTCAGCCGAGTGTCTGCCGGTGGCGGGCGAGTTCGGGAGCCGTCTTCGTCGCGATGAACTCCGTGACGCGGTAGGCGCACACGCCGGCGACGGCGAACGGATCGCCCGCGACGAGCCGCTCGATGCGGTCGCGGTCCTCGCCGACGGCCAGGATCACCCCGCCGTCCCGGGGGTTCTTGCGGCCGGAAGCCAGGAAGACGCCCTTCTCGTACTGCTCCTCCAGCCAGACCACATGGTCCGGCAGGACGGCGTCCACGGCGTCGAGCGGCGCGGTGTAGGTCAGTTCCAGCACGAACATGATCACGAGCCTACCCCGCCGGGCGGCCGGTGCGCGGCGGGACCGTACAGTCGCCCGTCATGACGATCGTCGCCGTACCCGCGGGCTGGCCCGCGACCGAGGAAGAGGCCCGCGCCGTCCAGGACGAGCTCCGTGGGCGCGTGGTGCTCGACGAACCCGGACCGCCGCCCGGGACCGGCCGTGTCACGGGGGTGGACGTCGCCTACGACGACGACCTGGACCTGGTCGCCGCCGCCGCCGTCGTGCTGGACGCCGCCACTTTGGAGGTGGTCGCGCGGGCCACGGCCGTCGGCCGGGTCTCCTTCCCGTACGTGCCCGGACTCCTCGCCTTCCGCGAGCTCCCCACCGTCCGTGCCGCCCTGGAGCGGCTGCCCTGCCCGCCGGGCCTGGTCGTCTGCGACGGCTACGGACGGGCCCACCCGCGCCGCTTCGGCCTCGCCAGTCACCTGGGCGTGCTCCTGGACCTGCCGACCGTGGGCGTCGCCAAGAACCCGTTCACCTTCACCCACGACGACCCGGAGCCGGCGCGGGGCAGCTCCGCGCCGCTGCTCGCCGGGGACGAGGAGGTCGGGCGTGCCCTGCGTACCCGGGACGGTGTGAAGCCGGTCTTCGTCTCCGTGGGCCACCGGGTGAGCCTGTCCGGCGCCCTGGCCCACACCCTGGCGCTGACCCCGCGATACCGGCTGCCGGAGACCACGCGCCGGGCGGACGCCCTGTGCCGGCAGGCGCTGCGGGAGGCGGCACAGGGGTGACCGGCGGCCGGGACCAGGGCTCGACGACGCACCGGGCGCCGGCCTCCTGATACGCCGAACGGGAACCGGGGGGCGGGCCCTACCGCTCGGCCGCCACCCGGAAGGTGATCCCGGCCGAGCGCAGCCGCTCGATCAGGGCGTCGCCCATCGCCTGCGCCGTGGTGACCTGACCCGCCGTCGGCGGGAGGTCGTCGAAGGCCAGGCACAGGGCCGCCTCGGCGAACATCTTCGCCGTCTCGTCGTAGCCCGGGTCGCCGCCCGCGACCTCGGTGTACACGCGCCGTCCGCCGCCCTCGCCGACGAACCGCACGCTGAACCAGCTCTTCGCCCGCTTCTCCGCGTCCGGTCCGTCCCCCGGCCGGAGCCGGTCCGAGAGCCAGCGTCGCGCGGGCGGCAGCTGGGCCGCGGCGGCCACCGCGCCGACGGCCGCGACCCCGCCGACCGCGACCGGCAGGTGCTTGACGGCGGCGTAGTGGCGGTAGCGGAAGTCCGGACCGTAGCGCTCCAGCGCCCGCGCCGAGCGGCGCACGATCTGCGGATCGAGGGTGGGCAGCGGCAGCGCCCACGCGCCGACCTCCGCGGCGAACCTCGGGGCGCCCGTCGGCGCCGTGACCCGCCGGCCCGGCAGCCGGGGCTCGTGCCGGGCCCGCTCGCGCGAGGCGGCCAGCATCCGCCGGGCGCGGGCCAGCTGGTTCAGCGCCGAGGCGAGGGTGCCGCCGGAGAAGGCCGCGTCCACGGTCACGAAGCCGTCCACGGTCAGCGGCACGTCCTCCGGCAGCTGCCGGACCGTGAAGTACGCGCCCAGGTCGTGCGGCACGGAGTCGAAACCGCAGGCGTGCACGAGGCGCGCGCCCGTCTCGCGCGCGCGTGCGTCGTGGCGGATGTACATCAGGTCCACGAACTCCGGCTCGCCGGTGAGGTCCAGGTAGTCGGTCCCGGCGTCGGCGCAGGCGGCGACGAGTTCCTCGCCGTGCAGCACGTACGGCCCCACCGTCGTGGCGACCACGCGCGCGTGCCCGGCGAGGGCGCGCAGGGTGGCCGGTTCGCTCACGTCGGCTCGCAGGACGCCGACGTCGGCGCCGCCGGGCAGGCGCTCGCGCAGCCGCTCCAGCCGGTGTTCGTCGCGGCCGGCGACCGCCCAGCGCAGGTCCCGCGGCGCGTGCGCGGCGAGATAGTGGGCCGTGAGCGCGCCGACGAAGCCCGTGGCTCCGAAGAGCACGAGATCGTAGGGACGGTCCGTCCTGCTCATCCTGCTCATGACACCCCTTGGTTCGTGGCAGCCCGGCACGCACCCCGTCGTGCAGCCCGTGCCGCTGTCGGTGGCCGAGGCTAGCGTGAGGAGTGCGGGGTCCGACGACCAGCCCGACGACCAGCCGGAGGCAGCGGTGGCCGTAGTCAGGAATGCCCTGAGGAAGTGGGAGAAAGCGCACGCCTTCGCGCTCTCCCCGCCGTACCCGGCCGAGGAGTTCCCGGCGGACGTCCGCCCGGCCGGCCCGCACCGGAGGGCGCTGGTCTTCCCGGGGTTCACCCGCGGGGGGTCACCGTCGGGCTGACCGGCGAGGCGGCTCGTATCCCAGCGGACGGTGTTCGGCCGATCGCCCGGTGAGCCGCTTGGCGGACCTCGTCGGCCGTGCGCCTCCGGCCCCCGTGCCCGCCGCTGCCGCTGCCGTCCGCACGGGCGGCGGGGTGGCGTGCGGCCTGTCACTCTCCCGGGTGATGACCGGCCCGGCGGGCACTTGGCTAAGCGCTTGCTCGTTGAGGTCTTGTGTCTGGTGGAACGCGTTCTTAGCATCACCGGTGTTACATCAGTTCTGTCACACAGGCTTGGGGGCTGCGCATGACAACGGCAGAGACGCCGACGCCGGGCTTCGGCCCGCTCTCCGGTGTGCGCGTGGTCGAGCTGGCCGGCATCGGGCCGGGCCCGTTCGCCGCCATGCTGCTGGCCGACCTGGGCGCCGACGTGGTCCGGGTGGACCGGCCCGGCGGCGCCGACCTCGCCCTCGACCCGGCCCACGACGTCACCAACCGCAACAAGCGCTCGATCGTGGTCGACCTGAAGGCGCCGGACGGCCCCGCGCGCGTCCTGGACCTCGCCGAGCGGGCCGACGTCCTCATCGAGGGCTTCCGCCCGGGCGTCGCCGAGCGGCTCGGCATCGGCCCCGCGCACTGCCATGCCCGCAACCCCCGCCTGGTCTACGGCCGGATGACCGGCTGGGGCCAGGACGGCCCGCTCGCCCACCGCGCCGGCCACGACGTCTCCTACATCGCGCTCACCGGCACGCTCGGCATGATCGGCCGCCCCGACGAGCCCCCGGCGGTGCCCGCCAACCTCCTCGGCGACTACGCGGGCGGCTCCCTCTACCTGGTCGTCGGCGTCCTCGCCGCCCTGCACCACGCCCGCGCGACCGGCACCGGCCAGGTGGTCGACGCGGCCATCGTGGACGGCACGGCCCACCTGTCCACGATGATCCACGCCATGCTGGCCGCCGGCGGCTGGCAGGACCGGCGCGCCGCCAACCTGCTGGACGGCGGCTGCCCCTACTACGGCACCTACGAGACCGCCGACGGCCGGTACATGGCGGTCGGTGCCCTGGAAGGCAAGTTCTACGCGGAGTTCCTGCACCTGCTCGGCCTGGACGACCTGGCGTCCGCCCGGGGGGACTGGACCCGCTGGGACGAGCTGCGCGAACGGATCGCCGCCGCTTTCAAGTCCCGCACCCGGGCCGAGTGGACCGCCGTCTTCGAGGACTCCGACGCCTGCGTGGCGCCCGTACTGAGCCTGCGCGAGGCCCCGGACCACCCGCACCTCGCCGCCCGTGGCACCTTCACCGACCACGGCGGCATCACCCAGCCCGCCCCCGCCCCCCGGTTCTCCGCGACCCCCACCACCGTCCGCACCGGCCCCGCCCGCCCCGGCGCGGACACGGCGGCGGTCGCCCGGGACTGGGGGCTCCCGGCCCGCCCGGCCTACGCCCCCGACGACCTGGTCACCGACGGCGGCTGACCCCGCCCACCCGCTCGGCCCACCCTCCCGAAAGGCACCCCAGTGAGCACCGAAGCGTACGTGTACGACGCGATCCGCACCCCGCGCGGCCGCGGCAAGGCGAACGGCGCCCTGCACGGCACGAAGCCCATCGACCTGGTCGTCGGCCTCATCCACGAGATCCGCGACCGCTTCCCCGGCCTGGACCCGGCCGCGATCGACGACGTCGTGCTCGGCGTCGTCGGCCCCGTGGGCGACCAGGGCTCCGACATCGCCCGGATCGCCGCCGTCGCCGCCGGACTGCCGGACACGGTCGCGGGCGTCCAGGAGAACCGCTTCTGTGCCTCCGGCCTGGAGGCCGTCAACATGGCCGCCGCCAAGGTCCGCTCCGGCTGGGAGGACCTGGTCCTCGCGGGCGGCGTCGAGTCCATGTCCCGGGTCCCGATGGCCTCGGACGGCGGCGCCTGGTTCAACGACCCGATGACCAACCTCGCCGTCAACTTCGTGCCCCAGGGCATCGGCGCCGACCTGATCGCCACCATCGAGGGCTTCTCCCGCCGAGACGTGGACGAGTACGCGGCCCTGTCCCAGGAGCGCGCCGCCACCGCCTGGAAGGAGGGCCGCTTCGACCGTTCCGTGGTCCCGGTCAAGGACCGCAGCGGCCTGGTCGTCCTGGACCACGACGAGCACCCGCGCCCGGGCACCACCGCCGACTCCCTCGCCAAGCTCAAGCCGTCGTTCGCGGACATCGGCGACCTGGGCGGCTTCGACGCGGTCGCGCTGCAGAAGTACCACTGGGTGGAGAAGATCGACCACGTCCACCACGCGGGCAACTCCTCCGGCATCGTGGACGGCGCCTCGCTCGTCGCCATCGGCTCCAAGGAGGTCGGTGAGCGCTACGGCCTCACCCCCCGCGCGCGGATCGTCTCCGCGGCCGTCTCCGGCTCCGAGCCCACCATCATGCTCACCGGCCCCGCTCCGGCCACCCGCAAGGCCCTGGCGAAGGCCGGCCTCACCATCGACGACATCGACCTGGTCGAGATCAACGAGGCGTTCGCCGCGGTCGTGCTGCGCTTCGTGAAGGACATGGGCCTGTCCCTGGACAAGGTCAACGTCAACGGCGGCGCCATCGCCCTCGGCCACCCGCTCGGCGCCACCGGCGCCATGATCCTCGGCTCGCTCGTCGACGAACTGGAGCGCCAGGACAAGCGCTACGGCCTCGCCACGCTCTGCGTCGGCGGCGGCATGGGCATCGCCACGATCGTCGAGCGCGTCTGACCTCCCTGCGGAACCAAGCGACTTCAACGGAGACGACTGTCATGACCGAGAGCACCACCATCCGCTGGGAGCAGGACGACACCGGTGTCGTCACCCTCGTCCTGGACGACCCCAACCAGTCCGCGAAC
Source organism: Streptomyces naphthomycinicus (assembly GCF_020400595.1). Taxonomy (GTDB): domain Bacteria; phylum Actinomycetota; class Actinomycetes; order Streptomycetales; family Streptomycetaceae; genus Streptomyces; species Streptomyces naphthomycinicus. Next base: position 11,874 of record NZ_JAINRE010000047.1, on the reverse strand, counting down.
ACCATGAACCAGGCGTTCCGCGACTCCCTCGCCGCGATCACCGACCGGCTGGAGGCCGAGCGGGACTCGATCCGCGGCATCATCTTCACCTCCGCCAAGAAGACCTTCTTCGCGGGCGGCGACCTGCGCGACCTCATCCGGGTCACGCCCGAGACCGCGCAGGAGCTGTTCGACGGCGGCCTCGCCATCAAGCGCGACCTGCGCCGCATCGAGACCCTCGGCAAGCCGGTGGTCGCGGCGATCAACGGCGCGGCCCTCGGCGGCGGCTTCGAACTGGCCCTGGCCTGTCACCACCGGGTCGCCCTCGACACCTCCGGCACCAGGATCGGCTGCCCCGAGGTCACCCTCGGCCTGCTTCCCGGCGGAGGCGGCGTCGTCCGCACCGTCCGGCTGCTGGGCATCGCGGACGCCCTGCTGAAGGTGCTGCTCCAGGGCACGCAGTACAACGCGCGGCGCGCCCGGGAGAACGGACTCGTCCACGAGGTCGCCGCCACCCCCGAGGAGCTGCTCGCCAAGGCCCGGGCGTTCATCGACGCCAACCCCGAGTCGCAGCAGCCCTGGGACAAGCCCGGATACCGGATCCCCGGCGGCACCCCCGCCAACCCGAAGTTCGCCGCCAACCTGCCCGCCTTCCCGGCGAACCTGCGCAAGCAGACCGGCGGCGCCCCCTACCCCGCGCCGCGCAACATCCTCGCCGCCGCCGTCGAGGGCTCCCAGGTCGACTTCGAGACCGCCCAGGTCATCGAGGCCCGCTACTTCGTGGAGCTGGCCGCCGGGCAGACCTCGAAGAACATGATCCAGGCATTCTTCTTCGACCTCCAGGCGGTCAACTCGGGAGCCAACCGCCCCCGGGGCATCGAGCCCCGTCAGGTCCGCAAGGTCGCCGTCCTCGGCGCCGGCATGATGGGCGCCGGCATCGCCTACTCGTGCGCCCGCGCGGGCATCGACGTCGTCCTGAAGGACGTCTCCCCGGAGGCGGCGGCCAAGGGCAAGGGCTACTCGGAGAAGCTGTGCGCCAAGGCCGTCGCCAGGGGCCGCACCAGCCAGGAGAAGGCGGACGCGCTGCTCGCCCGGATCACCCCCACCGCCGAGGTGGCCGACCTCGCGGGCTGTGACGCCGTCATCGAGGCCGTCTTCGAGGACACCTCCCTCAAGCACAAGGTGTTCCAGGAGATCGAGTCGGTTCTCGCCCCCGACGCGCTGCTGTGCTCCAACACCTCCACGCTCCCCATCACCACCCTCGCCGAGGGCGTGGAGCGCCAGGCCGACTTCATCGGACTGCACTTCTTCTCGCCGGTCGACAAGATGCCGCTGGTCGAGATCATCAAGGGCGAGCGCACCGGTGAGGAGGCCCTCGCGCGCGCCTTCGACCTGGTCCGGCAGATCAACAAGACGCCGATCGTCGTCAACGACTCGCGCGGCTTCTTCACCTCCCGGGTGATCGGCCACTTCATCAACGAGGGCGTCGCCATGGTCGGCGAGGGCGTCGAGCCGGCCTCCGTGGAGCAGGCCGCCGCCCAGGCCGGCTACCCGGCCAAGGTGCTGTCCCTCATGGACGAGCTGACCCTCACCCTGCCGCGCAAGATCCGCAACGAGACGAGGCGGGCGGTGGAGGAGGCGGGCGGCACCTGGACGCCCCACCCGGCGGAGGCGGTCATCGACCGCATGGTCGACGAGTTCGACCGTCCCGGCCGCAGCGGCGGTGCCGGCTTCTACGACTACGCCGAGGACGGCAGGCGGGCCGGGCTCTGGCCGGGGCTGCGCGAGCACTTCACGCGGCCCGGCCACGAGATCCCCTTCCCGGACATGCAGGAGCGGATGCTGTTCGCCGAGGCGCTCGACACCGTGCGGCTCCTCGAAGAGGGAGTGCTGACCTCGGTCGCCGACGCCAACATCGGCTCGATCCTCGGCATCGGCTTCCCCGGCTGGACCGGCGGTGTGCTCCAGTACATCAACGGCTACGAAGGGGGGCTGCCCGGATTCGTGGCCCGCGCGCGCGAGCTGGCCGAGCGGTACGGCGAGCGGTTCACCCCGCCCGCGCTGCTCGTGGAGAAGGCGGAGAAGGGGGAGCCGTTCGGCGACGCGGCCCGTTCATGACCCCGTGAGCCACTCGCTCAGCTCTTCCCGCAGCGATCGCTGGAACGTGGTCAGCAGCGCCTGCACCACCAGAGGGTGCATGTGCGCCGACAGGGACTTCACATCCCGGGCGTCACGCTCCGCGACCGCGCCGCGGAAGAGCTGGGCCAGCTCGTGGGCCGCGGCGCGCGAGTGCTCGGCGAGCACCTGGCGCGCCGCGAGGATCACCTCGTGCGACAGCGGCACGTCGAGGAGCCGCACCCCGAGCCGCAGCAGCCCTGAGTCGACCCGGAAGGTGTCGCCGGGGGCCGCCGCGACGACGCTCATCGCCGTCAGCCGCTCCACGTCCTCGGCGGTGAGCGGCCGTCCCGCCCGCCGCTCCAGCTCCCGCCGCGACACCGTGTCCACCGCGTCCGGCGCCCAGGACGCGATGACGGCCCGGTGAATGGCCAGGTCGTGCGGGGTGAGGTCGTCGGGGAGCTGCTTCAGGTACCGCTCGATCGCCGCCAGGGTCATGCCCTGCTGCTGAAGCTCCTCGATGAGGGCCAGCCGCGCCACGTGGTCGGGGCCGTACTGCCCGACCCGGCGCGGTCCGATCACCGGCGGCGGCAGCAGCCCCTTGCTGCCGTAGAAGCGGACGGTGCGCACCGTGACGCCCGCGCGGGCGGCCAGCTCGTCGATGGTGAGGGGCGTCGTGTCCCCGGCATCGGTGGTCATGTGGAGCAGTATCGCTGTCTCACCAATGGTGTGAAACCTTCCGTGAACGTCGCGTGATCTGTGGGTGGATCATGTGAGAAGCAACGCTCTGTGACATGGGCCACCGCGTACCGGTGGATTCCTCTGGAAAGCTGCTCTCTTGGTCTGTACCGCGACACGAGGGTGGTGCGGGCCGAGACCTGCACGAACCCCGGGCCCATGAGGTCCGGGCGCACCAGGAAGTGGAACCACCTGTGAGCAAGGAAGCCGTGGATTCGGCACAGGCCACCACCCACCCCCAGGTGGCCCGGACGCCCGCGGACGCGGGCGACGCCGGTTACAGCAAGGACCTCAAGGCCCGCCACGTCAACATGATCGCCATCGGCGGCGCCATCGGTACCGGACTCCTCCTGGGCGCCGGCGGACGACTGCACAACGCGGGCCCGGCGCTCGCCGTGGCCTATCTGGTCTGCGGCGTCTTCGCCTTCTTCGTGGTCCGTGCCCTGGGCGAGCTGGTCCTGTACCGCCCGTCCTCCGGGTCCTTCGTGTCCTACGCCCGAGAGTTCCTCGGCGAGAAGGGCGCCTACGTCGCCGGCTGGATGTACTTCCTGAACTGGTCGACCACCGGCATCGCCGACATCACCGCGATCGCGCTCTACACGCACTACTGGAGCATGTTCACCTCCATCCCGCAGTGGGTGCTGGCGCTGATCGCCCTCGCGGTGGTCCTCGCGGTGAACCTGATCTCGGTGAAGATCTTCGGCGAGATGGAGTTCTGGTTCGCGATCATCAAGGTCGCCACCATCGTCGGCTTCATGCTGATCAGCATTTTCCTGCTCGCCACCCAGCACAAGGTCGGCGGCCACACCCCCGGCCTGAGCGTCATCACCGACAACGGCGGTGTGTTCCCGCACGGCGTGATGCCGGTCGTCCTGGTCATGCAGGGCGTGATCTTCGCCTACGCCGCCCTGGAGCTGGTCGGCGTGGCCGCCGGTGAGACCGCCGAACCGGAGAAGGTCGTCCCGCGCGCGGTGAACTCGATCATGTGGCGTGTGGGCCTGTTCTACGTCGGCTCCGTCGTGCTGCTCGCGCTGCTGCTGCCCGGCTCGGTGTACTCCGCCGACCAGAGCCCGTTCGTCACCGTGCTGTCCAAGATCGGTGTGCCGGCCGCCGGTGACGTGATGAACCTGGTCGTGCTGACCGCCGCCATGTCCTCGCTCAACTCCGGCCTGTACTCCACCGGCCGCATCCTGCGCTCGATGGCCATGGCCGGTTCCGCCCCGAAGTTCACCGCCCGTATGAACCGCAGCCAGGTCCCCTACGGCGGCATCCTGCTGACCTGCGCGGTCTGCGTCCTCGGCGTCGGCCTGAACTACCTGGTGCCCAGCCAGGCCTTCGAGATCGTGCTGAACGTGGCCTCCCTCGGCATCATCAGCACCTGGGTGATCATCATGCTGTGCCACATGCTGTTCGTCCGCCGCGCCCGCGCGGGCCTGGTCGCACGGCCGCACTTCCAGCTGAAGTTCAGCCCGGTCACCGAGATCGCCACGATCGTCTTCCTGCTGGTCTGTCTCGGCATGATGTGGAACGACCCCGACGTGGGCCGCAAGACCCTCTACCTCATCCCGCTGCTCGCCGTCATGCTGGTCGCCGGCTGGTTCGGCGTCCGCCGCCGGGTCGCCAAGAACGCCGACCAGGAGCTGTCGGAGCTGTCGGAGCCCACGAAGTAGCAGATCGTCGCCACGGTCAGTGGCATCGCCCACGGTGGCGTCACGGCGGAGATCCCCTCTGTCCGCCATGACGCCACCGTGCGTGCGTCCGCCCGCCGGGCCGCGGCCCCGCGGACGGACACGAGGCGTCAGTGCCTGTGCACGTCGTTCGTCGCCTCGATCTTCTTCCACGACTTCGGCCGTGCCACCGCCGTACCCGTCTTCGCCAGGGCGCGGACCGACGGCGCGGCCGGCTTCTCCGGCTGGAACAGCCAGGTGTCGAACAGCGCGGACAGGGGCTTGCCGGACACCTGCTCGGCGTACTTCTGGAAGTCCGCCACCGAGGCGTTGCCGTAGGCGTGCTCCTGCGGCCAGCCCTTCAGGATCGCGAAGAACGCGTCGTCACCGACGGCGTTGCGCAGCGTCTGGATCGCCAGCGCGCCACGGTCGTAGACGGCGGCGCCGAACTGGTTGTCCGCACCGGGGTCGCCGGGCGCGACCGTCCAGAACGCGTCGTCGGCCGGGTGCGAGGCGTACACGTAGTCGGCGAGTTCCTGCGCGGTGCCCTCGCCCTCGTGCTCGGACCACAGCCACTGCGCGTACCGCGCGAAACCCTCGTTGATCCAGATGTCCTTCCAGCGCTTCAGCGACACGTCGTCGCCGTACCACTGATGGGCCAGCTCGTGCACCACCACGGAGGTGTTGGAGCCGTTCGCGAACTGCTTCGGGCTGTAGTAGACGCGGCTCTGCGTCTCCAGCGCGTACCCGGTGGTGGTGTTCGGCACGTAGCCGCCCGCCGAACTGAACGGATACGGTCCGAAGTAGCCGCTCAGCCAGTCCACGATCTCCCCGGTGCGCTCCACGCTCGCCCGCGCGGCCCCGTCGTTGTCGCCGAGGTCCTTGCTGTAGGCGTTGATGACGGGCACGCCGCCGTCGGAGGTGCCGGTGGTGATGTCGAACCTGCCGAGCGCGAGCGTGGCCAGATAGGTGGCCTGCGGCTTGTTCTGCCGCCAGTTGTAGCGCGTCCAGCCCAGCTTCGAACTGGTGGACTGGAGCGTACCGTTGGAGATCGCCTGGGTACCGTCCGGCACCGCCACCGACACGTCGTAGGTGGCCTTGTCACTCGGATGGTCGTTGCTCGGGAACCACCACCACGCCGACTCGGGCTCGTCGGCGGCCACCGCGCCGTCCGGCGTGCGGTGCCAGGTGGAGAAGCCGTACGCGCTCTTCGTCGACGGCACCCCGCTGTAGCGGACCGCCACCGTGACCGACGTGCCCTTGGCCAGCGGGGTCTTCGGGGTGACGACCAGTTCGTGTTCGCCGGACGCCGCGAAGGAGGCCTTGGCGCCGTTGACCCGCACCTCGCTCACGTCCAGCAGGAAGTCCAGGTCGAAGCTGGACAGGTCCTGGGTGGTCTTCGCCAGGATCGTCGCCGTGCCCTGCAACTCGTCCGTCTTCGGCTGGTACTGGAGCCTCAGGTCGTAGTGCGAGACGTCGTAGCCGCCGTTGCCGTAGTTCGGGTAGTAGGGATCGCCGATGCCCGGAGCGCCGGGGGAGTAGCTCGCGGCCGATGCCGGGATCGCCAGCAGGAGGGAGGCCGCCGCCAGGGTGCCCGGGGCGATGATTCTGCGGTGCACGTCAGCTCCAAGTCGTCAGGACTGCAAGTCCGTTCGTCAGAAGTCTGTTCGGAGCCTATTCAGTCCCGCCGGCCTCTGGCCTGTCCATGGCACCTCCTGTCACACGATCGCCATTCGGCCGACACGAGCACCCGAAAGCCGTCTTCTGCACGAGAGTTGCCCGGAGTACCGTCCGCGCATGCCGAAACGTACGCGCACGACGATCTGGAGAACACTGGCCACCGCGGCCGTCGCCGTCCTGACGGCCATGTTCCTCGCCCCCGCCGCCGCCCAGGCCGGCCCCCGGCAGAGCGAACCCGTCTACTCCTACGCCGACGCCATCCGTGAGTCCGTGTGGGTGGACACCGGCCTCGACGAGGACGGCGACGGAAGGAGCGACCGCGTCGCCGCCGACATCGTGCGGCCCGCCGAACCGGCCCGGCAGGGCCGCGAGGTGCCCGTCGTCATGGACGCCAGTCCATACTATTCCTGCTGCGGACGCGGCAACGAGAGCCAGCTCAAGACGTACGACGCACAGGGCCGTGTCGTCCAGATGCCGCTGTTCCTCGACAACTACTTCGTACCCCGCGGCTACGCCTTCGTCGGCGTCGACCTCGCCGGAACCAACCGCTCCGACGGGTGCGTGGACGTCGGCGGCCGTTCCGACATCCAGTCCGCGAAGGCCGTCGTCGACTGGCTGAACGGCCGCGCCACGGCGTACACGTCACGGACCGGCACGACGAGAGCCGAGGCCACCTGGACCAACGGCAGAACCGGCATGATCGGCAAGAGCTGGGACGGCACCATCGCCAACGGCGTCGCCGCCACGGGCGTCAAGGGCCTGAAGACGATCGTCCCGATCAGCGCCATCTCCTCCTGGTACGACTACTACTTCGCCCAGGGCGCCCCGCTCTACGACGGCGGCCCCGACGAACTGGCCGGCTACGTCGAGAGCGACGACACGCAGGCCCGTTGCGCGGCCGTCCAGCGCAGGCTCGCCGACGGCAGCCCGTCCAGCGGCGACTGGACCCCGCTGTGGACCGAGCGGGACTACGTCAAGGACGCGGCCAAGGTGCGCGCCAGCGTGTTCGTGGTGCACGGCATGCAGGACCTCAACGTCCGCACCAAGAACTTCGGCCAGTGGTGGGACGCCCTCGCCCGGCACGGCGTCCAGCGGAAGATCTGGCTGTCCCAGACCGGACACGTCGACCCGTTCGACTTCCGGCGCGGTGCCTGGGTCGACACCCTGCACCGCTGGTTCGACCACGAGCTGCTCGGCTACGACAACGGCATCGACCGCGAGCCGACGGCCGACGTCGAACGCCATCCCGATCAGTGGGTCACCTCCGCCGCGTGGCCCCCGCGCGGCACCCGCACCGCCGTCCTGCGCCCCGCCGCCGGCAGCCGGGCCGGTGTCGGCACCCTCGGCCTGCGCCGGGCTTCCGGCACCGAGACCTTCACCGACGACCCGCGGCTGAGCGAGACCGACTGGGCCGCGCACCTCACCACGGCCACGCCCGAGAAGGCGGGGTTCCTCACCGCGCCGCTCGGCCGCGACCTCCGTCTGGCCGGTTCCGCCCGGGTGACGGTGACCGCGACCCCGACCACCGCCTCCGCCCACCTGTCCGCCGTTCTGGTCGACGTCGGCCCGGACACCATCCGCGACTACGCCGACCGAGCCGAGGGCATCACCACCCTCACCGACCGCACCTGCTGGGGTGAGAGCACGGCCGGGGACAGCGCCTGCTTCAAGGAGACCCGGGCCAGGACGGCCGCCGTCGACTACACCGTGGTCAGCCGTGGCTGGGCCGACCTCGGCCACTACGCTTCGGCGACCGAGGGCGTCCCGCTCACGCCGGGCCGGGCGTACACGATGACGCTCGACCTCGCGGCCACCGACCATGTCGTTCCCGCCGGGCACCGACTGGCACTGGTCGTGGCCGGCACGGACAAGGACCTCATCGACCCGCCGTCCACCACTCCGACGCTGAGCGTGGATCTGTCCCGTACGGCGGCGAAGGTGCCGCTGGTGGGCGGGGCGGCCGCGTTCGCCCGCGCCACGTCCGGCCATGCCGTGTCCGCCGCGCCGAGGATCCTGGACGGCCTGCGCGCACCGCGCGCCACCCGGCACGTCCCGGCGAGCTGACAGCCGGGGCGGCCGGTCGCGTCACCCCGGGTCGCCGCGGCGGTCCGGGGTGAGGCGCTGTGACGCTCGGCCGCGGGCCGTCGTGGCGCGTCGCGCGGTTCCCCGCGGCCCTTCGCGGCGTGTCGTGCCGCGGGGCGTCTTCGGGGGTGCCGCGGTGTTCGGCCGCGGGCCGTCGTGGGCGGGTCGCGCGGTTCCCCGCGCCTCTTCGGGGCGCCCCGTGGTGCGGGGAGGCGGTGGCTCAGGTGGGCGGGGATGCCAGGGCGGCTGCCTCGCGGGCGCATCCCCAGGCCACGGTGATGCCGGCTCCGCCGTGTCCGTAGTTGTGCACCAGCGTCCGCCCGTCGGCGAGGGGCTCCCGCTCCAGCCGTACCGCCTCGCGGGCCGGCCGCAGCCCCACCCGGTGCGCGAGGACCCGCGCGCCGGCGATCTCCGGCCGGACGGCGGCGCACCGGGCGACGATCGCCGCCGCGGTGGCCGGGTCCGGCTCCAGGGACCAGTCGTCCTCCTCGGCCGTGCCGCCCAGGAGCAGCCGGTCCGGCTGCGGAATGAAGTAGGTGGAGGCGGCGGAGGAATGGTCGACGGAGGTGAACCAGCCGGTGACGCCCGGGTTCGCCACCACGACCAGCTGTCCGCGCACGGGCCGCACCGCCGGGTCCGGCACCAGCGAGCGTGCCCCGAGACCCGTGCAGTTGACCACCACGGCGGCGGGCACGGCGGCCAGATCCGTCACCTCACGCACCTCCACCGGCGCCGCCGCCCGCGCCAGCCGCCGCCGCAGCCACGCCAGATGCGCCGGCATGTCGATCACCGGCAGCCGCGCCGCCAGCCCGTCGGCCACCGCCCGCAGCCCCGGCACCCGGCCCGCCCACGCGCCCAGCTCCGCCAGCCGGGTCCCGTGGTGGACCCCCTCGACCAGGCGCACCCCCGTCTCCTCCGGCCGGGCCGCCAGCTCCGCGTACACCTCGAGGGACTCCAGCGCCCACGCGCCGGCCAGCGGTTCCGGTTCGATGCGGTACGGCCACCACAGGCCCCCGGCGACCGCGGAGGTGGTGTGCTCGGCCGGCTCCCGCGCCCACACCCGCACCCGCCGTCCGGACTCGGCCAGCAGCACGGCCGTCGTCAGCCCGGCGATCCCGCCTCCGACCACGATCACTTCGTCACTCGGCTCACTGTCCACGCCAGGACGATAGGCCCTGCGCGGCCGGCTCCGTCAGGCCGGGGCGGGGAGCGCGCCCCCGGTCGCCACCGGCCGGCGGAGAACGGGGCGGAGCCGCCGACGTTAGGATCGGCGTCCTGATGACTGCCACCCTCGTTGCCAAGAACCTCGCCGCCGGGCACGGCGACCGCTCCCTGTTCTCCGGGCTCGACCTGGTCGTCGCGCCCGGCGATGTGATCGGGCTGGTCGGCGCCAACGGCGCGGGCAAGTCGACCCTGCTGCGGATGCTCGCCGGACTCGTCCCGCCGGAGCAGGGCGAGCTCCGGCTCTCCCCGCCGGCCGCGACCGTCGGCCATCTGCCGCAGGAGCCGGAGCGCCGCCCGGGGGAGACCGTCCGGGAGTTCCTGGCCCGCCGTACGGGGGTCGCCGAGGCCCAGCGGGTCATGGACGAGGCCACCCAGGCGCTGGTCGACGGCGCGCCCGGGGCCGACGACGCGTACGCGACCGCCCTGGAGCGCTGGCTGAACCTCGGCGGCGCGGACCTGGAGGAGCGCGCCGAGGAGGTCGCCGACTCCCTCGGCCTGGCCGTGGACCTGGACCAGCCGATGACCGCCCTCTCCGGCGGCCAGGCGGCCCGCGCCGGTCTCGCCTCCCTGCTGCTCTCCCGTTACGACGTCTTCCTCCTCGACGAGCCCACCAACGACCTGGACCTGGACGGCCTGGAGCGCCTGGAACGGTTCGTCTCCGGCCTGCGCGCCGGCACCGTCGTCGTCAGCCACGACCGCGAGTTCCTCACCCGTACGGTCACCAAGGTCCTCGAACTCGACCTCGCCCAGCAGCAGATCAACCTCTACGGCGGCGGCTACGAGTCCTACCTGGAGGAGCGCGAGGTGGCCCGCCGGCACGCCCGCGAGGACTTCGAGGAGTACGCCGACAAGAGGTCCGCCCTCCAGGACCGCGCGCAGATGCAGCGGTCCTGGATGGACAAGGGCGTGAAGAACGCCCGGCGCAAGGCGGGCAACGACAACGACAAGATCGGCCGCAAGTTCCGCAGCGAGGCCAGCGAGAAGCAGGCCGCCAAGGCCCGCCAGACCCAGCGCATGATCGAGCGCCTGGAGACGGTCGAGGAGCCGCGCAAGGAGTGGGAGCTGCGCATGGAGATCGCCTCAGCCCCGCGCTCGGGCGCGGTCGTGGCGACGCTGCGCGACGCCGAGGTCCGGCGCGGCGACTTCACCTTCGGTCCGGTGTCCCTCCAGATCGACTGGGCGGACCGGATCGCGGTCACCGGGGCCAACGGCGCGGGCAAGTCCACCCTGCTCGGCGCGCTGCTGGGCCGCGTCCCCCTCGACTCGGGCCACGCGGCCCTCGGCTCCGGCGTGCTGGTCGGCGAGGTCGACCAGGCCCGCAAGCTGTTCCACGGCCCCGAGACCCTGCTCGACGCCTTCTGCGCGGACGTGCCCGACACCGAACCGGTGGAGGTACGCACCCTGCTCGCCAAGTTCGGCCTGAAGTCCGAGCACGTCCTGCGCCCGGCCGCGACCCTCTCCCCGGGCGAACGCACCCGTGCCGCGCTCGCCCTGCTCCAGGGCCGGGGCGTCAACCTGCTCGTCCTCGACGAGCCGACGAACCACCTGGACCTGCCGGCCATCGAACAGCTGGAGTCGGCCCTCGACTCCTACGAGGGCACCCTGCTGCTGGTCACCCACGACCGGCGGATGCTGGACGCGGTCCGGGTGACCCGTCGTCTGGAGGTCGCCGCGGGCAAGGTCACGGAACGCTGACCCGGGGTGGCACGGAGGGCCGGACCCGTCACCCGCGCTCCGCGGCCTCCTTCGCCGCGCGTTCGACCCGGTCCGTGTGCGCGGGGTCGAAGGGGGCCACGTTGAGCCCCTGCGGCCGCTGACCCGTGGCCCCGTCGATCAGCTCCCGCACGATGTCGGCGTGTCCGGCGTGCCGCTGGGTCTCGGCGATCATGTGGGTGAGGACCCGGTGCAGGGTGATCCCGCTCGCCGGGCCGCCCGGTATCCGGCCGACCGCGTCCAGCGGCAGCGCGGTGATGGTGTCGTCGGCGTGCGCCCAGGCGTCCCGGTACCGGCCGACGACGTCCGCGCGGGACTCGTCGGCCCGTGCCCACAGATCCGCGTCCGGTTCGGCGTCCCCGGTGATCCACAGGGGCGTGCCGGCGAAGGGCCGCCCGAAGGTCGCGCCGAAGTAGAGGGCCTCGGCGCCCGTCAGATGCTTCACCAGGCCCAGCAGATTGGTGCCCGTCGGCGTCAGGGGGCGGCGGATGTCGTACTCCGGCAGGCCCTCCAGCTTCCACAGCAGGACGTCACGGGCGTCCTGGAGGTACTCCCGGAGGTCTGTCTTGGGATCGGTCGGGGCCATGCGGGCAAGACTCCCCCACGCCACCGGTTCCGTCCACGGCTTTCCCGCCGGCCGGGGGGGGGGGGCCGCCCGGGGCGGGGGGGGGGGGGG
>NZ_JAINRE010000046.1 GCF_020400595.1 Streptomyces naphthomycinicus | reverse complement strand
TGGTCAGGCGGGCGTTCTCCAGGGCTTCGAGGACGACGCGTTCCTGGGAGGGGCCGTTGGGGGCGGTGAGGCCGTTGGAGGCGCCATCCTGGTTGACGGCGGTGCCCCGGACGACGGCCAGTACCTCGTGGCCGTTGCGGCGGGCGTCGGAGAGCCGTTCCACCACCATGACGCCGACGCCCTCGCCCCACACGGTGCCGCCCGCCGCGTCCGCGAAGGCGCGGGTGCGGGCGTCGGGGGCCAGCGCGCCCTGCCGGCTGAACTCGATGAAGGTCTCCGGGGTGGCCATCACGGCGACTCCGCCGACCAGCGCGAGGCTGGACTCGCCCTGCCTGAGCGACTGGGCGGCCAGGTGCAGCGCGACCAGGGAGGAGGAGCAGGCGGTGTCGACGGACAGGGAAGGGCCCTCCAGGCCGAGGGTGTAGGCGATGCGGCCGGAGATGATGCTGCCGGAGCCGAAGCTGCCGAAGTAGTCGTGGTACTGGACGCCGGCGAAGACGCCGGTGCGGCTTCCCTTGAGGGTGTGCGGGTCGATGCCCGCGCTCTCCAGCGCCTCCCAGGACGTCTCCAGCAGCAGCCGCTGCTGCGGGTCCATGACGAGGGCTTCCTTGGGGCTGATGCCGAAGAACGCGGCGTCGAACTCGCCGGCCTCGTGCAGGAATCCGCCCTCGCCGACGTAGGAGGTGTCGGGGCGCTGCCGGGTGGGGTCGACGATGCGGTCCACGTCCCAGCCCCGGTTGGCGGGGAAGGGGGTGATGGCGTCGGTGCCGTCGGCGACCAGCCGCCACAGGTCCTCCGGGGTGCGGACGCCGCCCGGGTAGCGGCACGCCAGGCCGACGATGGCCAGCGGCTCGTCCGCGCGTGCCGTTCCGGTACGACGGGCGCGCCGGGCCGCGGTCCCGGCGCCGCCGACCAGGGTGGCGAGGTGGGCGGCGAGCGCCTCGGGCGAGGGGTGGTCGAAGACGAGGGTGGCGCCGAGACGCCGGTCCAGTTCGGCGGAGAGGGAGTTGCGGAGCTCGATGGCGGCGAGCGAGTCGAAGCCGAGGTCCTTGAAGGCCCGGTCGGTCTCCACGCTGTCGGGGTTCGCGTGCCCGAGCACGGCGGCGACGTGGGTGCGGACCGTGTGCAGCAGGGCCTCGGCGCGTTCCTCCGCGCCGAGGGCCGCCAGCCGCTCGGCGAAGCCGGTGTCGGCGCCCGTGGCGGCGGCCTCCCGGCGCACCGGCCGTCCCGCCAGCGCGCGGAGGACGGGCGCGAGGCCGGTGCCCTGGGCACGCAGCGCGGGCAGGCTGAGCCGCACCGGCGCCAGGGCGGGCCGGCTCGCGCGCACCGCCCGGTCGAACAGGGCGGTGCCCTCCTCGGCCGACAGGGCGGTCATGCCGCCGCGCGCCATGCGGGCGCGGTCGGCCTCGTCGAGGGAGCTGGTCATGCCGCCGGACGGGGCCCACGGTCCCCAGGCCAGCGACAGGGCGGGGGCGCCCTGGGCGTGGCGGTGGGCGGCGAGGGCGTCCAGGAAGGCGTTGGCGGCGGCGTAGTTGCCCTGGCCCGGGGCGCCGACGGTGCCGGCGACGGACGAGAACAGCACGAACGCCGAGAGGCCGGTGGTGAGTTCGTGCAGGTGGAGGGCGCCGAGTGCCTTGGGCGCGAGGACCGTGTCGATCCGTTCGGGGGTGAGCGAGGAGACCACGCCGTCGTCGAGGACGCCCGCGGCGTGGACGACCGCGGTGAGCGGGTGCTCGGCCGGGATGCCGGCCAGGACGGCGGCGAGGGCGTCGCGGTCGGCGACGTCGCAGGCGTGTGCGGTCGCGGTGGCGCCGAGGCCGGCGAGTTCGGCGATCAGGCCGTCGGCGGTGCCGGACCGGCTGAGCAGCAGCAGGTGACGTACGCCGTGGGCGGTGACCAGGTGGCGGGCGAGCACCGGCGCCAGGCCGCCGGTGGCACCGGTCAGCAGGACCGTGCCCGCCGGATCGAGGGCCGGCCCCTCGGCGTCGGCGGGGACTTCGGCGCGCACCAGCCGGGCGGCGTGGGCCGTGCCGGAGCGCACGGCGAGCTGCGGTTCGCCGGAGGCGAGGACCGCGGGCAGAACGGTGTGGGCGTCCGTGCCCGGTTCGAGGTCGAGCAGCACGAACCGGTCGGGGCTCTCCGACTGCGCGGACCGCACCAGCCCCCATACGGCGGCCCCCGCCAGGTCGGGCACGTCCTCCCCCGCGACGCTCACCGCGCCGTGGGTGACGACGGCCAGCGGGCGGGGGTCGTCGTCCTGGAGGGCCGCGAGGGCGGTGTGCAGGGCCTCGCGCACCGCGGCGGCGTCCGTGCCGGGGGTGCTGTGGAGCACCCGGTGTCCCGTGTCGGGGGCGTCGGATGCCAGGGGCAGGGGCTGCCAGTCGAGGGCGAACAGGGCGTCGGCGCCCGGGTCGCGGGCGGCGCGCAGGTGGGTGAGCGGGCGGGAGGCGAGGGAGGTGACCGTGGCGACCGGGGCGCCGGTGGCGTCGGCCAGGTCGACGGCGAAGGCGTGGGGGCCGGCGGGCACGAGCCGGGCGCGCAGCACCGAGGCGCCGACGGCGTGCAGGGTGACGCCCGCGAACATGAAGGGCAGCCGGGCGGTGTCGTCGGCGGATCCGTCGCCGAGCAGGGCCAGGGAGTGCAGGGCGGCGTCGAACGCGGCGGGGTGCAGGCCGAAGCGGGGCGCGTCGGCGGCGGGCCGTTCCGGCAGCCGCACCTCGGCGAAGAGTTCCTCGCCGCGCCGCCAGGCGGCCGTCAGGGCCTGGAAGGCGGGCCCGTACTCCAGTCCGGCGGCGGCGTGCCGCGCGTACAGTCCGCCCGTGTCGAGGGGCTCGGCGTCCTCGGGGGGCCAGGCGTCCAGGCGGGTGCCGGGGGTGCCGGTGCCGGCGGCGAGGGCGCCGGAGGCGTGCAGGGTCCACGGCTCCTCGGCGGGCAGGCTCTCGGCGCGGGCGTACACGTGCACCGTGCGGGCGCCGGAGGGGTCGGGGGCGCCGACGGCGACCTGGACGCGTACGCCGTCGTCCTGGGGCAGTACCAGCGGTACCTCCAGGGCGAGTTCCTCCAGCCGTCCGCAGCCGACCTGGTCGCCGGCGCGGACGGCCAGCTCGACCATGGCGGTGCCGGGGACGACGACCGAGCCGCCCACGACGTGGTCGGCGAGCCAGGGGTGGGTGCGCACCGACAGCCGGCCGGTGAGCACGGCCCCGTCGGAGTCGGCGAGCATCGTCGCCGCGCCGAGCAGCGGGTGGTCGGCGGAGTCCAGGCCGGCGGAGCCGACGTCGCCGGCGGACGCGGTCGTCTCGGGCCAGAACCTCTCGCGCTGGAAGGCGGTGGTGGGCAGGTCGACCGTGCGGGCGCCGGTGAACAGGGCGGTCCAGTCCACGTCGGCCCCGCCGGTGTACAGCCGGGCCACGGCGGTGAGCAGGGTCTCGGTCTCGTCGTGCTCGCGGCGAGTGGCGGCGGCCAGCACGGCGTCGGTGTCCGTGCCGTCGGCGGCCAGGCACTCGCGGGCCATGGCCGTCAGCACGGCGTCCGGGCCGATCTCCAGGAAGCGGGTGACGCCCTCGGCGGCGAGGGAGCGTATGCCGTCGTGGAAGCGGACCGCCTCGCGCACGTGGCGCACCCAGTAGTCGGGCGTGGCGATGTCCTGGGTGGCGAGGGCACCGGTGACGAGGGAGACCACCGGGACGGCGGCCCGGTGGTAGGTCAGGGACTCGGCGACCGTCCGGAAGGCGGCCAGCATCGGTTCCATGAGCGGCGAGTGGAAGGCGTGCGAGACCTTCAGCCGGCGGCTCTTGTCGAAGCGGGCGGCCACCGCCTCGGCCTCCGCGGCGTCGCCGGAGATCACCAGGGAGTCGGGACCGTTGACGGCGGCGATGCCGACCCGCTCCGTGAGCAGGGGGCGTATCTCGTCCTCGGTGGCGCGTACGGCGATCATGGCGCCGCCCTCGGGCAGCGCCTGCATGAGCCGGCCGCGCGCGGCCACCAGCGTGGTCGCGTCCCCGAGGTCCAGGACGCCCGCGACGTGGGCGGCGGCGATCTCGCCGATGGAGTGCCCGGCCAGGTGGTCGGGCACGATCCCCCAGGATTCCACCAGCCGGTACAGCGCGACCTCGAAGGCGAACAGCGCGGTCTGGGTGCGGGCGGTGCGGTGCAGGGGTTCGGGGTCGTCGCCGAGGACGAGGTCGCGCAGATCGCCGTCGAAGAGCGCGCAGATCTCGTCGAAGACGCGGGCGAAGACCGGGAAGTGCGCGTACAGCTCGCGGCCCATGCCGGCGCGCTGCGCGCCCTGCCCGGTGAACAGGAAGGCCGTCTGCCCCTTGCGGACGCGGCCGGTCGCGGCGCCCCGGCCGCCCTCGGCGATCCGGTTCATGGCCGTGCCGAGCGCGTCGGGGCCGTCGCCGAGGACCACGGCCCGGTACTGGTGGGCGGTGCGGGTGGCGGCCAGGGAGTGGGCGACGTCCACGGGGTCCAGGCCGCCGGCGGCGGCGGTCAGGCGGGCGGCCTGCTCGCGCAGGGCGCGCTCGGTCCGGCCGGAGATCACCCACGGCACCAGCGGCGGCGCCGTACGGGGGGCGGGTTCCGCCGGTTCCTCGGCGGGGGCCTCCTCCAGGATGGTGTGCGCGTTGGTGCCGCTGGCGCCGAAGGAGGAGACGGCGGCCCGGCGCGGGCGGCCGGGGTCGGTCCAGGGCCGGTTCTCCGTGAGCAGCCGGACGTGCCCCTGCCCCCAGTCGACCTTGCCGGACGGCTCGTCGGCGTGCAGCGATTTCGGCAGGACGCGGTGCCGCATCGCCATGACCGCCTTGATGATGCCGGCGACGCCGGCCGCGGCCTGGGTGTGCCCGATGTTGGACTTCACCGAGCCCAGCCACAGCGGGGCGTCCTCGGACCGTTCCTGTCCGTAGGTGGCGAGCAGGGCCTGCGCCTCGATGGGGTCGCCGAGCGTGGTGCCGGTGCCGTGGGCCTCCAGCAGGTCCACGTCGGCGGGGCCGAGCCGCGCCGCGGCCAGCGCGGCGCGGATGACACGGCGCTGGGACGGCCCGTTGGGGGCGGTCAGGCCGTTGGAGGCGCCGTCCTGGTTGACGGCGGAGCCCCGGACGACGGCCAGCACCTCGTGACCGTTGCGGCGGGCGTCGCCGAGCCGTTCCAGCACCAGCATGCCGGCGCCCTCGCTCCAGCCGGTGCCGTCCGCCGCGTCCGCGAAGGACTTGCAGCGGCCGTCCGGGGCGAGGCCGCGCTGCCGGGAGAAGGCGATGAAGTTGCCCGGCGTGGCCATCACGGTCGCGCCGCCCGCGAGGGCGAGGGTGCACTCCTTGTCGCGCAGCGCCTGTACGGCCAGGTGCACGGCGACGAGCGCCGAGGAGCAGGCGGTGTCGATGGTGACGGCCGGGCCCTCCAGGCCCAGGGTGTAGGAGATGCGGCCGGAGATCACGGCGGCCAGGACGCCGGTGCCGAGCGCGGCCTCGCTGTCCTCCGGCATCTTCGCCAGGAGGTCCTTGTAGTCCTGGCCGTTGGTGCCGGCGAACACCCCGACGCGGGTGCCGTGCGCCGAGCCGGGGGCGATCCGGGCCCGTTCCAGGGCCTCCCACGACACCTCCAGCAGCAGCCGCTGCTGGGGGTCCATCGCGACCGCCTCGCGGGGGCTGATGCCGAAGAAGTCCGGCTCGAAGCCCGCCGCGTCGTCCAGGAATCCGCCGCGCGTGACGTACGTCTTGCCGGTGGCGTCCGGGTCGGGGTCGTGGAGCGTGTCGATGTCCCAGCCCCGGTCGTCGGGGAAGTCACCGATGGCGTCAGTGCCGTCGTGGACGAGCCGCCAGAGCTCCTCCGGAGTGGTGACGCCGCCGGGGAAGCGGCAGCTCATCCCGACGATGGCGATGGGTTCCCGGTCCTGGGTCTCCACCTCGCGCAGCCGCTGACGGGTCTGGGCCAGGTCGGCGGAGACCCGCTTGAGGTAGGAGAGCAGCTTTTCGTCGTTGGTCATCGGGTGTCGCCACTCCTGTGCGAAGAGGTGGACTGCGGTGCCGGGGTGTCGTGGGAGGGCCGGGTCACGCCGTGCCGAGTTCGTTGTCGATGAAGGCGAAGACGTCGTCCGCGGAGGCGTCCTCCAGCCGTCCGGCGACGGCGGCGGCGTCCTGGCCGAGCGTCTTGTTCAGGTCCGCGAGCAGGGCCTGCAGGCGGGTGGTGATCCGTCCCTGCTCGATGTCCTCGGCGGTGAGGTCGCCGAGCCGGGCCGCGACCCGGTCGAGTTCGGCGACGACCGAGTCCACCGAGGTGTCGGCGCCCGCGAGTTCGCTGCCCAGGTGCTTGGCGAGGGCGGCGGGGGTGGCGTAGTCGAAGATGAGCGTGGCGGGCAGCGGCACCCCGGCGGCGCCGCTGATCCGGTTGCGCAGGTCGACCGAGGTGAGCGAGTCGAAGCCGA
This sequence comes from Streptomyces naphthomycinicus, assembly GCF_020400595.1. Lineage (GTDB taxonomy): Bacteria > Actinomycetota > Actinomycetes > Streptomycetales > Streptomycetaceae > Streptomyces > Streptomyces naphthomycinicus. Next base: position 52,653 of record NZ_JAINRE010000046.1, on the reverse strand, counting down.
GGTCGCGGAAGGCGGTGGTCGGCTCGACCGCGTCGGCGCCGCCGTAACCGAGGACCGCGGCGGCCTGGCCGCACACCAGCTCTTGCAGGGCGCGGTCGCGTTCGCCGCCGGTGAGGCCGGCGAGCCTGGCGGCGAAGCCGTCGGCGCCGCTCGCCTCCTGCCCGCCGGTGCCGCGTCGCGTCTCGGGCAGCGTGGACAGCAGGGCGCTGGGCCGGCTCGACGTGAACGCGGGCGCGAACAGGGACCAGTCGACGTCGGCGACGGTGACGGTGGTGTCACCGCCGTCCAGGGCGCGCCGCAGCGCGGTGAGGGCGCGGTCGGGGTCGAGGAGGGACATGCCCATCGCGCGGGCGGCCGAGCGGACGGTGCCGTGGGCGGCCATGCCGTCGCCGCCCCAGGGTCCCCAGGCCACGGAGGTGGCGGGCAGTCCGGCGGCGCGCCGGTGTTCGGCGAGGGCGTCGAGGTAGGCGTTGGCGGCGGCGTAGTTGGCCTGTCCGGCGCCGCCGACGGTGGCGGTCAGGGAGGAGAACAGCACGAACGCCGACAGGTCCCGGTCCGCGGTCAGTTCGTGCAGATGGCGGGCGGCGTCGGCCTTGGGGGCGAGGACGCCGGCGAACCGGTCGGGGGTGAGGGCGTCCAGGACGCCGTCGTCCAGGACGCCGGCCAGGTGCAGCACGGCGGTGAGGGGGTGCTCGTCCGGTACGGAGTCCAGCAGGCCGGCCAGCGCCCGGCGGTCGGTGACGTCGCAGGCGGCGAGGGTCACCTCGGCGCCGGTGCCGGTGAGTTCGCGGACGAGGTCGGCGGCGCCGGGCGCGTCCGCGCCGCGGCGGGAGACCAGCAGCAGGTGGTCCGCGCCCTCGGCGGCGAGCCAGCGGGCCACGGCCGTGCCGACGGCGCCCGTCGCGCCGGTGACCAGGACCGTGCCGGACGGTTTCCAGGGCGCGCCGGCGCGGGCCGGGGTGTGTTCCAGGCGCCGGCCGTAGGCGCCGGACTCGCGGACGGCGATCTGGTCCTCGCCGCCGGCGTCGCCGAGCAGCGCGGCCAGCCGGGCGAGGGTCTGCGGTCCGAGGTCGGCGGGCAGGTCGACGAGTCCGCCCCAGCGGTCGGGGTGTTCCAGCGCGGCGACCCGGCCGAGGCCCCACACCCGTGCCTGGGCGAAGCCGGTGACGGCGGCGGCCGTCCCGTGGGCGACGGCGTCGCGGGTGACGCACCACAGCGGGGCGGTGATCCCGGCGTCCCCGAGGGCCTGCACGAGGGCGGCGGTGACGGCCGGTTCGGTGGCCGGCGCCAGCAGGGAGAGCACACCGTCGGCAGCGTCCCGGCCGGCGAGCAGCCCGGCCAGCTCGGCCCGGCCGGCCGCCTCCGGTGCGGTGAGGGTGTCCACCCGCAGTCCCCGGCCGGTGAGCCCGGTCAGGACGGCGGTCGTCCAGGGGTCGTCGGCGGCGGGCACGACGGCCAGCCAGTGGCCGCCGAGCGCCGGGGTGGCGGCGGGGGCCAGCGGCTCCCAGGTGACGCGGTACCGCCAGCCGTCGGCGGCGGCGTTGGTCTGCCGCTGCTCGTGCCAGGCGGCCAGGGCGGGGACGACGGTGGCGACGGAGGTCTCGTCGGCGACGCCGAGCGTGGCGGCGACGGCGGTCACGTCCTGGTCCCGGACCAGCTCCCAGAACGGGTCGGCCGCGTCGCCGCCCGCGCGGGCCGTCGCGGAGCGCTCGGCCTGGAGGATGGGCGCGTCCTCCCAGTGCCGGTCGCGGCGGAAGGGGTAGGTGGGCAGGGCGACCGTGCGCCCGCCGGCGAACACGGCCGTCCAGTCGGGTCCGGTGCCGGTCAGGTGCAGGCGGCAGACGGCGTCGACGAGGGCGGCGTCCTCGGCGCGGTCGCGGCGCTGGGTGCCGATGACGTCGGGCACCACGTCCTGCGCCATGTTGGTGAGCACCGAGTCGGGGCCGACCTCCAGGAAGCGGGTGGCGCCCTCGGCGGCCAGCGCGGTCACGCCGTCGTGGAAGCGGACGGCCTCGCGGACGTGCCGCACCCAGTAGTCGGGCGAGGTGAGTTCGCCGGCCATGCGGCCGGTGACGTTCGAGACGACCGGCAGCGAGGGCTCGTGGAAGGTGAGGCCCGCCAGCACCTCGCGGAACGCCTCCAGCATGGGTTCCATACGGCGGGAGTGGAAGGCGTGCGACACCTTGAGCCGGGTGGTCTTCTCCACCTGCCCGGCGACGGCGAGGACCGCGTCCTCGTCACCGGAGATCACCACCGCGCGCGGGCCGTTGACGGCCGCGATGTCGACGCCGTCGGTGAGCAGCGGCACCACCTCGGCCTCGGAGGCCAGCAGGGACACCATCGCGCCGCCGGCCGGCAGCTCCTGCATCAGCCGGCCGCGGGCGGCGACCAGCGCGACCGCGTCCTTCAGGTCCAGCACTCCGGCGACATGTGCGGCGACGACCTCGCCGATGGAGTGCCCGGCGAGCAGGTCCGGGCGGATGCCCCAGTGCTCCAGCAGCCGGTACAGGGCGGTCTCGAAGGTGAACAGGGCGGCCTGGGTATGGACGGTCTGGTTCAGGGAGGTGGGGTCGGTGTCCTCGTCGAACATCACCTCGCGCAGCGGCCGGCCGAGGTGTGCGTCGAAGGCGGCGCAGATCTCGTCGAAGGCGGCGGCGAACACGGGGAACGCGGCGTGCAGGGTGCGGCCCATGCCGGGGCGCTGGGAGCCCTGGCCGGAAAACAGCATGCCGAGCCGGCCGGGTTCGGGGGCCGCCACGGCCGGCCGGCTGCCGTCGGCGACGGCCCGCAGACCGGCCAGCAGTTCGGCGCGGTCGCGGCCGGTGACGGCGGCCCGGTGGGTGAACAGGGTGCGCGTGGTGGCCAGCGAGTGGCCGACGTCGTACGGGTCGAGGTCACCGGCGGCGGCGAGGAGCCGCTCCGCCTGCCGCCGGACGGCGTCGGAGCCCTTGCCGGACAGCACCCAGGGGACGACGGGCAGCGCGGCGCGTTCCGGGGCGGGCCCCCCGGTCCCGACGGCCGGGGCCTGCTCCAGGATGGTGTGGGCGTTGGTGCCGGAGATGCCGAAGGAGGACACTCCGGCGCGGCGCGGGCGTCCGTCGGGGGTGTCCCAGGGGCGGGGCTCGGTGAGCAGCCGGACGTCGCCGGCGCTCCAGTCCACGGCGGTGCTGGGCGTCTCCACGTGCAGGGTGCGGGGCAGGGTGCCGTGGCGCATGGCCATGACCATCTTGATGACGGCGCCGACGCCCGCCGCGGCCTGCGGGTGGCCCATGTTGGACTTGATGGAGCCGAGCCAGACCGGCTGGTTCTCCGGCCGGTCCTGGCCGTAGGCGGCGATGACGGCCTGGGCCTCGATGGGGTCGCCCAGGGTGGTGCCGGTGCCGTGCGCCTCGACGGCGTCGATGTGGTGGGGGGCGAGCTGCGCGTCGGCGAGGGCCTGCCGGATGACACGGATCTGGGCCGGGCCGCTGGGCGCGGTCAGGCCGTTGGAGGCGCCGTCCTGGTTGACGGCGGAGCCGCGGACGACGGCGAGCACCTCGTGGCCGTTGCGCAGCGCGTCGGACAGCCGCTCCACCAGCAGCATGCCGGCGCCCTCGGCCCAGGCCGCGCCCGCGGCGTCGTCGGCGAAGGAGTGGCAGCGGCCGTCGGGGGACAGCGCGCGGCGCTCGCTGAACTCGATGAACATCTCGGGGCTGGCCATGACGGCGGCGCCGCCCGCGAGCGCGAGGGAGCACTCGCCCTTGCGCAGCGACTGGATCGCCGAATGCAGTGCCACCAGCGAGGAGGAGCAGGCGGTGTCCATGGTGACCGCGGGGCCCTCCAGGCCCAGGGTGTAGGCGATGCGGCCGGAGACGATGCTGCCGGAGATGGTGCCGCCGACGTAGTCGTGGTGCATCAGGCCGACGAAGACGCCGGTCGGGGTGCCCTTGACCGTGGTGGGGTCGATGCCGGCCCGCTCGAAGGCCTCCCAGGTGACCTCCAGGAGCAGCCGCTGCTGCGGGTCGGTGCCGGGGGCGTCCTTGGGGCTGATGCCGAAGAACGCGGGGTCGCACTCGGCGGCGTCGTGCAGGAAGCCGCCGTGGCGGACGTAGGACTTGCCGGGGGCGCCGGGCTCGGGGTCGTAGATCGCCTCGACGTCCCAGCCGCGGTCGGTGGGGAACTCGGTGACGACGTCGATGCCCTCGTCGACGATGCGCCACAGGTCCTCCGGGGTGCGCACGCCGCCGGGGTAGCGGCAGCCCATGCCGATGACGGCGACGGGCTCGCGGTCCTGCTCCTCCAGCTCCCGTACGCGGCGGCGGCTGCGCTCCAGCTCGGTCGTGGCCCGCTTGAGGTAGTCGCGGAGCTTGCCGGCCGTGGCCGAGTCTTCCATCACAGGGCTCCCAGTTCGTTGTCGATCCTGGCGAAGAGTTCTTCGTCGCTGGCTTCCCGGAAGTCCCCCGGTGCCTCGGGCGCGGTGTGCCGTCCGTGGGTGTCCTGCCAGCTGCGCAGCAGCGCTTCGAGGCGTGCGGTGACGCGGGCGTGACTGCCGTCCTGGTCGGGCAGGGCGTGCAGCGCTGTGTCGAGGCGGTCCAGCTCGGCCAGCGCGGACCGGGCCTGGTCGGCCGGTCCGGGTACGAGCGCGGTCCTGAGGTGGGCGGCGAGGGCGAGGGGGGTGGGCTGGTCGAAGACGAGCGTCGCGGGCAGGGTCAGCGCGGTGGCGCCGGTGAGGAGGTTGCGCAGTTCGACGGCGGCGAGGGAGTCGAAGCCCATCTCCTGGAAGGCGCGGTGCGGGTCGACGGACTCCGGTGAGGGGTGCCCGAGCACGGCGGCGACATGGGTGCGGACCAGCTCCAGCAGGGCGCGGTCGCGATCGGCGTCGGAGAGCGGTGCCAGCCGCTCGCGCCAGGAGCGGTCGGGAGCGCCCGCGGCGGGTTCGGCGCCGCGCCGCCGGGCGGGCCGCACCAGGCCGCGCAGCAGCGCGGGTACGCCGTCCGGCCGGGCGCGTACCGCGGTCGCGTCGAGGCGTACGGGCACCACCACCGCGTCCTCGCCGCCGAGTCCGGCGTCGAAGGCGCGCAGCCCCTGGGCCGGGGTGAGCGGTGGCAGGCCCAGCCGGCGCAGCCGCTCCAGGTCCGCCGTGTCGATGCCGGCGCTCATGCCGCCGGAGCCGGACCACAGGCCGTAGGCCAGCGACACGGCGGGCAGGCCGAGTAGGCGGCGGTGGGCGGCGAGGCCGTCGAGGAAGGTGTTGGCGGCGGCGTAGTTGGCCTGGCCGCCGCCCACCAGCAGCCCCGCGGCGGAGGACAGCAGGACGAAGGCCGTGAGCTCCTTGTCGCGGGTCAGTTCGTGCAGGTTCCAGGCGGCGTCCGCCTTGGGCCTCAGCACCCGGTCGACCTTGTCCGCGTCGAGGCCGGCCAGCACGCCGTTGTCGACGACCCCGGCGGCGTGCACCACCGCCCGCACCTCGTGCCCGGCGAGCAGCGCGGCCAGGTCGGCGCGGTCGGCGGCGTCGCACCGGGCGAGGGTCACCCGGGCACCCGAGGCGGAGAGTTCCTCGCGCAGCGCGAGCGCTCCGGGGGCGTCGGCGCCGCGCCGGCCGGCGAGCAGCAGGCTCCGCACGCCGTGTTCGATGACGAGGTGACGGGCGATCAGGGCACCGAGCCCGCCGGTACCGCCGGTGATCAGCACGGTGCCGTCCGGGTCCCAGGCGACCGGGCCGCCGGGCTTGGCGCGGGCCAGCCGGGGCACGCGCACCTCGCCGTCCCGCACCGCGATCTCCGGTTCGCCGGCGGCGAGCGCGGTGGCGAGGGCGGGTCCGGGGGCGGCGCTGCCGTCGCTGTCGATCAGCAGGAACCGGCCGGGGTTCTCGGCCTGGGCGGCGCGGACCAGTCCGTACAGGGGGGCGTGGGTGAGGTCGCCGGTGCGCAGGAGCACGGCGAGCCGCCCGCCGGCGCAGCGCTCGTCGGCCGCCCAGGTGCGCAGGGTCTCCAGGGTGGCGTTCACCCGGTCCCGTACCGAGGCCGGCAGGTCGGCCTCGGCGCCGGGGGCGGCGGGTACGGACAGGACCACCAGGTCGGGCACCGGTCCCGCGGCGGTGAGCGCGGCGAGGTCGGCGAACCACGGCGCGTCGAGGCCGCTGTCCGTGCCGCCGCACACGGCCGGTGCGGGGAGCCCGGTGGCGGCCGGGACGGGCGCCGGGACGAGGTCGACCCGGTAGAGCGGGTCGTCGCCGTCCCCGGCGAGCTGCTCGGCGGAGACGGGGCGGGCCACGAGGCTGCGCACGGTCGCGACGGGCGCGCCGGTGCCGTCCGCGAGGGTGAGGGTGACGGCGTCGGGACCGGACGGGGCGAGGTGGAGGCGCAGGGTGTCGGTGCCGGCCGCGTGCAGGGTGACGCCGCCCCAGGCGAACGGCAGCACCGCCTGCCCGCCGGGAAGGTCGAGCAGGTTGACGTGCAAGGCGGCGTCCAGCAGCGCCGGGTGCACACCGAACGCGGCGGCGGTGGCGCGGGCGCGCTCGGGCAGCGCCGCCTCGGCGAACAGCTCGTCCCCGCGGCGCCACATGGCGCGCAGGCCCTGGAAGACCTCGCCGTAGCCGTAACCGGTGCGGGCCAGGGCGGGGTAGAGACCGTCCAGGGCGACCGGTTCGGCGTCCGCGGGCGGCCATGCGGTCAGGACGGCCGGGCTCGCCTCGTCCGTGCCGGTGACGGCGCCGGCGGCGTTGCGGGTCCAGGGGGCGTCGGGGGTGTCGGCGCGGCGGGACCAGACGGTCAGCTCCCGGCGTCCGTCCCGTTCGCCGCCGACGGCGACCTGTACGGCGAGCGCCCCCTGCTCGGGCAGGATCAGCGGGGCGTGCAGGGTGAGTTCCTCCAGGGTGCCGCAGCCGGTGTGCTCCGCGGCCCGCAGGGCCAGCTCGACGAAGGCGGTGCCGGGCAGCAGCACGGTGCCGTGGACGGCGTGGTCGGCCAGCCACGGGTGGGAGGCGAGGGAGAGCCGGCCGGTGAGGACCGCTCCGCCGGTGTCGGGCAGGTCGGTCGCGGCGGTCAGCAGCGGATGACCGGTGGCGTGCTGTCCGAGACCGTCGGCGTCCCCGCTGCCGCCCGCCCCGGCCTCCAGCCAGAGGCGTTCGCGCTGGAAGGCGTAGGTGGGCAGGTCGGTGGGCCGGGCGCCGTACGGGGCGAAGAACGCCGTCCAGTCGACGGCCGTGCCCGCGGCGTGCAGCCGGGCCACCGCCGTGACCAGGTCGCGTTCCTCGTCGCCGTCGCGGCGCAGACCCGCGACGGTCACGCTGTCGTCGGGCACGCAGTCCGCGGCCAGCGCGGTGAGGGCCGCGTCGGGCCCGACCTCCAGGAACGCCCGCACGCCCAGCTCGTGCAGGGCGGTGACGGCGTCGGCGAAGCGTACGGCCTCGCGGGCGTGCCGCACCCAGTACGCGGGCGTGGACAGCTCGCCCGGGCCGGCCGGGGCGCCGGTGAGCGTGGAGACGATGGGGATCAGCGGCTCCTCGAAGGAGCACTGGGCGGCGGCCTCGGCGAAGTCGGCCAGCATCGGCTCCATCAGCGGCGAGTGGAAGGCGTGCGAGACCGTCAGCCGCCTGCTCTTCCCGAAGCGGGCGGCGAGCGCGGCGACGGCGTCCTCTTCGCCCGAGATCACCACGGAGCGGGGTCCGTTGACGGCGGCGAGGCCGACGCGGTCGTCCAGGTGGGGGGCGACCTCGTCCTCGGTGGCGCGCAGCGCGGCCATGGCGCCGCCCGCGGGCAGGGCCGCCATCAGGGTGCCGCGGGCCAGCACGAGCCGGACGGCGTCGGGCAGGGACAGCACGCCGGCGACATGGGCGGCGGCCAGTTCGCCGACGGAGTGCCCGGCCAGATGGTCGGGCGTCACGCCCCAGGACTCCAGGAGGCGGTACAGGGCGACCTCGGTGGCGAAGAGGGCGATCTGCGCGTAGTCGGTACGGGTGAGCAGGTCGGCGTCGGTGTCGATGACGTCGGCGAGCGGCCGTTCCAGGCTCGGGTCGGCGAGCGCGCACACCGCGTCGAAGGCGTCGGCGTAGACGGGGAAGGTCCGGCGCAGGGCGCGGCCCATGCCGGGCCGCTGGGAGCCCTGTCCCGTGAACAGGAAGGCGGTTCTGCCGCCGACCGGGGTGAGGGGGGTCGCGGCGGCGAGGCCGGCCAGGAGTTCGCCGGTGTCGCGGCCGACCGCGACGGCGCGGTGCTCGAAGCGGCCGCGGGCGGTGGCCAGCGACAGTCCGAGGTCGGCGGGGTGCGCGGCGGGGTGTGTGCCGAGGTGGCCGCGCAGGCGCGCGATCTGTGCGGTGAGCGCTTGGCGGGTCCGGCCGCTGACGATCCAGGGGACGTGACCGCCCTGTCGTACGGGCGGGTCGGCCGGCTCCGTGGCGGGCGCCTGTTCCAGTACGACGTGCGCGTTGGTGCCGCTGATGCCGAAGGAGGACACGGCGGCGCGGCGCGGCCGTCCGGCGTCGGGCCACGGGCGGGACTCCAGGGCCAGTTCGACGGCGCCGGCGCTCCAGTCCACCTGGTCGGTGGGGGTGTCGACGTGGAGGGTGGGCGGGACCTCGCCGTGCCGCATGGCCAGCACCATCTTGATGACGCCGGCGACGCCCGCGGCGGCCTGTGTGTGCCCGAGGTTGGACTTGACCGAGCCCAGCAGCAGCGGCCGGCCGGCGGGGCGTTCGCGGCCGTACGTCGCCAGCAGCGCCTGGGCCTCGATGGGGTCGCCGAGGGAGGTGCCGGTGCCGTGCGCCTCGACCACGTCGACGTCGGCGGCGCCGAGCCCGGCACCGGCCAGCGCCTGCCGGATGACCCGCTGCTGGGACGGGCCGTTGGGCGCGGTCAGCCGGCTGCTGGCGCCGTCGGAGTTGACCGCGCTGCCGCGGACGACGGCGAGCACCGGGTGGCCGTTGCGCCGGGCGTCGGCGAGCCGTTCCAGCAGCAGCATGCCGGCGCCCTCGCCCCAGCCGGTGCCGTCGGCCGCCGTGGCGAACGCCTTGCAGCGGCCGTCCGGGGCGAGTCCGCGCTGCCGGCTGAAGTCGATGAACGTCTCCGGTGTGGACATCACGGTGACGCCGCCGGCCAGGGCGAGCGAGCATTCGCCCGATTGCAGTGCCCGCACGGCCCAGTGCAGGGCGACCAGCGAGGAGGAGCAGGCGGTGTCGACGGTGACCACCGGGCCTTCGAGGCCGAAGGTGTAGGCGACGCGTCCGGAGGCGATGCTGGCGGCGCTGCCGTTGGCGAGGTAGCCGTCCAGGTCGTCGGGGACGGCGGTGAGGCGGGTGGCGTAGTCGTTGTACATCACGCCGGCGAACACGCCGGTGCGGCTGCCGCGCAGGGAGGCCGGGACGATGCCGGCGCGTTCGAAGGCCTCGTGGGAGGTCTCCAGCAGCAGCCGCTGCTGCGGGTCCATGGCGAGGGCCTCGCGGGGGCTGATGCCGAAGAAGTCGTAGTCGAAGTCGGCGGCGTCGTGCAGGAATCCGCCGGTGCGGGCGTAGGTCCGGCCGGGCCGCGCCGGGTCGGGGTCGTACAGGGCCTCCACGTCCCAGCCTCGGTCGGCGGGGAAGTCGGACACCGCGTCCGTTCCCGTGGCGACCAGCTCCCACAGGTCCTCGGGGGTGGTGACGCCGCCCGGGTAGCGGCAGCCGATGCCGACGACCGCGACCGGGCCGTGGGCGCGCTGCTCGTTCTCGCGCAGCCGTCGCCGCGCCTCCCGCAGTTCCGCGGTCGTCCGCTTGAGATAGTCGAGCAGTTGCTCTTCGTTAGTCACCAGCGCGCCATCCGATCGAGATCGAAGTGAGGGCCTCGGCCGTGCGGATCGCCTCCGGACGGTTTCCGGTCCGCTTCCCCTCCGCTGTCGGAGGCTAGGCAGGCGGCGATGACGCAAGACACCCCTACGGCCCCCAGGGGACCCCCGCGGCGGCTAAGGGGTCCCCCGGGGGACGGTCGTCGGTCGGCGTGGTGGAGGGCTCGTGGGGGTCAGGGCGCGCCGTCTGCCGGGCGTCCGATGCGCGGGGCGTAGCTCTCCCGGAGCCGGCCCAGGAAGAACTCGCCGAAGCGGGCCAGCGCGGCGGCACCGCCCGGGCCGGTGGTGCGGAAGGTGGCGAGCTGACGGGCGAGGTCGGCCGGTCCCAGCCGGAGCCGTCCGGCGCCGAGGACGGCGGACTCACCGTACGACGGGTCGGTGGTGTGTCCGGCCAGTACCCGGAAGGGCAGTTCGGTGGTTTCCGACCACAGGCGCAGCGGGGCGCCGTGGGTGAGCCGCTTGGCTCCGGCGAAGGTGCGGGGCCGTTCCTCCGCGTCGGTGAAGTGGAGCCGGTAGCGCAGCACGCGTCGTACGCCCTCGTCCGGCGCCGTGCCGAGCGTCGTGGGCCCGTTGTCGTGTCCGGTGGGTGCGAACAGGTGGAACCGGCCCCGTACGACCGGCCGCCGGCCGCCGCAGGCCGGGGACTCCAGCCAGCCGTCGGCTCGGGCCTCGTGACCGGGGTCGTCCAGGAAGGCGTGCAGGCCGTCGGCCGTGACGGTGAGCCGGAAGGTGAAGGGTTCACGCCGCCCGCCCCGCTCGGCGGCCGCCGGATCGGCCGCTCCGGGGACGTAGTAGCCGCGCATCGTCTCGGTGAAGACCAGTGCGGTGCGGCGGGTGTAGGCCGGCCGGGGCGCGGGAGCCGCTCCCCCGCCGGCGCGCGCTTCGAGCATCCGGGTGGACATCCGGTCGGCCAGGGCGGCGATGGTGAGGGAGGGATTGACGCCGACCGGGCCGGGCATCGCCGAGCCGTCCGCGATGTACAGGCCCGGGTGCCCGTACACCTCTCCGAACGGGTCGCACACCCCCGTCTCGGGCCGGTGCCCCATCGGGGCGCCGCCCAGGGGGTGGACGGTGACGGTCCGGCCGAGGTGCCACAGGGGGTTGTCGGCGTAACCGGCGCCGAGGACGTCCGCGATCCGCCGCATCGCCGAGCGGATCCGCCGCAGACCGTCCGCGCTGTTCGCCGCCGTCCAGCTGACGTCGAGCCGGCCGCCGCGCAGGCGCAGCTCGCCGTCGGGTGTGTCGCGTCCCATGCCGAGCAGGGGGAGCGAGGTGCTGGTGAGCAGGCCGTCGCCAAGCAGGTCGGACAGGTCTCCGGAGAGGTGGTGTCGCGGGGCGAGGCCGATCCGGTCGGCGAGCCGGCGGGTCAGGAACCGTGCGGCGCGGGAGAGTTGCTGCGGTCCTCGGGCGCCCTCCGCCAGCCACTGCACGAACTGGGGGTATCCGCCGTCCTCGATGTAGCCGCCGCGGCCGGCTCCCGGGACGCCGTCGAGTGCGTCGGGGAGCCGTAGGGCGCTCGTGATCACGGGTCCCTGGCTGGGGTTCAGCGGCCGGCTCCGGCCGGTGCTGCCGTCCTTGGCCCGGAGCAGGAAGGACAGTGTGTCGCCGTTGCCGGAGAAGCGGGTGCCGAGCGCCGGGCCGAGGCCGGGCAGCCGGTTGCGCGACCGCAGCAGCAGCCGGATGGTGCCCAGTGTGCCGGCGGCCAGCACGAGCCGGTCGCAGGCGAGGGTGGCGGCCGTCGGACGGCTCCCCGGTTCCGGGGGTTGCGGGGGTTCCGGCACGGGGTGGCGGACGTAGTCCACCAGGTAGCCGCCGCGCGGGCCGGGGCGGACGGCCTGCGCCTCGTGGCCGGTGCGCAGGTCGGCGCCGCGTGTCCGGGCGGCCGACAGATAGGTGAGGTCGAGGCTGTTCTTCGCGCCCTCGTTGCAGCCGATGTTGCACTCGCCGCACAGCCGGCAGGTACGGCGGGCGGCGCCGTGCAGATTGCCGTACCCGGGGCCGGCGAGGGGCAGGCCGGGCCCGGGGGCCGCACCGGGTTCCGGGGCGAAGGCCACGGCGAGCGGGGGCAGTCGGAACTCCAGCCCCAGGGCGGCCGCGGCCTCACGCATCGCCAGGGTCTTGGGGGTGTCCGCGTAGCCGGGCCGGTCGAGCGGATACGGGGTGGCACCCAGCATCCGTTCCACGGCGTCGTAGTGCGGTTCCAGGTCGGCCCGGTCCACCGGCCAGGACTCGTGTCCCCCGCCGGGCAGCGGCTGCCGTTCCGCGAACCAGTGCTCGTCCTTGCGCAGCAGCACATTGGCGTAGATCAGCGAGCCGCCGCCGAGTCCGCTGGCCACCACGGCGTCGCAGCCGCGGAAGGACCAGACGTCGAAGAGGCCGTACAGGCCGGCGGCCGGGTCCCAGAAGGCCCGGGCGAACTCGGCGGGGGTCCGGGCGAAGCCGCCGGGCGGGTAGGCACGGCCGCGCTCCAGTACGACGACCGACAGCCCGGCCTCGGCCAGCCGGTAGGCCGCGACGGCTCCGCCGAAGCCGGAACCCACCACCACGGCGTCCACGTGTTCGACGGTCCTGTCCGCGCGGGGCGCGGGCGTGCCCGGGGCCCTGTGATCCGTCATGCCGCCTCCTCCCGGCGCCGGAGGAAGTCCAGGACCGTGGGGAAGACGTCACGGTCCGCGTCCTTGCCGATGATCGGGTCGAGGTGTCCGTAGCCGGGCAGGACGGCCAGTTCGTGGCGGTCGGGGGTGTGCCGGGACAGTTCGCGGTGGCAGATCACGTTCGAGTCGCCGAAGACGTGGTTCCGGTCGCCGGCCAGGAAGAGGACCGGCGTGTCGATCTCGGTGGCGTCCGTCAGGTAGTGGTCGGGCAGCGAGGCGTGGCGCGGGTCCCGGGGGTCGTACTTCACCGCGTGCCCCGCCCGGACCATCGTCCGCACATGCCGCAGATAGCCCAGTCCGCTGGGGCCCAGCAGGTCGGCGATGCGGTCGTGGGTGACCGGGTGGAGGTTCTCGTGGCTGTAGAGCGCGGGCCAGCCGCAGCCCCACATGAAGCTGATCATGTGACAGGCGGGGTTGTCGCACTCCTGATGAGCCAGCGAGACGAGCCGGGACAGCGCCCAGCCGGCGGTGAACCGGCGGCCCGTGCGTGCGCGCGGGTCCAGGACCGGGAGTCCCAGGACGTGTTCGAGCAGTTCGGGACCGTACTCCAGTTTCCGGCGCGGCCAGGCCGACAGCCGCGGGGTCAGTGCCACGCTGTTCGCCACGAAGCTCCGGATGCCGTCGACCGTGCCCGCGGCCAGGCTCATCGCGAAGGCCAGCGATCCGAGGCAGTGCGCGATGACGTGCACGGGACGCGGCCCGGCATGACGGCGCAGCTCGGCGAGCGCCGCCGGGAAGTCGAACCGGGCGAGGTCGTCCAGGCTGTGGGGGCCCGGCTCCGTGTTGTACGGGAAGCGGTTGCTCATCCGGGAGTCCAGCGCCCAGACGTCGGTGAACCCGTGGTCGAGCAGGTACTCCGTCAGGTTGCGGTGCTCCGGCATGGTGAAGAGGTCGCTTCCGGAGGTCAGGCCGTGCACGAGCAGCACCGGACCGGCGCCCTCGGCACGCCGGAAACGGGTGAGGCTCAGGCTCAGGCCGTCCTCGGTGATGAACGGATGGTGCGAGGTCTCGGCGCCCGGCACGCCGCCGAGCGAGAAACGCGGGATGCGCGTCGTCATGCTTCCCCCTGGGTGCATTCCGCTCCGACAAGCTCCGACATGTGCTCGTGGAGGAAGACGCGGCCCGGCGGCGAACGGTGCGCCCGGTTTCCGTCCGGCCGCGGAGGTTCGCCGCGCATCCCTCTGTGCCGGTGCCCGTCCGGGTCCCTCGTGACGGCGCCTGCCTTCGCGCCGCGGGCCGGCTCCCGCGCCGGGGCGCCCTCTCAGGGCAGGAAGCCCGGCGGGCGTGCGCACGGCCGCGCGCGGGCGGGTGGCGTCCCGGCCGGGGGTGCGCCACCCCGGCGGCGGTACTCCAGGCTGAACTGTCGGCCACCGGCTCCGGAGGGCCGGCACCGGCGTCAGCGTTCGGCCGGCCGGGGCGCTGTCGGCCACCGCCTCCGCAGGGCCGGCGTCAGCGCTCGGCTGGCCGGGGCGGCGGTGTGCGGGCGATGCGGAATCCCACGTCGTCGATCCGGAAGGTCGGATGGCTGCGCCGCCGCACCGACGCCCGGCAGCTCCAGTGTGCGTCGGACCAGCCGCCGCCGCGGAGCACCCGGTAGGTGCCGTACACCTCGGCGTCGTAGACGTCCCAGCACCAGTCCCAGGCATTGCCCAGCATGTCGTACAGGCCCCAGGCGTTGGGCCGCTTGCCGCCCACGGGACGGATCCGTCCGTCCGAGTTGCCGCCGTACCAGGCGACGTCGTCGAGCGGGCCGTACCGGGGGCCGGTGGTCTCCGCGCGGCAGGCGTGCTCCCACTCGGCCTCGGTGGGCAGCCGGTAGCCGTCGGCGGCGGCGTCCCAGACGGCCGACTCGTGGGCGGGAGAGAGGTGATAGGCGGGCGTCAGGCCCTCCCCGCGGGACAGCGCGTTGCAGAAGCGGACCGCGTCCCACCACGAGACGCCCTCGACGGGCAGCCGGTCGCCCCGGGCGGCACTGGGCCGCAACCCGGTGACCTCCGCGTACAGGGACTGGGTGACCGGGAACGCCGCCATCCGGAACGCCCCCACCTCGACCGGCCAGCTACGCCGCGTCCGCCGGTCCGACAGCGTCACCCGTCCCGGCGGGACCGCGACCATCTCGTTCTCCGAGCCCCCGTGCACAACCGGCAGCCTACCCGCGCCCGTTCACCGCCCTTCCGGTCGCCCCCCGGCCGGTGGCTCGTGGGAGCGCACGCCCCGTGCCGGACACGCGGAACCCCGAGGCCGAAACGCATGGGGCTTCCTGTCATGTTTCAGACATGATCCGCACACCTGCGCGAGCCACGGAGCGTCTCCCGCGCGCGTTCGGCGGGGCGGCACGGCGATGACGGGGAGGCCACGGGGACACCGGTGCACGGGTGCGGCTCGTCGCCCCTGCCTGCGGGAACAGTCGTTCGCGCGCCCCCCTGGGAGCCGGTCGCCGCGAGGCCCGGCGCGACGCTCCTCGGCGTGCCGCGAAACACCGGAGCAATATTCCACCATGATCTATTCGCCGGCCCTGGTGGCAGAATATCGGCGACCGCCGTTCACGCCACCCACCACTGGATTGACGTGGCCTGGACCTGGTTTTAGTCTTGCCCCTCGTGCGGCCAGCAGGTAGCTGAACGAAACGGTCTTATCACGTCCGGAGGGGCGGTCAGTATGCCCGCAATCTCGTCGCCTGCACCCCCTACTCTTGTTCATATACTTCGGGACAGAGCATTAGAAAAGCCCGATGCCACGGCATACGTTTTTCTCGCCGACGGCGAGGACGACGCACGGGAGATCGGCTACCGGGACCTGTACGCGGCGGCCGCCGAGGTGGCGGACGCGCTGGGCGAGCGGCACGAGCGGGGCGAGCGGGCACTGCTGCTGTTCCCGCCGGGGCTCGACTACATCACCGCCTTCTTCGGCTGTCTGCTCGCGGGCATCGTGGCCGTGCCCGCCTACCCGCCGCAGGACGCGCGTAGCCTCGGCCGGCTGGACGCCGTCATCGCCGACGCGGGTGCGAGCATCGCCCTGACCACGAAGGATCTGCTGCCGATCGCCCAGTCCTCGCTGGACGCCCCGCTCGTGTGGATCGCGACCGACGCCCTGGAGCCCGGACCCGTGCGCGCCGGCGCGCCGCTCACGGCCGGCGGCCGCCCCGTCGCCGCGACCCAGGAGGACCTCGCCTTCCTCCAGTACACCTCCGGCTCGACCCGGCTTCCGCGCGGCGTCATGCTGACGCACGCCAACCTCATGCACAATCTGGAAGCCATCTATCAGGCCTTTGCCGGGACAGCTCACGACGTCATGGTCAGCTGGCTTCCCCCCTATCACGACATGGGGCTTATCGGCGCCATACTGGAGCCTCTCTACGGCGGTTTTCCGGGCATTCTGATGTCGCCCCTGCATTTTCTTCAGAAGCCGTACCGCTGGCTGAAAGCAATCTCTGTGCACCGGGGCACGATCAGTCCGTCCCCGAATTTCGGATACGAACTGTGCCTGCGAAAGATCGACGACGCGCAGCGGGCCTCCCTCGATCTGGCTTCCTGGCGCGCGGCGGTGAACGGCGCCGAACCGGTCCGCGTGGAGACGATCGAGCGGTTCACGCAGCGGTTCGCCCCGGCCGGCTTCGACGCCGGCACCTTCCGGCCCAGCTACGGCCTGGCGGAGGCCACCCTGCTGGTGACCGCCGACCCGGTCGGCCGGAGCGTGCGCCGCTTCCCGGTCGAGGGCGCCACCCGGATCGCCTGCGGGACCGCCCGCGGTGACCAGTCCGTCGTCGTGGTGGACTCCGCCACGCTCGCACCGGCCGAGGCGGGGCAGGTGGGGGAGGTCTGGGTGTCCGGTCCCAGCGTCTCCGCGGGCTACTGGGGCCGGCCGGCCGAGAGCACCGCGCTGTTCGGGGCCACCCTGCCGGACGGCCGTGGCCCCTATCTGCGCACCGGCGACCTGGGCGCGCTGGACGCGGAGGGCACGCTGGCCGTCACGGGCCGGCTGAAGGACCTGCTCATCCTGCGTGGCCGCAACGTGTATCCGCACGACGTGGAGGGCGCCGCCGAACGGAGCCATCCCGCCCTGCGGCCCGGGTGCGGCGCTGCGTTCACCGTGCCCGTGGACGCGGAGGAGCGGCTGGTCCTGGTGTCCGAGGTCGCGGACGGCACGGAGACGGAGGCCGTCGCCACGGCCGTCCGCCGCGCGGTGCGTGAGGAGTGCGACGCCGACCTGCACGAACTGGTGCTCATCCCGCCGCGCACCATCCCGAAGACCTCCAGCGGGAAGATCCAGCGGCGTGCGACGCGGGAGGCGTACCTGGCCGGAGACCTCGCGCGGATCGGCGGCTGGCGGCCCGAGGACGCGCCCGCACCCGGCGCGCGGCCCGCCGCTCCCCCGCGTACCCCCCTGGAATCACTGATCGCCGGCATCTGGGCGGAGCTGCTCGACCGGCCCGAGGTCGGGATCCACGACGATTTCTTCGCCTCCGGCGCCCAGTCCCTCCTGCTCTCCCAGCTCGCCGTGCGCATCGAGGCGGAGCTGCCGGTACGCGTCACGGCCGGCGACCTCTTCCAGGCGTCGACGGTCGCGAAGCTGGCCGCACTGCTGGAGAGCAGGCCACTGACGGTCGACGACGAGCAGGTCGCCGGCCTGATCGCACGGAGCGACAACGGCTGAACAGCGCACACACCGCACGCCTTCGACCGAAGGTCTCACCGTTCCCGACGCACGCCGATCCCGGCAGGGGGGCCCATGGACACCACGGACGTGGTGGAAACGCTGGACAATCTGGTCGCCGACGCGACCGACCACCACTACAGCCCCTACACGCGGTTCGACTGGGTCGACGAGCTGGCCGAGGAACAGTGGTGGATGACGCCCGACCTGCTCACCGTGGCGGGCACACGGCACGCGCGGGAGCTGGACGAGAAGCAGCTCATGCGGCTGAGCAAGTGGGAGAGCGTCAACTTCTTCAGCCTCAACATCCACGGCATACGCGAGCTGCTCATCGAGGTGACGCGGCGCATCCACACCCGGGGCTTCGAGCTGCCCTCCGAGTTCTTCCACCGCTTCCTGGGCGAGGAGAACGGGCACATGTGGTTCTTCGCCCAGTTCTGCCGGCGCTACGGCGGCAAGATCTACCCGGACAAGTCGCTTCCGGTCGCCACGGCGGAGGAGGACACCGATGTCGCCAACTTCCTCGTCTTCGCCCGCATCCTGATCTTCGAGGAACTGGTCGACCACTTCAACATCAGGATGGGCCGCGACACCACGCTGCACCCGCTGATCCGGGAGGTCAACCAGGTCCACCACGACGACGAGTGGCGGCACATCATCATGGGCCGCAAGCTCGTGGGGCTCCTGTACGAACCTCTCCGGGACCGCGGCGACCAGCAGCTGCGCGAGCGCCTCGACCACTATCTCCGGCGGTACATCACCGCCAGCGTGCAGTCGCTCTACAACCCCACGGCGTACCGGGACGCGGGAATCCCGGACGCCTTCGCCTTCCGCGAGGAGCTGCTGCGGGACCCGGCGCGGGTCGCCTACCACGAGACGTTCTTCAAACGCATCGTCCGGTTCCTGATCAGCCAGGAGATCATCGCCGAATCTCCGTTCCAGGGGGCGGCGGCCTGATGGGGACGGAGGTGATCGAGCAGGTGCGCGGGTGGCTGCTGGCGCGCAATCCGGAGGTCACGGAGATCGGCTGGGACGAGGACCTCATCGACAGCCGCCTCATCGACTCCCTGGACTTCCCCCAGCTGCTGCTGCTCCTGGAGGAGCTGGCGGGGCACGAGCTGGAGCTGACCGCGGAGAACGTCGTCGGGTTCCGGACCCTGCGCGGCATCCGGGACACGGTGCTGACGGACGCCGCCGGCGCCGATGCGGTGAGCCATGAGTGATCTCTACACGGTGCGCGGCGGACTCGTCGCGCTGGGCCCGGAACTCGTCCGCCTCATGGACCTGCTGGACGAACGCTTCCGCGCCTGGGCCCGGGAGTGCGGCGCCACCGCGATGCTCTATCCGGCGGTGATCAGCACCACGGACCTGGCCTCCATCGACTACTTCGACAACTTCCCCCAGCTCGCCCTGATGACCGCCCCGTTGAGACTTCCGGCGGAGAAGGCGACGGGCGGCACGGCACTGCCGTCCGACCGCCTCGGCGAGAGCGCGTACGGGCTGGTCTCCGCGGCCTGCTACAACGTGTACCTGCACCACCGGTCCGCCGCCCTCACCGGCCCCCGGTACATCACCACCGTCGCCAAGTGCTTCCGCAACGAGGACCACTACGACGGGCTGCGCCGGCTGCACGGCTTCACCATGCGGGAGATCGTGTGCCTGGGCCCCCGCGAGGCCGTCCTGGACCATCTGGCCGCGTTCCGCCCGAAGGTGGTCGAGTTCGCGGCCCGGCTCGGGCTGGACCTGAAGGTCCAGCCCGCCTCGGACCCCTTCTTCGAGAAGGACGGCGGGCGTGCGCTGCTGGCGCAGCTCTTCCCGGTCAAGGAGGAGTTCGTGCACGCGGGCGACCTGGCCATCGGGTCGCTGAACTTCCACCGCAACTTCTTCGGGGAACGCTGCGACATCTCGCTGGCCGACGGCGGTCCGGCCTACACCGGATGCGTCGCCTTCGGCCTGGAGCGGTGGATCGCGGCCCTCCTGGAGACGCACACCGGCATCGACGACGTCTTCGAGCGGGTGGCGGAGGCGGCTTCGTGAGCGATCTCCTGGGGCGCCTCGCGGAGTTGTCCGGGGCGGAACGGGCACAGTTCATGGCCCGGCTGCGGCAGCGCTCGGCCACGTCCGGCGCGCCGCCCGCCGGTCCCGCCGCCTCCGACACCGCCTCCGACACCGCCTCCGACGCCCAGGAGCGGCTGTGGCTGCTTCAGCGCCTCGCCCCCGGCAGCCCGGCCCACCACCTCTCGGCAGCCCTGCGTCTGGAGGGGCCGCTCGACGTCGAGGCGCTGCGGGCCGCGGTGAGCGAGATCTGCGCCCGGCACGAGTCGCTGCGCACGGCCTTCCGCGAGCGGCACGGGCGGCCGGTACGGCACGTCGTCGCGCCCCGGCCCGTCGAACTCCCGCTGGTGGACCTCGGTGATCTGCCGCCGCCGGAACGGGAGCGCCGGGCGCGCGTTCTGCACGCGGAGAGCGGGACGCGCCCTTTCGAGCTGGACCTGGCCCCCCTGGCCCGCTTCACGCTCTACCGGCTGTCCGGCGAGCGGCACGTGCTGACGGTCGTCGCGCACCATCTCGTCTGCGACGGCTGGTCGATGGGGGTCTTCACCGGGGAGCTCGCCGCGCTGTACGAGGCCTTCTCCCAGGGGCGTCCGTCGCCGCTGCCGCCGCCGGCCGCCGTGACGGCGGGCGAGCGGCACCCGGACGACGACCGGCACCGCCGGTCGCTCGCCCACTGGCGCGATGAGCTCTCCGGCGACCTGCCCGTCCTCGAACTCCCCACCGACCGGCCGCGGCCCCCGCTGGAGCGGTTCCAGGGCGCCCGGCACGGCTTCCGGATCACCGCCGGCCTCCATCAGGAGCTGCGCGCGGCGGCGGGCCGGGACCGCTCCACCGTCTACGGCCTCCTGCTCGCCGCGTACGCCGTCACGCTGCACAGGATCACCGGCGGACTGGACTTCGTCGTGGGCGCCCCCGTGGACGAGCGCCGCGGCGCGGGCGAGGAGGGGCTGATCGGCTTCTTCGTGAACACGCTGCCGCTGCGGCTGCGGCTGCGGCCGGGCCGGACGTTCGCGGAGACGGCCCGGCAGGCCGGCGAGGTGGTCGGCGGTGCGCTGACGCACGACATCCCGTTCGGGGACATCGTGCGCGAGACGAACCCGCCCCGGCTCCCCGGCCGGACGGTACTGCGGCAGACCGCCTTCTCGCTCCAGCCCGCGGTCGGCGGGAGCGTGCGCGCGGGCCGGCTGGAGGTCGTACCGGCCGCCCCCGACGACTTCGACCTCGGCGTGTCCCCGCTCGACCTCAGCCTGCACCTGCGCGAGCAGGACGGCGAGCTGCTCGGCTGCTTCGAGTACCGCACCGACCTCTTCGACGCCGGTACGGTCGCCCGGTGGGCCGAGCTGTTCCAGGACGTGGTCCGCGGGGCCGCGCACACACCGCAGGCGATCGCCGTCACCGGCGGCACGGAACCCGTGACCAATCTGACGGACAGTCAACTTGCGCTGTGGTTCGGGAAGAAGACCGCCGGAGACGTCCGGCTGTACTACGAGAACGTCACCGCCCTCTACCGCATCCCCGCGCCGCTCGACCACGAGCGCTTCCGGCGTGCCTTCCAGAAGCTGGTGGACCACAGCGACGCCCTGCGCAGCACCTTCCACGAGGTGGACGGCATCCCGCTGCGCCGGGTCGCCGAGACCGTGCCGGCCCCTCTGGACCTGGTCGATCTCAGCGACGAGCCCGATCCCCACGAGGCCGCGCTGCGCTGGGCGCGCCGGCGCAGCGGGCCGGGGCTCGACCCGGCACGGGCCGTCTTCGACTCCGCCCTGCTCCGGCTGGGCGCCGCGGACAGCGTCTGGTACCTCAACGTGGACCACCTGGTCAGCGACGCCTGGTCGATGTCCCTGTTCCTGCGCACCCTGTCCGAGTACTACGACCTCGACCGGCGGGGAAGCCTCGACCGGGCCACGCCCCTGCCGCCGTTCCAGGCGTACGTCGACCACGAGCGCTCGCCGGACGGTGCGCGGCGCCGGAGCCGGGCGGAACGCCACTGGCGCGAGAAGCTGGCCGAACCCGTCGAGCGGCCGTCCTTCTACGGCAGGGAGGAGGACGTGGCCGGCACGACCCGCACCGCCCGGCTCACCGTCGAACTGAGCGCCGAACGCAGCGCCCGGATAGCCGCCTTCGCCCGCGAGGAGGGCCACACCTCCCCCGCCGTCACGTTCGGTGCCGCGCTCTTCGCCTATCTCCATCGCGTCGGCGGCGGCGAACTCCTGCGTCTCGGGACGCCGTTCGCGAACCGGCCGGGTGAGTTCCGGGGCACGGCGGGCCTGTTCATGAACGTGCTACCGCTCCAGGCGCGCGTCACCGGGGACACCCCGCTGCGGCTCCTCGCCCGCGAGACCCAGCGCTCCTTCCTCGAAGCGGCCCGGTACCAGGACCACGTGCCCCGGCATCGCGGCGGCACCCGGCTCTACGACGTCTACCTCAACTACCAGAACGCGGTCTTCGAAGGCTTCGGGAGCACCGTCGGCTTCGACCTCCTCGACACCGGCCACTCCCCCGACCGGCTCACCCTCCAGGTCCGTGAACTGCGCCGCGACCCCACCGCCGCGCCGCGCTTCGTGCTCGACTTCGACTTCAACACCGCCTGCTTCGACGAGACGCAGCGGGAGCGCACCACCGGGCACTACCTCGCTCTGCTCGACGCCCTGCTGACCCGCCCCGACGCACCGGTCTCGGCCCCGCGGATCCTGTCGGACGAGGAGCTGAAGCAGCTCGACTCCTGGAACGACACCGCCCGCTCCTACGACCTCGGCATCCCGCTGCACGCGCACATCGAGCGCCAGGCCCGTCGTACCCCCGACGCGACCGCACTCGTCTTCGAGGACCGCTCCCTCAGCTACGCCGAGCTGGACGCGGCGGCCGGACGGCTGGCCGGGCGTATCCGCCGGGCCGTCGGGGAGGACCGCTTCGCGCCCGGCGCGACGGTGGCCGTGCACCTGGAGCGCTCGCCGGAGCTGGTCGTCAGCCTGCTCGCGGTCCTCAAGGCGGGCGGCGCCTACCTTCCGCTCGATCCGGCCACTCCGGCGGAGCGGATGGCGTTCATGCTCTCCGACGCCGGCACCGAACTGGTCCTGACCAGCGGATCGCCGGACGGACTCCCGGGCGGCGTACCGGTCCTGCGGGTCGACGTGGACGAGCCGGCGGAGCCCGAGGCCCCGGCCCCCGAGGTGCCGGTGGCACCCGGCCAACTGGCCTACCTCATCTACACCTCGGGCTCCACGGGCACGCCCAAGTGCGTCATGCTCACCCACCGCGGCATCTGCAACCGCCTGCTGTGGATGCAGGAGGCCCACGGTCTCACCGCGGACGACGCGGTGCTGCAGAAGACCCCCTTCACCTTCGACGTGTCCGTGTGGGAGTTCTTCTGGCCGCTGATGACCGGGGCGCGTCTCGTCGTGGCACGCCCCGGCGGCCACCGGGACCCGGGCTATCTGACCGAGGTGATCCGCCGCGAGTCCGTGACCACCGCGCACTTCGTCCCGTCCATGCTGCGGATCTTCCTCAGCGACCCGGCGGCCGCCCGCTGCGGCCCGCTGCGCCGTGTGATCGCCAGCGGCGAGGCGCTGCCGCCGGACCTGGTACGGCGGTTCTTCGAGGTCTTCCCGCCGCCCGCCGTCGAGCTGCACAACCTCTACGGCCCCACCGAGGCCTCCGTCGACGTGTCGGCATGGCGGTGCCGGCCCGAGGACGCCACGGGCTCCGTGCCCATCGGCCGCCCGGTGGCCAACACCACGCTCGACGTGCTGGACGACCGGCTGGCCCCGCTGCCCCTCGGCATCGCGGGCGAGCTGCACATCGGCGGTGTGCAGCTCGCGGCCGGATACCGGGGCCGCGACGAACTGACCGCCGAGCGGTTCGTGCCCGATCCGCGCCGGCCGGGCGGCCGGCTGTACCGGACCGGCGATCTGGTACGGCAGCGGGCCGACGGGGCCATCGAGTTCATCGGCCGTGCGGACGGCCAGATCAAGCTGCGCGGCTACCGCATCGAACTCGGCGAGATCGAGGCCCGGCTGGCCGCCCACCCCGCGGTACAGGCCGCGGCGGTGCGGCCGGCACAGGACCGCCTGGTGGCGTACGTCGTCCCGGCCGCCGGCACCGAGCCGCCCGGCGCGCCGGAGCTGCGCGCCTTCCTGGAACGCTCCCTGCCGGACTACATGGTGCCGCCCGTCTTCGTCCCCCTGGCCGCGCTGCCCGTCACCGCCAACGGCAAGCTCGACCGCGCGGCGCTGCCGCCGCCCGCCGCCCGGTCCGCCGCCCCCGTCCCGGCCCGTTCGACGAGCACGGCGCTCCAGCGGACCGTCACGGGGCTGTGGGCCGAGCTGCTCGGCCGGGACGCGGACACGATCGGGCCGGACGACGACTTCTTCGAGCTGGGCGGTCACTCCCTGCTGGCGGCGCGGCTCATGGCGGCGGTGGCCCGCCGCTTCGGGGTGCGGCTGCCGCTCACCGCGCTGTTCGAGGCGCCCACGGTGGCCCGTTTCGCCGAGCTGGTCTCGGCGGGATCCGAGCACGCGCCGATCGTCTCGCTGCGGGCACCGCTCACACCCGCTCCGCTCTTCCTGCTGCCTCCCGCGGGCGGCGACGTGATGGCGTACCGGCGACTGGTCGCGCTGCTGCCCCCGGGGCGGGAGGTGCTGGGCGTCCGGTCCCGGGCCCTGTCCGGCGAGGCCGAGGCGGAGAGCCTGGCCGCGATGGCCGACCAGTACGCGGACGCCGTCCGGGAGCGCCGGCCGGCCGGGCCGTACCACCTCGCGGGCTGGTCCATGGGCGGTGCCCTGGCGGTCGAGGTGGCCGCCCGTCTGGAGGCATCGGGCGAGCCGGTCGCCCTGGTCGCGCTGCTCGACTCGGCCGTCCCCGGGGCGGGGGAACCCGACCCGCTGCTGGCGCCGGCCGTCGCCCTGGCGGACTTCCTGCCCCGGCTCGACGTCACCGCCGAGGACACCGCGGCACTCCGCGACCGGCTGCGCGGACTGCCGTTGGAGGAACGGCTGAAGCTGCTGATCAGCTGGGCCGAGGAGCGCGGCTCCCGGGTGCTGCCGTCCGAGGCCCTGCTGCGGCAGGCGGAACTGGCCGAACGGCACGAGCGCCTGGTGCTCGCCCACCGGCCGTCGGTCGTCGCCGCCCCGCTGACGCTCTGGTGGGCCCGCGACCGGCTCCGCGAACCCCGCGCCTCCTGGGCGCGGCAGACCCGGGGCGGTGTCCGGGAGGAAGCGACGCTCCCCGGAAACCACTTCACCCTGCTGCGCCCGCCCCATGTCGCCCTCGTCGCGCGGCGGCTGGCGGCGGCCCTGGACACAGCCGAGCGAACCGTCCCCGTAGACCGACAAGGAAGTGAACATTCGTGACCTCTGCGCAAGCCAATCAGGGGACCGCTTCACCGGAGAATCCCGCCCCGTCCTCGGGCACGCCGCCGCTGGCGGTCGCAGCCGGACTGCTGACCGTCTTCCTCTGGGCTTCCGCGTTCATCGGGATCCGCGCGGCCGGCAAGGATCTCGATCCCGGTGCCCTGACCCTGGCACGGCTGTTCATCGGCGCGGTGCTGCTGGGCGCGGTGGTACTGATCCGCAAGGTGCCGTTGCCGCCCCGTACCGACCTGCCGCGGCTCTTCCTGTGCGGTCTGCTGTGGTTCGGTGTCTACAACGTCGCGCTGAACGCCGCCGAGCAGCGCATCGACGCGGGCACCACGTCGATGATCATCAGTCTGGGGCCGGTGCTGATCGCCGTGCTCGCGGGCTTCCTGCTCAAGGAGGGGTTCCCGCGTCCGCTGGTGGTCGGCGGTGTCGTCGCCCTCCTCGGTGTGCTGCTGATCGGTCTCGCGACCTCCAGCAAGGGCCTGGAGGCCGGGACCGGAAGCGCGCTCGCGCTGCTGGCCGCGGCCGCCTACGCCGGTGGTGTCGTCACCGAGAAGCCGCTGCTGGGCAACAGTTCGGCGCTGGTGATCACCTGGCTGGCCTGTGTCGTCGGTGCCGTGCTCTGCCTGCCGTTCCTGCCCCAGCTGATCGACAACCTCCACCACGCGAGCGGCAAGGCGATCGGCTGGACGCTGTACCTCGGTGTCTTCCCCACCTCGGTCGCCTTCACCACCTGGGGGTATGCGCTGGCCCGCTCCACCGCGGGGAAGATGGGCGCGCTCACCTATCTCTCCCCGCCGATCGCGGTGACCCTGGCCTGGCTGATCCTGGACGAGACGCCGCCGTGGCTGGCGGTGGTCGGCGGTGCGCTGTCGCTCGCCGGCGTCGTCTACAGCCAGCGCAAGAAGTGAGGCACCCGTGACGGCGGCCGTGACCGTCGCGGTCGCGGAGTCGGACCGGCTCCTGACCCTGCCGGGTGCGGGCGCGGGGGTCCTGACCGCGGCGGAGCGGCGTCGCCTCGCCGCCGTGCGCACCGAGCGGGCGCGGGCGGACTTCGTCGCCGCGCGCTTCCTGGCCCGGCTGTGTGTGGCACGGCGGACCGGGGGCCCGGTCCGGGACGTCGTGCTGGAGCAGCGCTGCCGGGTCTGTGCGGGCCCGCACGGCCGGCCGCGTGTCCGGGGCGCGCGGGGCGGGGTCAGCTTCTCGTACGCGGACGGGGTGGTGGCGGCCTCGGCCGCCGAGCACCCCGTCGGCATCGACATCGAGCGGCTGCCCGGCCCGGCCGCCCGCGACGGTGCGCCCGGCCCCGACCCGAGCGGGTACGGGCACGTCCTGACCCGTGGCGAGATCGACCGCATCCGCGGATCTCCCGCTCCCCACTCGGCGTTCCTGCGCCTCTGGGTACGGAAGGAGGCACTGGTCAAGCTGACCGCGGAGGGCCTGCCCGCGATGGCGGGCGTGGACCTCTCGCATCTGCCGCTGCGCCCCGCCGGCCAGGCCCGGCCCTACCGGCTCGGCCGGCGACTCCTGTACGACCTGTCCGACGTGCCGTCCGACGTGGTCGGCGCGGTCGCCGTCACCGTCCCCGGTACGCGGGCCGGCTTCGGTCCCACAGCCGCCTCCGGCATGCAGTCGCTCACCTTCGACGACCTGATCGACACCCTCTCACTCCCGGGAGTAGAACCATGACCGAGGTACAGACCCAGCCCGAGAGCGTCGTCCCGGACGCTCTGACCACCGTGCTGCTCGGGCACAACGCCTTCCAGTTCACCCGCGCCGGGGTCGAACTCGGCCTCTTCGACCTGCTGGAGCGCAGCCCCGGTACGCCCCGCGAGCGGATCGGCGCCGAACTGGGGCTCGCGGAACGTTCCCTGGACATCCTGCTGCTCGGGGTGACCTCGCTGCGGCTGGTGGAGCGCACCGAGGAGGGGTACTTCAACGCCAAGTCGATCTCGGACCTGTTCACGGGCGGCCACTGGGAACTCGTCAAGGCGGTCATCGGGTTCGAGGCGTACGTCACCTACCCGGGTCTGGTGGACTTCACCGAGTCGCTGCGGGCCAACAGCAACATCGGGCTGCGGCGCTACCCGGGCGACGGCGCCACGGTCTACCACCGGCTCAGCCAGGATCCCGAACTGCTCAAGGTCTTCTACCACTTCATGGGCACCTGGTCGGCCGTGGCCAGCAAGCACCTCATCAAGTACGGCGACTTCAGCTCCTCCCGGCGCATCCTCGACGTCGGCGGCGGCGACGCGACGATGGCCATCGCGGTGGCCGGCGCCCACCCGGACGTCGAGGTCACGGTCCTGGAGATCCCGAAGGTGGTCGACCTCGCCCGCAAGCGGGTGGAGGAGGCGGGGCTCAGCGACCGGGTGAAGGTCGTCGAGGGGGACATCTTCGCGGGGGACTACCCCGAGGGCCACGACACCGTGATGTTCGTGCACCAGCTGCAGATCTGGCCGCAGGAACGCATCCGGGTCCTGCTGGGGCACGCGCACGCCGTGCTGCCGGTGGGCGGCCGGGCGCTCATCCTGAACTCCATGTCGGAGGACAACTACGACGGCCCGCTCATGGCCGCGCTGGCCAGCCCGTTCTTCGCGGCGGTGGCGGGTGAGGGCGGGATGCTCTACTCCTGGGAGGGCTACGAGAAGTCGCTGAAGGAGGTCGGGTTCGACCAGGTGCGGCGCACACGCTGCACCGAGGCCATCACCCCGCACGGCATCATCACGGCGGTCAAGTGACCGGCCGGCAGCTCGCACCCGCCCTGGTGGAGGACCTCGTGCGGCTGCGCGAGGACCTCCACCGGGAGCCGGAACTCGGGCTGGATCTCCCGCGGACGCAGGCCAAGGTGCTCGCCGCGCTCGACGGGCTGCCCCTGGAGATCACGACGGGTACCGGTCTGTCCTCCGTCACCGCGGTGCTGCGCGGCGGCTCCCCGGACGCGGGGGGCGGCGAGCGTCCCGTCGTGCTCCTGCGCGCCGACATGGACGCGCTGCCCCTGACGGAGACCAGCGGCGTGCCGTACGCCTCCAAGACCGAGGGCCGGATGCACGCCTGCGGGCACGATCTGCACACGGCCATGCTGGTCGGCGCGGCCCGGCTGCTCGCCCAGGACCCGGACACGCTCGGCGGTGACGTGGTGTTCATGTTCCAGCCGGGCGAGGAGGGTTACCACGGTGCGCGGCTGATGATCGAGGAGGGGGTGCTGGACGCGGCCGGCCGGCGGCCGGTCGCGGCGTACGCGGTGCACGTGGCCTCCTCGATGCTGCCTCCCGGCTGGCTGCTGACCCGCAAGGGCCCCCTGCTGGCGGGCGGCGACGTGCTGCGGGTGACGGTCCGGGGCCGGGGCGGCCACGACTCCCAGCCGCACCTGCTCAAGGACCCCGTTCCGGCCGCCTGCGAGATGACCCTGGCGCTCCAGACGTACGCGAGCCGGGGCTTCGACCCCTTCGATCCGGTGCTGCTCTCGGTCGGCAGCATCCACGCGGGCACCTCGGCCAACATCATCCCGGACGAGGCGGAGCTGAAGATCGGCGTGCGGACCTTCGGGCCGGACGCCAAGGCCAAGGTGATCGACGGGGTGACCCGGGTCCTGGAGGGGGTCGCCGCGGCCCACGGGGTCACGGTGACGGTGGACCACACCATGGACTACCCGGTCACGGTCGTCGACCCGGCCGAGGCGGACTTCGCGGCCGGCACGGTCGAGAAGGTGCTGGGACCGGGCAGGCTCATCTGGGCGCCGAACACACTGAGTCCTTCGGAGGACTTCTCCTTCGTCCTGGGCGAGGTGCCGGGGGCCATGCTCTTCCTCGGCGCCTGCCCGCCCGACCGCGATCCGGGGACGGCGAGCTTCAACCACAGCCCCGACGCGGTCTTCGGCAACGAAGTGCTCGGTGACGGGGCCCGGCTCCTCGCCGCGCTGGCCGAGGAGCGGCTGGCCACGGCCGGCTGAGAGCGGCCGGCCGGCCGACGGGCACGCCGTCGCGGCCCGGGGCGCGGGTCAGTCCCGCGTCCCGAGCCGCGACCGCAGTTCCTTGTTCTCCTCCTCCAGGTCCGCGATGCGCTCGTACACCTGCTCCAGCGCGCCCGCGAGCTCGGACTCGGAGAACCGCGGGGTGATGTGCTTGGCGCAGTTCCAGGCGAGCCCCTCGACGCGCACGACCAGCAGCCATTCCTCCTGCCCGTCGGTGCGCGCGTCCCCCGACCGGCCGGACAGGGACGAGAATTCACCGGGGTCCCGGATCTCGGCCCGGCCGAAGACCTTCAGCCGGGTCCGGTGCGCGTAGTCCATGAAGAAGAGGGAGACCCGGTCGTTCCCGCGGAGATTGCCGGCCGTGATGTACTGCCGATTTCCGCGCACGTCGAGGAAGGCCAGCGTCTCGGCGTCCAGGACGTGCACGAATCCCGGCGGTCCGCCGCGGAACTGCATGTACGGCCAGCCGGTCTCGGTCACGGTGGCGAGGTAGAAACCGTCGCGGGCCGCGATGAAACCGGCCTCGTCGGCACCCATCCGGTCGGCACGCCCGGAGTCGCCGGCGAGCAGCCGCTCCATGGCCGAGGCGCTCCCCCGCTCCTCCTGGACGCGTCGGACGTTGTCGGTGAAGGCCACCTGGGCGTAGCGGCTCATGAGGGGGCTGTCTCCGTTCCGAGAAATGGCTCGGCAAGCCGAAAGAGCAGTGAAGACAGCTTAGTTCAGACGGGCCGGGTGCTCCATGCGTTCCCGGCCGCCCGGGGGCGGGCACGCGCCGTTCTCACGCCGGCTGCGACAGATCGATCGCCCGGTCGACGTCCGCCGGACGGAGCACGCGCAGGATGCCTTCGAGCAGGTAGTAGTCGGCGTAGGGCAGCGAGACCTCGATGCCGTCCTCGGCGGGGCGGTTGCGGGTGCAGCGGGCCACGACGGCCTCGGCGCGGGCCGAGTTCCTCGTCAGGCAGGTGTCCGACAGCGCGGTGAGCAGACGCAGGGCCACCTCGCGGTAGGTGTGCCGGCCCGTCGCCGCGTGCAAGTCGAGCAGTCCGCACGCCATGACGGCCCCGGCCGAGGCGTCCTTGATGTCGTGCGGCTGCTGCGGCGCGCGGTAGTCCCACACGGGGACGTGGTCCGGCGTCAGCGCCGCGATGGCGAAGTCGGCGAGTCTGCGCGCGGTGTCCCGGAACTGCCGGTCGCCGGTCCGACGGTACATGGTGGTGAACCCGTAGATCCCCCATGCCTGTCCGCGCGACCAGCAGGAGGCGGGGCTGTAGCCCTGCACCGTGTTCGGTCCGACGGCCGCGCCGGTGTCCGGGTCGAAGTCGAAGACGTGCGGGGTGGATCCGTCCGGACGGGGGAAGACGCGCTGGGCGGTCCTGGCGTGCTCCACGGCGATGTCCAGATACTTGGGGTCGCCGGTCTGCCGGCTGGCGAACGCCAGCAGATCGAGGTTCATCATCGTGTCCATGATGACCCGGCCCGCGTTGGCGCGGTCCGTCAGCGCGCCCCACGCCCGGATGAATCTCCCTCGGGGGTTGTACCGCTGTATGAGGGAGTCCGCCGCCCGTATCGCGCCCGTCCGCCACACGTCGTCGCCGGTCAGGCGCCAGGCGGTGACCCAGGAGGGGGTGAAGAGGAAACCGAGGTCGTGGGTGCTCGTGTCGTTCTGCCGGGGCGCGAGGTCCGCCGTCGACTTCAGCGCCCAGGCGCGGAAGGCGTCGTCCTTGCTGTGGAGCCAGGCCAGCCACAGCGTTCCGGGCCAGAACCCGCCCACCCAGTCACCGCCCCGCGAGTACGTCCACTTCTCGAACTTGGTGCCGACGGGGAAGCCGGTCACGCCGGGCGCGACGGTCCGGACCTTCTCGACGGCGTAGTCCGCCGCCTCGCGCAGTGTCCGCAGGGCCGCTTCGGAGTCCTGCCGGTCCGACGCCCCCGCGGCCGGCACCGCGGAGACCCCCACGGCCGCCGCGCCGGCCGCCGTGGCCAGCAGCGCACGCCGGGAAACACTCATGCTCGCCCTCCAACTTCGCAGTGGACAGGAGAAGTTGGCTGAGCCTTGCACACGACCCTCGACCGTGTACACCCACGTGAGTCATGTTCATCATTATGAACAGGGGTGTGACGGCGACCGGGACGAGACACCCGATCCCGGGCTCCGGTCCGGCCCGGAGGCGATCGCCGCCCCGGTCGCGTCGCTCCCCGGGCGCGCCCGCTGAGCGTCGGCTCGGCTCGGCTCGCCCCGGGTGTCGGCTCAGCTCGGCGCGGGGGCCGCGCCCAGTTGGCGCAGCTGGGTGAGGACGTCGACGACGCCCCAGATCTCGGCGACCCGGCCGGCCGCGAAGCGGAGGACGAAGATCTCGCTGTAGCCGACGGACCTCCCGGTGGGCGCGAGGCCCCGGTACTCGCCCCGGTGGGTACCGGTGACCGTGTTCCGGAACACGACCTTGTCCCCTTCGGCGATCGCGTCCTCGATCGTGACGTGCAGGTCGGGGAACGCGCGAAGGAGCACCTCCCACACGTTCTTCAGCGCCTGCACTCCGGTCGCCCCCATCGGCACCGGCGCGTGGAACCGCAGGTCCGGTGCGACCAGTTCGTCGATCGCCGTCGCGATCGCCTCCGGGTCGCCGGTGTTGACGACGTCGTGCAGGCGCTCGAAGGCCGCCTTGTTCCGTGTTTCCTGGGCTGTCGGCATGTGCTTCCTTCCGGGTCGGCCGGGGCATCGGGTGGCTCGCGCCAAGGGTGATGCCCTCCTGCCTACGACGGGCCGGAGCGCCGGGACGTGACATCCGGCGCCCCGTCCAGGACGGTGGCATACGGGAAGCGCGGGGTGCCGTGGCCGGTCTGCGGGGCGTCCCCGCGCGGTCAGGCGCGGGACGCCGTCACCGGTCCGGCGGCCGCCCGGCGCAGGGCGTCGCGGCATGCCCGGACGGCCGGGTGGCGGCCGCGGGCTTTGGCGTCGCGCTCGCGGCCTTCTCCGGGTGACCGGTGCCGGACCACCCGCGGCCGGGGGAAAATCGGTCGAGCGACCGGCCGCGCGCTGCTAGCTTGCGCCCGTGGTGGATCTCTTCTCGCGCTCGTGGACGGCGTTGCGTGCGGCGGTCGCCGAACTCGCCGACGAGGACTTCGCGCGGCCGTCGGGCTGCACCGGCTGGCTCGTCCGGGACCTGGTGTGCCATCTGGTCATCGACGCCCAGGACGTCCTGATCACCCTGGTGACGCCCACCGCGGCGGAGCCCACACACACCGCGATGAGCTACTGGCACGTCTCCGCCACCCCGCCGGCCGGCGACGACCCGCTGGACGCGCTGACCGTCCGGCTGGCCGCCGCGTACGAGGAGCCGGCGCTGCTGAAGTTCCATCTCGACGACGTCGGTTCCGCCGCCGGGCGCGCTGCGGAGCTGGCCGACCCCGAACAGCGGGTCGGCACGCAGGACATGGTCCTCACATCGGGCGACTATCTCCGCGCGTACGTCCTGGAGTGGACCCTGCACCACCTGGACCTCGTAGCGCATCTCCCGGGCGCGGCACAGCCGCCCGCCGAGAGCCTCGCCGGCGCACGCGCGGCGCTGGAGGAGATCGCCGGGGCGTCCTTCCCCGCGTCGTGGTCCGACCAGGACGCCCTGCGGGTCGGCACGGGACGCCGCGACCCCACCGCCGCCGAGCGCGCCGAACTGGGCGGCCTGGCCGGGAGACTTCCGCTCGTTCTCGGGTGATCGGCGGGGAGCGCCACGCCGGCCGAGGCCGGGCCGGGGCCGGCGGTCAGCCCGGCGTCCGGTGTGTCCCGCAGCCCGGGTAGAACGGCGCGAGACCGGAAGGGGAGAGGTCGGCCGGGGGGTCGTAGCCGGTGCCCGCCGCATCCGTGGTGTAGGTGCCGGTGTCGGACGCGAGCCCGGTGCGTGGGTCGCCGAGGCGGGCCTGGGTGACGTAGGTGCCGTCGCCGGTGTAGGTGTACGCCGCCAGGTCGGGGTACCGGTCGTGGTTGTAGTCGGCTACCGCGATGTCCTTCGTGGCTTCCAGGTCGAGCTGGACGATCCGCCGGGCACGGCCGGTGTCGGAGAAGGGGCCCAGCCGCAACTCGGCCACGCGGGGCGGGACCGGGTCGTCGCCGGCCTGCTCCTCCCCCGCGACGACGACCAGGTCGCTCCAGCCGTCACGGTCGAAGTCGGCCACGGCGGCGCGCACATACTCCTGCCGGCGCGCGGTGCGGTCGGCCAGTCCCCACACCGGGACCTTCGTCTCGTGGGCGGAGCCGGCGCCGAAGACGATGCTCAGCCGGGCGCCCCGGCGGGAGGGGTCGGTGACGCGGTCCGGGTGGCCGTCGTCGTTCACGTCGGCGACCAGTTCCCCGGACCTCTCCAGGCAGGCGGTGACGGCGGAGGGTGCGGCCGGACGCGGCGGGGGCTTGCCGAGGGAGTCCTCGCCGCCGGCGACGAGCAGCAGGCCCGCCAGGACGGCGGCCGCCCGGATGAGCCGTCCCGAACCGGGGGAATCCCCTTGTACGCGCTCCGCCATGGGACGCGATCGTAGCCACCGGCCTCAAGGCGCACGGACGTCGGGGGGCCGGCGCCCGTCCCCCTCCGCCTTCGACGGCAACGGCAACGGCAACGGCAACGGCAACGGCAACGGCAACGACGATGCCTTCCGCGCCGCGGTGTTGGCGACACGACACCTCCGTGGCGCTCGTACACTCGCCGGACCGGGCTGCCCCACGGCACGTTCGACCGGACGAGGAGACCCTTGACTGGTGGTGACGGGCCGGGTAACAGGGGCTGAAGCGGGCCGTCGGTCTGGTATCACCGTCTCACCAACGGTGAAAACAGGTCGACCCACCCGTATCATCCAGGTGTCGCCCGTCAGGAGCGGAGGAAAACATGCCGGAAAGCGCTGGACCCGTCACCGAATTGGCTTCTCAGTATGTCAGCCAAGTGACCAACGACCTCGAACACAATCTCAAGGAACAGGAACGCATCACAGCCGAAATCGCTGCTCTCCAGGAGCAGTTGGGTTCCCTGCAACACGACCACGCCATCCTGCTGAACATGCAGCAGGCCCTCGGCATCGCCGCGCAGGCGGGGAACCCGGTCGTTCCCTCGCCGCGGAAGAAGAGCGGGGGCACATCGCGCGCCGAGGCCGCGAAGACGGCGGACAAGAAGCCGGCCGCCAAGAAGCCGACCGGCAAGACGACGGCCGGGAAGACCACGGCCGGGAAGACCACGGCCGGGAAGACCACGGCCGGGAAGACCTCGGCCCGAAAAACCACGGCCCGCAAATCGACGGCCGCGAAGGCCGCTTCCGAGGCCGCTCAGCCCACGCTGGTCGAACTCGTCCGGCGGCACCTGGCCGAGCAGAGCGAACCGCGGTCCGCCGCGGAGGTCACCGAGGCGCTGGGCGGGGCACATCCGGACCGCGGGATCCAGACCAAGGTCGTACGGACCACCCTGGAGAACCTCGTGGCCAGGAACGGCGCGCAGCGCACCAAGCAGGGCTCGTCCGTCTTCTACACCGTGCCGACGGAAACGACGCAGGCCACGGCGGAGAACACCACGGAGGACGCCGGCATCGTCGCGTGACTCTCACCGCCTCTCGCACGCCCGCGCGTGCGTCGGTGAGGCCGGGGCCCGGCCCCTCCGGTACCCGGACGACGTGAGGAACGTCCTCGATGATCAGGCAGTCGGGGCCGCGCGCGATCTCCATGACGCGGGCGCGGGTCTGGGTGTCGAGGACGAAGCCGGGTGCCGTGCGCGAGGCAGGCCGGCGAAGGCGTCGACGGCCGACACACCCCCGCGTGGATGCGTCACACCTCGGCATAGGTGCGTCTAGACCTCCGCATGGGTGCGTCACGCCTCCGCGTGGATGCGTCACACCTCCGCACGGGTGCGCCGACGGCCGACACCCCTCCGCGTGAGTGCGTCGACGGCCGACACACTTCCGGGTGAATTCACGGTGTGCCCGCTCCCGTGCGCCCGGCGGCCGTTCAGTCGGCGTCGGGGCGGAGGAGCAAGGCGAGCAGGCCGGGGAAGCGCGCGTCGAACTCCTCGCGGCGCAGCCGGTTGACCCGCCTCGGCCCCTCGTCGCGCTGTTCGACCAGACCGGCACCGCGCAGGACCGTGAAGTGATGGCTGAGCGCGGCCTTCCCCACCGGCACGTCGAAACTGCCGCAGCTGCGGGACCAGTCGGCGGACCCCGCCAGCTCCCGGATCAGCTGGACCCGCACGGGATCGGCGACCGCGGACAGCGCGGTCTGGAGCGAGACGTCCGCGGGATCCGCGTGCACCGGCGCCGCACGGTGACTGCCGCCCTCCGCCTGCTTCGGCATGCCCTCTCCCGTCCTGTCGCACCCGCCGGGCCACTTCGAGGTGCCCGGCCGCTTGCCGAGTGTTCGATGAACATCATACAGTCCTCGTGTTCGCTTTCCATTGAACACTCTGCGGAGAGGCGCGTGCTGCCCATGCGTGCGGTCGAGTTCCACGAGTACGGCGGTCCCGAGGTGCTGAAGGTCGTGACGGCCGAGGTCCCCGAGCCGGGGCCGGGACAGGTGACCATCGACGCCGCCTACACCGGCGTGAACTTCGCGGACCTCAAGGCCCGCGCCGAGGGATACCGGGTACCGGAGCTGCCGTTCCGCCCCGGCCTTGAGGTCTCCGGCCGGGTCCGGGCCCTCGGGGAGGGGGTCGAGGGGCTGCGGCCGGGGCAGGAGGTCGTCGCGTTCGTCCCCGGCGGTGCCTACGCGGAGGTGGTGGCCGCCGACACCGCCACCGTCTTCCCGCTCCCTCCGGGCCTGGACCTGCGCACCGCCGCCACGCTGCCCACCGTCCTGCCGACGGCCCACGCCCTGCTGCACGAGGTGGGACGGCTGCGCGCGGGCGAGACCGTCCTGGTGCACGGCGCGGCCGGCGGCGTCGGCACGGTGGCCGGACAACTGGCCCGTGCGGCGGGTGCCGGTGCCGTGTACGGCGTGGTGTCCTCCCTGGACAAGGCCGGCTACGCCCTGCGGCACGGCTACGACGAGGTGTTCACCGACGCCGCCTTCGCCGAGGACGTCCGCCGTGCCACGGACGGCCGGGGGGTCGACCTGCTGCTCGACCCGATCGGCGGCGACACCCTGCGCCGCGGCCTCGACACCCTGGCCGTCTACGGCCGCCTGGTGTCCTTCGGCAACGCGAGCGGGGCCGGGCCGTGGCACGTCGGGCAGGCCGAGCTGTCCGCGCAGGGCCGTTCCGTCGCGGCGTTCTCCGTCCTGAACCTGGCGCAGTCGTCCCCCGGAGCCCTGCGCTCCCTCGCCGAGCGCGCCTTCCGCACGGTCGCCGACGGCACGGTGAGCCTTCCGGTCACGGCCGAGTTCCCGCTCTCCGAAGCCGCCGAGGCGCACCGGCTGCTGGGCGGGCGCACCTCGACGGGCAAGCTGCTGCTGCGGTCGGCCGACTGAGCACGCTTCGCCCCGCCGCGGGCGCGGGGCGAAGGGCCGGGCTCCGGTGCCGCCCCGTCAGCCGGCCAGATGGATCCCGGACCCTGTCCACCACCGCGTCCACGTCCCGCCCGCCGGTTGAGTCCACGGACCCGGGCGGGCACGTCCTTGGTGCCGTGGTCGACGACATGGCCGGGCGCCGAGCTTGCGGACGTACTCGGCGTTGCGGGCGGACGCCGTGGTGATGACGTGTACCCCGGCCTGAGCCGCCGGCTGGACGGCGAAGCCGCCGACACCGCCCGCGCCGCCGGTGATCAGGACGGTGTCACCGGCGGACACGCGCAGCCGCCGCACCACCGCCTGGCAGGCCGTCAGGCCGACGCAGGGCTACGCGGCCGCGACGGGCGGCGGCTCGGACATGCCGGGGCCCGCGTCAGGCGGACGGCTGGTCAGGCGGACGGCTGGTCGGCGGGGTCGAAGCTGGCGAAGTAGGCGGCGGCCATGTCCTCGTCGGCGTGGCCCTGCGCGGCGGCGCGCTCCATGCGCTCCGCGCCGGCGGCGGCCACGTCCAGGCGCACGCCGTGCCGCTGCCCCGCCTGGACGATCAGCCGGGCGTCCTTGGCCGCCGTGGCCACCGCGAACTGGGGCGGGGACAGCCGGCCGTCGAGGATGAGCGCCGTCTTGGCACGCAGATAGCCCATGTCCAGCGGGCCGCCGCCGATGGCGTCGAAGAAGCTCTCCGGGTCCACGTCGAGCGCCTGCGCCAGGGCGAGCACCTCACCGGCGGCGGCGGTGGCCGCGAGGACCCAGCTGTTGGCGACCAGCTTCAGCCGCGTCGCGGTACCGGCCGCGCCGTCCTCGCCGGTCCACACGGTACGGGCACCCACCGCCTCGAACACCGGGGTCACGGCGGCACGGTGCTCGCCGGGGCCCGCGGCGAGGACCAGCAGCCGGCCGGCTTCCGCGGGCTGCCGGGTGCCCAGCACCGGGGCGTCGAAGAAGACGAGGTCGTGCTCGCGGGCGAAGGCGGCCAGCTCGTCGACGGCCTCGATGCCGGCGGTGCTGGACTGCACCCAGGCGGCGCCGGAGCGCAGCGCGGGCGCGGCCTCGCGCATGACGTCCAGCGCGGCCGGGCCGTCGTAGAGCATGGTCAGGACGACGTCGGCGCCCTCGACGGCCTCGGCGGGCGTGCCGGCGACGTGCGCGCCGTCCGCGGCGAGCGGTTCCGCCTTGGCGCGGGTGCGGTTCCAGGCACGGACGGTGTGTCCGGCCCGCACGAGGTTGCGGGCCATCGCGGCACCCATGATGCCGGTACCCAGGACACTCACGGTGAGCTTGTCGGTCATGACGTCAACTTCCCACGGATTGCGGAACTTCGGCGGGCCGGACACTCCCGTCCGCCGACGGTGCGCCCGGGTGGCCCGGTGCGGATCGGACGCCGATCCGGCCGGCGGCGGCCCGGACCAGGCCGTCCAGCCACGCCTGGTGGCCGTTCAGCATCGGGTTCGGCGTCTGCCGGGCCAGTTCGGCGGCGGGGCGGCCGATCTGTGTCTCCTGGGTGAGGATACGGACCCGGTCGCCGGGGGCCTCCACCAGCCGGGCGTGCAGCACGCCGAGCCGCTGTTCCGGTGTGCCTGCACGACCTGGTCATCGGGCCGCCGCCGATGTCGCGGCCACCACCGCCGCCGGATCCGGGTGCGTGACACGCTCCGGAGCGCGGCCCGGCACTGGCAGCGGAGGCGGACAGGCGCGCCGCCCGGCGGACGGGAGAGGCGGCTCGGTGCGAACCGGCGGTGCCACGGACGAGGGCAGCGGCCCCTCCGGCGCCCGGAGCGGTCGCCGAAATGCGTTGACCGCCGTACCGGAGGGCTCCGTACTGTGGCACGGTGACGACTCAGGTGATCATTCTCAACGGGGGTTCCAGCGCGGGGAAGTCGGGGATCGCGCGGTGCCTGCAAGCCGTACTGCCCGACCCCTGGCTGGCGTTCGGCATCGACTCGCTGGTCGACGCGCTGCCCGCGAAGCTCCAGGGGGCGGACGACGGAATCGAGTTCGCCGCGGACGGCGGGGTCCGGGTCGGGGCGGACTTCCGCGCGCTGGAGGCGGCCTGGATGGAGGGCGTCGCGGCGACGGCCCGCGCGGGCGCCAGGGTCGTCGTCGACGACGTCTTCCTCGGCGGAGCCGCCTCTCAGCAGCGGTGGCGGAAGGCCCTCGACGGACTGTCCGTGCTCTGGGTCGGCGTGCGGTGCGCACCCGAGGTCGCGGCGGCACGGGAGATCGCCCGGGGAGACCGGGCCCCGGGCATGGCCGCGGCGCAGGCCGCCCTGGTGCACGAGGGGGTGTCGTACGACCTGGAGGTGGACACGACCCGCACCGAGGCCCTGGTGTGCGCCCGGGCCATCGCCGCCCGCGTCGGCTGACCGGACGGGACCGGCGGACCGGCGGGGCGGCAGGGGCGGCGTGAACCGGTGCGGCGCGGGAGGCCGGCCGCGGCTCATCTCCGGTCCGCACCGTCCTCCTCGGCGCCCCGAGCGGCGGGAGGAAGGTCCGCACCCGGGGCTGGGGCGGCGGGCGGAGAGACCGTGCCCGGAGCCGGGACACCGGGCGGAACTGCGGCGCCCGGAGCCGGAACAGCGAGCGGAGAGGCCGCACCCGGAGCCGGAACGGCGGGCGGAGAGACCGGGCCCGGTACCGGAGCGGCCGTGGCCGGTGCCGGAGCGGCCGTGGCCGGTGCCGGCTGTCCCGGCCACGGCGGGACGACGGCCGGGCTCTGGCCCCCCGATCCCGCCCACGGCGGCGCGACGGCCGGGCCCCACCCTCCCGGTCCCGTCCACGGCTGCGCGGGGGCGCCGGCGGCCGGGCGTCCCGGCCACGGCTGCGGCACCGGGACACCGTTGCCGTAGGCGTACGCCGTCGCGAAGGCCGGCGGCTGTACCGGCGGCAGCGGTGCCGGCGCCGTGCGCTCCAGCCGGCGGCGGCGCAGCCACCACGCCACGGCCGCCGTGTACAGGGCGATGCCCAGCACGTCGAGCGCCACCACCTGCCAGTTCGCGTCGGCCGCCGTCTCGTCGCTGCTGAGCCCGTCGACGACGGCCGCCGATATGCCGAAGGCGAGGAGGTTGTTGACGGCGTGCAGGGCGATGGACGCCTCCAGTCCGCCCGTCCGCCACGTCAGCCAGCCCCCGGCCACCCCGAACACCACCAGGTCGGCGAAGCCCCAGGGCGTGCCCCAGCCGTGGGCGGCGGCGAACAGGACGGCCTGGGGCAGGAACGCGGCCCACGGCGAGCGCAGGAACGCACCGGCGGCCTGTGCCAGCCAGCCACGGAAGACGTACTCCTCGGCGGCCGCCTGCAACGGCACGAGCACCACCAGCATGGCGAGGGCACGCCCGAAGGCCGCCCAGCCCGCCCACTGGCTGTCCGGCTCGCCCGCGTCCGCGGGCAGCAGGAACATGCCGCCCATGGCCAGGGCGAGGATCGGCGCGGCGGTCAGCAGACACAGCGCCAGCCAGCGCCATCTCAGCCGGCCGGTGACGGAGGAGACCGTCCCGGCCGGGCGCGCTCCCGTCCAGCGCACGACCAGCAGCAGGACGGGTATCCCCGCCGCGATCGTGAGCAGGTCCACGGCGGTGCCCGCGACGGGCCCGAACTCCGGCCAGCCGTCCGCGTCCTCGGAGTAGCCCAGGTGCGCGGCAAGGGCCGCGGCGAAGACCATGAGGACGATCACCGTGATCAGGTAGGCCACGGCCACGACGAGTGTCCCGAGCAGCGGCCGCCACCACCGGTAGCGGGGTGAGAGGCGGGCGAGACGGTGGTACGGGAGCTGCTCGGCGAGCTGTGGCTGGGTCATGCCGGTCAGCCTGCCCAAAGACGTCCGTGCGCGCCATCGGCCTGCGGCACGATCCGCCGTCCCCCTCCCCGGGGGGTGTCTCTATCCCTGGTTGGAGACGAGGCTCCGCCCCGGGTCGGTGTCCGCTGCACGAGGCGGCCTCTACGCTCGTCGGCGACATGGAAACGATACGCAACTGGCTGCTGCCCCTGCTGCTGGCGGCCGGGCAGGGCACCCTGCTCTCGCTCGGGGTGGGCCTGGACGGCACACCCGGCGTGCCGGGCCTGCTCGGTGTGGTGTGCGCGCTGTCCGTGGAGACGGCCGCGCTGGGGCGGCGCCGGACCACCCCCCTGCGGGCGCTGGCCTGGACGCTGGGTGCCGTGTTCGTCGGCGGGCTGGCCTGCCCGGACGGCTATCTCGGTCTCGGTCCGCTGATCGCCCTGTACTCGGTCGCCGTGCGCTGTCCCGTCCCGGTGACGGTGCGGGCGGTGGCCGCCGTCGTGGGCGTCGAATGGGTGCTGGCCGCCGTGCAGGAGGGCCCACGGGCCACGCTGCTGTCGAACATGGCCCTCGCCCTGGGTGTGTATGTGCTGTGCGCGGGGCTCGGCGAGGCGCGGCGCCGCTGGCTGGCCGGCCGGCTGACCGCGACACGGCGGCTGGCCGGGGCGGAGCAGGCCCGGCGGCTGGCGGGCGAGCACGAGCGGCGGCGACTGGCCCGGGAGCTGCACGATGTGAGCGCCCATCATCTGACCTCGGTCGTGGTGAGCGTCGATGCCGCGCGCCGGCTCCAGGACAGCAGACCCGACCTGGCCGCCGAGGCGCTGGCGTTCGCGGAGCGCACCGGCGCCGAGACCCTCACGGCGCTGCAACGGCTCGTGGGGCTGCTGCGGGACGCCGACCGGCCGGACCACCGGCCGATGAGCGGACGGATCGAGGAACTGGTGGCGGGGTTCGGCCGGTTGGGCCGTCCGGTCACCGCGCGGCTCCCCGACGATCTCGCCGGTCCGGCGGCCGAGGCGGTCCACGGCATCGTCCGTGAGGCCCTCACCAACGCGCTGCGGTACGCGCCCGGCGCCGCCGCCCAGGTGTGTGTCCGGCGGGTGGCCGGTGTGCTGGAACTGACCGTGGAGAACGCGGCGCCCCGCACCGGGCCGCAGAGTGCGGGGGGTCTCGGCGCGGGGCGCGGAGTGGCCGGGATGCGGGAGCGGGCCGCCTCGGTCGGCGGCGAACTGACCGCCGGCCCCACCCGGGAGGGCGGCTGGCGGGTGCGCGCGACGCTGCCCGACGGCGCCGCGCCGCGGCGGCCGGACGAGCACGAGTGGCGGCGTGACGTGCTGCGCGAGCAGCGGTTCGCCGATCCCGCCCTGATGTTCGCCGGGATGATCCTGCCCGTGTCCTGTGTGCCGGCGCTCACGGAGGACTGGCCGGCCGCCGCGCGGTACGCCGCGCTGCCGGCGCTGCTGACCGTGGCGGGGCTGCTGGTGCTGCACGCGCTGCCGCTGCTCTGGCGCAGACGTGCCCCCTGGGCCGTCTTCTCCGCCGTCCTGGCGACGGCCTGGCTGGGGCCGGTGACCGTCGTCGCGGCCCGGCTTCCCTCGCAGGCGGCGCAGTTCCTCGTCGGCGGGACGCTCGTGGAGACGCTGGCCGTGTATTCGGTCGCGGCCTACGGGCGGGGGCCCGGCCGTACCTGGCCCGCGCCGGTGGCGGCGACGCTCGGGGCGGCCGGTGCCGTGACGGCCGCGTCGGGCGCCGACGGGTCGATGGCCGGTGAGCCGACGGGGCCGGGTGAGGCCGCGCTGATGGCGTTCGTCCTGTCGGTGCTGCTGACCCCGGTGTTCACGGCCGTCTGGGGTGGCGGCGTGCTCGTCCGGCGGCGCCGGCTGCGTGCCCTGGCCTACGACGATTTCGCGCTCGCCAGCTCGATGTGGCAGGCGGACCGGGCCGCGGAGGCCGAACGGCGGCGGCTGGCGGCCACGTTGCGCGACGCGGTGCTGACGCAGACGGGCGCGCTGGTCGGCGCTGCCCGGCGCGGCGAGCTGGCGGAGGTGGCCGGCACGGCCAGGGCGGCGCTGACCGCGATGCGGGAGATGCTGCACGGGCTGGGCGACGCCGGGGGCGAGGACGCGGGGCCCGGCGGCCGGCTCGCTCCGTCGCCGACCGCCGCGGACCTCGACGCGCTGTGCCGGGCGCTGCGTTCCGGTGGCCGCGACGTACGGGTGCGGGGGCTCGCGGAGGCCACCCGGGAGCTGCCGCCGTCCGTGCAGGTCTCGGTGTACCGGATCGTCGAGGCGGCCCTCGGCGCGGGCGACCCGGGTCCGGCGCGGGTGAGCCTGCGGCGGCGCCGGGGCACGCTGCGGATCACGGTGACGGGGGTGCGGCTCGCCGTCGCGGGTCCGGTCGCCGAACGCCTGCGGGTGCAGGTCGCCGCGGGTGAGGGCCGGATCCTGTGCGAGCCG
This sequence comes from Streptomyces naphthomycinicus, assembly GCF_020400595.1. GTDB lineage: Bacteria > Actinomycetota > Actinomycetes > Streptomycetales > Streptomycetaceae > Streptomyces > Streptomyces naphthomycinicus. The sequence goes on along the minus strand of NZ_JAINRE010000046.1, from coordinate 10,482 downwards.
GCCGGTACGCTACGGGTGTCGTTGCCGGCCGGTGCCGTACCGGCCCCTGTCCAGGAGGTGTCCCCGTCGCCATACGCGTGATCGTCGTCGACGACCAGGCCGTGGTCCGGGCCGGATTCGCGGCCATCGTGGACGCCGAACCCGATCTGGCGGTGGCCGCCGAGGCCGGTGACGGTGCGACGGCGGTGTCGCTCGCCGCGGCCGGGGAGGCCGACGTCGTCCTGATGGACATCCGGATGCCGGGCATGGACGGGCTCACCGCGACCCGGCTGATCACCGCGTCGGCCGACGGGCCGCGGGTGCTGGTGCTCACCACGTTCGACCTGGACGAGTACGTGTACGAGGCGCTGCGCGCGGGAGCGTCCGGGTTCCTGCTGAAGGACGCCCGGCCCGAGGAGCTGCTGTCCGCGATCCGGGTCGTGGCGGGCGGTGACGGCATCCTGGCCCCCGTGGTGACCCGCCGCCTCATCGACTCCTTCGCGCGCAGTGCCCCGCCGCCGGCCGCGACGGGCGGGCTCCTCGGCCGGCTCACCCAGCGGGAGCGGGAGGTTCTGCTGAAGATCGCCTCCGGTCTGACCAACGCGGAGATCGGCGCCGAACTCGGTGTCACCACGGGCACGGTGAAGAGCCATGTGAACGCCGTGCTGTCCAAGCTCGGGCTGCGCGACCGGGTGCAGGCCACGATCCTCGCCTACGAGAGCGGCCTGATCAGCCCGCGCGGGGCGGGCCAGGGCTGACCGGGCGGCGCCCGCCGAGGTCGATGTCCGTTCCCCGCCGGTGCTCCGCGCGCTCCTCGGATGGGATGGGGTCATGACTTCACGAGCGAATCCGAACGGCAGGACGGCACTGGTCACCGGCGGCAGCCGGGGCATCGGCGCGGCGACGGCGCTGCGCCTGGCACGGGAGGGCGCGGACGTGGCCGTGACCTATGTGCACGGCAAGGACGCGGCGCAGGACGTCGTACGGGACATCGAGGCGCTGGGGCGGCGGGCCGTGGCCCTGCGTGCGGACTCCGCGGACGCTGCGGAGGCGGCCGGGGCGGTGCGGCGCGCGGCCGAGGAGCTGGGCGGGCTGGACGTCCTGGTGAACAATGCGGCCGTCGGCCTGATGGGACCGCTGGAGAGCCTGTCCCTGGCCGATGTCGACCGGCTCCTGGCGGTGAACGTGCGCGGCGCCTTCCTGGCCGCCCGGTCCGCCGCCGCGCTCATGGGCCCCGGCGGGCGGATCATCACCATCGGCAGCTGCGTCACCGCACGCGTGCCGGGGCCGGGCGCCACGCTGTACGCGATGAGCAAGGCGGCCGTGGTGGGGCTGACGAAGGCCCTGGCCCGGGAGCTGGCCGGGCGCGGTGTCACGGCGAACGTCGTGCACCCGGGCCCGACCGACACCGACATGAATCCCGCGGACGGCCCGTACGCGTCCGGCCAGGCGGCCATGACCGCCCTGGGCCGCTTCGGCACCGCCGAGGAGGTGGCGTCCATGGTGGCGTTCCTGGCGGGGCCGGAGGCGGCGTACGTGACGGGCGCGGAGTTCTCGGTGGACGGCGGATACTCGGCGTGACGGCAGGGGGGCGTGCGCGTCAGGTCTCGTCCAGGCGGCGCACGTCCTCCTCGTCCCACGTCCTGGTGTCGCGCGGCCGGGTGTAGGGCTCGGCCGTGGGCGGATGACCGCCGGCGATGGCCCGCTGGCGCAGGGTCTCCGCGTCGAACTCCAGGCCCAGCAGGATGGCCAGATTGGAGATCCACAACCAGACGAGGAAGACGATGACGCCGGCCATGGTGCCGTAGGTCTTGTTGTAGGAGGCGAAGTTGGCGACGTAGAAGGCGAAGCCGGCGGAGGCGATCATCCAGATCAGCAGCGCGAGGAAGCTGCCGGGGGTGACCCAGGTGAAGCCCTTGACCTTGGTGTTCGGTGTCGCCCAGTACAGGATGGCGATCATCACGACGACGAGCAGCACCAGCACCGGCCACTTCGCGATCGACCACACCGTCAGCGCCGTGTCGCCGATGCCGAGCAGCTGCCCGGCGCGCCGGGCCATGCCGCCGGTGAAGACCACGATGAGCGCGCTGGCCACGGCGAGCACCATCAGGACGACGGTGACGCCGACGCGGACCGGGAGGATCTTCCACATCGGACGGCCCTCGGGCATGTCGTAGACGGCGTTGGCGGCGCGCATGAAGGCGGCCACGTAGCCGGACGCCGACCAGACCGCCAGCACGATGCCGATCACCGCCAGGACCGAGCCGGTGCCCGCGCCGTTCTGGAGTTGCCGCACGGCCTGGGTGACGATGTCCCGGGCCGGGCCCGGGGCGAGGTCCTGGAGATTGTCGATCACCCGGTCCGTGACCGACCGGCCCGCGACGGCCAGCAGCGAGACCAGCACCAGCAGGGCCGGGAACAGGGCGAGGACCGCGTAGTAGGTGAGTGCCGCGGCGCGGTCGGTCAGCTCGTCGTCCCGGAACTCGCGCAGTGAGCCCTTCAGGGCCGCGGCCCACGCCCGCCGGGGCAGCTTGGCCGGGGTGTCCGGCGCGAGCCGCTCGACCTCCTGGTCGGGTCCGGCCTCCTCCGGCGCCGGTATGCGCGGCGCCGGGGTGTCGTCGGCGGCCTGCCGGTGGTGTCTCCGTGGTACATGCAGCTTCGCCATACCGGGCGGGTATCCCCGCGGAGTGTCCTCAAGCCTGCGCCGGTGGTTCAGTCGTCCGCCGGGCGGGGGCGCAGCAGCAGGGCCGCCAGCAGTGCGGTGCCGGCCAGCCCGAGAGCGGCGAGGGCGGTCACGGCGGTGAATCCGCGGTCGTAGGCGTGCTGCCCGGCGCGCAGCAGGGCGTCGGCGGTGCGGTCCGGCAGGTGCGGGGCCAGTCCTTCCATCGCCGCGAAGGACTCCTCGGCCGTGGCGCGTTCGCCGGTGCCGAGTCCGGGGACGGCGGGCAGGCCCGTGCGGTAGGCGGCGGTCAGGACGGTGCCGAGGACGGCGACGCCTAGGCCCGCGCCGAGCTCGAAGGAGGTCTCCTGGATGGCGGCGGCCTCTCCGGACCGCTCGGGCTGGGCCGCGCTCATGATGGAGTCGGCGCCGAGGGTCATGACGATGCCGGCGCCGTATCCGGCGCAGACCAGCGGGGCGAGCAGGGCACCGTAGTGGCCGGTGTCGCCGGTGAGGGCGATGACGGCCATGGCGGCGGCGAACAGGGCGAGCGCGGCGGTGAGCGACCACCGGTTGCCCCAGCGGCCGGCGGCCCAGGGTGCCGTCACCGCGCCGACCGCGTTGGCGCCGGCCAGCGGCATGAGCGCCAGACCGGCGCGCAGCGGGGAGTAGGCGCCGACCTGCTGGAGCCACTGGGTGAGGAAGAACAGCAGCGCGACATAGCTGCCGAAGCAGCCGATGACACACAGGGTCGCGGTGGTGAACCGGCGTTCCCGGAACAGGGTGAAGTCCAGCAGAGGTTCGGGGATGCGGCGTTGGCGGCGGACGAAGACGTACAGCAGGACGGCACCGGCGACGGCGGTGACGAGGACGACGGCGTCGACGCCCGCGTGTTCGCCGGCCTGCTTCAGGGCGTAGACCACACCGGCCAGACCGGTGACGGAGAGCGCCACGCTGGTCACGTCCCATCGGCGCGGGAGCGGGTTGCGGGACTCGGGGATGACCCGGGCGCCGACGGCCAGGATGACCACGATGACGGGCACATTGATCAGGAAGACCGCGCCCCAGCCCCACTTCTCGGTGACGAGTCCGCCGACGAGGGGGCCGATGGTCGCGCCGACACTGTGCGCGGCGGTCCAGATGCCGATGGCGACGGCCCGCTCGCGGTCGTCGGTGAAGACGACCCGGATGATCGCCACCGTGGACGCCATGATCATGGCCGCGCCGACGCCCAGCGCGGCGCGGGCCGCGATCAGCTGGGCGGTGGTGGTGGCGAAGGCGCATGCCGTCGAGGCGAGGCCGAAGGTGAGGAAGCCGCTGAGCACCATGCGGCGCCGGCCGATCCGGTCGCCGAGGGTGCCGCAGGTCACCAGCAGCGCGGCGAGGGTGAGGGAGTAGACGTCGACGATCCACAGCAGCTGCGCGGGCGACGGTTCCAGTTCCTGGCTCATCCGGGGCACGGCGACGTGCAGCACCGTGAGGTCGGTTCCGCACAGCAGCAGGCTGCCCGACACCACGGCGAGCACCAGCCAGCGCCTTCGATGGACCCGGGCCGCTTCTTCCGGCTCCGCCGTCTCGCCGACCGTGCGCGGCACGGCCGGCGCTTCCTTGTGTGACATATTCTCAGTTTCTGGAGGTACCAACTCGGGCCGCAAGTACGGTCTTTTCTGTGGCCTAGTGCCACTCCGTATACCAATGGAGGTCAGCGGTGCGTTCGAGGGTCGAGGATTCACCGGATCAGTGCGCCGTCGAGTTCGCGATGGAGATTCTGGGGGGCCGCTGGAAACTGGCCATTCTGAAACAGCTGGTGACCGGTACGCATCGGTTCGGCGAACTGCGGCGCGCCCTGCCCGGCGTCACCCAGCGCATGCTGACCCGCCAGCTGCGCGAGCTGGAGGAGGACGGGCTGGTCTCGCGGACGGTGTACCGGGAGGTGCCGCCGCGGGTGGAATACGCCCTCACCGATGTCGGCCACAGCCTGGACGCCATCACCGAGGAGCTGGACAAGTGGGGCCACTGGTACCGCGAGCGGGTGCGGGACGCGGCGGCGTCCGGCTCCCGGCCCCCGGTCTGAGAGCGGGAGCCGGACGGCCCGCCGGGATCAGGGCGTGAATTCCGGCGCACGGATCCGCCGCCCCGGGAAATACCGGCGAAAGGCCGGGCCGGTGAATATGCGAGGGGCGGCCGTCAGAATTCCGCCAGATTCTGCCGGAGGGTGTTGCCTGGTGTGTAGACGGTCCGGGTCAGTCCGCGCCGCTGGAGCGCGGGGACGAGTCCGTCGGTGACCTCGGCGATATAGCGCCGGTTCAGCCGGAGCAGCGGTGTGGTGATCATGAAGCCGTCACCGCCGACTTCCTCCATCACCTCACCCATCCGTTCGGCGACCTGGTCCGGTGTGCCGACCAGGTCCACGGAGGACACGAGCCCGCCGGCTCCGTCGATGACGAGTTCCCGCAGGGTCTTGCCGCTCCCCCACTGCTGGAACTTGTCGAGCGTGCCCCGTTCGCCGTTGGTGGTCAGCTCGTACGGCAGCGGCTTGTCGAGGTCGAACTGCGCGAAGTCGATCTCGGTGAGGGCCGACACCTGGGCCAGGATGTCCTGGATGAACTGCGGGGAGGACACGGCGCGGGCCTGCTTCTCGCGGGCGTCCCGCTCCGTCTCGCCGAGCGTGGGTGTCACACAGAAGAGCACCTTGACGGAGTCCGGGTCGCGGCCGTTCTCCTCGGCGCGGCGCCGTACGTCGTCGCGGAACTCCTTCATGCTCCGGGGTCCGCTGGCGATGGCGATGATGGAGTCCGCGTTGCGGGCCGCGAACGCCCGGCCTCGCGGTGAGGCGCCGGCCTGGACGAACGCGGGCCGGTGCTGGGGCGAGGGGACCGTGTTGAGCGGTCCGCGCACGCTGAAGTACTTGCCCTGGAAGTGGACGGGCCGGACCTTGGTGTGGTCCGCGTAGACGCCGTTGTCCCGGTCCAGGACGACCGCGTCGGGGTCCCAGGACGCGAACAGCTGCTTGACGACGTCGACGTACTCGTCGGCCATCTCGTAGCGGACGTCCCGCGGCGGCAGCTTGTCCAGGCCGAAGTTCCGGGCGGCCAGGTCCTCGGCGCTGGTGACGATGTTCCAGCCGAACCGTCCGGCGAGCATGCTGTCCATGGTGGAGGAGAGCCGGGCGGTCATGAACGGCGGGTAGGCCAGGGTGGACAGTGTGGCCACGATACCGAGGCGGCTGGTGGCCAGTCCCATGGCCACGGCGAGCGGCACCGGGTCGTGCTTGGGGACGACCATGGCCTGCTTGAGGGCCGCCTCCGAGGTGCCGCCGTAGCTCTCCGGCACCATCAGTTTGTCCTCGACGATCACATAGTCGAAACAGGCCCGCTCCAGGGCCTGGGCGACCTCGGTGTGGAACCGGCCGTCCCAGGGGGAGCCGCCGGTGCCGAACGGGCCCTGCCAGTCGTCGGGGGTGAAGTTGAAGATGAAGGCGAGATGGAACTTCCGGGTCACGGGTGGTCTCCTCCGGGCTGTGCGGTTCGGCGCTCGGCGGCGCGGTCGCGGCGGTCGCCGGTGCGGGAGCGGCGGTCGGGGCGGGCCTGGGCGAAGAGCAGCCCCTCGCCCTCGCGCACCAGCGCGACCGCCTCGTCGAGGACATGGCGCAGGAGCTTCTCGCCCAGCGCGGCACTGGACCCCGAGGTCGAGGAGAGGATGCCGCGGTTGCTGATCTGGTCCACGTCGACGGGGTGCAGATACACACCGGCCCGGGGCGGACGGTCGTGGTCCGGGCGTTCGCCGGTGACGAGGTCCGGGTGCAGATGCAGCATCAGGCTGGTCTCGGTCACGCCGGCGTGTTCGGCGTGCCAGCCGGGGAAGGCGGTGATCTCGGCGTCGGTCCAGGTGTCGCGCACCAGGCTCCACCAGCTGAACGCGAACACCTCGGTGCCGTCCAGCAGGCCCCGCTGGCGGACCTGGTCCAGCGCCTCGAAGAGGAACGGTTCGTTCTCGTAGTGGCCGTTGACGACGACGAGGCGGGCCATGGGCAGCCGGACCAGCGAGGTGATCGTCTCCCGCAGGAAGTCGATCAGCGTGCCGCCGGTGACGTGGACGGTGCCCGGAAAGTGCAGTCCGCCGCCGCTCTGCGGGAGCGACCGGGCGCCCACGGCCTGCGCGGGCAGGGTGAAGGCGTCGAGTTCGCGGGCGATCCCGTCGGCGACGGCCTCGGCGAGGAGCAGGTCGACGGAGAGCGGCAGGTGCGGGCCGTGCTGCTCCACGGCGCCGACGGGCCACACCACCGTCCTGCCCCGTACGGCATCGGTGACCTGGGTGCTCGTCAGATCGGTCAGCCGCCGTGGTGCGGTGCCGTCGCCGCTCATGTCCCTGCCCCCTGCGGTGTGGGGTCCGCCGGTGTCCGGCTCCCGGGGACCACGAGATCCCGGGTCTCCGCGAGGATGCGCTGAAGGGTGTCGTACATGTCGGTGTGCAGCGCCGTGTAGACCTGGGCGGCGTTCGCGCCGACGGCGAGGTAGTCGGCCACGTCCCGGCCGCCGGCGACTCCGCCGCTGGCCAGGATCGGCAGGTCGAAGCCGCGCCGGCGCAGTTGCCACACCGCGGCCAGGACCAGGGGCTTCAGTCCGGGGCCCGAGTAGCCGAAGATGCCGCCGAGTTCGAGGTCGCCGGTGGCCGGGGCCACGGCGGCTCCGGCGATCGTGTCGCTGACGGTGATGGCGTCCGCCCCGCCGGCGATGGCCGCGCGGACCCGGTCGTGCAGGCCCTCGCCGATGGCCAGCTTGACCGCGAGCGGGAGGCGGGTGCGGCTGCGGGTCTCGGCGGTGTAGGCGTAGACCCGGTCGGGGTTGTCGTCGTCCAGGCCGTCCTCCTCGTTGAGGCAGGAGATGCCCAGCTCCAGCGCCCGGCACCCGGTGGCCTCCACGTCCTTGGCGAGGGCCGCGAGGTCGGCGGGGGTGTCCGCGTGCACGGAGGCGATGACGGGCAGAGCGTCCTCCGCGAACGAACGCAGCACTCCCAGCCAGTGGTTGACGGGGCGTTTGGAGTACGTGGTGCTGTTCAGCATGCCGACGGGCAGCCGCAGGATGCGTTCGTCGAGCCCGGTCGGCGGGCTGGGGTGGATGGTCTTGGTGACTACGGCACCGGCTCCCCTTTCGATCAGTCTGCGGATGTTGCGTTCCTGGTCCGTCAGCAACCCGGATCCCACGATCACGGGATTGGCGATCGGCAGGCCCAGTACGGCCATGTCGGGCACTTCTCACTCCGTCCGGCGGATGATTGCGGGGCGCTGGGCGGGTCAGGCGACGAGGCCGGCGCCGATCGCCTCGCGCTGCCGCTCGGTGGCCGCGAGGACGGCGTCCACCAGCAGCGCGGGCTTCTGGGTGAAGTCGTCGAAGTCGATGACCTGGACGGCGCCCACCCGGTGCAGGCCCTTCAGCAGATGGCTCGCGGACTCGGCGAACGGCTGCCTGGTGATCATCACGATGGGCCGGCCCAGTGCCGTGGCCCAGCCCAGCTCGACATGGGTGCCGTCGGTGCGGCGCAGCGTGCCGTCGTCCAGCAGCGGCAGGACGGGGACGAAGACGTCGCACTTCTTCATCCAGCGGAAGTCGCGCACCGACACCTGCTCCGGGGTGAAGGCCGCGGTCTGCTCGCCGAACTTCTCCACCACGTGCGCCGAGAAGACGGTGGCACCGTGTTCGCCGACGGTGCCGATGGCCGTGGTGATGGCGTCCTGTAATCCGCCTACGAACCCGGTGCTCAGGATGGCGTGCTGGATGGGGCCGCCGACGAACACGTCGAGGCCGCTCAGGACGCCGTCCGCCGGTGCGGGCACGTCGACAACGATGTTCTCCGCCATGTGCGGTGCTCCTCTTCGGGGAAGGAAAGGCCCTGGACGCAGGGCTGGTCGTGACCTGGGGCCATGTGCGGACGGCCCGGCAGGCGGTACGGGATCAGGGGTACGGCGGCGCCGGTGACCGGTGGAGCGGGCAGCGCCGGCCCGCGCTCCCGCCCGTTCGTCGGGACGCGCCGTGCCGGGACTTGTGCCGGCTGCCGGCCTCCTCGCGGGAGTCGCCGGTCAGCGGGTGTCGTCGAGCCGTGCGTACCGGCCCCGGTGGTACAGCAGGGGCGGGCGGGTCTCGGCGGGTGCGTCGAGCCGGCGCACATCGCCGATGACGACGAGATGGTCACCGCCGTCGTGCTCGGTGTGCACCCGGCAGTCGATCCACGCGGACGCGCCGGCGAGCCGGGGCACGCCGTCGGGTGACATGTCCCAGTCCACACCGTGGAACTTGTCTCCGCCGGAGCGCGCGAACCGGTCGCTCAGCGCGTGCTGCTGCTGCGCCAGCACGTTGACGCAGAAGAAGGCGCCGCCGCTGATGGCGGGCCAGCTGACCGAGGTACGGCTGACGCACAGCACGACGCGTGGCGGGTCGAGCGACAGGGAGGAGAACGCCTGACAGGTGAAACCCGTCGGCGCCTCGGCCCCCATGCCGGTGATCACGGTGACGCCGGTACAGAAATGGCCCATCACGGAGCGGAACTGACGGGAGGTGACCGGGTTGTCGACTGCTGCGGAGGTGCTCTCGCCTAACAAGCTCTGTCCTCTCGGCCTGACCGGCCTGTGCGGATACAAGAAGCTCACCACGCGTCACGTTTGGTGACGATGCAACAGTCTGTCTCATGTGATCGGTTGCGACAACACCGCTGTTCTTCTTGATAAAGATCCTGCCATCATGAGGTCCCGATGAATGATTCCGACATCCTCGATGTAATTGACCAACGAATCGTCGCTGCCCTCCAGATCAACCCGCGGGCCGGCGTGGCAGAGGTGGGGCGCATCCTGGGCGAGCACGAGCGCTCCGTGGCCCGTAGGCTCCAGCGCCTGCTGGCCTTGGAAATCGTCCATTTCACGGTGGAGTACGACCGGTTGCGCTGCCCGCTCGGCCAGACGGCCTGGCTGCGTCTGAAGTCCCGGCCCGGTTGTCTGGAAGCCGTTGGTGACGCATTGGCTCGGCGCGTGGAAGCGCTTAACGTCGCCGCAGTGAGCGGCGCGACGGGCCTGCTGTGGTGCGAGCTGGCGGTGCCGACCCGGCCGCTCCTGCATGCCCTGGCGGAGGGGGTCCCGGACCTCCCCGACGCGGAGGTGCTCGATGTGTGCCGCACGCTGCGCCCCTTCAAGACGACGGCGGAGTGGTACGCCCCGGTCCTCACCGACGAGGAGGAGAAGCTCTTGCGGGCCAGCCTGGTCCAGCCCCTGCCCACGCTCGCGGACCGGTACGACCTGACGCCCACGGACGAACGGGTCGCCGGACTGCTGCGGGACAACGCCCGGGCCTCCCTCGCCGACCTGGCCAGAGAGCTGGGCTTCTCCACGGCCACGGCCGGCCGCCGGGTCGCTTCGCTGCTGGAACGCCGGGTGCTCAGACTGCGCACCGTGGTGGACCCCGCCCCGCTGGGCCGGCCGGCCCGGGCGCTGCTGCGGCTGAAGGTCCGCCCGGCGGGGCTGGAGAAGGTGAGCGCGACCCTGGCCGCGCACCGGGACGTGCACTCCTGTACCGCCGTCACGGGACCGTACAACCTCCTGGCGGAGGTGTGCCTCCCGCACGAGACGGACGTCTACGGCTTCCTCGTCGACGTCCTCGGACCTGCCGAGGACGTGCTCGACCTGGACACCGGGATCATCACCCGCACCTACAAGTTCGGCCCCGGCCCGGACACCCCCCGCCGTTAGGTCCCACCCCCGAATCACCGCGACCACGGGAGCCCCCTCTTGGCCATGCCGCCGCCCGCCGCCTTCCGCCCCGGCGCGCCCAGCGCGCCCAGGACGACCAAGCACATTTTCA